>NZ_JAIWHV010000029.1 GCF_020177375.1 Saliphagus infecundisoli | reverse complement strand
TCAGCGTCGGTCCCGCCTGGTGGTTCAACGACAGCCCGTTCGGGATCGAGGAGCACTTGGAGTACGTCGGCACCGTCTCCCTGCTCGCGAACTCCCCCGGGATGGTCAGCGACTCCCGGAAACTGCTCTCCTACGGCTCGCGCTTCGAGATGTTCCGGCGCTCGCTGGCGAACGTCCTCGGCCGACAGGTCTCCCGCGGCCAGGTCCCGATCGAGGTCGCTCGCGACGTTGCCAGGGAGGTGGCCTACGACCGTCCCCGCGAGGTCTACGGCTTCTGACCGGCGCTACAGGGCGCTTTTGTCGTAGGCGCCGTCGACGACGATCTCCTCGCCGGTCGTAAAGGAGGCCCCGTCGCTGGCGAGGTAGATCGCCGTCCCCGCGATCTCCTCGGGGGTCGCGACGCGCTCCATCGGCGTTCGGTCGTCGATCGCCTCGCGGGTCTCGGTCCCCTCGTCAAAGGCGTCGCCGGCCAAGGGCGTTTTGACGAACCCCGGCGAGATCGCGTTCACCCGGATCTCGGGAGCGAGATCGGCCGCCGCCGCGCGGGTCAGTCCGTTGACCCCCGCCTTGGCCGCACAGTACGCCGGCCGGTTCTCTCTGGCCTGGCCCGCCGACATCGAGGAGATGTTGACGATCGCACCGTCGTCCATCTCGCGGCCGAAGGTCCGACACGCCCGGAACACGCCGGAGAGACAGACGTCGATGTCCTGGCTCCACTGCTCGTCGGTCATCTCGGTCACCGACGCCCGCGCGACCGACCCCGCGGAGTTGACGAGGACGTCGACGTCGCCCATCGCCTCGACGGCGTCCTCGCGGAGCCGTTCGAGCGAGTCGCCGTCGGTGACGTCACAGGTGGCCCCCGTCGTTTCGGCACCCCGCTCGCGGAGTTCCGCGGCGACCGCCTCGCCGGCCTCGGGGTCCCGGCTCGCGGCGACGACGTCCGCCCCGTCCTCGGCGAACGCGAGCGCGATCGCCCGCCCGATGCCGCTGGTCCCGCCGATCACGACCGCCGACCGTCCCTCGACGCTCACGTCAGTAGACCTGTCCATGCCCGGTCGATCGGGAAGCCCGATCAAAGGGGTTGTGGTATCCGCCACCTACTCTTGTGACTTCTCCCCGCCTTAGTTCGCGCTGACGCGCTCGGTGAGGGCGGGGCTTCCCTGTTCGACGACGCGGTTTGCAGACACCTGCTGAAAGGAGGTGTCCGTAGGGACTGCAGTCTCCGAGGGCGTTGATTCGGCACAGCCCATGCCTAATTGTCCGAATCCGCGGTGGAGCACGTTCCACGCGGCGTTTTCGTCCCTGTCCGCTTCGAACCCGCAGGCGGGACAGGAATGGTCGCGGACCCACAGTGGTTTCTCGGTCTCGACACCGCAAGCCGCGCACTCTTTGGTGGTTCCTGCTGGTTCGACCTCCGCGAAGTGAGTTCCTTCGCGTTTGCACTTCCACTTCAGCAACGTCCGAAACGTTGCCCATGCCGCACTCGCACGGTTGTGCGAGTTCGACGGCAGTTCCATCATGTTCTTTGCGTCCAACTTTTCGACCGCCACGAGGTCGTAGGTCTCGGCGTACCACCTCGAGAGCTTGTGCAGGAAGTCGCGGCGCTTTCGCTTGATGTCGGCATGGCGTCGAGCAACTTTCCGTTGCTGTTCGCGGTAGTTGGTCGACCCGTGCTCTTTGCGCGAGAGGACACGCTGTTCGTGTTCTAACCGCTCTTGTTCGGCCGAGAGGTCCAACGACCCGACGGCGTGGCCGTCGGTGTCGTGGGTGTATTTCAGTATTCCCACGTCGATACCGACACACTGCTCCGGGTTGTCCGGTTTCGGAGGTGCTTCGACGCCGGTGTCGAATTGGAGCGAAGCGTACCACCGTCCGGTGGCTTCGCGTTTCACGACGACGCCAGTTGTCGTGGCGTCGTCGGGGAGGTCTCGGTGAGCAACCACGGGAACGTCGCCAATCTTCGAAAGGTGCAACCTGTCGCGGCCACTCGTTTTCTTGAGTTCGAAGCCGGTCTGGTTGTACGTGAACGAATAGTAGTCGCCTACACCTTTCCACTTGAGTTTGCCGACGTTGGAGCCCTTCTTCGCCTTTTTCGCAAGGTTCGAACGGTCCTTGTAGAGGCGGCGAACGACCATCTGAAGCACTTTCGAGTGGACCGACTGGAGGTCGGTCCACCACTTTTTGAGTTTCGGGAGACGATTCTGTTCTGGTGTGTACGACGGGTCTTCCAGCCGATTCATCCGATGCAGGAAGTGGTTGCGGACCTGTCGGCAGGTATCCAGTGTCCACGCCAACCGCTCTTTCTGTTCGGGCGTGGGATTGAGCCGGAACCGGTAGGTGCAATTCATCGGCGCTGGTTGTCGACATACTCGGTGAGCACGTCGAGTGAGACCTGTCCCGTCAAGATGAGACAGTACGAGTCGTTCCAGAACGAATCTCCCTGTTCGTCCTTGAGTTCGGGGAACTCATTGCGAACCCTCCGCGCAGTCGCTCCCTTGAGCGTGTTGACGAACTTCACGAGGTTCGTCGTGGGTTTCGTTGTGAACAGGACGTGTATGTGGTCGTCTTCGCCGTCGAGGTGCGAGACCTCGACGCCGTAGTTGTCTGCGAACCCGTCGATGACCTCGTGGATGAAATTGGTTCTGTCTTCGGTCAAGACTTCACTCCGACACTTCGTGACGAGTATCAGGTGATAGTGGAGCGAATAGACCGAGTGCGAACCTGAATCGAGGTTGTAGGCCATCGGGTGCCTTTATATGTATTATATCCAACTATATGAATATTCCGACGCATGGTGAATCAGACGAAAGAACAGATGATGACGGCACTGCCTCCCTCCCTACTCCGCTCCTTGTCCGCCGGTCGGCGGAGTGCGGTGCTCGTTGAGGAAGGGGAATTAACGCCTGCGTTAAGGTTAACCGATCCCGTCCTCAACCGAGGGTATGGACCTCGAGATACCGACGCGGTTCGAACGCGACTGGAACGACCAGGCTGACACGCCCGTCCGCTTCGCGGTAATCGGCCTCGGCGGCTTCGCCCGGAACACCGCACTGCCCGCGATCGAGGCCGCGGACTACTGCGAGACGACGGTCGTCGTCAGCGGCTCCCCCGAGAAGGCGAGGGAGGTCGCCGAGGAGTTCGACGCCGACCGCGCGCTCTCCTACGAGGAGTACGGCGCGGGCGAGGGAAGCGAGGCCTACGACGCGGTCTACGTCTGTACGCCCAACGCCCTCCACCTCCCCCACGTCGAGACCGCCGCCGACCTCGGCAAGGACGTGCTCTGTGAGAAGCCACTCGAGGCGACCGCCGACCGGGCCGAGCGCCTCGTCGCCGCCTGCGAGGACGGCGGCGTCACGCTGATGACGGCCTACCGGATGCAGACCGCCCGCTCGATCCGCTGGCTCCGCCGGCAGATCAGTGATGGAGTCGTCGGCGATCCGGTCCGGATCGACGGCGAGTTCTCCTTTTCCCTGCTCGACGGCGGCGATCCCGACCAGTGGCGGATCGACCCCGACCTCGCGGGCGGGGGCGCCCTGATGGACATCGGCGTCTACCCGATCAACACCGCCCGCTTCGTCCTCGGCGAGGACCCGATCGCGGTCCGGGCGACGGCCCACTCCACCCGGCCCGCCTTCGAGGGTGTCGACGAACACGTGACCGCACAGCTCGAGTTCCCGGCGGCAGTGACCGCGACGTGTGCGGCGAGTTTCGGCGCGGCCTCGGCGAGTCGCTTCGCCGTCACGGGCACGGAGGGCCGGATCGTCGTCGACTCGGTGTTCGGGATCGACGACGACCGGGAGATAACGGTCGAGACCGACGGGGGGACGGTCACGTTCGACGCCACGGCGCCGAGTGAGGTCAGAGAGGAGTTCGATTACTTCGCGGCTCGCGGCGAGAGCGGGCCCGACGGCCGACACGGGCTCGTCGACATGCGGATTACGGAGGCGGTGTACGACTCGAGCGAACGCGGAAAACGGATCGAACTGAGAGGTTAGACTGGCTCGTCGTCCTCGGCGGACTTGGCATGGCGGGCGCGGATGCGGGGGTTGCTGATCCGGTCTAACGACTGGGCCAGCAGGATCAGCCCCATCGAGAGAAGCGCGATGAAGACGACCGGCGCGAACATATAGTGAACCTGGTCGGTCGCCAGCAACGCGCCGGACTCCTCGGCGGCGTCGAGGACGACCCCCCAGTTGTTGTTGCTCCGGGGAAGGAAGCCGAGGTAGTAGAGCGCGACCGACGAGAAGATGATCTGTCGGGCGTGGTTCGCGAGGTTCATCAGCACGTACGGCACGATGTTCGGGAGGATGTCCTTGAGGATGATCGAGACCGTACCGACCCCCATCGCGCGGGAGGCCTCGACGTACTCGTAGCTGCGGACCTTCAGGACCTCCGAGCGGATCGCCCGGCCGAGTCCCCCCCAGGCGGCCACCGAGAGGATGAGCCCGATCATCGCCGGATGCCGGGGTTCGATGATCGCCGCGATGACGATGATGAGGGGAAGCCCCGGAATCGCCATGACGGTGTCACAGATCGTCATCAGCACCCGATCGGTGCTCCCGCCCCGGAAGCCCGAGAGGGTTCCGACGGCGACCCCGAGGGTGACCGTCGCGATCGCGCCGGCGGTGATCATGATCATCACCGGCGTCGTTCCGTGGACCATCAGCGCGAGGATGTCGGTCCCGGTGTTTGACGTCCCCAGCGGGTGTTCGAGTCCGCCCTGCATCGGAGTTACCCACCGATCGAACGTCGCTGTCGGGCTCTTGGTGTAGCCGGGACCGACGATCCCCAGGATGGTAAACGCCACGATGATCACGATCCCAGTCACTCCCCGCCAGTCGGAAAGGACGACCTTCGCGGGCGCGTAGACCGACCGATCCAGCTTCCGGTAGAGGATTTCTTTGCGGTCGACCTCGACGCGTCCCTCGTCGGTCAGGAACTCCCGGCGGGCCGCGCCGCCGTCGGCACGAGTCGCGGGCTCGTGGTTGCCCGTGAGACGCTTCACGTAGCGTTTGATCTGGGTGCGGAGCGGGACGCCAGTCGAACTGCCGTAGACCTCGGCGTCGTCGCGACCGGTCTTCGCGCGCGGGTCGATTCGGCTGTAGGTGAGGTCCGCGATGAACATGGCGATCACGACCGCGATACAGATGATCATGAACCCGCCGACCATCAGCGGGTAGTCGCGGTTGTTGACCCCCTCGTACATGTACCAGCCCATCCCGCGGTACTGGAAAACCTCCTCTAGGACGATCGAGCCGCCGATCATCCCAGCCATGAGGAGGAGAAGCCCGGTGTAAAGCGGGAGGATGGCGTTGCGCATCACGTATCGCAGCGCGATCCGGGTCGGGGGCAGTCCCCGGAGCTTGGCGACCCGGATGTGATCGGAGCCGAGGACGCTGATGGAGTTGCCCCGCATGTCAAGCGAGGCCGCCGCCCCGGTGACGATCATCGAGGCGATCGGCAGGGCGGCGTGGTGTAAGGCCCCGCGGACGAACTCGTAGTTGAGCCCGGGTGTCGCCTCCCCTGGATAGCGCGCGCTCGTCGGGAACCAGCCGAGCTGGTAGGCGAAGACGAACGAGAGCAAGAGCGCGGCGACGTAGTACGGCGTCGAGCCCTCGACGACGGCGAAGCCGGTCATCCCCGCGTCGAACTTCGAGCCTTCGTAGTAGGCCATGATCGCCCCCAGACAGATGCTCGAGGTGAAGACGATGACCATGGCGATCGACATGTAGAAGATCGTCCACGGGACCGCCTCCGCGAGCACCGAGTTCACCGACGCGTTCTGGGACATCGAGTGGCCCAGATCCCCCTGGAACAGCGAGGACATGTACTGGATGTACTGGATGTGCAGGGGTTGGTTCGGGTTGATGCTCAAGTGGAGTTCGACGAGCTGGCGGGCCGTCTCCGACGGCATCCCCTCGTTTACCATCTCGACCATCATCGCCTCGACCGGGTCCCCCGGCATGAGGCGCACGAGCGCGAACGTGAGATGGAAGACGACCAACACGGTGAAGGCCGCCTGTGCCACCCGCTTTATGAGCCAGTTGGTCATGGTCTATTGATACCAAAAGTCCATCGGGCAAGCGTAATAACAGTTCCGGTAGCTGGAGTCCGACTCATGGCTCCTCGAAGACCGTCTCGCCGGGCGCGAGGCGGTCGGCGACGGCGTCCTCGTCGAGTTCGACCCCCAGTCCCGGCTCGTCGGGAACGGCGATCTGCCCGTCCTCGATGATCGGTCCCCCCTCGATCACGTCGTCCCACCACGGGAGATCCCGGGCGTGGTACTCGACGGCCATGAAGTTCGAGGTCGCGGCGCCGACGTGGGCGGAGGCCATCGTGCCCAGCGGCGAGGCGACGTTGTGCAGCGCCACGGGGATGTAGTAGGCTTTGGCCATGTCGGCCATCTTCTTCGTCTCGAGCATCCCGCCGGTCTTCGGCACGTCGGGGTGGAGCACGTCGAGACCCTGGTTCTCGATCAGCCGGCGGGCGCCCTCGACGCGGTAGACGTTCTCTCCCGCGGCGATCGTCGTCTCGCTCGCGCGGGTGACCTCCATCTGGACGTCGTGGTTCTCCGGGGGAACGGTGTCCTCCAACCACCACACGGGATAGGGCTCGAGCGCCGAGGCCAGCCGGCGGACGGTGTCGCCGTTCCAGCTCCAGTGACAGTCGAAGGCGACGTCCGCACGGTCGCCGACGCGATCGGTCACCGCCTCGACGATCTCCCGGCGGTAGTCGACCGCGCGCGCTGAGAGGCGCTTGGTCCGGCGGTCCTCGTCGCCGCGCTCCAGGCCGTCGAGGTCGAACTTGATCGCGTCGAAGCCGTCGGCGAGAACCCCCTCCGCGGCGTCGGCATACGCTTCGGGTCTGTATGCGTCCTCGCCGCCGCCGGCGTGGAGGTGCTCGCCGGCGTGACAGTCACAGTAGACCCGGACGTCCTCGCGGTGTTTCCCCCCCAAGAGCTGGTAGGCGGGCACGTCCAATAGCTTCCCCGCGAGATCGTGGAGCGCGATGTCGATCGCCGAGATCGCCGTCACGCCGATCCCGGACATCCCGCCGAGATACGAGAGCCGGTCGAACAGCTCCGTACACCGCGCGTCGATGTCGAGGGGGTTCTTCCCGACGAGCAGCTCCCGTACGAAATCGACGTACTCGTCGGCTTTCGGACCGAGGACGGCCTCGCCGGTTCCGGTCATGCCCTCGTCCGTGTAGATCCGGACGTACGTCCAGAAGAACTCCGACTCGACGCGGGTCGTCCGGACGTCGGTTATCTCCACGTCGCGCACATCGCTCCCTTGTGCCATACGCTCCCGGGAACCTGCCGGAACAAAAACGTCCCGATGCGACGGCTCGTCGGGAGCAAAAGACGGGTGAAAACAGCACAAAAACGGAACGATATCGCGGAGCTATGGGGTCGGAACGGAGTCGACGGCTTAGGTCTGACTGATGCCGTTCTGGAGCATGTAGTGGGCGATCCGGTTCGAGGTGAGCCAGTCGTCGGACTCGACGTCGAAGTTCCAGTTCGCGGCGTCGACCCAGTAGTGCTCGCTCCAGGGGTAGATCATCAGGTTCGGGAGCAACTGGTTGTGTGCCCACGCGACCCTGGTCGCGATCTCCATCAACTCGTCTTCGCCGCCCGCGACCGCCATGTTATCCAGGGCCTCCCGGAAGTTGACCGTGATCGTGTCGCCCTCGGGGTTGCCGACCTCGGGCACCTCGACTTCCTCGCTCAGGATCTCGGTCCCGGTGACCGCCGCGCGGTCGGCATCGAACAGTTCCTCCTCGAAGTCCGGCAGCGGGTGGTACTGTCGGGCCATCCCGTAGTTCAGATGGACGCTGATGTCGTACTCGAGGGTGTCGCCGTACTCGGACTGCCAGGTCCCCATGGCGTTGGAAGTGCGTTCGGAGCTAATGCCGAACTCGGTCAGGTTGTTGTTGATGATCTCGCCGTGGTCCGGGAACCAGTCGCCGTGGGGGAACTCGAGTTGCCACTCCTCGTCCTCGGGAGTGTACCAGGTGCCGTCGTCGAGACTGAAGCCGACGCCCTCGAGGAGTTCCTGGGCGCGGTCGGTGTCCCGGACCGAGTAGTCGGTCATCGCTTCGAGGGCGTCCTCGGCGACGAAGTTCTCGATGTAGCCGATGTCGACACCGGCGGAGTAGGTGTCGACCGGCGTCGAGGGGGCGACGGTCTCGACCAGATTCTGACAGTCGATCGCGTACGCGATCGCCTTCCGGACGTCGGGCTCCTGGGAGATGTACTGGTCCTGGGGACCGAACAGGAGCGCGAACGTCTGGCCGGAGTACGACACCGGCGGCGACTCGTAGATGTCGGGCAGGTCCGCGGTGATCGCCGTGTTGTGTGCCCAGCTGGCGTCTTCGGAACGTAGCCCCTCCTCCCCATCGTACTGTCCGGTTCGGAGATAGAGCTCCCAGTCCTGGGCGACCGGGTGGTTCTGGTTCGGAACCCGGTCGGCGTACTCCTCGTTGGCCTCGATCCACATGAACGGACCCGAGTACATCGCCTGGTTCCACTCGGGCGCAAACTCAATGATGTTGCCCTGGATGTTCGAGATCTCCTCGTCGGAGTCGGTGTCGGCGAACTCCTCGACGAACCCGCCGTACTGGGCCTCCGAGACGTTCAAGATCGTCTCGGCGAACTGGTTCTCCCAGAACGAGGACTCGAGTGCCTGGTAGTCCTCGCGGGGCTGGAGGACGAGCGTGGTGTCGTCCTCGGCAGTGATCCCCTCGTCGGGGTTGATGTAGGTCTCGAGACCCATCTCCATGTAGGCGCTGAGGCGCATCGCCGTCTCGAAGTCGGCGGCCGTGACCGGGTCGCCGTTCGACCAGCCGTAATCGCTGCTCAGCGTGATCTCGGTCTCGAGGGTCTCCTCGTCGATCGACCACTCGTCGGCAACGCGGGGGATGTACTCGCCGTCCCCCGTGTGGTACACCGAGAGGTACTCGTAGCCCAGTTCCTGGAGGTCGCCCGCGTTCCACGAGGAGTGATAGGGGTTGAGGATGTACTCCCCATCGTAGGGGGTTGTGGCGTCCGGTAGATTCGCCTCGCTCCACTGCTCGTAGTCGGCGTCGAACTCCTGTTCGACTTCCTCGGCTTCCCCGCCGTAGTACTCCTCTAAGGCGTCCTCGCCGCTGCTGTCGTTGCCGTTTCCGTTGCCGCTGTCGTTTCCGTTGCCGCTGTCATTCCCGTTGCCATTGCCATTGCCGCCGTCGCCGCCGAGACAGCCGGCGATCGTCCCGGCGCCACCGACGCCGACCAGTGCGAGTGCTCTCCGTCGTGAGATGGCGCGCTGCCAGTGCTGCTTCTCAGGCATCAGTCGAAATTGATGATAATGTATGATAAATGTTTCGGCCGGCGGCGATCCATCGTGGAGCGGTTCACGACGAGATCCGTTGCGTCGTCCGGACCGTGCGTGGCGCCCGGGGAGGGAGCGATATCGACGATTTGGTCCGGGGGAAGAGCCGAAGGGCTGGCTCTGTCGACGGCGTTTCGGGGCATGCGAAACCGAGCCGGCCGGAGAGAGCGCGATCGCTTCCGACACCGTCCGCTTGCGAGAACGTGGGATTCCCGATACGAACACGGGCGGACGCCGTCGAGTTACGCCCGTCTGCGAAACCGCTTCGGGGTCAAACCGGTTCGATCCCGTTCTGCAACAGGTAATGGGTGAGCCGGTTCGAGGTCAGCCAATCCTCACTTTCGAGGTCGAAGTTCCAGTCATCGGTGTTGACCCAGTAATGCCCTCCGCCCCAGGGGAAGCAAACGGCCGCAGGGAGCTTCTGGTTGTGGACCCAGGCGAGGTTCGTCGCGTGATCGACGAGTTCGTCCTCGGAATCGGCCGTCAACATCGCGTCAAGCTCCTCGGGAACGTCGAACGTTACCGTATCTCCATCCGGGCTGCCGACTTCGGGCACCTCGACGGTCTCCTCGACGATCCCCGTCCGTTCGGTGAGCAATCCCATGGTGCGATTGTTGAACACGTCGTTGAAGTCGGGGTAGGGATGATACTCGCGAGCCATCCCGTAGTTCAGATGAACCGTCATATCGAAGTCGAGGGGCTCCATGACCTCCGACTCCCAATTTGGCATCTCGCTGACGTAATGATCGACGTCGATTCCGAACTCCTGGAGATTGTTCGAGATTATCTCCGAGTGGGTGTCAAACCACTCGCCCACCGAGAAATTGATGTTCCAAATATCGCCGTCCGGCGTCAGCCACTCGTCGCCATCAAGCTCGAAACCGATCGGTTCGAGGAGATCCTGAGCGGTCTCCGTGTCCTGGGGCGCGTAGTTCGCCATTGCATCGAGGGCGTCGGCCTCGACGTAGTCTTCGACGTACAGGGAGTCGATCCCCGTGGAGTACTCGTCGTGGGGCGTCCCGTCCGTGGCGGTGACCTCGGTCAGGTGCGGGATGTCGACGGCGTAGGCGAGTGCCTGGCGCACTTCGGGATACTCGCGGATGTACTCGTCTTCGGTCCCGAAGATGATCGCAAACGACTGCCCGTCATACGGCAACGGTCCTTCGCCGTACTTGTCGGGCACGTCCTCGAGTTCGGGACTGTCGTCTCCCCAGTCGACCTCGCCAGATTCGATTCCCTCCTCGTCGACGTACATGCCGGTTCGTTGGAAGAAGTTCCAATCCTGTGCGATCGGATGCTCAGGGTTCGGGACCTGGTCGGCGTACTCCTCGTTGGCCTCGGCAAAGATCCAGGGGCCCGAGTACAGGACCTCGTTCCAGCTCACGTCGTAGTTGAGGAGGTCCTCCTGGACGCTCTCGTGTTCGTCATCGTCCCCCGCGTCCTCGAACTCCTCGACGAACTGACCGTACTGGCTCTCCGAAACCGTCAGGTTCGCCTCGGCCCATTGGCTCATCCACAGGTCCTTCTCCAGATCGCTGTACTCGTCTACGGGCTCGATGACGAGCGTGTAATCGTCGTCGGCGTAGACCCCCTCCTCGATGTCGACGAACTCCTCGATTCCCAGACTCAAGTGGCCGTCTAACTTGTACGCGGTGACGAAGTCGTGGGCGGTGATGTCCTCGCCCGTCGACCAGCCGTACTCCTCCGAGAGGGTGACTTCGGTTCGAAGGGTGTCGTCGTCGATCGACCAGTCGTCGGCAATGCGCGGTACGTACTCGCCGCGTTCGGTGTGGTACACCGCCAGGTACTCGAACCCGAACTCCTGTCCCAAGTCCCCGGGGTTCCACTTGGGATGATACGGGTTGAAGATGTGGTCGTCCTCGAACGGGTTGAGTTCCGCCGACGGGTACAGGACCTGGTACTCGTCCTCGTAGTCCTCGTTGTAGTCGACGTCATCGAGAACTGGTTCCAACCCCGTTTCTCCGAGGAGCTCTTCGTCCTCGTCGTCAGTACCATTACCCAAACAGCCGGCGATCGCCCCGGAACCACCGACGCCGACCAGTGCGAGTGCTCTCCGTCGTGAGATGGCGCGCTGCCAGTGGTGCTCTCCAGACATCCGATGGAGATGGATGATAATGAGTGATAAATATTCTGGCCAGCAATTAGTTATGCGATAGTCACGCACCAGCGACCTGCCAATCGCCCGTCGGATTCCGGACTGCGCGTGACGCCCGGGGAGGGAAGGATATTTATAATTATGGTCCGGAGATGGGGGTGAATGTCTGGCCCTGTCTACAGCGTTCGGTACGCACGGAACCGAGCCGGCCGGAGAGAACGCGGGGAGAGGTCGCGATGGTGAACGAAGCGATGAGCGTCGACCGGGAGAGCCGCTCCGTCGAGGACCCGATCCTCACCATCCGGGACGCCAACGTCCGCTTCGAGATGGACAAAGGTGCCTCGCACGTCCTCAAGGACGTCACCGTCGACATCGAACGCGGGGAGACCCTGGGTGTCGTCGGCGAGTCGGGGTCGGGGAAGTCGATGTTCGCGGACACCTTGCTCGACGCCGTCGTCGAACCTGGGGTCGTCAGCGGCGAGGTTACCTACTACCCCGAGGACGGCGACCCAGTCGACGTCCTCAACCTCAAGCCCTGGGAACTGCGCGAGCTTCGCTGGGAGGAGATCTCGATGGTGTTCCAGGGCGCGATGAGCGCCTTCAACCCCACCATGCGGATCGGCGAACACTTCGACGAGACCCTCGAGGCCCACGGCTGGGACAAAGACGAGGGGATGGAGCGGGCCGCACAGCTCCTCTCGGATCTCCACTTAGAGCCCAACCGGATGCTCGATTCGTTCCCTCACGAGGTAAGCGGCGGCCAGAAACAGCGCGCGCTGATCGCGCTCTCGCTCATCTTAGAGCCCGACGTCCTCGTCATGGACGAGCCGACCGCCGCGCTCGACCTCCTGATGCAGCGGTCGATCCTCAATCTCCTCTATGACCTCCGGGACAAGTACGGGCTCACGCTCGTGTTCATCAGCCACGACCTCCCGATCGTCTCGGGGTTTGCAGACCGACTGGCCGTGATGTACGCCTTCGAGTTCGCCGAGGTCGGTCCCGCAGAGGAGATCCTCGGCGGCGCCGCCCACCCCTACACGCGGGCGCTGTTGCAGGCGACGCCGAACCTCGAGATCCCCCTAGAGGAGATGCGCCCGATCGAGGGCGAGAGTCCGGACCCGGTCAACCACCCCGACGGCTGTTCGTACCACCCCCGGTGTCCGCTCGGCGACGAGTTCTGTACGACTGAGGATCCGGGCTTTTACGACGTCAGCGACGACCACGAGGTCCGCTGTCACTACTGGGAGGAGGCAGACGAGGCCGTCCCGCTTTCCTTCGGGGGTGAGGGTCAGTGAGCACCCGACCCTTAGTCGAGGTCGACGACCTCGAGGTCCACTTCGAGGACTCCTCGCTGGTGGGCTCGATGGCACCCTCCTGGCTCGCCGACCGCCTCGGGGTCGCCGACGATCCGCCCGTGCGCGCGGTCGACGGCGTCGACCTCGAGCTCGGCGAGAACGACGTCCTCGCGCTGGTCGGCGAGTCCGGCTGCGGGAAGACCACCCTCGGGAAGACGATCGTCGGCCTCCAGAAGCCAAGCGACGGCTCGGTGCGGTATCGGGGCGACGACATCTGGAAGGTCCGGGAGGGCACCGCCGACACCGACAGGACCTTCGAGGAGATCCGCCGGTCGCTCCAGATCATCCACCAGGACCCCGGCGCCGCGTTGAACCCCTACCGGTCGGTGCTGGACAACCTCGCGGTGCCGCTCAAACGGTGGCATCCCCACCTCAACTACGAGGAGCGGCGCAATCGCATCCTCGCGATGCTCGAGCGCACGGGGATCACGCCCCCGGAGGACTACTCCAACCGGTACGTCCACCAGCTTTCGGGGGGCGAACAACAGCGCGTGGCGCTGATCCGCGCCCTGCTGGTCGAACCCGACGTCATCCTCGCCGACGAGGCCGTCAGCGCGCTCGACGTCTCCTTGCGCATCGGCGCGATGGACCTCTTCCTCGAGATGCAGGACCTGTTCGACACCTCGTTCGTCTTCATCTCCCACGACCTCGCGAACGCCCGCTACCTCGCCGGGAAGTCCGGCGGGAAGATCGCTGTGATGTACATGGGCGAGATCGTCGAGATCGGAACCGCAGAGGAGATCATCCACGATCCCCAGCATCCCTACACGAAGGTCCTCCAGTGGGCGACGCCGAAACTCGACGCCGAACTCGCCGAGGAGGCGATGCGCGAGTCGCCGCCGATCCGGAAGATCGACATCCCCGACGCGACGAACCCGCCGTCGGGCTGTCGGTTCCACACCCGCTGTCCCGAGGCTCGGGAGGCCTGCCGGGAGGAGACGCCCGCGCTCTACGACAGCGGCGGAAGCCACCGGACCAAGTGTTTCCGCGAACTCGAGGATCACGAGTACTGGAACAGCGAGGAGATCACCGACACGGACGCCGACCCCGACGAGTACACGATGGACGCCGAGGACGTAGACGAGGGCTCGACCGCCGATTAGAACGGTTTCCAGCCCGAGAGCAAGGCGAGAAGCGACCCCACGAGGGTCGTGCCGACGATGATCGCGCTGACCTGTCCGATCGCGTACGAGGAGGTGCCCGGCTCGAGATGGAGAAACGACCAGCCGAGCAGGGCGAGCATCGCGGCGCTGACGGCCAGAAGCGACATCCACAGTTGCTGGCTCATGCTTGCGGGCGAGCGGGCCATGTCCCGAGATACCGTGTCTGCGGGCAAAAGGGTGGTGATCGGGGTCCCCACGGTCCCGACGATCGATCGGGGGTCGGGGGTATCCGGTGTGGGTCGATCGCATGATTGATATGGCGGGACCCCGACCACCCGGACATGATCGACGTCTACATGGACCGGTTCGAACACCCGTACCTGCTCACGCTGTTGCCGATCGCCGCGATCCTGCTCGGGCTGTCGGCGATCCTGGAGAGTGCGGACATGGGAACGTGGTCGGGCTTTCTCGTCCTGTACGCGACGTCCGCGGTCATCATCTGCCTGATCGGCTACGCCGCCTTCTTCCTGTTGAAGGCGAGCACCCGGGGGCTCCGATGGTGGCGCTTCCGTCGGTACCGGACCGACTAGAGGGTA
The DNA here is from genome assembly GCF_020177375.1 of Saliphagus infecundisoli. Taxonomy (GTDB): domain Archaea; phylum Halobacteriota; class Halobacteria; order Halobacteriales; family Natrialbaceae; genus Saliphagus; species Saliphagus infecundisoli. Next base: position 28,358 of record NZ_JAIWHV010000029.1, on the reverse strand, counting down.
CCGTACCGATCCCAGACCTCGAAGACGCTATCGCCCGACCGGATGTCCGCCCGGACCGCGTCCTCGGTCTCTAGCTCCTCCTCGCCGCGTTCGACGATCTCCTCGACGTCGTCGGGATCGATGACCACGATCGACTCGTAGTCGGCAAAGAGGACATCGCCGGGTGCGATGGTGACGCCGTGGACCTCGACGGGGACGTCCCACTCCCGGAAGCTGACGCGACCGAACGACTCGATCGCGCTGTGACCGTCCGACCAGACCGGGAAGCCGTGCTCCTCGATCAGCCGCGAGTCCCGGGTGGGGCCGTCGATCAGGGCGCCGACCGCGCCCTGCTGGGCGACGATCGTGCTGAGGAGTTCGCCCCAGAGGCCGACCTCGGTGTCCTTGGGGGCGGCCATCACGACGAAGTCGCCCTCCTGGGTGGAGTCGAGATACTGGAAGAACTCGGAGTCCTCGGGGTCGTCGCCCGACCCCTCCTCCTCGTAGCCGATCTCGACGCGCTGGGAGGGGTGGGCAGTGCCGACGACCGGCTCCCTGCTCCAGACGGGTCGGATCCGGGTCCCCGGGATGACGTTGTCGCCGATCCCCATCTCGTCGGTGATGTCGTTGATGAGTGCGCTGTGAAGGTTCGATAGCCGCTCGCGCTGGTCGTCCGTGAGAGTCATTCGCGCCCGGAGCCACTCGGGGTCGGCCCATAAGCCTGCCGCTCCGAGCGCAACTACTGAGTGGCTGGCCCTCCGAAACGACGTATGGACATATCGGGGCTCCGGAACTCCACGCGACGGGCGCTGCTCGTGACGATACTGCTTGCCGCCGGCGCCGTCGCGTACTTCCTCGTGCGCGGCGAGGGTGCCTCGGCCGTCATCGTCGGCGCCCTCTTTCTCGCCTGGGGCTACTTCGAGTACCGGGGGCGCCAACTCGACGCCGAAGCCATCGAAGACGAGGACGAAGACCCCTTCGAGCGGCGCAACCGGAGGCGATAGCTGGCCGACCCCCGCCGAACCGTTCCCGATCGGGATCGTTCAGGGTCGTTCGGGAACAGAACACGTCGTTTCTCCGTTCGCGGATCTCGTTCTCTCTGAGAGAAAGATATTCTGTGTGAGGGTCCGAAATCGGAGGAAGGTGGACCGGGAGGGCTCGTGTTTCAGTTCTCCGGCGCCCGTAGTGGCGTGGGAGTTGTTCCATCGCGCGTTCGAAACCACTTACACATGTACGTTTGTAACGGAATAGCGGAGGATCCCAGGGAACCAGTCCGTTCCACCATCAGAGAACGCACTTTGTATATTGGGGAATATGGTTCAGTATAGTATTACGGAGACGACTCCGGTCGTCGAGCGGGGGAACCGCTACCCGTAGCTTTAGGTACGGGATCAACCTGAAGGGAGACGATGGTCGATCAACCACTGCGCGAAATCGCCGACGAGCGCGACGTTCGAATCGGGGCCGCCCTGGCGCCCGGCAGCCTGCGAAGCGATCCGAGCTACTGGAAGCGCGCGAAAGACGAGTTCAACGCGATCACGCCCGAAAACGCCCTGAAGATGGGGCCACTGCGCCCGTCGCCGAAGACCTACGACTTCACCGACGCCGACGCGATCGTGAACTTCGGCGCGGCCCACGACAAGTACGTCCGGGGACACACGCTCGTCTGGCACAACCAGAAGCCCGACTGGTTCGAGGCCTGGGAGCATACAGACGACCAGATCCGTACGTTCCTCAGAGATCACATCCACACCGTCGCGGGGCGCTACCGCGCGAAGATAGACGCCTGGGACGTCGTCAACGAGGCGATCGCCGACGACGGGAGCCTCCGGGAAACGGTCTGGTCGGAGGCCCTCGGCGAGGAGTATCTCGATCTCGCCTTCGAGTGGGCAAGCGAAGCTACCGACGCCGACCTCTACTACAACGACTACGGCGCCGACGCGATAAACGAGAAGTCCGACGCGATCTACGACCTCCTCGAGGGCATGCTCGACCGGGGAATTCCCGTCGATGGCGTCGGACTCCAGCTTCACGCCCTCGGGGACCATCCCGATCCCGAAAGCATCGGCGAGAACATCGAGCGGTTCCGCGAGCTGGGACTCGACGTCCAGATCACCGAGATGGACGTCGCCTTCCACCGGGGGGAGGTCCCCGACGACCCCCTCGAGGTCCAGGCCGACTACTACCGTGACGTCTTCGAGGCGTGTCTCGATGCGGGGTGTGAGACCATCGTCACGTGGGGCGTCGCCGACGCGAGCACGTGGCTCCGGGGCTTTGCGGACTTCCCCGAGCGCTACACCGGCGACCCGCTCCTGTTCGACGAACGCTACGACCCCAAACCCGCCTACGACGCCGTCCGAGCCGTCCTCGAGGACTGACCGGCCGGGCGTCGCGCTCGGGGCGGATCGAAGCGGAACGTTTTGGAACCCCCATACCGGAGAGCGAGTATGTTCGATTCCGAGTACGACGACTGCTGGCTCCGGTACGACCGCGCCGAGAGCGATCGGCTCGACACCTACCGCCGGCTCTGTACCCACGCCTACGTCTCCGACGCCGGCCCCGAACTCGTCGCCGTCCGCGAGGAACTCCGCCGGGGACTGGGGGGTCTGCTCGACCGCGAGCCCCACCTCTGGCACCACCCGCCGCGATCCGTCGAGGGCTTTCTCGCGATCGGCGGCCCCGAGGAGCTGCGCCCGATCAGCGAGACGGTCGATCCGGAGGAAGTACGAGCACTCGACGACGACGGCTTTCTCATTCGGTCGGTCGAGTGGGAGGGCAGCGACTGCACCGTGCTGACGGCACCCGCCGACGCCGGCCTCGTCTACGGCACCTTCCACCTGCTCCGGCTCATGAGCCTGGGCGAGCCGATCGACGACCTCGATATCGTCTCCGAACCCGCCAACGCCGAACGGATCGTCGACCACTGGGACAACCCCTTCCGCCGGAAGGTCGAGCGCGGCTACGCCGGCCCCTCGATCTTCGACTGGGAGCGCCTGCCCGACCTCAACGAACGCTACGCCGACTACGCCCGGCTGCTCGCCTCGGTGGGGATCAACGGGATCTCGGTCAACAATGTCAACACGAGGATTCCCGGACGCGAGGGCGCGAACGATGCGACCTCGGAGTGGGAGGGCTGGCAACTCATCGAGAGCCGGAACCTCGAGAAGATCGCCGCGCTCGCCGGCGTCTTCCGACGCTACGGGATCGAGCTCTACCTCTCGGTGAACTTCGCCTCGCCGGTGTTGGCCAGCGATCTCGACACCGCCGACCCCGTAGAGCCCGAGGTCGCGGCGTGGTGGGAACGGAAAGCCACGGAGGTGTACGACCTGATCCCGGACTTCGGCGGGTTCGTCGTGAAAGCCGACTCGGAGGGCCAGCTCGGCCCCTACGATTACGACCGGGACCACGCCGAGGGCGCGAACGTCATCGCGGAGGCGTTAGCGCCCCACGGCGGCCGGCTCTGGTGGCGCGCGTTCGTCTACTCCGAGCACGACGACCGGGCGGTCCAGGCCTACGAGACGTTCGAACCCTTAGACGGAGAGTTCGCCGACAACGTCACCGTCCAGATCAAGAACGGCCCCATCGACTTCCAGCCCCGCGAGCCCGTCTCGACGCTGTTCGGCGCGATGCCCGACACCGATCTGGGCTGTGAGCTCCAGATCACCGGCGAGTACACCGGCCAGGGCGTCCACGCCTGTTATCTGGTACCCCAGTGGAAGGAGGTCCTCGACTTTGACACCCACGCCGACGGCCCCGATACACCCGTCAAGGAGTTGCTCGCCGACCGGGAGGGCCAGGGCATCGCCGGCGTCGGCATCGTCGGCGACGACCCGAACTGGTTCGGTCACTACCTTCTGGGGTCGAACCTCTACGGCTTCGGCCGGCTCGCGTGGGATCCCGACCTCGGCTCGGAGGAGATCGCCGACGAGTGGACCCGACAGACGTTCGGCGCTGGCGACGCCGGGGAGACGATCCTCGAGATCCTCATGGAGTCCTGGCAGGCCTCGATCGACTACCACACCGGGGGGATCGGGCTGATGCACATGATGTACAACGGCGAGGCCGCCCTGGAGAACCACTACGATCCCGCCCCCGAGGAGTGGCCCGAGTACCACGGCGCGACCGAGGAGGGGATCGGCTACGACCGGACCGCCGCGGGAAGCGGCTACGCCGGCCAATACCGCGAGCCAATCGCCGCCCGCTACGAGGACCCCGAGACCTGCCCCGAGGAACTGCTGCTCTTCTTTCATCACCTCCCCTGGGACCACGAACTCGAAGACGGCACCACGGTGGTCCAACGCCTCTACGACAACTGCTTTGCGGGCGTCGAGGCCGTCGAGGAGCTGCGGGATCGGTGGCAGGGTCTCGAGGGCGAGATCGACGAGCGCCGGTACCGCCACGTCGCCGAACGCTTCGACGAGCACGTCCTGCAGGCGAAGCGGTGGCGGGACACCCTCTGTGCCTTCTTCTACGAGCATTCAGGAATCAAGGACGAACACGGCCGACCACCGGCCGTCTGAACGCGACATCGGAATTCCGACGGCAACCACGAACGCGCTTTTCTCTTTCGATCCCAACCGTCGGTCGAAAACATGCGACCCACGAGACGGAGAACCGCCGTCCGGGACGCCGCGGACGAGCGGTCAGGAGACCGTGATCTCGACCTCGTGGGTGGTGGAGTGGTCCGTGTTGTCCGTCGCGGTCAGCGCCACGGTGTAGGTGCCCGTCTCGTCGTAGCGGTGCTCGACCCACCAGCCCGTCCCAGTGGTGCCGTCGCCGAACGTCCATTCGAGCGAGTCGATCCAGCGACCCTTGCCCGTGGCGTCCTCGACGTCGAACGTGATCCGCTCGCCGACGGCCGCCTCGGTCGTGCCCGGCTTCGCCCGCGCGAGGGGGCCGTCGAGATCCGCGGCCCGCACGATCACCGTGTCGGTGGTCGTGCGGCCCTGATTGTCGGTCGCGGTCAGCGAGACGCGGTAGGAACCTGGGTCCTCGAACCGGTGGGCGGCCCACCAGCCCGTCTCGGCGGTTCCGTCGCCGAAGGACCACTCCAGCGAGTCGATCCAGCGGTCGTTGCCGGTGGTGTCCTGCACCTGGAACGTGAGGCGTTCGCCCACGGTCGCGTCGGTCGCGCTCGGCTTCTGGCGGGCGATCAGGTCGTGGTCGGCGTTCTCGACCGTGAAGGCGAATCCGAGGTCGGTCGTGATCCCCGCCGAATCGGTCGCGCTGGCTGCGAGGCGGCGCCGGCCGCGGGCGGTGAGCGTCCCGCCCGCCCACGAATCGCCGTCGAGGGTCACCGACCGCTCTGCGATCGCGCCCTCGTCGCTGACGGACACGTCGGCCTCGTGGGGCGCCTCGTACGTGCGGTCGGCCTGGAGGTCGTCGATCACGATCGAGGGGCCGGTCCGATCGACCGACTGGGCTCGTGAGAGCGAGACCGACGTGAGGTAGACGTAGAAGTTCGCCCCCGTCGGCGGGATCGTGATCCGAAGGTGGGTGGCGTCCTCCGGAATTCCCGACTCGACCGCGTAGCGCCACTCGGCGTAGTAGCCGTTGGAGTCGTTGGCGGGTGTCACGACCTCGTGGCTCGCGTCGACGGCCTCGAAGGAGTCGCCCTCGGCCGAGGCCTCGAGGACCAGGTCCTCGAAGTCGCCGCCGTTGGTGGCCGAGTAGTTGACGCGCGCGGTCACGTCGAACGCGTCGAACCCGTTGGGGGCGCGGTAGGTCACCGAACTCGGCTCATCCGCCGTGGTCTTCTCGAACCAGCTGTCCTCCCCGAAGCCGGCGTCGCGGCTGCCGACCGTGACGTTCGCGTTCGAGTCGGTCTTCGAGAGGTCCGTCGCATCGTCCTCGAGTACCGTCTCCGACTCGTCGCCGTTGACCGTGACCGTCGCGCTCGCGGCCGCCGTATCGCCGTAGGCGGTCGTGACCGCCGTGACGGTCGCCGTACCGGCGCCGGCCCCGGTGACGACGCCCTCGCCGTCGACGGTGACGACGCTCGCGTCGCTCGTTTCGAACGACAGGCTGTCGGCGCTGGCCCCGAGTTCCCGCCCGCGCTCGGTGACGATCGTGACGCCGACGTCCGTGGTTTCGCCCGTCTCGAGGGTGTGTGTCGGAACGTCGAGTTCGACGTCGGCGATCGACGCGGGCGAGAGTTCGACGGTGGCCGACCCGTTCTCGTCGTCGACGGTCACCGTCGTGGCGCCGAGCGAGCCGTTCGCGCGCGCGGTGATCTCGTAAGTCCCCTTGAAGCCGTCGGTGGCGTAGGCACCTTCGGAATCGGTCTCGCCCGAGACGTCGGTCCACCACTCGCCGAGCACGAGGTCCCGGTAGACCTCACCGTGGGGCCGCAGCGACCAGTCGCTGTCGTAGTAGGCCGCGGTGGGGCGCCAGTGTTCGTCGGGCCAGAAGCCCCACGACATCACGCCGTCGACGGCCTCGTGGCTAAAGGCCGCCGTCAGGACGTCCCGGACGTAGTCGGCCTGGGTCTCGACCTCGTTTTCGCTGCCCCGGTCGTTGATCTGGACGTCGAACTCGGTGAGCTGGAGGGGGACCCCGAACTCCGCGAACCGGTCGAACGTCGAGACCAGTTCCGACGGCGGCGTGAGGCTGCCGAGCGTGAAGTGGCTCATAAAGCCGATCCCCTCGACGTCCGCGCCGTTGTCCTGGAGCCAGCCGATGTGGTCGTAGTAGGAATCCGCGAGGTTCCCGTTGAGGATGTTAATCTCGTTGATATACATCCGGGAGTCGGGGACGGCCTCGTGGGCAGTCTCCCACCAGTCGAGGACGTACTCCCGCCCGATGTCCTCCCAGATCTCGGGGTAGAACAGGGGGTGGTTGTGCATGTCCCACTCCGGGAGCCGGCCCTCGAACTCGTCGGCGCGCTCGCGGATGAGCCGCTTTACCTCCTCGTTGATCTCGGTGGCCGACTGGTCCGAATCGATCCCCATCCAGTCGTAGGTCGACCACACCAGGGCGTGGCCCCGCGTGGGAATATCGCGCTCGGTCAGCCAGTCGATGGCCGCACGGGTGTTGTCCCGATCGAGGGACTCGCCGTACTCGCCCTCCCACGCCGGCACCTTCAGCCCGTTCTCGGGCACGGCCTTGTTGAAGTTCTCCAGGAACGTCTCGCGGTAGGTCTCGTTGCCGTCGGGGAACTGCGCGGCCGAGACCGCCGACCCGAAGTCGAAGGCGTGTTCCTGCATCGCCACGTCGACGGCCGCACCCTCGACCGGATCGCCGTGCTCGTTGACCACGGTGACCTCGAGGTCGGTCGTCCGGATCTCCTCGATGCGCTGGTTGGCGGCGTCGCGCCACGCGGCGTCCTCGGCCCGTCCCGGGTAGTCGTAGTCGAAGGAACTCGTCGGGAGGTCCCCGACCGCGACGTCCGTGTCACCGTAGTCGACCAGCGCGAGGCCGCCGAACTCGACGGTCTGTTCGCCGTACCCCGTCCAGAACTCGGTATAGGGCTGGAACGCCGAGCCGTCGGGTCTGGCGATGACCTCGATCGGGAAGTAGTAGCGCTGCCACTGCTGGCCCGGCGAAACCTGCACGGTCCCCTCGATCATGTTCTCCGAGTAACCCGTCGAGCCGTCCGGGTTCGTGTACTGCCACTTGAATCCCGCCTGGGTCTCGACGGGTTCGCCCGCGCTCGCGGTCCCGACGCCCCGGAGGTAGACCACCACGAGCAGGACGTCGCCCTCCTCGAACGAGCGGTCGGTCACGTTCGCCCTGTATGTCGCGGCGTAGGGGTTCTCGGGAACCTCGGTCATCTCGACGCGGTCGGCCCGCGTGATCGGTACCTCCGCGTTCACGTCGACGACGGTCTCCGTGCCGCTTTCGGGCGGGTCGAGCGCGAACGCCTCGAGGACGGCGTCCTCGCTCGTCCCGTAGACGAACTCTCCCTCCGGAAGCCCCTCCTCGCCGGTGAGGGTGTCCCGGAGGGCCTGGTGGTACGAATCGAGGTCCTCCGAGTCGCTCTGTGCGACGGCCCGACCGGAGCCGACCGTCGCGCCGAGGCCGGCCGCCGCCATCGCCTGGAGGAACGAGCGCCGCTTGCGGTTCGAGTGAGTGCCATTGTCGGTCATGGGTGTCGTTGGGTGCCGTGGGCGTCCCTATCAGCCGTGGGATACCCTATCGGTAACGCAGTTGGACAGTCAGGATCCGAAGTAATGTAACTATCGTTATTGACTGTCCGGGTCCGGCGGACCCGCGTCGGGTCCCGGAGGGATATGGGTGCCGGCGGGCGCTCCCCACCAAACCTCGTCGAGGTGGTCACCCGGCCGGAGAGAGTGCTCGAGGGGCGGGGGACCGAGTGCGGCCACACGATCCGGACCGTTGGACAGTATGGCGTCGATACACAGGCTTATTGTGCCCGGCGGAATGGCAGGGACCGTGAACTCGCAGCCTCGGCCATCCCGATCGACGTACCGCTGTCCGGACTGTGAAGGCGACCTCGCCGCGACCGACGGCACCTGGCGGTGTCGCGACTGTGGCTACGTTCCCAACCACGGGGCCGACTGATCGCCGATTCGAAACCGATCGAACCGAGTATCTCCAGCCCCACGAGCCCCCATGGACGAGGACGCCCTCGAGTATCACCGGACCGACCCGCCCGGAAAAGTAGAGATCTCGACGACGAAACCGACGAACACCCAGCGGGACCTCTCGCTTGCGTACTCGCCGGGCGTCGCCGCGCCCTGCCGGGAGATCGCCGACGACCCGCTGGCGGCCTACGAGTACACCGCGAAGGGGAATTTAGTGGGCGTGGTCTCGAACGGCTCCGCGGTGCTGGGACTCGGAGACATCGGTGCCCAGGCCGGAAAGCCCGTCATGGAGGGGAAAGGCGTGCTCTTCAAGCGCTTTGCCGACATCGACGTCTTCGACGTGGAACTCGACGAGGCCGACACTGACGCCTTCGTCCGGGCCGTCGCCGCGATGGAGCCGACGTTCGGCGGCGTCAATCTGGAAGACATCGCCGCGCCGGCCTGCTTCGAGATCGAGGAGCGCCTCCGCGAGGAGATGTCGATCCCGGTGTTCCACGACGACCAGCACGGCACCGCGATCATCAGCGGCGCCGCCCTCGTAAACGCCGCCGACATCGCCGGCAAACGCCTCGAGGACGTGGACGTGACGATCGCCGGCGCGGGCGCGGCCGCCACCGCGACCGCCCGGTTCTACGTCTCGCTCGGCGTCCCCCGTGGGAACGTCACCATGGTCGACGAACACGGGGTCCTCACGACCGCCCGGGCCGAGGCCGGCGAACTCAACGCCTACACCCGACCGTTCGCCCGCGAAGCGGGCGGCGACCTCGCGGATGCAATGCGGGGAGCGGACGTCTTCGTGGGGCTGTCGGTGGGCGGGATCGTCAGCGAGGAGATGGTCCGGTCGATGGCCGAGGACCCGATCATCTTCGCGATGGCCAATCCGGATCCCGAGATCGGCTACGAGGCGGCGAAGGCCGCCCGCGACGATACGGTCATCATGGCCACCGGCCGCTCGGACTACCCCAACCAGGTCAACAACGTCCTGGGCTTTCCGTTCATCTTCCGGGGCGCACTCGACGTCCGGGCCAGCGAGATCAACGAGGCGATGAAGGTCGCCGCCGCACGCGCACTCGCCGACCTCGCCCGCCGGGACGTCCCCGACGCGGTCGCCGAGGCCTACGGGACGGACTCGCTGCAGTTCGGCCCCGACTACATCCTCCCGAAACCGCTCGACTCGAGAGTCCTCTTCGAGATCTCGACCGCCGTCGCGCGAGCGGCCATCGAGAGCGGGACCGCGCGCCGGGAGCCCGACCTCGAGGCCTACCGCGAGAGCCTCGAGGCCCGCGTCGGCAAGGCCAGGGAGCTCATGCGGGTCGTGATGAACAAGGCAGCGACCGACCCCAAGCGGGTCGTCTTCGCCGAGGGCGCCCACGAGAAGACGATCCGGGCGGCCGCCCGCCTCGAGGAGGAGGGGATCGCCCGTCCCCTCCTCGTGGGCGAGCGCGACCGGATCGAGGCCATCGTCGCCGACCGGGGCCTCTCCGTCGACCCGGAGGTCGTCGATCCCGGACCCGACGACCTCGAGACCTATGCCGACCGCCTCTACGAGACACGAAAGCGCAAGGGGCTCACCCGGCGGGAGGCTCGCGAGCAGGTCGAATCGGATCCGAACACGCTCGCGAGCCTGCTCGTCGAGAGCGACGACGCCGACGCGATGCTGACGGGGCTGACCCACCACTACCCAACGGCGCTCCGGCGTCCCCTCCAGATCGTCGGCACCGCGCCGGACGCGGAGTACGCCGCCGGCGTCTACCTGCTCGCGATCGACGACCGGATCGTCTTCTGTGCGGACGCGACGGTCAACCAGGACCCCGACGAGGAGGTGCTCGCGGAGGTCGCCCGCCACACCGCCGACCTCGCCCGCCGGTTCGACGTCGATCCGCGGGTCGCCCTGCTCTCGTATTCGGACTTCGGCAGCGTCGACAACGCGGGCACCCGCAAACCCCGCGAGGCCGCCCGCCGGCTCCGGGAGGATCCCGACGCGGGGTTCCCAGTCGACGGCGAAATGCAGGCCGACACCGCCGTCGTCTCCGATCTCCTCACCGAGTCGTACCCCTTTACCGACCTGGACGAACCCGCGAACGTGCTCGTCTTCCCGAACCTCGAGGCGGGCAACATCGGCTACAAGCTCCTCCAGCGCCTCGGCGGCGCGGAGGCGATCGGGCCAATGTTAGTCGGGATGGCCGAGCCGGTCCACGTCCTCCAGCGCGACGATGACGTCGCCGACATCGTCAACTTAGCGAGCGTCGCGGTCGTCGACGCACAGGAAGAATAGCGCCGCGCTTCACGGGACTCGATCAGACCGAGTCGAACGTCCAGAGCTGGTTGGCGCCGCCGTGCCAGTCGTACTGGTGGACGTTCGCGCCGTCGTCGGTCGAGGAGTTCTCGACGTCCACTGCCTTCTCGCTGTGGACCGGCTGGACGTGATACTCGCCGCCGCCCTGATCGTGGAGGTAAAAACGCTGGTTGTCGCTACCGCCGTCGGAATACTGCTGGACGTTCGCGCCGTCCTCGGTCGACCCGTTGGCGACGTCGAGCACCTTCCCGCTGTTGACGTTCTCGATCCGGTAGACGCCGTTGCCGGTGTCCTCGACGGACCACTGCTGGTTCGAGCCGCCGCCGTCGGAGTACTGCTGGACGTTGGCGCCGTCCTCCGTCGACCCGTTGGCGACGTCGAGTACCTTCCCGCTGTTGACGTTCTGGATGCTATAGGTGCCGTTCGCGACCGAACCGGAGGAGCCGCCACCTCCATCGTCGCCGCCGTCGTCGCCTCCGCCGCCTCCACCGCCACCGCCGCCGCCGGAGCTCCCGACGGTGACGCTGGCGCTCCCGCTGCTCTCGTAGCCCTCGGTGGCCAGGATCTGGTAGTCGTGGCTCCCCATGTCCATGCCGTTGCTCTGCCAGGCGTCGAAGTGGTTTCCGGCGGTGATCGTCCCGCTTGAACGCGTGTTCTGCCGGACGCTCCAGTACTGCGGGAACGTCGCCTCACCTTCGATGGAGGGTTTGTTCTCCCGAAGCGACTCGTAGATGTCGTAGGTCCCACCATCGGTGTTGACGGTCCCCCTGTAGTCGTGCTCGGGCCGGTAGCTGCCGTGGTTTTCGATGACGTAGTACTCGACCAGCGGGTCCGTCGTCCACCCGTAGAGGCACAGGTAGGAGTTGCCCGACGGGTTGTACGAGGCCGAGTAGTCGACGTTTCTGGCCGCGCCGGTCTCCCAGCCCTTGCCACAGACGAAGTTCCCCGTGTCGGTCCACTCGACGCTGTAGTTGCCCCCGGACCCCAGGTCCATGGTGACCGTCCCCTCGGAGTCGGTCCAGAACGAGTAGAAGTAGCCGCCGTCGTTGCCGGTCTGGTTTTCGGAGATGGCGGCGGCGGGGGTCGCCACGGCACCGATGCCGAGGCCGGTCGCCGCGGCGGTCGACACCGCCTTCAGATATCCTCGTCGACCGACCGAATTCGGAGAGGAGGATCCGGATTCGACCGGCCGATCGCCGTCCGTTTCGAAGTCGGCCACGTTCTTCGCCCCTCCGGTGGGGTCGGTACGTCTCTCCGCCGTGCTGCTTTCATTGCTATTAGTCATAGCCAACAGCAACAACACTGATAAGGTCTATGATTATAAATTTTTCCGTGAATGTGATTCCAGTCTAGGGGTTGTGACGAAAACGGCCACGAGACGCGACGGACCATCGGAACCAGACATCGAACCCCCCCTGGCCGAACGTGGCTGGCGGACGGGAAACGCCGTCGGGAGTGAGGTTCTCACCTCGCTCGCCGACCGCCCGGCCGATCCGTCATCGCCGAGGACGCCGTTGATGGCGACTCCGCTGACAGCACGGGGTAGTCGGAGACGGTTCGTCGCTTATCACTCGATGTCGATCCGGTCGATCAGTTCGGCCCACAGACGGTCGGCACCACCGTAAAACGTGAGCCAGGCCGTAATCGAGAACGCGACGGCCGCGGCGAGGAAGGTCACGGCCGACGCAATTGGACCACTCGTGCCGAACGCGACGACCGAGAGCACCATCAACACGCCCGCCGTTATCATGAACGAGAGCAGGTAGACCGCAAACCGAAGGTAGCCGTTCGTGGCCGTCCAGTAGGTCCACCGCCGTCGCACCATCACGTAGACCGCCGGAACGAACACGAGGGTGAGCCCGAGTACGTGTCGGAGTTCCTGGCCGTTCGTCGTGGCAGGGACGAGCGTTCCGGCGATCGACCCGGCCAGGAGACCGAGACCGATCGCCCAGGAGAGCGCCAGCGCCCGGCTCATCGAGGACACCTCCCGCCGGCGGACCGCGGAGGTCGTTCGGTCGGCGGTGGAACGGGTGTTATCAGTGAGGGCATCGGTTTGTGTGGGTCGAAACGTTTCGAGAGCCGAGAACGGTAACGACGTCATGGCCCGCGATGGTGGAAAGCACAGCGGTCAGTTGTCCGAGGCCAGTCCCTCGGCGAACTGTTCGGCGAACAGGACGTAGATGATAATCGTCGGCAACGCGGCGACGAACGCGCCGGCCATCCGCAGACCGAAGTCGACTCCCGAGAGGTCACTGCCCAGTCCCGAGAGGACGAGCGTCACCGTCGCGGCGGGGCTGTTCGAACTCCCGATGAGCGTCAGGGAGAACAGGAACTCGTTCCAGATCATCGTGAACTGGTAGATGAAGACGACGCCGATCATCGGCTTCGACAGCGGGAGCACGATGTCGCGGTAGATGCTGGTGATGCTCGCGCCGTCGATCTTGGCGGCCTCGACCAGCTCGTCCGAGAGCGCGACGTAGTACCCCCGGAACAGGAGCATACAGATCGGGATCCCGTAGACGACGTGGGTCACCGTCACCGCGAACAGCCGGGAGTGCCGCTCAGTGAAAAAGGGCAGATCCCCCAGAAACGCCATGGTTCCGTCGACCGCGAAGATGTTGATCCAGAAGTCAGACAGCGGCACCAGGACCGCCTGGTAAGGAATGAAGATGCCGAACATGAACAACACGAGCACCGCAAAACGGGCCCGCCTGTGCCAGTCGACGAGCGTGAGGCCGTAGGCCGCGGTGCTTCCCAGGGCGACACACAGGATCGTCGAGGGAATCGTCATGATGAAGCTATTTATGAGTCCAGTCGAGAGGTAATCGATCGCAGTCGTCCACTTTTCGAGGGTGAACCCCTCCGTCCCCGGCGGGACGAACGGGGTCGTGCCCGTCACCGCGCCGGTGGTCTTGAACGCGGTCACCAGTCCGGTCCAGATCGGCGAGATGAAGAAGACGAAAAACACCATGACCAGGATCGAGATCCCGATCTTCGAGTAGTCGAGCGCCGGCAGCATCCGGGCGATGCTTTCGCCACGGGAGGTGGTTGGTTTGCTCATCTCAGAGGCTCCCCTGTTTGTACTGGTAGTAGAGATACGGTGCGATGATCGCGAGCGACATCACGAGCAGGATCGACGCGATGGCCGCCGCATACGCCCAGTTCTGGAGCTGGAACGCCTCCCGGACCATGAGCGTCGCGAGGATGTCGGTCGCCTGTGGAACCCGGTACTGCCCGAACATCGAGTAGAGGAAGGTGAACGCTTTGAGCGCGAAGATCATCAGGATGACGGCCGCACTGACCGAGGAGGACTTCAGCTGTGGGATGATGACGTCCCAGTACATCTCGAGGGTGTTCGCACCGTCGACTTTCGCCGCCTCGAACTGATCGTCCGGCATCGACTGCAGGCCGGCGAGGAAGACGACCATCGCGTACCCGCTGAACTGCCAGATGAGCGCGAAGATGACCGCGCTCAACACGAGATCCGGGTTCCCGATCCAGTTGTAGGGACCGAGCCCGAACACGCCCACCACGGTGTTTACGAGGCCGTTGTTGACGTTGTACATCCAGAGCCAGAACTGGGCGGTCACGACGAACGACAGCGCCATCGGCAACAGATAGATCGTCTGGATCTTCTCGCGGAACCTGATGTCACGATCCAGCATGATCGCCAGGAACAGCCCGAGGATCATCGTGATCGTCGTGAAGGCGATCATCAGAACGAACGTGTTCTTCGTCGTGACGAACACGGCGGGGTCCTGGAGGGCCTGGGCGTACATCTCCAGGTCCAGATCCCCCAGATCCGGTGGCTGGCCGAACCCCTCGTAGTCGGTCAGCGAGATGAGCGTGTTCCAGCCGATTCCGCCATAAACCCCGAATCCCATGATGAGAAACGGGACGAACCAGTAGGGCAGGCCACGAACGAAGTCGCTCTTGGAAAAGCGGCGTATCCTGCCGTGCCAGTCGTCCCCGGCGCCGCGGTGGGCAGCGGCTCGGGATCCGGAAACCGTCTCGGTTTCTCCCGTATCTGCCATAGTGTATGAGTCAGCAGCCTCGGCGTTAGTTGAAAATATTGATTAGTCCGTCGGCTGCACTTTCGGCATCGTACGGACCCATGAAGTTGTTGGCGAAGACTTCCTTGCACTGGTCGAGTTCCTCGGGCGTACACGCGAGCCCGTGTGCGAGCGTCGGCGGGAACTGCTCGTAGTTGTTCAGGTGCTCGACGTTCATATTGAGGAACGCATCGAGTTCGCCCCCGTCGATGTCCGTCCGGAGCGGGATCGAACCCTTTAGATTGTTGAACCTGATCTGTAGCTCCGGATCGCCGATGAGTTCGGCGAACGCTCTCGATTTGACCGGCGCGTTGCCGTCTTGGGGGAACATGAACGAATCGAGGTGCCAGACGTACATGTCTTGAGTCCCCGGAAACGGAAGCCAGCCCCAGTCCTCCTCGTACTCGAAGTCGTCGGCGTTCCTGTACATCCCCGCCGCCCAGTTGCCCATCGTGAAGAACGCAGCCTCGCCGTTGATGAGTTTGTCGTTGGCCTCCGGGAAACTGAGCGTCGCGCGGTCCTCGTTGGTGTTGGTCTCGACGAAGTCCTGGGTCTTCTCGAGTGCGCTGACCATGGCCTCCCGATCGGCGTCCCCCTCGAGCCACGCCTCGTAGGCGTCCTGGCCCTCCGTCCCGAGCATGATCTGGGCCCAGTACTGGAGGTTCGTCCACGGTGCGATGGTCGTGGTCGTCACCGGGAGGTAGTCCGTCTCGTCGGCGATGGTCTGGCGAGCCTCCACGAAGGAGTCCCAATCGGTGACGTCGTCGGGACTCACGCCGGCCTCGTCCAGGACGTTGACGTTGTAAAACAGGTTGTTGAGCCGATGTGATCCGAGCGGCACCGCCCGGTATTCGTCGTTCATCTGGCAGGCCTCGAGGGCCTTCGGATGCATGACGTCCTCCCACTCGTTTTCCTCGTAGAGGTCCGAAAGGCTGGCGAGAGTCCCCCCGTACTGAGTCATGTTCAGGCCGGGCCATCCGGCGAAGGCGTCCGGCGGATTCCGGTTCGCAAGCCGTCGGGCGACGGTTGCGTTGAGGTTCTCGTTGGCGTCGCCGCCGATCGGCTCAATCTGGTGTTCCCAATCCGGGTGGCGCTCCTCCCACATCGAAACGATCTCCTCGGCCGCCGCGGCACCGTCGCCGCCGGTCCAGCCGTGGAGGGCCTCCATCGCGTTGTCGGTCGGCGACTGCTCGCTTTCGTTGCCGTTACCGTTACCGTTTCCACTGTCGTTACCGTTGCCGTTTCCATTTCCGTTGCCGTTGCCGTTGCCGTTCCCATTCCCATTGCCGTTGCCGTTTCCATTGCCGTTGCCGTTCCCATTGCCGTTGCCACCATCGCCGCCGAGACAACCGGCCAGCACCAAGCCGACGCCGGCCCCGCTCGTCGCTAGTAGCTTCCGTCGGGTCGTGTCGGTGATCCCCCCCTTCCCTGACTCGCGTTGACGCGACATGAGTTATACTATACCGTACACCATACTTAATCGTTCTTATTTTCCGCAAGAGAGGAAAGTCGTTCCGACGCCTCGAGGCCACACACCGGGAGAAATCGAGGCTAGACCGCTTCAGGGTTCTCGATATGAGCCTCGTCCTCAAGACGGCGGTTTCGAAGTGCCTCGCCGCTCTCGGCGTCGAAGAGGTGAATCGATTCCTCGGGGAACGACACGCCGACCGTCTCACCCTCCTTGAGGCGGCGCATGCCCTCGATAGAGGCGACGAAGTCCGAATCGTTCGTCGTGTCCGCAAACTGCATGTGAACGGCGTTTTCGTCTCCGTAGGGCTCCACGACGTTGATGGAGGCTTCGAACGCATCCGGTTCGTCGGTCGATTCCGTGATCACGACGTCCTCCGGCCGGATACCGAGAACCAATTCTTCGGTGCCGGAGACGGACTCGCGACTCTCCTCGGAGAGCGAGACCTCGAAGCCGTCGCCGACGAGGCGGTCGTCCGCTACGGTGACGTCGAAGAAGTTCATCGATGGCTCGCCGATGAACCCGGCGACGAACACGTTCTCGGGCTGGTGATAGCATTCGAGAGGGGTTCCGACCTGCTGGAGTTCGCCGGCGTTCAGAATAGCGATCCGGTCGGACATCGACATGGCCTCCGTCTGGTCGTGGGTCACGTAGATCGTCGTCGTCCCTAGCTCGTCCTGGAGCTGCTGGAGTTCCGTACGCATCTGGGCACGGAGCTTCGCGTCGAGATTGGCAAGCGGTTCGTCCAGCAGGAACACCTCCGGATCGCGAACGATGGCCCGGCCGAGCGCGACACGCTGTTGTTGGCCGCCGGATAGCTCTCCGGGCTTTCGGTCGAGGAGGTCGACGATGTCGAGAGTGTCGGCCGCGGTTCGGACTCGGTTGTCAATCTCGTCGTCGGAGAGGTCGGTCGACTTCTGGAGGCCGTACGCCATGTTCCCTCGGACGCTCATGTGCGGGTAGAGCGCGTAGGACTGGAACACCATCGCGATGTCCCGTTCCTGTGGCGTCAGGTGCTGGATCTCTCGATCGCCGAGGACGATCGTACCACCCGTCGGCGATTCGAGCCCGGCCACCATCCGCAGCGTCGTCGATTTCCCACACCCCGACGGCCCCACCAGAACGAGAAACTCCCCGTCCCGTATCTCCAGATCGAGTTCGTCAACCGCGACGATCTCGTCATTGCCGTCGCTGAACGTTTTCGTCGTTCGGTTGAACGAGAGAGCTGCCATGGTGTTGCATACCTCGACGATCCCAAATAGTCTTTGGTCTCGATGCCCACGCCACGTAACCGCAGAGGAAAACCGATCCGAGAACACGAGCAAAAGCGATCCCCGCCCCTTCCCGTAGCTATTTACCGCCGCCGCTGGCTACCCCCACCCGATGCCCGAACTCATGACACGGACTGGGACGCGCGGCGAGCCCGCGGTCGATCCGGACGACGTAACCATCGCCTACATCGGGGGCGGCAGCCGCCAGTGGGCGCCGAACCTGATCCAGGACCTGGCGCAGTCGCCCCTCGACGGCGAGGTCCGCCTCTACGACGCCGTCCCCGAGAGCGCCGAGCGCAACGCCCGCTTTGGCAACTGGGTCGACGACCGGCCCGAGGCGACGGCCGACTGGTCCTACGAGGCGACCGACTCGCTGCCCGATGCCCTCGCGGGTGCCGACATCGTCATCACCTCGACGCAGTACGACCCCGCCGAGACGTTCGTCCACGACCTCGACATCCCCCAGGAGTACGGCATCCACGGCGCCGTGGCGGCGACGATCGGTCCGGGCGGGATCCTCCGGGCGATGCGGACGATCCCCCAGTATCGAGAGTTCGCCGCGGCGATCCGCGAACACTGTCCCGACGCCTGGGTCTTCAACTACACCAACCCGGTCCACTTCGTCACCCGGGCGATGTACGACGAGTTCCCTGAGATCAACGCCATCGGGCTCTGTCACGAGGTCCTCGGAACCCGCCACCGGCTCGCGCGCTACGCCCGCGAGGAACTCGGGATGGACGCCGACCGGGAGGACGTCTCGGTCAACGTCAAGGGGATCAACCACTTCACCTGGGTCGACGAGGCCCGCTGTAAGGGCGTCGACCTCTGGCCCGTCCTGGAGGACCTCCTCGAGAGCGACCACGCCTACCAGCGGTTCACTCCCGAGGATCTCGAGGGCGAGAGCGTCTTCACGGACAATTGGCAGGTGACCTGGGAGCTGTTCCGGCGCTTTGGCGTCCTGCCCGCCGCGGGCGACCGCCACCTCATCGAGTACGCGACCTGGTTCATGGCCGACGGCGTCGAGGGACTCAATCGGTGGGGCGTCAGACGCACCGGCAGCGACTACCGCGCGAAACACTGGACGCCCGCCGAGTCCGACCAGACGACCGACGTCGAGGCCTGGCTCGCCGGCGAGAAGGAGTTCGAACTCACCGACTCCGACGAGACGTTCGTCGACATCGTCCTCGCGCTCGCCGGCGAGAAGACGTACGTCACCAACGTCAACCTCCCCAACGTCGGCCAGGTCGACGGCATCGAGGAGGGCGCGGTCGTCGAGACCAACGCGACGATCCGGGCCGGCGAGGTCAAGCCGGTCGCCGCGGGCGGCTTCCCCCGGCCCGTCCGGAGCCTGATCAGCGGCCACGTCGACACCATCGAGACGGTCATCGAGGCCTCCCGCGAGGGCGACGTCGACCACGCCTTCGAGGGCTTCCTCATCGACCAGCAGATCCGGACCCTCCAGACCGACGAGGCCCGGGAGCTGTTCGCCGACCTCGTCGCCGCCGAATCGGAGTACTTGGAGGACTGGGACCTCGAGGGCTCTTCGGTCCTCGCCGAGGCCGAGCGGGACCTCCAGTAAGATTCGAGAGCGGTCCCGGCTCGGGATCGACCGGAACCGCCGACGCGATCTCGGCGTCCGGGACCCACAGTTCGGGGTAGAATTTTGCCGGTTCGCCAAGCCGCTTGCGGGCGGAGAGCGAGGGTGGTGACATGACAGACACCCGCGTCACGGTCTGGAACGAGTTCGTCCACGAACGGGAAAGCGAGGTCGTCGCCGACGTCTACCCCGATGGCATCCACGCGGTGATCGCAGACGCCCTGGAGGAGCGGGGATTCGAAACGGAGACGGCGACCTTACAGGAACCCGAACACGGCCTCACGGAGGAGGTCCTCGCGGAGACGGACGTCCTCACCTGGTGGGGCCACGCCGCTCACGACGAGGTCGACGACGAGATCGTCGAGCGCGTCAAGGAGGAGGTCCTCAACGGCATGGGGCTGATCGTCCTCCACTCGGGACACTTCTCGAAGATCTTCAAGTCGTTAATGGGGACGACCTGTGCCCTGAAGTGGCGCGAGGCTGCCGAGCGCGAACGCCTCTGGGTCGTCGAGCCGAGCCACCCGATCGTTGCGGGAATCGACGACTACATCGAACTCGAGGAGGCCGAGATGTACGGCGAACGGTTCGACGTTCCCCAGCCCGAAACCCTCGTATTCAACTCCTGGTTCGAGGGCGGCGAGGTGTTCCGCTCTGGCTGTTGTTACCGCCGGGGCAACGGGAAGATATTCTACTTCCGACCGGGCCACGAGACCTACCCGGTCTATCACAACGAGGAGATCCAGCAGGTGCTCGGAAACGCAGTCGAGTGGGCCGCGGCCGGCGACGACCAGCCCGAGCCGGTCCAGGGCAACCACGAGCCCCTAGAGGAGATCGACACCAGCGACGACCGGACGGTTCACTGAAAACGGACTCCCGCTTCGAGCCGGGATCGCCTCGAGTTCGTCCCCCGAACGAGGACAGAGTACGGAGCTCTCGGATAGGGAAACATGAGCGCAAACGGATACGATCCGGAACGCGATCACCAGCTTCGAGGGGCCGAACAGAGCGGCGATCGAAGAGGGGGGTCGACCGGGCAGCGAGTCTACGCTTCGTCGAAGAGGGTCTCGCCCTCGACCATGTGCTCGGAGACGGCGTCGAGATCGAGCGTCAGCCCGAGACCGGGCTCTTCGGGGACGGCCATCCGGCCGCCCTCGATGAGGTTCTCTTCCTCGACCAAGTCCTCCCACCAGCCGAGCTCGTATGAGTGGTACTCGACGGCAAGCGAGTTCGGGATCGCGGAGGCGACCTGTGCGGAGGCCATCGTCCCGATCGGCGAGGAGACGTTGTGCATCGCGACGGGGATGTAGTAGAGGTCGGCGAGGTTCGCGACCTTCACCGTCTCGCGCATCCCGCCGACCCGCGGGAGGTCGGGCGCGATGATGTCGACGGCCTGGTTCTCGAGCAGGCGGCGCTGGCCGTGGGTCCGGTAGACGTTCTCGCCGGTCGCGATCGGCGTCGTCGTCCCCTGGGTGATCTCGGCCTGGACGTCGTGGTTCTCGGGGGGAACGGGGTCCTCGAGCCACCAGACGTCGTACTCCTCGAGCTCGTCCGCCAGCCGCCGTGCGCTCCCGCCCGAGAACGCCCAGTGGCAGTCGAAGGCGACGTCGGCGCGGTCGCCGACGGCCTCCGTCGTCGCCTCGACGATCTCGACCTTGTGGTCGATCTCCGGGTTCCGGAGGTGGCGGTTCGCGCGGTCCTTCTCGTGGCCCGAGGGGACGTCGAGGTCGAACTTGATGGCGTCGTAGCCCAGATCGCTGACGACGCGGTCGGCCTCCTCGGCACAGGACTCGGGGTCGGCCTCGTTTTCGGTGTGCAGGTCACAGTAGATCCGGACCTCGTCGCGGTACTTGCCGCCGACGAGCTGGTAGGCGGGCACGTCCAGGATCTTGCCCGCGACGTCGTGGAGCGCGATCTCGATGCCCGAGATCGCCGAGATCGTCTTGCCCGAGATGGAGCCCTCGCCGGACATCTTCTGGATCATGTGCTCGTAGAGCCGGTCGATGTCCAGGGGGTTCTCGCCGATCAGGAACGGCGCCATCCGTTCGATGATACCGGTGTCGCCGCCACCCCAGTAGGACTCGCCGGTGCCGACCAGGCCCGCGTCGGTGTAGACCCGGACGAGGATCCAGGGGTAGTTGCCGTCGACCATCGTCGTCTGGACGTCGGTGATCTCGACGTTTCGGGTCCCTCGGTCGGCGTCGAGCTGCATCGTCTCCGAGGAGAGATCCCGCATCGTGTATTCGGCGTTCGGGTCGTGGAGCGTCCGATAGTTCACCATACGAACGGCAAATGCGTGGCGGGTTATATCACGTTTGGCATCTCGTCGAGCCCTTAGGATCGAGGAAACTCCCGGGGAAGCGCGGGCGGCAGTTCGAGATCGGCCTCGATCGGGACGTGTTCGCCCTCGCTCGAGGAGTTCCGGATCCCGGCGAGGGCCTCGAGGACGTGCAGTGCCAGGGTCCCGCTGGTGCGATGGGTCCAGCCCTCGTCGCGGATCGCGTACGCGAGGTCGGCGACGCCGGCGCCCCGGCCGGCGACGTACTCGTGGGTGTGCTCGACCGCCTCGACCTCGCCCCCGCGGTGGATCGCGACCTCCCCGTCGAAATGGTTGGGGTCCGGCAGCGCGAGGGTCCCCTCGGTGCCGTACAGTTCGAAGGCAGGTTCGGGAAGGGTCGATCCCTGGACGTCGAAACTCGTCAGAAGAGTGGCGATCGCGCCCGAGTCGAAGTCGACGACGCCGGACTCGTGGGTCGGGACGGAGACGTCGATCGACTCGCCCTCGCGGGGGCCGCTCCCGATCGTCCGTTCGTCGTCGGCCGCCCCGACCGAGCCCGCGACCCGCGTCGCCGGGCCCAGCAGCGAGACGAGCGCGGTGACGTAGTAGGGACCCATGTCGAAGAGGGGGCCGCCGCCCTCCCCGTAGTAGAGGTCCGGGTCGGGGTGCCAGGCCTCGTGGCCCGGCGACGTCCAGATCGCCGTCGCGCCGATCGGTCGGCCGATCCGGCCCTCCTCGACGACCGTCCGGCAGGTCTGCAGGGCGGCCCCCAGAACGGTGTCGGGCGCCGACCCGACCAGCAGGTCCCGTTCGGCGGCGAGATCGACGACCGCCCGCGCGTCGGCGACCGTCGTCGCGAACGGCTTCTCGGTGTAGACGTGCGTGTCGGCCTCCAGTGCGGACGTACAGACCTGCGCATGGACCGACGGCGGCGTCAGGTTGACGATCGCCTCGATCGCGGGATCGGAGAGGAGGTCATCGACGGGACGGGCGTCGATACCGTACTCGGCGGCGGTGGCCTCGGCGCGCTCGCGATCGAGGTCGCCACAGGCGACGATCTCGTAGCAGTCGAAGGCGTCGTTCGAGAGGTAGGCGTCGCTGATCGAGCCACAGCCGACGAGTCCGACGGAAACCGGATCCATTGGATCGCCGTTGCCGGGGGTGGGCCTTAGCCGTTCCGTCCGCGGCGAGCGTCGCGAGAGGAAGTGTGGTTCAGACGTCGACCCACTCGCCCTCGCTATCGGAGCGCTCGATCGCGTCGAGCAGTTCCTGGACGCGGTAGCCGTCCTCGAAGGAGGGCGTGTGTTCTTCGCCCTCGGCGACCGCCGAGAGGAACTCGTAGTTCTCGTGGACGAACGTGTGCTCCCAGCCGATGACGTGCCCCGGGGGCCACCAGTGGTCGATGTAGGGGTCGTCGGGGTCGGTGACCAGCACGGTTTCGTACCCTCGGCTCCCCTCGCGGAGCACCTCGAGTTCGTTCAGACGCTCGAGGGAGAACTTCAGGCTCCCCTTCGAGCCCTCGATCTCGATCGAGTGGTCGTTCTTGCGGCCGTTGGCAAACCGAGAGGCCTCGAACGTCGCGATGGCACCCTCCTCGAAGGAAGCCTGGGCGGTGTAGGCGTCGTCGACGGTGACCTCGCGGGTCTCCGTGCTCTCGCCGCCGCCGGACTCGAGGGAGGCCTCGTCGCCGCCGGGGACGGGCCGCTCGTCGACGAAGGTCTTGAGATGGCCCGACAGCCGGTCGATCTCGCCCGCGCGGTCGCCGACCAGAAAGCGCGCGAGGTCGATCGTGTGGGCACCGAGGTCGCCCAGGGCACCGGAGCCGGCGACCTCCTCATCGTTGCGCCACGACCACGGCGCTTCGGGATCGACCAACCAGTCCTGGAGGTAGGTCCCCCGGACGTGGTGGATCTCGCCGAGTTCGCCCGAATCGATCAACTCCTTTGCGTACCGGATCGCGGGGATGAATCGGTAGTTGAACGCGATGCCGGCGGTCGCGTCGGAGTCGCGGGCCGCATCGCGCATCCGTTCGGCATCCTCCAACGTGTGCGCGAGGGGTTTCTCGCAGAAGACGGAGGTGCCGGCCTCGAGGGCGGCGATCGAGGGATCGGCGTGGACGTTGTTCGGCCCGAGATTGTAGAAGACGTCCACGTCGCCGACGACGTCCTCCCAGTCGGTGCTGTACTCGGAGAATCCCAACTGATCCGTCGCCTCGGCGACGGCCTCCTCGTCTCGCCCGATCAGGACCGAGCGTTCGACCGCGGGAGCCTCGGGGAAGAACATGGGCAGGCGCGCGAGCGCATTCGCGTGGGCCCGGCCCATGAACCGGTACCCCAGGACGCCGACGGAGAGTGACTCGCTCATTTTCAGGCCCAGTAGGCGTCGCCGGGGGTGGTCTCGAAGACGGCGCGGTCGAGGACGTCGATGGCCTTCTCTAACCCTTCGTTGGCGGAGGTCAACGAGTCCTCGTGTTCGATCGAGAGCGCCCCGTCGAAGCCGACCATCCGCAGGGTCGAGACGACGTCCTTCCAGAACTCCTCGCCGTGGCCGTAGCCGATCGAGCGGAACAGCCACGAGCGGTCTGCCTCCTCGGTGTAGGGGAGGGTGTCGAGTACGCCCTTCTCGCGGGCGTTCGCGTCGTAGACCTTCGTGTCCTTGGCGTGGAAGTGATGGATCGCGCCCTCCTCGCCGAGCAGCCGGATCGACTCGGTGATATCGATCCCCTGCCAGAACAGGTGGGAGGGGTCGTAGTTCGCGCCGATCCGGTCGTTGGTCTCCGCCCGGAGGTCGAGCAGGCCGCGGGGCTCGTAGACGAACATGTTCGGGTGCATCTCGAGGCCGATGTCGACGCCGTGGTCGTCGGCGAACTCACCGATCTCCGACCAGTAGTCGATGGCGACCTCGCGCTGGTACTCGTAGGCCTCGCGGTGTTCGGGGGGCCACGGCGCCGTGATCCAGTTGGGTACCGAATCGTCGGGACCGCCCGCGGGCAGTCCCGAGAAGCCATTGACGACGTCTACGTCGAGCTGAGCGGCCAGTTCGATCGCCTCGCGGAGTTCCTGGTCGGCCTCCGCGGCTTGCTCCTCCTCGGGATGGAGCGGGTTGTTGTGCGTCGAAAGTCCCGAAATCGAGAGGTCGTGTTCGTCGAGGAGCTCCCGGAGTTCCTCTTGGGCGTCCTCGTCGTCCAGATACTCCTCGCGGGGGAGGTGGTCCTCGCCGACGAACCCGCCACAGCCGAGTTCGACCGCGCCGACCCCCTGCTCTGCGAGGTACTCGAACGCGTCCGCTTTCGATTCGCCGCCGAGCGCGACCGTGAGTACACCGACTTCCATGCGCATATCTGCCACGATGTCGGGCAAAACTCTTGCGATGTCGGCGAACGGCGGCGGGGGCCGACCTGCAGCGGAACATATATTGTGCGGGTGGGCGAACCGGGCCAGTATGCGATACTATCAGCTCGCGGGCAGTGACGGCCGTCGGCTGGCCGTCGACGACGGGGACGGAATCGCCGACCTGACCGCCATGAAACCGACTCTGGAGACGTTCGGCGATCTGGTCGGCGCCGCGACGATCACCGACGTGGGGGCCGACGAGGTCGCCGACCGCCTCGCCGCGGACGCGCCCCGTCTCGAGGAGACGACCCTCGAGGAGGCGACCGTGCCGGTCGACGCCGGCGAGGTGTGGGCCGCGGGAGTCACCTACGAGATCAGCGAGGCCGCCCGCGAGGAGGAGAGCACGATGCCGGAGATGTACCTCGACGTCTACGACAACGAGCGCCCCGAGATCTTCTTCAAGGCGACGCCCTCCCGGACCGTCGGCCCCTCGGAAGCGGTGGGCATCCGCGCGGACTCGGAGTGGGACGTCCCCGAACCCGAACTCGGGATCGTCCTCGCGGGCGAGGAGATCGTCGGCTACACGATCGGCAACGACATGAGCAGCCGCTCGATCGAGGGCGAGAACCCGCTGTATCTCCCGCAGGCGAAGGTGTACGACCGCTGCTGTTCGCTCGGGCCCTGCGTCCGCTCGGCGGAGTCGATCGCGGACCCCCACGACCTCGAGATGTGGATGGAGATCCGCCGGGGCGAGGAGACCCTCTACGAGGACGCGACGAACACCGGCGAGATGGCCCGCACGGTCGAGGAACTCGCCGACTACTACACCAAACACAACACCGTGCCCGAGCAGTCGGTGTTGCTCACCGGGACCTCGCTGGTGCCCGAAAACGAGTTCACCCTCCGCGAGGGCGACATCGTCGAGATCGGGATCGAGTCGATCGGCACCCTCTCGAACCCGGTCACACAGGTTTAGACGTCGGTCCTCGCGAGCGAGGCGACGTCCGAGACGTTCCGTTCGTGACACGGAACTCCGTTCTCCTCTAGAAAACGATCCCCCAGAGAAGACGTCTCGTCGTCGGGGGGTTTTCCGTCGGACGGTGATCGTTTCGGGGAGCGGAATCCGTGAGGCGAAACGGTTGCTCCCTCCTGGAACGGCTGATCGGCAGTCGATGGCGGGAAAATGACCTGAGACGCCCGTCTCTCGGAACCGTCCAGGATTTCTTCTCGGAATGGCCGTTCTGTACTCGTTCTCTGTTCGATTCGTCGAAACCGCTGCCGAGCGATACATGCCACACCCACAATGCTGAAAGCGAAGTGAGCATGATACGTCTCGGAGTCGGTTCCAGGAAACATAGTTCTCGGGACCGGAACGACTTATATGATGAGACCACATTGGGAGGGTATGGCCGAACCGAAACACCCGGTCCGGACCGTCGATCGGACCCTGGAGATCGTCGAGATCGTCCAGGAACTCGACGGAGCGGGCGTTTCCGAGATCGCCGAGCGCGTCGACATCGGAAAGAGCGCGGTCCACAACCCCCTCAATACCCTCGCGAACCGCGAGTATCTGACTAAGGAGGACGACGAGTACCACATCGGGCTCTCCTTTCTCAGTCTCGGGGTCTACGCCAGAAACCGAAACGGGATCTACGACGCCGCGCGCCACGAGGTCGACAAGTTGGCCGAGGAGACCGGCGAACTCGTCAACCTTCTGGTCGAGAAAAACGGGATGGGAATCTACCTCTATCAGGCCAAAGGCGAGAACGCCGTCGAACTCGACACCTACGAAGGGAAACGCGTCCTGCTTCACTGTACTGGCCTCGGGAAGGCGATCCTCGGCTTTCGTCCACGCGATGAGGTCGAGGAGATCGTCGACGAGTACGGCCTGCCCGCGATGACCGAGAACACGATCACCGACCGCGAGTCGTTCCTCGAGGAACTCGACGAGGTCCGCGAACGAAAGTACGCCACCGACCGCGAGGAACGCCTGACCGGCCTCTGTTGTGTCGCGGCACCGATCACCGACGACCAGGACCGCTCGATCGGCGCGATCAGCGTCGCCTGCCCGCTCCACCGGATTGGCGACGACCGCTTCTACAACGAACTCCCCGACGCCGTCCTCGGGACCGCCAACGTCATCGAGCTGGCACACAACTACTCGTGACCCGGCTCGCGAAACCGGCTCAAGTGCGGTCGTACCGGTCTCGCCGGTCGAAACGCCCCGTCCATGGCCATCGCAGGCGAGATCCTTTCGGCGTCCGGCGGTAGAGGACGGTAAGACAGCCATACGGCTGTAAGCTCTCGCCCGCGCCGACGCCGTTAAGATCCTCCCGGAACACCGTCTCGACATGAAACGATACGAGACGGACGTCAGAAACGGGGTACTCTACCTCGAGACCGACGACGACTGGATCGAGATCGGCCCGATGGACGATATCTGCGAGCTGGTCGGCGGCGAGACGTACACGATCGAGTACGACGAGCGCCAGCGGCAGGTGAGCTGGCTCGACACCGACGACGGGGAGCTAACATTCGACGTTCGGGAGACCCTCGCCGACGTCGACTACGATCGGGACTTCGTCGAGAACATAACTCCCATCGACGGTGAGAAGACCGACGACGAAGGGTACCCGATGCGGGCATCGGTGTTCGCCGACCTGATGACCGACATCTGGGATTCGAAAGGAAACCTGTAGGCCCGCAGGCGCGGCGAAAGCGTTCTTCACCAGGCTGGGCGAGTCCGTCGTCGCGCTGGATTCGATATATCGATATAGGGTTCATCAAGAGAATGGAGCCCAGAACCAGGTAACGTCATCCTATCCGGAGTAAGCGACGGCTACCGCTCAGTGATCAGGATCCAGGGCCAGTAACGAAATGTCAAATTCACTCCTCCGCGCCATGAACGGCGTGGGATCCCACCATGGAATTTCGGCCGAGGGCGGTCTTCGACCCGCAGTTCCACGGAAACCAGCAGTATACTGGGGAATCTCTCGGTTTCACTCCCTCGGGAGGGCTGTGGCCCGGTCAAACAGGCCCTATCCCCGGCCGAGTCATCGGCAGACGTGTGTTCTCTAGGATGGCTCTCTCCGCCGGGGTTGTCTAAACATGGAGTACAGCCGGTTACACAGACCGATGGAGGATATCCGGCCCGGACCCCGACGGCGGTTGATCGGGCGGGCCTCCCGCTCGACCTGCGCCTATAAACGCAGGTATGCGCTAACAATTCCTATCAACGCTGGTCGGTTCCAGTGACCTCGTCGAAAGTGACCAAGACCGAGCGGCCCTCAGCGAGCCCTCGGGCGGAAACACGATTCCTGACCCGCAAGTCCTCTCGGAACGGTCAACGCCCGCTCTCCGACGATGGAGATCGAATAAATCGTATACCGCTATACGAAATGATTTCCGCGAGTATCACAAGTTCGGGATGTGTATTTCTACAAACCACCAGTCAATTGATATGCTTCTCACTATCGCCCTCGGAGAGGTTGAGAGAAACCGTTTGTGAGGAAGTGCTTATTCTTCGTCTTCAGATGCGACAG
>NZ_JAIWHV010000028.1 GCF_020177375.1 Saliphagus infecundisoli | reverse complement strand
GACGTATCTCTTGGTTCTGGGTCTATTTGCTCGCATCAGGTTGAGCTTGCGCAGTCTACACACCCCTTTCCAGTGCCCCTCGCAGTGGTCTCGCTCTCCCCAGCTTTATCAACTCAGAACGCAACAGCGTACCCATACTTTTCCTCGCTGTTAGATACTATCAAAGTACTGGCTGCATTTACAGGGTATTACATGAGAGATATATTCTTCATTGAAACGGCACCTCACATCAGCTTTGACGCGAAACAGGTAGTCCAACAAGCCAGGTCTTACTCAGTTTTAACGGGATATTGAAAGAATCACTCTTGAAACACGTCGATGTCTCTTCGACCATAACTGTGGCCGCGACAATTACAACAGAACCGAGGATGGCGAGGGTCGTTCATTAACGAAAAAGAAGAGATCGAGTGAAGCAGCCTATAGTTGAAGACGAGGCTAAGGCGAGGAGGAGGTCAAGCAGGAGATACACGAGTACTGCGTGGACCACAAGAACGCTATAGCCACAGCAACGGTAATGGCGATGACCAGAACAAGGATCACGGATGTAACAGTGGCGATGTGCCTCGAATCAAGAATCGATGAGCCAGTGGAATTCTCCATCTCAGTCTGTCTCTCTATCCTCGCCACCCTCCAGCGAGACGTTGCAGGAAAATCCTCAATTATAGCGATATCCACGCATAGCTTTGGATCCAAGCGCCCTCAGAGAGCACCAACATTGTAATCGCCTACTAGTGGTAGGATCATTTCGTTTAATGCAGAGAGCATCAACTGTGCCGCTACCGTCCTCATGATCGCGTGTCCACACGCGCTTGGCCTAGCGATTCATGGTTGTGATCAACACGTCACTCGCAGTTCGCAATGGAATGCTCTTCCGCGACCGCATCGCTATGGAAGAGGCACGTAACCTGGACGCGATCATCTTCGACAAGACGGGGACGCTTACCGAGGGCGAACACGGTGTGGTCGACATAGTCACCGTCGACAGTGTGAACGACGACGGGGTGCTGGCGCTCACTACGGCAGTTGAGGGCAACTCCGAGCACAAAATCGCTCGCACCATCCGCGAAGCAACCAGTCTCGCGAACCTCTTTGAGGCGCTGTCGATCTGCCAGAGATCACGGTAGCGGACGTGATGACTGCTGATCCGCTCGTCGTCCAGACCAACGACGACTCCCGTGCGTCCTCCACCACATGGACGAGGCTCACGCTAAGCGCATTCCGGTCGTCAATGAGGACGGAACGCTCGCAGGCATCATCGCGCTTGACAACATGGTGGTTCACTTAGCGGGAGAGGGCGCTCACGTCTCGGCCCAGCTCGACAAGTGGCCAGCATCCTTCGATCTGAATCTCCATGGCGATGACTAGGATGCGCACACTCATCGTTGGAGGAGACGAGTCAGCAGGACGAACTATCGTGAGAAAACTGGTTACCGCGACGGGTGGACTGGCCCTCCTAACAATCGCGGGGCGTAACAGAGAGAAAGCCGAGGCGTCCGCCCGTAGGATCGGTAATGGTATGATGAGCGAGGGTGTATCGACCGGTCAGGGACTAAGTTCGTCGAGATCTGCCTTGAACACAGCCGTGCTTTCAATAGGGCTGTTAATACGAGTTGTCTCTCATTGTCTAGAAATATATGAATCTCCGCACTAATTACCCTGTGGCATCGCAGCCAGTGTCATTGACTATACTGACGAGAGTGTCAGTATCTGCGCTCCCCTCGGCAGTAATCGATTCGACCTCTTGGTCGGCACTCGCACTCATGACACCGTCGACATCTTCTGGCGACTCCTCGACAGTTTGCTCGCAATGTTCGCAGATCATATCCTCTACTCTAATTGTCTCACTCATACAGGCATAGATACGGGAGACCATTCTTTGTGGTTTCTGCTTTGATTCCAAAGTGAGTGGTGTCGATCCTATTTCAGGCATAAGCACAGTATATTGAATCATGATAGCAGAGGCCAACGTCGGTGTTTACGAGATCTATACGAAACAGACATGGAGATTCTCGTGCTCTTAGGCGTGAACGCTCAGCGTCCGTTTAGCGGTGTCGACGAGGTTGTAGGCCTCTCTGGCCCGGCCGTTTCCGATCGCGTTACTCGTCTCTAGGACGCTGAAATCATCAACCGATTCACTGTCGACGTGGACCGGCTCCAGCCCCACGCCAGTGTACCAGTCTTCGTTCAGGTGATGGGCGGAAGCGATGACGACGAACTCAGAGATCGAATTGGGAGCGCCGACGCCGTCGAACACCTCTTCACCACAGCTAACGGTGAGATCTGGTTCTACGCTCGCGCTCAGGTCCAGAACGTCCGTCGGTGGCTCGATGGTCTCCTCGACGACGATGGCGACTACTCGGTGACGTTGATGGCGACGTTGAATGGCGACCGTCGCTCGACGGTGCCGAGTTCACACTCACCTACGTAGAGTGTAGAACAATATCGGCGACAGCGAGGGCCAGTCGACCCAGCTTGATGGTCGAGTCTATCACTTCTGTTGTGTCAGAGCCGGTTTGAGGACAGGCACTACTGCCTTGAAGAGGACGCCTGAGCGCTTTGGATGTGAAGAATTAGGTTTGCCTGTACTTTGGATTCTCCCAGTAAAAGGTTAAGTACAGGCTCCCTATAGGGTGTCATAGAACTCTTCCCATGTCTCAGCAGCCCGAGAAACAGTGTCTGAGAAGTAGGTATTGTTGCCGGTATTCAGGACCAGCAGTAGCAAACTTCTCGTCTAATAGTAGAAAATCATGCTAACCGTTCTATGACGCCTAGCCCTATTCTAAAACAATGAATCAGAGCACCACTCACCTGGAGATTCAGGGGATAAGCTGTGCGAGCTTCTCGCAGACAATCACGGTTGGTGGCTGCTCATGGCGTTCTTCATCGGGGCGACTGGGCTTTCAATGGGTATTAGAGGGCCACTTCGGATGATGTCGGGGGTCTAATAATGGATTTGATGAATACGAACAATACGACACGGCAGTACGGTGCAGCAATCGCACTAATTTCGGGCCTTTACTCGCTTCTTGCGGTGATAGGCGGTAGTGGGATGATGGGCTCGAATAGTGGCCTCCTGATGGCGTTCCTCGGCGTGGTGATTGTGGTTCACGGCGTCGTATTGCTAACACCCTATGCGGACCGACTCGGGAATGCGAGTGGCCCGCTGATGATTGGCTATTCGGTGTTGATGCTGCTCAATCAGATACTAGTGGGCGTCACCGGAAGTGCGAACTGGGGGATGGGAATGGGCGGTGGTATGGAATCGGGGATGAACGGTGGAATGGGGGATAGTATGGGCTCAACGGTGACCGCAGGGATGGGGTGGGATCTCGGGATGGTGGCCCTTGCGGTCCTGATGCTTATCAGCGGGCTCATCATGACGAATCGACGCACAAACGATTCCGGGATGTAGCTATTATCGTGCCAACTCCAACACAGTCAGCCCGTCTGCCTACCTACCTAGCACCACTCCCACAGCGTATCGAAGACATCGCGCTCCGGTACGCATGGGTCATCGTGGCGATCAATCTCGCGGGAACCGTGTTCGGCTTTTGGTACTATCGCTTCCAGTTCGCTCAGACTCCACTTATGATGTGGCCAGTCGTCCCAGACAGCCCTGTAGCGACGTTGTTCATGGCACTTAGTCTCACCGCGTGGAAACTCGACTACACGCAGGAGTGGCTTCACGCATTCGCATTTTACGGGAATATCAAACTCGGTATCTGGACGACGTACGTCCAGCTCGTGCTCAACGGCCCCGAGGGTATTTCGCCCTGGCTCTACGTGTTCCTGGTCGTTAGCCATCTGGCGATGGCTCTGCAGGCGTTCGTGATCTATCGATACGCGACGTTTCCAATCCGGGCCGTCGCAGCCGCGACCATCTGGTACGGATTCAACGATCTCGTGGACTATTTCATCCCGTTGGCCGGAAACTATCACCACACGTTCTTATGGGCCGAACTCGTTGGCACGACACTCGATCATTCCCTGCGAGCCCACGATCTCGCCGCGGCGGCAGCAGTGGCGCTCACACTTGCGGCGACGTTCCTCGCCCTCGCCACCCGGGTGAAGAAGGTCCAGATTCAGCGGTCTTCTACCTCCCCTGAAGAGAACCCAACAACCGGCATACCTGACGGAGGGTTCGAGTCGTGATGAACCTCCAAGAACGGATCCATGCCGTGGGGATTACTCTCGGGATTGCGTTCGGGAGTTTCGTTGTTAGAATGATTCTCCTAGGGCGCTCGTTTCACAGTCGCTCACCACCGTCGGAATTCAAATCCAGAATCGGCCAGCGTTGTGTCTTAGCCTGAGTACAGTGTTACTCCAGGGGGGTGGCGTTGGGAGGTGTCACGCTCATCTATCTACGGATCAGCGAAAGAGGTGTAGACTGCCTTGTTGAAGAGCGACTGATTCAGTCAATATTGATGGGTTAGAAGGGGTGAAGCCGGGGAATCCGTCCTGCCATGGAGCTACTTCATTGTACCCTCTTCCGATGGAGAGGTTGATACGCCGATCCCATTCTGATCTTCCTCTAAATCGATAGGGAAATAGTCCCAAGAAAGGCATTCTCAATCAACGGCTTGCTCAGCTAACCGCCAGACGGTAGTCCATCAACAATTTCCTCCACAATAGAGTATCCTTATTAGATAATTAAATTTATTTTATATTTAATTCCCTATAGAGCAACGGTAGGAGAGAAGATGACCTAGAGCGCTATTATGGATTTGAAATTTCAGTCTTCGAGATTTGCGCCTGTTACATTAGTGCTACTGTAACAACCGCCATCGCTTTTAACATCAGAGCTATTCCGTCTTGCCGTGTGAGACTGTCGAACCGCCAATGAGGACGCCAGAGGGCAGAGCTTTTGCGCCACCAGAATCGATGGCAAGGAGGGAGCAGAGGTCAAGTCAGGAAGTCCACATTAGGGATCGCCCTCATGATAATGCTCTACATCTACGACGATGAACCGAACATCAAGGCCTATTATCTCCTCTGGTGGGACGTAACTCTCAGCAATCATATTCGGCAAAGCTGCTCGTGCAGCTTCGCGTCGAGCCGGTCATTTTTCACCACCGCGATGCCGATCGCTTTGGTCTGGTACAGATCCGCGACAACAATATCAAGATACTCATCGAGAGTGTCGTAGATCGCGTAGTAGTTGCTGGTTGCTTCGATCGCTGCTTTGGAACCGGCGTACTGCTTCGCGATATTGTCGAGGTTCGCGTTTTGGACGCGAACCTCTTCGATGACGTCACCGTCGTCGTCCAAGACAGCGGTGTACGAGTCACGCTTATGAACGTCGATTCCGAGATAGTACATGCTTCCTCTAGGATGGGAAATGTATGGAGGGAGCCACACCTATTCGAGGTCGTCGCCCGACTGCCCGCCAAGCAGTGGGGCTTGGCTTCACGATGGTGCTTCCTTGGCACATCGGCTACTCACTACCGCGCGCTTGGTGCGCTGTCTAGTTATCAGCCTTTGCCACCCCAGTCTTCCTCCGTACTCTGGGGGCTTAGCAAGCTTTCATCCCATCACTACCTATTGAGAAAGCTCTCAATCGAACAGCTGACATTTTGGCGATCAGCCTTCCGTTCTCAGCTTGGTCCAGAATAGATGCGCAAACTATAATAGCATACTCACGAGGCTCTAAGTCGAAAATGACCCTTGAGCCTTCGACACGGCGGCAGCTGCTCGCATCTTCCGGGGTCGCAGCTCTCTCCGGAATCGCCGGATGCACCGACTTTGGCGGAGACAATGGCAACAACGAACCCGATGATACTAACGACAGCGAGGCTACCACCGATACGTCCGAGGAAAACAGCACGGACGAAGATGACGAGAACAACGACACGTCCGACGGCGAGGCGAACGAGACCGATGAGGACAACGAGAACGGCCACATACTGAGCATCACCGTCGAAGACGGGGATGGAAACTCAATTGAGGGAGCGACTGTCCAACTCGGGGGTGACGAGTTGGCTGGGGAGGAGACCACTGGGAACGAAACTGCCGGCAACGAGAGCGGGAACGAAACCGCCAACCAAGAAGCCGAAAACGGATACAATGGCGATACCGATAGCGAAGGCCAGATCGAGTTCACCGGCCTAGTCGACGGCGAATACACCATCTTCGCCAGTGCCGAGGACTATGCAGAAAGCGAGGAAAACGTCGAAATCGACGGTGACGATGAGGAAGTGACGATTGTTCTCGAGGAAGGTGGAAGCAATCTCGCCGTCGAGACGGAGTACAACAGCCGCGAGGAGTACGCCCAGCCAGGTGACTCCTTCGACGACTTCGAAGACCTCTCGGCATGGTCGATCACCGAAGGCAACGCCGAGGAGGACGCCGACGTCTCTTTTACCGGCTCCCAGAGCGTCCGCCTCTTTACCGAGGAAGAAGGCGAGAATATGGTCATCGAGCGCGATCTCGAAAGCGACAACCCCGACCTGACCGATCTCGACTTCTCGATGGCTGTCCGGACGCCGACGCCGGAAAACATCGCCGTCGAGTTCCGCTTCGTCGATGTTTACGGCAGCAGCCGGATCTACCAGCTTCCCTCGATCGCCTACCGTGGCAATGATCCCGGCTGGTTCCGGACCGCCCCCGGCGTCTTCGAGGAGGACGAATATCCCCCAGAGATGGATTTCCTCGACCGTCTCGAGGTGCGGATCCACCACACCGGCGAAGGCGCTGAGGTCTGGGTCGACGACATCCGCACTCACGAGAAACCCGACTCGGGGTACCTCGTCCTCAGCTGGGACGACGGCCTGCGGGGCTTCTACGAGGAGGCATCGCCGCTGCACGACGAGTACGGCGTCAACGCCGTCCAGTCGGCCGTCCGCCAATGGACGATCAACGGCCGCGAGGACGTGATGACCCGCGGGGAACTCTTGGAGCGCCAGGAAGCAGGCGATCAGATTGTCGCCCACGGGACCCACGCCCGCTTCGCGGAGATGGACCCCGACGACCTCGCCGACACCGTCGAAACCGACAAGCAGTTCAAGGTCAATAGCGGGTTCGAGGGCGCGAACTTCATCACATTCCCTCACAACAGTTTCAACAGCACCGTCCTTGATATCGTCTCCGACTACTACTACGCCGGCGGCTACAACCAGGCCGGAAGCGTCAATCTCACTGCCGTCTATGGCTTCGACCCCCTCGTCCTTCCACGGACGATCGGCTACGACCTCGAGATTTGCCAGCAGTGTGTCGACACCGCAGCCCAGTATAACCAGTGTACGGTCCTCAACTTCCACGACTTCGATCTCGATAATACCATCAATGAGGGCGAGTACGAGGAGCTTCTCCAGTACATCGTCGAAACCGACAACGTCGAGGTCATCACCGTCAAGGAGCTCTGGCAGATGCGCACTGAGAACCACTGATCGGTCGATCCCAGACGCACGCTTTCTTTTTCGCTCTTCTGACTGAGATTGTTGATACAACGATCCCATTCTGAATTCCCTTTTAGATTGACAGGGAATCGTCTCAAGAACGCCATCCTTAATTAGTGGCTTGATCAGCAAATCGCCAACCAGCAGTCCATCAACAATTTCCTATACAAGAACGTTCTTTTTTGTCTTGCCGACCCAGACCACAGTACGGCTTGAACACACACTACTCGATCGCCATCTTCATGTCGAAACGAAGAATCTCTCAGCCTGTCTACGGCACGACGAGGGGCGGTGATCTATCCGGTATTTATCAAAGACAATGTACTGGGAAAAAGACCCGTACTGCACGATATCACAACTCGATAGGTTCTTCGAGACCGGGATCGGCATTGAGGATCACATCCAAATACGGCTGTAACTGGTCGAACTGCGCTGTCAGTTCTACGTGTTGGCGCTCCGGATCGTATTCGATGACCCCCGCCGATTCTAACGTTGGGATGTGGACGTTATGCAACGAAAGTTGGATCTGTGTGAGCACCTCCTCAGAAACCTCTGTAACTGGCGTCCGATGATTATATTTGAGAATCACCTTCGTGAGGTCGTTCACCGTCAACGAGTGCTGCTCTTCTGCGAGTACCGCAAGAATGATTCGACGATGCTCATCTCGACAGAGATCGAGTACCGTGGCAAAGTTGCTCGGGCCCTCATCCATTACGAGTAACGTAGTCTACTACTCGATTCAGTCTGACTCTTTAGTATCCAACATGCCTTTAAGCACCGTCTCGGGAAGAAGACGCTACGTCGGACAGCGTGTGGTCGGGGTGGATTACTTCGCCAGCGACTTTCAATATCTCTTGACTTACTGATGACATGCCCTGCTCATTACACGTAGCCACGAATATTATCGGGTCCTGCTAGAAACTTCGGTGATCAATATGAACATCTACGTATCAGTAGATTCACCAAACCGGTATGAAAACAACCCTATGAGAATCGTTCTATGACACCCTTATTATAGATAAAAAGCACAATCCAGGCCTAGTAATAAATTCAAATCTCACTAGCCACATTCCTCAACACCTATTCGCCCTCAGGACGAACGAGGGGGTATGCGCGGCCTCGACGAAGTCGACATCCAAATCCTGCGGCTCCTCAACGAAGACGCCCGCCGGTCGTACAGCGAGATCGCCGAGCGGGCGGACGTCTCTCAGCCGACGGTGACCAATCGGGTCGAACGCCTCCGCAAGCTGGACGTCATCCACAGATTCACGCTCGATCTCGACCGGTCGATCCTCAACGAGGGCGTGTCGGTGCTGATAGACATCGACACGTTTGCATCCACCGTCGACAACGTCGCTCGCGCGTTCAAGCAGCGAGAGGGCGTCCACACGGTCCACATGACGGCCGACGCACACGCGATTGTGCTGGCTACCTGTCGCCCCAACGACGTCCACGAGCTCGTCGCTGAGACGCTCAGGGAACCGCAGTACTCCGCGTACGAGGTGAAGCTCCTTGCGGATACGAGGACGGACCCATCAATTGACGACGTCAAGTTCTCTGTCGAGTGCACCACGTGCGGCAACCAGGTCGTCAGCGAGAATGGGGTCGAGACCCAGATCGACGGGACGCTGTATCACTTCTGTTGCGAGCGGTGCGAAGCGGACTTCGAGGCGAAGTACGAACAGCTCCGCGAGAACGCCTGATCGCCGGCGTGCCCAGGTACAGTGCAACGGTTTGATTTCTAAATGGGAATATGGTTAAATACGGTGTACATAGAGGTATTACATGAGACAGGCACTCCGGGCGGCTTTCGGCGGTCGAATGGGCGAGCTGGCGACCAGCCAGCTACCGCTCCAGATGAACGGGATGGATGGGGGCATGTGGGGCGGGATGGGAATGATGATGTGGCTGCTGATGATGGTCTTCTGGATCCTAGTCCTGCTGGCTCTGGCCGGCGGGGTGTACTGGCTCTACTCCCAGCTCTTCGGCTCCTCGAGCGACGGCTCAGCTGGTGAGTCCGCGGCTGACGCCACGGGAGAGAGCGCTCTGGAGATTCTCGACAAGCGCTATGCCCACGGCGAGATCGACGAAGAGGAGTACGTGAACCGGAAGAAACAGATAACGAGCGAGGGCGAGCAATGAAGACGGCCTTCGACCGTCGATCGGGGCCAGCTTCCGAAGTGTCGATCGTCACCGCCCAGAACGGGTTCGATCTCGCCGACCGATGACCGATTCGTCGGGCTCACCGCCGAACAGCACGTCCCGGGTTACTCGACGAGCGGTCGTGGGAGCGGGGCTCGCAGTCGCCACCGGCTTGGGCGGCGCCGGTTACGTCGCAACGCGTTATCTCGAAGCCAACGATGATCCGCGATCGGATTCGCAGGGTCCACGGTCGAACCCTAAGCCATCCTATGGAAGTTCAGACCGCGAGTACGAGCTGACCGTCACGACCGGCGAGATTGAGGCAGCACCGGGCGAGACCGTCGAGACGTGGCTCTACGACAGCCAGTATCCGGGCCCGGAGCTACGGGTCCGGGAAGGCGAACGCGTGCGGATCACCATTCGCAACGAACTTCCCACGGAGACGACAGTTCACTGGCACGGTATGAAACAGCTGGGATCGAACGCCATGGACGGCGTGCCGGGCGTCACGCAGCCATCGATCGAGCCGGGCGAAGAGTTCGTCTACGAGTTCGACGCAGCACCGACGGGCACCCACTGGTACCACAGCCACGTCGGGCTACAGCTCGATCGCGGCCTGCTCGGGCCGCTGATCGTCGAGGAGAATGATCCGCACGTCGCGTACGACCGGGAGCACACGATCGTCGTCGACGAGTACCTCACCGGCGAACCAAAGATAACGTCGGTCGACCGGGGGATGATGAGCGGCTTCCCGGGCGGCCCGGCGTACGACGGAACGCTGGTTAACGGCAAGCTCCCAAGCGACCCGGACATCCTCTCGGTCGAAGCCGGCGAGCGGGTTCGGCTGCGATTCCTCAATGCGGGATCGATCAAGAGCCATCGCGTCAGCGTCAGCGGCCACACGATGCAGGTAACGCACGCGGACGGGCCGGCGGTCGAGCCGGTCGAGGTCGACACGTTCGACCTTGGGATGGGCGAGCGCTTCGACGCAGTGATCGAGGCTAACCGGCCCGGTACGTGGGAAATCCGCGCTCGCCCGCTTGACGACAAGACGCCATCGGGGCGCACGCTGCTCCACTACGACGGGTCCGACGCCGACGAGCCGCGCCGTGAATCGGTCGGCACGAGACGGCTCGAGTACGGCGACCTCACGGCCGTCGGGGCGCTCGATCAGTACGATGGGCCACCGGACCAGACGATCGAGGTCGACCTGTCCACTGGCGGGATGATGGGTGGCGACGAGGGCGAGTGGCAGATCAACGGGCAGGTGTACCCGGACGCGGACCCAATTCACATAAAGGAGGGCGACCACGTTCGGCTTCGCGTGGTCAACCACAGCCCCATGCGCCACCCGATGCACCTCCACGGACACCACTTCGTGGTCAAGGGCGCGCTTCAGGACACCGTGACGGTTCCGGGCCACATGGGCCAGCGAATGATGGACTTCGTCGCGGACAATCCGGGCGACTGGTTCTTCCACTGCCACAACCTCTACCATCTCCACACCGGGATGGCCCGCCTGTTCAAGTACGAATAGCGGTATCGGAAGATTTCAGTAGGGAGCGTCACTCTCCATTTCATCCGCGGACAGTTGTTCGCCGTCTAAACTCGCACGAACTTGTCGTATGACCCGTCGTCGTACGTCGCATAAACGAGGAACGGTTCCTCTTTCGTTCCAGGCATCCCTGGCGACCCCGCCGGCATTCCCGGGAGCGCGATCCCCGCGACGTCTGGCGTCTCCGCCGCGAGTTCGTTGATCGCTTCGAGCGGGACGTGGCCCTCAACGTAGTACTTGCCCACGCTCACCGTGTGACAGCTCTCTACGTCTCTGGGCACGGCATATTCGTCTTGCACCTCCGCGAGGTCCGAGACCTCTTGGACATCAATGGAGACGCCGGAGTTCGTCTCCAGGTACTCAGTGTACTCGAGACAGCACGAGCAGTTCGGGGACCTGTAGAGCACCGCGCCGTCAAGGAGGGACGCAGCGGCTGGCGAGACCTCGGCTTCGGACGGTTCGTCCGAGCCGAGGCAGCCAGCGAAGAATCCCGCGGCAACGATACCAGCAGCGCCCAGAAACGAGCGGCGACTGAGGTCCGCCGCGTCTGTGGCGTCGTGTGGCGAAGAGCGGGGCATCAATGCAGATAGTGGGCTCCCCAGCAGCTAAGAGTGTTTCGACGTGCTACGGGCCCGCTCTGTCGCTCTTGAACGCGTCTCGGATGACCTGTTGTGGCCGGCAAGCTGGTCACGAGCTCTCCGTCCGAAGTAGTTCGCCAACATCGGTTTTGAACTTCTTCATCACACCATTTTGTCATATATATGGTTCCATTCTTATCATAATAGACAAATTGGGATTTACCGGATACAAGGATTAAGGTCGCAACTCCGGCTGGTGGTTCGGCGAGTCCCCCGAGACATGGGGTGGGAATCGCTGAGAGTGGCCAAAATTTTATCTTTGCCACCCCGGAGAATTGGCAAAGTGCGATCCCCTCAGTTGTGGAGAGTCATCGGGGCAAGCATGGCCCAATGCTGCTCATGGAACGGAACACAGTCCCCGATCCAGTACCACGAGTAACCCCGACAAACACAGATGAGAGAATTCAGTACCTCTACTAACTGAGTTTCTCCTCTAACCTACGATTCTGTAACTTGCAGGTCAAACGAAGTTGTAATGAGTTCTCCGTTCGGTTTCGCCTGAAGAAACAGCCGATATCGACCAACTGTCGGGAAGCGTGTTCTAAATCGGACAATTCCGCCAGCTGGATGCCTCTCCTCAGGGTGAACATGAAGATAGGCAAGATCGCCATCTCGAATCGCTACGAGATGACCCAATGCCCCGAGATACGGTTTGAGCTGTACGACCTGATTATCACGGCGTATCTCGAAATCGAGTACGGTATTCTCGCTTGGTGGAATACTCGCCGGGGACATCTGGATTTCGTATCCACTGACTGTGACCTCTCGTGATGTCTGAGGACGCTGCTCATAGTCCGCAGACCCTGATGCGAGGAGGTCGACACCAAGTGTAGTCGGTTGGCCTTCAACAAGAACATCGACGAACGCTCGATAGACGCCTGGATCTGGGAGAGTATACTCAACTGACCATGCCCCATCTTGGGTCATCTCTGGATGTAAGTGCTGAAAACGTGTGAGATCACGCCGGACGAGAACTAGGTGAGCGAGCTGATCGTGCGTCTCCTCAAACTTGGTTACAATTTCCCCGTTTTCGCCTTTTATCTGGAACGACCACCCCTGTTCGACACCTGGGTTAAGCCGGGTTTCGGCTGTCTCAAGCCGTAGACCATCCGTAGCGACGGTCAGTCCGCCCGGTAGCGCGTGGCTCCCCTCGCCAGTGTCTCCTCGGGAATGCTCCACTCCGTGGTTGTCTGAATCCTTAGGCCCTATGTCGTGGTGGTCCTCGCCCATACCTGCTGTTCGCCCGCAGCCCCCTTCCGTCTTATCACGTCAAACTAAAACAACCAATTGGGAGATATCATAGCTTCTCTGCCACTTAGCACTAATCGAATGAGGTTCATCTGGGTTAAAAATCAAGCCTGAGGATTTATCTATCGATAGGTCATCGGAGTCACGACCGTTCGTAGTGAAAGAGGTAGGTTTGAGCATAACCCGCGTACCCACCGAACCGCTCTCGAAATGCCGTAGCTGTAGTCTTATAGGAATCCGCCACATCGTCAGGGAAGTACTGCTCGATAAATCGTTGTGTCCACGTATCGATTGGGACTGCTTGTAGGTGACCAAAGGCAAACAATGAAACACAGTCAGCTATTTTGGGACCAACTCCGGGGAACGATTGAAGGTTTTCGTGGACCTCCTCGTACGATCTGCTACGCAGGAATGCCTACGTGATATCCTCCTCTACAACCATCTGAGTCGTCTGCTCAATGTATGGTGCACGGAATCCCAGATCGAGATCTCGGGGTTCGCTTCCCGATGCGGCCGCTAACTGTTCAGGGGGCGGAAAAGCATAGTACCTGGACGCATCAACGTAGACGCGACTGCCAAACTCCTGTGCGAGGGTAGTCTGAAGGACGTAAATTCGTTTGACAGGTATCCGTGCTGAACAGATAAACGAGACGAGGCAGGGGAAGAACGGATCACGGACTACTCAGAGACCGGAGTGCTGGCGTCTGGCCTTTTCGACTGTATGATCCTCGGGGAAGCTGGCAAAGATTTCGTCAAGATCGTCGTCGAGTCTAAGTCGGTGACGAAGAATGGCAGCTGCATCCGTTGTTGCTCGCCAGTCTAACTGGCCTGATTGCTGCCAGGTGAAGATAAGGTCATCCTCAACGACCGTATAGTACCAGTGGTCACCACTAGACGCAGTTTTCTCCTCGTATATCCCTCCATCAATACATTGTCAGAGAAACGACTGGGCGCTCTCGAGTATCACCTGTAAATCGAGTCGGTCAATGCTGTCCGGAATTGAAAGTGAGCCCGAATACATTGTCTTCTAGTGAGGTAGATACAGTCAGAGCTCAGCCATCGACCAGTCTGGGTCTTGAACTACTACCCTAACTGATTTCCTCAATACTGGTTGTTTCCATCGACCCATCCTGCTCTTCTCTCTGGACGCGGAGTCGTATCCCTTCCTCGGTATCGCTTCCCTCCACCGTGTTCACTATTTTCGGGGTCGCTTCTGGGTCCAGAACAGTCAACCGATCGTCGTCAGTCACAATACCGTAGCCACTTTCGACGCAGTGGCCCATCAGTGCACACTCTCGTGAGTGCGTTCGGGCCTTCTCAAAGAGCTTATCGCGAGCGTTCTTCCGAATACACCCAACGTCAATAACGTAGCCGTCGACGGTTTCAGTTGCCATAGGCTCCCTAGTGTCCTGTTGCCTTTGCGTGTTTGGGTTACTCATGCCTTGTTTTGCCGCCGATTGACGGAAGCTTCAGACGCTCTTACGGGAAGATTCCGTCAGGCTAACCAGGATTTGGACGCCGTCTGGCGATATGGCATCGCTCAGACGGCTGGCGCGGATGTGTCGAGACCTTGCCAAACAGCATGTTGATGATCCGGACGTACCCGCCGCGCCGGATGGCGCGGACGGGTACGCCGAGTGGGCACAGATCGCGTTGATTCTGTTCCGCGTCAAACTGGAGAAGAGCCTCCGTGAGACCGAGGACTATCTTGATGAAATGCCCGGCGTCCTCGCTGTATTTGATCTCGATGCGCCACCCCACTACAGCTCGCTCTGTCGCTGGGAACAGGAATACCGGATGCGTGAACTCCGCCGCCTGCTCCGCGCTTCGGCGGAGCAGGCGGGCTGGAGCGGAGAAGCGGCTATTGACGCGAGTGGCTTCCAGCGCGATCAAACGAGTTACCACTACCGCGATCGCGCGAACTACTCGTTCCAGTCAATGAAGACAACGATCTTGATCGACGTGCACTCGCTCGCGATCAAAGATGTCCATTTCACGACGCAGAAAGCGTGGGACGGCCATATCGGGATGCAGGTCTTCCGCCGGAATGCGGAAGACCTGCGTGTGATGTCTGCTGACGCGAACTACTCGTGGAGCGACCTCCGTGAGGAGTGTCGCTCCGAATCAACGCGACCATTGGTCAAGCACAGGGAGCAGACACCGTTACAGAAGGCTCACAACGCCCGGATGAACGAGGACTACAACCAGCGCTGGATGAGTGAAACAGGCTTCTCGCAACTGAAGGAAGACGGCGGCGAGAAGTTACGCTCCCGAACGTGGCATGGCCAGTTTCGGGAGCTCACACGGAAGTGTATCGTGCATAACCTCACGCAGGCGGCGAGTTAGGCTCGCCACCTGCTCTCTTTCTCCGGATATATCCGGGAGAGGCATCGCCGTCGTCATCGAAAAGACAACGCTAGATAC
Organism: Saliphagus infecundisoli; assembly: GCF_020177375.1. GTDB lineage: Archaea > Halobacteriota > Halobacteria > Halobacteriales > Natrialbaceae > Saliphagus > Saliphagus infecundisoli. Next base: position 30,870 of record NZ_JAIWHV010000028.1, on the reverse strand, counting down.
CATAGTTCTGACCCTTCAGAAACCGACGGTAGAGGGGGCTATTGCATCTTCTGCGTTCGAAAGCTCGTCTCTGAGGCCGTGACGCTGCAGGCTGTTAGCCCCACCCCGCCGCTGTCTTGCGTTCAACAAGGCAGTTACTCATCAAGTTCACGCTCTGAGAGAGAGCTATTTGCAGGCCCATCAAGAAATGAAGGACGAGGCGTTCGATCCAGTTCAGAAGACGGTAGCACCGGGGACGACGGTCGTCTGGAAAAACACTGGTTTAGCCGACCACCTCGTTGACAGTGTACAATTTCATGATGCCGCAGACCAGTGGCAGTTCCGCACGCAAACCCTTCGATCCGGCGACAGCGCCGTCTACGCGTTTGATCAAGAGGGGGTCTACGAGTACTACTGCGGCCTCCAAGGAGAGGAGATGTGCAGGGTGATTCTCGTCGGCGATGTCTCACTCTCGTCGGCGATGTCTCACTCTCTGATTCACTTCCATGTGAATGACGGGGAGAACGATAGGCAACAAACGGGCCCTGTAAAGAATCTGCCATAAGAAAATAGCGTCTATTCTAGCACGGCAGTCGAAGCAGTCGCTGGCGATTGCCGCCGGTGAGTCTTTTGCTCTTGCCATCGAAAAGAGACCATCAAGTGAGTACGTTATGAGTGAATACCACGGCTCGTCGTCAGATGGAACGGCCAGCCACCACGAGGAGTCGCACGAGCCAGGTACCATGATGCTCCAGCACCCGACGATGGAGACCTGGCCGCAGTATCCCATTATCATTCTTGGCCTCTGGCTTCTGGCAAGTCCGTTCACCTTTGGATACGAGAGCCTCGCAATGACCGTCAGCGACATCATAAGCGGGACCATCCTGATTGTGCTCGCCGCAATGGTGCTGGTCTTACAGAGTGGATGGGCGAACTACGCAAACGGCTTTGTAGGACTGTGGCTTCTCCTCGCACCTCTACTCTTCTGGGCCCCGACCAGTGCCGCCTATCTAAACAATACGCTCGTTGGAGTGTTCGTCATTACGTTTGCCGTCCTCGTCGTGATGCGGATGGAGATGTCGGGACCGGACGTTCCGCGCGGCTGGACGTACAACCCGTCGACGGCTGCACAACGGGCACCAATTCTCATAGCTGCACTCATCGGTTTCTTCTTCTCAATGCATATGACCACGTATCAGATTGGCTATACTGACTTTGTTTTTGAACCGTTCTTTGGACAGGGGACCGTGAACGTGCTCACCTCTGATATCTCTGAGATGTTTCCGGTCTCTGACGCCGGCCTCGGCGCCGTTGCCTACGCGATAGAGGTCCTTATGGTATTTATGGGCGATAAGCGTCGGTGGCGGACGATGCCATGGATGGTCACGCTTTTCGGTATTGTCGTGATTCCACTTGGTTTCGTTAGCATTATTCTCATCATCTTACAACCGCTGGCTGTCGGGTCGTGGTGTGCCCTTTGTCTCCTGTCAGCGCTGGCGATGCTGTTCATGATTGCGCTCACCGTCGACGAGGTAGTCGCGATGGGGCAGTTCCTCTATCGACGTACTCGTGAGGGTGAATCGCTGTGGCGGGCCTTCTGGATGGGAGGAACGTTCCCTGAGTCAGAAGCTGGCGTGAACGAAAAAACTCGCTCCGACGCTGGGTCACCCCGGTCGATGTTCTGGGGGCTGACGACGTCCTGGTACCTTGTCGTCGCCACGGGATTAGGCCTCTGGTTGATGGCATCGCCAGCCATCCTTGGTACCACTGGCGGAGCAGCTAATAGTAATCAGCTGGTCGGGGCACTCGCCGTTACCTTCTCCGTGATTGCGATGGGCGAGCCGGCACGCATAGTCCGTTTCATCAACGTCCCGCTCGGCATTTGGATCATCGTGGCTCCGTGGATACTTACGGGTGCGTCTACACTCACGTTAGTAAATTCACTGGCGGTTGGCGTCTTGCTCGTCCTTATCAGCATCCCCCGCGGTACAATACGGGATAATTACGGTGCTTGGGACAGAATAGCCAAGTACTCTGTCATGTGAAACCGCTATTTCTCCTAGGTCTACCATCGTGAACGGGTACGACTGAGGATTTACGGATGCTCGCCACGTATGGGATGGCATGGAAATACTGGTTATCGGCGGTGATGGGTTCGTTGGTCGATATCTCTGTGCCGAACTCGTAGAACGCGGCCACACAGTCACCTCGCTGTCTCGATCTCCAGACCCTGAGGTACTCCCTGATGATGTCGAGACGACCACCGGTGACGTAACGGACTATGACTCGATAGAAGGAGCCTTTGAGGGGAAGGAGGGAGCCGTAAACCTCGCAGCGTTACCGCCACTCCACCAACCCCGACCTGGCACGTTTCACGACACTGTTTGCACTGGCGGGGCAATGAACGCTACCCATGCTGCCAGCCAACACGGTATCGAGCGGTACATCGAGATGAGTTCCCTTGGCGCGGACCTGAATTCCCCAATAGCGTATTGGCGGACACAGGGACTTGGCGACATGGTCGTCCAATACTCGGACCTTGACTGGGTAGTCCTTCGACCATCGTTCGTCTTCGGCGAGGGAAGTGAGACGTTTGCGTTCATCAAGAGGTATACCACGCCATATGTAACGGTCCTCCCTGAAGGTGGGAAGTACCCGACCTTCCAGCCGCTGTATGTCGAAGACCTTGCTCAGATGACTGCCGAAACACTGGAAAACGATCAGCACGTCGGCAAGACGTATGACCTCGGCGGGCCAGATGTGATGACATTCGCTGAAGTCACGCGGATGCTGTACCGTGCAGAAGGGAAATCAGTTCGCGTGTTCTCGGTGCCGATGCGACTTGCAGAGATAGCGCTACACGCAGTCGATCCACTTCCGTCCTTCCCGCTCGGCGTTGACCAAGCTCGTGCGTTACAGATGTCAAACGTGACGGACCACAATGACATCGATGCGTTCGGACTCACACAGTCTGACTTACAACCGCTCTCAGAGTACCTAGGCGTAGAATCTGTACAGCAGAAACGGATTCAACAACCTACTCAGTAATTTCGCGGCACAGTTCAATCATACACTGAGATTCTCGTCATAATCTATTAGATAATAACCTGGTTGATTTCTATTGAATAGATTGTGAATCATCCCCCTCTCGGAAAATAACTCATGAAATCGAGATCAGGTACTGGAGTGGGTGATAGGGTCGAAAGAACATCATCGCACCCTCGATCGTGACCTGCTGGTACGGTCGAGGAGTAAATCGGTTTATCCGACCGTATCAGGAGAGATCAACGGGACAGGCGTCGCCGTACTGGATCCCCTGGACGAGCCAGAACGTCGAGAGGGGGACGAAGACGATCGCACCGAGCAGAAATTCGAGGCCGCCGAGGGGAAGCATCGTTATGATCCCGGCGGCGCCGAACAACCCGAGGACGGCGCTTGCGATCGCCGCGCCACAGGCCGCACAGCCCGCGCCCATCGTCCCCAGGACGACCCCGGTGATGCTGCCCGAACTGTGGATGACCGAGAGCCCCTGAGTGTTCAGGTGGTAGGCCAGCATCGCGACGTTGACCCCGACGAGGAGGCTCGTCACGGCCATTCCGGTGCCGGTGACGGGATCGGCCCCGCCGCTGACGAATGGCAGCATGTAGTAGAGGATCTCGAGGCGGGCCTCGATCGGGAGCGACCCGAAGACGACCACGTCGGTGAAAAGCGACATGTTCTGTGCGATGACGATTCCCAGAAGCGAGACGACAGCAGCGACGAGCGCGACGGCGGCGTATGCCGGCCCCGAAAGGACCGCACCAACGGTCCGACCGACGAGACGGAGGTCCTCGCGGCCCCCCGGGAGTAGGCGGTTACCGAGCATCGTCTTTCACGTCCATAGAGGTCGGTCGGTCCCCGGTCCCATCAATCTTGTCGGTCACGTTCGGCCGAGTTTCGGCCATGGCTATAGCTCCAAGGTGTTCGCGAAGACCTGGTACTCCTGGTAGCCCCGGATCTCGGTGCGGTGCGCGCCATCCCGGAAGAGATGGAAATACGGGGTGGCGTCGACGTTCGAGCGGGCGGCGGCGTCCTCGTCCAAAGCGATGCGTTCCTCGTAGGCTCCAGACTCGGCGTCCTCGCGGATGGGGTCAGTATCGAGGTCGGTGTTTTCCTCGAGGAAGGAGACGGACTCCTCGATAGCGCCCTCGTCGCTGTCGATCGCCTCGCGGTTCTCGAAGACGTGTTCCCGGAGGTCCCAGAACGCGTTGGCGTCGCGGTCGTAGGTCGCCCACTGGATCGCCAGGGCGGCGTCCGACCAGTCCGAGATGACCCCCAGCCCGCGCCAGACGATCGAGAGCTCGCCGCTATCGGTATGCTCGCGCAGGTCGGGCATCACCTCCGCGTCGAAGTCCGCACACGCCGGACAGCCCGGATCGTCGAACATGACGATCGCCGCGTCGGTCTCAGTCGGGTACGGTCCGATGACCGGCGAGTGGTCCGAGCTCCGCGTTGAGGGGTGGTCGATGACCTCGTTCAGCGGCGGGTTCCCGGACTCTTCCTCTGTCTCCTCTTCGGTTTCGGTCTCTTCCTCGGTTTCGGTCGTCTCCTCGGTCTCTGTCTCGGTTTCCGTCTCTTCGTCCGTTTCCGTCTGCTCCTTGGTCTCTGTCTCAGTTTCGGTCTCTTCTTCGGTCGGCTCTTCGGTCTCTGTCTCGGTTTCCGTCTTTTCTTCGGTCGGCTCCTCGGTCTCTGTCTCGGTCTCTTCCTCGGTTTCGGTCTCTTCCTCGGTTTCGGTCTCTTCTTCGGTCTCTGTCTTGGTTTCCGTCTCTTCGTCCGTTTCCGTCTGCTCCTCGGTCTCTTCCTCAGTTTCGGTCCGCTGTTTGGTCTCCGTCTCGTTGCTGGTTGCGGTCTCCTCGTCGGTCTCGTTTTCCGTCTCCGTCCCGTTGTCGGTCCCCGCTTCGGTTTCGTCGTCGGTCTCCGTCTGGGTTTCCGTTTCCGTCGGTTTGTCGGTGCCCCCCCCGTCCTCGTCATCGCTGGCGTTCTCGTCGATCGTCTCCGGATCAGCGACGTTCGCCCCGTCCTCGTCGTTGGATAGTGTGTCGGTACAGCCGGCCAGAAGCGCGGTCGTCCCCGCCGCTGTGAGGAGGTACCGTCTGGTCGGTCCCGATCGTGACGCGGACTCTCCTTCTCGAGGACCGACACGCCGCTTATCAACCATTGGAGGGTGGAATTAGATCCACGGTGATAAGTGACCTGATTCTCCCCGGACCCCTCTGAACCGTTGTATCTGGCTCTCTTCCACTGTACCCCACTTTCAGTACCTGCTCAACTCAGTCTCATCATTTGTAGATGTTGTGATAGAAATAATGAAGGACGTCTTTTAGAAGTTCTGGTGGGTCGTGAACCCGTGCTCGCCCCCGTTCCGAGGGGCGAGCACGGGATAGTTGACGAGAGCATCAGTATCTGCGCTCCCCTCGACAGTAACCGATTCGACCTCTCGGTCGGCACTCGCACTCATGACGACATCGACGTCTTCTAGCGCCTCCTCGACAGCCTGCTCGCAGTGTTCGCAGCATACCCTCTACTCTGATTGGCCCACTCATACGGGTATAGATACGGGATCCCATTTTTGTCGTTTCCTGCTTTCATTCCAAAGTTGATGACGTGTAATCCACTGCAGGCATATTTTGTCCAGGTGTTGGGCGCAGACGACGTCGATGAACTCAAAGACCGTATCAAGGACGCCGACGCCGTCGAGCACCTTTTTGTCACTGCCGACAGTAACATCTGGTTCTACGCCCGCGCCCAGGTTCAGAACGTCCGTCGGTGGCTCGATGGACTTCTTGACGACGACATCGACTAAGGCCGTCGCGCACTACCTCAGCCAGCTCCAAGATGAACTCACTCACATCTTACTCGAACAGTGGGGGCGCTCGAAAAGCACGACGTGGCGAGTAGAGGTGAGCGAATCGTGAGTACCGTCATCGGACGCGTCGAAACTGCGCTCCCCGAGACCAGTACCCGAGAATGGTGGGCGCTATATCTGCTTGCTCCAGTTGTACTCATCGGTACAGCGCTTCTCGTATTCCCGACGCTCGTCTACGACCAGTTCATCGGACAGTATCTCTGGAGACTGGTCGTCGCCGACGCTGCCGGCCAACCGGTGGCGCACGAGGGGATTCGTGCCATCCGCGGTTACAACACCGTGAACACGCTAACCTATCTCGCTGCGGTCGGCTACAGCCACCCCGGGTTACATGCGTATCTTGATGCTTTGGACGTCTCGTTTGACGTACGACCGGCCTAAGGGTTCGCGCCGATCATTATCGCCGGTGGTGTGATACGAGTGCTTGAGGACATCGGCTGCTTGGAGACTACGCGGTTCTGTTCATCACGCCGTCGATCTCTTCGTCAGTCATCCCGATCACCATCTTCGCACTCGGGATCGGAGTACTCACCCGTGATCAAAGATTCATTCCGGTCCCTCAGACAGTTGGTACGGTCGGAGCGATCTGGGCAATCCGTGCTGTCGGATGGGCCTTTTGGTAAGGTACAACATCGTCCGCTTCGCTTCGACTGTGGGTACCAGTCGCGACAACGGGAGTCGCACTTGGGGTGGCCGGCCTGTACTACTGGGGAGCGGGCTCCATCGAGAGTGTGCCGTTGCGGCATCCTTTGATTGTGCTCGCTGTCTTCGGGCAGATGTGGGACGCCGCCCAGAACCTCATCGGTGTTACGTTCCTCGGCTACTCGCCAAAACTAGTCGTAACAGACTTCGTGTACCAGGTGACTGGGTTCGCCGGGTCAACGTTCGTCCTCAAACTCTTCATGGCCGTGGGAGTCGCCTGGTACCTCGCGGATGCGAAAGAGGAGATGGACCAGACATAGTGGTGGCTCATGACGTTCTTCATCGGGGCGATCGAGCTGCCGATGGGCGTTCGCGGATCACTCGGGGTGATGCTGGGGGTTTGACAATGTAAATAGTGAAAACGAACGGTACGCCACGACGGTACGGAGCGACAATCGTCTTTGTCTATCTAGTCCCGGCACCGAGTTGAGCTACCCACGGCTAAAGCCGCGGGATTCAGCGTGGACTCCTGTTCTGGCCTCTGATGAGGCAGGAGAATAATCAGCTACTGTCAGTGATCGTGTTCGTGGCCGTCGTCCTCGTCTTCACTACTGTCGTGTCCACCTTGTCCGCTGTCACCACCGCTTCGAACGGTCTCATTCGGTTCTATTGAATCCGCAGAGGGCGGCGAGATTCACTGTTTGACTGCCTGTTCGACGTTGTAGACTGCGGCGGTTAGCGTGATCTCTCGGAACTGACGGTACCAGGCCCGCGCTCGGACGGCGGAGCCGTACGAGCGCTTGATCACCGAGTTCACGGTTTCACAGATTGACCGTTGGTTGTAGAGGTCGTCTTCGATCCGCGCGTTGTGAGCGTGATCGTACGGCGCGAAGACGCGGTGCTTGATGAGCGGTCTGACGTCTTCAGCCCGTAGCTGTTCGCGGAAGCTCATGTCGTCGTAGCCTTTGTCAGCAGCGAGACTGAGCAGGTCGCCTGCGTTTCGCAGAGCGACCTGCGGGCCGATGTTCGTGCCGTTGGGCCACTTCGCGCTACAGTGGACGTCGATAACCGCGCCCTGCGCGGTATCGACAAGGAACGTCGTTTGCACTGTCTGTACGTCTCGGTCACATCGTTTGAGATAGTGGTTCGACGCCTGTCGGCGGTCGAAGTAGGTGGCGTCGATGGCAGCGTGACCGTTCTGATCGAGCAGCTCCGACGAGAGTCGGAGCAGCTCTCGCCAGATGCGCATCGGTGCTCGGTCGAAGGATTTGCAGAGCGCAGATGGGCCAGGGAACTCGCCGCGCTCGAGGACGAGCGCGGCTCGTACTCGCTCCATTTCTTCGGCCCAATCGATGACCTCGACGAGCGTCGCTTCCATGTGAACCCGGAGAAAGTGCAAGACAGCGTGCTTCCAGCCGGCAACTCCGTTGCCGGCAGGATGACTGACCTGCATCACCGCAGCATCAGTAAGTTTTCGTGCGATCGAGACAGCCTGTTTAACGAAGCGGAAGAGGACTTTTTCCACAACTGGCTTCTTCCGCTTCATCTCTGTCGTTCTATCGACTCACCCCGACGCAGTCTGTGGATTCAATAGATCCGTCTCATTCAGTTCGCGGATCTTCTCGTGAGTAGCGTCGGGTAATTCAGACTGCGGCTCAGCCATTCCAGGTTGATCATCGAGCTGGGGATCACCGACAACAACGCACCCGATCATCCCTGTGGTTTCGTGTGGGCGACAGTAATAGTCATAGACTCCTTCGGTTTCAAATGTATGTTCAAAGGTTGCCCCTTGGTCGTCAACTGTCCCGCTATCCCATGCCTCAGCGTCATCAGGAACCCGCTGGGGCTTGTCATTCGCCAGTGCATAGGCGGTCGTCGTATGAGAACCGCTCTCGAGTGTCCACGTGACTGTCTCTCCGGGTTCAATTTCAGCGACATGAGGCTCAAAGTGAGTTCCAGAGTCGTTCGTCACCATAGTCACTTCGGCTGCACTCTCAGACGCGCTGTCTGTTTCGTCGTGGTCGCTCTCGTTCTCGGAGTCCGAACTCTCTCTACCGGTCTGATTAGTGGTTTCCTCGCTCGAGTTAACAGCACTTTCGTCTGGACTGGTATCGTCCTCTGGTTGGTTGTCTTCGGATAGGCACCCGGCAAGCCCAGTTACGATTACGCTAGTTATCCCAAGTACGTGTCGTCGAGATAGCTGATTATTCATCGTGCTCCGAATTAATGAGGCATCTGCACTGGTTTCCTTATTCAGCGTATAACGTCACCCTATTTAGTATATAACATCGCCCTATTCAGCATATAACATCACCAGTCGACCACTTCGCTTCAGTCCAAGTATTTAAGTTTCAGCACAGCAACACCTGTAGTCTGGCCACGCAGCACTCGATAGCACGTTCTTCGACCGTCGCTCAGCCTCATCATACTACCGCCAGCGGTCAGGCAGTAATGTGCAGACGCTGAAGGTCACGACATTAACCGATAGAGAGTCTCTTAGCGTCCTTGACGTACATATCTCAGCCCGGTGGAAACACGATACCGAAGATCGGGCTGCAGGTTGTCCGCCGGAACGTGGACGACCTGCTCTCGGTAGCCGCTGACAAAGCCTTCCACAACTGGCACACGAAATACGAGTTTTACGCGCTGAGTGTTGAGCCACTCATCTTACAGCGTGGTGCGAGCTGCGCGATATCCTCGAGACGATGGGGCAGTACGTGGACGTCTACAAGTTCAGTGGTAGGTCGTTCGCGCTGATGCCAGAGGAGGCCGTAACAAAGCTGATCGATCTGTCATGAGTGCGATGTCAAAGTGTCCACGGGTAGGTTCGTTGAGAACGTTATCATCCGGGACAACGACAAGGTTGAGCAGTACTTCGAAGAGGCTGAACGGCTCGGGTTCGACATTGTAGAGCTTTTGAGTGGTTTCCTCGCAATTGGAACCGACGACATGGTACAGATGACAGACGTCGTGGCGAACGACTATGAAATCAAACCAAAACCGGGGATCAATGTCCAGTTCGGAGCAGGTGACGCTACCGACCCCAAGGTCCTCGAGGAGCAGGGCCAACAGGACCCCGAACAGGTTATCGAAGAGGGCGTCGCCACCTAGATGCCGGTGCCGAGTTGCTGATGGTCGAGGCCGAGGGCATAACTGAGGAGTTGACTGAGTGGCGAACCGACGTCGCATATTAGATCGCAAACGAATTCGGGATCGAGAACCTTGTATTCGAGGCACCGGGCTCCGAGATGTTCAAGTGGTAATCAAGAACTTCGGTCCCGAGATTAACCTGTTTGTGGATAACCCCCAAATCATCGAACAGCAATGTATGCGCTCTTGCCTCTGGGGTAAGGCAACTACCTGGGAACGGAGCGTCACTTGGAAGGACAACCAAGAATTGGAGTACGGGCCTGGGCCAGCTAACTGGCCGTTTTCAGCTTTGGGTAGCTCGATCCAACCCTAATTGCCATCCAAAGCAACAAATGAGCAAGATATTCACACGCACTCTTTGGTGGGACTTTTCCAGTGGAGAGCGTCTGAACTAGTGGGACCACTCCTTGTTTAAACCAAGAGACAGTGAGTGTGCCTATGCTCAATACGAAGGGAGTACTCTCCAATGAAAGGACTCAGCGCTTGATGAACAGCCAGCTAAGAATGAAACAGAGTGACCCGAGTAACCATATACCTGTTAGACCATTCAGGAAGCAGAGCACCTACCAATTCCGCTCAATAGGTGAAAAGCGATGAATTTACTACTACTTGCGATCGGTGTGCTCCTCCTTGCCAGTGTCATCATTGATCTCCTCTGGACAACGCTCTGGGTGGAGGGAGGCGCCGGACCGCTGACCTCCCTGTTGATGGCATGGATATGGCGAGTGTTACGACAGTTCGGGGAGGAAAATTCACGAGTCCTCACCCTCTCGGGACCGATAATTCTCACTATTAGCTTGGCGACGTGGATTGTGCTGCTTTGGAGCGGGTGGGCGTTCATTTTCGCCAGTGGTGAGAACTCTATTATTGATACCATGAATCGAAACCCTATCTCCTGGTCAGACTGGATCTATTTCTCTGGATATACAATCTTCACGTTAGGAAACGGAGATTTCATCCCACAAGAGGGTGTCTGGCAGATTATGACGACTCTCGCGACGGCGAGCGGGATGCTCTTTATTACACTCAGTGTTACGTATGTTCTCAATGTTCTGAGTGCAGTCACGCAGAAACGGTCTTTCGCCAGTGGCGTAAGCGGACTCGGGGAACACGGTACCGAAATTCTATTTACGAGCTGGAACGGCGAGGAGTTTGAGGGGCTTGAGTTACCCTTGAACACCTTTACTACCCAACTGAACACACTTACGTCGAATCACAAGGCGTATCCAATCCTCCATTACTTCCACAGCAAACAAACCGGCCAATCACCGATTGTGAGCGTTGCCATCTTCGACGAGACATTGTCACTTCTCCAATTTGGGCTCTCCAAGCAATCCCATCCGACTAACACAATTATTAAAAACGCCCGATCGAGTGTCGAGAGCTATCTAGAAACGCTCCAGAATTCTTTCATCGAGCCTGCTGATCGTTCCCCACCGCCACCAAATCTCGATACACTTCGAGAAAAAGAACTTCCGACTGTTTCTGATGAAGAGTTTACCGCAGCTCTTGAAGACATGGATAAACGGCGACGAACACTCCTTGGTCTCGTAGAATCCGACCAACGAGAATGGCCCTCCCCTAACGATAATTGAAAAGAATCGAAACAATTTTTACTAGGATAGTACTTGTTCTGTAATTCCCTACATTAAGAGAATCTATTTTGCTAGCGCTAATGGGCTTCCACCATGTTACTTTGACACATATCCCCTTTTATACACGATATCAAGTGATGAAGATGGTTAGATCATAAAGGCAGATCAGTTCATCTGTGGACCCTCTGACAGCTCATTCTGCTACCCATATGACTTGGTGAGAAATGATTTGGAATCTAAAGCCACCGCTACAATTGACGCTAGAAAATAAGCAGGAAATGTAATCAAAGAAAAAACCGTATATTCTATCGAGATGAACAAGACACAGTTCTTGGAGAGTGTTTCCGATAGAACATGAGTCGGGGGATGTTCAACGCTAATGTCGGATAACCCCTACACCCAACACCCTTGAGTTCAAATTAGTACCTAAGAAACCCATCTATGGACGATCACAACCACTCAGAAGACACCGAGGATCCGTCGAATCAACCGCCGGACCACAGTAGCCACCATGACCATAATACTCAAAGCGAAGACGAACTAGACGAGGATGTTCCTCGGACCGAACAGTCGCTGCTTGAGGAAGAAGCCGAGGATGTAGACGAGGCCGAGCAGGAACTGCACGAACGCTCCGAGCACCATATGGATCACGGAGATGGAGAGCACGATCACGGTGACCATGGCGGGATGCATGAAGGGCACGAGCAAATGTTCCGCCGCCGATTCTTCATTTCGACAGTTCTCTCAATTCCTGTCCTCCTCTACAGCGAAGCCCTGCAAGATTGGCTTGGCTTCTCTGTCCCAGCATTCCCCGGGAGCGAGTGGATCAACCCTGTCTTTGCGATAATCGTCTTCGCGTACGGTGGTGTCCCCTTCCTCCAGATGGCGATTCCTGAACTGAAAGACCGTTCCCCGGGGATGATGACGCTCATCTCGATGGCAATTTCGGTCGCGTTCGTCTATAGCCTCGCGAGCGTGGTCTTCCCGACACAGTCGGCGTTCTTCTGGGAGCTCGTGACCCTGATCGACATAATGTTGCTTGGTCACTGGATCGAGATGCGCTCGGTACGACGGGCGTCGAGTGCGCTCGACGAACTGGCGAAGCTCATGCCCGACACCGCCGAACGGATTACCGAGAGTGGTGACACCGAAGAAGTTCCGGTAAGCGAACTCTCTGAAGGTGATCTCGTCCTCGTTCGTCCAGGCGCGAGCGTCCCCGCCGACGGTGTCGTTGAAGACGGCGACTCGGATGTCAACGAGTCGATGATCACCGGTGAGTCCCGCCCAGTCTCGAAGGAGCCCGGTGACGAGGTAATCGGTGGAACGATCAATGGTGATGGGAGCCTCCGGATTCGAATCGGCGCGACGGGCGAAGAGACAACTCTCGCAGGTATTATGCGACTCGTTGAGGAAGCTCAAGGAAGCAAATCGAAGACGCAGGTACTTGCTGATCGTGCAGCTGGATGGCTGTTCTACGTCGCCGTTGCAGCGGCAGCCGTGACTGCTCTCGCATGGACCGTTGCAGTATCATTTAACGCAGAGGTTATCGAGCGTGTCGTCACCGTCCTCGTGATCGCCTGTCCGCATGCACTCGGGCTCGCCATTCCGCTCGTCGTCGCCATTAATACGTCACTCGCAGCTCGCAATGGGATGCTTATCCGTGACCGTATCGCTATGGAAGAGGCACGAAACCTTGACGCAATCATCTTCGACAAGACGGGGACACTCACCGAAGGTGAACACGGTGTGGTCGATATGGCGACCGTTGACGACATTGAGGAAGATGAAGCGCTGGCCTTGGCTGCAGCTGTGGAAGGTGACTCCGAACACATGATTGCACGGGCGATCCGTCAAGCGGCCGACGAACGAGAAATTAGTGCACCTGATGCGGACGAGTTCGAGGCGATGAAGGGGCGAGGTGTTCGTGCAACCGTCAATGGTAACGAGGTCTACGTGGGTGGCCCAAATCTCCTGAACCATCTCGATAGCGACATCCCGCCTGCACTCCGGACATTTGCTGATGAGGCCGGTAAAAATGCCCATACTGTCGTGTACCTCGTCCGCGAGGGAGACCTAATCGCCGCCTTTGCAATGGCGGACGTCATCCGCGAGGAGAGCTACCGGGTCGTCGACGCGCTCCACGACCTCAACATCGAAGTAGCAATGTTGACTGGCGACTCTCGTGACGTGGCAAACGCCGTCGCTGACGAACTGGGCATTGACACAGTGTTCGCCGAGGTGTTGCCCGAGGATAAGGACGAGAAAGTCCAAGAGCTGCAGGATCAGGACAAACTCGTCGCAATGGTCGGTGATGGCGTTAATGACGCACCGGCACTCACCAGAGCAGATGTCGGCATTGCCATCGGAAGCGGCACCGACGTTGCAGTCCAGTCTGCGGACGTCATCCTCGTACAGAACAATCCAATGGACGTGGTCCGCCTCGTGAAATTGAGCAAGGCGAGCTACCGGAAAATGAAGGAGAACATTGTGTGGGCCGCCGGCTACAACGTCTTCGCCATCCCGCTTGCAGCTGGCATCCTCGCACCTATTGGGATCTTGCTGTCACCCGCCGTCGGCGCACTCCTGATGTCCCTAAGTACGGTAATCGTCGCGATCAACGCCCAGCTACTCCGCCGCGTTGACCTCTCGATACCGAACCTGCCGGGCGTGTCACCGTCTGCGGACGCTCGGCCTGCCGACTAGCGATTCCGAAGCCCCTCTAGAATCAGGTGGACGGCCACTGCCTGTTATTCGAGTTAGCTTTTTCGGAGTGGCCACCGAACGCTTCATTATGGGATCGAAGCGTTCTGACCTTCCGATGCAGATCGAGAAAATCGCACGGAAAGACGTGGTCACTGTCGGGACTGAGACCCCCGTCCAGGAAGTCGCTGAGACGATGTTCGACCGTCCGTCGGAAGCGTAGTCATCGTAGAGAACGACGAACCCATCGGTATCGTCACTGACCGGGACCTCGTTGTCGAACTGCTCGCAGCGGACGGTCCTACGAACCTCTTTGCAAATGAGGTCGACCCGGCAGAGATCACGGCGGCAGACGTGATGACGGCCGATCCGCTCGTCGTTCAGACTGATGACAAACTCCCGCGTGTCCTCCACCACATGGACAAGGCACACGCCAGACGCATTCCGGTCGTCAATGAGGACGGAACGCTCGCGGGCATCATCGCGCTCGACGACGTGATGGTTCACCTGGGGGGAGAGAGCGCGCACGTCTCGGCCCAGATAGACAACGTCGCTAGCGTCATCCATTCTGAATCGCCGCAGGAGTGATTGGGCATTAGTCCGTCTCATTCGTGGCGTCAGAGTATCAGTGAGTGGATTTATCGCCGTCCCAGTTGCTGCCACCTCGACGAATTCGACGTCGATTACCCCTGTCGTCACGCCCTTGGAATGCTGACCGCAGTGCCGATCGCTTGTTCAACCCAACGCGGCAATATCCAGCCGGTCTAACGAGTATTGCTGGTAGATCTGACCGATCTGGACCAGAATCATCTGCTCCGAGAATTCTAACATCCGTCCCTGCCCGTACATCTCACCGCCGTGCCCCCGTTACTCATGTCTTGGGCCATCTCATCTAGTACAATTCCAATGCCATTTGATGGTTGTGCTCCTCGCCGCCGTGCATGCAACGACGCCCGTCGAAACTAGCACTGTCGTTTCGTGACGCCTAGAATGGAGGACTCTCCGTGGTAGTTAGGCTGAAGCGTCGTACCCAGCGTCGTCGACTGCACTAACGAGCGCGTCAGGGTCTGCGTCTCCCTCGATAGTAGCTGATTCGGTCTCTCGATCGGCCTTCGCACTCGTGGCGCCGTCGACGTCTTCGAGTGCCTCTTCAACGGTCTGCTCGCAGTGTTCGCAGGCCATACCTTCTACGGTGATTGTCTGGCTCATACAAGTAGGGATACGGGATCCCATTTTTTGTCGTTTTCTGCTTTCATTCCAAAGTTGATGATGTGTGATCCATTGCAGGCGTAAGTACTATCCGTTGGATTATTGCTGTGGAGACCAACCTTTCTATATGCGAGATCTGGACGAGACCGACATGGAAATTCTCACGCTATTGGGCGAGAACGCCAGACATCCGTTTAGCGCCATCGGCGAGGTCGTTGGCCTCTCTGGTCCGGCCGTTTCCGACCGCGTCACCCGTCTCCAGGAAGTTGGTATCATCAATCGGTTTACTGTCGACGTAGACCGATCGCAGCTTCACGCTGGCATTCCGATTTTCGTCCAGGTGATGGGCGCAGACGATGTTGACGGACTCAAAGACCGCGTTGGGGACGCCGATGCCGTTGAGCACCTTTTCGTCACGGCCGACGGTGAGATCTGGTTCTACGCCCGCGCCCAGGTCCAGAACGTCCGTCGGTGGCTCGATGGACTTCTTGACGACGACATCGGCTATATGGTGACGCTGATGGACGACATTGAATGGCGACCGTCGCTGGACGGTACCGAGTTCGCACTCACCTGTGCAGAATGTAACAATACCGTCGATAGTGAGGGCCGATCGGCTCGTCTGGACGGTCAGGTGTATCACTTTTGCTGTCCATCCTGTCAAAGCCGGTTCAAAGAGCGGTACAACCGCCTCGAAGAGGGCGTCTGATCACTTTCGATTCAAAAGAGCTAACGCCGTAGTTCTTTGGAAAACTTTCAGAAAGAGGGGTAAACGAAGACCCCCTATACTACAACAATGAGTCGGCAAACCACCCACCTGGAAATCCAGGGCATGAGCTGTGCGAACTGCTCACAGACAATAACGGATGCTTTGGAGAAACTCGAGGGCGTCGTGGAGGCGAATATCAACTTCGCCACGGACGAGGGCTCCGTCGAGTATGACCCGGACGAGGTATCGCTAGCTAAGATCTACGATGCCATCGAGAATGCCGGCTACGAGCCCCAGCGTGCCACGGTCTCGATCGGCATCTCGGATATGACGTGTGCGAACTGCGCTGACACCAACGAGGACGCTCTCGAGAGTGTTCCTGGTGTCATTAAGGCAGAGGTGAACTACGCCACCGACGAGGCACAGGTCGAGTACAATCCGGCGGACGTCTCCCGGGACTCGCTCTACGACGCGATCGAGGACGCGGGCTACACGGCTGTTCGCGAGGACAGCGACAGCGAGGAGTCCGATCAAGAGCGACGAGACGCCGCTCGACAGGCCGAGATTCGAAAGCAGTTTCGGTTGACGGTGTTCGGGGCAGTGCTGTCGATCCCGCTGCTGTTCTTCATTGTTGAGAATTACCTGCTCGGCGGTGGGTACCTGCCGGAGGCCGTCTTCGGCGTTGAGTTTGGTTGGGTCGAGTTCCTGCTGGCAACGCCCGTTCAGGCCATCCTCGGCTGGCAGTTCTACAAGAACTCCTACAAGGCACTCGTGAAGAACAAGCGGGCCAACATGGACGTCCTCATCGCCCTGGGGTCGTCCACGGCGTACGTGTACAGCGTAGTCGTACTGGTTGGTCTCATCGCTGGCGGTCTGTACTTCGACACGGCCGCACTCATCTTAGTGTTCATTACGCTAGGGAACTACCTCGAAGCCCGCTCGAAAGGCCAAGCGGGGGAAGCACTCCAGAAGCTCCTCGAGATGGAGGCCGAGACGGCCACGGTCGTCGACGATGAGGGGGACGAGGAAGAAATCCCACTCGAAGATGTCGAGGTCGGTGGCCGAATGAAAGTCCGCCCTGGTGAGAAGATCCCGACCGACGGGATTGTCGTCGACGGCCAGTCTGCCGTCGACGAGTCGATGGTCACCGGCGAGTCGGTTCCCGTAGAAAAGGAAGAAGGTGATGAGGTCGTCGGATCAACGATCAACGAGAACGGCGTCCTTATCGTCCAAGCGACAAAGGTCGGAGAGAACACTGCGCTCCAGCAAATTGTCCAGACAGTCAAGGAAGCGCAATCCCGCCAGCCAGACATCCAGAATCTCGCGGACCGTATCTCCGCGTACTTCGTCCCCACTGTCATCGCCAACGCGCTCCTCTGGAGCATCGTCTGGTTCCTGTTCCCCGAAACTCTCGCTGGCTTCGTCGACTGGCTCCCGCTGTGGGGACAAGTCGCTGGCGGCCCTGCTCCAGTCGGTGGTACCGTTTCAGTCTTTGAGTTCGCTGTTATCGTGTTTGCATCCGCCGTCCTCATCGCCTGTCCCTGTGCACTGGGGCTGGCGACGCCTGCTGCGACGATGGTTGGAACAACCATCGGTGCACAGAACGGTGTCCTGTTCAAGGGTGGTGATATCCTCGAACGGGCAAAGGACGTTGACACTGTGATCTTCGACAAGACGGGTACGCTCACTGAAGGCGAAATGGAGCTGACTGACGTGGTCGTCTTCGATAGCGATGGGAATGCAGTGACTGATGGCGGCGAACCGACACCAGATGGTGGACAACTTACTTCCCGTGACCGTCTTTCCGAGGACAATGTGCTTCGGCTGGCAGCGACAGCCGAAAGCGGGAGTGAGCATCCACTCGCCCAAGCGATCGTTGACGGTGCTGAAGAACGCAGGCTGGACGTGACCGAACCCGACGAGTTCGAGAACGTCCCCGGCCACGGAATCCGGGCGACAGTTGGTGAGAGCGAAGTGCTGGTCGGAAACCGCAAGCTGCTGCGAGACAACGGCATCGATCCCTCGCCTGCCGAGGAGACGATGGAACGCCTCGAGAACGAGGGCAAAACAGCGATGATCGTCGCCTATGAGAGTGAACTCGTGGGCGTCGTCGCCGACGCCGACACGGTGAAGGACAGCTCGAAGCAGGCAGTGACGGCTCTTCAGAAGCGCGGTATCGATGTGATGATGATCACGGGCGACAACGAGCGAACCGCTCGCGCGGTCGCCGAGCAAGTGGGTATCGACCCGAACAACGTCCGTGCGGGGGTGCTTCCCGAGGACAAATCCATCGCGGTCGAGAATATTCAGGACGAAGGACGGCAAGCCATGATGGTCGGCGATGGCGTCAACGACGCGCCGGCCCTCGCAGTCGCGTACGTCGGGACGGCCATTGGATCAGGGACGGACGTTGCCATCGAAGCCGCGGATGTCACATTAATGCGCGACGATCCACTTGACGTGGTGAAAGCCATCCGTATCTCGGACGCAACACTTCAGAAGATCAAGCAGAATCTCGTGTGGGCGCTCGGATACAATACCTCCCTAATCCCACTGGCATCGCTTGGCCTCCTACAGCCGGTATTGGCCGCGGCAGCGATGGCGTTCTCGTCGGTATCCGTGCTGTCGAATAGCCTGCTATTCCGCCGCTACACGCCCGACCACGACTACGAACTGCTAGGCCGACTGCGCTAAACGCCAGGGGTCGACTTCCCATGTCTAATATCACACGCCAAATGGTCCGCACGTATCTGCTCGAGATAGCTGAAACTGAACCGACATATATCCGGGCTCATGAGATCGCTCGCGACCTTGACGCGTCACCCAAAGCCGTCGCGCAGTACCTCAGCCAACTGCAGGATGACCTCGTGGACGTGTCGCTGGAGCAGTGGGCGCGCTCGAAGAGCACGACGTGGCGAATCGAGGCGAATGAGCCGTGAGTACCACATTCACTCGACGGATCGAGACGGTCCTCCCTGAAACTGGCTCTCGAGAGTGGTGGGGGCTGTATCTTCTCGGCCCGATGGTACTCGTCGGTGCGGCACTACTCGCTTTCCCCACGCTCATCTACGATCGCTTCGTCTGGCAGTATTTGTGGGGACCGGTCGTCGCTGACGCCGCCGGCCAACCTGTGACACATGCAGGGATTCGCGCCGCCCGGGGGTACAATCCGGTGAATACACTGATATACATCGGAGCGGTCGGGTACAGTTTGCCCGGGCTGCGCGCGTATCTCGAGCACTTGAACATCCCATTCGATGCCCGATTGGCCTACGGATTCGCCCCGATCATTGTCGCCGGCGGCGCAATGCGGGCACTCGAGGATATCGGACTACTCGGAGAGTACGCCGTCCTATTCATCACGCCGTCGATCTACTTCGTTGTCACCGCCGTCACTGTCATCGTGCTCGGCGTCGGAGCCGTGACCCGTGACAGAGGAGTCCTCTTAATTCCAACGCTGGTCGGCACAGTCGGGACTATCTGGGCGGTTGGTGCTATCAGCTGGGCACTCCTGTACGGCACGACAACGTCAGTCCCCCTTCGTCTCTGGGTCCCAGCCGCGACGGTGGGGATTGCCTTCGGCGTTACTGCCTTGTATTATTGGAGTGCAGAGATAGTTGATGTCGCGAACCTCCGCCATCCCTTGTTACTGCTCGCCGTCTTCGGGCAAATGTGGGATGCAGCGCAGAACCTCATTGGCGTCACATTCCTCGGCTACTCGCCGAAGCTTGTCGTGACGAACCTCGTCTATCAAGCGACCGGCTTCTCGGGATCGACGTTCATCCTCAAGTTACTTGTCACACTAGGAATTGTGTGGTATCTCGCTGATGCAAAGGGAGAACTGAACTGGACCTGGTGGTGGCTCATGACGTTCTTCATCGGAGCCATCGGGCTACCAATGGGAGTCAGAGGGTCGCTCCGAATGATGCTTGGGGTCTAACAATGATACTCTTACGGAAAGCTACGGAAACAGGGGAAGGCGAAGCAATCAATAAGTGTGAAAAACGACGTTGCTGTAGAATGGTGCAATGACACCTTCCCCCAACATCATCCTTATCCATTGCCACGACCTCGGGCAGTACTTAGGATGTTATGGCGTTGATATTGAGACACCAAATACCGACCAATTAGCTGAAGAGGGAGCACGATTCGTAAACCACTACACAGCCGCACCACAGTGTTCCCCGAGTCGCGGTAGTCTCTTTACTGGGCTCTACCCGCACAGACACGGACTTCTAGGGCTAGCTCACACTGACTGGGAACTCGATATCAAACAGACAGTACCGTACCGACTCTCCAAACACGGCTATGAGACACACCTGTTTGGCCTCCAGCACATCTCCGAAACGCCAGACGACCTTGGCTACGATGAGATACATACGGCGGGTTCCCTTTCTCCCGATGTTTCCCCTGAAATCCACTCGATTAACCGTGCAAAGGACGTTGCGGATACGGTAGCGTCATACCTGAACGCCGGCATTGAGTCTCCGTTCTTCGCATCAGTTGGATTCTTTGAGGCGCATCGTATAGAGATGGAAGAAGACGAGGAAGAGGGCGACGTACTCTATGGATTTGGCGGCCGTTACGAGGGGGATGACCCTGATAGTATCGAGATCCCTTCGTTCCTGCCCGATGAATCAGGCATTCGCGAAGATTTGGCAGCGATGAGAGGAATGGTGTACGCTATTGATGACGCCGTTGGAAAGATCCTTGACGCTATCAAATCAGCTGGCCTTGACGATGAGACACTTGTACTGTTTACTACAGAACATGGCATTGCTTTCCCGCGAGCAAAAGGGACGTGCTATGATCCCGGTATTGAGGGTTGTTTACTAATGTGGTATCCACCATTGATTGATGCCGGTATGGCCTCTGAGCACTTGGTGAGCAATGTTGATATCCTGCCAACTCTCGTAGATCTCGTCGCTGACGAAGTACCGCATGAAGTTGATGGTCATAGCCTCTTACCAATTTTCGATGGCGATCTTAGGTACTATCCTCGCGACGAGATTTTCGCTGAGATCACGTGGCATGACATGTATAATCCAGTGCGTGCGATCAGGACGAACCGTTTCAAGTATATCAGGAAATTCTGGCACCTTCCACGGGTGTTTCTCCCAAACGATGTCTACGCAAGCCTCGCTGGTCGTGAAGTCCGCGGCCATTACGGGCGCCCATCGCGAGTATACGAGGAACTCTACGACCTCAAGTCAGATCCAGACGAACAAGAAAACGTGGCTGACGATGAGGCATATGCACAGATCCGCACTGAATTGATGTCAAAGCTCAGTACGTGGATGCACGAGACGGACGACCCTCTACTCAATGGACCGGTGATACCACAGGATTACGATCGAATGTTTGATGGAATTATGTAGCCTCCTGTTGTCATCTTATATCAGTCCTATAGCTCTCTAAGTAGCTACTTGACTTCGCACGTTAGGCGAAGTCTTAGTCTCGACTTTGGATCACAATGATATGTCTCCCCTTTAACCCTGATATCGAAATAGGAAGTGCATTGAAATAGGGGAACGTATCTTGAATAGAGACACCACTGACCAACCATGGCTCAAAGCATTCCAGCAATGACCGTTCAAGCGGGCAACGAGCGTTCGCTTCCACTCTGGCTCCAGCGGTACACCAAGTATGCCCTGTATGGTCTCGTCGTCGGAACAGGTCTCTGTTTTCTAGCTCTGTTCACAAACCCAGTACCTGATCCGTCATTCCCCTGGTTCTCGCTGCCCCCATCGTACCGGCTACCTATCACGCAGCCACGGATCGAGCACTGGCCCGTCAGCTATTCCGTCGGCATCTGGCTGTGGATTGCTGGTTTTCCTGCCTTGTTCCTCTGGGGCTACGAACAACTCAGAGTTCGGTGGCGACGAGGCGGTACAATGTGGCTGATCGCGCTCCCCACATTGTCGATGTTAGCCTGGACGACGTACTGCCGATTCTTCTGGCCGAAGCTAATGCCGGCGACGTGGAATGCACCTTCATATACCTTCGTCTGCTGGCTCTACTGTTCAACGTACGACCCTGTGTGGAGTGATCTCGCGTACGCCGTCGCGTTCGTGGGGGCCGTCGGATCCATTCTTCTCTTACGTGATTCGCCACTCAGCATCTACGTTGAGGCTGCATTCGGCGTCCTCGCGTTTCCACTTGGACTCCCCGCTTTCTATGACGCGTATCGGCGGTCGAGCGCATAAGGACACCTACACGTGGATTCAGTGCCGAGACTTATTGGCCGAAGAAGTAGTAGTTCGAGACAATGAACGCAGACGAAGTCCGTCTCGAAAGCACCGTGACCGGGTTCACCGCGACCGGCAGACTCTATACCCTGAGTGTCTGGTTCATCCTTGCAGTGCGGCTGATGATGGGGCTTGCATTCTTCCAGAGCGACCTCGACAAGATACTGGCCAGCGAGTCGACCCAGCCGAATACTTGACTGGTGCAATATCCAAGAATGGCAGTCCGGTTGCGGACCTGTTCATTGCGATGGTCCGGACGGGGCAATTCGTCGAATTCGTAAATATTGCCGTACAATGGGGCGAACTCCTGATCGGCCTTGGGATCCTCTTGGGCGCGCTGACGCGTTTGGCCGGTTCTGGCATGCATTCATAATGCTCATTTTCTATCTCGACAACTGGAAAATCGAACTTACCTCGAAACGCTTCATCAGACGTTCATTGATCCTGCAGGCAGTACTCCGCCACCACCAAATCTGGATCTCCTTGGGACAGAAATGGACCAACAGTTTCCGACGGTGAATTCGCCTCGTCTCTTGAGGAGTGAAGCGACCGTCAACAGCTCTTGCTCGGTCCCATCAATTCTGATGTTCGAGAATGGCCCCTCTAAATTGATTTATTTCAATAACTAAGAATCATCTCTGGAGGGGTAGTCTAGCTGGGGCTCGCACTGTGGGAGCCTTGCCCTTAGCAACGAAGAAGAATAGAAAAACACCTAACTCTGAACACCAATTTCATCATCTGTTAGCGAAACTGTGTCAAACTGTCCGCAAAGATATTGTTCTCCGCGTCGAGTCTGCCGATACTTTCCTCGTTCGATCTTCTCAACGAACCCGTGGTCAGCCAATTCGATCAAGCGCCGGTTCACCTCTTTCTGACTGAAGCCGGTATTGAAGGCGATAATCGACGGTGTCAGTGTCAGATTGGCACCGTGAAGTACCTCCAAGATTTTATCGTCCATTGGTGTCATCCAATCATCTTGTTGACGGATCCGGCCGGGATCGGTCAGTAATACCCGTGCCCACTCTGCCGTTCGGACATCGTTCAGTACGGGATCATAGAAGCCGAGGATGACCAGAAGTGCAGCGATCCCGTGTACCCAATGGATGAGAGATGGCGCAAACAGTTCGGTGATTGGCCCGCCAATTACGGCTAAGACCAATCCGGCGACCGTGAGGAGCATGAACCGTCGGTATGCCGTCGCTGATGCCTCGAGCCAGAGGAAATACAACAACTCGAGCGAAACCACAAATCCGACTGCTAGATTGTATTCGGCGAAGGGTATCAGTCCGCCCACGACAGCTCACCCCACAGACTGGCCTGTCGAACCTGGTAGTGTCTAAGTATCAATAAACCAAGGAATATTGCGATAATCGTATTTGCCGAGCTTCGAAGCACGTGCAGAACCAGAGTATCTGGCCCGACGATGAGCAACATTGTGTGGTAAATTGTTAAAATACACATCACGAGTGAAAGGAGAGCAATTGCCAAACCGAATGGTGAGTCGCGGAAAATACCCCATGACAGGAGCGCGAACACCCCGGCACCAGTACCGGTGATGAGTGCAAAAGGGATACCGAGAATCTGAATGTCAGGGGGTATCATACACCGAGCTATGGATTTCCGAGTTATTAAACTACGGCTTGAGATTGCATCGATGGCGCGGCAGCACGAACGTCCTGCACACGGAATGACCCGCTTGTGGAACCGATATCGGTGATCGGATTCCCAGTATAGTTCCCAGCGTCGCAAGAGTAGGCCTGTGTGCACTCTTCAGAACATTGACGTCGTTTTGTGGACAGT
Source organism: Saliphagus infecundisoli (assembly GCF_020177375.1). GTDB lineage: Archaea > Halobacteriota > Halobacteria > Halobacteriales > Natrialbaceae > Saliphagus > Saliphagus infecundisoli. The sequence goes on along the minus strand of NZ_JAIWHV010000028.1, from coordinate 6,933 downwards.
TCGGCTTCACAGTTGAAGTCCTGTCGGGAAACGTCTCATCATTCAACGCTAATACCGTAATAGGGAAAGAAGTGCAGAACTGGCTCAGCTATGCGCTGAAGAAAACGCCGATTTAACTCATCACAACCCTTTCTGTTATGGCCTCACCGATTAGTCACACTATGAGACTTGGTGCGAGTATTACTCCTCACCGTTTAGTCGCATTGTCATGCGGTATGGATAATAAAGTCGGTTGTCCTCGACGGGTCGAGTGCAATGGCACTAACCGAAATTGACCACGTCAGCGAGAACCAGGAGATGCAGGAGTGTATCGACAGCTGTCTTGAGTGTGTCCAGGCGTGCGAGTGGTGTGCCGACGAGTGTGCCGATGACGGCGAGGAGATGGCCGAGTGTCTCCGGCTCTGCCGGGACGTGGCCGACCTAGCAAGCATGCACGCGCGGTTCATGGCTCGTGATTCAGGATATAGAACGGATATTGCCGCGATCACCGCCGACGCCTGCGAAGCGTGTGCCGACGAGTGCGAGCAGCACGACGCCGAGCACTGCCAGGTCTGTGCAGAGGTCCTTCGCGAGTGTGCGGAGACCTGCCGGAACATGGCGTCAGCCTAAGGTCCCGGTCCATCGCGATTCGTCGGCCTGAGCGCCAACTACTCGCGATCAACCAGTATAGACATTGGCACATGGATACGATAACGGAATTCACTTCTGGCGGCAACACTGTCCTTGGCTGCTGGCTGATCGTGGCTTCGTTCGTTTTCAATACGCCGGCGGTCAGTCGCTGGCACGACGTGCTTGTCGGCGCTACAATCGCTCTCGTTGCCGGCTATAATTTCACGAGGTCTATCAGACGACGGCCTGTAAATATGCTTGGCGCAGGGTCCGTCACGGTCCTCGGATGCTGGCTCGTCGTTGCACCGTTTGTTTTTGGTCTCGAGAGCCCACCGCTATGGAACGACGTCATCTCAGGAACCATCGTGGCGAGCTTTGGAAGCTACAACACCTACGTCGCGACTATTGCCGACCGTAGTCCACCTTTCATATGACTGCCGAATAAGGAACATGATTCGGAGAGACTCAACCAATTACCCGGTAATGGACTAAACGCCGGCGCACAAAACAAATACGAATCAAGAAATTCATGTACAAACACCTCACGGAGTACGGTGCGATCGGCGATGGGAATACGGTCGCTCTGGTTGGTTGCGACGGCTCGATCGATTGGTGTCCGCTCCCGCACGTCGAGTCGCCGAGCGTCTTCGCTGCGATACTCGATGCCGACCGCGGCGGTCACTTCGCCGTCCGGCCGACGCAGTCGTTCAAGTCCGTCCAACGATATCGCGACCGGACTGCCGTCCTCGAAACGGCGTTTCAAACCGCCGACGGCAGCGCGACGGTAACGGATTTCATGCCTGTCGCCGAGGCGACCGAGTCCACCGACCGGCCGCCAGCCGTCTACCGAAAGCTCGAGTGTGACAATGGACCACTCGAGTTTGAAGTCGCGTTCGAGCCGCGGTTCGACTACGCGCGAGAGGTGCCCATCATCGAACCGGCGGCTGACGGCGTAGTTGCAATCGGGGCTGACGAGCGGATCATCCTCTCAAGCGACCTACCGCTCCGACCGTCGACCGATGGCCACAGGGCCAGCGCGACAGTGACGCTCAAGGCCGGCGAGACGCGCTGGCTAGGCCTAGGCTACGATGAGGCGATCCCGCTTGAGCCGTCGCACTATCAGAAGATGCTCGAAGGAGTCATCGCCTACTGGCGAGAGTGGAACCACGATTGTAATAAGACAGATTGTCCCCTCGATAGCCCATGGCACGACCTGGCGGTTCGGTCATCGCTCGTTCTCAAGCTCCTCATTCACCGGGGGACAGGCGCGGTGTGTGCAGCTCCGACGACCTCGATCCCCGAGGATCTCGGTGGCGTGCGTAATTGGGACTACCGGTTCAACTGGATCCGCGACGCGGCCTTTACTGTTCAGGCACTATCCGAATTGGGCCATCTCAACGAGGCGCGTTCGTACTTCCAACTGTGTCTCGACCACTGTCGAGATCACGATCCTGCTGACGTCCCACCAGTCTACGGCCTTCACGGCGGTGACGACCTCAAGGAACACGTCCTCGATCACCTCGAAGGGTATCGTGGATCGGCTCCCGTTCGCGTCGGGAACGCGGCCCGACAGCAACGCCAACTTGACGTCTACGGTGAGTTGATCCTCGCGATCTACGAGAGTATCCGCTACGGCGAAGCGGTGACAACCGATGACTGGGCAGTCATGTGCGATCTCATCGACTACATCTGCGAGGGATGGGATCAGCCCGACGTCAGCATCTGGGAGCCCCGCGACGACCCACAGCACTACGTTTACTCGAAGGTGATGTGCTGGGTGGCCCTAGATCGCGGGATCAAGCTCGCCGAGGCAGCCGGCGACGATGTGTCGGCCCCACTTGAGCGGTGGCGGACGTGCCGCGAGGATGTTCGCAAGGCGATCCTCGAGCGCGGATACAGCGAGCGTGCAAACAGTTTCGTCCAGACGTTTGGCGGAGAGACCCTCGACGCGGCGAATCTGCTCATTCCGGTCATGGGCTTCCTCCCGCCTGACGACGCTCGCGTCCAAGGCACAATCGACGCGACGATTGAGCACTTGGCGACCGAGAACGGCCTTGTCCGGCGCTACGAGGGTGACGACGGACTCCCCGGCGAGGCGAGCCCATTCGTCGTCTGCTCGTTCTGGCTCGTTACCGCGCTCGCGCTGACGGGACGGACCGACGAGGCGACCGATCGCTTCGAGTCTATCCTCGAGTATGCCAGCCCACTCGGACTGCTGGCCGAGGCAGTCGATCCTGGGACCGGCGAACAGCGCGGCAATTTCCCGCAGGCATACAGTCACATCGGACTCATCAACAGCGTCCTCTACCTCGCCGACATGGACAGCTCGAGCGGCGGATCACGGGCGCCGCTCGGGCGCGACGAGTGGACCGAGGACAGCGGCTTGAGCGGTGAGATCATCCGTCAACCGAACAATACCGAGAGGGCAGATACCCAATGACCAACGACGAGAGACACAACGACTCAAACGAAGAATCGAAACCGGACGCCGTACCAGCCGAACCAAGAGAGCAACACTCGCGAACCGACGACGGTACGCGACGTGCTGACGCCGACAGTAGTCAGAACGGAGAGAACGGTGGTCGGGATCGGGACGACACCGAGCAGAACGGTAACGGATCGATGCGTCCGGGTGACATGATGCTCTCCCACCCGACGGAGGAGATTTGGCCCCAGTACGCCGTGATCTCGCTCGGGCTCTGGCTCCTCGCAAGTCCGCCAACACTGGGCTACGGGAACGCGTTGATGACCTGGAGTACCGTCCTCACTGGACTCGTCCTGATCTCGCTCGCCGGCATCACGATCTACCGGGAGAGCGGCTACGCCAACTATGCCAACGGCTTCGTCGGCCTGTGGCTAGTGTTCTCGCCGATCGCATTCTGGGCGCCGACGGCCGCGGCGTACGCCAACAATACGCTCGTCGGCATCATGGTGATTACATTCACAGTTCTCATCGTAATGCGCTCAGAGATGGAAGGGCCGGCCGTTCCGCCGGGCTGGTCGTACAACCCCTCGACGGGCGCCCAGCGCGCACCGCTGATCGCACTCGGAGTATTCGGCTTCTTCGCGTCGTGGTATATGGCCGCCTACCAGCTCGAGTACATCACCAGTGCCTGGGACCCGCTGTACGGGTCGGGCACCGAGCAGATTCTCACCTCCGACGTATCGGCAGCGTTCCCAGTCTCCGACGCCGGTCTCGGTGCGGTCGCCTACTCGGTCGAGGCCCTGATGGGATTCATGGGCGATCGGCGACGGTGGCGCACTATGCCGTGGATGGTCGCGTTCTTCGGCGTCGTCGTGATCCCATTGGGCTTCGTCCAAGTGCTGCTGGTCATCATGCAACCCATCATGGTCGGGACGTGGTGTACGCTCTGTCTCCTGTCGGCATTCGGGATGCTGTGGATGATCTCGCTGACAGTCGACGAGGTCGTCGCGATGGGGCAGTACGTCGTCAGACTGATGCGCCAGGGAGATAGCCTCTGGACCGCCTTCTGGATGGGAGGAATGATCTCCGAGGAAGAGTCCGGCGTCGACGAGACCGAGACACGACCGATCAGTGACTCGCCAGTCAGCGAGCCGTTCTGGGGCGTCACGATTCCCTGGACATTGCTCGCCGCGATGGCTCTGGGCGTTTGGTTGATGCTCTCGCCGACGGTCTTCGGAACATCGGGAATCATGGCCGATAGTAGCCACCTTGTGGGTTCGTTGATCGTCTCCTTCACCGTGATCGCGACCGCCGAACCTGCTCGTGCGATTCGATTCCTCAACATCCCACTCACTGTGTGGATCATCATCGTGCCGTGGTTGGTCGCCGGCGTTCCGACGATCGCTGCAATCAACGCCACTGTTGCCGGAACGCTTGTCCTGCTGCTCAGCGTCCCGCGCGGGCCAATTGCGGACCGCTACGACGGCTGGGAGCGCTACGCCACTCTCGAGGCGGCCGACCGACTGAACCCCCTCAGTAGTTAACCATGTCCAACGCAACCGACTCGGAAGTCGTCGTTATCACAGGTGCATCGGCCGGCGCCGGGCGAGTCACCGCTCGCGCGTTCGCCGAGCGCGGCGCGAAGATTGGCCTGCTCGCGCGAGGCGAAGACGGTCTCAGGGGCGCGTGCGAAGATGTCGAACGGGCCGGCGGCGAGGCGATCGTTGTCCCGACGGACGTTGCCGACCCTGAGCAAGTTGAGACCGCAGCCGAAACTGTCGAGGATGCGTTCGGCCCAATCGATGTGTGGGTGAACGATGCGATGGCCTCAGTGTTCTCGCCGGCCGCAGAGATGACCGCCGAGGACTACCGCCGCGTCACTGAGGTCACTTACTTGGGCTACGTCTATGGGACGCAAGCCGCACTCAACCGTATGCGACCTCGCAATGAGGGAACAATCGTCCAAGTCGGCTCGGCACTTGCCTACCGCGGTATTCCGCTCCAATCAGCCTACTGTGGGGCGAAACATGCGATCCAGGGATATACAGAATCTGTGCGAACAGAACTTCTCCACGAGGACTGTGACATACAGCTCTCAATGGTACAGATGCCCGCAATGAACACTCCCCAATTCGAGTGGTCAAAGAGTCGACTGCCACAGAAACCCCAGCCGGTTCCCCCGATCTACCAGCCTGAGGTCGCCGCTCGAGCAATCATGTGGACCGTCGATCATGGCAAAGACGAACTATGGGTCGGGCGTTCGACAGTGAAGGCAATTCTTGGCAATCGGTTAATCCCAAGGCGGCTTGATAACTACCTCGCAAGTGGTGGCTATGATTCCCAGCTGACTGACGAGCCGGTCGCACCTGATCGGAAACATAATCTCTATGAGCCGGTAGCAGGCGACTTCGGTGCTCATGGCCCGTTTGACGACCAGGCACATGATTACAGCTATCAGTTGCAGGCGTCGATGCATCGACGTCTCCTTGCCCTCCTCGTTGGTCTTCTGGCAACAATCGTGACCGTAGTTCTCGGGCAGCGCATCTTCTCTGATTGAGTACTTATAGTAATATATAATCAGCTACTGTCAGTGATCGTCTTCGTGGTCGCCATCTTCGTCCTCGCTACTGTCGTGTCCACCGTGTCCACTGTCACCACCGCTTTGAACCGTCTCATTCAGTTCGCGGATCTTCTCGTGAGCACTGTCAGGTAATTCAGACTGCGGCTCGGCCATTCCAGGCTGATCATCGAGCTGAGGATCGCCGACAACAACGCACCCGATCATCCCTGTGGTTTCGTGTGGGCGACAGTAATAGTCATAGACTCCTTCGGTTTCGAAAGTGTATTCAAAGGTTGCCCCTTGGTCGTCAATCGTCCCACTATCCCATGCCTCAACGTCATCAGGAATCCGCTGGGGCTTGTCGTTCGCCGGTGCATAGGCGGTCGTCGTATGAGAACCACTCTCTAGCGTCCACGTAACCGTCTCTCCGGGTTCGATTTCAGCGACATGGGGCTCAAAGTGAGTTCCAGAATCGTTCGTCACCATAGTCACTTCGGCTGTACTCTTAGACGCACTGTCTGTTTCGTCGTGGTCGCTCTCGTTCTCGGAGCCCGAATTCTCTCCACCGGTCTGGTTAGTGGTTTCCTCGCTCGAGTTAACAGCACTCTCGTCTGGACTCGTATCGTCCTCTGGTTGGTCGTCTTCGGAAAGGCACCCGGCAAGCCCAGTTACGATTACGCTAGTTATCCCAAGCACGTGTCGTCGAGATGGCTGATTATTCATTGTGCTCTGAATTAATGAGGCATCTGCACTTGTTTCCATATTCAGCATATAACGTCAACAGTCGGTCACTTCGCTTCAGTCCAAGTATCTAATTGAGTGCTAACTCAGCTTTTCACGTTGAATATCTCACATATAAGTCTTCGAAAAGGCCGTTTTTCGGTCTTCTCACGCGACTTCAGAACGAAGTCGGATCCCGTTCCCTCCTGCTGGAGTCGCGATTGACGCGAAAGCTGGCACGATCGTTCCAGTGAAAACCGGCTCACTGGCTCGCTGAATTCTCGAAACCACCAGAAGAGCCTTTCTCGTCCCCATTTTTTGGTGTATATGTCACTTCGCCAATGTGCAAAGCTGAGTGCTAATTTAGGGAGGATATCTCGCTGACTTGGCTGATTGCCAGTAGATGCCGTCCAACGAAACCCGCTCAACAGTCACAGACATGGGCAGAACGAAGCAAATACAAAGAGTCGTCGCTACTTGAGAATCCCCTAGTACAGGTTCAATCGTGATTTGTTGGATATAGCTGCCGGAGTTTGATGCGTGCATCTTCGGTCGTGAACTGCCAGTCGATAGCGGAGTCATCCTCGTTTCGGATGCGTTCCCACGCAGCAACCTCCGC
>NZ_JAIWHV010000027.1 GCF_020177375.1 Saliphagus infecundisoli | reverse complement strand
GCACCAACGTTCCAAAACATGAGTAGTTGCGTCGCTGCTGGCAGCGACGCTACGGTGATTCACGCCCATATCTCACTGATCGCACAGATCTACGCTCGTCCGAAACAACACTCTGTTTGGTAGGGCCTGGTAACATCAACGCTTATTATCACGCTAGGCCAAATCCAATACGTGTCGTCCGCCGAAGTCACATCCAATCTAAAAGACGCTGCTGTGGGATTGTTAACCCCGTTCGACGACGTCGATACGGACGAGATACTGTTCGAGGAGCTGTCGGCGACGACCGACTGGCTCTACGACGAGGGCATCCGGCTCTTTCTAGCGGGTGCCAACATAAGCGAGTACCATTCGCTCTCCCACCAGGAGCGGATCGACGTCGTCCGCATCCCCTGTGAGACCCTTCCCGCAGACGCGACCGTCCTCGCTGGCGCCGGCGGGAGCACGAAGACCGCGATCGACCTCGGGCGGACTCACGAGGAAAACGGTGCGGACGCGATCATGGTGATGCCGCCCCACCACACGTTCAAACACGAACAGGGCGTCGCCGACTACTACGGCCGGATCGCCGACGCCGTCGACGTCGGCGTCGTCCCCTACCTCCGGAACTTCGAGGTCACGGTCGGGCTCGTCACGGCGATCGCCGACCACGAGAACGTCGTCGGGATCAAGTGGGCGATCCCCGACATCGAACTATTCGCCGAGTGCGTCGCGTCGGTCGACAGCGACGTCGTCTGGATCTGCGGGATGGCCGAGCCGCTCGCACCCGCCTACTGGCTCGAGGGTGCCGAGGGCTTTACCGCGGGTGCGACCAATGTCGAGCCCCGCCTCGGATTGGCGATCTTCGACGCCCTCGAAGCGAGCAATATGGAGCGAGCCCACGAACTCCGCGATCTCGCCCAGCCGTTCATGAACCTCCGGAGCGAGCCGGGCGTGGATAACGTCTACCCCAGTGCCAACAGCGTCCCCGTGCTCAAATCCGGTCTCGAGTGTGCCGGTCGATACGGCGGTCCCGTCCGGGAGCCCCTCGTTGACCTCACCGACGAGGATCGGGAGTGCGCCGAACGGGCCTACGATCACATCCAGGACGGGCTCTAGGAGCATCCGTCGATTTCCCCAAAATGGCGATTACGAGTTCAATGAAACGTTGAAGTTTAATATCAGGTCAGATTATTGTCAAGATACCGCATGATGTTTAGAGTGATATTCCTATAGCTTTAGAGGTAGTTATATCAGATAAAAAAGCGGGAAGAGGAAGACCCAGACGATGTCGACGAAGTGCCAGTAAATCCCAAAGAACTCGACCGGACGGGGATCCTCGAGATAGGCGTCAATCGTGATCACGCGGTAGATCATGAAGCCGGCGATGAATAATCCAAATAGGATGTGAATTCCGTGGAGACCGGTCGTGACGAAGTACATCGAGTACTGAAGGTCGGTAAACCAGAAGACCCCGTGGCTGAACTCGTAGCTCCACTCGTAGGCCTTCACGCCCATGAACGCCAGTCCCAGCAGGACGGTCGTTCCAAGCGTGGCCAACAGACCAGTCTTGTTCTTCCGTTCAGCCATCACGAGCGCGAGGATGACCGTGAAACTCGAGGTGAGCAGGACATAGGTGTTGAGGAGACCAAGTTCGGTAAACGGCGGGACAGGATCCCAGCTTCCCCAGCCCGCGTAGATCCGCATGAAGAGGTACGCGCCGATGAACCCACCGAAGACGACGATGTCCGACGCCAGGAAGAACCAGACGCCGAGCTTCGTGTTACCGACGTTCTCGAAGGGCCACCGCTCGGCGATCGCCATCGTCGGCGCAGTAAAGCTCTCGCAGCCGAACTCGAAGAGCGCGTACGCGACGGTCACCAGGCCGACGACGGTAATCCCAGAGTAGAGATAACTCACGTTGGCCGTGAGCCCCGCGCTCTCGGCGTACTCGGGGTCGAGGGACTCGACCAACGCCGCGACCGTCCCGGTCATCCCGGAGATCCCGAGAAGGGTAACAAAGATTCCGAGACCGATGCCAAACGGCCAGATACTCGCGTGGTCTACGTGTTCCTCGTCGGCGGTTGCATAGCCGTGGACGGGGTCGCGCTCGAGGGTGGTCGCGACGTCGGCAGTCCCGCCACCGTCAGTCGCTGGCGTGTCGTCGACGAACTCGAGGCGACCGCTGGCATAGGAGGGGCGTCCGGGCCAGTTCTCCAAGGGCGGTGGCGAGGGAATCGCCCACTCGGCGGTCCGAGAGAACTCCCAGGGGTTGTCGGGGGCGTCAGGTCCGGAGATCAAACTCTTCCCCAAGGTGTAGAACATGATGAGGAACGAACTCCCGAGTACGAACGCGCCGACGGTCGCCATCTGGTGGTAAATCTGCATCCCCTCGCCATAATGGAACACCCGACGCGGGGTCTCCCAGGCGAGGAACATCGGGAAGTAAAGCAGGTTGAAGCCCACGAAGTAGACCGCGAAGTTGAGTTTCCCCAGCGTTTCATTATACATCTTTCCGGTCATCTTCGGCCACCAGTAGTAGAGTCCACCCACGAGCGCGGTGACGCCCGCGACCATCACGTAGTGGAAGTGGGCGACGACCCAGTATGTGCCTCGAAATTCATAGTCAAGCACGACAGCACCCAGGAACACGCCCGTGATCCCGCCGAGGATGAACAGGACGAGCGCACCCAAGTTGAAGAGGAACGGGGTAGTAAACCGCACGCGCCCCTTGACCATCGTGTAGATCAGCGAGAAGACCATTAGATCGAACGGCAGCGAGATCCCAATCGTCGTTGCCATGAAGAGCGTCTTGATTTCCAGGTTGATCGTCGTCAGGAACATGTGATGCATCCAGACCAAAAAGGACTGGACGGCGACCAGTACCATCGCGATGATAACCCACTTGCGGCCGACGACCCGCCGGCCGGTAAAGGTCTGGAACGTCTCGAACATGATTCCCAGGGCAGGGAAGAAGACGATGTATACCTCCGGGTGACCGAAGAACCAAAACAGGTGTGCCCACAGCAGGCTCGAGCCTTGATCGGTTACGAAGTACCGCGTCAGCAGGATCTTGTCGGTCATGAGCAAGAGCAGCGCTGCGAGCAGGGCCGCAAACGCAATGAGCATCATCCAGACCGTAAGCAGCCATGACCAGGTGAACAGGGGGATGTTCCAGAGGCCCAGTCCCTCCGCTCGTGAGCGGTGGATCGTCGTCAGGAAGTTGACCGTCCCGACGGTAATCGAGACGACGAACAAGGTCAAGGCGACGATCGCGGCGGTTCCGCCCGTAGTCGCCTGGACCGCGGGCGTGTACATCGGGACGTTGAGCGGGGCGTACATCGTCCAGCCGCCCTCGAACGTCCCACCTTGGAAGAAGGAGATTGCGAGCAGAACTCCCGAGAAGAGGTAGAACCAGTAACTAAGCGCGTTTAGGCGGGGGAAGGCGAGGTCCTTCGCGCCGATCTGGAGCGGGACGAGGTAGTTCGCAAAACCCGTCGCGACCGGCGAGAGGAACCAGAACACCATCACTAAGCCGTGGATGGAGACCGCCTGGTTGAAGCCGCTGTTCGAGAGGAGGGTCCCGCCCGGGCTCCAGAGTTGAACTCGAAACAGTAAGGCCAGGACCCCTCCGAAGATCAGGAAGAAAAATGCCGTCACGATATAGAGGATTCCGACATCCTTGTGATTTGTTGTGACCAGCCAACGCTTGATCTCCGTCCTCGGCGGAAAGTGCTCAGCCATTAGTTCTCACTCTTCTTACCGGTTTTGTCACTAATCCCCCTACTTCGTTCAGCGTTGGGTGTGGAATATGAATCGACATTATCTCGATTGGTATCTACTGGCCAGTAGATTCTGTGCCCAACTCGGGGCTCTTTCTGTAGCGTATTAAATCTCCATGACCTTAATAATAGAAGGTCATATTGTCCCTATACACTATTTTATTGTACTATAGAATATTTTGCCCCTTCTATTCTTATATAGTTTCATTAGATGAGAATTTTTGATCGATCGTTTCAATAGTTATGGTCACTGAATTACGAAAGAGGAGTCGACGCAACGAGGCTCATGCGGTGTGTTATGGCCAAAGTCCCCGTGCTTCATGAGCATCAGCGATCCGCGAAAGCGCAACGATGTAGGCTGCATCTCGCCATGTAACCTCTCGCTGGTCGAACTCGGTCCGGACGGCTTGCCAGGCCGAGCGCATCTCCGTCTCGAGTTCCTCGTTAACCCGTTCAAGGGACCACGCCCGCCGGTTGATGTCCTGGAGCCACTCGAAGTAGCTCACAGTGACGCCGCCCGCATTCGCGAGAATATCAGGAATGACTGGGACGCCTCGTTCGGTAAGGATTGTATCTCCAGTCGAGGTTGTTGGGCCGTTTGCCCCTTCGATCACCATGTCTGCGTCGATTGTACCTGCAGTTTCTTCCGTAATTACGTTCCCGAGAGCTGCAGGGATGAGTACATCGACATTGAGAGCAAGTAATTCCTCGTTCGAAATGACATCATCGGCGTGATCCGTTACGGCTTCTGGCTCTTCATCATGTGAGGGGACAGACTGAGTATCGATCCCGTTGGGGTCGTACATTGCGCCATTGACGTCGCTGATGGCGACGACCGAGGCGCCCCAGTCGTCGAGCAGGCGCGCGGCGTTTGCCCCGACGCTGCCGTAGCCCTGGACCGCAACCGTCGTCTCTTCTAGGGGCAGATTATAGTACTCACAGGCAAGTTCGGTGACGATGGCGACGCTCCGGCCGGGGGCCTCCTCGCGGCCCTCGCTGCCGCCAATCACCGGGGGCTTGCCGGTGACGACTCCTGCGATGGTCTCGCCTTCCTGCATTGAATAGGCGTCCATCAGCCATGCCATGGTCTGGGAGTCAGTCCCCATATCCGGAGCAGGGATATCGATAGTCGGACCGATAACGTTGCGAAGCTCTTGGGCGAATCGTCGGGTGAGCCGTTCTTTCTCACCCGAACTGAGCTTCTTTGGGTTTACAGCGATCCCACCTTTTGCCCCTCCAAAAGGAAGGTCCATTACCGCACACTTCCAGGTCATCCACATTCCCAAACCGACACATTCCTCTTTAGTTACTTCGGGATGGTACCTGAGTCCACCCTTATAGGGGCCTCGGACACTGTCGTGTTGGGCGCGGTAGCCCGTGAACATCTCGACGCTCCCATCGTCACGCTCGATAGGAACATTCACCTCGTGAATTTTCGTCGGATATTTCAGACGCTCAACGATGTTGGGGTCGATCTCGAGATAGGCGGCAGCATGCTTGAGTTGGCGACGGGCCGTCTCGACGGCTGACTCTGGCTTAGCTGCTTCCGAGGGTGTATCATCGGACTCAGAGTGAGAGAAGGATACCATTGTTATTCGATTGGTGTCTGCCGATTTCGCATCTGGCCGCCACAGTCGGGACAGTGGCCAGGATTATCTTCTGCTACGATGATGGTGCCACACTCAAAGCACTCGTACGGGCTAGCTTCCTCGGAATCGATTTCAATATCTCTCATTATGAATCGCGAGCGCCGGCGTATACACCGGCTGGCTCTACAATAGAATACTAAGTGTATAAGGAAATGTCTGAGGGTCCACTATCGAACATTAAGGTGCCGTGAGGTATACTACCTGAACGATATTTAAAATTGGATGTCTAAAATACCAGTCGACTAAACAACATTATGGGCAATGGATGATGTGGATTCACCTGCGACTCCGCTTTTCCCCCCGATGGTAGATTCGCATCAACTACTACCAGCACTTTGGGCCAGTATCAAGATTTTCTCAGGGAAACGATAAGGTTTTGATAGTAGCCATTAGAATCTGCCGCTTTACTCTCAAGGATTACAAATGGAGTCTCCGTAATTATGGGATCACCAAACTCAGTGTGATGTACTATGAACACTCGTTTGTCGATTTGATTTTCTGAATAACGCGGTCCGCAAGCTGATCAAATCCTACTGTGGGAGGTTTAACATCGACACAAATAGACTCTGAAAGCAGCGCACGTTCCGTCGGTGTTCCAATTGCACCAATAATTGTCTCCGTGACCTGCTGTTGTAGCACCGAGAGTTGGTCGCGATCATCTGCGATATCAAGGAAGTGCTCAACCGTTTTAGGAGAGGTGAACAATATCCCATCCAACTTCCCGTCTATGGCGAGTGAGACTGACGACCCTGCAGTATTCGGACGCTCCAAACGATATAGATGCGATTCATGAACAGTGGCACCAGCTTCTTCTAGGCCCTGAATCAGCACCTCACTTCCGTGTGCACTGCGAGCGATTTCGACAGTCCTTCCATCAATCTTCGCGGATAGTTCTTCAACGAGTCCTCTGGAAGTAAACGTCGATGGGATTATATCGACTGGATATCCCTGTCTCCGTAGCGCGGCTGAAGTTTGTCGGCCAACAGCGCAAACTGTCTCCTCATCTGGATCCCATCCCTGCTGAACTGCGAGGTTAACTCCCGTCTTACTCGTGAAGATACAATATTCCGCCTGCTGCGGAGTCTGACCTGTCGGACAAATGGTCAGCATTGGATCCGCAATTGGCGACACTCTCAGTGATCGAAGATAACGGACAGCGTCGGCGATACGAGTATCATCAGGGCGAAGGACAGCTACCCTCGGCTTCGACATAGTGGATTCTCCCTCCTTGATGGACTTGGATGTACCGAGAGTCGAGTGATCGATTTCGAGTTCTTCAAGTCCCTCGCTGGATTATTCAATTGTATGGCCAACGAGGATTCGCATGACTACGTCGTCCCCGAGGGTGAAGAAGAACTCGATACGCCTGACGTTCGTGGCTACGATTTTCGGGGCGAGTTTGATCTCGACAAGATGCTTGACTCCTATGCGACGACCGGGTTCCAGGCAACACAGCTTGCCGAAGCCATCGATATCGCCAACCGTATGCAGGAGGCTGATGCCACGATTTATCTCACGTTCACGTCAAATATCGTCTCGTCGGGCCTGCGTGAGACTATCGCATACCTCGTACGGGAGGGATATGTAGATGTTCTTATCACGACATCCGGATCACTAACGGAGGATGTCATCAAGACAGCAAAACCGTTCAAGATGGGTGATTGGAATGCAGATGAAGTGGCACTTCGAGAGCGTGGGATCAATCGGCTTGGAAATCTGTTCGTCCCCTCTGACCGATATGTGTGGCTGGAAGAATATCTGTACGATTTTTTCGACGACTTCTTCGATAAGAAGAAGATTCGAACGCCGACAGAATTTGCGCGTGAATTAGGAGAAACGCTTGACGATGAAGACTCGGTACTGAAGCAAGCGGCAGATAATGACGTACCAGTGTATTGTCCGGCACTGACAGACGCTGAAGTCGGGAACTTCCTATACTACTACCGACAGAGCTATGACTCAGATGTTGGAATCGAGATCTTGGATGACTATGATTCCCTGATTGAAGATGGTCTATTAGCGGATACAACCGGTCTGATAGCCGTTGGTGGTGGAGTCCCAAAGCACCATGCAATCATGACGAATCTCTTTCGGGGCGGGGCAGACTACGTTGTCTATATTTCAACCGGAATGGAGGGGGATGGATCGCTATCTGGTGCAACACCGAGCGAAGCTGTATCATGGGGAAAAATAAAAGAAGAGCAGACAAATTATACACAAGTTGAGGCAGAAGCAACACTTGTGTTTCCGCTCTTGGTAGCAAGCGCGTTTAAACAATAGACCTTAACAATCCTATCGGGTTAGAAGTATAGGTCTGAACAGGCCCAATTGTAACTTGGAGTGTCACAGCACTAAATCCGAACGCGATTAACCTTACTTGGCCCAAACGCTATTGCTCTCAACGTCGGACGTTACAGCGGTTTCGAAACTACCTCTGTGGCGGTAAATCGATACTATTCAACGACGATAGCCCCCTTCATTCCCTGGTTGACGTGGGGAGAACAGTAGTACTCGTAAGTGGCCGCTTCCTCGAAGGTTTGATCAAACGTCGCTCCTTCGTCGGTCTGTATCTCGCTTTCGAAGCTGTCGTCGGCAACAACGTTGTGGCCGCCGCCGTCGCCGGTCCACTCCCAGACGACGGTCGTTCCGGTATCGACCGCGATCGCCGCCGGATCAAACTGATAGCCCTCTTGACCGGCTCCAACTCTCACCGTGACCTCGTTCTCGCCAGTGTGATCAACGACCCCGTCGTAGTTATCCACGTCGTTGAACCAATCCCCGAAGTCATATTCTTCGGTGCTTCCATTTCCGTTCCCGCCGTTGCTGGTGCCGTTTCCGTCGTCACCGAGACAGCCCGCGATAACCCCGAGCGCTATCGCGCCGCTGGTTGCCTGCAGGAACTGTCGTCTACCTGGATCGTAATTGATCATCGTGCACCGTTAGTAAGTATTGAACGGATACAATCCTTGGGTTGATTCCTATAGAGTGGGAACTGGCCACGTTGGCTACCTTCATCTGACGTAGCTAGCCTGATCCATGATATCCACGAACTGCTCAATGCCACGAAGCGGTTCGACCGCCGCGGTCACCGAGTTGGTCGTAACGAACAGTACCCCACCGAGCGCGCCGAAGACGGCCCCGAACACGGTGTAACTCGCCGTCCGTCCGAGGTTGAACAGCGTGTGTTGGCGGACCCGTACGTCGTGAGGTGGGCCCCGCGGTTCTCGCGGTTCCGATCCATCCGGTCGGAGTAGATCGTCACGAGCGGGCCACACATCCCAAGGCAGTGGGCGCCGGCGAGCAGGCCGATGACCAAGAACAGCGCCACGTCGACCCCGAGAAGAGTAAATATGTCCATGGACCGGTCCTTGTCTCAGCTATCGGCTTTACGAGGTAATGGGTTTCACCTCACCGACGTCTCCGGTGTCAGTCTTCGAGAGATGGACCAAACGATCTCTGCTGATCCGACCGTACCTCACGGGGATGAGTAACAAAGTACGACATACGGGAGTAACATTGATACGTTTCGCCGGCTCGATTGTAATTATGGTGTCAAAATTGTCGGGAAAGGTCGCTATCGTAACGGGTGCTGCATCGGGAATCGGGAAGGCAGTCGCAACCGCCTTCGCTGCGGAAGGTGCGTCGGTCGTACTCGCAGACATCGACACGGAAGGAATGTCCGAGACTGATGCATCAATCGACGGTGAGACACTCACAATCGAAACCGACGTCAGTGATTCCGAAGACGTCGATAAGATGGTCGAGGACACAGTCGATGAATTCGGTGGGCTCGATATACTCGTCAATAACGCAGGTGTTGGAACGTTCGGTCACGTGACGAACCTTAGTAACGAGGACTGGGAGCGAACAATCGGTATCGACCTGAACTCGGTGTTCTACGGGAGTCGTGCTGCACTTCCACACCTCGAAGACTCGAACGGGTGTATCATCAACACGGCCTCCATCTCAGGGCGCGGCGGCGACCACGGTCTCGAAGCATACAACGCGGTAAAAGGGGGTGTGCGAAACCTCACAAAGGCGTTAGCGATTAATCACGGTCCAGAGGTCCGAGTCAACAGTGTCAGCCCTGGATTCGTTCTGACCGATGCGACACAGGATTTCCAGGAGAACGAAGCAATCATGGACGAGTACGAAGAACGGATTCCCTTGGAAAGAGGCGCTGACCCGGAGGAAATCGCGAGCGTGATGGTCTTTCTGGCTTCCGATGCTGCCTCGTATGTCTCCGGCCATGATCTCGTTGTTGATGGCGGGATGACTGCGTCGGCCGGACAGCCGAAGTTCGCGAAGCACCTCGGCCTCGAAGAGTAATCGGACAAACGCTCTTCTGTAGCAGGGTGATTTCGTATCACGTTGAAAACAACGGGGAGGCTAAAGTGGTGAAGGCGTAATCATACACATAGCATCCCATGAGCCGATCAATAGTCTCTACACTCTCAACTCCGGTCACAGAGCGGGATCACATCCGCGGCCCCGACGATGCACCGCTCATACTCGTTCAGTATGGCGATTTCGAATGTCCGACTTGCGGAGAATTCTATCAGGAACTCAAACAAATTCAAGACCGCCTTGGGGACCAGTTCCAGTTTGTCTTCCGCCATTTTCCGCTCACTGAAACCCATCCGCACGCACTGCGCGCCGCAGAAGCTTCCGAGGCTGCAGCCGCTCAAGGAAAGTTCTGGGAAATGCACGATCTCCTTTACGAACACCAGGATGCACTTGAAGACGATGATCTCTTGAAGTATGCCGCCGATCTGGGGCTCGATACCGAGCAGTTCGCTTATGAGCTTGATACCGGTGTCCACGAGGAACGGATCGAGGAGGACGTTTCGAGCGGAGCGCACAGCGGCGTCGACGGGACCCCGACGTTCTTCATAAACGGCCATCGATACGACGGACCCTTCGAACACGACGCATTGCTTGAAGCGATCGCCCAAGCGGGCGATCTTACTGCGATCCAAGCGTCTATTCGACATCGTGACAGGGCAATGCGCGAGACGATCGAACGGGCGCGAAGTGGAGCACCGGCTGCAGGTGCGGCTATCCGCGATTATTTCTCGGCAGATGAAATCTTCCAGCGGCTTGTCGCCACCGCAGACGAGGAGTTCAGCCGGAGCAATCGCCTTTTGTTCATGAGTGGGTTAGCTGCCGGCCTTGCGATTACATTGACGTTTCTCGCTCGATCTGCGGTTACAGCGGCCGTTCCGACTGAATCGGCGGCACTAATCGGGAATTTATTCTATCCGGTTGGCTTCGTCCTCATCGTGATGGGACGGTATCAGCTATTCACCGAGAATACACTTACACCCGTCACACTCGTGTTGACGCGCATCGCAAGTGTGCGAAACCTGCTCCGACTCTGGGGAATTGTCATCGTGGCGAACGTTCTCGGGGCAACGATCGGAGCATTCGTTCTCGCGACGACCGGTGTGTTTACGGCTGAAGCCGCCTCCGTCGCAAATGGTTTCGGCGAACATGCTTTCGCAACCGCCTGGTGGGACCTCTTTTTCAAGGGAGTGTTCGCAGGAAACATCGTTGCGGCAATGGTTTGGCTCGTGCACGCGAGTCGGGACACGACGACGCGCTTTCTGCTCGTCGTCTTCCTCATGTTTCTGATTCCATCGGCCGATCTATTCCACTGTATCACCGGTGCGTGTGAGGTTCTCTATTTCGTCTTTCAGGGACACGCAAGCCTCTGGGCAGCGTTTGCAGAGTTCTTCGTACCAGTCACGCTCGGCAATATCGTCGGTGGCGTCTTGTTGGTAGCCCTGCTCAACTATAGCCAAACGGCCGAGCGACAGTTCCCGGACCGAGATGCGAACCAACTCAAACTCACCTGGGCAGAGTGGCTGTATAGTCGACGTACAGGTCAGCCTCAAACAGCCTCATTTACCGGTAGTTCCGAAGATGAGCCGACCGAGTCAGGCCGGTAATCGCCCGCAAATGGTAGTCCTGCAAACTAAGTTTCTTCCTCCCTCCGATTCCTGTCTTAACAATGATGTGGTCAAACATTGGACAGGCCGCTCAAGCAGATTCCCTGCCATGATGGGCTCCAGTGCCCGCGCTGCTGCTCTGAGTCAATGAGTCAACACGGCAGTTATCGAGCGTATCAGCGGAATCTCTGAAAATTAGATCCCGTAATCATAACAGAATATAACAACATGTTACTCCGTACCGGTTAATCCTCCCAACCTGCCGGGCCCATTACTCATCACTATTAGCGGAGAGTGGTAGTGTCAACCTCGTCGCCACTCAGGGGGACGTTGCAGAACGCACTCGTTGCCTATTCCCATTGTGCAGCGATGGATGAATTGTCGTGGTTCTCCAACTTCAAGAGAACGAACAGGTGTTGGTAGTTCGCCTGTCGATGGTGTGTCTCTGACTAACAGCACGATCCTTCGAATCGGTATGGCTTGAAAGCGGACCGTGTACTCAAAGAGGTGATACTGGAAACCAAAAGTTGTGCGGCTTGCAAGAATTCCTCATCTGTGAAAGCGACCGGGCCGGGTGTGGGGATTTAGCCCGATCGTTCGCCATCAGATAGCACGACCTGGGGGAACGGTTGGAAGGGGAATCAGGTCGTGCAGTTAGAGATTATACCCGAACAATTATAGGTTTCATGGTTCTCCCAAAGAGGGTTGGGAATGGTATGCTCGCCAGCTCTGGACGCAAGCGGGACCAACTAGGCGGATTTAGAAGAATCTTGGTAGAACGAATGGACGGCGACGCCCGTTCGGGCGTTCACCGTCCATCACCATGCGACCAATTGTTTAATTCAAGAATAACTACGATTCTAGCGAAATTAGGCGTTGAACACTCTCACGAAGCGGTCTGGAACTATGTACATCGGCTGGCTGACAGCGGGCATGACCCGCCGTTGGCTTCGCCGACACGGGTCGCGGTTGACGAAACTGCTGTCAAAATATACGGAAGGTGGTTTTGGTTGTATGCTGCAATAGACCTCGAGACGAAGTTGCTTTTCGATGTCGCGTAATTCGGTCGGCCTGGCACTGATCCAGAAGTTGCATTTCTCCACCAGTTGACCGAGTAACACGATCTCTCAGAAGCGACGTTTTTCGTCGATCAATTTGTCTATCGGATTGTTCTTTCTCGAGTAGGATTAAGCAGTCGAGTCGGATATACCAATCAAAATTTCCCTGAAAAATGGTTTCACACACTCAAAATTCGAGTCGAACACTTCCCCAATTTGTGAGTGGGCAGTTGGGCGAGCGAACACCGCTGGATTGAACATTTTGTACATTACTATAATCATCAGAGACCACTCCAATCGCTCGATGGACGAACGCCAGTCGAAGAGGGACTGAACTAATCAGTGCCAGCGGAGTCAATTTATCTGGTTAGTGATTAGTTGAACGCCGGGATAACTTCCTCACCGACCAGCTCGAGTTGGTTGCAGACTGTCTCGCTCGGCATTCCGGAGTGGTGGAAGCGTACAGCGAGATGGTCAAGCGCAAACCGGCTCTTCATGTCCTTGATCTGTTCAATAATCTCGTTTGGTGTCCCAACAAGAAAGTGGTCCTCCGCGAGTTTCTCGAAGGTTTGGAGGTCTTCCTGACTGATGTAGGGATGTTCGAATGACCCCCCGTACTCGTCGAGGTAGGACTGGTAGAGATACTCCTTCCCAAGTTCGACGGCCTCCTCGTGGGTTTCGGCGATGACACCGTCGCGCATCAGGGGATGGGGCATCTCGTCCCAGTTCGCGTCCATCTCTGTGACCATGTCCTTGAGCTTGCGCGTGCGCTTTTCGACACCCTCGTTGTGCATAACCGGTCCGGGAACCCAGGCGTCGCTGAACTGTACGGAACGGCGGAGTTGCCTGTCTCCCCAGCCACCGACCCAAAGCGGTGGGCGAGGATCCTGTACGGTTTCGGGAATGGGTTGCCAGTCCTCCACCTCGAAGAACGGGCACTCGAAGTCGAGAGGCCCATCAGATCAGAAGAATTCGTCGAAGAATTTTAGGCTCTCGATCATTCGGCCGGCGCGCTCGTCCATCGAGACGCCGAAGGCTTTGAACTCCTTGGGAGCGTAGCCGAGGCCAACGCCGAGTGTGAGACGACCGTCGGACATCAGATCGAGTTGGGCCGCGCGCTGAGCGACGTGGAGCGGATGATACAGCGGGACGATCATCACCGCCGTGACTAGTTCGAGTTCGTCTGTGGTCGTGGCGATGCCGGCCTGCCGAGCAAGCGGCGCGGGCCAGTAGTTGTCACCCTCGGTTGCCTGGTGGTCGTTGACCCAGGTGGAATCGAAGCCAACGTCCTCGGCGAGTTGGCACTCCTCAACCGCGTTGTTGAAGTTCCTACCACCCTCTGTCGGACAGAAACCGAACTTCATATTCAAGACTTTTGTTGTATCCGGGAAGTGTCTATCGAAGGTCGGCAAATAGCCAACAGATTCGGTACTTTTCAGCCATGTTTAATTAATGATGTGGTCCGTCCCCTCGGAGTATCAATTTGTAATTACGGACCCGCTCGATATCGGTGACCCATAGGCAGGTCCCCCACCGCTTGATAGCGTCAGTTCTCCGGTCGGTGTTCAAGCGTCGCTGCGACGTACTCAGCGGCGGCCCGTCTCCCAGTCGATAGTGCCGTCTCCTGATCAAGGACGACAGCCCGAGCTCGGGCCCCGTCGACGATCGTCATAAGTACTCGGGCTACGTGTTCGGCGTCCGCGTCGGCGAAGACCCCCGCGTCGATGCCCTGGTTGATCACGGTCTCCAGTAAGTACCGCACGTAGGCATCGTTCTGCTGGAATCGTTCCCTGAACGGCTCATTGTAGGGCGCCTGACTTCGCATCTCGAGCATGGCGATCAACAGATCGGGGTGGTCGTTCGCTTTCACTAGCAACTGATCGAGCAGTAATTCCAATCGTTCCTCCGGATCAGTCGTCTCGACCGCGTGGACGGCGTCTTTGAATTGGCCGATGACGAAGTCGAGAAACGCCGCGAGTAGGTCATCTTTCGTGTCGTAGTGGTAATGGATTGCAGCCGTTGACTTACCATACTCGTCGGCGATCCGTTTCATCGTGAGATCGGCGTACCCGTGAGAACTTAACGCACGATAAGTCGCCCGTATGATTGCATCGTCGGGATCCTCATCCGAGCGGTCCGGAGTGTCGGTCATTACGCTCATTCAACACTGTCAAGGGATAACAGTTTTGTACGCGCTGGCTCGGATACAGTTGACTATTGACCGATCGAGTATCGTCGAACCCCTAGGTCTGTCGCAGTCGTCCAGCTCCCCAAGGCTTTTGACTGACTGGTTAGTAAGTAGTTATACTCGAATGAACGACTCGGAGCAAGAAATTATCGAGGCGACTTACCGCACTCTCTGCGAATACGGCTACGCGAACCTCACGATGCGGCGGATCGCGGACGAATCGGAGCTGAGCAAGGCGACCATTCACTACCATTACGACAGCAAGGACCGTCTTTTCAAAACGTTCCTCGAGCGCCTTTACGAGCGGTACGTGGACCGGTTAGACGAGGTGTCGGGTGAGACCGCGCGCGATCGGCTCGAGGCGCTGCTCACCATGGAACTCGCGGACAGGGAGGCCGATCCGTGCATCAACTTTCAGACCGCGATGCTCGAAGTGCGTGCGCAGGCCCCGTACAACGAAGACATTCAGGAGATGTTGAGCGCGTTCGATGAGGCGCTGATCTCTAGCCTCCGCGAGATGATTGCTGACGGTATCGACGCAGGCGAATTTGACAACTCCGTTGATCCCGACCTGGCCGCCGATCTCCTGACGACAACGATCAAAGGCGCGCATACGCGGCATATCGCCGTTCAGCATCCACTCGATCATTCCTACAGAGCTGCGAGTACATACGTCGACACGTATCTCCTCGGCGAAAACCCATCGAAGGTGACCGTCTGATGGGACTGGGGGAGTCCATCGACTCGCTCTTTAGAGGTCCGGAGGGGCTCGATCTCACTTCGGGTGACATCGGCTGGCCGCTGTTTTACCTCTCGCTGCCGATCATCGTCCAGAACCTCTTTCAGGTACTATACAACCTGGCCGATACGTTCTGGCTTGGTCGCCACAGCACCGAGGCACTGTCTGCGATTACGTTCGCGTTCCCAGTCGTCTTCCTAATGATTTCCCTCGCCCTCGGCGTCTCGGTAGCGGGGAGCGTCCTCGTCGCTCAGCATATCGGTGCAGGGAACGAAAAACGCGCCGCGTACGCCGCCTCACAAACGATGGCCTACGCGGCCGTCATCTCGATTGTCCTCGGCATCTTTGGTTACGTCTTCGTCGACGATATCACTGCGCTCCTCGGCGTCAACGAGACGGTCGCGCCGTTGGTCGTGGAGTACATGCGCGTCTACGCAGTCGGCCTGTTCGCCGTCTTCGGCTTTGCCGTCTTCATGGCGCTCATGCGTGGGTACGGCGACACAGTTACACCAATGTACGTGATGGCCGGCTCCGTCGTCCTCAACATCGTCCTCGATCCAGTTCTCATCTTCGGGTTCGAAGCGAATCCTCTGTTCTCGTTCCTCGGCCTCGGTGGGCTGGAGGCGTCCATGCTGACAGCGACCGGCTTCACCGGCTGGGGGATCGGGGGTGCCGCAGTAGCAACGGTGTTCTCGCGGGCGGTCGCTCTAGTGATTGGACTCGTCATCATGTTTCGCGGGAATCGCGGCGTGCGGATCCGCCTCTCGGAGATGGCCCCAGACCGTTCGTTCGGGTGGACCATTGTCGACATCGGACTGCCAGCCTCCGTTGAGGGTGCAGCTCGATCGCTCTCTATCACCATGCTCCTCGTCGTCGTAGCGACCTTCCCGAACGAGGTCAGCGGGGCGTACGGCATCGGGA
Organism: Saliphagus infecundisoli; assembly: GCF_020177375.1. Classification (GTDB taxonomy): domain Archaea; phylum Halobacteriota; class Halobacteria; order Halobacteriales; family Natrialbaceae; genus Saliphagus; species Saliphagus infecundisoli. The sequence continues at coordinate 32,337 of NZ_JAIWHV010000027.1, read as the reverse complement.
CGCGTATCTTTTCAGTGATCTTCCTGCCGGCGCTTGCCGTCTCGCAGGGGATCGAAACGATGACCGGCCAGAATATCGGGGCCAAGGAAGTCGACCGCGCCGCCGAAACGAACCACTTCGGTGCACGCGCCATGCTCGTGCTCCTTACAGTGGGAGGCGGACTCATCATGCTTGCCGCGAGACCGATCGCCGGCATCTTTTCTCCTGATCCGGCGGTGGTCGACCACGCCACGACCTTCCTCCGCGTGACCGGGCTCACCTTTGGTTTCATCGGGGTCATGCGCGCCTACACCGGTGGCTTCCGCGGTGCCGGTCATACGATGATCGCGGCCGTCATCTCCCTCGTAGCGCTTGGTTTCGTTCGTCTTCCAGTCGCCTGGGTCGCCTCAGGCCCGCTCGACGTGATGGGACTCTGGATTGCCTTCCCCATCTCGAACGTCGTCGGCGGGGTTGTTGCGTACCTCTGGTTCAAGCGTGACACTTGGCGCAACGGCAATCTGACTGAGAGCAAATCATCGCCCGAGGGAATCGGATCGAGCGTCTCATCGCCCAACGACGATTGAACCTGACCGACGTGATCGAGACCACAGGACGGTGTTGGAACGAATCAGTTGGGAGCGATCGATGAACGTGACGCACAGCAACATTGGTCGCCTCTCGAGAGTAAGCCGCTCAGGGAGCAGCGAGTAGCGTTGAGAGGCGACGCAATAATGGAGGGGTGTGCCTCTGACAATCGGGTTCCGAACTAGAGGAGCCAATCCGAAACCCACCTTCCATATTCTGTCACATTAAGTATATAGTTTTCGGCCGCTATGAGAAAGAAGGTGGGCCGCATTGATTAGTCGCGCAGTATCACACTGGTGCATTATCCTAACAACAGAGACCGTCTCGACCGTGGGGTAACTTCGCTGCGATATTTCACTATCACTATGCTTTCTAGCTTTTTGTCTGTCATGTATGTGGTATTCTTTCAATCTACTATATTCCAAGGAGATTTAAAAAGCGTAGGGAAAATTTCAGGTATTGGATTCAGAACCGCTCAACCCCTCTAACAGATAGTGACCACACTTGAGAGGATTTCAATTAATCAATGTGCAAACCTACGTAATAGTTGTTTCACCAACGTGTCGAATTCATAGAGATCTATCAAAGCCAGGTTCAGTACTATAAGGACTGAAAGCAAGCTATTACGACGGTCCGGGAGTAACTACCACAAAAACACCGTCGGTATCCCCCTGATCAAACAGAACAAATCGTTGAAACGGACGATTCAAAGTTCCACAGACCGATATTCACTCAATGTACGTCGAATTCGACCGCGATACCTGTACAGGAATCTTCAACTGCGTCCACGAGTGGGAGAAGTTCGTCGAGGATCGTGATGCGGGGAAAGCGACGCTCGTTGCAAGCGACGAGTTCGAGCCCGATCACTATAGACGAGACGTTCCCGAAGGAGAGGAATTCGATGCGAAAATGGCCGCTCGCGTTTGTCCGGTAGACGCAATCACCATCTACGACGAGGAGGGAGAACAATTGGTTCCGTAGTCTGCTCTTGACTGTCATAGATCGCGTGAGTTGAAGGTTTGACCACTACGTTGTCGAGTAGCCCTGCAACCAGATATCTCCGATCACCAGAATTTCTGGTTCTGTTTGACTGACTCGCGCTTCAATTCCTGGATTTCCTCAGTGATCGGAATATTCTTCGGACAGACGGTAGTACACGAAAATTGCGTGTGGCACTGCCAGACGCCATGTTCCTTGTCCAGGAGTTCTAACAGGCGCTCTTTGGCGTCATCGCCTTCTCGTTCATCGAAATAGAACCGATACCCTTTGACGATAGCGGCCGGCCCGATGTACTCCTCGTCAAACTGAGAAGGATTACAAGACGAGGTACAACACCCGCACTGAATGCAGCGAGAAGCCATCTTGATCTTCTCGCGGTTCTCCGGACTCTGTCGTTGTTCTTCTAAGTCGCCGTCGGGGAGGTCGTCGGGTTGAAAGTAAGGTTCGACAGCCTCCATCCGTTCGTAGAAGTGGTCCATATCGACGACGAGATCCTTGATTACCGGTTCGTGAGGAAGCGGTTCTACCTGGACTGGAGTGTCGAGATCCGAAATCTGGGTCTGACAACCTAGTCGCTGTCGTCCGTTTATAAAGAACCCGTCGCTGCCACAGACGGCCATTCGGCAGGAGTGCCGAAACGTGAGCGACGAGTCGAACTCGTCTCGTGCATAGATGAGTGCATCCAGAACGGTCATCCCCCGCTCGTAGGGGACAACAAACTCATCGAATCGGGGGTCTTGTTTGTCCTCAACGTCAGGGTCGTACCGGAATACCTTCAGGCGGACAGTTTGGCCAGTCGAATCAGTGCTGTCTTCGGCGAGTGACTGTGACTCGGAGTCGGCTGCTCGCTGGTGTTTTTCTTCGAGTCGCCGCTGCTGTGGTGACGAATCTGTATCGGACGCGGATTCTGAACTGGAAGGAGTCTGTGGTGAACTCATATGTATTGTTGGGAATCCGATGTCGAGGCTGGTGCCATGGGCCTCACAACGATAGTCCGTGTTAGGAGTTAACGAAGCGTCCGCTAAATAGCTAACTCCGAACTGACAAAACAGATGGACGATTCCCTGTACAAGGTAGTTCCTCCAGAATCCGAAGGAACATTCGTCGACAGAATAGATATCCCTGCTACTACCATATCTCCGTACAGGATGCCCACTTTAGCGAGATGTCGATCACGGTCGTCGGTTGTGAAGTTTCTCCAGACAGCGTACAGTGTCGAAGGACTGGGTTCGAGGGAGCTACACCTAGCTAGTCTATCTATATCACGCCCAGCTCTCTCACCGGCACCATTCGATCCGTGTACCCGAAGCTCAATCAACAATGACTGACGACGAAGCGTTCACCGTTACACCATACGAAGTTGAGGGAGACGTCGATTACGAGAAACTTCTCGATGAGTTCGGAGCTGACAGGCTTACGGACGAGCAGATTTCAGCATTTCCTAAACCAACCCATCCATTGGTCCGGCGGAAGGTCTTTTACGCAGAACGCGATGTCGATCGATTTCTCGAGGCCGTGAATACAGAGAATCCGCATTCACTCGTCACAGGACGTGGTCCGTCTGGACTGATGCACATCGGTCACGTCTTCCCGTTCTATTTTGCAAAATACATCCAGAAGCAAACAAACGCCCTCGTGTATATCCCGATCTCCGACGACGAAAAATACCTGCTCAAGGATTTGCCCCTCGAGAAAATCGACGGCCATACACGGGAAAATTTACGAGATATACTCGCTGTCGGGTTTGATCCTGACCGGACCCGTATTATCGTCGATACGGCTGACGCGGACGTAGTGTATCCGCTCGCAACGGCCTTTGCGAAGGAAGTGACACAAGCAACAGTTGACGCCACGTACGGTGCGCCACCAAATATCGGAATTTCGTTCTACCCCGCCGTACAGGCAGTACACCTTCTTCTCCCACAACTCGTCGATGGCCGACATCCGACACTCGTACCGATCGCAGTCGACCAAGATCCACACATCCGTGTTTGTCGAGATATTGCGAGTAAGCAGCGTTACAATGTGAATAAACCAGGTGCGCTACTCTCGAAATTCCTTCCAAGTCTTGGGGGGCCAGGCAAAATGAGTTCCTCAGATGATGCTCCAAGTATCTTCCTCTCCGACGATCGAGAGACGGTGTTCGAGAAAATCCGTCAATTCGGTTTCTCCGGTGGCCAATCAAGCGTCGAAGCACACAGAGAGCAGGGTGGCGACCCTACAATAGACGTCTCGTATCAGTTCCTAGCGTACTTCTTCGAGGAGAGCGACGATCGACTGGACCAGCTCGCACGTGAGTACCGCGACGGGTCCTTACTGAGCGGTGAACTCAAAGACATCGCAGCGACACAGATTGCTGATTTCCTCGAAGAGCACCAGCGGCGACGGGCAGAAGTAGGATCGCTTGCGAACGAACTCATGCCGTATCGATTGACCGAAAACGAGCGGAGCCGTGCTCGCAAACGAGTCGGATATCCTACCGATGCGGTAGTTGAGTGGTAGAGCTCTATTCCTCGACTTCAGTCTTGACGACGACGGTCGGTCGAGTCGTCAGCCGAAGGACGCGGTCAGTAACACTTCCGAGGAGCGCGCGATATTCTGCTGGTCGGTGTTTCGTTCCGAGGACTACCATATCGACGTCGTTCCGGTCTCCATACTCGAGGATCGTTTCAACTGGATGACCATGCTTGAGCGCTTCTTTGGTTTTGACATCGAACTCTTTCGCACGTGACTGGACCTGCTCGATCGCTTCCGTACCGAATTCTTCGAGTCCGTGTTCCGGGCCTTCTGCTTCATTCACGTACTCATCGCCGCTGTAGGCCGTGTAGACACTTTCATCGACGACAAAGAGAACGTGCAGGTTGGCATCGTGTTCCTTGGCAAGCTCGATCGCGTGTGTTTCGGCGTTCTGCGATGAGACAGTTCCATCAGTGGTGAGCAGAATACGGTCGTACATTCTATCTGGAATTCATCCCATCACCCAATAAGACTACCCTGCGACTCCCATCTCCCGAGAGGACATTTGATGGTTAGCCTCGGTAGTAGTATTCGCCGCTCGATTTTTGTTTCCGGTCGAGTTGACTGCCCGGCTTATTCACTCGCGGTCTACCAGTTCGTTCGTCCCGACGAAACGTGATGCCGAGGGCGGATAGAAACGCGTTCATCCCATTCCGCATCGATTGCGGAGAATTCGCATAGCCATTCTGACTCGGTTCGCCCTCGAAGACGATCAACCGATCGGCGACTCGATCGATGACGAAGAGGTCGTGATCCACGACAAGGACGGGTTGGTTCGTTCGTTTGCTGAACTGGTGAATCTGGTCAGCGAATACCACTCGACGGTCTACATCGAGGAATGCTGAGGGTTCGTCCAAGAGATAGAGATCTGCGTCACGAGCGAGACAGAGCGCGATCCCGGTACGCTGCAACTCCCCACCCGAAAGCGAGTCGAGTGAGCGGTCGTACAACGATTCGAGATCGAAGGGATCCTGGATTCGCGTCTTGAACGATTGGGCGTTGATATCGGTTACTGATGCGAAGCGCTCACGGACAGTAACGTCACCGTCCGGCGCAATGAACTGGGGTTTGTACGATACGACGACCTTGTCCGGCACTCGCCCACTATCGGGAGTTACACTCCCGGCGAGCATTTTCACGCACGTCGTTTTTCCGAGCGCGTTCTCTCCGACGATACCCACAGATTCTCCGGCGTGAATCCGTCCTGGTTCGACGACGAGCGAAAAGTCCGCAACCGATTTTGCAAGCTTCGGATATCCGAGAGCCGGTTCGCCGTGTCGACTCTTGCGAGAATCAGCTGACGGGAAGTCGATCGAATGGCGTCGAATCTGGACGTTTTCCTCCGATAGTTTCCCCTTCAGGAACTCGTTGATGCCCGTCCGGACTGCCGAGCGCTGGGCGACGACGCCGAATCCCCCCGGTTCACCGTACAGGACGTGGATCGCGTCAGAGAGTAGGTCGAGCGTCGCAAGGTCGTGTTCTACGACAACAGCCGCGGTATCGGTTTCCTGCACGTGATTGCGAATCGTCCGTGCCACTGACAACCGCTGTTTGATGTCCAAAAACGACGATGGTTCGTCGAACAGATAGAGATCCGCCGTCCTCGAGAGAGTCTCCCCGATAGCAACCCGCTGTCGTTCACCCCCGGACAGATCAGACAGTGACCGATCGAGAATTGAGCGGATATCGAGAGTATCGACGAATCGGTCCGGTTCGTCCGAACGGATAGCGAGCAGTTCGCGTACCGTTTCCGCGTCGGTCTCATGGAGGGTGTCGACCCGCTGGTTCTTGTATGCGGTGACGACCGACTCATCTCGGAGCCGTTCGAGATGGGTCTGCAGAGTCGTTCCCCGAAATGACTTGATTGCCCGATCCCAGCCTGACTCTTCATCGGTATCGCCAAAATTCGGCACTCGGTTGCCAGCCAGAATATCCAACGCAGTACTCTTCCCGATGCCGTTGCGGCCGAGAAGGCCAATTACGGAACCATTGTCCGGAATGGGGAGATTGTACAAACGGAACCCGTTCTCGTCGTACTGGTGAACGAGTTGCCCGGTTTCCGCTGGAAGCGGGACGATTTGAATCGCGTCGTTGGGAATCTTCTTTTCGATGAGCCTGTGCTCGGCTAGCACGTTGGCGTCGTCGATGTGGAGTTCACCGCTCTCAGTGACGTGGAAACCCTCGTGTCCGGATCGATTCAATGGATCGTATTTGACGGCGATGTTTCGCACTTCGTCGGTGACTTTGTCCTGGTCGATGATTGCGACGTATTCTTGCTTCCGTCCGCGTTCGGGCCCTGTCATAGATTATCTGAACCGGCTGACCGAGCGTTCTTTAGCTGCTGTCGTAGGGTTGGTTCCGGCAACCCAAATCCTAAGTGGTGGGTCGAGGTTTGCTCGATCACGGGAGCCAACCCAGACCACGTTCTCGACCGATCGAGCGCCATCGCGCCGACGTGTATCCAATAGATGGTCAGGCTCACCTTCGACTCGGTAGCCAATTACGCCGTTCAGAACGGGGCTCCCTCTTCTGCGGGATCTAATGACGCCTCTTCGCCTTCGGCGACTTTCCCGACGAGCACTTGGAACTCCCCGGGTTCCTTCTGTCGATACTGCCAGTGGAATTCCGGACCTTCATCGGCAGTGAACTGATGGTACAGCGGCTTCGGATCGTGGTCATTGACGAGGATGAACGCTTCGCCCCGTTCGAGGTCGTCGTATGCCTGGAAGATCAGTTCGTGGCGACGAGCGGGCGGATACTCCCTGACGTCGAGTTCCTGGCTGACTTCGACATCGGGGTCCTCGCCGGCTTCGGACGCTGCTCTCTCGTCTCCATCAGCCTCCTCACCGGCGTGATGGGTATGTCCATCGTGATGAACATCCTTACCGGCACAGGAGCTTGCCTCGGCGTCTTCACCGTCGACGTCCGCGCGCTTCGTGATCCAGACGGCGACGCGTCCCGGCTCCTGCTCGACAATCCGCCACTCGAAGGCGTCGCCATATCGCTGCTGGAACTCCTGTTTCAGCGGCTGGGGTTCGTGGGGAGCAACGATCTCCATCGCTTCGCCTTCCGGGATCATTCCGTACCGGTGGTGTATCGACGGGTGCCGCTCGGATTTGGGAATCTGACGGACGTCATACCGGGTAATGATCCCGTCGTCCGGCGCAGTCGACTCCTCGGTCTTCTCGATAGCGACGCGCCAACCACGTCCCCCTTCCTCCAGATATTCCCACTCGAAGGTCTCTCCGCGTGTCGAGCGGAGCTCGTGGTACAGCGGCTTCGGATCGTGGTCGTTGACGAGTACGAACCCCTCCCCGGGGGCGAGTTCGTCGAAGCCCTTGAGCAGCACCTCGTGGCGTCGCTGTGGCGGCATGACGCGGACGTCGAAGTCAGGGAGCGCGTCGGCGGCGAGGTCGCCCTCCACCGCGATCGCCATCCGAACCTCGTCTGCGTCCCTCGTCACGTCCCACGAGAACTGGATGTTATGTTCGATTTGATACCGCAGTAGCGTGAAGCCGGGCACTTGATCTGCAACCAGATGAAGCGTGTCTCCCGCTTCGACATCGTCGAACAGCTCGTAGAGGCGATCTCGACCGTCCTCACGAGACGCACCGGTCAGGTCAATCTCCGTACCCATACTGTCGACTTTAGTGCCGGGGTGCATAGACACTGGGGCGAACACTTCCGCCAACACCTCGAAGCGTCCACCTCACAGTTCGTTCCCCGGGACCAGATCAATAGCCGACGACTCGTCACGGAGACTCTTTGTTCGATAACTGGCACGCCTTCAACAGGTACTCTCGCGAAATACGTAGAGATCGAGCGGCGACACTTCCCAGTCGGTGGACCCGGACTGTGGAGACATCTTGCCCTCTCTTTCGATGTGAGATGGGTCTAAATCCGTAGTCTCGATCCGTGGGGTGTCACCTGGCCAATCGTCCGGAACGACTCCCAAGAGTTCTATTCGACCCATCCCTGCCACGTGGCGAGCGGATTCGAGGTGGTCATTGGCGAACACCCAACCGCCCGCTCGCAGGTTCCTCTCTACGATTGCCTCCTCGACGAGCCCCGCATTTCGAAGGATGATCACGTCGGCGCCACCACCCACAGTATATGTCGTAGCATCGGCCCAACGGGCCGCGTACCCCGCTGCTGCCAAGTCGTCCATCGCCGCCACGTCGACATCGACGTACGTAACATCGGTCTCGGGAAACGCGACCGATGGGCTCACGCCGTGACCCGATCCAGGGTGGTACACGACATCGGCGTCGATACCGAACCGATTGGCGACGGCTCGGTACTGGGCGATCCTATCTGTGAAGGTGACTGGCGACGTGCCGGCGTTCATCGACACCCGGCGGGCGGGACACAGTTCAGCTGGCAACAAATAGTCGCGTTCACCCGTCTCAGGGTGGGTGCCATACCCGGCTGCATGAACCGCCAGTGTCGCCTTCCGCACCGGTTCGGTTGCGGCGATGACTTCGGACCAGTCAGAATCTGTTTGATCTCGGGTTTGCTGAACATACCCCGTCACCGCGTCGCTGGCTGCGTGATAGCGCTCAAGGACGTCGTTTGTGACCGCGACGCCTGACTCCTGTACTTCCTGCATCGTCGCGTCCGGTTCTGCCGGTGTAGCGTGGTCGTCGTTCGAGAGTGGCTCGTTTGCGTCCTGCCAGCCACTGAGGAACGACTCATACTCTGCAAGTGCCTTCCGCAATCGCTCGGCAGCGAGCCGAAGGTCACTAACAGTAGTCGTCATCTTCGGGCGTCAAGTCACGGTTGACCGTTCGCACACTCATACCTCGACGCGGACGATATGACCGCCACGGTTGCATTGACAGACGTACTCCCAGTGGACCGAGTCACCGAACGTTTCCTCGGGTGGTTCGTGGAGATACTCTGATGGGTGCCCGTATGCCTCGTAGGTGACGAGTTGGACGAAAGACCCCCCGACGGTATTCTCGACCGCTGTAATCCCCTCTTCGACCAGTAGCTCTCGATCTGCCGCGTGTTCGGGTCGTTCGAGGTCTGCTATCCATGCGCTACTGTGGACGTGATCGGTGACCGGTTCGGTCCCGTGGTTCTCGTGATCGCTGACGGTGTCGGCCATTCTCGAAGCTACCACGGTTATAACCTTAAATTCACGAACGAACGTACTCGGCACGAACATATCCGAGCGAGAATTTAGGAGACGGCGGCACTAACGGTCTCACAGGAATGATCGTCGTTTCTAACCGGATTACCATTCCGGATGAGCGGGTAGAGATATTCGAAGAGCGCCTCCGAACGAGTTACGGGATTGAGGATAGGCCGGGGTTCCGCGGGATGACAGTCCTCGCACCCGTCGACGCGGAGGGCCACATCACCATGACGTTCTGGGAGACGAGAGAAGACTACGAAGCGTGGCGAGAAAGTACTGTCTTCGAGTCAGCACACCAAGAGGCGTCCGCGGAACGTGCCTTCAAGGACGGGAACCAGGTCGAGATTCACGAGGTCGCCGTCGATCGATCGACGACAGAATCACCAGTACACGTCAGTGAGGAGTGAGAGTTCCGTGGCACTCATCGTGGAGCGCGTACCCAAACGGCCGTTAGTCAGCCGGTTTTGCTAGTCTGGGCTCATCCCTCAACCAATGATCGCTACAATACCGCGTCGCGTCGATTCGACGACATCACCTGACCTATGGGCGTGATGAGACGAAGGTGGACGTTCGGAGTCGGGTTCGCAATCCTCGGTGCACTCACCGTCGTCGCCATCCAAGGAATTGACTCAGTACTATTCGGCGCCATCGTGGGATTTTTTGTCGGGAAAGCGATTCAAAGTCTTCTCCTGACGGTCAAGGGCCCCCGGACCCAATGACGGAGTTTGATAGGTCTCGGCCGCGGGATAGACTCGTTATTGCCTCCGACAGGATCCAAAACAGCAGTGATTTGGCGATGATTGACCACCGATAGCTTGAGTGAAATGGGAGATTCAGAAGACGTGGAGCAGTATTCGTATCTGATTCGAACGAGACCGGGTCGGGACGAGTACGTCGTTGCCACAATTCGGAAGTACTACGAGGAGTTGGTAATCGACGTAGAGAAAGGCTCGAATGGAGGTGAAGATGATCTCATCATCACGGCTATTACTGAAATCCCAATCGGGGCGATCGAGCGCATTGGAGAGGTCAAGACAGTGGACCAGTTGCCTACCGGAACCCAGTAACCGCCCGATCTATCTGACTGTGCGACAGGCCATAAACCCGCAGGGGGTGCTGAATGCTCTCCGATAAACTAAGTGGATCTCTACGAAGGTCACTGACACTCGGAACAAATTCGTGTGAATCGTTACCACCGTTCGACGTCGACTAGCAAAACGATATGGACTCAATTGCCACCGTACCGGTCATCGATACGGTCTTCGAGTGCGACAACTGCGAGAACACGATCATCACCGTCTTGGAAGGAACCGCTGGGATCGATGGAGTGACCATTGAGACGGATAATCGAGCCTTGGCTATCGAGTACGATCCCGAGACTACTAATGACGAAGAGTTACACGAAATCGTCGAGATGTGGGGATATGCACCCGAGTGAATTATGCCCTCCTGGCTCTGTTGAACCCTCAGAATTTGATGCAAACGCCATGTTGGATATAGAGGGTGTATGCAGCGCGGGAAGGGTTTCGTCGGTCTGGAAGCAATAATTACATATACAATAAGAGTACTTTAATCAGTTGACGAATGTCGTAGATGACGGACAAAGACTCGATTGAAGCCGCTGAAACCGAAGCCGACGACGCCTCTCCGCCGCCGACGCCGGAGGGATACAATGACCCATATCAGTTTGAATATTCCAAACTGCCCCTTACTCTGGCTGGGATTGTACTGACGGTCGTCTCCACTGTCGTCTACGGGTGGCTTTTAATTCAGTTGCAAGGCTCAGAGGCTCTGTTTTTCGTCTTTGAAGTTGAGGGCGAGGAGGGAATCAGCTTGGGCTTCGATCTCATCCGAATGGCGGTCCCCTTGGTGGTCGCGTTTCTGACCGTCGCCGTGGTCCACGAACTGCTCCACGGCGTGGTTTTTCAGCGATACGGATACGACGTGAACTACGGCGTCTGGTGGCGATTTGGGGCGGTATACGCAGCGGTGTTTCACCAGTTTCACTCCCGTGAGCATAACCTTCGGGTCGGGATCGCACCGTTGGCGATTTTTACTGCCCTCTGTCTGCCGTTACTCGCGGTTCCCAGTCCATTGGTCGCCACGTCGGCGTTGTTCGCCCTCGTGTTGAATACTGCTGGATCAGTGGGTGATCTCTACGCGCTCTGGCGGTTCTATCGGATGCCAGAGGGAACGGTTTTCTACGATATCAACATAAATAACATGTACGTGTTCGAACCGCTTGACGCCGATTAAAGCTCTAAAACATCCGTCTTTAGTTAAGAGACGAACCGCATGACAGCGGCGACTTATCGGGATTTCTTTGCGAGAGGAATGAGGAGGCGACGGCTGTGTCAACCAAAGCCTCCTCATCCCGGCTTATGCGTCGGCTCACTACATTATTTCCCTCCGAGTCCCTCGAAGAGCACGCCAAGGAACTCGGCGTGGTCGAACGCGACCGCAAACTCCAGATTCCAGCGTTCGTCTGGGCGCTCGTGTTCGGCTTCGCTGCAGGCGACAGCCGAACACTCGCTGGCTTCCGACGCAGCTACAACTCCACAGCCGACGAACCGATCTCGCCTGGTGGCTTCTATCAGCGGTTGACACCCTCGCTCGCGGAGTACCTCCGCGACCTCGTCGAGACCGCACTCGACGAGGTCGCTGTTCCCGACGCTGTCGACGCTGATATCGACCGATTCAGGGACGTGATGATCGCTGATGGAACCATACTGCGGTTGCACGAATTTCTCTCCGAGGAGTACGAAGCCCGGAAAGAGGAGCAGGCTGGAGCGACGCTCCACCTGCTCCACAATGCCACCGACCAGACGATCGAACGGCTTGACGTGACTGACGAAAAAGCGCACGACAGCACACTGTTCGAGACAGGGCCGTGGCTGCAGGGGCGGCTCGTTCTCCTCGACCTCGCGTACTTCAAGTATCGCCGCTTCGCGTTGATCGATGAGAACGACGGCTACTTCGTGAGTCGGCTGAAGAAAAGCGCAAACCCGGTGATAACGGTGGAATTTCGTGGATGGCGCGGCCGCGTTATCCCTCTAGAAGGCAAGCAGATCCACGACGTCGTGGACGATCTCCATCGCGAGTACATCGACGTCGAGGTCGAAGCGGAATTCAAGCGAGGTCCGTACGATTGAATTCGGTCGCTGGATACGAAGGGGTTCCGCGTCGTCGGCGTCCTCGTTGCGGACGCCGATGACTACCATCTCTACATCACGAATCTGTTCAGAGAGGAGTTCCTCCCGGCTGATCTTGCAACGCTGTACCGGTGTCGGTGGGGGGGTGGAGTTGCTGTTCCGGCAGCTGAAGACACAGTACGAACTCGACGAGTTCGACACGAGCAACCCGGCGGTTGTCGAGATTCTGCTGTACGCTGCGGTGCTGTCACTGCTGGTAAGCCGTGATCTGCTGGATCTGGTCACCGAAGAGGCCGACGATGAAATCGTTTTCCCGCCCGAGCGCTGGGCGGCGATCTTCCGGTCGCACGCCCAGCTCATCCTCCACGAACTCGGCAAACACCTCGGCTATTCGCCACCGCCGCTGTTGAAGCGATTGATCGAAGACGCACAGAAAATTCACCAGCAACGACCAATCCTTTAAGAGACGCTCGTTACCGCTACGTAACCGAGGTGTGAGGGCTAACTAAAGACGGATAGTCTTAGATCCATTTTCAGCAAGCAGACTCAACTAACCAGCTTTGTGAGGTACTGAGACCGGTAATCTCTCTAGATGAGGGACAAATGTTTGGCTGAGGGAGGTGAACGGGGGATCCATGACCGGGGGCAAAACATCACGATGGGCACGGCGATACGTCGCTGTGTCGGCTTGTTGGCTAATTCTTTGGCAGGTCAGCCTTCTTGTCGGGATCCCGAATCGGACCGAGGTCGTCCTCGGACTCTACGGCTTCGTCCTGGGCATCGTCTTCGGAAAGGCGTACTCACTCGTGCCGACATACTTCGATCGGACGCTCGCTGATCCGCGAGCCGCAGTTGTTGGGCTTCCGCTCGGGGGGATCGGGGTTGCGTGTCTGGCAGCTGAACCGTTCGCCGGCGTCCCCCGAATCGTTGGCCTCGTCGGAGCAATCTTCTGGGCAGCGGGCGTCGCCGTTTTCGTCGGAACTCTCGCTTGGACGGTCCGGGATAACCTGACCGGCAGGGAGACGGGGACGGGAGGCGTCAACGTCCACCGGGCGTCCGTTGATCGGATTGCCAATGCCTTCGTACCGATCGTGCTGGCGTACCTTCTTCTTGGGAGCTATGAGACCGTCGCCGCATATGGCCTTGTCCCGTCGCTTTTCGACGCCTATCTCCCCCGAACAACGCACCTTCTCGGAGCGGGTGTTGCAGCCCTGCTCATATTCGCACTTGGATATCGTCTCCTTCCCCGATTTCTCGTCGCCGACGTGCCCAAACCACTTGTCATTCTCGTCCTCTCAACTGGCGCGCTTGGCCCAATCCTGCTGGCCGCCTCCCTTCCTGCCGGGACCTTCCTCCTCGTCGGCGGACTACTCGAGACCATCGCGATCGTCGGCTATGCAATCGGATTCGCTCTGCTCTTCTACCGATCGGATCGTCGCCGGGTCGCCTTCTATGGCATCGCTGCGGGCGCAGCCGGCGGTGTCGTGGCAGTGTTCGTCGGTCTCTGGATCGCGATCACCGGGCTCTCGGTGGATCTAATCGCGGCCCACCGACGCCTTATGTTGCTTGGCTTTCTCGGACTTACTATCATCGGCGTCTCCTTTCAGTTCTACCCGCCGAATGTCGGGCAATGGCCGGGCTGTGCCGACCGAACTGCGCTCGTCGTCATCGTCCTGCTCGCTGGTGGGGTTGCGCTTCAAGCAGGCGGACTCGCGACCGCAACCGCTTTTTTCGAGGGAATGGGGATTCTCCTCGGTATCGGTGGTGCCCTCGGGTACGGCTACCTGCTCGCCGGGGCGTTTGCAACGCGGTGAGGGTGTTCAGCGGGCCTGGTTGGATAGGTCAAACCAGATAGTTGTGATCTTGAACGGCCCCCGCCTTCGCACGAACGCTTAACGGATCCGATTACAAGCATCCACCATGGCACGACTCGAGCGGCTGCGGGTGTATCCGGTCAAGGGACTCGACGGGATTGAGGTTGACGCAGCATCGGTGCTAGATGGAGGGACGCTTGAGTTCGACCGGGAGTTTGCACTCTTCGATTCGGATGGCGAGATTCTCAACGGGAAACGGACCGACAGGATTCACGACCTCCGTACTGGCTTCGATCCAGAATCGTACGAACTGGCGATCGAACCTCCGGACGGTCGAAAACGGAGGTTCAATCTCGTCAGCGATCGGGAGGCATGTGCACACTGGCTCGGGGAGTTCTTCGAGGAACACATAGAGTTATCGCGGGACCAATCGACGGGGTACGTCGACCGACGAGAAATGGGGCCGTCAGTTATCAGTACCGCGACAGTAAAGGCAGTTGCCTCGTGGTTCGACGAGCTGGCCGTCGAGGGTGTACGGAGGCGGCTTCGGGCGAATATCGAGGTGTCGGGCGTCCCCCCGTTCTGGGAGGATCGGTTCGTCGGAGATGACGCGCCCTCGTTCAAGATCGGCGACGTCACATTCGAGGGCGTCACCCCGTGTGGACGGTGTGTCGTTCCCCAGCGCGATCCCGACAGCGGGGAACCTCTCCCCGAGTTCAGGCAACGGTTCGTACGGAACCGGGAGGAGACGTTCCCCGAGTGGGCGGATCCAACGGCGTTCGATCACCCCTATACAGTCATGATCATTACACGAGTTCCGGGCGTTGATCGCGGACAGCGTCTTCAGATCGGCGACCAAGTCTCCGCGAGCAACTGACCGCGCTGCTACAGGGATCAGTGACTGAGTTCATAGGCTTACGTCTTCAGACTCTTACTGTGCGCGTTCAAATGGCGTTATAAGCCTATTACGAGGAATCTCAAAAGAAGAATTCTGACAATTATCGCTAATTCATGTAGCGAACCCTGGCGGGCTGATCGGTCGAGTCAAACGGTGGACCACAACAGTCCCATATTCTGTCGAATAAGGTCAGCTGTGAACTATTTCATGATATGGCCGTACTCTACTAAAACTATAAAGACGATAATTTGATGCCGATCACCGACTTCTACTTCCCCAATGGGGGTTACATTCGTCGGGCAGACGTCAATCGAAGTAGACCCCGAGGACTTCCCGACTGACGAGCTCCGAGAAACGTTTCAGTGTTCATCGGGTGAGCCAATTCCAGGCGAGTGGCATGGTGTCCCGATTCGTTCGCTCATCGACGTGGCACGTGTTTCATCGGGGACGACTCACGCGCGTATTCGTGGGTCCGACGGGTTCACCGTTTGTCTTCCGATTGGGACGGTCATTGATGGACTGATTGCGTTCGATCGGAGACCACTCGATGACTCACGGACCGTTACGGACGCGAACTTCCCTCGCTTCGTTGCCCCGGGAATTTCGGGAATCCGAACGGTGAAATCAGTTGATCGGGTCGAGACAATCCAGCTTGACTCCAATCAGGAAGCTCAGGAGTTCGAAAACCTATTACTTGATTCATGACCTCGAGTGAGCGGACAGAAAGAACGCCGCGCGCAGCAATTGTGCTTGCAGGCGGGTACTCCCAGCGCTTCGGTGACGGGGATAAAGTGTTCGCAGAACTCGATGGTCGACCATTACTATGCCACGTCGTCGAGAGAGTTCAGCCGGTCACCGATACGACCGTGATCAGTTGTCGGGACGAACAGACCCCGGCTATCCGATCCTGTCTCGGGGACCCCACAGATGTCAGGATTGTGCCCGACCCGGTTACAGACTGCGGACCGGTCGCGGGTATCGATGCCGCACTCACGAGTTGTCGTGCAGACACTGTCGCCGTCCGTGCGGCTGACGAACCGTTCCTCGATCCGCAGTTGCTCACCTTCCTGTTCGAACGATTGGCTGAGTCCAGTACTGACTGCGTTATCCCTCGTGGGTTCGAGGGAAAACTCCAGCCCACACAAGCAGTCTACCAGCGTGATGCACTTATTGAAGCGAGCAGTCCGAACAAAAGTCTCTATGCAGTCGTCGATCAGCTTGATTCCGACATCGTTCCGTCCGCAGCTGTTGAACGACACGCGGATCCTTGCGTTTTCTTTGACATCGACACGCCCGACGACCTCGAACGAGCGAGATTGATTCAATAGGGATAGACTCTGGAGAGTCCTCCGCCGGTGCGAGATCGGCACCGATGCGAGCTGGAAGTCCCGAATTCACTGCGACTCTCGTCAGAACCTCCAGAATACGGGTGTACCATGTACAGGCCCGGTCGTGATCTGAGACCATGGCTGGCTCTCAGCAGGGTCTCGTCCGATCAAAGCTCTCCCGTGAGGAATCTCAGGTAGTGAGGACGGTCCGTACAAGCCAGGTATCCGGATTTTGCCGTCTGGTTTCGAACGACTCTAGTCGCTCCCCATCATCGATGAGCTCAAGCAGATACTCCCGGACCGGCGTGGGGTCACGATCGCTCACAATGTAGAATCGCTCGCCAAGCTCGACGTCTTCGAAGGCATCTCCGACGCGATCGCGCCGGTTCTCGGGCGGAACGTCGCGCAGGTCGACGGCGCCCTCGGGCACGTTGACCTCCCAGATCTCGTCGAATCGATCGTTCACGGCCGTCCCGAGTTCCCGGGCGTGATATGAGAGTTCGTCCGATGTTGGCCGTGGCGTCTGTTGCATCTCGGGCGAGAAGGGGATCTCCGCGAGAACAGGGATTTCCAGCGACTCGACTGGGTTCGTTCCCTCGAACAGTTCGTGCGGATGGCCGCATTCCTCACAGACGAACTCACCCATGTTCGAGACGACGCCGAGCACCGGCACGTCGTTTTCCTCGAACAACTGGATCGATCGGTGGGTGTCCGAAACTGCCGCATGAAAGGGCGTCGTAACGAAGACGACGCCGTCGACGGGGGCCTCCTGTAGCGTCGTCAGCGCGACGTCACCGGTACCCGGCGGGAGGTCCAGTACTATCGTGTCGGGGTCGTCCCACGCCGTTTCCTCGAACAATTCCGTGAGCGCGTCGTGGGCCATTGCGCCCCGCCACGCAAGCGGCGCGCTCGAGGACATCAGCCCGACGCTCATCATCTCCAGCCCACCGGCGTCGACGGGGATTGGGTTCCCGTCCTCATCGGAATGAATCGGCCCGCTGACCGACAACAGCTCTGGGACGTTGGGGCCGTGGATGTCGGCGTCGAAGATGCCCACGTCGTCGCCGTCTACAGCGAGCGCACACGCGAGCGACGTCGCGACCGTGGACTTCCCGACGCCCCCTTTCGCGCTCGCCACCGCGATCACGCGATCGGCAGCCCCGATCCCGAGGCTTCGGTCCTCGGCCATGGGTTGGGACTGGACGTGTTCGACGTGGGTACGCTCGACACCGGCCACGTCCGAGGCCGCCCGGATCAATGTCTGGGTCACCGACTGGGCCTCCTGGGGCGGAAAGTCGCTCAAATCAACATCGATGGCGACGTGGCCGTCATCGACACGGATATCCTCGATCAGTCCCGCCTCGAACACCGTCACATCGGCGTCCGGGTCTCGAACCCGGCGAAGTGCCGCCTCGATATCGTCCGAATCGACCGTGGTCCGGTCGTCGTTGCGGTTCTCGTCGACTCGTTCACCGTCGTCGGATTTCCGGTTGTTGTGTTCCATGTCAGAGATCCGGGCGCCGGTTCAGACGGCTTTCACCCGGAAGATCCGCGCTGTCGTTTTCGATACCGCCGGTGAACTGCCGCCGGAACTTCCCGGGATCGGCTTCAATGGACCGGGCCGCGGTGCTCCGAACGACCTTCGGTTCCGACTCGTCGCTTGCGATCTCGGTCAATCGCTCGTCGGCCCGCTCGTCGTCAACGCCGGCCAGAAGGTGGGCCGCCCACTCACGGGCGCGCTCGCTATCATCCCGGGAGAGCTCGAGCAGCAGGTCCAGCGTGTCCTCACCGCGAATCTTGAACAGCGAGATGGCAGCGTTCCGGCGCACCGCGTGGTGATCGTCGGCGAGTGCCGCTTCGAGGTGTGACTCGTACGCAACACGGTCGATGCGGTCGAGCGCGACGACGGCCTCCGCGCGGACCCAGGGGTTCTCGTCGTCGAGAGCCCCGAGGGCGGCATCACCGGCGCGCTCGCCGCCGAGGTTCCCAAGCGATTCGACGGCGAACTGTCGGACGTCGGCGTCAGCGTCCGCTAAGCCGATGGTGACGAGTGCGTCAAAAAGTCCCTCGGCCGGGCGTTCCTCCCCAAGCGCGAGCGCAGCCCGGCGGCGTTCGACGACGTCACCCGACGTGAGGTCTTCGATTAGGTCGACGGCCGAACGGTTAGCGACCGGTCCGAGGTCGGTCGCTTGGAGTTCACGGGGCGTTGCCTCGCCAAGCGTCACGTCACGGCTCACCTCGATCTCGTCAAGGCCGTCCGGCTCTTCGCCGAAGCCCGGGCTCTCCTCGGGGTGGACGCGGGGGTCCGTCGGGCCGTCGGTGGCCTCGTCGGCATCTCTCATGTCCTCACCTCCTTGGATCTGCGTCCCCCGTTAGCACCGTCGTGGGCCTCTCCGAGGAGCCGCCTCGCGGGAACGAGTACGAGCGTTGCGCCGAGCACGACCGCCATCGCGCGCGGGAGCGTCGCTGGGATGCCGGCGAAGACGAGGAGACCGGCGCCGACGGCGAGACCGTAGTCGCGGCGGCGCAGTCCCGCGAAGGCCGCTCCGCTGGCGCTTCCGAACGCGAGTGCGACCAACAGGTGTGGAACGTCGACTACGGCAAAGCCGACAAGGAGGGCACTCCCGGCGACGAACGGGGCGGTCGCGCTGGCGAAGGCAACGAGCGCGAATACAAGGGCGGTCACACCGAGCGCGATCCAGTCGCCGTCCATGTGGATGCCGATCCCGGTAACGCCGACGAGCGCGAACGCACCACCGATGCCTCGATAGCCGGGCCCCGCCAGGCCGATAGTACTTGCTAGCGAGAGGCCGATCCCGACGACGAGCATGGCGGCGATCGCGCTCCGACGGAGTCGGCGATACGTGGCCGGCCGTCCCAGTCCGCCAAGAAGCGCCAGCCCGCCGCCACCGACGACCGCCGCGGCGGCCGGTAGGGTCGCGCCGGCATCGAACGTAACCAGCAGCCCGAACACGCCCGCGAACAAGAGACCAACGCGGACGGCGTCTTGTCGGGTGGCAAGCGCGACCGCGACGAGCGCGACCGCGCTTGCGACCGCGCTTCCGGTGGCAGCAAGCGACTGGATCCACCCAGGGACGACAACAGGATCGTACGGCAGGTTACGGAGGACATCGAGTGTCATTGTCCCGGTCACGACAGCGAACACGGCAGTGGCCATGCCGAGGACGACACGTTCGCGATCCGCAGGCGTTCGTGGCCACATACCCCGTTCGCTCGACGACCAAGGGACCGGCCCGTCGGGACCGGTGTCACCGTCACCCTCGGCCGTGCCGGGTCGCGCGGTTGAGGACTCGTTGCTCACGAGTTGCCCTCCCGACGGTCGGCTAGATCCGCCACGTCGGAGGCCGTGAACCGGTCCAAGAAGCTGCCGAGGCGCCCGTAGAAGCCGGTTCCGGGCTCGGTTCCTAGTCGCTCGGTGAGGCCCTCCGAAAACACCCGGAGGTGTCGGTCGTGGAAGTCGAGCCGGGCCGCTGCTATGTCCGGATCAACGACAGCCTCTCGACGACAGAGGTAGCCCATGAACTCGAGTTCAAGCCTGAGGTGATCGTGGTTACGCCGCACTTCCTGATCGACCTGGCAGCCGAAGTACTCATAGGCCCGCGCAAGGTCGAGGTTTACGTCGTTCCAGGAGACGTCCGGGCGATAGTCCGACTCGTACAGCGACACCGGTGGACCCTCGTTGTGTACGGTGCCGTCGGTCTTGTCGACTACCTCTGAGTAGCCGACGACGAAAAGGTCATTATATCGTGCGGAGAGATCCTCCCGGTCCTCTGTGACGGTGAAGTCTGGTGGCTCGACATCGAGGGCACAACGGTCGAGCAGTTGCTCGAACTCGTCGGTCACGTCGCCGCCGGCGAGTGCACGGTACAGGTCCGAGTCGGCCTCGGTGAATAACCGCGCCAGGTGCGCGTATACGGCACCACGAGCCCCAGGGTCGACATTGATGTCTCCGGAGATGGCCGTGACATCGACGTGGTCTCCCGCCTTGGCGGCCGTCTCAGTCCGCTCGTCCTCGTCGTGTGCGGCCACGGTCACTCACCCCTCGTTCGCCGGACGCCCTCGATGGTCACGAGCGTCGTGAAGACGATGGCGAGCCCGGCCACCGTCCAGAGGATTGCTTCGTAGGGTGGGCCCTTGGGACCGGGCCCGAGTGCCAGGTAGTACCACTCGCTCGTGGCTTTCTGGCCCGAGCGTTCCATGTTCGAGCCGTTCCACACCGCGACGGCCGCGTCGACGTCCTCGGTCGCGGAAAATGCTGTCCGGTTCGCGTCCTCTCCCGCGAGCGGTCGCGAGAACACCACGCGCCAGCGGTCGTCGCTATGGGTGGCGTTCGTCCGGAGCTCCCCACTGGTCATGACAGTCGTAGTTCCGGGGCCCCCGGCCAGAAGCTCCTGACTGGAATTCAATCCGTTCCAGTACCATACGTTCACCGGGTTGTCCGTACCCCCCATGGCGATGGGCGGGCGTTCGGACTCGTTTGCCGGCACCTGCACGGCGACCGCGTCAGCGAACTCGCGGACGTCGTTCGTCGATGTGTCTCGGGTCGCGTCCGCCCAGGAGAGGCGGACGTACAGACGTTCGTCGGTTCGGGCGCTGGCGACGCGGACTTCTTCAACCGACGTGTCGTTGGCGGCCGGGACGGCGGCGTCGGCGCTGCTGAGAGGAACACCCACCGACGGGGCCTCGTTCCACGCGTCGCCCTCGGCGCCATCGAGTGAGTCACCGTCGGCCCCGTCGTGGACCGGGATTTCGTAGGCCGGGCGTGCCGAGACTAGCATAGGCACGACGGTGGCGGTCGCGACCAGCGCGGCGGCGAGCAAGCCCGCCAGGATAAGCGACCTACGGGCCATCGGGCCACCTCCGTCGGCCGGCCGCTCGACCGCGACCCTTGCGGGCGGAAGCCATCAGTCGAACACCTCCAGCCGGTACTGGTCCTCGGTATCGGTCGTGGTCAGCAGCTCCATGACCTCGCTCTCCTCGCCGCGTTCGACCCTCGAGCGCTCGCGGTCAATCGTGTTCAACGCCTCGTTGACGTCCGGGCCGAACAGCTCCTCGAGGTAGTCTCTGGGGATCCGCTCGGCGTTTAGGGATTCGCCGCTCTCGGAGTGCTGGGGCGGCGCGAACGGCGGAATGTAGTAGACGTTCGGCTCCGTGCGGTACTCGGGGTGGAGCCGGACGGCGACCTCGTATTCGTTGACGAGCTTGTGGATCGGTCCCTCCTCGTCGTCGAGGTAGCCCACGAGGCGAAGCTGGGGCGGGCAGTCCTCCGCACAGGAGGGGGCGTGGACCTCGCCGTCTGGCCCCTCGCCCTCGATACGTGGGTAGCAGAAGATGCACTTCTCAGAGGTCTTCTTCATCGCGTTGTAGTACACCTTCCGGTAGGGACACCCCTCCACGCAGTAGCGGTAACCCCGACAACGATCCTGATCGACGAGAACGATGCCGTCCTCCTCGCGCTTGTACAGCGCCGAGCGCGGACAAGCCTCGACGCAGGAGGGATGCGTGCAGTGGTTGCAGATCCTGGGCAAGTAGAAGTAGTAGGAGTTGGGGTACTCGCCGGCTCCCTCATCCTCGTCGAAGTTCGGGCCCCAGCCGGCCTGGTCCATCGGCCGTAACGGTTCATCACTTCCCTCGTACATCACCTGCTCGTGGTTGAAGTCCCACGGGCGGCCGTAGTCTTCTCTATCTTGTAACTCACCGGGGGTGCGTTCCTCGCCCTCCTCGTCCCAGCCGCCGCCCATCTCCTCCCAGTCTCGTGGATAGCCCGATCCAGGCTTGGTCTCGACGTTGTTCCAGTACATATACTCCCGGCCGCCCCCGTCGGTCCAGTTCGTCTTACAGGCGATGGTGCAGGTCTGACAGCCGATGCACTTGTTCAGATCCATCACCATCGCGACCTGGTGGTCGATACCGTCGGCGAGGCGGACCTCGGTCCCGTCGCCTGCCGGGTCGTTGGCCTGGCCGTCGTCGGACTGGCTCATTGACCGTCACCCCCCTCGTGGTCGTCGGAGCCGTGGATCGGGTCGCTCGATTCAGCATCCGTTACGTTGCCGTCTGACGTATTGTTCCCGTCGGCGGGTGGGGCCTCATCGGTCTCGTTGGTCCCTTCCATACCACCGATATCGTCGACTTCCTCTCCCTGTTCGTCCGACTCGTTCGCCGGTTGATCGTTCTCTTGGTCAGCATCGGCGTCGGGGTCCTCCTCGATGGGCTCGACCTCAACGCGAACGTCGCTGTTGACGCCGGTCGGGCCCCAGTAGTTCGGGCGGAAGGAGAGGTGGTCGCCGGTATCTTCGGGGTACTGAACGAGCTGTGTGGGTTTCATGTACATGGACACGAGTGAGTTGAAGTTGTTGCGATCGGGGAACTGGAACCGCTCCCAGGCGAAGTACATTCGCGCGGTGCCAGGCTCTCCGCTCGGGTAGCGCTTGGCCTGGATCTCCACCTCCCCGACGTCGTTATATATCCGGACCGTGTCGCCGTCCTCGATATCCCGGTTGTCCATGTCCTCAGGGTTGAGGTAGACGACCGGTTCGCCCCGCTGTAGCCGAAGCATCTTTGTCGAGTCCCGCCAGGTCGAATGGATCGACCAGCGTCCGTGGGGCGTGTTGTACCGAAGCGGGTAGTCTTCGCGGTCCTGGAGCGTCGGCGACTCCTTGTGGGTCGGGAGCTCCTCACCGAGATCGAGAAACCAGTCGTGGTCGACGTAGTACTGCTGACGCCCGGTGAACGTGGGCCAGGGTTGTTTATCCTGGACATACCGCTGCCAAGCGGTGAACGGTTCACCCTCCTCTAAGTCCGAGGTCCAGTGGTCACCGACCGAGACGAAACGTCGGGGCTGCTCGTCGATGTCCTCAAAGGTGATTTGCTCGTCAGAGTCCTCGGGGTTGGTCTCCTCGGAATGTTCAAGGATGAATTCACAGGCTGCCCGGTCCTCGGCGAGGGCGTCTGCCTCCTCGGTCTCCCAGTCCCGGACGAAATCATCGTGGACCGACTGAAGATCGATATCACGGTCACGCCCGCGGTCCTCGACGGGATCGACGCCCCGCTCAGTGGCAACGTCTTGTATCTTCGCGGCCAGTTCCCGGAAGATCTGCCAGTCAGTCTTCGATTCGCCAAGTGGCTCGACCGCTGGCGTGAACGGGTGGACGTAGCTGTGCATATCTGTCATCGAGAGATCATGTTTCTCGTAGTGGCTGGCCGTCGGGAGGACGATGTCCGAGTACAGCGCCGAAGAGTCCATTCGGAAGTTGATATCGACGATCAGGTCGAGTTTCGGCCAGAGCTGTTCCTCGATGGCGACGTTGCCCTTGGACTGGTTGAAGTAGTTACCCCGCCACATGAACAGAACGCTCGGATCCGGACGGGACCCGTCCTCGCGCTCGGACGGATACACCGGCATCCAGTCACGGTCGATCGACTCTTGGATCATCTCGGCCGTCTCCTCGTCGACGTTCTCGATCACGTCGGAGTGGTAGGCGGTCCACAGCGTCGTCGGGACTGAACGGACGTTTCCGGTCGGGTACGAGAGGCTCCGCCAGCCACTGTACGTCCAGATCTTCTCCTGGCCGACGTAGTGGTCGAAGCCCGTTCCCTGCCGGCCGAGGTTCCCCGTCAGTGTCACGAGCAACTGGATCGCGCGGTTGCCGAGGTCGTTATGGTACCAGTCGTTGACGCCCTTCCCGTGGATGATCTTCCCGCGCTCGACCCCGGCGAACTCACGAGCAACCTCCTGGTGGGTCTCACGGCCGACGCCGGTGACGTCGGCGACGTACTCGGGCGTATATTGGGCGAGTTCGTCCTGGAGGTTATCCCAGACCGACCTGACGTCGACCTGGCCCCCGTCGGCAGTCGAGACGGACCTGTCGACTGAAAGCTGAGGATCGAACTCGAGTTCGATACTGGCGGTCTCGTCATGTTGGCCGTCCCGGTCGCCCAGTGAGGCTGGCGCGACCTGCAGGTTACCGTCGCCATCCTCCATCACGAAGACCTTCTCGGGGTCGTCGACATCGCCACCGATGTCGGGAACCTCGCTTGCGCGAAGGAACTTGCCTGTGTCCTCCCGTACCAACAGCGGCATGTCCGTCTGTTCCTTGAGATGGGCCTCGTCGTATAGTTCCTCGTCGACGATGGTTCGGGCCATCCCGAGCGCAAGTGCGGGGTCACTGCCCGGTTCGGGGCTGAGCCAGTCGTCGCAGTGGATTGCAGTCTGAGAGTAGTCGGTGAACACGCCGACACGTTTCGTGCCGTTGTAGGCGGCCTCTAGGAAGTACTTCGCGTCGGGGATCCGCGTGACGTTAATGTTCGATCCCCAGGCAATGATGTAGTCGGCGTGGTACCAGTCGGCGCTCTCTGCGTTGTCCGTCTGGGTGCCCCAGGTGATCGGTTCGCCCGGCGGCAGATCCGAGTACCAATCGTAGAACGACATCGTCACGCCACCAAGCAGGTCTAACAAACGACTCCCCGAGGCGAAGGAGACGGGACTCATCGCGGGGATCGGCGTGAAGCCGTTGATGGCGTCGTACTCCTCCGCCTGGACAGTGTCCACGATCTCCTCGGCGATCTCGGTCAGTGCCTCGTCCCAGGAGATCCGCTCCCAGCGGCCCTCGCCGCGTTCGCCGGTCCGGCGAAGTGGGTGGAGTACGCGGTGATCAGCGTTGACATAATCGGAGTAACAGGCCCCCTTCTGGCAACCCCGAGGGTTGGGATCGGGGGAGTTCTCGTCAAATTTGGGGTAATCTGCGGCCTGAGACTCTCGCCAGACCTGGCCGTTGCGGACGTATACCTCCCATGAGCAACTGCCGGTACAGTTGACGCTGTGAGTCGAACGAGCCGTCGAGTCCCAGTCCCACTCCTCGCGATAGAGGTCTTCCCAGTCGCGGTAAGGATAGTCGCCGATCGGGTCGTCGACGACCTGGAGCGTCTCCATTCCCCCCTGTTGGTCGGCAAGACCGATGCCGGTGACCCCAAGTGCCGCCCCAAGACCTATTCCTTTCAGGAAGTCTCGGCGTGCCGTGTCAATGCCTGTGGAAGCCGATTCCGAGTCGTCGTGGAAGTCGTTACTGTCACTCATTGTCGATCTACAACCACTGTTAGCAGTCCGAAGACGACGCCCAGCGTCGCGACGACGAGGCCAGTTGCCGTTCCGCCGCCGACGTGGAGCCCGGTGCCGATCAGGACGACCCCGAGTAGTTTGCTCGCTCGATCCACCCACCGGTACCTGTGTTCAGACAGAACCGGCTTCCAACCCTCGTAATGGTCACTCATCGGGGTCCTCCGGTTGTTTGCCGTCCTTATCAGCGACCGGCGACGTCTCATCTGGTGTATCGATGGCATCAGATCTGGCGTCACTCCGGTCACCCCCATCGTTATCAGTAGCTCGTCCCCCAGCTTGCTCGTCATTGCCGAACCCGCCGAGGACGGCGTAGGTTGTGAGGCCGGCAAGAATGGGGCCGATGATCAATATTGCCGTCAGATATGGCCTGATCACAGCCGTCGTTGATCCGACGAGGTCGGCAACAATGACGTCCATGCCGGCGATCGAGGCCAGCATCACGAAGACAACTCCAGCGATTCCGACTGCAGTGGGGACGGGGCGCTCCAGCGGGTCGGCTCCGAAATGAGTCGGCTCTGACTCGTAGTCGATAAACGGCCAAACGGCGACGGAAACGAACACCAGGCCGGGTAACAGGAGTCCGCCGACGAACTCGGAACTGACGTGGACTCCGAACAGGTCGAAACTCATCCATGCCGGAGTCAGCTTCAGGAAGCCGTACCCCCACATCAGGAACCAGTCGGGCATGACCAGGGAAGGTGTACTCGCAGGGTCGGTAGGCCCATACTCGGCGATATTATGGACAGGAAGGAATCCAGCCAGTAACGACAGCACCGCCAACGTCAGGAAGAAGACGGCAGCGCTAACCGCAGCCTGATTTGGCACCATCGGCAAACCGATCACGACACTATCGTCATCACGGTCAACATGCTCGCGTCCGGTCACGTCCTCGTCACGCGGGGCCTCAGTGTGCTTTTGGCGTATCAGTATAACGAAGTGCAAGCCCAGTAACCCTGCGATTAGCAGGGGTATTACGAGGACATGGAGAAAGAACAACCTGGGCACTGTCGCGGTTGATGGGAAATCACCTCCGAAGACGATCTGTCCGATTGGGTCGCCAAGCAATGGTATCGACGTGGCGATATTGTAGCCGATGCTTGCCGCGGTACTGGCGAACTCATCAAATGGCAACGCATAGCCGGTGTAGGCTGCTGCCATCGCGAGGCTAGCAAGGGCGGTTCCGACGAGCCAGTTGATTTCACGAGGGTTGCGATACGCGCCTGTGAAAAACACTCGTAGCATGTGCAACCCGATCGAGGCGATAAATAGGTGGGCAGCCCAGTGATGTAACCGCCGGATGAACATACCGAAGGGCACGTCATAGGTGATGTTGAGGACGCTGACGAACGCTTCGGGCATTTCTTCACCTTGGTACTCAGCAACACTTCCCTCGTATGTGACCTCCGTAGTGCTCGGTTCGAAGAAGAAGCCCAGGAAAATGCCCGTCAGAACCAACAATAGGAAACAGAACGCGGCAACCTCTCCAAGCAGGTACGAATCCTCCGCGGGGAAGGCCTTTCCGAGGAACGTCTGAGCCTTGCTGAGACCGAGTCGGTCGTCGAACCAAGCATAGACGCGGTCGAATCGTCCCATCTCACTCACCCCCTCCAACTCCGACTGGAGCCTCGAAGTCCCCGACAGCGATTAGTTCTCCATTGCTCGAGATCGTGATCGGAAGCTGTGGGAGCGGGCGTGGCGGCGGGCCGCCGGTCACGTCGGCACCTGAGAGCGGATCGAATCGACCCGAGTGACAGGGACAAACCAGCGTATCGCCGTCACGGTCGGCGACCATACAGCCTGCGTGCGTACAGACCTTCGAGTAGGCAGCGTAGCCGCCGGCCGTGAACTCGAGTCTGGTCGTGCCGCCGTAGGCGTCCTCCGGGAATCGGACGAGCAACGTCGGCGCCCGATCGATGCCCGGTCGCGGCTCCGGAAAGACAGTTAGGTGGTCGCCCTCCGCTAGTTGATCTTCTCCGATCCGTGCTCCCTCCTCATCGATGAGGGCGACGCCATCGGAATAGACGGGTCCGGTGTAGGACCGCTCAAAGACCTGGGTCAGTCCCGCAAGCGGCGCGGCGAGGCTTCCGACGGCGGTCAGTCCACCAACAGTCGCCAGAATCTTCGCGTAGTCCCGCCGTGCCATCATCGCACGATTATCACGCCATAATCCTGTGTAGATGCTCGGTGTGTCGGTCGGCGCCGTCCCAGAACAGGGACAGTCGTCGGTAGTCCGAGCCTCCTCGCTTCGGTCGGGCTCCGAGCTCTCCTTTGCGTTGGTTGTCATAGACGATCGCGAGCTGATCTCATCCCGTGTAGGCTCGTTCATCAGTGATCCCTCCGTTCAGCCACTTCGACGTGTGGCATGAACCAGGCGTAGTAGGAGACAGTCAGACCGGCCAATGACATGAACATGCCAAAGGCGTAGATGCCGAAGTATTGAGTCCGGGCCAACGTGAGGTACTCTCCGGTGAACAACGCCGCGAAGGCGATGGTCAGAGCGGTCAGCCCGCCCATGGCGATCAGTCCCTCAGCAGCATCACTGGAAGAGTGGTACCCAACGATCCACCGATCATCGGTCTCGATCCAAGATGCTGTGAGACCGCTCCCGTCTGTGAGAGCCGCGTCAGTATCGGCGTTGGGTCTCGCAGCTCGGTCCATGAAGCGGTGAAAGAACGCTGTCACGCCGACGAGGCCGAAGAGTGCGATCCAGACGATAACTCCCACTTGGCTTGGAGAGAGCTTGTTAGGCGTATCGATGAATCCGTCTAGTGGTCGAATTTCGCTGACGCTGTGATCGATTTCGATTTCCTCCGACGGCGGTTCGCCCTGTAATCCGATGAACCACATCGGAAGCAGGACAGCGAGGAGGATGCCAACGATGATGATAGTACGACGATCCATAACTGATGAGAATGTCGTCTATTCACGCCCTCTCGATAGTCCTGTTCGACTGTTTTCTCTCCATACTTGCCACGACAATGGAACGGTTGTTAAATGTTATCACCGTCCACCTCCATACAAGGTGAAAACGTCATACTCACCATATCCACTCGAAAACTTCGTCCACGCCTTATCGAAGCCAGGAACGGGATTCCCTATCGTTTCGTTCTTACTATGTATCTCGATCCATGGGGAAATCTCTCGCAGGAATGAATTCCTCTCTTCTATTGAAGTGTGCCCATCTGCTGGTTTTTTCGTTGAAATATTTGAGGTACCAGTCCCCATAGCTGGCATCCATCGAGTTAGATGTAAATTAGTTTTCCCGAACATCTTCGGTAATCATTGCGCAAGAGTATCAGTATCCTTCTGTGGTCATTCGATATATGGGGATTGCCACCACTTTCATCCTCATATATGCCAATTAAATTTTATGCCACACTATTGCCGTCTACTTTCTTTCAGAGGAGTTGAACAATTATGACGAGGGGTGGCCGTGATCGGTATGCGTGGCGAGGTCGATGTGATCGGGCCGTCTTACCAAATTCTTTTTGGGAGAGGCGAACATATGTGTCGTTATGGCAAGCCATTCCCATGATCACGATCATGGTCACGGCGAAACCGAGCCGGTCACGGATCGGACTCACGATAACTCGTGGTCAGCCAATCTTGAGAAACCGCAGTACGCAGATGATCGTTCCTTACTCGAACAGCACGCGATCGAAGCAATCGAACAGACAACGGACGGTCACCACGTCAACCTTGTCACGCACGAAGCCCATGGCCACCCCGAGACATATCTATACGACACTCTCAGCGACCGATTCGGAGATTCGGGTGTCCGTTGGGAGTATGTTGAACAGTGTGGGTGCGGGGGACATGTCGTCCGTGCCTATGTTGGATAACGATCGATAACACAACGATTGGTATTGGAAAATTCCGAACCCGTTTGACTACTATTCAAACACTATGGCCCATATCAAATCGCTACAAGAACTTGAGGGGGAACCACATTCGAATGCATTTCCCAGTGAGGAACCGAAGACGATTCGATTGACCCTCTCTGCTGGGGAGCACGTTAAACCCCATGCCCATCCTGATCGGGAGATTGTGCTCTATCTCGTCACTGGTAGTCTTGAGCTCCAACTTGATGAGGAAGCGTATCATGTGAACGAGGGTGATGTGGTTCACTTTGATGGAGCTCAAGATATTTCTCCAGTTGCGAAAGCTGATAGTATCGCGTTGCTCGTTCTCTCTGAAAAACAGGAAGGGGCCGACTCGTCATAAGGGAACTAAAGAAGTAGAGATCTACTGATCTAGATCAAAGAGACTGACTATCGTCTGAACATCTTCGTCATCATATCGTTGGTTGTCTTCTAATTCTGGCGCTGTCAATACTCCCTCAACGATGGCAGTGGCCATTTGCCGAATAATCTCGCGTTGTTCACAGGTAAATTCTTGGTTCGCCTCAAGTCGATTAAACATTCTCTGGATCTCTTTTCGTTTGATTTCATCACCATAAGCACGTAGCGCGCTTTGAACAGCCTCTGGATCTAGATCGTCTTGGTCAGAAACGCTCATGAACAACACCTCATGCCGGTATGAACGGATGGACTCGAACCGAGCCAAACACTTCTAGAAACTGGGTCACTGTGCCGTTGGGGATATACCACCTCGTAGTACGAGGACGCTCACAAAGATACTCGAAGAAGGCCATCACTGGACAGTACATGCTCATCTACACTCTCCATATGATGCTCTCACCATAACAACTAATTTCCTAGCCATGAGGAAAAGGCAACCCCCGAACATATTCGATCGTCTTTCTCTGTGGGAACAAGTGGATAAATTGGTTGCGTCACAAAATATCATTTCTGCAAGTGTTATTTCAATTTGTATCACTGAAAAATAACTCCCCGTTATGCGTTTTCCTTCCCACCATTGTAGAATACGCTGCTGAGAAGGGTAAAAACACTACGAAGTCACTGAACTAGCTTCCCCACTTTCCGTAATCTCTACGATTTTGGGGCGTACCTCCTCAACCGTCTCAAGGACCAGTTCGCGGTCTTCGTCTGAAACACCGTTTTCGGCCAAAGCAGTATTCAAATGCTCTGCCACGACATTGAACTCGGTATCGGTGATACCCATCCCTTTGTGAGCTTCACGCATATCGTCCCCTGAGTACTCGACCGGTCCGCCGGTTACTGCCGAGATGAATTGCACCTGATGAGCTCGGAGTTCTGTCGTATCACTATCCTCGAAATGGTGAATCACGCGCTCGTCGTTCAACACGCGGTCGTAGAAGTCGTTCACTACGCTCTCCACTGCCTCGTGTCCACCGAGTCTGGTGAATACCGTCTTGTCGTTACTCATCGTATGATTATCAGCTAACGAAGGAGAAGGAAGTTACGAACTCGAAATCGTAATCACAGAGTAATATAGGTTTCATTCTCAATGAATTGCTTGATTATCTTTTCTTCCGCTCGATGGAGTGTCTCACTGCACGTTGATTTAGCGAGATCAATGTTCTCGGCGAGTTCAGTGAGCGAGCACCGTCGCGGTGTATCATAGTAGCCGTGTCTAACCGCGGTAGTTACGAGGCGTAATTGTTGACCGGTCAGTAATTGTTCGGGTTCGGTTTGCTGGTGAATTTCATTCACCGTAAACGGAATACCGAACTTGTCTAGTTGTTCACCGAGGTCTGAGAGTCGATGTTGCGAGGCAGTGATATCCCACTCAGCGTTCCCGTCTTTGATCGTGAACGGCATTGTAAGCGGGACCCCCGAATCTTGCACTGGTAGCAGGAGCAAAGGCATTGTCGTCTCAAACTGGACCAAGGCTGTGTCCTCGTATTGCTGTAATTTTGTGAGTTCAATCACCGAATCATTAGCTCGAATATCAGCAATAACGCTCTCGATATCAATGGCGGTAATCTCGGTGAGTCCTACGCCCGTGCTATCATCCGTGAGGGCTGCCAGAATACGGATATTTGCGTTTGGATACTCACGTGAGATGTCGCCAATCCAGATTCCTTCTGGGATTGTGAGAGTGATCTTAGCTTGTGGCATCAGTATTCGTCTGTATATCTTCGTCTGCGCCACAATTAGAAGTACCGAACATGTTAGGCGAGATTAACAGTACTTAAGAAAGCGTGTGATGCCGCCGAGTGTTTGCCAGAGGTTTCATTCGACTGTGGGAATCGTACCCTTGTCGTCAGACATACAAGCTTTCTCGGTGACGACGTTGCGAATGAACGGGTTCTCATCTCGTTGCTGGCGCTCAAACGCAGTTTCGGCGAGGCTGTGATATTCGACGACAGACACTGTTTGATCATCACACTAAGGTGACGTCGCGAAACGAGTCGACGCTGGCGAGTGATCAGTGTCGTCGTCGAGGACGAGGTGGACGTCCTTGACTGCCAAGGAGTTCGTGTTGACTAAGATTATCGTTTCCACCGATTGAAACGAGTAGGCTGCGCGGTCACAGTAGTGAAAACTAGTTTGATCGTACTGGAAACCACTTGCGTTAATGGCTGCTTCTCCACTCCAGCCCGTCTGCTCCACGCGCTTCGGCGGAGCAGACGGGGGAGTTCACGCATCTGGTACTCTTGTTCCCACTGACAGAGCAAACTGTAGTGCGGTTCCTCATCGAGGTCAAACACGGCGAGGACACCAGGCATTTCATCAAGATAGTCCTCGGTCTCACGCAGATTCTTCTCCAATTCCGAGCCTGTCCAAGAAACATCGACAGAGAACTCACATGACGTAGACCTTATCTAGCAGAAACTCCTGTATAGCGTAAGGATTCATCCGTGACGTTCAATTTTATCCGATACGATCAAGATCAGCAACA
>NZ_JAIWHV010000026.1 GCF_020177375.1 Saliphagus infecundisoli | reverse complement strand
TACGGATCGCGGAATCTATCGATTCCGGCGATCCGCCAATCCCCAGCGCCACAGTTGGTTCACCATTGAGAGACCACTCATGAGACTGCTACGAAATCGGTCTGACGGAAGGTCGCTATCCAACTACCCATTTTCTTATTCATACCTCTCAGATGGGCTGTGATCCAAAGTTCCTCTTCAGTGACCCTCCGTTTCTCGCTAATCTCGCGATCTGGGGGCTCCTTGCTATCGCGGTCCTTTATCAAGTTCCGGTCCATTTCATCGAGATGATCACGTGACCGCTCTGTTTCGTTCCACGCCGGGATCACCATGATACGCCGATTCGATCTTCAAGTCCACACGAACGCTTCGCCTTGCTCGAGTACGCCACCCGAACGAGTCGTCGCTGCGGCGGTCGATGCCGGACTCGACGGAATCGCCATCACCGATCACGACACGGTGGCTAACGTCAAGGCCGTTCGAGAGGCTGCACCGGACGCCCTCGATGTAATCTCTGCAGTTGAAGTAACGACGACCGAAGGCCATCTCCTCGCGCTTGATATTGCGGAACCACCACCGCAGGCTGACCCATTGACGGTGGTTGATCATGTCCATGATCAGGGTGGCGCAGCTGTCCTTTCACACCCGTTCGACTCGCTGCGACAGTACTATCAGACGGATCTCAAAGCCCTAGCCGATGCCATCGATGGGGTAGAGACAGTCAATTCCCGGTGCATCCGTCGACGATTCAACGAACGCGCGGCGGCGTTTGCAACCGCCTACGACCTGCCGGCCACCGGCGGGAGCGACGCTCACTTCCCGATAGAAGTCGGGCGCGCGTACACCACGATCGAAGGCGACGGATCAATTGTGAACGCCGTGCGCGATGGACGTACACGACCAGAAGGACGTGGGCGGTACCTCTCGGGCCACGTTGCGACGAAACTCCATCAGTTCCGTACTGCTTCCAGTCACATCACGAATCTCGCGTCGGGGCGGTTCCCATGACGGCGAATGATAACGCTGTTGCCAGTCGGGGTCGAGAGATTATTCACAATCATGGACTCTGGCTGACGGCACTGCTCTCGGTCATTGTCTTTCTCGGGCTCGCCGCCTACACGGATCTGTCCGACGTGAAGAGCGCCCTTGCCGCCCTGAATCCAGAGACGTTTGGAGTTGTTCTCGGTCTGACAACAGTCGGTTACGGGTTTCGATTCGCTAAATGGCACTACTATCTTCGGTATCTTGACGTGACCGTCCCAATCGGTGCGAGTATGATTACCTTCTTCAGCGGCTTGATGATGGTCATCACGCCGGGAAAGGCCGGCGAGGTGTGGAAGGCTTGGTTCCTCCGGGACAAGCGAGGCGTTCCCGCAAGCAAGACAACCTCGGTCGTCGGTGCCGAACGCATCACGGACCTTATTGCACTCAGCGCAATGGCTGCACTCGGATTGGTCGTCTACAGCCGCTCGTCCCTTCCGATTCTCGTCATTCTCAGCATAATTGCGGCTGGGATCGGTCTGCTCCAGTGGCGACGCGGGTGTCTGGCGATCTTCCGACGGCTCGAATCAGCACCGATCATTGGCGAGTATGCGACCGAGCTAGAGCAGTTCTACGAGAATGCGTATCGCCTCTTCCAGTTTCGGCCATTGGCCGTCTCAACGCTATTCAGTCTCATGGCATGGGGATTCGAGGGTGTTGCGCTCTGGATAGTACTCGAAAGTTTCGGCGTTGAGGCCACCGTCGTGATCGGTTTGTTCGTCTTTGGCCTCGGATCGGTTATCGGTGCGGTGTCGATGCTTCCAGGAGGGCTTGCGGCGACCGAAGCATCAATGGTCGGCGTGCTTGTTACGTTCGGCTATCCCGAAGCCATCGCGGCGGCTGCAACAATTATTATTCGCGTGGGAACGCTATGGTATGCCGCAGTGCTCGGCACAGCGGTGTTCCTTACGTATAAGGCCACTCGATCAACGAAAAACTAAGCGAGGGAAGAGGTATGATTTCGTCTTGAGGGATCCTGTCGGCCCGAGCACGGAAGGGTGGAGTAGCTTACTCATTGACATCCTCCACGCCGTAAACGACGTGGAATCCCGACCGCCGTTGGGATATTACGGTTTACAGTCCACGACCTGTTCTCGCGGGGCGAAACGGCCCTCGCTCCAATCGAACAGATGGACTGAAGGCTGTGCCAACCAGCCGTTACTCCTATCCTGTGAAGGACTTGGAGTTACTTTTCGCCGAATGTTCTCCGCACCGTTCACGTCCGCGTTCGCCACCGTATCGCACTCCCCACAGACATACAACCCGCGCTCGACGCGCTGGTCGCCGTTTTTCGTCCCACAGGCGGAACACGTCTTTGAGGTATCGCGTTCGGACTCCACCGTCACGTCGATCCCCTCGACTTCCGCCTTGTAGTCGAGTATCGACGTGAAGCGGTCGAACGCCCACCCGTGAAGATCGAGGTTGCCGTGTTTGCCCCAATTGCGGGAGTCCCCGTTCTCGTCGTCTCGGATACCACCGAGGTCTCCTATGACGATCGTTCCGACACCTCTCTCGACGCACTCCGCAACGATGTGTTTTGAGAGCGTATGGAGGAAGTGCGTTCGACGTTCGGTACGCTTCCGATCCAGCCGAAGCCGCTCGTTCGATCGGCTATCGGCACATTTTGCCTTCTTTCGTCCGAAGTAGTATTCGTCCTCTTTCAGTGCGTTGCCGGGGAAGAGGATCGACTCACCGCCGAACGAAAGCGCGGCGACGTTCGAGATATCGAGGTCAATCCCGGCAGTCTCCTCACCGGGTGGTTCGGGATCAATCGACTTCCGGCAGACGAAGTGAAGCCGCCACTCATCGTACTTGTGGACGGCCCGGACCTGTTGAATGTCCCACTCGGAGAGGTCTACGTCGGGACGTAGCCCGTACTCGCACAGCACGAAGTCCGAGCGATGGTCCTTCAGGTTTCGTCCTTTCGAGAGGCGAACG
This sequence comes from Saliphagus infecundisoli, assembly GCF_020177375.1. GTDB lineage: Archaea > Halobacteriota > Halobacteria > Halobacteriales > Natrialbaceae > Saliphagus > Saliphagus infecundisoli. The sequence goes on along the minus strand of NZ_JAIWHV010000026.1, from coordinate 46,931 downwards.
CGGGTGAACTGTGCATCATGCTTGAAGCCAGCCGCTTTGAACGACACGGTAGAACGTGGGTGCGAATCGCCGCGTTTGCGGTACCCGGGCGGTCGGGCACGGCTCTCGCCGTTCCGACGCTTTCCGAACCAACCGTTGAACGCTTCAGCGAGTTCTTCGAGAACGCGCTGACTGGATTGAGAGTGAAGATCCGTATAGCGTTCGTGGCCTTTGAGCTCGGATTTGAGTTCCCCGTCATCGGGGATCTCGCCCGTCTCGTCCCACTGTTCGTGTGCGTAGTAGCGACCGACGTTCCAGAGTTTCGATGCAGCCCATCCAAGTTGACCGAGGTCGTCACTTACCTGCTGTGGGTTAGCGATCGACGCCTCGAATGTTCGGTGGATCCGCATCGATTTCTGGCTCCATAACTGGTTATGGACAACGAGAACATAATATCACCGATCCAGTATAGAATATCCGGCCACGCAATAGGCGGTGGATTGTTGCATCAATTGACGGCGCGTATCCACGCCCTGAAGGGCGTGGTATTGCGCCTGTTCAGTGTATAATCCGTGAGGCGCCCTCAAGGGCAAGCGATATGTATAGAGGAGTTTTGAACCACAGTTATTCTAACCCATGGTATTTGAGGCAGAGAGGAAACGTTTCTCGAGAGAAGACCTTGCTCAATTACTCGGAGTCTGTATAATCGGAGCGGCACTTCGGGTATACGATGTAACAGGCGAGCCGATCTGGCTTGATGAAGCATCCACGATCGAGCTTGTTGCTACTAGGTCTCTCTGGGAGATTGCAGTAGACCTCCCACAAAGCGACCCCCATCCACCACTCTACTATCTGTTCTTTGACCTCTGGATTTCAGCGTTCGGGACATCGGTAGCTGCAGTTCGGTCGCTGTCAGTACTGTTTTCTATCGGAACCTTGCCGATCGTGTATCTCCTCGGTCGTCGGCTCTTCAGCCATCGGACAGGCCTTATCGCAGTTGCTCTTCTCGCCGTCTCTCGATTCCATATTATCCACGCTCACGAAGCTCGGATGTATGCCCAACTTGCCTTCTTTGGCGCACTCTCGTTGTACTTTTTTCTCGTCTTCTCGCGTGAACAGGATAATTTGACACTCGCAGGGTATGCTGTGACGACTGCGCTGATGTGTTTTACACACGTGTATGGCCTTTTCGTTCTCGCTGCTCAGGGAATCTTTTGGACTGTAGCATTTCTTTTCCCTAATCGAACGGAGTTCTATCCAGGCTTTCGACGATGGGTAACTGCTCACGCAACCGTTGCGGTGCTGATCAGTCCCTGGATCGCGCTCTTGATACTCCGAATATTCGAGGGTTCTGCGACAACCTGGCTTACTCCTCCAGATCTTTCTCGTATATCTCGGACCTTCCGTTGGTTCATTTCCGAGCAAGGTGAGAGTTCGGGGAGGACTCTTCTCTACGTCTTTGGCAGCCTGGGTCTGTTATCTACCATACGTATAGATTGGGACCGTGACAATCTCTTGGATCGGGTATCGCTACGGTGGAGCGAGTTCGATCGGCTACTGCTCCTCTGTCTCTTAATCGGCGTTACAATCGGCGTTGCATTCGTTCTCTCTCATATATCCACTCCAATATATTACGAGAGATATATGACCGCTGCCTCTATTGGGCTCTTCATAATAGTCGCTCGAGGTATTGATAACCTCGTTGACCTCTCATGGCTCCCTGCTCTTCTCTCACTTCTCCTGGCTATGAGCCTCTTCTCAGTTCCTCTCTACGGGTATTATACGAACGACGTTCGCGAGTACTGGGATACATTGACGACTGACCTTGACGGTGAGCGAACAGGCGATGATCTCGTAGTCGTCATCGACAAATACATTATCAAACCGATGAACTACTACCGAGGCATCGAACCGGCTGATCTCAAGTCAAGTCCTGAGGGCTATCAGGCGATGCAGGCCAGTACGCCGCCTGATGAGATCATCGCACAAACAGAGGGGTATGACCGCATTTTCCTTGTGGTCGATAACACCGGCCGAGAAGATGAAAAAACGTTCGTTGAGACGCTTAGAGAAGATCGGACGCTTACTGATCAGTACAACTATAATGGACCGAGAGTCTATGTTTTCGAAGCTGATTGAATCTGCCATAGCATGTCATAGAATTCGTCTCACACCCTCTACTCGGCGATTATACGGCTTCCACATCGTGCCTGATTCCGTTGATCTCGGTAGTTGGGGGTTTCATTCAAATTATTCTCTTCGAACGGTAGCTATTGAGAACCATTGTATGACACGCTCACGTGCCAATTCTCTTCTGAGATCTCTTCGGTCGCTTCGAAAGTTCCCCCGATACCGGCGTTGTTGAACGCAATATCTAGTCCACCATATTCTGATGTTGCGGTCTCAACCAGTTCCTCAACGTCGTCGTCACTTGTGACGTCCGTCTTGAACGTTCCTACGTAGGAACCCCCAGCGCGAGGAATCCTCGTCCTTCAGGATGGGGAGGATGTCAATCGGCAGGAACTCCGCTTTTGATTGGTTCATGCTGTAAATTGGCCGTCATCGTCATCGTTGCGTATTCAGACGACACTGAACCGCTTCGTATCCAGCGATCGCGTTCGCTCGTACGGATCCTTTGCGCCCGCAGACTTAAGTCGGAGACTGCGAATCCCGATAGCGTGAATTATCGATTTCTGAACGTCGGCTCGTTCCACGAAGAAGAGTCGAGGGCGCCCCAATGAGAATTACGGAGGTGGAGGTCATCCCCTTCACACTCGAGCGCGAAGAATTCGAGGGTGGCGGGTCGACGACCACGGCGACTACGACCCAAACGCTGACGCGGATCGGCACGGAAGAAGGCGTCGACGGGTACTGCCTCGGTGGTGGCGTCCACGGTGATCGCGACGGGCTCTCCCCAACACAGCGGAAACGGGTAGAGCAAATCGTCGAGTCCCGACTCGTTGGCGAGAACCCGTTCGACCGCGAGAAATTCTGGCGATGGATGTGGGGGTTCAACCGTGACGAGACCACACTCAGCGTGATCGACATCGCACTGTGGGACCTACAGGGCCGCGCTCTCGACACCCCTGTCCACAAGCTGGCCGGCGGCTGCCGGGAGCGGGTCAGAGCCTACGCGAGTACGTTTCCCAATATGGGGTCACCCTCCGATTACGCCGACCACGCGGAAGCGTGCCAGCAGCAGGGATACACCGCGTACAAGATCCACCCGTACTATGGATGGGATCCCAAGACTGGGAGGTCCGCTCCTAGCCGGCCCTCTCACGTCGAACACGACCTCGAAGCCTGCCGGCGAGTCAATGAACGGGTCGGCGACGAAATGGATCTCCTCTATGACCCGTGGGGGACGTACGGGAGTTATGAGGAGGCATTGCAGGTCGGTCGAGAACTACAGGAGATGGGGTTCGCCTGGTACGAACACCCAATGAACGAGTACCAGGTCAGTTCTTACGAAAAACTCTCCGATGAACTCGACATCCCGATCCTCGCACCAGAGATTGCCGACGGAAGCATCTTCACCCGGGCCGATTGGATCACACGGGAAGCAGCCGACAGGGTCCGGATAGACGCGTTACGCGGCGGGATTACCGGCTGTCTCAAGATGGCCGCGATTTGTGAAGCGTACAACGTGCGATGTGAAATCCATATGAGTGGGTTCGCCAACCTCCAGGTTCTGGCGGCAACGAGTGCTGACACGTGTACGTATTACGAGCGGGGACTTCTCGCACCCACGATAGACTACGAAACCCCGCCGCCGTACTTAGAGGCGATACCGGACCCCCTTGATGACGACGGCTACGTGCATGTTCCACAGGAGTCTGGAATAGGATACGAACTTGATATGGAGTACATCAACGCCCACAGGACAGACTAGGGCCCTCACGAGACTGGAGCTCGGCCCGCTCGACTTTCAATCTACTCTCCGCGTTTTGGAGATAGTGCACTGGTAGATCAGAGCGATAATGATGAATATTTTGACAGAGGGTGCTGCGTCAACATCATCTGACCACGTTCTCAGTTGATCGTCGATTGGGTGGCTTAAGCTACGCCTCTAGCGACTTGAGTCGCTCATGCAGACGCGCGTACTGTTCCCGGAAAAGCGATTCGACGTGGTCATCAGGCTCGCTAGTCGGTTCGCGCACGTAGGCCCCCTCCTCAGAGATGAAACCGCGCTCGGCCTGAATCCACTTATCAAAGTGAACGAACGACTCGCCGCCGACGAACTGGTTCAATACAGGCAGCAGAGCGTTATGGACGTCGATTGCCGCTTCGCGGTCACCAGCTTCGTATCGGTCTTGAATAGAGACATATATCTCGTGCATCCCTCCGCTGGGGACGACACCAATCGCACCCCGATCGAGGGCCTCAATATACTTCTGTCCTGCCGACCCGACTAACACATCTACCTCTGCGTCGGTCGCTTCAAGTAATGCAGTGATGTACGGTCCCGGCGGCTGTGATTCGATTTTGTAGTACTCGATCGTGGGTACTTCGTCGCTCAGCCGTGCGAACGTCTCTGGACTGATCGAAACTCCCACGTTTTGGGGTGCGTACTGGACCATCACCGGTAACGACGTCGCAGAGCCTACTCGCTGGAGATGCTCCAATAGCGCTTCCTCATCCGGGTCTGCCATGTGGGGTGGCAGCACCATCAGCCCTTTTACTCCCGCATCGGCGAACCACTTGGCCCACTTGACGGCCGTGATCGTCGCTTGGTCGGTGATCGACGCGTATATCGGAATCCCGTGTTCCTCACCGCTCTCAACGGAGACACGCGTGAGTTCGCGGCGCTCTTCCTCGGACAGTTTGTAGAATTCCGTCCCGAATCCAAAAAGAATGATGCCATCACAGCCCCCCTCAGCTAACGCGGCGACCTGGGTACGGACGCTGTCGTACTCGATGTTTCCAGACTTGGTAAATGGGGCGGAGAGGATTGGAAGGACGCCTTTCATCGTATTTCGGACTCACAGTGAGTGAGCTTGTACTTCAATATTCGGATGCCCACTATCATGAAGAAGGGAGTCGGAGCGGCTCGGACCAGGAGACGCTGTTAATCGTCGGCGGGGGTTGTCTCGGGCCGGTAGCTCTCGCTGATTGCCTTCCATTTGCCGGTCCGAAATCGAAGGTAGTTGATCGCCGCGGGGACGGTCGTTTCTGCGAGGAACGCGAGGTAGAGCCCCCAGTAGCCCAGGTCGGTCGTCGCGCCGAGATAGGCAAGGGGAATCGAGCCACCGAACATCCCAATGAACTGGCTGACGAACGGAACTCGCGTGTCACCGCTTGCATCAAGGGGGCCAGCCGCTGCGCCTGCAACACCCTGAAAGATAACCGCGACGCAGGCCGCGTAGACGAGACTGACCGCGATCGGGACCTCGGGACTAGTCGGATCGTCAGCGAATAAGCCGACGATCTCGGGTGCGAGAGCAGCGACGATCAAGGCTGAGATGAGATATGTCGCGACCGCAAACCGAATGATTTCCCTGCCGTAGGCCTCCGCGACTGCATCCTCGTTAGCGCCGAGATGCTGACCAACAAGGCTTGAGGCTGCGAGGCCAAAACCCCAGCCGGGTGTATTCATTAGTCCCCAGATGCGCCGCGCGATGACGAACGCTGCGACGGTAGTCTCACCGAAGATGTCGAGAATCCCAAGCATTGGGAACTCGGCAGCGATCCACACGAGGTTGCGTGCGCCGACCGGTGCCCCGATCTCAACCAAGTCCCTTAGTGTAGCGGAGTCAACGTAGCTCCCGAACGGATCGATCCGAACCGGGAAGTCGCCGATCCCGGGAAACCGCCCTCGCGAGAGTCCGGCGGCGAAGGCGGCCGTTACGACAACGTTCGAGAGGACTGTTCCCAACGCGGCACCAGCGACTCCCCAGCCGAATCCGAAGATGAACACGGCGTTCAAGACGATGTTTGAGACAGCGCCACCGGCTCGGAGCTGCATCGCGGTGTAGGCGTCGTCAGCACCGATCAGGACGCGCCCACCCATGATGTTCAACCCGGCGAAGGGAACCGCAAGCGCGACGATCCCCAGATACCGCGCTCCTAATTCGATTGCGCGCTCGTTGCTACTCAACAGCGAGATCAACTCGTGGGGATAGAGCCAAAAGATCGCAGTTACCGGGAGGCTGATGAGCACGACGAGCAGCGCGCTCGATCTGACCGCCAGCCCGAGTTCCTCGCGGGCATCGGCACCATACCGTTGAGAGACTAAAGCGATTGTCCCGCCGGCGACGCCACCGCCAACGACAAACGCAAGCCCGTAGAACGGGCCCGCAAAACCCACACCTGCAACCGCCGACGTGCCGACGGCGACGCCGACCATCGCGACGTCGATTGCGCTCTTTGACATCCGGGCAAGTCCGGTAACAATCCGTGGCCAGGCGAGGTCGGTTGTTCGAACCGCGCGCTCACGGTCAATCAGATCGAGACGGGCGAGCCCGAAACCGATCGCGAGGATTACGAGTCGAAGCGGGTTTGGATAACGTGACACTACGTACTCTCTTCGCTCGGCTACCCCCGCGAAAGGCTCTTCGCGACCCGGCAAGAGCCACCGGGTCACCATGGATGAGCGTTCCAGCGTCGGATTCGTCTCGTCTTCGTGAACTCAGAACTCACCAATACATCGTCCTATAGGGAACCAGCTTTTCTTCAGGGGCTCACCTCCGAGACTAATGGCATTGTGAGAGAAACGGACGGGGTGCAGGATCCGCCCGTCTCGAGGTGCCTCTGACAGGCAGCACGACCAGTGTATGGCTGATCAGCGACGGCCGTGCGAGTGGCTATCAGGGCCCGGAAGTGCATAAGTAGATAGGTGCCGGAGACACTCGCGGCGAAGTGACAGGCCGGGCGGACGAAGGATCCGCCCGGGTCGAGTCCATGCAGGGTCGGTTCCCCAATCCCATGGTAGATGGTTACCCTGCACCTCGGGAACACACGAGGTGACAATAAATAACCGCAGTGAGCCCGAGACGGACCTTCGGAGATTGTGGACCTTTTGAAGTCCCTGTTAATGAGATGCGGACGTGACCGCAGGCAGCCGCCGCTGGCGTTCTGACCTTGTGCAACAATCGGTCGATTTTCAAAAAATTGAGGTTTTCATTGAAAATGTGATCTGCACTACCCCTACAAATGTTGAAACCTCAATGTGGACAATCGGTCCGTCCGGCGTGTCTCATTAGTGGCTGAAAACCCCAAAAAGTGTTGCACAAGGTTCGTGGACGTCTGCGAGGCACCGGGCGGAGATGCAAAGCGCCGAATTTAGAGGAGATTAGGTAGATCTTGTTGGACGTGATCGATCACCTCTCCGAGGTGGTTGCGAACGCGGGGCATACTTCTCAGCGCAGGTCTTGTGTATGGGGGTATGGCATCGATTCCGGACGACTTCCAGGATTTATTTGAGAAGTAGACGTTTGCTCACGTGACGACCATCCTCTCCGACGAGGCACTGCACTCGACAGCCGTGTGGATTGATTACGACGCGGAGGCGGACCAGTTGTTGATCAATACTGAGCGCAAGCGCCGAAAGACGAAAAACGCCCGAAACGAACCCCGTATTGCGGTCAGTATGACTGATCTAGATAATCCCTATCGGATGCTTTCAATCATCTGTGCCCTCCAGTGGCCGTTCCAGTTGTCGATTCGGGAAGCCGGAGTGTAAGAAGGATTACGACGGCGAGTACCGCAGCTAACAGGATGTAGCCTTCATCGAAGTTCCAGTCATCTTAGAAATAAAATCCTCGCCCAAAGATCAACGATCCACTTCGTCCTCGTCATGAGGTTCGTCACACGCCACATTGCATCGCAGGGTCATCGGTGCTCTTGAAACCCGTCGTGAGCGAAACGGGCGGGGTACAGGGTCCGCCCGTCTCGATATGCCACAGACAGGCAGCACGACCGATGTATGGCTGAGAGGCGACGGTCGTGCAAGTGTGTATCAGGGCCCGAGGGACAATACGGGAATGGGTATGGTGAGATGCACGAAGCGCGCAGAGTGGCCGGGCGGGCGGCACGAGATCCCACCCCGACCGAATCGATGCAGGGCAGACCCCCAATCCATGATCACCGCGAACCCTGCAACATGATAGCACACATTGAGAAGATAAATAACCGTAGTGAGTCCACAATTGACTCTCAGTGATTGTGACCGGTTTCGGCTCCTGAGAACGGGGTTGGATGCGACTGCCGGCTGGCGTCGGCTTCGCTTGCCTTGTGCAACATCTTTCTGAGTGGATGGCCGAATATTGCACAAGGTAAAGACACGGCCGAACCCTCACCCGTTCCGCCTTTAATCTCGAGGACTGCCCCTTCGTCGCTGGCGACGACGAGCTCCCCACCGTCGGTGGCGACGCGATCCTGGGAGCCGTCCACGGTCGCCGCCTCGAGAACGGGCTTGCGGATCGCGACGGCAACGTGGTGTTTGCAGGCGCCATCCTGGTAGGTGTTGGAGGGACACTCACATGTAGTGGGAACGCCGTTCTCGATGTTCACGCGGTAGGTGTGCTCGTGTTTTTCGTCGTCGCCGTAGCTCCCGTTCGTCACCCGGAGCAAGCTGGGTGCTTCGAGATCGAGCTCGAAGGCTTCGTACTGGGCGCGTTTGGCGGTCGGTGCGTCACCGTCAAGGTCCGCTAGTGCGTTGGTCGTCATGGCTGTTGGTTTCCACAAGACAGCCCCGCTCGGGTGCTACAACACCCGGGCATTCCTCCGATCAGAATGCCCCACGGAGCGGGTCTGTCTCTACCTGTTAGTACGTACTCGACGAGATCGTGTCCCTACTCCTCTCACACGCCGGGACTCGAGTCGCTCACGATGTCGTCGATCGACTACTCGAAACCGACAGGTTCCGCGTGCTCAACGTCGAGCCGTCGCTCGCCGAACGGGCGGTCGAACAGTTTCACCAATACGACGACCAAGCGATCTCCCTCACCGACCACGTGATCGGTCTGCAGGCACGGGATTACAGGATCGAGCATATCCTCACTTACGGGTTTCAGACACTCGGATTCACCGCGCTTCCTCGGGAGTGACCGCCATGTATCCAGAAATTTCCCGTCTAATACTCGTCTCAGCTTTATTCAGCTGCTGGTCAATGGAATCCGTTATTTATCCTCAGTGGGGGGTGGAGACGCCAAGGGAGAGCGGTTCGTGTAGAATATCAGTGATTAATACGATCGGTCGGGACATACCGTGTTTTGACTACTTCTCCGGTCGTGTCCAGCGAAAGGTCGAGTACCTCATCCCCACAGGGGACGAAAACTCGGCCTCGAAGTGGATTCTGGGAAGTGACTTCAATATAGTCATCATCGAAACAAAAGCTGAGCTGCCATCTCGGTACCGATCGAATATCGGTACCATGGTCGTGAAACAAAGATACAACAGCTGGATGGCCAAGCACGGCCTCACCGAGGCTTGCGCGAGGATGAAACTCACAGCGGTTGCACTCGTATCTCACATGCAGTGGATGTCCAAAATACTCATCCGAGCCAGAGACGAGAGCAGCACTCATCTGACTCCCACATGCAGGGCACATTCCCTGTTGGGCCAGAGACAGTTCGTGACGTCCCCAGACGTCACCGGCCACAGCAAGATCGGTCTCATCCCAATTCGGCAGACCGCCAGGTGGAAAGGCATATTCGTCCCAGAGCTGCTCACAGTCCGGGCAGAAGACGTTGGTCATACCGTCTACGTAGCGAAACCGGAGCTGAGACCGACAGTCAGGACATGTCCCATCAATTGATTCGCTCTCCAACTTGGAGCGGTCGGTAAACGTACCAGCATGGATGGCACGGATAACGTTGAGGCCGGCTTGTTGGAGAGTGTATCCCTCATTGTCAGCTGCCGGCTCGATGAAGTGGCCAGTGAGTTGGTCTCGATGGTAGTTCAGACGGCCATTATCGTCGATTCTGACCTCCTCACGAAGTGTGGAGAAGGTGGCAGTATGATCAGGGGCTGTCCAGAGTGCCCAGAGGATTTCGATCCGAATTTCGTGACCGAGCAACTGGAAAGCTGACTGTGGTGTAAGTCGGTCGTTTCTCTCGTTCTCAATCGATGAACCCATCAGTTGGGAAACCTGCCGTGACAGATCGCCTAAAGCTTTTCTTCGACAAACCTCATGAGACAAGTCGACCAACCAATAGAAATTGAGTTCTCAGAATCCCTATGCCATCGGCCTGCGCAGTAGGGCGTATGTCGATCCACGCGGTGATGTTTGATATGGATGGAGTTCTTGTTGACTCCGAACGGCACTGGGCGCCGCTCGAAAACGAGCACATCCTTCCACGAACAACGGCCTCAGGTGAGGTCACTGCGAGTGAAATATCAGGATTAAACGTTGCTGATCTGTATGCATATCTGATCGAAGAGTATGAAACTACAATAGACAAACGCGAGTTCGTTGCATTGTACGACGAGGTGGCTGAGGACCTCTATTCCGAACGAGCTACTCTAGTGGATGGTTTCGACGATCTGGTAGAGATGCTACGCGAACGCGAAGTGAAAATCTCGCTCGTTACTTCATCACCGAGGCGGTGGGTCCAACTCGTCCTCGATCGCTTCGGTCTCGACGGGGTTTTTGACACGATCGTTTGCGCCGACGATATCGACGGAGCAAGCAAGCCTGCACCCGATATTTACGAGTATGCGGCCGATACACTCACTGTTGCTCCCCAACGATGCATCGCAATTGAGGACTCATCTCATGGCGTCCAAGCGGCTCGATCAGCGGGAATGTACTGTCTCGGGTATCGGACCGAAGCGAACCACGGGCAAGATCTAACAAACGCGGATCAGGTTGCGGCTGGAGCAACGGAACTCCATGATCAGCTCCATGCATTGTTTTCAAGCGATCAATCGTGAGGAGTGCATGATGCTATTTTCACCCCAAATTGGGACTGATCGGCTCGAACTCGAACGGCTTTGCCATGAAAATATCGATTCGAGAACCCTCTATGCCATCGAAACGGATGAGAAGCGGACTGTAGGTGTCTACGAACATATACCACAGTCACCCTATTCGACTCTCAAAGACGCGCAGGATGCACTTGATCGGCTAGAAACGCGTTGGGAGGACGGTGAAGGCGCGCAGTATATCGTCCGTCTGGAGTCATCCAGCGATGAGACTGGAGAAGTCATCGGAATCGCGGATTTGTACTGCGAGTGGGAGCGTCGCACCGGCTATCTGGGATTCATCTTCTATCGACCGTTCTGGGGGCGTGGTTATGCCGGCGAGTGTGCTGAGGCACTTCTTCCGCTCGCGTTCGGCCGTCTCGATCTTGAACTCATCGCATTACACCATCAAGATGGTAACGACCGATCTCGGCGTGCTGTTGAACGGATCGTCGATCGCTTCGGTGGCCAGCACGACTGTCTTCTCAGAAATTGGACCCCGATTGACGATTACATTGCAGATGAGCAGCGGTATACGATTAGTTGCGACCAGTATCAGGAGGCAACTGACGAATGAGTCTGTTCCCACCAACGATCGAGACCGAACGACTCGTGTTCAAACGATTGTCTTCGGATACTGTCGATCTACAGAAACTCTTTCATATCTGTTCGGCTGATCCAGCGATTAACCAGATCACGCGCTATATGCCGTGGGACCCCCATCAGACGCTCCACGAAACACAGGAGTTCGTTGAATGGTGTGAATCTGGGTGGGACAACTGTGACCAAGCAGCCTACGTGATTCGCCCTGCAGACGGCGAGGATGGTGCCGGGCAGATAGCTGGCATTACGCGCCTTGAATGTGAATGGGAGCGGCAATCTGCCATGTTCGAACTCTGGCTGCGAAAACGATTCTGGGGTCGAGGCTATTCGAGCGAACGCGCAGCCGTTCTCATGGGCCTCGCGTTCGAACGGCTTGACCTTGACCTCATCCACGTCAATCACGAAGACGGGAACGAACGCTCGAAAATGGCGATTAGGAAGTATGTCAAGGCACATGGAGGACAGTACGACGGGTTGTTGAAAAATTGGGGGCCAAGAGACAGGAAAGTAGTTGATGCACACCGCTATACCGTCACTCAGAGACAATATCGCGAGGCAACCACATGACCAATATGGATAGTAACCGGGGGAGAATCGCTTTTCAGGTCTCAGATTCGATGAATTACGAATGAGTGTTCTTGAGACCACTCTCTGTTCGCAACTAAGCATTGAATCCCCGATCGTCCAAGCGCCGATTGGAAGCGTGACGTGTCCGGAACTGGCTGCGGCCGTCTCGAACGCTGGTGGGTTGGGTATGCTGGCCGTAACGTGGCGCGATATAGACGAAACACGAGCCGTTGTCCGGGAAACAAGAAATCGAACTGACGAACCCTTCGGCGTAAATCTCGTACTCGATCCAGAGACAGCAGAAATACCGACGGAAGAACACCTGAACGTGTGTTTAGATGCAGGCGTACCGATTGTCTCGCTTTCGTTCGGCGCTGCGAAACCATATGTTGAGCGTATTCATGAAGCCGAAGCGACGGTCATGCAGTCAGTCGGGAGCGCCGCTGCGGCGCGCGCCGCCGTGGATGCTGGCGTCGACGTAATCGTCGCACAGGGCTGGGAAGCAGGTGGACACATCCAAAGCGAGGTGGCCACGTTGCCGCTGGTGCCGCGAGTCGTCGACGCCGTACCGGAGACACCGGTTATCGCTGCTGGCGAGATCGCCGACGGACGTGGGATTGCAGCAGTACTTACATTAGGTGCTGCCGGAGCGTGGCTGGGTACACGATTCGTCGCTACCAACGAAGCTGCGGCCCACGAGCAGTACAAACAACGAATCACGGAGGCTACTGAGACGGAGACAGCACACACTGAACTGTTCGACAAAGGCTGGCCAGGGACACCCCACCGGACGTTACGAAATAGCACCATTGCACAGTGGGAACAGGCCGAACGGCCACCCCCGGGCCAGCGCCCGAACGAAACCGAAAAGATCGCCGAATCGGCTTCGGGAAAGCCTCTCGAACGATATGGAGACGACCCACCGCTACCCGATACACAAGGAAACGTCGAGGCGATGGCGCTCTATACGGGCCAGAGTGCTGGATTGGTGAACGGACTCCCTGCTGCCGATACCGTGGTCAATGGACTCACTGCCGAGGCGATCAACGCGATAGAAACAATGGCGGAGACGGCACCAGGAAGTCAATCATGAACCGTCAGATCGTTTCGACCGGAACAGAGTGGGAATCGCGCGTCGGATATTCACGTGCCGTCCGTCTCGGCTCCCACGTTCACGTCTCAGGGACGACTGCGACTAACGAGGAAGGTGAGTTCACTGGCGATGACGACCCCTATGAGCAGGCCGTACAGGCCCTTGCTAACATAGAAAACGCATTGCATCGCATGAATGCCACGATGAATGACGTCGTCCGAACTCGGATGTACGTCACAAACGTCGACAACTGGGAAGAAGTCCGTCGTGCCCATGGGGAGATGTTCGGCGATATTCCTCCCACAACAAGCATGGTTGAGGTCACCCGACTCATCGAACCGGAGATGCTCGTTGAGATCGAAGCTGAAGCACTCATTGTTGCACAGGGAACGGATTCCGCCTGAGCGTGGTTCTTCGTCTAATTGTGGAGAGGAGTAGATTTGCCGTATCTCATGGCGATAGATGTATGACGCCGTAATTATCATCCAGCGATCTGAGTAGCGGGTACGTTAACTGAATTGCCCGGTTTTCAGCGTGATCTGTTGATCATCCTCAGCAGGATGGAGACGCCGAGTGGAAGCGATCTCATGGAAGAAATCGAGAACACACAGAATCAGTCAGTTCCTTCGGACAGCTCTACTCGAACTTGGGCGATTTTGTCGAAGCAGGCTACATTGAGAAGGACGAAGTCGACGGCCGAACAAATTCCTACGCGATCACCGATCAGGGATGTGTTAAGCTCCAGGATTGCCACAAGCGGAAATGGAAACTCCTCGAACCGTAATTGACTGACAACGCCGAATGGTCCACTCGGTTACGAGCCGGATTCGTTAGGCTGACTCGATGTGGGAACAGGATGGAGTCGCTTGATGGTGAGATCTGAATCAACTTCTACCGAGAGGTATAAATCGTCCATCTCTATCTCGAGTTCAACGACGAGTGGATCGGTTCGTTGAATCTCCGAGCTACCGAAGGTACACCACTCTAACTCCCAGAAAGGGATCCTCGAAATCTTTTCCTGTGAGTCCGACAGTGCAGACTGGATTCTAGGTCTGGTTGATAGTAAGAGTCCTACTGGCGCACGAATTCCAGCAGGACATTCCGAACATGTACCGACTGCCGGAACGCTGTCCGAATCTGTCGCTGCTGATGGCCGTATTTCGAACGTAATCGAGTGTGCGCAAAATGGGCAAATACCCTCGTCTGCAAGGTCGAAATACGTCCACGTTCGCTGTGCAAACGCGTCCTTGAACTCTTCAATTGAATAAGCGGTCGCCGCCGCGGGAGGGAAATCGAAGTTCGTCAGTTGACGATCGCAATTGAGACACCGAACGATGGCCTCGCCGTCTCGATATCCAAGTTCGACGGAGTCGGATCCGCATACCCCGCACTGAGAATCGATTCGTTGAAACGATCGTTTCGCTCCGTCTCGGAGAGAGCTTGTCGCGAGAAGGTTCGCTGCTCGCTTTCCGGACTGCGTAAGTTCGTATCCCTCGTCGGATTTGTGAACGTACTCCGCAACCAACTGCCGAAGGTGATAGTTGAGCTTCCCACGATCAGCCACCGAGACTTCCTGGAATACCTCCGAATAACTGAGGGGCGTCTCGCTAGAAGCGAGGGTCTGCAGGATTTCTAAACGTGTAGTGTTCGCAAGCCGACTGAACGTATCCCCTCGCTCGGTCTCATCGCAAGGGGTGTCACCATTCGAATTGGACCCCTGTCGAACCATATCGGTGGTCGATGAGAGGATCATAGTATAGTGTATCGGAAGGAAGAATCTGATTGTTTCACGGCTGACGAGAAATCAATTTCTCCAAATAGATTTGTTGACCCTCGGTCGACTCTACGGCAAGACCATAGATGCCAGGCCATGTCTTTCTGGAAGGGGCGAAGGTCGCACTTCGCCCCATCGAGCGAACCGACCCCGATCTCGAAGTACTCGGTCGCGTTAGAAACAATCCTTCGCTCCGCCGCAAGTTGGGATTTGAGGCGCCGTGGTCGAAGTCCAGGATTGAGGAGTTCGTCGACTCGGTCATACCTGACGACTCGAGCATCAATCTCTTCCTCTGTCCAGTAGAGGACCGGGAGTTACCCCGTGGGGACCAGAGGGACCCATCTTCAGTCACCCAACAATCTGGCCAGAGTAACACCGAAGATGTGGGCACTATCGCGGGAGCAATCAATTTATTCGACATTAACGGTACCTCTGGAACGGTTAGTTACTGGCTCTTTGAAGAACACAGAGGACACGGACTAGCGACCGAATCGATGTCGCTACTGCTCGACTACGCCTTCGACGAACGTCGCCTTCACAGGGTCGAAGCGGAAGTCTTCGAGGGGAATGAATCATCACGAACCCTTCTTTCCCGTCTCGGGTTCGTCCACGAAGGAACGTCACGCGACGCCCGATTCACAGAGGGAGCGTTCAGAGACGCTCACCAGTACGGGTTGTTGGCCCCCGAATGGACCAACCGGGAGCGAGCATGATCTCGGAGGGGAAGGGGGCCCCGCCCATCGGCGACGACGAGTTGGAATCTCTCGAATCGATCGCCGTCGAAGCGTGTCTAACCGGGGGAGGCCGCCTCTCTCGTCTCTTTGGAACTGATACCGGAGAGACCTACCTATCACATGACGTCAAATCGGGCGCCGATCGTGCGTCGGAGGCAGCGGTGCTCGACATCGTTCGGGAGGCGTTTCCAGAGCACGAGATATACGCCGAAGAGTCGGGCGTTCATGGGGGTCGGTCGGAGATCGAGTGGATCGTCGACCCGCTCGACGGGACGAACAACTTCGTTGCCGGGCTTCCGACGTTCACGACGGCGATAACGGTCCTCGCTCGGGGACGCCCAGTGATCGGCGTCGTCTACGTTCCGCCGTTGGATGACCTCTACGTGGCTGTTGCAGGCAACGGTATCCAGTACGAAGGGGTGCCAGTGGAGGCAAGCGGACGACCACGCACACCGGAGACTGCCACGGTCGTCTCCGTGATCGGCCATGACGTAAAACGAATCCCCGAACGGCTCGAGAGAGCGGACTCGCTCGCCCGAGCGGTCGAATCCCGATGCAAACGCCGGGTCGAAAGCTGGTGCCCGACGCTTCACTGGGCGTTGCTCTCCCGGGGGACCCTCGACGGCATCTACTGCTATCGACCTGATCGCGAAGAACAACACCTCGGAGAGCTCTTTGCGGCCGAAGGCGAATTACTGACCGCGGAACGACCGGACGTATTCGTCGCGGCAACGACGCCCGAATTGCGAAACAGCCTCCTCGAAATCGTCTCGGAGGACCGGCAATGACGGTACCGTCGTCGCGATCTCGGTACGACACGGTGATCTTCGACCTGGATCGGACCCTCGTCGAACACGACCAGGACGGCGCCGATCTGTTCGCTGATGCATGCGCTACGGTAGGCGTCGAACCCTTCTGTGAACCGGAGCTGCTGGAGCTCGCAGGGGATATCGTTCGGGACGAGAGCCTGACCGCCCGGGAATACGAGCAACGTGTATTCGAGACCGTAGCAGCCGCTACCGGAGCCGAAGTGAACGCAAGCGAACTGGTCCAGGCATACAACGAAGCATTGGACAATCAAGCCGTGTCCCTCCGGTCGGGGGCCCAGACGGCCCTCGACGCAGTCAGAAATCATTCGACCGCGATCGTAACGAACGGTCCAGCAGAGACGCACGTCGACAAAATATCGGCGACCGGGCTTGCCGCCTCCGTCGATACGATCGTGTACGGAACGGACGTCGCCCAGGTCAAACCCGCTCGAGAACCGTTCGAACTCGCCCTCGATAGACTTGAATCAAATACAGACGCGGTTCTGAAAGTCGGTGACTCCCTCCACAAAGACGTCAAAGGAGGAATTGAACTGGGAATCGATACGGCGTGGATCCCCGACGAGCGCCATCGGGAAGCGACCGGAATCGAGCCGACGTATACGCTGTCCTCACTGGCTGAACTCCCCGAAATACTTTCTGATTGAATTTTTCTCAAGAAGAATGGATATCATGATTACGATACAATATGACAGGAACACTCACTTTTAAACATGCTATCCATGCGTTATCAAACACCAGACATACCGTTCACGTATTCGCTCAAGAACAGGAAGTAGTCGGCGACCTCCTCTCTGCCTATCGCATTCCTCACGAATTGCTGTGTGAGGAGCCGAACAGTTTGTTCGGATTAGGATGGGCGCAGCTTAACTATGAAACGACACTACTCAAGCGAGCAGGGTAGTTACGAGACAGTACTCAGTCGGTTACTCGACCGCCATCAACCGAGAGCGGGTGGCCCGTTACGAAGGAGGCTTCGTCCGAACACAGCCAGACGGCTGCATTTGCGATTTCTTCTGGCTCTCCCATTCGACTCATTGGAATGTCGGCGATCTCTGCCTCTCTCTGGTCATCTTCTAACCCCGCAGTCATCGGGGTCTCAATTGGCCCGGGACAGACCGCATTAATACGGATCCCATCGTCGGCATACTCCAGTGCCGCCGTTCGGGTGAGGCCAACCACACCATGCTTGCTCGCGACGTACCCCGCAGCCATTGGGAATCCCACAAGTCCCGCCTCTGAGGCAGTATTGACGATTGATCCGCCGCCGTTATCGGCCATTGCGGGGATTTCGTGTTTCATCCCAAGCCAGATCCCTTTGGTATTCACGTCGAGCAAGGCATCCCAGTCCGATTCATCCAACTCGGTTAGTGGCCCCATCTCGGTGAGAATTCCCGCATTATTGTGGGCAGCGTCAAGGCTACCGTAGATTTCGACGGTCTCATCCACCATCGAAGCAACATCATCATCACTGGAAACGTCCGTTTGGATGAACGTTGCTTCTCCGTCGTCCTCTTCGATGAGGTCGACAGTCTCCTGGCCTTCTTCCTCAGCAACATCGGCAACGACTACGTTTGCCCCTTCAGCAGCGAACCGACGCGCTGATTCACGTCCGATCCCTCCGCTTGCCCCGGTCACGATCACGGTCTTGTTATCCATCGAATACATAGCAATAGAAAGTACCAGAGACCATCATAAATAATTATGGACCAGCTTCGCTGTGCAATAGATACGCGAAACCCAGTATTACCGTGAGACCCTTAGTAGGTGAGTCCCTCTGGGGCAACGTGGATACGAGCCGCCTCGAAGAGGAGTTCGGTGGGAGCGAGGCCGAACTCCGGATCGTCACTCGCCAGCTCCGCGATCTCCTCGATTCCGGCCAGTTGGCGGTCGATCGAGGTCACGAACTAACGGTTGACGAGGCAGTCGACCATCTCTCTGACGCCCCCGCCGACTCCACGCTGATCGAACGCTGGAATTGGTGGATGGGCGCGCTCGAGATCGCCTACGGTGGCTACGAGCAGTTCACGATCCGCTCCGTTGATGACCAGCCATTGTAAATTCCTATCGTCCCGTCTCCGAGGCGACAGGATACCGGACGAGAGAGTGGCTTACCAGCCCGAGCACCACTTCCTGGTCACTGAGCTAGCAAGACCAGCTTCGCACGGAGGGGATAAGAGTCCTCATCGGTGTTTTCTGAGTTGGAAAACACCGTCCATCCACTGTGCGAAGTTGACATGGCCAGCACCTCTTTTTATTCTCTCCCGTAGAGAGTCCCATGACCGAGATAGAGATCGACGAGTACGGCGACTACGGTCAGTTCGCTGAGGACTGGAAGGATGACGACGTCGCGACACAGCAGGTCTGGCAGCTCTTGGGCCAACTCGAGGATGACGAACTCTTAGTGCAACTCCCTGAGTGGCTTGCCGAACAGAAGGTCGGGTTCGTCGATGGCGCAACCCCGACAGCGTTCATCGGGCGGATCACTCGTGACACGGACGACGCCATCCAATTCAGTGATGCAGCGGCCGTTCCACCGCTGCTGAAGCTCGCCCATCGAATCCACCAACTCGAGGAAGGGATCGAGAACGCTGGCGATGATGACTCTCGTCGGGAGTGGCTCGAAGACCGGCTAGCGGACAACCGCGAACCGTTCGAGCAGCGGGAGGGTGTGGTTGGGCTTGCCGAGGAGTGGCTCCCGAAGAGTCAGATCGAGCGTGCAGTGCGACGTACGTGAAGTTCAGACCATTTGGTGATGAGCGACCGGTCCACAATGAGAACTCTGGTGTTCGGTGAATCCTGAATATGGATACAGTATCCAGATCCTGTATACATACCACGTAGCGCCTCGCGCCAGGTATCGACAATCAACAATGGGTGCCCCTACTCGAAATGGATGAGTGGTTTGATGATACCGTCCTCTTTTTCATCCATCATCCGGAACGCCTCTTCAATCTCATCAAACTCGAACTCGTGGGTCGTCATTTTCGTCGGGTCGAAACGATCGTTGGCCAGCATTTGTAGCAGCCGTTCGATCCGTAGTCGACCACCGGGACAGAGCTCAGTGACGATATCGATCTCAGCCATCCCGACACCCCACTCCTCTCGAGGGATATGCCGGAACTCCCCGTCCCCATGATACCCTACGTTAGAGACAGTGCCTCCCGGCTTCACAGCCTTGATGCAGTCTTGGAGAGTTCGATCAGTACCAAGAGCTTCGATAGCAGCATCTACCCCTTCACCATTCGTTCGATCTAATATTTCCTCGACTGGATCTGTTTCCTGGAAGTCGATAACGTGGTCTGCGCCATACTCTTGTGCCAGGTCCTGTCGCTTATCGACCGTTTCAACGGCAATGATCTCTCCTGCACCTTGGAGCGACGCCCCCTTTGTTGCCATTAATCCGACTGGGCCCTGAGCGAATATCGCAACGGTCCCTCCCATTGGAATATCGGCGTTCTCTGCTGCCGCAAATCCGGTCGTCATCATATCCGTCGTGTACAACGCCTCGTGATCGGTAACCCCATCAGGAATATGTGCGAGGTTACCATCCGCATCGTTCACGTGAACGGATTCGGCAAATGTTCCATCCTTCACGTTGGCGAACTTCCACCCACCTAACGCACCATTGGATTGGGACGGATGACCGTTCTGGGCGTTCTTGGAACTCCAGTCAGGTGTGATCGCGCCGACGGCGACTCGATCGCCGGCTGTAAAATCGGTAACCGAATCGCCGACCTCATCGACGACACCGACCACTTCGTGTCCGAGTGTAAGGTTTTCTCGCTCTCCGATTGCGCCATGAACTGTATGACAATCCGAGGTGCAGATCAGCCCTTGTGTCGGCTTGAGAATCGCGTCCATCGATCCGATCTCCGGCGATTCCTTTTCCGTAATCTCAGTCTCGCCGACACCTTTCATTACAAACGATTTCATCGACATAGGTTGACAACCACTACCACCACCTATATTCCTTTTTGCCAATCATCGAAAAGTCCGAAAGACTAGCTGTTGAATCGATGAATAAGCATGCCTGAGCGATCTCACCACTCTACAAGGCTGCGGTCTTCGTGCTGCTAATCCGGCGGCGACCAGCCAGTATCACCATCAGCATCCCGGAGTGTTTCCTCATCGAGATCAACGCCAAGGGCAAGCCCCCAGGGAGGTCCACGTAACTGTTGTCATGGTCGAGGAGGGACTCATCAGCGAGATATGTTGGAGTTTCTTCGCGGTGGAGAATCTGTTTTTGAATGACTGCGTTGTGCGCGACGGCATCGACGTGCAGCAAGGCCGTCTAGTTGTAGAACTCCTCGTGGATGCGTATTCCTTCGGTTTCGAGAACGGGGCCGTCAATCTCCGTGGTCCCCCCTTTGCGTCGGATTACGTCTCTACAGGAAATTCCGCTTGCTTCCTCCTGTACATCGGCAAGTGCCTCTCCTGAGACGGCTGTAGACGACCCGATTCAACCCAGCATAGTGAATCACAGTCGCACACATCTCGCATGGTTCGGTGCTGGTATACATCGTACAGCATCCGTCTTTAGTTAGCACTCACACCTCGGTTGTGTAGCGGTAGCGAGCGTCTCTTGGAGTATCGATCGTTCTTGGTGAATCTTCTGTGCGTCTTCGATCAGACGATCCAACAGCGGCGGTGGCGAATAGCCGAGGTGGTCGCCGAGTTCGTGGAGGATGAGCTGGGCGTGCGACCGGAAGGTCGCCGCCCAGCGTTCGGGCGGGAACACGATCTCGTCGTCAGCCTCCTCGGTGACCAGATCCAGCAGATCACGGCTTACCAGCAGTGACAGCAACGCCGCGTACAACAGAATCTCGACAACCGCCGGGTTGCTCGTGTCGAACTCATCAAGTTCGTACTGCGTCTTCAGCTCACGGAACAACAACTCCACCTCCCACCGACACCGGTACAGCGTTGCAAGATCAGCCGGCAGGAACTCCTCTCTGGGCAGATTCGTGATGTAGAGATGGTAGTCGTCGGCGTCCTCGTTGCGGACGCCGACGACGCGAAACCGCTTCGTATCCAGCGACCGCGTTCCGTCGTACGGCCCTCGCTTGAATTCCGCTTCGACCTCCACGTCGATGTACTCGCGGTGGAGATCGTCCACGATATCGTGGATCTGCTCGCCTTCCAGAGGGATGGCGCGGCCGCGCCATCCCCGTAACTCCGCCGTTATCACCGGGTTTGCGCTCTTTTTCAACCGACTCACGAAGTAGCCGTCGTTCTCATCGATCAACGCAAAGCGGCGGTACTTGAAGTACGCGAGGTCAAGGAGAACGAGTCGCTCCTGCAGCCACGAGCCTGTCTTGAACAACGTGCTGTCGTGCGTTTTTTCGTCGGTCACGTCGAGCCGTTCGATCGTCTGATCGGTGGCATTGTGGAGCAGGTGGAGCGTCGCTCCAGCCTGCTCCTCATGGCGGGCCTGGTACTCATCGGAGAGAAATTCGTGCAACCGCAGGATGGTTCCATCAGCGATCATCACGTCCCTGAATCGGTCGATATCAGCGTCGACAGCGTTGGGAACAGCGACCTCGTCGAGACCGCGCTCGACGAGGTCGCGGAGGTACTCCGCGAGCGAGGGCGTCAACCGCTGATAGAAACCACCAGGCGAGATCGGTTCGTCGGCTGTGGAGTTGTAGCTGCGTCGGAAGCCAGCGAGTGTTCGGCTCTCGCCTGCGGCGAAGCCGAACACGAGCGCCCAGACGAACGCTGGAATCTGGAGCCTGCGGTCGCGTTCGACCACGCCGAGTTCCTCGGCGTGCTCTTCGAGGAACTCGGAGGGAAACAGTGTAGTGAGCCGACGCATAAGCCGGGATGAGGAGGCGTCTTGGTGCACACTTGCCGCCTCCTCGTTCCTCTCGAAAAGTATCCTCGATAAGCCGTCGCTGTCACGCGGTTTGTCTCCTAACTAAAGACGGATGACATCGTACAGTTGGCGAGGTCGTCGGGATCGAGTTCGCGGGCTGCCCATCGTGCCAGTTTCAACTCAGGATGGGCGGTAATGTCGTTATCAGTCATCGTGGTGTTCTTCGACCGCCTGACGACGGTATCACCGACAACGAGCAACGATCCGAACGGAGTGTTCCCGTCAGAAGCCGCCTCGCGTGCCAGTCCGATCGCGTCACGAATATACTCCTCGTCCGTGTTCATACAGTTACTTTCTGTGTCAGCACTTAGTATTCAGTGCCGGTATCTGACGTAAATTTGAGCCCAGGCCTCGCCCTGGTACGGACCGTGTGCCTCAGATGGAGCGCCCATCGATGGTCAGCGTCACCACGCGCCCACTGTTCCAATGAGGACCCCACAGATCCGCAAGTTATCGCTGGGATATCGGCGTACCCGAACCCCCACGGTGCATGATTTTCTGTGAAATCCCTTCACTCTATGAAATCGAACCCGATGGCGAGTGAGTTTACAATGCGAGTGCGAAGGGACGTCCTCGCCAGCCGTGAACGGTGGGATTCACCCGGTTTCGAGAGACAGGAATTCTCGGAAGGGTTCACAGGGTCTGGCCAGATGCGATCTATCCATCACCGAGTGTCATACAGGTACCCGAGAGTTTCGCAACGAGTTCGTCGTCCTCGTTCGTCACCTCGCTTTCGGCCATCCCGATGGTATGACCCCGGTGAATGACGCGACCGTTGGCCACGAGCCGGCCGGTCCGCACCGGCCGCAAAAAGTTGACTCGCAGATCGACCGTCGTGAACAGCTGGCTGTCCTCGAGCGTGCTCATGAAAGCCGTGCTGAGGGCGGCATCCCCGATGTCGCACAGTACGCCACCGTGCATGGTTCCCATCGGATTAGCGTGCTCCGCCCCGACCTCCATCCGCCACCGCGATTCGCCGTCTCCCATCGATTCGAGTTCGATCCCCAGCACGCTGCCCAGCGGCCAATTCGGGTACGTGTCGTCGGCCAGCTTCGCAAATCCCTTCGGGCCATGAAATCCCTCGTCTCGAGTGTAGGCGATTGCCTCCGCCAACTCGACGCGATCCATAGCTGCTTCGTGGAGGAAATCGGCGGGCGTGTCGGTAACGGCCGACAGACGCTCGTACGCTTTCTGGTCGAATTTGACTTCGACAGTGGGGTCAGCTTTGGTCGACATGATCAGTGGCCCATGTCGACCGTCGTCTCCACCGGGACGCCGGAGGTCAAGGTCTGGAGGTTCACGCAGCTGTATTCCGCGGCTTCGATCAGCTGCTCCACGAGTTCGGGATCCGTCCCGTCTTCAGCCCGGATGTCGACGTGGCACTCCATCAATTGGAAGCCCACGGGCACGTCCTCTTCGATGACCAGCGTGCCGCGGACGTCGACGTCGGCAGTGACTTCGACTTCGAGGTGGTCCAGCGTCACGCCGAGTCGGCCGGCGATGATACGTATCGTCGAATCCAGGCAGGCTGCGAGGGCAGCACAGAGGACGTCTCCCGGATTCGGAGCGTCGTGAAAGCCGCCGACCGCCTGGTGGATGCCGAACTCCCAGGCGACGCCGTAATCTTGACTTCCCGGTTCGAGGGTTCCGTGGAACGGGTCCACGTCGACGCCGCCGGTCGCGACCGCCCGGTCAGTGATCTTGGCCTCGTCGGGCGCCTCCTCATACCGGTCGTACAGCGGCAGGTGGCGCTCGCGTACGTCGACCGTTTCCCGAATCACGAAGATTCACCCCGGGTTTGTTTGCTGGTTTTCATAACCAGTGTATTGGACGGTGCAAGGATCTAAATACCTATTCGGTGAATCTTACACGACCCCAGTGGACGATACAGGCCGTGCCGTGGTTTCACGCCGTGGATCCGCTTGGCCCGGCCTCGTACGCAGCGTCGGACGGTGAGAAGTATTGATCAAGGAAATGGAACGACTCGGTCCGGCCGGGTGAACGAGTGGTTCGACTCGGAACAGTATTGTTACGAGGTAATGCACCTCGCCTCCCGACGGTACGACTCGAACGTAGATTCCGCCCACGCGCATGCTTCGGGTGCGTCGGTGTCCACGTACACCTGCAAGACTCCGCTGTCGGCGTCGTAGCCGCCGATTCCAATGCAGTCGTCGAATATCAAGACTCTGTACAGAGGTATGTCATCGTGTAGCCAGAGCGTGAACGAATCGCTCTCGAGCACTTCGCTGGCTTTCTGCGGGTACGTCGACGCGATGTTCTCTGAAACCGTCGGTGGAAAGATGATTTTGGTGTCCATTCCGTCGATGACCTGATGGTAGAGCTCCTCGAAGTGGTGTGGCGCCGTCAGTGCGGCGTCGAACCCGCGGAGCTGATCGGTCTCCCGGTACAGCGAGGCACAACGGTTCGCCGGTCCATAGGGGTCGCCGGGTTCAACGACTGTCACAACACCCTCGGCGACCATCTCAAGCGTAAAACCGTTCATCTCGCTCGGCAGCCACTGCCAGATATCACGGAGACGTCGCTCCGTGTGCATCCGGTCGAAGAAGGTCATGAAGTGTTCCGCGACATAGGCACCGGGTTTCGTCAACTCATATTCGTGCCCGTCGCGGCGGACCCATCCGCGCTCCTCGAAGTCTCCCAAGATGCGCCCGACAGTCGGTGCGGAGGCGCCGGTCGTCGCTTGTAGCTCGTCCCGGTCACAGGGCCCCTCACGTAACGCGGTCAGCGCGTCGACTCGATTTTCTGAATCCACGAGAAATCTAATGTCGTCGAGGGTGGATTCCATGCTATTATTTCACACTCTCCCGTATTAGGTCCCAGGGTGCGCCGCTGAAGGACACACGATGGTCAATTACGATAGTGTCGAGGGCGGGCTCGCGTTCAGTCGGCTGATCTACAAAACATCGAACCGATTAGTCGACGGACCTGTAGGAGGACGCATACACGTCAGAAGACCACGTGACTATACAACTACTTCCCGTCGAGCGAGCAGCTCCACTTTCGAACGAGGATTGACCGTGATCTGCTCGTCCACTGCGGTGTAGTACACCGACGCCGTTACCTCCCGGTCATCGAACCAGTCGTCGAGCGCATGATAGTAGACGCTCAACTGGGTTTGGTACTCCTCGTGGGCATGGCGGCCACGATCGGTCTTGTAGTCGATAATCTCGACGCGATCGGGTAGCACGTGAACCAGATCGATAATTCCCGAGAACGTGATCCGTCCATCGTCCGTTTCGAGGGGAAGATACACGGGCTCCTCGGCGAGGAGCTCTCCCTTGAGGGAATCGAGCAGCGCTTTGACGTTGTACTCGTCGTCGAATTCGGGCTCGACGTCCTCGCCGAGTGCGTATCGTTCCGCGAAGTCATGGACCGATGACCCGAAATCGATTCCCCTACCGTCGGTCACGTCAGCGTAAACCTCGTCATCCATCAATGAGTGTGGCGAGTACCCCTCCGGGCCGTCCGGTTCCGGAATCGAGACCGACAGTCGGGACTGGATCGTTTCGGGTTCGTCCGCCGGTTCGAACTCCGGTTCGAGTGTCTCGACGTCGACCGGGAGCTCCTCGAGGAACGTGTTCGGTTCCTCGCCAGCCGCGAACAGGAGGTGGTCTTTCGCCCGTGTCATCGCCACGTAGAGCAGCCGTCGCTCCTCGTCGTGTTCCATCGGCTGGCAGTACCGGAGGACGTCGGTTCGCCAGTTGTCGTAGATGTGAGGGACACCGTGGGCCTCGGCGTAGCACTTCTTCTGGCGAAGCCCCGTGAGTTCCGAATAGGAGATCGTGCTGCCGTGGCCACCCGTCGATGGGAATTTTCCGTCGTTCATGTTCGCGAGGATGACGATCGGATGCTCGAGGCCCTTCACCGAGTGGATCGTCTGGACCGTCACCGAGTTCGCCCCTGCGGCGGCGTGAACCTCCTCGGTCGCTCCCGACTCGATCCCCTTCGCGATGAACCGACTCAGATCCCCAAGGGTCATCGTCGTCTCGCCGTGAACGGACTGGATCGACGTCAAAAGCGCGTCCGCCGTCGAGTCGTCGTATCCGTACCGGTCGAACACGCGACGGGCGATGGTCCCTGCCGTCTCGCACGTCTCGAGTCCGGTACGGAACGCGATCATCTCGTCCGGGTACGTCTCGTGTTCGAGGATGTGATCGGTTTCGTCGAGCGTATAGCCGGCACGTTCGAGGACCACCGCCCACCCCCGATCAGCATCCGATTCGAGAATACGAAGCCAGGCGAGTAGTAGCTTCGCCTGATCGGTTCGGAAGATTTCGATCCCGCCCTCGTAGGCGATCGGCAGCGCTCGCTCGTCGGCAGCCGAGAGGAGGTCACGACCGTAATCCCGAGTCCGAGTTAGGACGGCGATGTCGCCGTACTCGGGGGGACGGAGCTCTCCGTCTTCTTCGATCGCGTACTCGTTGTTGCCGACGATCCGCTGGATCTTCGTGAGGACCGCCTCGTGTTCGTCCTCGTGGAGGAACCCTTCGATACGGGAGTGTTCGTGAGTCGTGTTCGAGAACAGCGAGACGATTCGATCACGGATCGATTCCCGGTCGAGGGATTCCTTATCGTTTCCGGGGACGACGAGTGCCTCTTCGGCGAAGTCGAGGATCCGTTGTGTCGATCGGTAGTTCTGTTCGAGTTCGATCCTCGTGACGGGTTCGAGCGGAAACTCGACACGTGTCGTCTCGTCGTTTAGATCGCTCGCGAACCGATCGAGCCGGTCTTCGAACCGGGTGATATTCTCGATCGCGGCATACTGGAACGAGTAGATGCTCTGTTTCCAGTCCCCGACCACGCAGATGTTGTCCGTGCCCGCGAGCAACAGCGCCAGCTTGAACTGGATTTCGCTGGAGTCCTGGAACTCGTCGATCATCACGTACTCGAACTCCAGTGAGTTCCGGACTTCATCGTCCTCACAGAGGAGCACGAACGCGAACAGCTGGAGGAACGAGAAGTTCAGGTAGTTCCGGCGGAGGACGAACTCAAGGTACTCGATATAGACATCGTGGACGAACGCCGTGAGTTGCTCGCGGTCCTCAAAGAAGGCACGCTCGGCGACTTCCTCCGGAACGCTCTTCGAACCGCGTGGTCCCCGAAGCTCATCCTTGTCGGGAGCCTCCGGAAGATAGCACTTGTTGTCCCCATATCCGTTGAGCTTTGACCGTAGGACTGATTGTTTGCTTCCCTCATTTCTCGGCTCGTTCACCTCCTCGAACGCCTCCCGAAACGCCTCCCAGTCCCCCTCGAGATGTGGTTTGGAGTTCCGGTACCAGCCGTCGGCGGTCGGGAAGATCCCTTTCGAGGCGAGGTTCGTCAGAAGTCCCAGTAACTCGGTCGGATCCGAGAGACACCGAAACAAATCGTCGTACTCGGGATGGTCGTCGCTGAACTGCGCGATGAACTCCTGGAAGTATTCCGCCTCGATCGTTTCGTTCTCGAGCAGGCGGGTTGAGTCGGTGATCGCGTCGTCGATCCCGAGGTGTGTCGGCGCGTCGAAGCCGTGTTCGGTGAGGATGTCGTGACAGAGGCTGTGGAACGTCTGGATCGGGGCGTCCCGCAACGATCGCATACCGTAGTCACAGTAGGAGACGACCCGGTCTTTCATCTCTGTGGCGGCGTTCCGGGTGAACGTGATCATGAGGACGTCCTCCGGTTCGACGTCCTCCTGGTCGATGATCTCGGCGTAGCGGCGGGTGACGGTGAACGTCTTTCCCGTTCCGGCGCCGGCGTCAACGAGATACAACCCGTCGGTACTCTCGATGAGTTCGCGCTGGCGATCGTTCGGCGTCGTCATCGGTCCACCCCCTCTACCGTCTCGCTGGATTCGTTCGGGGTTCGCTCGTCAGTCAACAGCAAGTCACGATTGTTGACGTACCGGTAGTTCGGTTCTCCGGCACGACCTTCCACTGGGAACCGGGCCTCTCCCGTTCGATACCGGTTGAGATCGTCGAGTTGTTCCTCGACGAATGCCTCGAACTCGTCGATATCCTCGATGAAGTAGTTCTCCTTGCGGTAGCTGCACAGATGTCTGAACGCCTGCGTACAGCCGTTTTTCACGTACTTGTAGTCGCCGACGTCATCGATCGTCCGATCGAGCAACGCCTTCCCGAACGGCGACTCGGCCATCTCGTCGGTATCGCGCGTTCGAGGTATCTGATGAACGTCGAATACCTCGAGGTATGTTTCGTAGCTGGTCTTGGAAAACGTCTTGTTGCAGTCATTGGCCGCCTCCTCACAGAGTTCATCGAAGACGACCCTCGACTGAACGAATTCGTCGAAGGTGATCGGACGATAGCTGATCGTCGTTAGGCAGTCCTCGAGAGCACCGTCGCCCGTGACGACGTCGTCAAGCGTTTCGAGGAAGTGAAAGAACGTGAACTCGAGGCGTTCGTCCGGACGCTGGCTCCGATAGTAGGTGAGGTACAGCAGGGCCTGGAAGTTCGGCTCATCAGACGGGGGGTCGAGGGCGGCGTGTTTGGTCACCTGCGAGGCGGACTTCCGGGTCCCGCTTTTGAAATCGACGAGGTGAGCGGGTGACTGCACGAGGTCGATCTTGCCCTTCATCCCAAGGGCCCCGTCCTCGAACCACCGTTCGGTGACAGGGGAATCGACGGGTCGGTCGAAGTACTCGGCGAAGGTATTGGTCCCCCAGCCACTCGTGGAGGTAAGGAAATCAGTCTCTGTGGGGGCGTTCTCCCGGAGGTACTCGACGATCGTATCGAGGCCGACGCGGTACTCCGTCCGCTGAATATCAATGTCGACCTCACGGTGGAACGGGCGGGTCTCCTCAAGCATGACAGAGACGCTCTCCTTGATGACGTCTTCATCGATGAACTCCGGGTGGGTGACGACGAACTCGGCGAAGTCGTGGAAGAGGTTCCCCTCCGCGAAGTAGTCCTTGTCTGGGCCATCGACCAACCGGCCGAAAAAGTAGTCCCGTGGCGAGTTCGCGTAGGTGTTGAGACTCGACTGGCTGAGCGTCGTGATCGTCTCCGCTGGGACGTCGGTCAGCTCTTTGTCGAATCCGTCGCTCACCTCCCGGAAGGTTCGCGTGTGGTGGAGTGCATCGAGATCGCTGAATCGATCGAACTCCTCGTCAAGAAGTTCCTCGAAATAGAGACAGGGCGTGACCGGCGACCCGCCTGCGGTGTCCTGGACGAGATAGTACTGGTTACGACCGCTCTGGAGCAGCGACTGGAATCCGTCGAGGTTGCGATCGAACACTTCGTCACGGTCCACCCACGGACGTCGGGGCGAGTCGTGCGTCCACGCGTCGTCAAGGCCGAGATAGAAGACTACCGGCCGGTCGACGAACGAGGCCGATTTCGCATCTGCGAGGAGCACACCCTCGTTCTCGCGGTCGATCGGGACCTCGTACGTATCGAGGTAGAACGTGAGCCGATCGATAGCCGCCTCGGTGATCGGTTCATCTGCCAGTCCGATCCGCTCGAGTTCCGCACGGAACGTCCCGAGCGTGCATCCAGCTCGTTCCTCGTACGCGTCGAGCGCGTCACTGATCGTGAGTTCGGGCGCCCGCGAACAGAAGTCACAAAGCCAGTCGAATTCGGGCTCATCGACCTCGTAGAGTCGTTTCTCGTCGTGCTCGATCTCGACCGCTGTATCGAGACAGGTGAGCAGCGGCTGAACGGTCTCGATTCGTGTATCCGATCCGGCGACCGTACACCGGAGCAACTGGATGACGGCACGGTGGTCTTGGTCGTCAGTGAATCCAGGACCGCCATAGAACGGAATCCCCGCCGATTCGAGGGCCGACTCGATAAGCGGTGAGTATTGGCTCCCCGAATCGAGAACGATAGCGACGTCGTCGGCGGTCTCGGACGAGAGCGGATCAAGCACGGCATCGATGATTGCGGTAGGGGAGTCGAAGATGCGTACGGGCGGGAGAGTGAACGTCTCCTCGCAGAATCGGTCGACTGATTCGTATTCGTCGGGCAGAATCGAGCGCTCGAGTGCTGTTAGCTGTGACTCGCCGACGACGGCGATTGACTCGTACGCTGTGGGATCGATCCGATACTCTGTGAGTTTGCGTGACGTCGTCTCGAGGGAACCAACGCAGTCGACGACTGCCCTGGTGGCCGGCGTATCGAACCTCTCGTAGTCGAGAATGGCGTTCGAGTGTCCCTGGTACTCCCAACATTGGAGGAGATCACCGATCGTGTACGCGGCTTGTTTCCACGGGAGGTCGGTCTGTTCGATTACTTCGAGGAAGGCGAGTCGGTCCTCAGCGGTCTCGCGGCGCCGGGCAGCGAGACGTCGCGGTGTGATTGCGAACGGACCGAAATGCGGACGATCGAGACGACGGTTGATCGCGCTTGCGAGCGGGGCGTCGGGGACGACGACGAGATCGGCGTCGGCGACATCGTCGTAGAGACGATCGATCGGTTTCGACCGTTTGATAGACATGAGTTTCAGACTATCATATTGGACAATAAGTCTGTTCGTCCGGAAGGCGGTCTAACTGGACGGGGAACTCACAAGCAGGGTGTGTAGTTCCCTGGAATTGAGAATCTACTCACGTCGAATCTAAGCGATTGTTCGTGCTCAGAAAAGTCCGTATCCGAAGTACGACAGGACCTCATTAAGATAGTTGAGAACGATCCCGATGATGGCGAGATAGCCAAGGACAGCAAAGACGTTGACTATTGTCGGGTTCGCGTACTCACCCATTATCGCTTCATCGCGAGCAATATCGACCACCAGGAATGCCAAGAGCGGGAACGCGACAACTGCAAGCGCCTGTGCGGCTCGTAGCAGTTCGATCGGATCCCCGGAGCCAGGAGAGACGAGAAGGGAGACGGTTCCGATCGCCATCGCAGCCATCGCCCAATACTTCACCTGGTTTGAGTCCATTCTGGCATCGCCACCGAATCCGTCGACGAGGAGTGTCGCACCGATGAGCGCATTGACGACGAGGGAGGAAAGCGCAGCGAAGAAAAAGCCGATCGTAAACAGATAGAACGCCGCCGGGCCAGCAAGCGGCTCGAGCTGTTCGGCCATCCCTGATGCGCTAAAAGCTGGCTCACCCTCGCCTGTGCCGATAACAGCCGCACTCGTCAATAGAATCACTAAGACGATGAGCCCGAGCAGTGCGATCCCGACGAGACTGTCGAATCCCTGTTCAGTAAGCCTGTCAGGGCCCCACCGCTTTTCTTTCATGAGATGACTCTGATAGACAGCAGCCGCAATCGAGAAATTCGTTGCAGCAAGTCCGAGCGACGTGAGGACAGCGTTCGTATCCGGAAACGCTGGAACAAGCCCTTGGGAAGCGCTTGGGATATCAATGCCGACGATCGCGAGCGTCCCAACGAACGCGACCAGCATTACCCCGACGACGATCTGGACCAATAATTCCACCTTCTCGTAGAGGTTGGGTAACCAGAGGAAGCCGATGGCGAGCAGGGTGAAGATGATGGCCCAGAGTTCCGGGGCCAACAGATCGAACAGGGCAGCCGATGCGAACCCGATGCCAGCATTGTTCCCGGCCTGGAATGCAAGGATGGTGAGAAAGCCAAAGACACCTGCAAGCTTCGCGACGGTATCACCGTATTTCGTTCGCGCGGCTTCGAAAATCGTCTCGCCGGTCACGAGTCCGACCCGTGCCGACATCCAGACGTAGGTGATCATGAACGCTGTTGCTGCGACAGGCACCCACAGTAACTGATAGCCGTAGGTTCCCCCGGCAATCGTCGAGAGGGCGATACTCCCTGGTCCGACGACGACTGCAGCGAGTACCAGTGCTGGCCCCAGCGCCCGAACTTGACTCATGAGCGTGGACGATGAATGTGTGTCTGATTCTGCCACGGCACCGATGATTTATCGAGCCATCCTATAGCTTTCCATCAGTCTATTGATCAGACTCATAGACGCCCCCGTATTGAAGTATGGATCTTGAGCAACCCGTTGCTCATCCCGGGTACTACTCCCAGTGAAAGTCGCTGACCTCTTGGAGTGCGCTCTTGATCTCGTCCCACCCATCGATACTCTCTGCTGGATTCGGCCAGATATCTCCGACCGTCGCCCCGATCAGGTAGGCTGGATCATCGTCGATAGTAATCACATCGGGGTCCCGACTATGCTGGGAGCATAGGCCGTCTGCATCCAGTGAGTTACCCTCTCGACACCGCTGACCGCTCGATGTGAGCGCTCGACAGCGATTCCCATCGACTGCTTGGCTCTCACCACCCTCGCCCCCCACTAAACCAGCGTCAGAGTCGGCTTCAGCGTTATCGATCCCACCGCCCCAGTTGGAGAGGTCAGTCATCGTCCCTATCGTATGGTTTTGCGAGCAGCTGGTTACACGTCTCGATTCCATTCGTCTCTGAGCGGGCGATCGTGCCAGCAGCTATCTGCCCCAGGTACTCTTTGCGATTGGGAACGTCCTCCTACTATGAATTACGTTACCGCCCAAGGGGTTGATGTACCCGCGATTGGTCTCGGTACGTATCAGCTTCGAGGGAACGAGTGCACTTCTGTCGTCGAAACCGCCCTCGAAATGGGGTACCGGCACATTGACACGGCCGAGTTTTATTCCAATCAGGCCGCAGTCGGGGACGCGATCGCTGGAGCTCCCGTTGATCGCGAGGAACTGTTCGTGACGACCAAAATCTGGAAGACCAATCTCAAATACGACCAAGCGGTCGCCTCGGCGACCGAGAGCCTCGAGAAACTCGATATCGGCTACATCGATCTTCTGTTGATCCACTGGCCAAACACCAGCGTCCCGACGGCCGAGACCGTTCAGGCGTTGAATCACCTTCAGGAAGAGGGAGTTGGCCGCCACATCGGAGTCAGCAATTTCTCGGTTGCCCAGCTGGAAGACGCGGTCGAAGCCTCAGAGACACCGATCCTGGCGAATCAGATCCCCTACAACCCGATGACTGATCAGTCGGATCTCCTCGAGTGGTGTGTCAGTGAGGACGTGCTGCTCACCGCCTATAGCCCACTCGGGAAGGGGTCAGTCGTCGGAAATGAGACGCTCGCTACGATCGGTCAGCGGTACGAAAAATCCGCCCCACAGGTCGCACTCCGGTGGCTCATCCAGCAACCGATGGTTGCAGCGATTCCGAAGGCGTCCTCACGCGATCATCTCGCAGCCAATCTCGACGTTTTCGATTTCGAACTGACATCCACCGAGATGGAGCAGATATTCGATCTTCAAGGCGGGCTCCTCTCACAACTCCGGCGAAAGCTTGAATTCTGAGCGTCCTCCTTTCGTGAAACACTGATCCAATGTATCTCGTCTTAGATTACGGCGGTGTTATCGTCGAACATTGTGACGAACGCGAACAGGCGCACGTTCTAGACGTCGATCCCGAAACGGATCCCTATCCTGGATGGCTTGCCTACTTCGCATTTCGTGATGGATTCGTCCAGAACACAGCGGACTACGTCGATCTCCTTTCGACGCTCACGGAAGCCTCCCACGAGGCGTGTCACGAATACCTCGAGAAGACATGGCTCGATCCCGAGTTTCCCGAGGAACACGTTGGCATCCTTCGGGAGCTCGCGACCGACCACACGCTCGTCCTCTTTTCGAACATGGCTCGTCCGTGGATTGAGACGGTTCTCTCGGAGCATGGCGTCCTCGACTGTTTTCACGACCTCGTCGTCTCCTCGGATCTGAGACGGCCGAAACCCCATCCAAAGGGGTACTACGAGTGTCTTCCCGAAGATGATGAACGAGTTGCCTTCGTCAGCGACGAGTACAACGAGGACCTCATGATGGGCGAAACGTTCGATATGACGTCGGTATGGATCGAAAACGATGAAGAGACGCCGTACCGAGAGCCCGACGTTCGGGTTTCGACGTTCAGTGATCTACCAGACGTTCTCTCTGGTAACGGACATACGCCCTTTCGATGATCTCCATCCGAAACGGTGCCCTTTGTAGTATATACTGCTCTACCTGGCTATATGTCTCATGAGTTGGGAGGGGATATCCGTTCACCGGAATGTGAGTGTTAGATGCATCCTCTACGAAAGCACGTGATTAATCTCCTCGAGACTAATGAGTGACCACTTGGAACCGAGATCGCGATCTATCCCATCGACAAAGCCGCTTTTGGAAAACACTGCGAAGTGTTCTTTACGGTCACTGGGCCCCCACCGAACGTTCGCTACCTTTTCTCGAAGATCCCGGATGAGTGACCGTCCAACTGGCTCCGAGGTCCATTTACACTCAGCAAACAGGATGCGGTCATCGTTCGGTGCGAGTCCGACGATATCGATCTCGTTCTCGCCGTACCACCATCGTCCGACTTCCGAGTAGGGCTCAACGTCGCCACGTCGGACTAACTCCCAGACGACCTCTTGGCAAATATCCTCGAATGTGGCTGCAACGTGGTCTGAAAGATCCGGTGCAATGGTTCCTTGGTAAACGACATCCGGAGCTTCTTCGATACTGGAGCGGTTCGGCTCGACGTATCCGAACCAGAAGCGCAGAAACTCGTCTGCAACGCGGTACCGCGAGCGTTTCGATTTCGTACCGGACGCTGTCACAGGTACTTCCCGATCAATGAGTCGCAAACGGCGGAGTGTTTGCAGATATTTCGACAGCGGTCCCGAATTGATCCCTGTCGCACCTGAGATTTCGTTCGGTGTTGTATGGCCTAATGCGACGGCTTCGAGAATACTCATGTACCGAGCGGGGTTCCGGAGTTCGGTTCGAAGCAGGAATTCCGGTTCATTGTACAGGATAGCAGCTGGTGACAAGATCTGTGATTGGACGTTCTCAGCAAGAGACTGATCGTAATCGAAGAGAGTGAGATACATCGGCGTTCCACCGGTTATCGCGTATGAACAGATCGCCTCCTCGATATCGTATGAAATGACCTCTCGTGCCTGTGTGAACGAAAACGGTTTGACGTCGAGTTGTCCGGTCCGGCGGCCGTACAACGGGCTTTCGTGACCGAGCACCTCTGACTCCATCGTGCTCACGCTCGAGCCACACAGAATCAACATCGAATCCGTCTCGTGGAGGTGCTCGTCAACGAACCCCTGAACGTATGATGGCACCGAGTCGTTCTCCTCAACGAGATAGGGGAATTCGTCGATGGCGACGACTACGTCTTCGGTGTCGAGTTTCTCCCCAAGGTAAGCAAACGCATCGTCCCATCCGTCGATACGCGGAACACGATCGCCAAAATGCTCGGCGATCTGTTCAACGAACTTCTCCCGTTGGCGGTCCTCGGCTTCTTGTGCTGCCAAGAAGTAGATATGCGGCTGATCAGCACAAAACTCCTTGATCAGCCCCGTCTTCCCGACTCGACGACGGCCGTAGATGACGAAAAACGCGTAGCCAGGCGACTCGTGCGCTGACCGGAGTGCGTTGATCTCGTCGCCCCGGTTGTAGAAGGTCATACTCTGGGTAATGATTATCTAGATAATGACTTAGACGTTTCGGGCAAAGCCCTGACGACCGGTTCTGCATCTATCCGCTAGTCGCGTTATTGGACGAGGAGTCCCCACTCTTAGCGCGCGAAACGCGTAGGGCGGACGTAGTTCAGGCTAACACTCACGATATGAGGACTCACCATCATGCTCGAAAGGGGGTATTTCAATATCGAGAACGTCATTAAGTAGCATGGATCGCCGACAGTATCTGGTGGGCGTAAGCGCGGTTGGAGCGGCACTGCCAGCAGGGATAAACACGAGTGCCACCACTCGTGTTTCGCCCTCAATTTCCGTCATCGAGACAAACGAGCCAGTCGAAGGCGGAGGTCTCCTCGAGGTCACCACGATGATTGAGTCGGGATCGGCTTCGCGGACCCGGCCGGAGATCGAGATCTATGTCGGCGACGAACTACAGGTCACCAGACGCCATTCCCTTGATCCCGGTGGCAGCGATACGTTCGACTTTCAGCATCGGACCTACCCGGTTCAGCGCGATGTCGAATTCCCCATCAGATTCGAAATCGAGGGAAAGTCGACTGCCCACCGGGTTGAGGTGCAAGGGATTGTCAAACTCGAGTCCTCAGCGGCTCGACCTGGGCGAGAACTGACTATCCACCCAGAGACGCAAGTCATGTTCGAGGTTGATGACGTCTTCCCGGACGGACAAGCGTCGACTCATTGGTATCGAGATGGGAAGAATACCGGCTTCTCGATGGGGCCCTGGTCGGCTACATATCACGCTCATGTAGGTGCTGACTACTGGTGGGAATCCTTCGAGTCCGAGGGAAGCTACGAGGTAGCGACAGCACTCGTCAGTGAGGAGCAGCCAAACCGCACGGCCCGATGGAACATTACTGTAGACGAAGACGGTGCCGCACCTCCAACAGTTGAGGCTGCTCGCCCAGACACTGGCAAGTTGGTTCTCGATGGAACTCAGTATCTCGAGCTTGACGTCGCTGCCCCCGATGGTGATCTCGACCGTGTTATCTGGTGGCTTCATCAAGTCGATGATCTGCTTGGCATCTCCTCGGTTTCGGGAACTTCGGATACTGCAGCGATCGAAGTCGATGGACACTGCCTCGGCTGTGACATCTATGCGTGGGTGCTCACCGAATCCAACATCGGGATTGAAGCGAACCCGTGGGTGCTGATGCCCCCCGAGCAGGACGATTCATCTGCGGACGA
The DNA here is from genome assembly GCF_020177375.1 of Saliphagus infecundisoli. Taxonomy (GTDB): domain Archaea; phylum Halobacteriota; class Halobacteria; order Halobacteriales; family Natrialbaceae; genus Saliphagus; species Saliphagus infecundisoli. The sequence goes on along the minus strand of NZ_JAIWHV010000026.1, from coordinate 9,946 downwards.
TGAGACCGGCGGAAAAGAGGCCAGCCATACCGTTTCGATTCGCGAGACGTCCGATCCCGTCGAGGGGGGCGAATTCCTCTCAGTGACAACAACCATTGAGAACACGGGTGGGGAGACGGCCACAATTGAGGCCGAACTCGTCGTTAGTGGAGAAATCGTTGACTCCAGCACTGTAACTGTCGGTCCCGGTGAGAGAAAACCTGTGACGCTGGGTTACAAAACCTATCCAGTCGCCCAAGACGTCGAATTCCCTGTCCGGGTCGAAACAGCAGATGATGCGGACGAACGGATTGTCTCTGTGGACGGGACCGATTCATGACCCATCTCGAGACGAACAATAGTGGGTCTTCAGCCATTAACGGCTAGATTTGACCGGTAGATGGACCAAGGTAGTATCTAGCGATTCACGACTGAAGCGACAATAGTTCGGCCACTCGAGGTTCCTGTATATCCCATCCAAGTATCAGAGAGGTTCACACAATTCCCAGATGTCAGTCGTCGGATCGAGTCGATGTGGTTCTGCCCCCCGCTCGGTGAGGATGCCCGCGTGGTACAGCATCGCCTTCAGCTGAAAGACTGTCGGGGAGTGAAAATCACTCCCGTCATTTAACACCTCTGTCAGTAACACACCGTTCTCGTCCAATACTCGACGGCGGGCATCCTCAGTTCCTCGGAGGAACAGTTCGATCGTGAACGTCGGGTGTTGACTGTGCAACCAGACGACGAGGTCGACAAGCGATGGGCTTGTGATCCCTTCGTCATGCATCGCTTGCAACGCTTCGACGAGTCGAGTCGTTGCCGGATACGCCCAGATGACACGTCTCCTGATATCCTCCGCACGGCTAAAGCCGTGGGGTTCCCCCACTGGGGGTTGAGTCCACAGTTAGCGGGAGGTTCGCAGGTTCGTCGTCACGGTGGACGATGACCTGCGTTTCGGGCTGTGCCAGTACAGCCCCCGCCTTGGACAGCGGTTTCGAGAACTTGCCCAAGGCTCGTTTACCGATGTTCAGCGCACCGTTCTTGTCTGCGTTGTCGTCCAGCCCACACTCGGAACACTCGAAGCGTCCCTGTGTTTCACGGACGTCTTCACACCCACAGCGGTTGCACGTCTTCGACGTGTCGTATTCGTCGATCAACTGTACGTCGATGCCTGCGTCGTGGGCCTTGTACTCGATGGAGTTCAAGAGGCGGGCGAACGGCATCTTGTGGGTCTTGTCGTTGACGTACCGTCCCTTGTCGTTGTCCTTGCGAATCCCGCCAAGATCGCCCACGACTATAACCGCGTTCCGTCCCTCGGCGTCCGCCACGATCTGCCGAGCAATCTTGTGGAGGCGATCGTCAACTTTCCGCGCTTCCGCGTCACCGATACGCTCGACCACCTGTTGACCCTGCCGGGGTTTCGCCTTCCCGATGGACTTCCGCAACTGCTTGTAGTGCTCGCGGATGCGACGCACGTCCTCGCCGTAGAAGGTGGTCTTGCGGTCGGAGAGGAACGCGCAGGTGGCGACCCACCGTGCGCCCATGTCGATGGCGAGTACGTCGTCGTACTCGTCTTGGACGGTCACAGACCGTTTGATGACGAGATGCACGTACCAGTCACCGTCACGGCGCACCAGCTCGCTGTCCCGAATATCGCCCTCGCGGACGAGTTGTTCATCCTTGTGGGGAACGTGGGCAGGACACCAGAGAGAGTTGCCCCGTCCCCGTTCGGGGTCGTAGACAGGGACTTTTACCCACCACGACGACAGCACCGTGTCTTCGTCGTGGGCCACGTCGAACACGTCGTTGCGGAGAACGACAGGCTGTTCGGTGTCTCGGTTCGGGTTTTTCTGTCGCTGGACTTTTGACGCCTGCTGTTTGGTCGCGGAGTAGAGGTCGGCGTCTCCGCCGTGAACCTCGGTTTGGAACGCCTCGTACTCACGGGCGAGTAGATCAGCCTTCCTGTTGGTCAGCAAGTGGAGTTTGACCCGCACCGTGGTCGAGACGTTCCGTTGCATAGCCTATTCACCTGCCTGGGCGTCGATGTACTCCTCGATGACCTCGCTGGATACGTCACCCGCGCTGGAGACGAAGTACGAGCGCGTCCATAGCGATGGCAAGTCGAAGTCGAACTCGTCGCGGAGGTGGCGCGAGGAGTATCCCTTGACCTGTTGCATTATCTTGTTCGGAGCGAGCGTCGGGTCGCCCGTGATGAACAGGTGTACGTGGTCGGGGCGAATCGCCACCTCCAGTATCTCCAAGTCGAGTTCGTCGGCTTTCTCCTCAATGAGTTCGTCCAACCGGTCGCGTACTTCGCCTTCGAGTACCGACTTGCGGTATTTCGGACACCAGATGAAGTGGTACCGGAGTTTGTGGATGCTAGTACGCTCCCGGTCGAACCCACGAGGCATCGTCAGTATATAGAAGAGTCTCACCTAAAGATGTTATGCTAACATCTAACCCCAGCCGTGGCTACGTACGTGGATAGCTTCCCAGTTGTCGGCTTCATCCCACGGCTAAAGCCGATGGGCTTTCGCCTTGCTACCGTTGTAAGCGACGCCGTGGCCATGCTTCGTGGTTCGGACCAGCTCCCATGAAAGTGTCGCGAGAGCGGAGATCAGGTGAGCACTCACCCGGGTCATCTCCCACGAGAGGCTCAGCGATTCTACAGTGATTCACAATATACGCCCACATACCGCACGTGTCTAGTCCTGTCATTGCATTCCCCGCCCCATTTCTCGGTCGTCCGACGGGGGTATTTATGTCACTCCGAAGGAGATTCCAGGCAACTCATAGCGGTGACTCCCTTCATGAACGATACGGCAACCGTCCTTTTCGTCAACGACGATCCCGGCGTAGCCGACACTACAGCCGCATGCGTCGAGCGCGCAAGCGATGCCCTCGTGACTACGACTGCAACGACGACGGAAGCGGCACTTGAACTGGTCGAGGAGAGCGACATCGACTGCGTCGTCAGTGGTCACAACGCGCCTGTGATGAACGGACTGGCATTGTACAAAGCGGTGGCCGAGCGCGAGTCCGGAATCCCCTTTATTTTGTTCACCGACGAAGAACACATGGGGATCGCTAGCGAGGCTTTTTCGCTGGGCATCACCGACTATCTCCACAGGGCGGCCGGCAGTGAGCAGTACGAGGTACTTGCAAACCGAGTCGAACACGCAATCGAAGCTCGCCGCACCGAGCAGCGCCTCGAACGCTACGAACGACTGGTCGAGACCATCGATGACGCTCTTTATACGGTCGATAGCGAGGGGGAGTTCACCTTCGTCAACGATTCGTTTGTGACCCTGACCGGCTACGATCGAGACGAACTGCTCGACAGCGACGTCTCAATTCTCAAGGACGCCGAGACCGTTGAATTGTTCGAGAACAGCGTCCGTGAGCTATTGGGAGACAATCACGACGAGACCTATCTCGAGTTCGACCTCTGGACGGCCGATGGTGAGCGTATCCCCTGTGAGGATCATATGGTACTCCGAACCGACAACGGGGCCTACACAGGCGTATCGGGTGTGATCCGGGATATTACTGACCGCACGGAGCACGAACGCGACCTCGAACGGTACGAGACGGCCGTTGAGGCCGCCCCGGTTGGCGTATACGTACTCGACGCCGAAGGGACGATCAGTTGGTGTAACGAGCGCGCAGGCGAGCTCGTCGGTCACAGCGTTGCGGACCTCACCGGAGACCCGTTCGTCTCGTTGATCGAAGAAGGGATCGTCCCCGAGACTGCCATCGCCAACTACGAAGCGGTGTTGAGCGACCTGTTATCTGAGGAGTCAGACCGGACCACTGGCCAATATGACATCACAATCACGCCTCCCGAAACGAGTGAACGAACTTTGCGGATTCACATCTCCCTTCTTCCCTACGACGAGGAGTTCCGAGGGGCCGTCCTCGTTTCCGAAGACATCACCGAGCGCAGGCAGCGCGAACGCGAACGCGAGCGTCAGCACGATCGGCTGAGTGCGCTGTTCGAGAACATCTCGGATGCAGTATACCGATACGAATACGACGGCGAAGAAGGACGGATCCAGGCTGTCAACCCGGCGTTCGAATCGATCTTCGGGTATGACGAGGCGGAGGTCGTCGGCGATCGGATCTCCGAGGCGATCGTTCCTGCTGACTCTATGGCGGAGTATCGCGATATTGCGGCACAAGCAGAGGCGGGTGATCCCGTCAACGTGGAGATCGAGCGCGAGACTGCGACCGGAAGGCGTACCTTCCTCCTGCGGAACGCCTCGATAACTGAGGCGGGTGAAGATGACCCGATCGCCGGCTACGCGATCTACACGGACATCACCGAGCGCAAGCAACGCGAGGAGCGGTTGGCAACCCAGGCTGCGGCGATGGACACCTCGATCGATGGGATCGTTATCATCGACGACGAGGGCGAGTTCACGTACGTCAACGAGGCCTATGCCGCGATGCACGACTACGACGAGCCCGACGACCTCATCGGCCGGCCGTGGCGGACGTTGTACCCCGAGAAGGAACGCGAACGCATCGAAAACGAAATCCTGCCGGCGTTCGGGCCGAACGACTTCTGGCGTGGGGAGGCAATCGGGCGGCGCGCCGACGGCACGACGTTTCCTCACGAACTCTCGATTACGAGAGTCGATGAGAACCGGCTGGTGGGCGTCGTTCGGGACATCACCGACCGAAAGGAACGAAAGCGTGCCCTCGAACGCGAACGTGAGCGCTTTGCCACCCTCTTCAGGAACATCCCCGATCCGACGGTCCTCGTCGACCATGCGGAAGGTGAACTGATTGTCGAGTCGATCAACGACGCGTTCGAAGCCACCTTCGGCTATCCCGCGGAGACAGCGGTCGGCGAGCCACTGAACGATCTGGTGGTGCCACCCGAGAAGCACGAGGAGGCGGCGGCCATTGACGGCGCCGTGATCGGGGGCGAACAGATCGTCCGGGAGCTCACCCGTCGGACGGCCGATGGGGAGAACCGCGAGTTCCTCTTCCGGAACGCGACGCTGGACGGCGAGGCGTCCGAGTCCTTCGGGGTGTACACGGATATCACGACACAGAAGCGTCGCGAGCGTGTGCTCGCCGACCTCCACGAGTGGACCCGGAAGATGATGGACGCCACGGAGCCCGCTGCCGTCGCCTCGATCGCGGTCGAGACCGCCGAACGCGTGCTTGACCTCTCAGTGTGTGCGCTCTGGTTGTACGACGAGGACACCGGGACTCTCCGTCCGACGGCGATGACCGACGACAGCGACGCGACGATCGGAAACTTACCGACCTATGAGCCGGGCAACAGCCTCTCGTGGGACGCGTTCGTCAACGGCGACGCACGCACGTACGACGACGTCAGCGAGGCGGACGTCTACAACCCCGAAACGTCGATCCGGTCGGAAATGATCCTCCCGCTTGGCGAGTACGGTGTGATGAACGTTGGCACCACCACCATCGGTGAGTTCGACGACACCGACGAGGCACTCGCGCGACTACTTGCGACCAATGTGGAGGCTGCACTCGAGCGTGCCGAACGCGAACGCGAGCGAGCGGCCCAGCGTCAGCTCCTCGAACAACAAAACGACCGATTGGAGGAGTTCGCGAGTACGGTCAGCCACGACCTGCGCAACCCGCTGAACGTGGCAAGCGGCCGGCTGGAACTTCTGAGAGAGGACACTGACAGCCAGCACGCCCAGCCCATCGTCGATGCCCTCGAGCGCATGGACGACCTGATCGAGGAGTGTCTCATGTTCGCCCGTCAGGGTCAACTAGTGACCGATCCGATCCAGGTCGATATCGAGACCATCGCCGAACGCGCATGGCAGACCGTCGATACCGAGGACACTACTCTGACCGTCGATGATCTCCGAACCGTCAAGGCCGACGAAGAGCGGCTTCGAACGCTCTTCGAGAACCTCTTTCACAATGCGATTTTACACGGTGACGCCACGGCGGTCCAGATTGGTCCACTCGAGGACGGGCCAGGATTTTATGTCGCCGACGACGGGTCGGGGATTCCCGAGTCCGAACACGAGACGGTGTTCGACCGCGGATACTCTACAAGTGAAACCGGAACCGGGCTTGGACTGTCGATCGTCGAGGCGATCGCAGACGCTCACGGGTGGGAAATAGTGCTCGCTGAGGGGAATGAAACTGGATCCCGGTTCGAAGTCCGTATCACACCGCCCCGGAGTGGGTACAACCAACTCGGCTACCAGACTGAGTGACTTCCACCCTACCCTACTCGATAATGGCTTGTGCCGTTCGCTCCATGAGGGCGGGGCTTCCTGTTTGGTTTGGCGGAATCAGTTGTTCACTGAGTCCCCGAACTCCTTCTGAAACCCTTCGAGGAGCCGGCCGAACCCCGACTGAAGGAAGAACTTCGAAATCCCGATCGAGGAGTACGAGTTAGATCTGCAGCAAAGTGAGCAGTGGAGAATGTATGCAAGACAGCACGAAGAACTGTGGATCAACTTCATCGAGAACGCTGTCGGTCGAGCGGGAATGACCGAGTTGCTTGGTGCTAACGGACTGACGAAACACGAATTTGTAGACGAACTCAAAGACCTCGAGTAAGATTAGTCCTGGAGGCGAGCGACAGTCCGCCCGGTCTCTTGGACTTCCTCGCTCCGGCTCATTCCGAGACGGTCCTCTAATTCTCGGATGTTTTCCTCGAGAGTCATATCTCTAGGTCACCCAATCTGAGTGATAAAGCTGTCGCAGATACAGGAGTCGATTCACTCGTTTGATTTTATCGATGAAACATGAATGCACCGAGAATTGGATACCACACAGCCGCCATAAACCGCCTCCGGGTCAAGCCTCAAGCCACTCGGACTGCTCCGCCTGTACATTGGACAAGCTGGACAAACAATTGGGGGAGGAAGACGTTGAGGAGTGGAGAGGTCATGCTGCCGACGGTAGGGATGAATGACCCTGAAGTGCGGTGACGTTGTGTTCGCGGCGGACCCGTTCAAAGACGGGGACGAGAGAGAAATATTAATTATACTTCATATATATTTTTGTGTTAGGAGAATCTTTCAGTTTCGAAGGTGCTACTGATTTGGCACTCTGAACTGTATTATTTGTAATTCAGCACATCACCTCTTAACATTGTGTATTGTCATAACACAGTCAGTCAAGTGAAAAACTATATTTTATTATATGATGTGATCGAGTAATTTATTATTTTGCAAAAACTTATTATTGTAAGCGATATTCAAAATCGCAAAATAAAACATTCTTCCAATTACAGTTGTACGAGTGTAATAGGCTCTTTTGCTTACGGCACAATCTATTGGCAATGGAGACATCAGCAAGTGGTCGAAATTCCGCATCATTTCATATTCCCAATTGGTTGAGCCCTTACTAAACCAGAATATATTAACTAAAGTGTATTATATGTAAGGGTAGGTGGCGTCCACTCACACCAAACGGTGCTTCGAACGAGAGAGGATGAACTTTGAGAGAACAAATGAATTGAAAAGTAACTCATTCAGAAAATAGTATATGATAAACGCCTATCGAGGACGAAAAGTTAATCATTTTCGTCTCACCAAAGAGGCGACACTATCCTAACTGTATGGGATGACCTATCTAACCCAGCCAGCGAAGGAAGGTGTAATGAGCAGGACTGCTCCACTGTCTACTATGAGTGAACGAAATCTAAGATGTGAGACGACCATACCGGAACCCGATTAGCGTCTTGAATACGTGTGATTTGACGGCGCTATACTCGGGATCGTGAATTAGCGGCGCCCCTACTACAGGCGAACTGTTCACTCGTCACCACGATGAGGCCACCGGCGAGAGCGTACTCAGCTAGAAGGTTAAGAACCTTTTCGGACACTAGTTTTTTTGTCCACCTTTAGTGGATTGATAGGTCAATTAGTAATATTCGAGTTCAAGATTCACCACGTCTACTGCGCTCTGGACGGCATCAATTAGTTCGCCGTCCGCGTTTTTCCGTTGAAGCCGGCGCGTGGGCCCCGAAATCCCGATCGATGCAGGACCGCCTTCGGTCTTCTCCGAATCAAGCGTCGCTGCGATGGTTCCAAGTCCCTCACGGTGTTCATCAAATTCGGTTGCATACCCTTGGTTTCGAACTTCGGCAAGCTCCTCAAAGAGCTGTTCGCGATCGGTTATCGTTTGCTGGGTCGCCTCTGGGAGGCCGTGCTCATCAACGATGTTGCCGATGCGGTCGTCGGAGAGTTCTGCCAACAGAGCTTTTCCCATGGCCGTCCAGTGGAGGTGGGTATAGTAGCCGTCGGGTGAGTTATCGTAGACACCATCACCGCGAGCCGACGAGTAAAGTAGTACCCGTTGCCCTCGCTCCTCGACTCCGAAGTGAGCAGCTTCCTCGATCTCCAGCGGAAGATTATCCACCTCAGCACGGGACACTCGGTAGGTGTCGAGTTGGTGTCTCGTTTCTCCACCGAGTTCGAGAAACCGGAAGCTGAAGCGGTATTTTCCGGACTCATTGACCAGGTATCCTTCTTCCTCAAGTGTCTTCAAATGGACGTGTACAGTGCTTTTCGGCATGTCGAGTTCTTCCGCGAGCTGGGACACTCCAGCTGTCCTGAGGTCCCTCAGCGCATCAATAATAGTAAACAGCGTCAATGTGGACTTAACCCGCTTGCCGGCGTTATCCCGTGGTGAGTCCTTGCCCATGAACCCGTATTCGACTGCAGAACTATGACAGTTTTGTCACATACTTGTCCACTATTAATGGACAGGGAGTTAATTGGAATATCTTCCGATAGATATTGAAGGGTGAATTCGGGAAAACAACAGCTATTCTATATGACAATCAATGCAGTAGGGTTTGGATTTGATCCCGCTTCATGAGAGCAAATCCAGCGAGTATTACGAAGAATCCAAAAATGGTTATTGTGTCAAGCTGTTCGCTTAGAACAAACCACCCAATAATAGCTGCCGATATAGGCTGTAGATAGTTGACTAAACTCACTTCAAATGCTCCACGGCGTTTAAGCAACGTAAAGAATATTATATAACCGATCACGTTCACCAGGACCGCTATGTACGCCACAGCGAGGACAGAATGGAGAGTAATTATAATATTTTCATATAATTCTCTCACAATAAAAAGACTCACCAAGTGGAGGGCTACGCCCCCAGGTAGAATCGCCCAGGCAAGAATAACTGAAGTTGGTTCCGGTGGATCAATACGCTGGACGAGAACTGCGCCAAGCGCATTGCTGGCTGCTGCCACAAGAATCAATAGCCGACCGACATCGCCAGTTGCCAATGTCTCGGGTGACGGCCGGATAATGAGTCCAACCCCAACCAATCCTACAAGTATGCCACCGATATCCACAGCGGTGAACCGCTCATCAGGTACGAGACCCCGGGCGAGGATAGCAGTGAGGACAGGAATGAAACTTAGAAGGATTGCTCCGACTGCGCTGGGCGCACTACGCTGTCCAATGAAGAAAAATGTATTATAGATCGTGATCGTGAATAGGCCAATGCTTACGATAGCGAACCAGGATTGGCGGGTCTTAGGTCGCCACTGATTCTCCTGAATCCGGACGTATAAGAACAGACCGATTGCCGTAACGTCAAAACAAAGTGCAGCATAGAACACGGGAGGAAAGTATTGCTGGCCGGTCTTAACAATGACAAATCCCGACCCCCAAATAACGCTCAATAGCACAAATAGTAACAGGTCTTTCTGGGAGGACATGCAGATAGCATCTAGCTTGGTTATCAAGGCAAAATACTACCGATGCCAAATTACGGTAGAATTCCGGTAAAATGGCTTTGAGATCTACGAACCCCCATGGCAGCAAGAGTTTTATACTACCTATAGAGAATACAATATATCTGTTGCGTTCTGAGTTGATAAAGCTGGGGAGAGCGAGACCACTGCGAGGGGCACTGGAAAGGGGTGTGTAGACTGCGCAAGCTCAACCTGATGCGAGCAAATAGACCCAGAACCAAGAGATACGTC
>NZ_JAIWHV010000025.1 GCF_020177375.1 Saliphagus infecundisoli | reverse complement strand
GCACCAACGTTCCAAAACATGAGTAGTTGCGTCGCTGCTGGCAGCGACGCTACGGTGATTCACGCCCATATCTCACTGATCGCACAGATCTACGCTCGTCCGAAACAACACTCTGTTTGGTAGGGCCGCCGGGGTGGAGATCCAAGAGTACCGTGAGTACGAGCGATTCGCCCAGGACTGGACAGATGACAACGTCACAACACGGCAGGTCTGGCAGCTCTTGGACCAACTCGAAGAGGACGAGATCCTGATCCATCTCCCCGAGTGGCTTGTCGAGCAGAAGGTCGGGTTCGTCGATGGCGCAACCCCGACAGCGTTCGTCGGGCGAATCGCTCGTGATACGGACGACGCCCTTCTATTCAGTGATGCAGCAGCCGTCCCGCCACTGCTGAAGCTCGCCCATCGGATCCACCAACTCGAGGAAGGAATCGAGAACGCTGGCGATGATGACTCTCGTCGGGAGTGGCTCGAAGACCGTCTAGCGGACAACCGCGAGTCGTTCGAGCAGCGGGAGGACGCCGTGGGGCTTTCGGAGGAGTGGCTCCCGAAGAGTCAGATCGAGCGTGCAATGCGGCGGGCGTGAAGTTCAGACCATTTGACGATGAGCGACCAGTCCACAACGAGGGCTCGGGTGTTCGGTGAATCCTGAGCAGAGTTCGTCCCGAGGTCGACCCACAGACGAGGCAAACAGTTTTCCATGGGAACGTGGTCGCGCCCGCATGGCCTCACTGGGCAACATCACGTTCGCTTGCGAGGATCCGCGGGCACTCGCCGAGTTTTGGGCAGGCGCACTCGACTACGACCTCGAAGAGCCGCCACCGGAGATCATCGAGGCGATTGAAGCCGAAGGTGGTGATCTCAACGCAGCCGCTGCAGCGGTCGATCCAACAGAGGACGGTCCACGGTTGTTCTTCAAGAAGATGCCGCGATCCTCACCCGAGCATATCCCGGTTCATCTCGACCTCGACGCTGACGATCGGGAAGCGGAAGTCGAGCGACTCACCGAACTCGGAGCGACCGTCGTCGAGACGAAAACAGGGACGACCGGTCCAGTGACGGAGACCTGGATTGTGATGCGCGATCCCGAAGGGAACGGGTTCTGCGTACAGTCTTCTCACTAACGGCTCGAGCAAAGGCGTATTCGGTGATCACTGTGAGGGAGCTCATATCGAGGTGGCTAGTGGCGCGCATGAGACACCGTGTTTCCGCTGTATGAGGCGGTCGAGTACGCTAGCGCAGACACTGGAGTCGCGTCACCTTGTGCAACATCTTTCAGAGTGGGCGGCCGACTGTTGCACAAGGTGATGACGCCGCCGAACCCTCACCCATTCCGTCTTTAAGTATCTCTGGCGACAAGGTGAAGATACGAGGCACGTTCGGTCCGGTTTGCTTCCGTTCTCACTCGACAGGGAGACGTCCGAAGAGAAGATTCGCTCGCCGAACGCCGATTAGTGGCTCCTGTGGGTGTCGTCCTCCTCGTCAGGCCACTCGGCGTCTCCGTCGATATAGCACGCGGCACAGGGATAGTCGCCAGGGAGCGTCGAGCACGCACAGTTCTCGGTTTCGGCAGTCGTCCCGTCGACGTCGTCGATCTCGAGGACCTCACCTTCATCTTCTGGCGACGAGCTCCCCGCCGTCGGTGGCGACACGATCCTGGGAGTCGTTCGCGATCGCCGCCTTGAAAACTGGCTCGCGGATCGCGACGGCCACGCGGTGTTTGCAGGCGCCAAGGCGATGTCGACGGACGTGTGCCGCTCTTTGTTGATACCGATGCGATCGTCGCCCATCAGTACACGAAGGCCTCGCGGCATGATGAGATTCGGCCGGTAATCCAAGCGATTGGCGCGAACGATCTCCCGTACTATCCGCTCGTCACGAATCAGTACGTACTCGACGAGGTCGTGTCCCTCCTCCTCTCACACGCCGGGACTCGAGTCGCTCATGATGTCGTCGATCGACTACTCGAAACCGACACGTTCCGCATGCTCGACGTCGAGCCGTCGCTCGCCGAGCGAGCGGTCGAACAGTTTCACAAGTACGACGACCAAGCGATCTCCCTCACCGACCACGTGATCGGTCTGCAGGCACGGGACTACGGGATCGAGCATATCCTCACCTACGATGACGGCTTTCGGACACTCGGGTTCACCGCGCTTCCTCGGGAGTGACTGCCGCTCCGAACTCGTAGACGAACAGTGGAACGGTCTCGACACACTCGATGTTCCCCCCACCCCCGTTATCGTCTGTCATTCTCCACTCGAAACACGTCGCACAGACGTCAGACCATTAGTTTGTCATCCTGCATGATTCTCCACTTGTTCCAGGGGAAACAGTATCTCCACTTGTCCCACTCGAAAGGGAATGTCTGACGTGCGTCTGCCGAGCATCTGACTAGCGAGCTTCCGATTCGAGATGGAGATGGTCCTCGTAAGAAGTGTCGCCTACAAGGACGCGCATAATTGGAATCCCAGGTGTTCGGTATTCCGCCGATCTGATCCCGAGGTGATACCGGAGGACGCCCGCGACCACTACGGACAAGATGGATACGAGTAGGTGGTCGCCAAGATTGCCGTCGACGAGGGTGAGCTCGACAGTGAAGACGTCTGGTCCACCAGTCAGATCGAGACCGGGGATCAGTCTCGTGACCTTGATCATGCTGCTGGTGAGACCCCAGATAGGATTCAATCGCATGGGGTTGTCTAAGAGAGACTCGTCGATCTTCCTACTGCCGCAGTCAGGTCTAACCAGCTTCGAGCGCGGCGCCGAGAATGATGCCGAGGGCGACGCCGATAGCCAACTGATTCATCGTGACGCCGATCGCCACGCCGAGTACCAGTCTCAGCGCCATCTCCGAACCGTCTCTTCGAGATATATCCTCCCCGTCGGTCAGTGCCCTCGGTTGGCGTACACGCGGTTTCTAGGTAAATCGTGCCTTGAGGTGGCGGACATTGAATACACGCCGAGCACAAACAGAGAGTAAGTAATCATGAGTCAGGACCTCCGAGACGACGATGATCTCGAAGAGTACCGCAAGGTCATTCGAGACCCGATCGAAGAGGATCGCGACCTCCCCAACGCTCTCGCGTAGAGAAAATCAATCTTTCGTGGAAGAAGCCGCAGTTACAATCTCTTGATTTATGTCATATTGGAAATTGAGTGTTATTTGAGTGTTAGAAACCACCACATGAATATCCATATATGAAAATTCAGCTGTTATATTAGACTTGCCATCATCATTTTTATGATTGAAAAGCGCGTTTAGAGCTTCGGGATCGATCGCATTGTAAAGTGGAACTAATTTCGAAGGTGGAACATTCCACACAACAGCTATGCCGCGGATAACTGCTTCACTCGGACCTTCAGTACACTGGTAATTATAGTTCAATACTACTTCAGTAGAGTCGTGAATTGCCATACTCTAGATTGTATTAGCCAATATCACTATTTTTATCATATCAGATAGTATTGATTGATGGGAATGTAGACCAGTGGGATATGAGCCTGTGGGAATCAGTTTGGATATTTATTCTGGAGACATTTTTTCTGGAATGGACACGTCCTCACCTCTGATGTCATCTAAGACAGGCATGAGATATTGCTTGAAGAGCTCGGGGTTTTCACTCATCGGGAAGTGACCTATTGAGCCCATCTCGATTGCTTGCGCATTATCTCCAATGCCTTCTGCGACTTCACGAGCGTCATCAGGGTCAGTTGCGAAGTCGTACTCTCCATTCATTACGTACACTGGACATTCCGGATTTACTTGATCGAGTTTGTCTCGATAGTCGTGATCAACGGAATAGTAGTAGAGGTCGCCTCGGAACAAGCCGGTCGATCCCTGTTCGTACAGATGCATAGTTTCTCTGCGGGTAGCTTCGGGGCCCTGTGGGGCCATTAGCCCCCAGCAGGCATAGGCACTGGCCTCTGCAATATTCACCTGGGGATCATGGAACCAATCGAGGAAGTATCCCGGGCTGTAGGTCCCCGATTCAAGTCCGATTAGTGCTCGGAATCGATCCGGATGCCAATCCCCAAGTTGGAGAATTACGTTTCCCCCGATGCTCGAGCCCATATAGACTGGATCATCAAGATCGAGTGCATCTGCGATACTGACGATACTCTCTGCAAAGTTGTCTTCATCCAGAATATAGTCTTCCTTCCACCACTCCTCGCTTGTTGGAGGGAGTGATTTTCCGTGGTGCGGGAGGTCGTATGCGATTACTCGGAAGTGTTCGGTGATATCCTCATCCGCAAGGAGGTGCCGCCACTCGTGTCCATGATTGCCAGCCGTATGCTGGCAAAGTAGCGGGATGCCATCCTCTGGGCCATTTTCTTCGTAGTAGACCCGGTTTTCGACACCATCAATCTCAACGCCAACGTAGTGTCCAGTGATCTCTTCTTGTTCGCCGTGGGAAGGGGCTTCAATGCTCATTTGCCTTACTGATTCTGTGTTTCACGCATCAATTCGAGTGCGCGCTGGAACGGCCGAAGATTTTGGAAGACTTTCTTATTGTTTCCATGCAATTCTAAGTATCCTTCTTCACCGCGAACTGCTGTTCGATAATCTGAGGCGATAATTTCGTTATTGTGGGCTGGGGGAACTTCTTCGAGGAATTCTTCCCACGCATCTTGACTCCCTTCGACGCCGAAGGAATGTTCACCGTTTACGCCTGGATTTGCGTGTACGTCTTGGACTTCTCCCCCATACATTTCGACAACGAACTTCTCGTCATCGATTTGGATGAAGAAATTATCATCGAATTGATCGTGCCCTCGCACTTTCATTTCTTCGTCGTCGTTTACCAGTTCCTGGTAGTCGTTCCACCACTGCTCGCTCGCTAACTCTGAGTTGGGCATTCGCTATTCTACCTCCGTATGGTAGATCGACTCTACCAATACATCTGAGTCAACATTGGCCACTTACTTAATTGTATGGTTATTTATGCGGGACCGCGTTGAGCATAGAAAGATTTCCAACCATGAGGTCGCGGTCACAATAGCTATTAATGCTGAGGTTTAACACGTATCTCGCTATGCCACAAGAGAGGGAAGACTACAACCTGTATATCGACGGGGAATTCGTTCAGTCGGAAGCCGAAGATCGGATCGAGGTTGAGTACCCGTATGATGGGTCAATCTGGGCAACCGTCCCAGCAGGCACAGAAAACGACGTTAATCGGGCCGTGGAGTCCGCACGTTCTGCCTTTCAGTCTGCTGAATGGAACGGTCTCCCAGCTAGCGAGCGAGCCAGTGTTCTACAGAGCATCGCAGATACGATAGATGATCATACTGAAGAACTCGCTGAGCTCGAGACACGCCAGAATGGAAAGCTAATTCGCGAAATGAGCTCCCAAATGGGAGGGCTCGGTGAATGGTTCCGATACTATGCAAGCCAATGTCGAACTCAGGAAGGCCGAACGATTCCTGTGGAAAACAAAGGCGGCCAATTTCACACGTATGTGACTGAGGAACCTCGTGGAGTTGTCGGTGCAATCACTCCGTGGAATTCACCGCTCCTGTTAACGACATTTAAACTGGCGCCGGCCCTCGCGGCAGGATGTACTTTCGTCCATAAGCCCAGTTCCTATACACCGATCAGTGCACTTCGGTTTGCGGAACTCCTCCATGAAGAGGCTGGCGTCCCTGCAGGCGTTTATAACGTCGTAACTGGTAGTGGGAGTATTGCTGGCGATACTCTGGTCAATCACGACGATATCGACAAAGTCGCCTTCACAGGGAGCACCAGCGTCGGTCGGCAGATTGGCTCGGATGCAGGATCGTCATTGATTCCTGCGTCCCTCGAACTCGGAGGGAAAAGCCCAAACATAGTACTCTCGAGTGCAAATCTCGATAATGCGATTAACGGGGTTATCAAGGGGATTTTTGCAGCAACAGGACAGACCTGCTTAGCTGGATCACGAGTCTTCGTCGAAGAGGATGTCGCTGAGGAGTTCGTCGATCGGTTTACCGATCGTGCTGAGGAAATCAACCTTGGCGATCCGATGGACCCAGACACAGAAATGGGTCCTGTTGCGTTCCGCGATCAGTGGGAAACCGATACCTCATACATTGAAACAGGGCTTGAAGAGGGTGCAACCCTTGAATACGGAGGAGAGCAACCTGAGGATCTACCAGGAGAATGTTTCCTTCAGCCGACGATCCTTACCGATGTAGAGAACGACATGACTGTTGCTCAGGAAGAAATTTTCGGACCAGTCGCCAGTGTATTGACGTTTGACGGCGAATCGGAGTTAATTGAGCTCGCGAATCAGAGCCAATTCGGATTGGCTGCTGGAATCTGGACAGAGGATCATCGGCAGGCAACTCGGATTGCTAATCAGCTTGAAGCCGGAACGATCTGGATAAACGAATATCGAACGCTGTCGTACAATGCGCCATTTGGTGGATACAAAGATAGCGGGCTAGGGCGTGAGAACGGCATAGAAGGGTTAGAGGAATACCAGCAGACAAAGACAATCTGGGTTGACCTCTCTGGGGAGGTTGACGACCCATTCAAACTCGGGTAGCACTCCGCGTTCTTCCGAAGTCCATTTGATATCGATTCCGACGATTTTCTATCGTATGTGAAGGGATGGATGATGTAGCCCCCGCCCCTCACACTTATATGAGTCCCAATCAAATCATCCGGTTGCACTCTCGTACTGTCATGAGCCCCAAGACTGGTCCTCAGCCAGCTATCGGGGCTATGATGGTACCTCCACTACCTATGACAACCAATTCACGACAACTCGTCGAAGGATGGCAAGGACGGTACTATGAAGACTTCGAGGTCGGCGACGTGTACAAGCATCCGTTTGGCCGAACCATCACCGAAACAGATGACGTGTGGTTCACAAACGTGACGATGAACACCAATCCGATGCATTTCAATGAGGTATATGCAGCTGAGACTGAATTCGGAGAGCGTCTGGTGAATGGAACATTTGTTTTCGCTCTCGCCGTCGGAATGAGCGTGATTGACGTCTCTGCGAACGCAACAGCGAATCTCGGTTACGACGAAATTCGTCACCATGCGCCGGTCTTTCACGGCGATACGATCTTTGCTGAGTCAGAAGTAGTAGAACTTCGCGAGAGTTCTTCCCGTGACCATGTTGGGATCGTTACCACCGAACTCCGCGCGTTCAATCAAGACGACGAGAAAGTGCTCTCACTACAACGGACACCGATGGTTCTAAAGCGTGAATTTGCCGAACCCACTGCCGAACAGCCTGTAGGGTGGCCTGAGGGGGTAGGGACACAGCCGGAGGACGTAGAATGACCCCACAAAGAGGGAACGACGGCTCTATTGATACGCGCTTGCAAGGCGATTTCCCGGTAGTCTCTGCGGAATCGGCTGCCGATCTCGTTTCTGACGATGCAACGGTTCTCGTAAGCGGATTCGGTAGTGTCGGATACCCAAAGGAAGTACCACTGTCCCTGGCGAACTCAAATCGAGACCTCGAGTTGACAATTGTCAGTGGTGGAAGTGTAGGTGGCGAAATTGACGAACAACTGGTGGAAGCAAACGCAATCACGCGACGGTATCCCTATCAGGCACTGAAGACAGCGCGGGAAGCAATCAACGATCGACGGATTGCGTTCAGCGATAGAAAAGTTGCCTCGTTAGGAGATGAGGTCCAGTACGGCGGCCTCGTTGATCCAGATGTAGCGATTATCGAAGCTGTAGCTGTCGGTAAAGACTGGTTGATTCCATCGACTTCAATCGGCCAGACCCCGGCGTTCGTTAATGCGGCTCCAAAACTACTCGTTGAGGTGAATAGTGCACAGCCATTGGCACTGCAGTCGCTTCATGACAATTACCTTCCGGGGAAACCACCAAACCGTGATCCGATTCCGCTGACAGAGCCGGATGGTCGTATTGGGTCATCCCGGGTGGAATTCGACCCATCAAAGCTAGTTGGGGTCATAGAAACAGATCGATCTGATACGACCTACAGCTTCCGAGACTCGACGGAGGATGATCAGGCGATTGCAGTCAACCTACGGAAATTTTTGACTGAGGAAATGAATCGGACACCCGTCTTTGATGATGCCCTGCATCTTCAGTTCGGGGTTGGGAGCCTGGGTAATGCGTTGATGGGAGAGTTAGCGGAATTCGATCCAGATGGACGCGACGTTATTTATTTTGGTGAGGTGATTCAGGACGGGTTGTTAGAAATGTTGGATGCAGGTCACATCGAATCCGCAAGTGCAACTGCCCTAGCATTGTCTGAGGAAGGTCAAGCAAAACTCTTTGAGAATATTGATCGCTATGGAGAGGACATCGTCCTTCGCCCAACCAATATTTCGAACAACCCCGCTCTTATAGATCGGTTCGGCGTTATTGGCGTCAATAGTGCTTTGGAGATTGATTTGTACGGAAACGTGAATTCGACACATATTCGTGGGACACACGTTCTCAACGGGATTGGTGGCTCAAATGACTTTAACGGGAACTCACTCGTTTCTATCTGTGCGCTTCCGTCTACGCTCAAGGGGGGAGACATTTCTCGAATTGTACCGCTCACTCCCCACGTAGATCACACAGAACATGATATCGATGTCTTCGTTACCGAACAGGGTATCGCTGATGTCCGCGGATGTTCGCCATTAGAGCGAGCCCGAATGATCGTCGACAACTGTACGCACCCAAAATACCGTCAGGACCTGAGAGAGTATCTCGATAGAGTTGAAGAACAGGATGGCCATATTCCTCAGGATCCTGAACTCGCACGCGAGTTGTTCGACTAGTGTTTAGTAGCTCCTGAGTTTCGGTTCATACGTATCGAATTCCCCGTCTAAGTGGACATCGCTGAAGTAGGACTCCGGCTGGCCGTTATTCCATGCCAGGACTGTGTGTTTGAGCCATTCCTCATCGTTTCGGTCCTGATACTCCTCGCGCCAGTGTGCGCCTCGAAACTCTTCTCGGATATATGCACTCGTCGTAATCGCCTCTGCAATATCGATGAGATTCCGGGTTTCAATGGTCTGAATGAGGTCGGTGTTGAATGTCCGCGACGGGTCAGCAACACCGACGTCACGATATCGACGCCGGCAGTCACGTATCGTCTTTAGAGCTGATTCGAGTCCGGTCTCGGTTCGAAAGACATTCGCGTGGTCTTCTAATGCTGTTTGGAGCGTTGATCTGATTTGGGCATGGTTCACGCCATCAGTATCGAGCAGCTGATCAACTCGGCTCTCGGCCCTATCGACGGTCTGGGAAACGATCGTCCGCGGTTCGATGTCGTGGTGGCTCCCATCTGTTACCACCGCCGAATCCCGATCGATTACTCCAATATCCGTCGGTAGCTGTGTTTCGGCTTCTTCCGAAACAGCATCGCTTCCAGTAGGAATTTGAGTTGCCGGGGTTGGTTTCGTTGCAGCTTGGACCCCCGCTCGTTTTCCCATGATGATGAGCTCAGGCAGTGCATTGCCACCGAGCCGGTTCGACCCGTGAACGGACGCGCATGCACACTCACCAGCAGCATATAGGCCCTCGATACAGGTTTGACCGTATTCATCCGTTTCAATACCGCCCATAGCAAAATGCTGTCCAGGCTTAACCGGCATGGGGTCAATAATCGGATCAACTCCTTCGAAGTCTTCGGCCAAGTGAACGATATTCTCGAGCCGGTCCCAAATTCGATCGGCCCCCAAATGACGCATATCGAGGCGAACGTGGTCATCTTCAATACCCCGTCCTTCCTGAATTTCGATCAGCTCTGCGCGAGAAACGACGTCTCGTGACGCAAGTTCTCCGGTGTTAGATGCGTACCCTCGTTCGAACATGAATCGCTCACCATCTCGGTTATAGAGTATCCCTCCTTCACCACGCACGCCTTCAGAGATAAGGACCCCTGTCGAAGGCAACGTCGTGGGATGAAATTGAATAAACTCCATATCCTGAAGCGGAACTCCAGATCGATAGGCCATCGCAGCACCATCACCAGTGTTTGATACTGCGTTAGTGGTATGACTATAGACTTGGCCCAGCCCGCCAGTGGCGAGGACAACACCATTAGTGGCGTGAAACCCCTCGAGGCTGCCCGATGAAATATCGTAGGCAGCGACGCCATGGCAGGTCCGATCATCGGGATGTGGCTCATCAGTAACAGCAAGCGATAGAACATAATACTCGTCGTAAACCTTGATCCCACGTTTGATGACCTGTTCGTATAGTGTATGAAGAAGATGGTGTCCTGTCTCAGCGCCAGCATACGTCGTCCGGGGTGCAGAGTGGCCAGCGAGATATCGTTGATCGATTCGCCCGTCTTCATCGCGTGAAAACGCCATTCCCCAGTGCTCTAACTGGATGAGCTCTTGCGGGAATTCTCGACAGAGGGCCTCAACTGCTGGAGCATCCGCAAGATAATCGGCCCCCTTCATCGTGTCGTATGCATGCAGCTCTGGCGAGTCGTCGCCATGTAGAGCAGCGTTGATTCCGCCTTCCGCTGCCCCAGTATGAGATCGAACCGGGTGCAACTTCGAGACAATTGCTACATCCGCACCGGCCTCATGCGCAGCAATAGCAGCCCGAAGACCAGCGCCTCCGCCACCGACGATGATGACGTCATGTTCCCTCATCCCCTCTACGTAGTCAATCCTCATGCTTTAACGTAGGGGTCCATCCGTATCCACAAATATATCAGTAGGTCAATAGTATGTATTCGAGTATGCGGAACCTTGAAGAGGGAGAAAATAGTGAACAACATACATGCAATCGGTTGACTCCCCAGCGAATCCGGTTTCTACGGTCGACACAGCATTCGAAATACTCGAATTAATCCATGCTAACGAGGGAGCGACCCTCCTGTCGCTTGCAGACGACCTGGATCTGGCGAAGAGTACGATTCATCGCCACCTTCAAACACTTCTGCACCGGCAATACATTGTGCGTGACGGCGATCAGTATTACTTGAGCCTTCGATTTCTCGAGTTTGGACGACAAGCTCAGACCCGAAAGAAGGGGTATCCCATGGTTGAAGAGAAAGTCAAAGAACTTGCGGAGGAAACTGGTGAACGGGTTCAATTTATCGTCGAGGAGCACGGACAAGCGGTGTACGTCTACCGAGAAACGGGGAGCCACGCAGTACAGACCGATCCGGGAATCGGAAAACGGATCCCTATTCATACAACCTCGGCTGGGAAAGCGATTCTCGCTCATTTGGAGGAAGATTATGTTGAGCAGATTTTCGACCACTACGGATTAGCGGCACTTACCGACTTCACTGAAACCGATGAAGACGCTCTATTCGAGGAGTTCGAACGTATTCGAGACCGCGGGTACAGTATAAATGAGCAAGAAAATGTAGAAGGGCTTCACGCTCTCGGAACTACAGTGCACGACGAGCACGGAGACGTGCTCGGCGCAATCAGTATATCGGGCCCTAGCCACCGTATGAAGGGGAAGCTGTTCGAAGAAGAGCTTCCTAATTTGCTCCTCGGAACCGCGAACGAGGTTGAGCTCAATATAGTCCACTCATAGTCGGGTATTCGATATTCTTGAATATTGTATTACAAGCCTATGTCCGTAACGCGACTCTACTAATGCGAGACGAAAATCTACTGCAAATAGGAAAGTTGTACATCCAGACGTGCTAAGTCAGTCTTCAAGAAACGAAACGAGTGCTTCGTCAAACCGCTCCGACTCTTCAAGAAACGGGACGTGGCCGCTTTCATGAAACGGGACAAAATGACCATCAGTGAGAATTTCGTCTACAATAATTCGTGCCTCATCAAGAGTTGCAGACCCATCAAGTGCGCCATGAAAAATGGCGACAGGGATATCAAGCGCATTGAGTCCCTCATGTAACCTATTAGCAGCAGGGTCCCTATAGATCTCCAGGGTTCGAACGGCGACCCACATTGGCGTCTGCATCCCGATTGACCAGAGCCACTCTATAGCTTGCTCATGACCTTTAGATCCGAACATTCCAGCAACGAACCGTTCCATTCCCCGAGGTCGGTTTCGGCGTTGGTTATCTATCATCTTTCCGAGTGGGAGTTCGCTTTCACGTTGTTTGCCCGATTCAACCTGGGAAATATCGGAAAATATACTACTTGAAACGAGGACTAACTTTGTGAGACGGTCTCTGTAGTCTTTTGCGAACGTTGCTGCAATCGTCGCCCCAAGCGACCATCCAACTAATGCAAAGTCATCGATTCTAAGGGCGTCGCTCAAGGTCGCAAGATCTTCTGCATACATTTCCACAGTATACGAACTATCAGGAGCATCTGATCTTCCATGGCCTCTCAGATCCGGTGCGATCACACGATACCCCGAGTCCAAAAGCGCACATATCTGAGATTCCCATACTCGATGGTTCATGCAGCCTCCGTGGAGAAGAATAACTGGGTCGCCTTGGCCAAGATCTCGATACGCAAGAGATGTGTCCTCAGTAATACTGGCTCTGCGCATATGGTGCGGTTGGGTCGAGCAATATTAAAAGGTCGCCTCAAACCATTCATTCTCTTAGTCAACCCGATTGAGCGGAAAACGTATAGAAAAGGTGTTTTTGTACCGGATCAAAGGTGTTATGTATCTTTTATTTCGGCTGTATTATTCGGCAACAGATATTTCTACAATGCGTTGATAGAGAATAGATGATCAGCAGTGAATATTTTGTTAAAGATGGCTGCAGAAAACAGATTGGGAAGAAGTTGGGTATGAATCATAGAGACGGCGTGATTATTACAAAATATAGGGTCTAACCGACAGACATGAGAATTTAATCACTAGTTCGTTAGTAAACTTACGACGGGTGCTTGCATCGCTAGGTAGCCGAAATCAGGATTTTTGAGTTCAATCACGGACGATCTCCCTAAAGTCTGTGCCATATAGACAGATTACTTTTATATAAAAATTAATTATGTATCTATATATTGTCTTGGGATTAGCATCTCACTAGCGATGGGCTGTCCCACAGGAAGTTTCGCCGGAATTAGTTGTTCATCGAGTCTCCGAACTCCTTCTGAAACCCTTCGAGGAGCCGGCCGAATCCCGACTGAAGGAAGAACTCGGCGTCCGCTTTCGCGTCGAGGAGGTGTTCCCGTCGCTTGTCGGAGTACTCGGTTGCCATCTCCTTGAATTCGACTGCGAGTGCTTCGATCGTCTCCTCGTCCTCGAGCGAATCGTACGTCCTGAACGCGTCTTTCAGCCCACGTTTAGCGGAGTTTCTGACTCGACCATCTTCGTCCGTCATCGCCTCCAAGAAGAAGCCAGTCGCGTCGTCGGTCTGTTGACGAACACCCTCGACATCCAGAGTCAGAGAGCGGTCGTCGTCTGCCACCGCGAAAACCAGCGCTATTCCGGGCACAAGCCGTTCTGCCACGCGGACGGTCGACTGTCGGATGTACCCGTCATCGCTCTCGGCGTAGAGGTCAGTCAGATCGTCGAAGCAGACCTCGAACAGTCGGCTCCGTTCGTCGAGATCCATTTCTTTGATCCCGTCGATCACTTCGTTGACTCGATCCGACTCCCCTGACTCGAGTGCGTCTTCGAAATTGTTCCATCGGTCGTCCATGGTGATGGTCGAGCGAACACGATCACAGTCGGAAACGATTTCGATTGAGTTGTGCGAAGAGTGACACCGACGAACTCCAGATTTCCTTCGAGTTCCTCGAAACTACGTGACTATCTCAAATGACTGGCTCGACGACGACATGGCGATGTTTCAAGCGGGGAGCTTTCGCCCGGCCATCGTCATCGAATTCGATGATATCGAGACGAGCGAGGCGTTGAAGGTCTCGACTCACAACCCCCTTATCGTATCCAGTGTCATCAGCCAGCGCACGAACGGATCGTGGGTCGTTATCTTTTAGATAGTCCAAGAGGGCTAATCGGCGTTCGTGAAAGACATCGTCAGCACGCTCACGAGCCAGGACAAGCGTGTCCGGAAACCCATGCTGGCTAAGGGTCTCTGAGAAGGCACTCCGGAAGTCAAGAGGAATATCGTCGGCTGCGTCAGTTGGATCGAACTCGTTCGGATCCGGAATCGAGGAACCGCGATCTTCGAATTCAGGCATCTATCTTCTTCCCGACTGTTGCTAGAACTGCAACGCTGATAAAGCTGTCGCAGACCACTTGTAGAGCTAGACGACCTTCCCGAACCCACTGGTGATTATATCGAAAGTTTTTAGTGAAATACTCTATAACTATAGTACGCCTGTCAAAGATGGTATATCCCATATCCGGTTTTGAATAGCTTAGAAAATAGTGTATATGAATTATGGAAATTCTAAACTCTCATACGGGACGGTGACGGTAAATGCATAGCTTTGAAACAATCGATCTAGGGACCTATCGAGGAGACGTGTACTTTTTGAAGGGATTCGTAGAGCCGGAACCATCTCCAGGAGAGCACTACGATCCTGGCCGGGATGCAGACGGATACGGCGTCGTATTGGTCAAGAAGGGGGCAGACCCGCTCGGGGAAAATGAACAGATCGTTCGTATGGATACGAGTCATGGGCAACCGCATCTCGACAAGGTATATCTTCCAACTGACGCGGATGAGGACCGGAAGGTCTGGCTCGAGGATGGATATTCATATACCCGCATGAAACGATATGTAGAGGCCAACTGGAGGGGATTTGCAGATCTTTATATCAAGTATCATGAGTAGGCCGTATGCTCACTACTAGTCGAACCAGGAGTTTTTCGACGAAGATTAATCACGGATCGGATGGACAGCAACAGATATGACAGACAGCGAAGAGACGGTTGCTGAGAAATTTGCAACGGTACATCAGCATCTGGACTATGTAGACCGGACGCTGGACTCGCTGTCACGTGAAATCCAGGCAGAGGTCAACGATATCGTCGATACCACGGACGTCACCGTCGAATACGACATCGATTCAGGATCTTTTCAGGCTCGTCTCCCAGTTGAGGAAATCGCAGCTCGGATCAATCAACGTCTTGATCCCCCATTCTTTGTCCGGGTTGACGGAACGACGGTAGTGGTCGAAGATATCCGACGAGCAGTCGACCTCGATGTTGTCGACCTGGATGAGCACCGGGGTGATCGAGAACGAGCTCGGGCAACGAAGGACGTGATCTCCGGTCTTGAGGACTCCTATGACGATGGCGCCCCAGAAAACGAGGTGATAACGCTTCTTGAGTATTCAGGGCTGTCACGGTCAAACGCTGAACACGAGATCGAGAGGCTCAAACAGAAAGGAGAGATCTACGAACCGTCCATGGATCGTCTCCGGACGACCTAAAGGAAAGATGAGTGAGTCATGGTCGGTACATGGATGATCTGGCGTGGATCAACCCGTCCTGCGGTCAGTCACACTCCGCTGTCTGTCCGTGAGATGAGCTCCTGATTGAATTCATCGCCATCTTTGCCGTGGTGGACTCGACGGTGGCAGTTCGGGCACAGAGCGACGACGTTGTCAGGATGATCAGGACCACCATCACTGCGACGGGAGAGATGATGTACCTCTAAGAACGGCTCGCCGTCAGTACCGAGAAATGGCGCTTCATTCCCACAGCCTTGGCACACGCCATCAGCAACGCGAAGGGCGTATGCTCTGACCGCCTCCGATCTGGTGTAGCTGGTTCGTGTCGTTTCGGGAGTAGCCTGTGGAGTGTCTTCTCCAGTGGATGTCGCTGCTCCCGTAGCCCTCTGGTAGAGCTCAGCCGTATCGAGTTCGTCGAGATCGGTGTCTGTGACTTCGATCGTGTTCTCAACCGGCTCGAGTTTGAATCGGATCGCTCTGCGGCGGTTCCCATCGGTATCTGGAAGCTGTTCTTCGAACCAATCGACACACTCGAACTGTCCGAGGTAAGTTACGCTCCAGGCTTCGTCGTTGTTCTCGAAGAGGTGGAGCTCACGGCCGTCCTCCTGGTGGTCACGGATGGCCTTGTTCCCGCCCGTCATCTCCATATCGCCTGTCCTGCCCTCACCGGTGTAGATGAACGTATCACCGCGAAATTCGTCCTTGTACCCGTGCTCCGTTCCGGAGTCGCCTGTGAATAAGAAGAGGTAGGGATGCTCGGCGGAGGGGGCAATCCCACGATATCGTGTCCCACCGTACGTGTCGTGAAGGTCGACGCGGTCGTATGTGCCGCCGATCTCGAGATCGTCGATGGTCGGTGTCTGGTCGATCCTTTCGCGGAGGAGTCGGGCTCCGAACGCCGTCAGTTCGTAGTGGTCACTCTGGTGGGTCTGTTCGATCGTACCGAGTGCACGGAGCCATTCGAGATGTCTGCCAACGACTGCTTCCGGGAGTTGATACTCGGGGTATGCCTCTCGGAGGGCTGTTTGGATTTCCGGCGCAGTAGCCGGTTGGGCGTCGAGTATCTAGAGAATCGTTTCGAAGCCGGCGACGTTGTCGAGAAATGCCTCAAAGACGAGTTCCGGATCTCCGGTCTCTGCAAACGCTGTGCCACGAGCTGTTGGGTGGTACTGGGCGTCTTGGAGGGTGAGGAGACCAATCGAGCGCTGGAAGCTGACGTACGTTGTGATGGTTGAATCGCTCTCTGCAGCTGTATTGGATACGAGCCAGTTCCGGAGGGAAGGTTCGTCAGGAGGGGTCTCGGCGACGAATGCGAGCATGGACTGGAGGTTCTCGAGTCGCTTTGCAACGCCCCCGAAGAAGCGATCCGTCGTTATCCGACCGTCGTCGGCCATACGGGGGAATCCTATTGGGATGTGAAAGTTCTTCTTGCGTGGCCTACCCTATCGAGGAGAGTATCCCGGATCAATCTATGAGACACCCGTTTCCGCTGTATTGAGAGAGGACTACCCACCAACGGAATTCGATTTGGGAGGCCTTGTGCAACATCTGTTGAGCTTTTCACTGCCAATGTGATTCATCCAATTCGAACCCCGCCCATCTGACGAACGCTCGAAGTAACTCGGGTCGATCGCCGATCGAGGCGATCGATCCGTCAACCTCCCATTCAAGATCAGTGAAATTGAACGGAACGAAATTTCCGAGCAAGTCGATTTTGCCGACCTTCCACACTTGTTCGACTGGCATGAGTTCAGGAGCGTACGTTGGCATCTTGGGAAAAGACACAGCGACCCGGGTCGCTGTGTTTAACCCTGGTGTTGTCAAGAGTCGTTTTGCATACTTGTGTGTTGGAGCATTATCCCAGCAGACAACGGCGGGTTTGTTATAGTAATTCAGGAAATCCCGCACAAACTCGGCAATTATCAGCCCGGGGAGCCCATCTGGAGTCATCCAATGACTGAAGGCAGTCGCGCCGCTGGCAGGCGCGACTGCCAGCACTCCAAGAACCTTCCAGCGGTCCCACTGTCCTGAGCCAACGTGGACCGGTGTCTGTCCACGTGGACCCCACGTTCGTACAACCGTTGACTGCATGCCAAACGAACTCTCGTCGACGAAAACGAGCCATTCGTCGTTCAGTCGCGCTTTTTTCAATTGCCGGGACCGTTTCGTTCAGCCACTCCTCAACGGCCGCTTCGTCGCGCTCGTGAGCGCGACGTTGCGGTTTCTGGCAGCTCCAGTCGATCCGCTGCATATAGCGCCAGACGGTCGGTGTACTCACAGACACACCAAATTCCTGCTCGATCATCACACGGATTCGATCTAATGTCCACCGATCAGTTTCGAAGTCGTGTGCTTGCGGACCCTGCTGGAGCAGGTCCGCAAGCTCGTCGAAATCTTCTTTCGGAAGTGCTGTCGTGGATCCAGGATGCGGTTTCGAACTGAGACCGTCCTTTCCCTCATCCTCATACATCTTCTTCCATCGATATACTGACCACGGTGCAACTCCTTCGATTTCAGCAATCTCGTACGGACTGTGGCCAAGTTCCAGCATGGCGACGGCACGCCGTCGCCGTGCTTCCAATTCTTCTTGCGTTCCGACTGGACGTGTCACAATGTTCAAACTAGGCGCCGAGTGAAGATAGCACTTTGCTCGATGAAAGGCTCAATGAGCCTCCACTAAAGACGTCTGTTGCACAAGGTGGGACGAGGTGGAGACTCGGATTGGTCGGAGAACCATCTGGCAGAGGGAGTTTCCTGACCACAATACCGCCGCTGACGGCTACGATCACACCGCACCCGTCGACGCGTTCGAACCCAACGGCTACGGTCTCTACAATACGGCGGGTAACATTTGGGTGTGGATTGCCGACTGGTGGAGAACCAATCACGATGAAGGGGCCTTCAAAAATCGCACTGGGCTAAGGACGGGACAGCAAAGGTGATCTGGGGCGGATCGCACCTCTGTCACAAGTCCTACTGCAACCGATATCGTGTCGCCGCACGCACCTAGAGTACTCCCGATTACACTACTAGCCACATGGACTTTCGAGTCGTAGCCGATCCCTGAGCACGCAATAGTGGCAACAGATCACTAATTTAGGTTGGCTACATAACTGGGTTAGTTCCATAGGTCCAAAAATTATTGACACTACCCTCATCCACTAATTAATCTGTCAATCAATATCACTGGCAAGTTCTCAAATCGAGGGTTTTAAAACTTAGTATATTGGATTAAAATCTATTATTTGTAGGTATTGTCGCCTATAGCCTGTATTCTCTAATAAATTAAAGTGATATAAGATCTATATTTGTGAATTCATAAGGGTAATAGACATCTATAGGTTTGATATACTGTGGATGTTACCAGTTAATTTCTATAACTTGTGCTCTATATGGATGGTTGTTAAATTAATATATTACACTATCCTCGTATTATTATTATTCTCTGTTATAGTAATCCATGTACTAGAAATATAGATATAATAAAATTATGGAATTACTATCAAGTAGCAGGGGATTCTCAGAGGTTCCTGGTTAATGAAAACTGGCGAAGTAAAAATAAATACTATGGAAATCGTAGATCGCCCTCATGACTTTCGTTACAATCATACCACCGTAATTGTATAGAGACTCGCTGTCAAAGGTTCACCAATATGAGGGACTGGACCACAGCGTCAATGCAATCATTACAACAAAACCTGAATTTCTATGTCTATCCAGTCGGCGTTTGACCATCCAGAAAGGCTTTCGTCGTTTATATATGATATGAAATCGCCTTAAGTCGTCCTGCAGATGTCCCCAGAGATGGGTACAACCCATACCTTTTTATATTAATCAGATAGCCGTTTTAGTCATGACGTGGCGCTTCGTCGGTGCGAACTTTGACCAGATGCATATGAATACGAACCTTCAGTGGGTAGACAATCATCCAAACGCTAAGATCGTCGGCGTCTGTGATGAGACTCCGGAGACGTCCACTGGATCACTTTCAGACGCCGTCGACGATCTTGGCCTATCCGACGACATAGTGTTCGAAGACCTTGATAAGTGTCTTGAGACGGTCGATACAGACATTGTTATCGGCTGTCCACGCAACTCGCTGCACGCTGATTTCGTTGAGCAGGTCGCACCCTACGGTTTCCACATCGTAATAGAAAAACCGCTCTCCGTGTCGCTATCGGATGCCGATCGAATGCTGGAAGCGATGGCTGGTACAGACGGTACTCTCTTCATCAACTGGCCAGCTGCCTGGGACGCTGAACGACATACGATTCGACGGCTTGTCTCCGAGAGTGTCATCGGTGATATCGTTGAGCTCCAATATTATGGCGGAAATGCCGGTGCCCCACCGAATGACAGTTGGTTCTATGAGCCGGCAGACGGTGGTGGGTCGATGCTCGATTATCTCGGCTACGGATCGACTTTCTCGACATGGTTCCGCGGTGGAGAACTTCCAGAGACAGTAACTGCCGAGTCATACACGCCTGACAATGGACCAGTCGACGTCCAAAGCGCAACTATCTGTCGCTATGAAGATGGATTGTCGACACTTCAAACCACCTGGCGAATGCTCACGAATCCCTGGGAGATACAGCCCACAAATAAGAAAGGATATGAAATCATTGGAACAGAGGGTGCCATCACGAATCGGACAGAGGGAGACGTTATTCGTGTATCGACTGCCGAAGAACCCGAAGGCTACACAGTAGCAGCCGATCCCCTGGAACCGCAGTATCAGGACCTTGCCCACTATGTGATCTACTGTCTTGAAAACGATGTGGAACCTGAGGGGCCGCTCGACCCCCAATTCTGCCGGGAAGCTCACAGAATAGTCGAAACCGCGCGGCGTAGCGCCGACGCGGGCAAACGTTTAGACCTAGTCGACTAAAAGCCGTCAAATGGCGGGTTCTGAAGGCTGATTTTTGGACTGAGAAAGTACGAGACTAGACTAATACAGTTGCCAGATTAGGTGAGCCAATCTAGTAAAAAATGTTACCTGCGGTACAGTAGCGAGGCCGAGTCTCCGGTCCTTGGTATAGTTATTTTCGGGCAGGAAATGGGACGTACTCCGTCAGGTCTGTGGCCCGAGGGTCGACTTCCTGCCCCGTCTCGGCGGCCTTGTAGGCGGCCATGCACAGACGAAGGATACGGCAACCATCATCGAGATCAAGTCTCGCATTCTGTTCATCTCGGAAGGATTCAATCGCGTTACGGTTCTCTGCAACGTAGCCACCCTTTACTACTTCAGCGGCAGAGACCGGCATTCGGCCGCTGGTGGCGTTTTGTTTCTCTGCCCAGCCTTCATCGTTCGACAAATCGTCCGAGAAAAAGACGCTGGAAGACGTCTCATCAGAGAGTACCTGTCCAGAGTACTCGGGCCCAAGCAATTCTATCGTCCGCCTGACGCCGGATCCGACGTAACACCACGATCCGCTCGCCTCGGAGATAACGGGCCGCCCATTCGCATCCTCGTACTGAATCGTCGCGCTTGCGTAGTCGTCGACAGGATCCGTTGCGAAGTTAATATCGTATGCGGCCTCCAGTTCCTCCGCATAGGCATTTCGATCCCATTTGAGTGTCCCCGTATTCGCCGTAACTGAGACGGCTTTGGGGGGAGATCCATTGGGATCGGATAACAAGATTTCGTTATTGGCAAGGGCGTGACAGAGCATATCCGTCAGCGCGCCGCCACCTTGTTTACGCCCATCCCAGAACCAACCTGAGTGCGGACCTCCGTGTTCGGCCTGGGAGCGGGCAATGTACGGGCGGCCGGCGTCACGGCCCTGCTCCCAGAGAAGGGACCGCATATCACCGACGTCAGGTTCGTGGGGCCAGTTTTCGAGGTAGGCATGCGGGAGATCGACGCGATCCACGAGTTCAAGCAGTCGGTTCCCTTCCTTGACCGTCCTGCCAATCGGCTTTTCTACAGCGATGCCTTGCAAGTCGGCACCGTCTTCAACGGCCTCTATAACTGCCTTCACGGCGTTGAGGCGGGTGAAGTTCGGAGTGGTGACCCAGATGGCATCGACGTCCGGATCAGTAGCCAGCGCCTTGATCTCTCCGTCACCGTAGATAGAAGGCTCAGAATTTCCATTTTGATTACAGTCGGCAGCGAGTGACGAGGCGTTTTCCCGCGTTCTGTTCTGGATTCCTGCGATACGGGCATCAGGGATATATTCGACGCTCGGTGCATGCGCTTCACGGCTGATAAAGCCAGCTCCGACGAGACCGATACCAAAGTCATCCGATGACATGCCTGTAACATCGGTAGCGATTACAAAAACCATGCGGATTATCGACGAGAGAGACAGTCGGTAATCCAACTAGTTGCCATGAGAAAGCGAACAAGATCTCACACTGACTTTGATTCCCCCTCATCACCACGCTGAGAGATTTGCGGAGACAAGGATTTTAATACCTGTTCTTCGTTCATTGTTGCGATGAGCTTTGAGTCAGTGGCTAACTACCAGTTGTTCTGGGGAGATCTCCACAAACACATGACAGGGCCGGGTGCCGATCGAAGCGAACTGGATACTGTGTTGGAGTATGCCCAGCAACATCTCGATGTCTCTGTGGTACAATGTTACCCGTTCAAGTGGTATCGGAAAGGGCGTGAGGGAGGTATTCGAGAGGAGTCAGTTGGGCCTGACGCGGAGTTTGAATCCTGGTGGGACGATATCCAGGCCGTATCAGTACGGAATAACAATCCACAGGAATTCGTCACCTTTC
Organism: Saliphagus infecundisoli; assembly: GCF_020177375.1. Classification (GTDB taxonomy): domain Archaea; phylum Halobacteriota; class Halobacteria; order Halobacteriales; family Natrialbaceae; genus Saliphagus; species Saliphagus infecundisoli. The sequence continues at coordinate 32,338 of NZ_JAIWHV010000025.1, read as the reverse complement.
CCGCCTACGAGTGGAACGGGAACCGAACCCGATGGGGGGATCACAACGTGTACTACAAAGACGAAGGGAACCCTCTTGATCAAGCCTGGGACCTTACGTCCCTGCTAGAGAACGCGTCCGACCGCGAGGCACTTGTATTCCCCCATCACACAGCATATGATGTAGGAAATCGGGGCAAAGACTGGGACATCTACGAGGACCAACTATCTCCTGTCGCAGAGATTTACTCTAGTCACGGGTCAAGCGAATCGATCGACTCTCCTGTCTCAATGGAACAAAACCCGGATACGGGACCCCGTACGGCAGGAGGCACCTACGTAGATGGATTAAATCAGGGTCATCATGTCGGAGTGATCGCTTCGAACGATGGTCCAGGTCTGCCAGGGACATGGGGAAAGGGAGTCGCCGGTATATGGGCTACCGAGTTGACGCGGGATGCGGTCTGGGAAGCGCTGAAAGAGCGGCGTACCTACGGCGTTACTGGCGACAGAATTACACTCTGGTGGTCGATAGATGGCCATCCACTCGGATCGCATGTTACCGATACTGTGAAACGACAGGCTGTAGTGGATGTAGATTGTCCGCTCCCGCTGGATCGCGTTGAACTGATTTACAACGGTGACGTGGAACGGGTGTACACACATCAGGATACCTCAAAGGATGAGGAATCAGACTGCTACCGGTTATTAATGGAGTTCGGTTGGGGACCGACGCCTGAGTACGGCGATTTTGATGAAACCGAGTTCGACTGGTCGGGAACGATCCGTGCAAGAAATGGAACTGTCACTGAGATTCAACCTCGCTTCAGAGGGTTCGGGCAGACGTACGACTTCACAGATGGAGAGTGCGAGTTTGATCTCGTCACATCCCGTGATAACCAAAGCTATCTCCTTCCTGAGGGAGACGCTGATCGCACGACACAGGGATTCATTGTCGAAGTCACTGGATCCGATGACACCACTATCGTCGTCGATGTGGAGGATGAACGATTAGAAATTCCACTCGAAAGCGCGAGGGCTACAAATCACTTGTTCGCTTTCGAGAATGAATGTCGAAACCGGCTCATCGAGGAGTTCGAACTCCACGACGAAGACATCAACAATCCGGATATCGTCTATCATAATTCCCGGAAAGTCCGAGTGAGTCGGGCATATCACGAATCCAGTTGCCAGGCCAGCGTTGAGTTCGACGAATTGCCCGCGAGTGACGATGAGGATTACTATTACGTGCGTGTCGCACAACGTAATGGCCAATACGCCTGGGGATCTCCGATCTGGATCGACAACTAATCACAATGAAGGGGACCATCCAACGCGCTATCTCGAGTTAACCTCAATCGACGATCACTAGTGGACCTGCCAGTTAATTCGTACCCAGTAGCTGTCCTCGTGTGGAGCGTCGCTACCGAAGGTAAACCTGAGCGGCACAGTCAAAACACGCTTCGGGTGAACTGACTCCCGAGCCGTCGAAGTGAATCGACGGCTCGTACTGGCCGTCGCTGTATTTGTGGAACGCGAGCTCCCACGATTCCATGTCACCAGTCCACCCTAACCGGCACATCTTCACTGGGGTTTGGCGAACCTGCTCTTGTTCTTCCTTCGTCGATCCTGGCATAATCCACGGATCACTGTCGAAGACCTCCACATAGGCGTATTTACCGCGGAATCGAACGTTGACCCGCGCGCATCGCTTGGACCAAGCGGTGCGCGCGTGCGTCTCTAAGCGGTCTTCGAGAGCCTGCCGTGCGTACTCCGGAATTGGATCCATCTTAGAGAAACGCGTTCAACGAGATTCACTCTATCGTTGGGAGCCTTTCAAGGAGTCTCGTCAAGTCGTTCCTCGTGTAGGTCCACTCAAACGGTTCTGGATCACTGTTCCACAACTCCCCGAACTCGGTGATGCGGTTTTCAACCGCATCGACCGAGTGAAAGCTTTCGCCAGTCAGTGATTTCCGCGTCAGGACTGAGAAATACAGTTCGATCTGATTCAACCAGGATGCGCCAGTCGGCAGATGTAACCCTATTGCGGTAGGATACTGCTTTTTGAGCCACCATCTGAACGTCGCGGGATGGTGAGCACTGCCATTGTCGACGATCCAAAAGACCCGATCTGCGCTTCGGCAGATCGGGTCGGCCATCACTTTCTCAACCAGCGTTTCAAAGTTCGCACGTGTGTTCCGGTCGACGCAGTGGCCGATCACACCGCCAGTCCCTGCGATGAACGCAGCCTGGTAGATAGTGGTCCCGTGGCGATCATACTGGTGACCGATTCGAACTGATTTGCCCGGTCCCGGCGGCGTCTTCCGCCGGGACCGGGCTTGTATCCCGGTTTTTTCGTCAGCACAGATAATGACGTCACGATCAGTGAGCGGTTCGTCTTCCCACTTTCCGGTGTAGAGATCACAGACACGACCAGCCTTCTGCTTGAACTGAGGATCACGTGGAGTAACCCACGATGCCACCGTCCAGGGTTTAATCGCCGCCTGCTTGAGCCAGGCGGCGATTGTAGACCGTGCTGGACAAGGATTGACTTCGTGAGTAGCCTGAGCATGGATATCGGCGGAGCTGAGTCGCGACAACGGGAGTTGACGGTTCGCCGGAAGTTCACACGCGAGCGCTGTGATGAGAGCGCGTGTGGAGTCGGGATAGATACGTGGTCGGCCGGGCCGGGGCTTGTCGACAAGCCCGGCCCGGCCAGAGTCAGCGTAGCGATTGCGCCATTTGCGTACAGTCTTGCGAGTACAGGAGAGTTGGCGAGCGATTTGGGTGTTATTATAGCTGCGAGCAGCTAACAGGACGATCCGAGATCGGAACACATCACGTTGTGAAGCGGTTGCCCTTCGGACAACCGCTTCGAGGTGAGTCCGTTCGAGATAGGACAACGTGATCTGGGCTGGTGTAGGGGTAGTGTGAGAAGACATGAGTTCACGCTCATCACCAGTGAAAGGAGTGGAATGAGTAAGAACTCACCGGGGTGGGTACGAATTAACTGGCAGGTCCACTAGGTTGTGACGAATGGTCTTACCTCTGCTCAGCCGCCGTAGTTGGCCTCAATTCATCATTTTCAAGCACTATCGACGAATCCTGATCGCTAGAGCGATAGATCGCAGCGATAATACGCTGGACCTGCAGCGCTTCGTCAATGGTATTCATTGACGGGCGTTTGTCTGAATAGACGCCCTGCAAAAACGCTAAATCTTCGTCGCAAAGCTTGTCATTCTCGCGTTTTGACGTCAAAGTGGTGTCGCTGTAATGGTCGTGATCCTTGCTCCCAGTTTTGAATATATCGAGGGAGTCTCCACGTAGATCCATGCGGACGCCGGCATCTGTGCCGCGGACAACAAACGTTTCGTCTGGCTCCCTATTTGCAGCCCATGCGATTTCGAGTGAAATTGTTAGGTCTCCAGCACACCTCATAAGAACAGTTGCCGAGTCATCGACATCCCGTGACTCATCCGTAAGGTCCCACTTCCCGGCCCAATCGTCGGGATCATCATAATTGTCTCGGGCTATAAACGAGTTGCGTGTGACGCCCATCACCTCGATCACCTCTGGATAACCGGCTAGGTAGAGGGCATAGTCGATGGCATGGACGCCTATATCGATGAGGGCACCACCGCCGGCCACCTCCTCACTAGTGAACCAGGATCCGAGTCCAGGGATTCCGCGCCGACGGACGTATCCCCCCTCAATGGCGTTAAGATCGCCGAGTTCTCCATCTTGTTGATAGGCCTTGTACAGCGACGTAGCGGAGCCGAAACGGTGTTTAAATCCAGCCATACAGAAGGCATCCGACTGTTCATCTGCGGCCGCGATTCGTTCCGCCGCGGGGAGGGAATGAGCAAGTGGTTTCTCACAAAGCACGGCCACGTTGTCGTCAAGTGCAGCCAGAGCTGCTGGTTCGTGAAACTTATTTGGAGTTGTGATGACCACAGCATCAAGGTTGGTCCCGTCGTACATACGCTCGAAGGAGGCGTATGATTCCGCGCTGAACTTCACCTCAAACTTCTGCCTCGCGTCTGAATCAATGTCGGTACCAGCGACGATATCTGCGCCAAGTTCCTCTAAGTTAGTTGCATGGCGTGTTCCCATCAATCCAAGACCGATGACACCGACAGAGGCATTGGCATCTTTCATCACATGTAATGGATAACCACATCAGTATAAATCTGTGCTAGCGTGACAATTTCCAGAATTATCAGACTAGTACATTGATTTATCACCCTATAGTCTGCTGGTTACGGGAATAAATTACCCAATATTAATATAGCTCTGAATTTAAAAGGGCCTCTGTTTACTATTGCCGTTATAGGAAGAATATACTGCCCTGATACGGGAAGTTGTAGTAGTTGATGTCTCCCACCAATAACGTCGTGATTATCCATACTGATGACACTGGCCGGTATATCAGTCCCTATGGATATGGGATCGACACCCCGAATCTCCAGCATCTGGCCCAAGATGGAGTCCTCTTCCGCAATGCGCACTGTGCAGGTCCAACCTGTTCACCAAGCCGGGGTGCGCTCTACACGGGGTCAAGTCCACATTCAAACGGTCTGATTGGATTGGCGCATCGTGGCTTTGAAATGCACGAATATAATCATCATCTGTCTAATTTCCTCTCGGAACGTGGATTCCATACTGTGTTGGCTGGCCAACAGCACGAAATTCCCCGAAATACGGAAGCCGACCTGGAAAAATCGGTACTGGGCTACGACCGTGTGCTGCGTGGAGATGACACAGATCCTAGTAACGGACGGTTAGACCACGGACATACCCGTCGAGACTTTGCCATCACAGAAGAAGCCACCAAGTTTCTTCGTGAAACGGATCGAGACGACGACTCAGACCCGTTTTTCCTTTCACTGGGGCTATACAACACACACAAACCGTTACCCATTGATCAGAATCTCGTCGCTCCCGATACTGTGGCGCCACCGGACCCCCTGCCAGACGTCCCATCTATACGAGAGGAGATGGCCGCTTATCATGCCGCAGTCCAAAACGTCGATAAGTGTGTTGGAGAGGTCTACAAAACTCTTGAATCGACGGGTTTGATCGATGAAACGCTGTTTCTCTTTACAACGGACCATGGGATTCCGTTCCCATTGATGAAGTGTACCCTTTCAGACAGCGGAACGGGTGTCTCGTTGATTGCGAAATTCCCGGACCAAATTGACTCACAGGGGTCATCCGTAGTAGACGAACTCGTCTCTCAAATTGACCTCTTCCCCACGTTTTGCGACTACCTTGGATTCGACATCCCACAATGGGTAGAGGGAATATCGTTGCTCCCTATGCTTCATGGCGATGAGGAATCCGTACGTGATGAAGTGTTTAGTGAAGTCACATATCATGCTGCCTACGAACCGAAGCGATCAGTCCGGACTAAACGATACCGATACGTGCAACGATTTGACGAGCAGTACGACCAATATGTCGCTCCAAACACGGACGCAGGGCAGTCAAAAGAATTCTTTAAAAAATTGGGGTATTTCGAGCAAGCGCCTCCAAAAAAAGCATTATATGATCTATATCTCGATCCAAATCAGCGTAATAATATTCTCGAAGAGCCGCAGTACGAATCGGTTGGTCGAGACCTCCGCGACCGACTGCTAAACTGGATGGAGCAGACGAATGACCCATTGATAGGCGGTCCCGTTTCGAAACCTGATGGGGCCGTCGCCGACAAACAAGGAGCGCTCCATCCCGATATGGGAGAGTTCGAGGCTCCAGACGCGCGATAATCTGTTTATAAATCATGCGAAATTATGTGGAAATAAACTCCTTTCAACTGCTCAGTTCTGTCGTTAGCGTCCCAAGACGCAGGGAGGGCCATTTTATGGGAGCTGAGAGTCGGAGTCTACAAGGTAACAACGGAGAGACGGGAGTGATAGAATAGGCTGATATCTGAGGAGAGGGACCAAATTGTTTAAGCTCTCGCGCTCAGAGAAGATGGCAATATCAAATGAAACTCGATGAGATTGAGAGCGTTCTCGAAGCATATGGGTTGTCTCCATACCAGGCAAATGCCTTCCTTACAGTCCTCGAGCTCCGTGACGCCTCGGTCTCAGAAATCAACGAGGCCTCTAACGTCCCTCAGCCGCGCATCTATGACGTCCTGGAGACTCTCAATGAGAAAGGGATCATCGAGACCTACGAGAAAGGGTCACTTCGTGCCCGTATCACGGATCCAACCACGTTCATCGATAGCCTTGAACAATTAGGCGAAGACCTATATGATACTGCAGATATAATTGATGATTACTATCAAAAGCCACCCCTCGAGAAGCACTCCTTCGAAATTTATGACGATTTTCAGCAAGTACTCAAACACGCCGTAGAGGATGTTCGCCAGTCAACTGACAGTATCAACCTGGCTCTTTCTGCGTCGAGCTTCTTGCAGCTCCATAATCCTCTCAAAGAGGCGATTGAGAACGATATAATCATCAACATTTCTATACACATTACCGAGGGCTCTAAAACTGGAATCGACGATCTAATGCCCTACTTGCGAGATGCGGCTTCAGAAGTACGATATAGGGAGACGTCGGCTCCATTCCTTGCATTGGTTGATTCCCACCGGTCGTATTTCGGTGTCTCAAGGCCCCAATCCGGTTACGGCATGTTCGTCCAAGATCAGGCGCTTTCAACGATGCTCTACCGATACTTCCAGGACACCCTCTGGAGACGGTGGGAGGTAATCCATGGGCATGGGCGGCGCACAGATAAGTTTCGGAGGGAATATGCTAGCATCAGGAATTGTGTTCGTGACCTCCGGTCATATCCCGCCAATAGGGATTCTCTAGAAGTGACCGTAGACGGATATGAAACTGATACTGGTCGTGAACGGCATATAGAGGGCGTAGTTGCCGACTTCTATCCCAGCGTAGACGATGGAATCAGTGTAACAGACGCCGATCAAATCAATTTGGCAGTCGAGACAGAATGTAAAACATATACCGTGGGAGGGTTCGGAGCCATCGTCGAAGACCTCAGAGCGACACGGATACGGGTTACGAGACTCGAAGATCCCTCAGCTTGATGAAGAAGGGTATAAAACGCGCTCCAAGATGAACGGTAGTGGTAACAGGGTTTATTAGGGATAGAATAGATCCATTTGTTTGGAATTACAATGGCTGACAAGCGTTCATCTGACAAAAAAACAGTGAACCGACGCCGCTTCGTTAAAGCAGCCGGTGCTGCAGGATCAATAGCCCTTGCTGGTTGTAGCGGTAATGGTGGCAACGGTGGTAACGGTGGTAACGGTGGCAGTGGTGGCAATGGTGGCAGTGGTGGCAATGGTGGCAATGGTGGCAACGGCGGCAACGACAGTAATGGTAGCACGGAGGGGTCAGCGGGACAGGATACTGTGACGCTTGAATGGGCAGCAGATCCTCGTATTGAGCAGAGCAAAGACGTGGTTCTGGAAGAACTCCGAAATGCAGGCCTTCCAGAACACATCGAGCTGAATATCATTGCAGGTTCAAACGTTACAGATCAGCGCCAGGATCAGTACACTCAGTGGCTCAACTCCGAGCGGAGTGAGCCAGACCTCTTTATGATGGACAGCGGATGGACGATTCCATTCATCGTCCGAGAACAAACGGAGAACCTGGAAAATCACTTATCGAGTGATCTAATTGAGTCCGTCCAGGAAGAGTACTTTGAACCTGCAGTATCAACCTCACAGAGCCAGGACGGCGCGCTTCACGCTATCCCTATGTGGGTCGGACTGCCAGGGATGGGGTACCGGAAGGACCTCGTTGAAGAAGCTGGATACGACCCTGAAGGAGAAAATTGGGCAACCGAGGGTGTCACTTGGGAAGAGTTCTCACAGGTCGTAAGTGAGGTTAAGGAAAGCAATGACGACATTGAATATGGGTACACGTTCCAAGCCGATGATTACGAGGGATTATCCTGTTGTAATTTCAATGAGTTTATCTCATCTTGGGGAGGAGCGTACTTTGGTGGTGACCTGTTTGGACCAGTCGGGGACCGCGACGTAACTGTCAACGAGGAGCCAGTTCTGAACGCAATCCGGATGATCAGGACATTCATCCATGGTGGAGATGATTCCGAATCGCTGGACGGATACGCCGGTCAAATCTCCCCAGAAGCGGTTCTCCAATGGAACGAACAGAGCTCTGCTGATCCGTTCCTCAACGGCAATGCGGTTGCGAATCGAAATTGGCCCTCCTACATTAAGGACGCATCTAGTGAATTAGGAGACTCACTCGGATTTATGCCGATCCCGCATGCGGTAACGGCAGATGAAGCAACCTACGAAGGCCGCGGAGGTCCTGTTGGTGCACTTGGTGGCTGGAACATGACGATAAACCCCTATTCCGAGAGAAAAGAAGCTGCTGCGCAACTCGTCGAGGCGACAATGGCTGATAGCTTCCATCTGAACGCGGTATTCGAATCCATCGGCCAGATTCCCCCGAAGCCATCGGTCCTTGAATCCGATGGAGCGTCAGAGATTCCGGAAATCGGACGATTTATGGAGACGTTCCGTGTTATTGGCGAAAACGCGGTTCCGAGGCCTGTGACGCCAGTCTGGCCACAGCAGTCGTCTGAGATTTCGGGAGAGGTCAACGATACGCTTGGCCAAGGGAAAAGTCCCGGGGATGCCATGTCGGATCTCGAATCCTCACTTCAAGAGATCGAAGACAGCGTCTGAATCGCCAACTCTGGGTAGCAACAAATTATAACTCATTATAATGTCTAAGGAACAGAATCAGCGTCATTGGCTTGCCGTTCACCGGCCAGTGTTGAATTACATTGAACGGTTGAACGAAACACAGTTTGCATATCTACTACTGATCCCTTCCGCGCTGGTCCTTGGTTTGATAGCGATCTGGCCGCTCATCCGAACCTTCGAGATGTCGCTCCATGCCGACGCGCTCCTCTCACCAGATATTATAGGGGAATTCGTCGGCCTTCAAAACTACATTGAAGTCATTACTGGCCAACGAGATTCTCAGATGGGCTCTGCATTTTTCGATCCCTCAAACCCTTTCCAGAGTGCACTCTTGGTCACGTTCATATTTACAATCGTTAGCGTATTCTTCGAAACGATTATTGGATTTGGACAGGCATTAGTTCTTGACAAAGAGTTTAAGGGACGACGGTGGGCACGTGTTGCGATAATAATGCCGTTGGCGATTCCGATCGTCATTCAAGGAATGATCTTTTTCCTGATGTTCCAACCCAATATCGGTTTCCTTGCGGCACCGCTCCAAGAATTAGGATTGTTCTCGGCTGCACCACTGTCTCAGAGCCTTGACGCCACGGTAATAATCATTGTTGCTGACATTTGGAAGACGTCCGCATTCATGGCGTTGCTCATCCTAGCCGGATTACAGAGCATCGATCGGAATCTCTACAATGTCGCTAAGGTAGCCGGCGCTACGCCATGGCAGCGATTCAAACGGATCACGCTTCCGTTGGTGTTGCCAATGGTCCTTATCGCAATGTTGTTCAGGACGATTCAGGCACTTCGAGTCTACGGATTGATTGAAACCGTCGCCAGCTGTAACACAATTCCATCACTCTCCTGTATGGTTGTCTCTACATTTAGTAACGGTCTCTATGGGACATCTGCGACGGTCGCGTTCATCATTGCGGCAATCATCGCAATCGCGGTCTCAGGATACATTTGGAGATTAGGTGAGGAGGCAGTAGTGTAAAACCATGGAAGAAAACACCACCAACAGCAGAGTAAACGTGTATGTGCAAAAGGCTATTAGGAGACCTGGCTCGGTGTACAAAACGGCGTTCTACATCGCAACCTTCGGATTCCTTGTTTCGACGCTCTTCCCATTCTACTGGTTGACAGCTCTGGCAGTGACTCCACAGGATCAGATATACGGGCTCGGTTTGCTGCCGAATGGTTTTAACCCCGGTGTCTTCATCGAGATATTCCAGCAGGCACCGCTCCATCGCTTTATCTTCAACAGTATCGTTTTGTCACTAGCGACTACGATATTCGTTATACTTCTCGCATCAATCACTGGATATGTATTCGGTCGTCTCGATTTCCCGGGGAAAGTGCCAATTATGCTGTTTGTGTTGGCAATTTCCTATTTCCCGCCGGCATCATTCCTCATTCCACTGTTCGAGCTATTCACGGGGAACGTCTCGATACTTGGCCTGAGTTCTCCTGATCTATTCAACACACCTGGATCACTGATACTCCCGTTTAGCGCACTGTTCATGCCGTTGTCCATATTCATCCTTACGACGTTCTACAGCCAGATTCCTGACGGGCTTGAAGACGCAGCTAGAGTTGAAGGGAGTACAAGACTTGGCGCTCTTTTCCGGGTGATTATTCCTCTTTCAGCACCCGGCGTAGTAACCGCCGGCGTTCTCACGTTCATTTATACTTACAACGAGTTCTTCTTCTCATATCTGATGAACAACGGCCAGCCAGAAAATTGGGCACCAATCGTGCACGGTATCCTCAACTATCAAACACAGTATGAACAGCTCTACAATTACATGGCAGCGGCGAGCTTGGTGGCTGTAATACCCGTCGCAATACTCGTCGTCCTCGCACAGGAGCAGATTATCAGCGGTCTAACCTCTGGCGCACTAAAGGAGTAACCATCCATGGCACAAGTTACACTCAAAGATATCACGAAGAAGTACGGTGATGTACAAGCGGTCGAAAATATGGATCTCGAGATCAAAGACGGTGAGTTCGTTTGTCTCGTGGGTCCATCCGGCTGTGGAAAATCAACGACGCTCGAGATGATGGCAGGTCTGACTGAACCATCTGCCGGAACGGTCACAATCGGTGACCGCGATGTCACATACCTACCACCGAAGGACCGAAACATCGCAATGGTATTTCAAAACATTGCATTGTTTCCTCATATGAGTGTGTATGAAAATGCTAGTTTCGGCCTCAGTCTTCGAAAGATCGAAACTGAAGAAATCGACCAAAGAGTCGAACAAGCCCTCGAAACCGTTGAAATGAGCGGCACCGAAGACCGAATGCCGGATGAACTGTCGGGTGGTCAACGCCAACGCGTTGCGATCGCACGAGCGATCGTTCGCGACCCAGATGTGTTTCTGATGGATGAACCGCTCGCGAATCTTGACGCAAAGCTACGCGTCCATATGCGTACTGAACTCCAACGAATCCATAAGGAGCTAGGGACGACCATAATCTACGTCACGCACGATCAGGCCGAAGCGATGACAATGTCCGATAGAATTGCCGTATTGAATGAGGGCAAACTACAGCAACTTGCCCCGCCACTAGAATGCTATAACCAACCAGCCAACGAATTCGTCGCGAGTTTTATCGGCTCTCCCTCGATGAATATGGTGAAGGGGACGATTTCTCACGAGGGAATCGTTACTGAGGAATTCTCCCTGCCAGCGTCTATTGCGGATGGTGATGGTCTCAATATCGACCAAAGTGTAATCATTGGTATCCGACCCGAGGATCTCTATCCAGCGAGTAACGCAGAGCAGGCAGGAGATCCCACGCCGAGCGTAGATGCACGGGTTGAGGTACTTGAGCCCATGGGAGAGAATATATTCGTTTACCTCGACGTCGTTGGTGAAGAAGTGAATCAGAGTGGAATGGAGGGGGCCCAGGGTGCGTCACAGCTACTGATGAGTGTTGATCCAAGCTTCGAAGTGAGCGAAGATGATCATCTACCGATCGTATTTGACAGAGAAAAGATCCACCTGTTCGACGCAAATTCCGGAGAGGCAATCTGCCACCAGATCAGTACCAAAGCCACCCCCGACGAGATCACTACTGACGGAGAGTGAAATGCTACTGGAATTCGACTGCGTTCTCCAAATTAGGGGTTTGTCTTCATCTTGTTCGTTGCTAGAACTACAACACTAACATATAAACCAGAGGCGCTAATGGATTCGTCGGCCGCTATTGGCGGTGTTGCCGCTCTCCCAGGATGCACCGCGAGTGATGGCCTGGACGTCGTTCTCGACTATTTCGTATCCACCGGGTCAAAGCCTGATATGATACCGGAGGACGCCCGCGACCACGACGGACAAGATGGGTACGAATGGGTGGTCGTCGAGATTGCCGTCGACGAGAGTGAGCTCAATATGGAAGACATGTGGTTCAACAGCCGGATCGAAACCGAAGACGGGTATCACGATCTCGATCGCGCCTCCGGTGAGATTCCAGAGAGGATTTAGTCATATGGAGCTGTCCACGAGGGGGCAAGACGGTCGCGGTCTATCAGATTGCGGAGGACACTGAGGTCGTCGGCTGGGATCTCTCGAAGCTTGACCAATAAATTGATTCGATGCGCTTTGTGGGGGATACCTTTCTAAAGCTGGCGTAAAGTGAGTCTCGTACACCTAGCCCATGGATACAAGACAGAACATAGGAGAGGAATTGCAGATACTCGAGCGTCGGTGGGAACGAATCACAGACGTTCCTGAGCGCCCACGATCGCTGATGAACGTCATCGAGTATTCGCTGGGCCAGCAGCGACGGGCGGAGGTGTACGTCAATCGCCTCCTGAAATACCTCCTCGATCCCTCGGAGCCACACGGGATGGACGACGAGTTTCTTCGGGCCTTTCTCACGAGTTTGCCATCCGACAGCGGATTCGAAGAAGACGTTCACGACCTCTCTACTGTTGACGTGGCTGAACAGGTCCAGATCACTAAGGGGCCGGCAAACGACACCTCGACCGGATACCTCGATCTCGCAATCCAGAGCCCCAACGAGTGGCTCGTTCTCGTCGAGTTGAAATTCGGAGCACCGGATACACAAACCGAGTTCTACTACAACGAGGCGACGCATATCGGTGGGGATCCGAAAACGGACTACGACTCCGGGATTTACTACGTCTTTCTGCATCCACAAGACAAGTCGACAGCAAACGAATCGGAGTTCACGAACTGGACCTGGAAGGACTTCACGGAAGACGTGCTTCAGGAGTGTCTCGCGGACAATGCACCACGGTATCCACAGCGGACAGCCACACAGCTACACGAGCTGCAGGACGACATCAAGGGAATTACCGGTATGACCGACCAACAAGAACACGACCAGGAGAAGATCGATCTGTACCTCACACACTACGACGCGATCACGGACGTCAGTGAGACGTTCGACGAGCGATGGGAGGAGTTCACCGACGAGTGGGCCGAACGGTTAGGTGAGCGGCTTCAGCAAGACGGGTTTGGATCCTACGCCGATTTCGGTGAACACCTCACGGCTGTCGAGTTGACAGCCAACGCATCAAGTGGACAGTCGTGGAAATTCCGGACCAGTAGTTCTGATTGGGGCATGATCTTCAAAGATGGCTGGTGGCGCCATACCGACGAGCTTGCCGACGAGATCTATGGACGACCAGACGATCGGAACGACGTCCGAATCGGATTCCACCACCGACTAGGGCGAAATCGGGATCGCGCTGTCAGGGATGAGAAGCTGACGTTCTATTTCCGAAATATGGGCGCCAACGACCAGGCGTTCATCGATGCGTTCAACGACAAGTTCTACAGTCGTCAGTCGGGGATTGAACAGACGCTTCCAGCGGCAAGTTCAGTAACCGGAAACAAGCGGAATATGATCGAAGCAACGTACGATATCGAGACAGATGCGTACGATGGGTTCTTCGAGGCCTATGTAGCAGCCCTAGAGCAGGCGTTTGTGGAGCATGTCGTCAAGAACGAGCAGTTAGTGGAACTGCTTGAGGGGGCCTATTTCGACGCGCTGGACGATGTGTATGGCCTTTCGAAGCAAGGTTCTGAGGTGAATTGAGGCTCTGTCGACGATCTCTGTAAGCATGTTCTTCAGAATAGGGCATCAACCGGTTGAAATTGCACGGCCATCGTGCCAACTGATAGGGATCAGCAGAAGAGTTCATAGTCGAAAAATCAGTTGGTGTTGAAGCCGGCTTTGTAGAGCTATTGGACACGACAACAGAGTCCGTGTAACACCACTACTTCCGGTGTTAGTGCAACAAATCGCAAAAGTCAGATAAAAAAGATAAGTATAAAGCATACGAATTCGGAGATTGTCGAAATGACTGAGTTTTTGTGACCCAATACAATCAAACGGGCGATGTTTTATTGAGATAAGTTTCTAACAGATCGAAAAACGACGGGTCGTGGTCTGCCGTGACACAATCAACGTTCCAGAGGCCAGACCTTCGGATTGTCTCATTGGGGCTATGCTTCCCTAACCAAGAAGGATCTCGCGGATCGATCGGGGTTTTATCATAGTTACTCAAGAGAGCGATCATATTTCTCTCGAGATGGGCCCGATCACTGTCTGGTCCAGGATCGTCATCAACCTCTACCCAGAGGAACGGAAGGTCTCGAATATATTGACTCACGCGGCGCTCATGCTCCAGTTCTTGGTTTCGGATTTCACTCCCAGCCGAGGACCCCTGTGCCCAGTTAGGATAGTCATCGTGCAATCCATTCCGTTCGATCATTGCTTCCCCCACACGGAGACGAAACACAGATCCGCGGTGATTTCCTCCGTCAGCGTACATTCCGCTGAAAGTCCCACGGTGAGCGATCAGCCGATTCCAAAGCGAGGTGCCGCTATCGATTGAGACTGCATGAGTACCAATACGAGTGATTCGCCGATAGTCGGTTGCCGTCCGGCTTTCATCCGAGGCAAAGAAGATATAAATTCCTCGGTCTGGCCAATTCATTCGGCCATTGCAATTGGATAACCGATATGGACCATTGATTTGATCCTCTAACTGCTCAAGTAGGCTGTAAAGATGATCTATGTCGCCTTGACGGCCCATGAGAGGAGGTCTTTTTCCTATCCGAAAAACGTTTGGTGACTTTATTATCCAGGGTGAGAGACCCTTACCATGGACTGGGTCGGTTTTGAGAACCGTGATTGGCTCGGATTTGAGTGGTCACCATGGTTATCCCTCAACCCAGAAGACGAGGAGTTATCCGAAATTCCAACAGACGAAGGGTTGTATCGAGTACGTCATGTCGAACGAGAGGGACTTGAATACATAGGAGAAACAGGTCGGAGTGTACGCGGACGAGTTATGGCGCTTGCACGGGGTGCTTACGCAGGTGAGATGCCATATCGAGACCCTCACGTAGGGGCGCCCTGTATGTGGGCGGTTCGACAAGAGGACGGTCCTACATTTGAAGTATCGTACATCACACCGGACGAGGCAACGGATAAAGCAACTCGAAAATCGCTCGAGGCCGCTTTGATCGCGAGTTACCGACGTGCAGTCGGGAAAAGCCCAACAGGTGCGTTTAGCCGTATCATTCCAGGTTATACGATGTCCAGTTATAGCAAAAACGAGAACCGAGGGGGCCTATTACCGGAGGGAAAAGCTGAGCCGTATGCTGAACCAGGAATTGCACCATTAGAGTGGCAGTCATATGAGGATCCAACAGCAGTTGATTGGATGGGACTGAAGTGGTCCGAACCTCTCGAACTCGCAGAAGTAAGTACCACCGTCCCTGCTACCAACGGCGTGTATCGAATATGGGATTCGACGTCACCACATCCACTCACGTATATCGGTGAAAGTGCGAACCTTCGGTCTCGGCTCAAAACCCACAAACGAAACCGACGAAACAAACTCCTATTTTCGTATTCAGCACCCGACGGAATCGATGCCAAGCACAAGCGATTGGAAGCAGAGACAGATCTGATTGGTGCGCATTGGTTAGCCGTCGGAAAACCACCGATGGACCAGCACTGAATAGCGGGTCCTGTTTAGTCGAAGTGATGAAATACGTCTAGGAGTAGTGCTCCGGTAGACCGATATTATTTCGTGTCGTCTGTCGTAATTTAGTCAACCGTTGCAAGGACGCAGACGTCTGTTCGAAGTAGTGTTCCCTTTGATTCGTCTTCGACGGTTTACGACGCATCGAGGGCAGCGGCGATTGATTGGAGTTCGCTTTTTCGGAAGGGGCGAGTCCCGTTTTCACGATCATCGTCATCAACTAGATCGAGTGTCCAGAGAATACCTGCACGCATCTGTGCTTTTGGTGGAAGAGTTACGTCGTCGATTTCGTAGCCGACCGCATCACAGATCGCAGCGAGGGCTTCTTTGGTGAACGCCGTCGATTCGATTCGTTCGTGGCGTCCCACTGCTTGACGGATCTCGTTGCGAAGGTCATCAGTCGTTTTCGCCATAACAGAGCCCACAGGCCGATGAGAGGTGTATATTCCGATCGAAGAGGACTGAAGGACCTTTCTCTGGAGAGGTATGGTCTGCCAGGAGTCAGTTCGAGGCTTGGTGGTTAGATTTTCGGCTCGAGCACCTGCATCAACTTCTCTTCCAATTCCGAGGCCTGCAGGATCTTGATCTCGCTCTCGTTCTCATGCTGCTCGTCGAGCGAGGCGGTCTCGTTCTGAAGATCTTGAACGACAAGCAGCCCGTTTCCCCCTGATCCGAAGTACTCGCCATCCTCACGTCCGAACACGTACTCTTCGTTGAGACGCAAAAAGGCGAGGTACTCGAGCGTTTCTTTGATGCCTCGTCGGATCGTGCCCTCGTTAGCGCTGTTTTTGATTTCGGTGATGAGATACTCATGGTCGCCCGATTCCTCAGAGATGATCTCGAGGACGATGATATCGGGCCGGCCAGTGTGATCCTCGAACTCCTTCTGAAAGTAGTTGCCAGCGATCTCCTTTGCGACGAGTTGGACCTGCTCTGTTCGCGATGGAGCTGCCTCGGTTTCGTCAGGGACGGCAACAAAGGAGAGATCTCGATCACGGGCAGAGTTGTCGTGGTAGAGGACGATCTCTTTCTCACCCTCGAATCGGGCCACCTCCTGGCGATCAGTAGCGATCGTTTGGAACCGAGGACCACTCTCTCGTAGCTCTTCGATAGTGGCGATGAATCGGAAGAGGACGAAGAGTTCGAACAACGAATCGGTATCGTCCGGAGCGATGGCGGTCTGTTCGAGTAATCGACGGATCTCGTCTGCCTCACCACTGAGCAGCCGCTGACGAAATTTGAGGAGTGAAGCAGCCTGTCGGTACACCTCGTGTCGAGAGTCCGCAGCCGTGGTTAACATCCGCTCTGTCGGTTCGTAGGTGTCAGGATCGCGGATGCGACGAACGTGGACGTTCCGCTCGACGATTCGTTGGAGTTCGTCAATCAGATCGTTACTTCCCTTCCAGGTCTCACTGACCCAGTCGTAATCGGCTCGGAGGTATTCCTCCGCTTCTCGGATCGTCCGATGAATAATCGAGATGAGCCGCTTGAGAACGATGTTCTCCGGGATATCGTAGTTCTCGGATCGATTATCGCAGACGAAGATCGAGTTGTCCTGTGGGTACTGTGAGTAGCGCTTTTTGATGGTGGCACCCCAGTTGATTCGACCGTCGATAGTCCCTCTCCGCGTTCGGGAAGTCGTCTGAGTCTCAGTACGGATACTCCGGAGTTGTGCAGAGAGTTCCCTGACGAACTCGACGACGTCGTCCTGCAGGATGAAATGAAGATCGAGGAGGAGTTCGTACTCCTCGAATCGCTCATCCAGTTGCTCCGGTTTGATCGACCGAGCTAACTCTTGCTCCGGAAAGGATCCACGCATCGCATACGCGAGAATATCCTCAGTGAGTTGGCCGAGGAGTTCGTCTCTATTCATTTTCAGCGAGTGATACCTGGAGCATTTCTTGGGCAGCCCCTTTGAGGAGGTCCTGGTCAATCTCCGGGACCTTTGTGAGTTTCCGAACGATGGTTTTGCGCTTTGGGACCCCCTCTAGCTGCGGGAAGATGTAGCTGATAACGGCTTGCGTGAGGTGATATCCGAGGTCATCCTCCGGGTGGAGGGTGACATACTGGAGAACGTCCTTGATGATCGCTGGGCCGATGGCACGCTCCTCAACGGCAGTGTTGGTGTTCAGCCAGACATGTCCAACTGCATCGGCTTGTTCGTGACTGATATCGAGGTCCCAGACGTCGGCATAGTCGAAGATGAGATCAGTGGCTGGATCGTCACTCTCTGAGGCAATCTCCTCGAGGTCAGGCGCCGGAACCCGAACGAACGCAAAGCGGCGCATGAACGCATAGCTCATCTCGTAGAGTGACGTCTTATCGTAGGCGTTCATCGTTGCAAAGAGACGCCACGAGTTGGGGACGACGAACTGGTTGGATGCAGCGAGTCCGTCGACGTCGTCGTGTGTCGTTAATTCGACTTCGTCTCCGTCGACGGTGTACGGTAACTGGACGGACTGTCCAGAGAGAAGCGTGAACAATTGTCCGAACGCTTTGTCGATATCCGCGCGGTTGAGTTCGTCGACGACGAGGAGATCGTTTGACTGGATGCCTCGCTGGCGATCCTTGAGTCGGTTGAGAACGATTCCGGGAGTGAAGGAGAGGTCGTCAGTGTTCTCGCCGGATTCGGTCGGCATGTAGCCACCGACGGTATCGAACGTCGACCAATCGGCCGTCGCTGTCGTCATCTCGAAGTCGGAATAGAGGTAAGGGTGAGAGTCGGCGAGGTGCTCGCAGACCCGTTCAGCGATCTCCGTCTTTCCAGTTCCGGGCGGTCCTGTGAGAAGTACGTGTTTATCGGACTGAAGCGCGGTCGAGATCTGTTCGAGAATCTGCTCGCCGAGATCGTCTTGGAAATGAAGGTCTTCGAGAATATCGTTGGGAAGCGTGCTCTGGAAGGGCTTGTGGGAATTGATTGTTGGGACTTCGGTCAGATCATCGGCCATCGCCGCGATGAGGGCGCGTGGGCGCTCATAGTCGATTTCATCATCGTCGGTACGGAAGGTCCCATACATCGATTGAGCAGGGAATCCTTTGCCGGAGACGCGTTTGCATAGCCGGTTGGCCTCATCGATCGGCAAACAGTCCACCGTGAGTGCGGCGATTTCCTGCTCGATGTCAGAGCGGGTCTTCTCAGAGATACCAGTGGCAGTGTCGATGGCGCCAATATCTCCAGTGAGAAAGAGCCGATCAAATTTCGCAAGCATGGAGAACTCTTCTCCGTCGTGGTGTTCATCCCACCACCACGGCTCATCTTTCTCGAATTTGTCGCCGAAAATTCCAACGCCGATAATCCCACCTGGTTGGTCCCCCAACCCAGGGTTCGATGGCTTCGATCGAGAATGAATTATTGCAACGTCGCCCGACTCCAATCTCTCCCAACGATCTTCATGGCCGTGTTCGAACGATATTGAGCCATATTCGACCGAGGCCACCCAGTATTCTGGCGGTGCTGTAGTCTTGTAGACGGTTGGCTCGGCAGTTCGAAGATGGGTTATCAGTGGATGCTCTGTCTCGGAGATGTCAGTGGGATTCTCTGGAGAGGTGTAGGTTTCATTGAGAATGCTGTCTAATTGAGGCGGGGTGAGACGCCCTTCAGTGATGTCCAAATCGGTCTGGATGAGATGAATCCAGCCCAGGAAGAGCGTTTGTTCGGGTGAGAGTGGATCGAGTATTCCTGTTCCGAGTTGGTCTGACTGTGTCGATAACCCTGGTTCTATAGACTGATATACGAGGCGGAGTTGGTCTAACGTTGCTTCGGTGTCAGACGAGACCGTGTCCGTTGGTTCGAATTCGGGGAGCGCCACAGACCAGTCCTCGATAACGGCTTCACCAATTCGGTTTCTGAGCCAGGAGTTGTTGTCGACAGGGAGACGAGTATCAATGTCCGCTACCGCCTGTTCGAGTGAGTCGTATTCGCTGGGACTTTCGGCAGGATAGATCTGGCGTCCTTTGATAGAGTCGAGGAACTGCTCAACGGAATCGTATTCGTCATTGAATGTCGATTCCGTGCGATCGAAATTGACTGCACTGAACGTATCGTTCGGCCATCCTTTGTAGCCTATTGAATCCCAAAAGGACTCGCGATCGAGATCAGCTTCGTAGATCGGCTGGAGAACCATTACGTGGGGGTAGACCTCATCAATTACGTCTCCCCAACCGACTGCATTGGTGAACTCACCAGCCTGTTCCGACTCGAGGATTGTCGAATGAGCAATGCGTGCTAGAGTCGTATACCGTCCACCATGGTGTCCATCTCTCTCAGCAAAAAGGAGATAGTCGCCAACATCAGCTGGCTCTTCTTCCTGGTTTCCCCATACACGGACCGTCTCTTGCTCGACCGGGATATTAACGATGCCTTCGATCGCCTCTCGAGGGACGCCCTCCAGAACCGTCCGGTCGAAATTCGTATGAATCGGGCCTTGATCAGTGGGGATCGGGACTTGGTAGATGGTTGGTGTCTGTTGGTGGTTAGAAAGATGGGATTCGATCTGCGCGAGTTCTGTCTCAAAATCTGTCGCTAGATCGGTTACGACAAGCCGACGAATGGCTGATCCAAGGAAGTGATTGAACTCTGCAGGCAGTTTGGTGATCGTTGGATTGGAGCGATCATCATCTGGAAGCTCAGCAAAGAGGTTCGTCTCATCAGAAAGGCAGTTGACTGCGATTCCCTTTTCGCCAAATGGGTACCAATCGACACTGACTACCTGTTGGTCATTGGATAGGTCGAAGTCAGGCCCGTCACGAAGGTCATCGAGTATCTCCGACGGGACGTCGAATGAAATGAGACGTCCGACACCGAATGGAACATCGATATTTGTAATCGCTGTTCCAGCGACTACGATGTCCCCGTTCTGGAGTTCACTAGTGGGGTTTTCAGATTGGTTGGGGATGACTGCAATGTTCTCAGTGTTCCACGTTTCCCATTCTTGATCGGTAAGTGGAGAGATTTGCCAGACAGTTCGGTTATCAGGGTCATACACTGGGTTACTATATAGTTGGTCTAAGAGTTCCTCATACACATCGACAAGGGCAAGCAAATCTGCTCTGATTTGGTCTTCGTTCTGGAGATCATCCAGGGAGTATTCCTTTGTGAGAATCGCACCGCTGTTATACATATCTGACCGTTGGACGTTTTCTTCGCTACCTTCGTGGGTTACAGTCGATGTGATCCTCGCTGCCTCCGGGTGGAATCCATTTGGTGGCCGAATGTAGTCCCGGTATTGGGCAGCATGTCGTTCAAGGATGGTATGGGAGTACGGTTTTCCGGATATCCGGCTCGAGCAACGCTGGGCTTCCGTCGCCCCCTGATTTAATGTGAGATAGAGTCGATCAGCATCGGTGTCGAAGAGGTAGACGATGTAGATTCCTTTTTGCGTAGTTGTGGTCTCATCGGGACGTTCGACCGGGATATACGGAATATCACTCATCGATCCCTGACCGAGCGAGGAAGAAACGTTGTACTCCTGTTCTGTACTTTCGAGTACACTGGACACCGCTTCCTCGCTTGTATTCTTGATGAGATCGTGTAGATCCGGATCGTCGTTGATCTTGTAGTACTCGCGGCCCTTCCCGATCTGTGCTGGTGAAGGATATCGGGTGAGAATTTGATGAAGTGTTTCCCCCAGGCTTTGTTCCGAAGAGAAGGACATATCCATGATAGCGGAGTTCACTCACTATAATAATTCATATCTTTCGGCTAGAGAGAGGTGATCTAGTGCCGCTTCAGCCTTGAACGACTAAGTTCATCTCCTCAGTTCGCCTCTCGGTAGCATTCAGACGTCCTCTGAACCCACTCATATCACGAACTCAGGAGTACGTTGTCGATTGTCTGCCGACGAGCGAGCCGAACTTGAAGCAATGTTAGCGGCTGAAACACACAAAACGCGAGATGAGGCAGTCAGCTTTGAAGAGGACAGGATATCAGTTAGAGGGTGCCGTTGGGCCGAGTTTGTTGGCGATAGTAGAACCCAATCTACAGGCTGAAAGAGTTAGTCGTCAGGTCTCGGTTCCTGCTCGGAGTCAAGCACCGTGGGAATGTCAGCGTTATCCATCCGCCGGCTGCCGTAGAAATAGTAGATTACACTGATGACGATCAGGAACACGATTCCGAGGCCAAATGATGTCACGGCACCCGAGAACGTACCGTAGAGGATAACAGCGACACCTATCATCCCGAGCACCGGAAACAGCGGGAATAATGGCTGTTTCCAGTTCTGATTGGCAACGTGGCGAGGATGTTCACGACGGTACTTGACGGCGGCGACAATCGCAATGGCCCACGTGACAAGCCACGCAAACGTCAGTAGCAGTGAGAGTTGCGCATAGTCCAGTAGTTCATATTGAGCTACTAATAGCAGGATGACGCTGCAGGCCCATACGAACACAGTTGAAAAGAGCGGAACACGCGTCTCCTCATACACCTGTCCGAAGATATCAGGTAGGACCTTCATTTCGCCCATCTTGTAGAGCATCCGTGGTGCAGAGTACATCGTACCCATGAAGAGACTGGTGAATGCTGCGATCCACGCTGCGAAATTGATGATGAGTGCAGCGTTCGATCCCCAGACCATCTCTGCGGTCGTCGTGAAGGGCGATTCAAGCGCCGAGAACTCCTCGTAGCCCATGAGACCGACCATCCCAATCATCGCAACCGTATAGATAAAGAGGAATGTCAGACACGAAACAACCAGCGCACGAGGGATATCCTCAACGTTCTTCGCTTCGTCCCCACCTGTAGTGAGGGTGAGTGGTCCCATATAAGCATACATTCCAAATGCCATCGCAGTCCAGACGCTTCCAGTGCCGGTCGCGAAGAACGGCGAGAAACGCTCTCGAGAGAAGTTACCATTGAGAATAGCGCTGACGCCAAATATGAGGACAATACCCACAAGTACGAGTACAAGGCCGAGCTGAAGTCGGCTCGACAGAAACACACCACCGAGCTGGATAAGCGCGAAAATCGTCACAAAGAGGATTCCCCAGACTGCGGCTGGTACCCCTAGATCAGGAACGAAAAACTGAGTGATCCGGCCTAATGCTAAGCCAACACTCCCGCCCGCGATTATCCATCCAACGGCATACGAGAGTCCGCTAATGAATCCGGCATAGTCTCCAAGGAGTTCCCGTCCCCAAATCCACATGGCGCCGGCACTCGGCAGACCGACCGCGAGATCACTCACCGCGAGGGCGATGAAAAGCATGAACATCCCAGCCAGTACGTATGCGAGGATAGCCGCCGGACCCGCTGTTGCAATCCCATCGCCCAGTAGCAGGAAAATACCGTCACCGACCACTGATCCAACGCCGATCGCCCACAAGTGCCAGAATCCCAGCCGCTTTGCTAATCCCGTTGATTCTGCAATTTCTGTATCTGTTGACATTGATGCTAGCTTGTCACAGACCAGAACGAACATGTACTTAAACGTTGGCCGAAATTAGAATGAAATTCATATTTGTTAGTTTGTAGAACTAATACATATTGCGTAGTTAAGAATTGAATGACACCTCTTCGTATCTATTATGTTGAGTTCGTCATGCCTCGGTCGCCTAGGCAATTAGTCACCTGAGTATTATGGTCCCTTCAGCCGTCATCAATCGTATGGACCGAGAACAGAGCGTGCTTGACCGAGATGCCGACGTGCTTTCGGAGGCAATGAAGATTCGGTTTTTCCCCTTCGCTCTCGCAAGTCAATCCGATGCAACGCTTACAGGCGTTGACGGTGACGGGTTAATCGATTTTACGTCTGCATGGGCAGTAGCGAACACAGGCTATCGACATCCATCGGTCATTTCTGACCTCCACGAGCAACTCGATACTGCACTCGCGAATTCACCAATCTCGTTCCCTCATCCACCACTGGTCGAGCTCGCCGAGCGTCTCCGTGACCGATTCAATGGTGATATCCCGACGAAAGTGTGGTTTGGGCATTCCGGATCAGAGGCAGGCGATTTGCTCTCGAAGGCAATCCCGGCCACGGGCGATGGGGACGTGGTCATATCTTTCGAGGGATCGTACCACGGAATCACGGCCGGCGCAGCGGCCATTTCAGGGCATAGCGCACAGGCGGACGTCGGTGCAGAGAATGTTGTTACTCTACCGTTCCCTGACGTGTATCGTTCCCCCCACTCACCAGATGTGCTCGTAGAAGACGCGCTTGAGGCAGTCAGCAAGGCGTTCGAGACTCACGACGTTGCTGGACTCATCACTGAACCGCTCCAGAGCGACGGTGGCATTCTCGTTCCACCCGATGGATTCCTCGAGGGACTCGCCGACCTCTGTACCGACAACAACGCCTACTTCGTCGTCGACGAGGTGAAAGCCGGACTCGGACGCACTGGTAAGTTTTTCGCGTACGAACACGCTGATGTCGCACCCGACGCCATCATGCTCGGCAAGCCACTCGGCAGCGGTGTTCCAATCAGCGCGGTGGTCGGACGGGCAGAACTCGTCGATTTCGAGCCGGCGAGTCACATGATGACGACGGCAGGTGGGCCATTGCCGGCCGCGGCTGGCCTCGCAACCCTCGATGTCATCGAATCGGAGAACCTTCCAGCACGCGCCGCTCGCCTGGGTGACCGCCTCTCAAGAGGAGTAGAAGAGCTCGCCGCGGACTCGCCAGTGATCGGAGACGTCCGTGGACGAGGACTAATGCAGGGCGTCGAACTCGTCGAACCCGGCACGGATGATCCATCACACGACCTCGCAGCGCAGGTATGCCTCCACGCACGGCGCCACGGTCTCGCGGTATTCTACGTCGGGATGCACTCGAACGTCCTCGAGCTGACGCCACCGTTGACGATCTCCGAGTCCAATCTCGATGCGGGTATCGAACGATTGGGAGCTGCGATCGGGGACGCGCGAACGGAAACGCTCGATCCGGATCTGTTAGCGCAGTACGCCGGCTGGTGAGCTCACTGATTCACACGACGGTTTCTTGCCTTCGTCGGCCGAGCGTTCGCTATGAGCATCCACGACGTCGTCGCATCGACGCCGCTCGTAGACAACCACGCCCACGCCGTCGAACCGCTCGACAGAGACCGTGTCACCGAAACGTTTGCAGACTTCTTCACTGAAGGAGAGCTTGCGCCAAAACACGCTCGCCATACACTCAACTACCGCGTGACACTGGACTTCCTCGCAGAACAGTTTGGTGAGGCTGACGAGGCGACATTACTCGCCCACCGCGCTGATGTCGACCCCGAATCATACTCACGCGAACTCATCGACGAGACGGGCACGGAAACGATCCTCGTCGATGACGGCTTCCCTGACGTCACGCCTGATGAGTTCGGAGCGTACACCGACGCAGACCTCAGGCCGATTCATCGCATCGAGAACGTCGCCGAGAGGCTACTCCCGGCGTCGGAATCGCTCAACGCGTTCGAAGAGACCTTTGTCGACGAACTCGATGATGCACTCGGCGGAGATTTCGTTGCGCTCAAGACGGTTATCGCGTATCGAACGGGTCTCCAGGTGCGCGCGCACGATCGCGAGGCAGTCCGGCAAGCGTACGACGAGGTATGTCGAAACTGGGACGGTCGCGTCGAACAGCCTATTTTCAACGACTATCTCGTCCACCTCGCTGCGGACGTGGCTGCCTCCCACGACGCGCCGCTCCAATTTCACACGGGATTTGGCGACGCTGATGCACACCCCCAGTTCGTCAATCCGACCTACCTGTATGAGTTTCTCACTGCTCACGCTCAGACACCTATCGTCCTGCTTCACGGCGGCTATCCATACACTCGCGCTGCGGGCTACGTGACGGCGACGCTCGATAACGTCTATCTCGATCTTTCGCTGGCAACGCCGTTCGTCCAGCACGGGGTCGAACCACTCATTTCGCAAGCGCTTGAACTCGCGCCAACGACGAAACTGCTCTACGGGAGCGATGCGTTCTCCGTGCCTGAACTATACGTCCTTGCCGCGCGTCGGTTCCGCGCCGACCTGACGTCGGTGCTCGATCGACTCCACGCGGATGGCTTCATCAGTGAGTCGTACGCCGAATCGATCGCTCGGGGAATTCTCCGAGAAAACGCCATCGCCCTCTACGATCTCTGAACGAGCCCTACCTCCGCGATCGCAAACTTGAGCATCGCTTTTGCACCAGCGATCACGTGGTCGCGCTCGACGTATTCAAGCGGCTCGTGTGACAGTGCCCCCGACGGACCGTACTCAACGAGAGTCGGAATGTGTGTCCCATGGTAGATGAAGGCAGCGTCAGTGACACCTGGCGCGACATCAACTCCCGGATCGTAGCCGACAGTGTCAGTGGCGGCCCATGACGCCGTTCGAACCAGCGGGTGGTCGGCTGCGGCCTCACGATTATCTGCGAGGGCGACTGGTGGGAAGAACTCGTGTTCGCCGACCGTCGCTGAGAACTCGACGTTGGGTGCGGCAGCGCGTGCCCGCTCCGCGATCGCCGCACGGAGGTCGTCTTGAAGCGTATCGACACCCTGTGGAAATCCCTTCCAGCGAGGAATTCGGATATCGAACGTCGCCTCACACCAATCGGAAACGGTATTGAGACCGCTTCGTTCGATGGCCCCGGTATCCGAATCGACTCGTTTGACATCCCCACCGACGATCGTCGTTCCGGGGGCAACGGTCAGATCGCCTAGCAACGCATCGTCAACGAATGGGGCGGCAACATCGTCACGGTAGTCGTTCGTATCGGCTTCCGCGAGTGCCTTCGCAACTCCCAAGACGGCGTTGTTCCCGAGGTCGGGCGTAGACGCGTGTACTGACTCGCCGTCGGCACGAAGCGTCACCCACACGAGTCCTCGATGCCCAACGACTGGGACAAAACCGTACGATCCTTCGAGTACGACTGCGGACCAGCCGTCGTACGTGTCATATCGATCGCCGAGCCAATCGTCGCCGCCGTCCCATCCGATCATGTTCTTTGCGCCGATCTGGTAGTACTCTTCGTCGACGAGGTGACCGTGGATCACGTCACCGCCGAGTGCCACGTCGGCGCCAGTGAGTGCGGCATCAAGGCCGAGCGCACTCCCAGCGAGACAGATGATTGCCGCCTTGTTGTCGTAGACCCCACGGCCGAACAGCGCCGCCGCCTCGTCTTCATCACGGAGTCGCCAGATGCGGTCCATCCGGTTTCGGATGGTGCGCTCCTCGCTCCGGTCTCCGACGGAAACCTCCACCGTACACTCGTCGATGCGACGGACCGTTCCTTCCTGTATCTGCCATGGATCGTTCTCGGGCCAGTCATCGTCGGTGCCGGGCGGAACCACGTCGGTATGGCTGGTTGCAACAAACCCGTTGTCGGCTGCGCCCGGCAGAACAGTGTAGACGTTCTCTCGGGGTTCTTCGCAATAGTCTCCTTCGGACGGAAGCAGTTGCGCGTCTAGTTCAAGCAGATCAGCACGGTTCTCAAGAAAGTCCCACAATCGCCCGACAGTAGTCCCCCTGTCGTCGTGAACGCCCTCGTTGCCGCGGAGGCTCGGTCTCGCGACCAGATCGCCTAATAGATTAACAAGTGTGTCCGCGTTCTCGTCGATCCAGGCACACCCCGTCTCGACGAGTGCCTGTTCGCGTTCGGTGAGGTCAGTCATCCGTTTCACCGGTGTAGGCGCTCCCGTTGTCCCACAATCCCGATTCGAGGTTGTGGTCGGAGAGCCACGTTCGGACGGTATCGGCACTGTCGGTGGGCGATACGAGCAGGAGACCACCATCCCGATGATCATCGGCTCGTTCGAGGCCTTGCCTGATGTACGACTCCGGCTGAAGATGATAGCCATCCCACCCGAACGTCTTGTAGGAATCGCGGATCACGAAATATCGTTCGTCATTTTCGGAACGCGTTACACGCGCCGCGACGGTCGTGAAGTGCCCGACGTCCCAGTCCATCGTCCGAAAGTATGACGGGTCATCCCACTGGGTGAGCAGGGAGACGAGATTGTATTTGTGACCGAGCAGCCCCGCAGGGGCTAGCGTGTGTTTCAGATTGTAGTTGAGGATCGGCTGACCAGGTAGGTCATCGGTCGAGATCGCACCGAGCAGCGCATCGAATCGAGCCTCGTCGAGTTGGGTCGCGCCGTTGTGAACGGCCGGCACCGGAATCGCCTCCACTCGACCGTTCGAGACGGTTTCACAGGCAGTAACCAGTCCTTCGGGGCTCGTTCCGCCCTCGTCTTCAACAACGGTGAAGTCGCCATCGAAGTAGTCGTGCATGGACCACGTCCCAGCACGTTCGGCTGGCAGTTCGCCCTCCTCGATACGACGCTCGACGAGCGACTGACGGTCGGCATTGTGTGGTTCGAGCGCGGTGCCGGCTACATCAGCTACGTGGTCGACCGTAACCGGCTTGCCGTCATCATCGTGGACGCCGAACGCCTGAAGTAGATACGTGAGCGTGTACGCCCCACAGACCATATCCTTTTGATCGCGGAGCAGTCGATACGCCTCATGGACGTCCGGGAAGCCAGGCAACACCGCTACGTCGAGATCGAGGGCATCGAACAGTGGTGGAGTGGTGGACATCAGAACGCCCGTGTGAACTCGTCGATCTCCCAGTCGGTGACAGTACCTGTAAACTCCTCCCACTGACTGCGCTTGACTTCGAGATAGGACTGGAAGAGCGTCTCTCCCATCGCGTCGGCAATTACCTCGTCAGCTTCCAGTTCGTCCAATGCGTCCCCCAAGGTTTCCGGGAGCCGGTAGATGTCCTGGTCTGTGCGCTCAGTAGCTGACATCTCTGCGGGATCCTCGTTTACGGGGGCGCCTGGGTCCAGTTCTCGGCCGACACCATCCATGCCAGCTGCGAGCAGTCCAAGTTCCGCGAGGTATGGATTGGCCGTATTATCTGCGGGCTTGAACTCGAATCGAGTGGTGTCACTCGGCTCCTCCCATTGTGACGATGGCACACGTACGATTGCTTCCCGGTTGTCTTGTCCCCAGCAGGTAAACGCCGAGGCCCACATGTGGGGCCGGAGACGCTTGTAGGACGTGACAGTCGCCGCAGTCAGCGCCACGAGCGCTGGTGCATGGTCCAAGATACCTCCGATGAAGTGGCGGGCAGTCTCACTCAGACCGTATCGGCCCTCACTGTCAGGGTCGTGGAAAACGTTCTTGCCGTCGTCCCAGAGCGAGAGATGGATATGACAGCCTGACCCGGCAGCCTCTTCGAACGGTTTCGGGACGAACGTCGCTTCAACGCCGTTGTTTGACGCGACCCCCTTGACGGTCTGTTTGAAGAGGATATGATTGTCTGCCGCCTGTAACCCTGGGGCGTGCTCGACAACTAGTTCCTGTTGGCCGGGGCCATATTCCGGATAGTACGCGACGATATCCATCCCCTGAGCTTTGAGTGCGTCCGTCATGTCGAGGGCGATGTCGTTGGCGCTTTGCATGCCATCGGCGCCGAAGCAGACGCTATCGTCGAAGGGGATCAGCTCGCCGTCATCGGTTGTCCGAGTGAAGTAGAATTCGCTTTCGAACGCTGCGTTCGTCTCATATGGGAGGTCATCGAGATACGATGAGAGCGCACTTCTAGGATCGGCATCCCACGGGGTTCGGTCGAGGTCATAGAGGTCACAGAGCAACACGGCTGCGCGGTCGGCATACGGGAGGACCCGGAACGTCTCCGGATCAGGGAGTATTCGAACCTCGCCTGCGGCGCCGAACATCCCGCCGGGTGCGAGATGATCAAGTGAGTTGAACGACTGCATCGCCGATGAGAGGTTGATCCCATCATCCAGCGCGGATTCGATGTGATCGGCATCAACGACGCGACCGCGAGGAACACCATCGTTCCCGACGTATAGGAGCCGAACAAGGCTTACATCGTCAGAATCGCATGTTTCGATTACCTCGTTTCTGGTTGGCATAGGTGTGTGGAAGGATGTAGCAATGAAGAAAGTTTCCCGGTAAGCCACACAGTTCTGCCGTTATATTTGATCCGATGAGTCGAAGGATGATCATTATAGGAGAGTGAGAAAAGAATCTCAGCAAATGTCGAGGTCTTTGGCTGGAATCTCTCGGAGCTGGACCAGGAAGTCAAGGCTGACGAGTTATGATCCATGTTTTCATACCCATGCCGGTCGGTAGTAAGAGTCTGAAGGACGACTGGTTAGTAAGTCTGTTGTCGTTCACTAGCCTGGAGAGATAGAATTTTATTCCAATTACGTTGTGTGAGTTTGAAGTGGTGGGCCATTCCAAATAGTGACAAATAAATACCCATTTCTAGAGATATCTTAAAGTATATTGAATATAATCGATTGATAACGATGAGATTGCATGAATTGATGGATAGAAATTGGAACAGCTATGAACGCAAACGCTTCATCAAGGGTGATACTAAAATCAAAACTGACGACTTCGACCCGGAAGCGTTCAAGCATGACGGTTTCAGCGATCGCGAAGCATACCTGGAAACATACGCACCAGCACTCGCCACTGAGGAACGCCTTGAAAAGGAACTCAACAACTTTACGCCACCGAGGATTGGCGAAATTAATAATTCCCCTTACCAAGCCCTTGTTATTCGATACGGAATTCTTCATCAACTCATCCAGCAACCCGACTATAACATGGAGAAGGTGGATTTGATAGATGCTGTTCAGGACTGGCAGCGAGACCTCATTCAATCTCAAGACGAAGACAATTTTCCCGAAACCGACGACCTGCTACACCTCGCACAGGCGGCCGTTGATTACAAGAACCAAATTAATGATTCTGAACTCCATATGGTGTTCAGCTATTTCCAACTTCACAACAACGCCCACGACAGCAAACACGAGTACTACACGTGGCTTGATTTCTTCCAACGACTCTCCGCGCTTGACCGTTTCCCGAAGGTTTCGCGGTCAGACAGTCCCGAACATGCCCGTGACACTATCGAGAAAGGGGTATGGTCTCTCCAAGAGCAGGCACTTGTCTATGAAGTTGACGACCCCGATTACGACGAACTCGTTGGTATCCCCGAAAATTACGTCGATGTGATTCGCGATTGGCTATATTACGAGATGTCCGACGAAAACTATCGCCAGATGCTCGAAACACTCGACATTTTCGATCACCAGGCCGTTCTGATCGAAGCCCGTGACCGTTTCGGTGTTACCGGGAAGAACTACGGCAAAAACGAAAATCGTCGAGAGAATATCGTCCAAGCGGGCGTCTACCCAAGCGAGTTGTTGAAACAGGTCGTTCCCAAGGACGACCTCAAAGATATCGTTGACGAATACGGACTTGATGCCCACAAGCTGAAGACCGAAGATATGGTGTCGGCGATTATTGAGTACTTTGAACAGTCCCAGAAGTCTGTGGAGGAGGGAAAACAAGAGGTCGATCTGTATGTGGATGCCTTCGAAGATATCGCGGACGGTGCTGTTACCGACGTGCCGCCCCAGCTTCAGGACCTCGTCGATGCGGATAATCCTTCGGAGAAGCTAGATATCCTCTTTGAGGATGCGACCGGCAAGATATTCCAAGAGGTGTTCAATCTTGAAGGGACGACTCAGCTCGGTCAACAGGCAAGTGGTGTGGTCGCCGATGGCGAGATCCAACAAGACGCTCAGTGGCTCCTCTGGGACAATAAACGCCGCCGTCAGGAGTTCCGCCTTGGAAGCGATGCTCGCAGTAAGATCAAGAACTACATTGATACGAAGGGTGAGCAACACAATGTTGAGTGGTTTCTGATTATCGCACCGGACTTTACTGACCAGGCAGCGACGAACGCATTACAGTTGGAAATGCAAGTTGGAACGGATATTCGGTTAGTGCGAGCTGAGGATTTGAAGGCTTTAGCCGAGTTATGGCGAGAAGAGTATGCGTCCGACGACCGTGAATTACCGTTATCGGTCTTTAGTGGATCAGAGATCTTCAAAGTAGAGACGGCAGCTGGCTGGCTTGAAACACAGTTCTCGTAGCACCACACCGGGGTGTAATGGTAGTTGGCAGGTTCGAAGCGTTGCCGTACGTAGAAGTGACGTTTTGGTGAAATCAAGATAGGAGTACTAGTCGTTTTGGTTGCGTTTGAGGAGATCATCCTCGGAAACCCATTCACCACAGTGAGGGCAGGCGTATTCAGGATCCTCGGTGGCGACTTCCATGAATCCCGAGGCCAGAATGGATGCTGGTAAGGCAAATAATCCGACCCCGATTACAGCAACGGCTGCACCGATAAGTTTCCCGACCACGGTTTCAGGGTGGACGTCGCCATAACCGACCGTCGTCAGCGTCACCACGCCCCACCACAACGTCTCGGGAATACTCGCAAACGCCTCGGGCTGGGCTTTGCGCTCGGCGAAGTACATCAACGATGATGCCAGCAACAGTAGAATACCGCCGATTGTGGAGGTGATGACAAGGTCTTCTTTCTTTTTGCGTAACACCGTCGCGAATAGCGTAATCGACTTGGTATACCGAGCGAGCTTGAACAGCCGAAGGAATCGGAGGAGTCGAATTGCCCGGAGGAATCGGAAGTCGATCAGGAAGCCAAGGAAAAAGGGAAGGAGCGCTACTAGTGTACTGTCAGCCGTGAGCTGAAACACTCATGTTGTCGTGGATCGTAGGCTGGTGATAATGACCCAGTCGACGTATCCAATCGAGTTGACCGAGGAAGAGCGCGATACACTGAACGGCATTAC
>NZ_JAIWHV010000024.1 GCF_020177375.1 Saliphagus infecundisoli | reverse complement strand
ACTGCATCCGGGTGGTGCTCGACAACCTCGACACGCACAAAGCCTACGCGTTCTACGAGTTTCTCCCACCACAGGAAGCGCATCGTCTGCTCTCGAAACTCGAGTTCCACTTCACACCAGTCCACGGCAGCTGGCTGAACATGGCCGAGATCGAGTTCAGTGCCCTCGCTACTGAATGCCTCGATCGACGGATTCCCGACGCAGCGACCCTCCGTGCGGAGGTTGCTGCGTGGGAACGCATCCGAAACGAGGATGACTCCGCTATCGACTGGCAGTTCACGACCGAAGATGCACGCATCAAACTCCGGCAGCTATATCCAACAAATCACGATTGAACCTGTAGTAGGCAAATCCAAGTCTTCTCGATAGATACGCCGCTGCCAGAACTGGTTGAGCGACTCAACCGGTTCCAGCCGACCGTCGTTGCTCCCTACGCGAGCATGGCTGCACTACTGGCTGGTGAGCAAGAAGCAGGCCGTCTACACATTAATCTGGCACTGATGGTGCTCGCTGCCGAGGGGCTCCCGCCAAGCGAGTATGATCGGATTGCCACCGCGTTCGACACGAAGGTCCGTGACAGCTATGCCGCCACCGAGTGTCCGTTCATCAGCTACAGATGCGAACATGGGTGGCTGCACGTCAATAGCGATTGGGTGATGTTAGAGCCGGTTGACGCCGACTACCAGTCTGTTCCAGCAGGTGAGCAATCGCACACGGTTCTCGTGACCAATCTCGCCAACCGGGTACAGCCAATCCTGCGCTATGACCTCGGTGATAGCATCGTGCAGCGGCCTGATCCCTGCCCGTGTGGGAATCCGCTGCCCGCGATTCGCGTTCAGGGCCGCGCCGCTGATGTGCTTACGTTCCCTGCTGAGAAGAACGAGACGGTTAGGATTGCTCCCTTAGCGTTCAGCGCGCTGATGGATCGTATACCCGGGATTGAGTTATTTCAGATCGTGCAGGTCGCACCGACGACCTTGCGGGTGCGCCTGCGGGTCGCGGATGGTGCCAACCCAGACCGCGTGTGGCAGACGGTAAACACCGAGATCATGGATCTACTGACGGAGCACGAGCTTGCCCACGTCACAGTCGAGCACTCAGAGGAACCACCAGAACAATCCCATGGTGGCAAAATTCGCACAGTTATCCCACTGAACTCGGTGAGCAGTTAGATTCACCTCGGTCGACGCTTTTATATCGGCTCTAACGTGCAGAAGGGGAGACTTGCAAGACACCTCGTTGAGACGAGTAGTTCAATCAACGCAAAGATTCGGTCTTCTTCTCTTTGATTTTCTCACAACGAACCCACTTTGGCGAACGCCAACAAAAACCTATACGAACAGCGTTCGTATCCCAATCTAATGAGTAGAGCGACGGACAACACCCAGTCTGGGGACACCTCTGATGGTCGTTCCCGGACGCTCCAGCTCACGGTTCCCGAAATGGATTGTCCATCGTGTGCTGGGAAAGTCACCAAGAGCGTCGAGAAACTCGATGGGATCGAGGAGCTTGACCCACAGCCAACGACCGGCGCGCTCACGGTCACGTTTGACCCATTGAATACAGATGAAGAGATGGTTCTCGACAGAGTTGAGAAAGCCGGCTACGACGTCCAGCGCCCAACAGAAGAAGCGACTCCTCGAAAGCAGGGGTTCGTACCTGCTCTCGGATATCGGATTCTAACACCACTATATGATCCCATTCTTCATATTACACTTCGTGAAAAGAAATGGAAATCTGCCACCGTTGAACGGCTATCCTTAGAGGACGGGGAAGTCTTAGATCTCGGATGTGGAACAGGCACACTGACTGTAGAAATAGCTCAGCACTACCCAGATACGGCTGTTCACGGTATTGATATCGATCCTGCCATGCTCGCTATCGCTCGTGACAAGATAATGAAAGACTATCAACACGTTCAGTTAGTCCGAGGAACGGTAACTGATCTACCGTATCCGGATGACCATTTCGATTCTGTCATATCAAGCCTCGTCTTTCATCACCTGACAACCGATCAAAAGCTGGTAACGATGTCAGAAGTCCAGCGAGTCTTACGACCGGGCGGTGAATTCCACTTGATCGACTGGGGTAGACCAGCTTCTCGTCTACAACGAGCTTCGTTTTATATAATTCAATTGCTCGACGGTTTCGATACGACCAGTGACAATATCGATGGGAAACACCCGGTGTTCCTTGACCAGAGCGGATTCAAGGAGGAAACCAATCCTGAAATCGTTAGAACTCCCCTAGGCACAATTCGAATTCATCGTGTGACAAAACCATAATATGAGGCATAAGTCTGTATCACTATTCTAAATCTGGCATCCAGAAACAACTTCAGTTTTATTATATATTTTCCCATGCTCATTGTCCGCTATTATACGCTATTGAGTAGTCTCTTCGTCTGAGATATAACAACTAAAACCGAAGCTACTGCTAGTATCCCGGTGTTCGTAGAATCATGTAGTGAGTGATATCCAGATTAGATACATCGTTCTTACGCTCTTGTGAAGCACGTTGTTGATGGCTTGCCTTCTTGCGATTCACAGCAGCAACTAGTCAGCAGTGTGGGAGTCAGATGACGGATGTCCCCACTGAAACGATGGCCCGGTGAACTCGGGATACACGACGCCACCTCTGCCAACAATCTCCTTCACAAGAGCGTCGTTCTTATTCAAGGGAAATGCCGTTTCAATATTGATGCGGTCAATCTTCAGTTGAGGTGTCCTCAGTGCGAATACGCGTCTGTATCAAGCATAATCGCCTGAAATCAATCGTCGACTGAGGAGTTCAACAAAGACTAGGAGTTTAACTAGACGGTTCCGTCGGGTCAGAAGCGTTCGTTGAACGTTCTTTTGGGAGCGCATCAGTTTTGAAGCCCCTCGACATACACGTACATATGCGAGAGTTCGTCTTTGCCCTCGAATACGAACCGGGGCGTAATTCGGTCGCGGATACACTAGCAACGTACCCGGAGACAACCCTCCGGTCGCTTGCGTGCCACGTCAGTCCAGAGAGTCTCTGGCGGGTCGATCGCGCAATCGGGAGTCCAGAGGCACTAGATGCCCTCGAAGACGCGTTTCTGAACGCAGAATACTTCTCTGACTGTCTCATTACGGAAGACTGTGGCGCGGATAGTGAGACGGAGATTCTTGACCGAACAGATGATGCGCTGATTCTGTACACCTACTGGGAACGAACGTCGGTTTGTACGTCAGTCCCACACCTTGCACTCGAACACCTGGGGGATGGGTTGTTGTTCGATACACAGCGCGAGGGCCGTCGCTACACGTGGCGCATTATTCTCGCCAATGAGGCGAACGTGCACGCTTTCTTCACGGCGCTACAAGAGGAGGTTGGCGATTGCGCGGGTATGGAAATGATTCGGCTGACAGATCTCTCTCCGTCCCCGACATCCCAGTCGGCATCAGAGGATACGCTCTCACAGGAACAACGGGACGCCCTGCGTACGGCTATCGAACATGGATATTACGAGACCCCCCGACAGATCGATCTGACTGAACTCGCTGAACAGCTCGATATTCCTCGGTCGACGCTTTCATACCGGCTCCAACGTGCAGAAGCAGAACTCGCAAAATATTTCGTCGAAACGGGGAACCCACTGGAAGCAGAGTCACTGTCTTCTTCTCTCTGATTCACCTGCGACGAACGAGGTTTGGCGCACGCCAATTAAGGCAAATACGGATAGCGTTCGTATCCTAAATTGATGAGTCAATCAACGGATTCCACCCAGTCCGGATACACCTCTGACGGTCGTCTCCGGACGCTCCAGCTCACGGTTCCCGAAATGGACTGTCCATCGTGTGCTGGGAAAGTCACCAAGAGCGTCGAGAAACTCGACGGGATCGAGGAACTTGATCCACAGCCAACAACCGGAGCGCTCACAGTCACGTTCAACCCTACGAAAACCGACGAAGATGCGGTTCTCGATAGGGTTGAGAAAGCCGGCTACGCTGTTGAGCGTCCGACAGAAGAAGTTACTGGGCGGTTTACCGTCCCCGAGATGGATTGCCCCTCGTGTGCCAAGAAAGTAGACAAGAGCCTGGAGGGGATCGAGGGGATTACCGAAATCGATCTCCAACCCACCACCGGGACGGTTACGGTCATCTACAATCCGAACGCGACCTCAGAGCAGACCATTACTGAGGCGATCGAAGGCGCAGGGTATGAGGTCACTGAACGTTCAGCTGATGATTCGGAGGCCACAGCTGGCGGTGTTGCAGCGCCAGCGGAGATCTGGACGAGTACACGGGGGATCAAGACGTGGATCGGCGCGGGATTCCTGACGCTCGGACTCCTGGTCGAATTCCTGCTGACAGCACAGAACGTCATCGTCGGGGATCTTCTTGGCTTCGAAGTTCTGCTCGCCGACGTCTTCTTCCTCGCTGCAATTGTGAGTAGTGGCATTCCGGTTGTCCGAAGCGGGTACTACTCCGCCCGAAATTTGAGTCTCGATATCGATCTGCTGATGGGAACTGCGATCGTCGCCGCCACCGGCATTGGCCTCTTCGTCGAAGCCGCGACGCTTGCAGTGCTGTTCAGCATCGCAGAACTCCTCGAAGAATACGCGATGGATCGCGCCCGAAACTCCCTCCGTGAACTGATGGAGTTGTCGCCGGATGAGGCGACCGTCCTCCGGGATGGCGACGAACAAACCCTGCCCGTCGACGATGTCCACGTGGGTGATACGGTCGCCGTCCGGCCTGGCGAGAAGATCCCGATGGACGGCGTGGTCACCGAGGGCGGAAGCGCGGTCGATGAATCACCGATTACTGGTGAAAGTGTCCCTGTCGACAAAACCCAGGGTGACGAGGTGTACGCGGGCACGATCAATGAAGAGGGGTACCTCGAAATCGAAGTGACGTCCGAGGCATCGGACAACACGCTTTCGCGAATCATCGAGATGGTCCAGGGCGCACAGCAGCAGAAAACCGAAAGCGAGCAGTTCGTCGATAAGTTCGCAGGCTACTACACGCCCATCGTCGTCGTGGCCGCAATCCTGACTGCGGCCGTTCCACCGCTCGTATTCAATGGCCCGTGGCAGACGTGGTTCGTTCGCGGCCTCACGCTGCTCGTGATCGCCTGCCCATGCGCATTCGTCATCTCGACGCCAGTGAGCGTCGTCTCCGGGATTACGAGCGCCGCAAAAAACGGCGTCCTCATCAAGGGAGGCAAACATCTCGAGGCGATGGGCGACGTCGAGGCCATCGCCTTCGACAAGACGGGGACACTCACGAAGGGTGAACTCACCGTCACTGACGTCGTCCCGCTGAACGGGTATAGCGAAGCTGATCTCCTCCGCTATGCTAGCGGGCTCGAACAGCGGAGTGAACACCCAATCGCGGATGCGATTCTCGATCACGCCACCGAGGCGGATGTGGCGCCTGCGGAGGTGGCTGACTTCGAGAGCATCACCGGGAAGGGTATCCGGGCCGAGATCGATGGGACGACTTACTTCGCCGGAAAGCCGGATCTCTTTGGTGATCTCGGTGCCGACCTCTCACACGCTCACATCGCGACGGACGGCGGTGTGCTCACTGACGCCGAGGACGAGTGCGAACAGGGCAGCTGTGTTGATTTAACGGACGACACGATCCCTGACCTCCAAGCTGACGGGAAGACGGTCGTGGTCGTCGGGACAGAGACGTCCGTATTGGGTGTGGTTGCGATTGCAGACGAAATGCGACCAGATGCCGCTGCGGCTGTCGAGCGGCTGCACGAGCTCGGCGTCGAGCATCTGATCATGATCACAGGTGACAACGAGGGAACGGCCCGGGCCATCGCTGAGCAAGTCGGAATCGATGAGTACCGGGCTGAGCTCCTCCCCGATCAGAAGGTCGAAGCGATCGATGAGTTGAGTGAGGAGTACGGCGGAGTGGCGATGGTTGGCGACGGCGTGAATGACGCGCCCGCGCTCGCAACTGCGACCGTTGGCATTGCCATGGGAGCGGCCGGAACGGATACGGCACTCGAAACCGCTGATATCGCGCTGATGGGCGATGATCTTTCGAAGTTACCGTATCTCTACAAGCTGTCACACAAAGCAGGAAACGTGATTCAACAGAACATCTGGACGAGTCTCGGCGCGAAGGGCCTGCTCGCAATCGGCGTCCCGCTCGGCTACGTCAGCGTTGCAGTGGCCGTGATCGTCGGCGACATGGGGATGAGCCTCGGTGTCACCGGGAACGCGATGCGGCTCTCACGGATTGTTCCCGAGCGTCTGCGCAGTGACGCTGACCAAGAGACGGGCGCATGAACTCATGACCGTCTGACTACCAAACAGAACTCCTTATTCTGATTTGATGTCGCTACGCATTGGCTTTTGGTTCGGTATCCTACTAATTTCGGTTTTTGCAGCCCACTGGGGAGCAGAGCGATTGAGTAGTCCCTTGAAAAAACTGCGGCGGCAGTGGGGATTAACCGCGGTTGCCGGGGGGACGTTTATTGGGCTGGCTGCAGCCAGTCCGGAGATCGCTATTAACACGGTAAGTGCACTCCGTGATGTCGGCTCTATCGGGCTTGGAAATTCATTCGGGGCGAACGTCCTCTCAATGCCACTCATGGTGACGGCCGCTTATCTGGCCGTCCGCACAACGGACGTAACTCAGCAACGTGGCGAAGACAGCAAAGCAGCCGCGTCTCAGAACCCGACAGATTCTCCAGAACAACTTCCAGTCAGGCGAACGGCAGTAACCGTCTTAGCGATTCCCTATATTCTAATTTTAGTTCTCGTTGCTGTATTGACTCTACCTGCGCCCTGGCGAGGGCTCCAACCCCTTGATGGGTGGCTATTGGCCATCGCTTATCTCATTTATGCGGGCCAGGCGCTTGTACGCGGCCGACAGGAGGGTGAGAACGTCCAGTGGACCAGAAAAGAGGTCGGGCTTGCAGTGGCGGGTGTGATCGTGCTTGCTGTCGGGTCATATTTCGCGATTCGAGCGACCGAACAACTCGTCGCTGCGTTCGGCATCTCGGAGATCGTCGGGGGACTGTTCATCACTGGCACGATGAGTACGCTGCCCGAACTTTTCGCGACGTGGAGCATCGTGAAGAGCGGGCAATTTACATCGGGAACGACGGGTGTGGTTACAGATAACGCGGTGACGATGACTGTCGCCCTCGTTCCACTCGCATTTGTGACCGTGCCAATAGATGATTTCCAGCTCTACTGGGTGAGCTTCGCGTTTCTAGTGGCGATGCCCTTGCTATACACTGTTTTCATCTATTGGAGCCCAGAACAATCCGGATTCTCACTCTGGCAGGTGATCGCCTTCGATCTCAGCTATCTTGTCTTTCTCGGTGTCATCATCGCTGTCATCTTCTAGAGTGATTGTTGATAGCTCTTCCAGTTCTGCGTCTCCCTCTTGGCTTGCCATTTGAGTTCGAACTCGATATTCCGTTCCACAGCACCAACTTCCTCACCTTCGTCTTCAACTTCAGCTTCGAAGATGACGGTGGTAGGAGGATCAACGTAGAAGGTCTTGAACACGACTGGAACGGTAACAGGGCCATCATCGCGGAGCTTCTCGGCGAATTCCTCGAAGTAGTTAGGATCTCTGCTCGGGCAAGCTGCTGTTCAGCCTCAATTTCGTCAGACATCCCCCAACTGATATTATGTACATGTGAGTGCCATTTTGACCTTGTGGCATAGACTTTCAAGCATATAGATTAGTGAGAAGCTTCGAGCTCATCGAAAAAGTCGTTCACTCGGTACTTGATCTCATCACGTTGCTCTCGTGTCCCGTCGGTTCCTTCGCTGGTTGCCTCGAGCGACCACACACGATGTTCGCCGTTCCAGCCGTCGGGTCGGAATTGATCGACGGAGCATCCCATCGTCACGATGCAGTCCGCATCCTCGACATCGTCCGGCGTGATACGGCGCGGCGTGCGTTCGCTAATGTCGATACCCTCCTCTCCGAGTACGTCAACGACATCATCATGCACGCTCTCCGCGGGCTCAGTCCCTCCTGTTACAATATCGACGTCGAGATCCCGCCGGTCACGTTCCTGTTCTGCGAACGCTGTTGCCATCTGGCTCCGGCCAGCGTTTCCGACGCACGCGAACGCGATCTTCGTCATCGTCCGTGGGCGTTCGCTCTCTGATGCCTATACTCTGTTGCTGGCACGAATCCTGGGTGCAATCCACAGTCCTAACCCCGCATGGAACCGACGCTTTAGTGAATGGAGTTCGTCGAGAAGTACCAGACGGTATTCGTTCTCGCCGCCATCGTCGGTGGGCTCGCGCTGGGTCAAATCGCGGGTATCCCCGCCGTTGCGGATCGGCTGATCCTCCCATTTCTGATGGTCATGCTGTTTGCTGCGTTCACCGGTGTTTCGTTTTCCCGGCTCCGGGCGGCGTTCGGGAACCGCCGCGTCGTCGGATCGAGCCTCCTGGTCAACTTCGTCTGGAGTCCGCTGTTGGCCGTCGGCCTCGGTGCGCTTTTCCTTCGGGATCACCCGGCGCTCTGGGTCGGTCTCATCATGCTGTTGGTCACGCCCTGTACGGACTGGTATCTCATCTTCACCGATATCGCCGACGGAGACGTTCCCCTTGCCACCTCGATCCTTCCGTACAACCTCGTCTTACAGTTGGTACTGCTTCCGGTGTATCTGTACGTCTTTGCGGGAGCGTTAGTTGAATTACCCCTCGGGGTGTTGATAGAGAGCGTCGGTCTCGTCCTCGTGGTTCCACTCGCGTTTGGCGGGCTCGCTCGGTGGGGGTTGACCCGCACGAAGGGGACGACGTGGTTCACCGATCGATTCCTCCCGAGGCTGAGCCCGGTCCAGATCGTCTTTCTGAGCCTCGCAATCGGAGCAATGTTTGCCTCACAAGGGGAGGTAATCGTCGAGAACCCGGGACTGCTCGCGTTGCTCGCGCTTCCCGTCATCGCGTTTTACGCGATCAATCTCGGTGTCGGCTTCGGTATCGGTCGCCTGTTGTCGTTTTCCTATCCAGAGGTGGTCTGTTTCAACAACACGATCCTCTCGCGGAACTCCCCGACAGCGCTGGCGATTGCAGTCGTCGCCTTTCCCAACGACCCGCTTATCCCATTAGCACTCGTCATCGGTCCGCTATTGGAACTGCCGTTGCTGGGGATCATCGCACAGGTCCACGTCGCAATCAGGGACCGGAACTGGTGGTCGCTCGATCTCCGGTCGGTACTCGGAAGCAGCTGAGGTCAAGAGCGGTTTGTATGCACCTGGACGTAACACGATCGCAAGTATTGCTCACTGAGTAACGACTGGGGGAGCAGAGAGATTTCGAACTCGCTGGAGATTACACGCCGAGTCGAGGACGTGTGAACGGATCGCGATCGTGACTCGATGTTTGCACGCACTTGGATGGTGTTCGTCGGCTGGGCACTCACAGCTGTCTGGAAGCCCGTCGTCGATCGTCACGAGGTACTCGTGATCAGTCGGATCCTCGTGGCTCGCGTTGCGGACGAGCACGCCTTGTTCGACGAGTTCGAACTCGAAGGCTTCGTACTGAGCGCGTTGAAGCGTTCTGTCCGTTAGCTCGAGGCGGTCAAGCGGGTGCGGTGAGACTGACATGGGAGTCACTGGGAAGGCTTTCGTTCAGCGTCCGTGAGCGGCGCTGAGAGCGAGCGAAGGACAGACACGAGGATTGGGCTGGGTAGTCGACCTGTCCTGTTCTCGGCGGCCAGAGACGGCCAGCGTGGGCACGTGTCCGTTCTCAATCGGCTCGAAGCTGCGTTATGGTTCATTCGCACTCCGTACAGATGAGCGAAAGTCCGAGGCGTTCGGCACTCTCGCAGTGGTGTGTCTCGACGAAGCCGATCTTGCCACAGTAATCACAACTCGTATTCGTCTGATCGGGCAGGTCGAACAGTTCGAAACGGGCACTGGCTGTCTCGAAATCGGAATTGGGACCGGACCTGGGACCGGACTCGAGATCAGGATCGAGCGTTGGTTCGGGGGTGAACTCGGCAGTGATCGGTTGTGAAGCCTGACTGGCAGTGATCATCTCGGTCTCCTCGCCCCTCAGGGGGACCGGCCAACGCCACCGTGCGGTGCGAGCCGCATGGTCGCCGGCCCTCTCATTGTCGCTGTTAGTCCCCTACGTCGTCACGGCAATCCCTTCCCGGCCTGCGTTTGGATCTTCTCAACGCCGTGGCTCCGCAGTTCCCATGTTTCGGCAGGCGTCCAGTCGTTGTATTCCCGATCGGCGCATTTGATCTCGTGGCGAATGTCGCATCCAATGCCGGGATACCAGTTCGCCACGATTCGATGCGTCACTGTGATGTGACGCTTTTGAATCCCAGTATACGGACTGTCCGACCACGTAGCGATCAACCGCTCTGTCTCGGTTTCAGCCATTAGTGAAATCCTCCACCCCTCTTGGGGAGTACAACAACACAACCAGGCCGTGCGGTCGGGTCAGTGATCATCAGGCCGTGTGCTGGATCGTCATCCTCGAATCCCTCTCCCCCTTCTCGGGGGTGAACGACATCACGTCCGGTACGGTCAGCGATCAGCGGACTGCTGGTGCTGTGGAGGAGCGTCAGTTACCCCACACGTGTGTACTGGCCGTTGTTCGTGGGGTAACCCAGAGTCAGCAAATAGTATTAATAGCGCGACGACCGTCGATCGGATGGAGCATGGATCGAGACGCTTTCGAGATTGGTGAGCCAGTGGTTGACCGCGATTCACCTGACGACGATCCCAACACGGCAATCGTTGTCAATTGCCCGCCACAGGCTGCCGACGACTGGACTGCCTACCGCAATACGACCGTCGCAGAGGACAATCCCGACTATCCCGAGGATGCCTCCGTTGCCATCGTGGTCTACCGCCACGAACTCGCCGAATTCGACCCCGACTGGGCTGAACGCGACGGGCCGTTCCCGCTCGCCGAACTCAACGAAGCTGGTGTTTCTCACTATTCGTACCCCGTCCCCCGTCTCAGAAGCCTCGCCACCGACGATTCCGGCGAACCCGATGAAACCGACGAGGAAGGCGAGAACGCGGACACAGGCAACGAGGATCAGACCGAAAGTGATCCCACCGAAACCTCTACAGACGCTGACCAGACCGACTCCGAGCCGTCTGCCGACGTCCGCACGCTCAAAGAGAGGCTCATAGACTGTGGGCTGGCCGCCGAGATCGAACCCGATGGACACACTGTCGTCACCGAAAAGCTCGGTGTCACCTACCGCCTCACACCCGGTGAACTCCTCGAGGGCGACGGTCCCCACCGCGACCAGATCGAAGAGATCGCCGCTGACGTGTGACCAGCGGGACGGCTACACCGTCGTCGAAACGTTACCTGCCTATCTGTCGGTCACCGTGGCACCGTTCGATGCGGTGGCTGCGTACAGTATTGCCATACCTCGCGGAGGATTCCGCCCCCGTACTCCTCTCGTGGGCCAATCCAATCTCGTGGGCCAATCCAATACTACGGGCTGGCGATCCGTGGGCCATCCGGAACCGACGCGAACCCGAGCGGTGGCGCGCGATGAAAGCGCGCAATAGCGCGCTGAACGCGCGAGGGACGACCAAGGAAGCGCACGCCAGTGCGCCCCGCAGGGCGTCGGCTGGGGAGGACGCGAGCGAAGCGAGCGTGTGGTTCTACACCAAAAAAAGAGCCTATCGAATCTCCACAATCCCCACCTCTTCAAGACTTCCCACTGCTTCAGCGATCTTCTCTCGATCCTCGCTGCTCA
Organism: Saliphagus infecundisoli; assembly: GCF_020177375.1. GTDB lineage: Archaea > Halobacteriota > Halobacteria > Halobacteriales > Natrialbaceae > Saliphagus > Saliphagus infecundisoli. The sequence continues at coordinate 49,579 of NZ_JAIWHV010000024.1, read as the reverse complement.
ACTGATCATCGTCGATGCTCTTGAGATTGCTTAACGCCAGATGCACCCGGTAGGCGGCTCCGTGTTGGGACTCCATTTCCTAACCCCTCTACCCTGGGGGGTGACCAACGCTACCGGCTGTGCGCTCTCTGCTCGCGAAGTCGATCGACTCAGACGATCGGCTTTGGTCCTCGCAACGACAGTGTGAGATCCCCATTCTCTCGCCCATCGCCCTCCCTCAGCAGCTCGTAGCGTTCCTCGAGGTCACTGCAGACCCGGTCTGCGACCGAGAGTGCTTCCTCAAGCGTTGGGACTTCCGCTTCGATCGATCCCCAGTCCGGGTTCGCGTTCGGGTACACTCCCACTTGGTACGTTCCACGGATTCGCTCGCGCCAGCTCGGCGACGGCTGGTACAGCGGCGTCGGCGCGATCGTCACCTCCATCGGCGTCGACAGTATCCCCTCTTGTATTTCCTCCTCGAAGAACCGAACTAACGAGAGGACACACTTTCGTCGTCCCAGTGCCCACGGACGGACGCTTCCCTGCTCGCAATCCCACGCCTCGAATCGCGCGTCGATGCTTTCGGTCGTCTCGAGTCCCTGTGCGGTCGCGGATCGACTAACTGAGTTCTGTATCGACATCTCTGAAACCCTCTACCCCTCCGGGGGGTTGAACAACGCCACCGGGCGGCTACGTTTTCGTGTCACTCTTGTTCGTGTTCATCGACCAGCCATGGGTCGTCTCGTCGAACTCACCCACACTCTGAACAGACGAGATCAACGTCCTGGATCATGGCGTCCTCGCACGCCGCCGTCGGCACTAGGCCGTAGGTCCCACAGCTGTCGCACCGCGTTCCAGACTGAGCGGCAAGCGCTGGCACTTCGCCGTGAGGATCGTGATCGGGTTTCGCAAACTGCGGATCGTCTTCGGCTGTGAATTCAACAACAATCGCCTCTGGCTGGGCGTCTGGTCGATCCGTCATCTCTGATCCCTCTACCCCTCGAGGGGGCGAGCAACGCTACCCCACGAGCGACTCCTCAATCAGTCTCTCTAGGCCGTTCTTTCCCCACCGTCTCCTACGGAGCGTACGGGGAGGTGGCGCGCGATGAAAGCGTGCGATAGCGCACAGAACGCGCGAGGGACGGCCAAGGAGGCCCACGGTAGTGCGCCCCGCAGGGCGTCGGTTGGGGAGGGCGCTCGCGAAGCGAGCGTGTGGCCAAATACACCAAAAAAGAGCCCTTCGGCAGGGTTAGTTCCCCCGCCGCCACGTGCACCCGCACGTCCCACGGTACAGCCTCGTTCCCGCCTCGTCCGCTGCTCGCGTCTGCTGGATCACCACCGACACGGCAACCTCCACCTCACAGTTCGGACACCGCGCCGTCTGTGCTGCCTCCTCCACCGTCTCGTTTCCGGCTTCGTCTGCGTCCTCGTCCTCCGTCCAGATCTTCTCCACCGTCTCTTCTTGAAACAGCGTCACGCTGAACTCTGTCTCCAAGCTGACGACCCGCGCTGCATCGATCAGCTCGCCGCCCGCGAACAGCGACTCCACCGCTCCGACCGCTTCTGTCTGGATCTCGGTACCATGTCCGTCAGTCGGGTTTGTCCTCGTTGACATCTCTTCGAAACCTCCTACCCCTCGAGGGGGCGAACAACGCCACCGAGCAGTGCACTCTCATGACCACTCTCTCCAAAGCGGTTCCGTCCACCCCTTCCCTGCGGGGCTACGAGCGGTGGCGCGCGATGAATCCACGCCGAAAGGCGTGGAGAACGCGCGAGGGACGACCGAGGAAGCGCACGCCAGTGCGCCCCGCAGGGCGTCGGCTGGGGAGGACGCGAGCGAAGCGAGCGTGTGGTTCTACACCAAAAAAAGAGGGGAGTGTCGGCTACTCGTCGGTCCACCACCGGCCGCGCTCGGGGAACTCGAGTCGACTCCACCCGGTCACGGCCAGATTGCACGTCTCGTCGTACCAGTTCTTCTTCACGTTCCTGAATCGCACGGTCTCTCCCTCGCTCACCTTCGTCTGGTAGGAGTTCTTCCAGATCGTGAACTTGATCTTCTCGGTATCGTCCGCGATCAGTCCGACTTGTTGGATCGACGGCTTCGAGGGCTCCCACAGTTCGATGATCTCGCCTTCCACGTCCACTTCGCCCGTCTCCACCTCGGGGACGTCTGCGATGTCCACGATCGACCCTGCTTCAGCCTTGACTTCCTCCATCTGCTCGAGGGTCGCGTCGATCATCGACTTCCCATCTGCGACCCTCTCGGCCAGCCCACGGCTCACTGCCGCCCGGCTCGGTCCCCCACGCACGCTCTCTGTGATCCGCACTGACTGCGTGTTCACTTCTGCGACCTTCGCTTGCTCCAACTCCGACCGGGGATCGACCCGCTCGATCCGCCGCTCACGGCGCTGTTCGACGACCACTTCACGGGTACGCTCTTCACGCCCCTCTTGCTGGCCGAACGTCGCTTTCGCGCTGATCATCTCGAGCTCTTCCTCTCGAGCCCGGATTTCTTCCTCTTGCGCTAACGGCAGGTGGCCGTATTCGTTCTCGTCCCGCCCGACCACCGTCTCCGGGTGCTCGGTCTCGACTTTCGTGTTGACCTCCTGATCGACCGACGCCGCGAACTCCGGCGTCTCGTCCACGACGTCTTCCGCGAACGGATCTGCCTTGTCCGCAACCGCGTACTGGTCATCATCCTGTCCATCCGAACCTTTATCACCGCTGAACTCCTTGGAACTCATGGTTCTAATCCGAAGGCGCTTTCCAACGCGTCTTCACTTCCAACATCTCTCAGTTCCAACTCCGTCGTCCCCTGCAACCGCTCTCGCTCGCGCCTTCAGGTCCCCTAAGGCGCGAGCAGAGCGGGACACCCACCCCCACCAGCCAGCACCGCGCGCCGACCCGCCCGGAGCGAGCGTCCAGCGCATTCCCCGTTCGCCGCGACGCAACCACGTCCGTCGCGGGCGGCGAAGCCGCGGTCCGCAGGACCCGAACGGGTGAAGCGCTGGCGTCGAGACCACATCCAGTTGAGCCCGGAACGCCGCTGTGCCGGTCAGTCGGGTGGTGAGCTGTCGACGGTGCCGTGCGGGAGTCGGCGGCGCACGCCCGGAATGGTCGGTCGCGAGCGAGCGGAGGGCGGCACGCGGCGAGCGGGGCGTGCCGTCGCGAACATACCGGTCGAGCAGCTCGAAAACGGCCGGCTCTTGATTCCCCTTCCTGGTGGACTGCGAAAGGGCGAGGGCATCTCGGTCGTCCCCCGACGACGCAAGCACCGCAACGCAGTGAGGAGCGCAGCGAGGCGCGGGATGCCGAGCGCCCGAGGGCTTTCGGACGTCATCTGCATCGTCACCTCGACTCTGATTCCATTGTCTCTCCCTCGAGATTTCCCACTTCTCCTCCTTCCTCCTCTGCCTCGATCACGCTCACACCCATCGACGACACGACCACGACTTGCGAACCACACCCACGATGCGCAAGCGATCACACCATAGTTCAGCTGAATATCGATGAAGACTCCAACAATCCTCCCAACAGTAGCAGCGGTGATGACGCAACAGCAGCAGCGGTGATGACGCCGATCGCGACACTGGCGGCCCTGTCGACGCTGGCAACAGCACCGAGATCACCAGGGAGTCGCGACCCCGAGCGCGAGACACCGTTTCACGCTGGCAGACCCCCTCATGACGTCCGCACGGAGCAATGAGCGCGGCATCTGGTGCTGATGCTATCCAGCGCACCCCGTCTGGAGCACTGCAATGCACCACAGAGCGGACAGGGAAAGCCCGGCAGCGCAGCGACCGCAGGGAGCGAGCCGCCCGGACCCTGGAGGTGGGTGGGGGTTCGTGGGATGGCGGTACTGTGCGGTGCTGGGCAGCTCGTGAAGTGAGTCCACCGGCACCGGCCGATCGCCACGCTGTAGCGTTCCGCTCCGATCCACCAGATGCGGACGCCTCGAGCGGCCCCGCTGGCCTCGTGATGCCGCCGTTGGCTGGTCGCTACTCGCCTTCCCTATTCGCCTCTCGAGAAGAGCCCTCGAAGTCGATCGCCAACCGAGGCGAGCCAGGCCCGCGTTTGGACCCGAATCGCATGTCGGAGGTCCTCCCGAAGGACCGTGACTTCCCTGTAGTACGAACGCGCCCCCTTCGGCAGTTCGTGGAACCGCTTGTCGCAGTCGATGCACGTGTACTCGAACTCGGCACGGACCCGATTCTGATGCCGCTCGAGATCGCCCCCCTCGCTGTAGTGGAACTCCTCGTACACCAGTTTCTTCGAGACGAACCTACGACTGTCACACCGGGGACACTGCGTCATCGACAGCGGATCTTCTGAAACCGCTCGCGAGGGCGAGCCAGGAATCGGTGACTCCTCACTCATGTGTGGACCCTCTCGAGTCTTCGCGGCGGCGCCCGCGTCGGACTGTGTCTCCTTCCGACCCCACGGCCCCGACTCTTTGCCTTCCTGGACCCACTCGTCAAATTCTTCCTCCAGAACCTGCTCGTGGTTGTCGTCCGGTTCGTCCTCCGTCTCGTGTCGGTCGCTCCATCCCATCGTACCTCTACCCCTCTCTGAGGGGCGACCGACACCACCGTGCGGATGAGTCCGATCGGGACAAAACTGCTCCCCGTTCAGCCCCGCTCCTCGAGTCCCCGAACTCCCTCACTGGTCTGCTCCTCACTGCTCCTCATTCACCCTGTTTTCACTCCTTCTTCTCACGCCATTCTCACTGACTATGGGATCTGATACTTTCCCGTGATTGTGACCTCCTTTCCCTCCTACTTTACCCTCTCCACTATGCGGAGAGATACCGTTGATCTACGCCCTCTTACTCCCAGCTCTCACCTCCTGTTCCCCCGGCCAGCCAACTACTGCATTCTCACCCTTTTCTGTCTGCTTCTCTCCCACGTTTCACTCTCTCCCAGACCCCCGTGTATTCTCCTCCACCACCCCCGCTCACACATCTATATCTTTCCTGGTAATTTCCTGTTCTTCCATTCTTTCCACCGCCCACTTTTCTCCCCGTTAACTACCCCCCTCGTATCTGCATACCTCCCTTATCCTTTGGACGATTTCCAGGTGTGCAAGAGGAGTTTAACGGGCTTAAAACTGGTTAGAGGTTCGTTGGGCATCTCTAAGGCGCTAGAATCGTGGTTAACGAAACCAGATTTTGATGGTGGAACAGAAAACGTGCTGAACGAGGGGGTGAAACTTCTGAAATCGGTGGAATATCGAGTTTTACATTGATTAGAAGTAATGAGTAATCCATTAGATTCGCTATATTATTCTTCTAGATCCGTTCTAACCTTCGTTTGTAGCAGTTTGAGAGGCTAAATCGTGGTTAACGAGATAGATGCGTCCCAGATTAACTTGTTAAGAATATACTCTATATAACATATGTTTTGGGTGGGATCGTCCTCACAGACAATCTGTGAATATGTACTTTAGTTAGGAAAAGACGTAATAGATAACCTTCTCAATTCAGTCACAAAGGCGGAGTAAAAATGTTGTTTCCGGGGTTGGATATGGGAACCAAATGCTCTACCGTCGAATAGTAGAGGGGGAAATCCCCATTTCAGTCCCTTCTTACGGTGGCCCCAGTCATTGGTTCGTTGGGTGGAGACTTTTCTGCACTACTAATATCCAATAATATATGAAGAAAGGGAGAGAATTCAGAGATATATTAATCTGCTCTGAGGGGGAAGAATGAAGTGACATTTCCCGTTCAATCCGGCTCCTCAAACATCTCAAGGCCACCGTTCGTTCCATTCATCTATAGGTGAAATATTTATAGTTTATACTGGATAACAGTGGTATATATTATCGGATGTGGGGTGGATAGAAACGGTGGAGAACTTTAGAACCAGTCTTCGGATTCGTCAAGTTGATCGTACATTTCGTCGGGGAAGGGAAGGCTGCCGTAGATCGAGTACGGGCACTGATCTTTGCCGATGCAGTGTCGTTGCATATCGTCGTTATCACAGCCCATCGGAAGTGGGGTATTTCCTTTGGGACCGATCCCGCGTTCACCGCGACGGTGTTCATATTTGACTTGGTAGTCGGTGATCTCCGAATCGTGCCACGGCCAGCGGCTGAACAGGTCTTGGATTTGTTCGGTGATTTCGTCGATCGGTTTGTCGCGATATTGGGGGAGCCACATCGTCATCCGGACGAAGTTGAAAAGGTCTTTCCGCACTGGCGGGTCCTCGTGAAGCTTGTCGTCCATCGCTGCCATGCACGGGAGTTCGAAAAAGTCTTCAAGTTCCGTGATTTCGATCGGGCGCGCGCCGCCGCCCGAGTGCCCAATCTGGTAAGTGTTGGCACGGCCGGTCCGGTCAATCGTCACTGACCGATGTGAGTCGTGGTCGGCAAGGGTGTTTCCCACACTTCGGGGACTTGAGAGCTGTTGGAGTTGGGCATGTTCGCCCTCATTATCTGGGTTGTAGGCCTCAAGCGCTTCGTATAACTCTGTAGCGGTGTGGAACTCGCCGATTTGGACGCGGGGATCGGTTCGCATGGCTTCTCGAATGAGTTGGACGACGCGCTCGCCGCGATCCCAGGTTGTCCAGATCTGTTGGTAGTGTCCCAGTTCGATAGCGCGGTCTGTGCGGTCGGTGATCGCTGTTTCGGTGGTTGCTAACCAGTTGCGTTCTTCGTCACTAAGATCGTCTTCTTGGGCCGCTCGCAAGCATCCAAAGCCTGTGTCAACATACGTCCGGTATCTGTCTCGCACGTACGCGAGTGGGATATAGAGATTGCCGTTCGCGATCCGGGTGAGAATCTCGCCAGTTTCCTCGGCACTCGTCGCTTCGCTTGTTGACCGTGCAAGGCACGCGCGCGAGGCGGCTGCCATTGGGATTTCGACGTAAAGCTCCTCTTCGGTTTCGTCTTCGCCTTTTTTCTTGTCCTTCTCGTCATCGAACTCGGGCATGGTGGTGACGTCGGTACAGACCCGTCCGGGGTGAGGGCCGTCGTCGTTTGGCGGTTTCGCGTAGAGGACTTCAGCGATCTCTTGGTAGAGTGTCGGGTCGTCGTACTCGTATAAGAGTGCGAGCACGTTGGTCGCGAACAGTTCGCGGATGTTGGCGACCACTTGGTTACGCCGGAGTGGTGTCTCCTCGAACCGGGGTTGGTCCTCGACACAGAGTGTACTCAACGTCGCCAGCAACACGAGCATTCCAGGGTCATCGACGAACGGGTACTCGAGGGGGCGTTCACGCTTCGCGTTCTCGAACGCCGCCGTCCCAAATTGTTCGATATCCGAAATCAAGTCCTCCCTCGCGAGGTCGTCATCGTGCAGATAGCAGTCGTAGCCCCGGAGGAACAACTGAATGATGTCCCGGTTCGAAAACTCGGTCGGCACTGCGACGACGAGATAGGCGTCTCGTTCGGTGTGTCGTGGGTCAACCATTGGGATCACTCTCGAGGAACTGTGGTTGCGCGTCCGTTCGGGGGTCGAACGACGGACTCTCGATCGGCTGGACGACACGACAGACGTCGGCATGCAACGAGTAGGGCACTCGAAGCAGGCGGCTCCGATCAGCGGTCACCACGGGATCGATCGGGATCTCGTATCGCTCGATCAGGAGATCGTTAAGCACTTCTCGGCTTTTCTCGTCGTAGTCGTGCTCGAGATCGTCGTCGAGCAGGTAGACGTGGACGCCTTGCCCAGAGTAGACAACCATCGTCTCTTCGGCAGTGAAGTCTGCTTCGAAGATATCCTGCGTGTCGAAGCCGTACTCAATTGCACGGTTAATGTCCTCGAACGCGTAGGGATACCCCGCAGGGTCGGCGTCACGAATGCCGGAGTCAGCAAGCAACATCTCGCTTCGGCTTGGATTCTCCTGGTCCATTGCGAACGGGCCGTGCTCACCGTCGAGTTCGCGTTCAGCCCGTGCTGCGGCAATATCTTTTGCATCGATATCGACAGCGACCACCCACGACCGCTCCCAGTTGTCTAACCCGTAGTACACCCCTGCTGAAACCGGGTCGGATTTCTCGATCAGATCGGGATCGACGAGTGCGTACTCACTTCCCTGGAACGGGTCGTGCCGCGCGGGAGATTGAATGAACGACAGAACGTCCTCGAGCCCGCCGAAGTTCTGTGAGATCTGCTCTCCATTCGAGTCCGTCCGCCGCGTCGCTCGTCGGATGAAGTTCCGATCTGGGCGCTCTTTCTTGCGAATTGGATGGCGCTCGCGAAAGCTGATCCCGAACTCTTTCGGTGCAGTCGCCATAATGAACCCTGGAAGCTGGTCTGTGTACTCGGGAAACTCCTCAGTATAGTACGTGTAGATCTCGTCGCGCGTTGCTTCTCTCCAGGTCATGGGCTTATTCCAGCAAATTGGATGAAATCAATCGCGACGATCAACCCCAGGAGAGCAATAACACCGACCACGACGCCATCCCCCCGTCGCGGGAACGGCGTCCACCTCGGAGTGAGGATCGTCCCGATGAACATCCGGACAGTGAAAAGGACTGGCAGCAACAGCGCGTAGATGACGAGCGCGACAGCAGTGATACTGAGCCCGATTTCCAGTATTCCCCCGTAGGAGTAGATTGGTATATACTGCGACAGATATACCGACACAATATCCAGCTCCGACACAAGACGACGGAGGAGCGAAACCATCGCTATTCCTCTATTCCCTCATTCATTTTTCGGAAGGTCTGTATTGTTGTCATCCCATCGGCTTCAAACTCTTCGACCGTCTCTTGCATCCGTGAGAACACGTGAGCCGCCCGTCCACTCACTTTGCTGGGAAGTCGATTGTGACCGGCCAATACCTCTATCGTATCCTCCGCTTCGCCACGGGACCGAAAAGCCCAGATTGCGTCCGCGTCGACGGCAGCCATTTTGTTGTAGTCGTCTACGACCGCTTGCGCGTTATTCGATGCCATCTCGACTTCACCGACCCGAACGAGTTCACCATCGATATCGAACCCGACGACATCGAATACTGTCTCCGAATCCTGCTGGTGATATCGATCAACCCGCTCAACCTCCTCGAACGTGTTGAACCATTGGACCAGGAGTTCTACCCCAACTTTGTGTGGTGTCTTCTCTCCGAGATCACCAGTTCCTGCGTCGGCTGTGAGCGACTCGTCGAGTAGCTCTCGCCCCTCTGGAAGAACCGTGTAGTATACCCGTCGATTCACCGTCTCTTTCTCGAGCAAATCCTGCTCAATCAATACATGAACATCAAGCCCATCAAGCCCATCTTTCAATTCGTCCATCCCGTCCAAGAGCGTGTAGTCCGGGAGTTCGCGGTTCATCGCGTCTAACACTCGTTTGAGGAAGATCGCGTCGTCTCGAGAGAGGCCGCATTCGCGAAGAGTACCGTCCGTGACTGGACAACTCTCAGTGCCGCCCTCGTTCGCGCCAAAGAGCGAGGGAGTTGGGGAACTGTCGACGGACTCGTCGGACTCGTCGGCATCCCCCACGTCTCCGTCGTCTTCGGTGTCATCTCCGCTGTCTATGACGTCCCTATCGTCTGTGGAGTCAATCCTCTCCCCCATCTCCCTGCTCTCGCCGCCTTCTTCGGTGTCTTCATGCTGGGCCTCGCTCCCACTCTCCGGGGCAGTGTCATTTAACGACGGGCGTTCTGAGTCAGCAGCAACTTCACCTTTCTTTTCGTCCTCACCCCGATCCTCCTGTTCGATCTCAGCCTCACCCTCTTCCTCGACCTCATCTTCGCTCTCGCTTTCGACCTCGGCACCGATCTCGACCTCGTCTGACTCGAGTTCCGGCGGCGACCCCCGCTCGTGATGTGCCCCGTCCCACTCCGACCAGTTCATCACGTCCTCGTGCGTGGGCACTTCCAAGCCGTATTCGTCGTCAGTCCGCTCGATGACCCCTGGCAGGATTTCGTCATCAAAGCGTGCCTGCTCGGTCTCCGACAGCGGCTCGTCGCTCTCTGGATGTCCACTGATGATCGGCAGCGAGTGCAACGTCAGCGGTGCTGGTCGATCCTCACCGAACTTGGGACTCGCAAGCTTCGTGAACCACTCGCCTGACGCTATCCGATTGATCCGGTTGCGAACATCCTCCACGGACAGATCGTCGTGCGTGAACGTTTTCGCAAACCGATCCGTAATCGAGATGTCCCCGACCAGTTTCGTATGCACCTCTGTCAACAGCTCTTCGTACGCGCCGTTGTTGTCCTCGTCCCAGGGGTTGACCTGCTCGGGATACTGCATGACGAGTCCCATGCTCAGCCCCGATGAGCGACCCTGTGGGAGGAGCTGATCGGCGACTAACTCCGTCGCGATGAACGGCGCGGCCTCCTCAAGAATCACGTTCACCACGTTGTCTGGCGACGATCGCCGTCGGTGCTGAATCGAGTGCCACAGGTTACTCAACAGGACCGTGGTCAACCCACGCTGGGCGTCCAGTGTGAGGTCGCCGAGGTCGAACAGGATCGTCACGTCCTCGTCGAGGATATCGCGGAAATCGAAATGGACGTTCTGGTCGTGGAACCCGTAGAGGCTGTCGCCCTCGGCCTCTCGACCGGGCTTGTGGCGCAGCATCCAGTGGAGGTGACGGTCCTCTTTCAGCCGGTTGAGTCGATTGAGCACCGCACCCATCGTGGTGTGGAACTGATGATCCTCCTTGGCGAACTGTGCAGTGAGAGAGTCGTGGATATCCTGGTTGATCCCCGAGACGTCCGGCAGCTCTTGATTTCGCTGCATCCGCGTCGCAGCCTCGACCAGATCATCGAGGCCGAAGACGTCGTCCCCGTGAACAGGATCGAACAGCGCGTGGATGAGGAACGTCAGGATTTCGTTCGCGACGAACGCCTGCTCGTGACGCTCTGCACCCATAATCATCCGCATCAGCGCGTGGAAGTGATCGGCCTTCTCCTTGACCGCGGTTTCCCGGTCGTGGCCGGCTTCGAGCGCGGGCCGAAGATCGAAAAACGAGACTGCAGGAAGCGTCTCAGGCTCGCGGAAGTAGTAGACGTCCTCGAGCGAGCCATGCCGCTTGTAGTGGCCCATGAGGTAGTTGGTGCACATTCCGTCGCCTTTCGGCTCGAACAGGATGTTCGGCCCTGACGTCGTCTCGCTGAGCGAGCGCAGCATCCGATTGACGAGTTGACTCTTCCCACCTCCGGTCGTCGCGCAGACGAGCCAGTGGCGGGTCTGTCGGTCCGGTGGTAATCGAAGCGGCCCATCAATGGAACTGGCGGGGTCCTCGCCCAGCACCATCCCTGTCGTGTACTGCCGGCGCTGGGCAGCCTCCAATCCGGGGAGTGATGTCCGGCTTTCTGGATTCGCGTGGGTTTCTTTGGTGGCCTCGTCAGTGAGGTGCTCGGTGCTCGGCACGATGATCATGTTGCAGAGTTCGTTCGGGTCGAGATGGAGGTCGGGCGTCGAGCGTCCGAGTCGCTTGCCGGTCACGACGTCTCGATTCAGGACACGGTTGAAACAGCGCCGCGAGTACGTCCGGCTGCGGCGGGCGAGCAAGCCTTTATCGTACAATTTTTCGCTCTCAATGCCATAGAATCGCCCCTCAAGCGGATCGAACACCGTGCTGATGCTTCGGAGCGACTGTTTGAGCTCGGACGTGTCACTGCTCGCCGACTTCGGGGGGACGGTTACTACCCGCAGGTTGGCCGTGAACGTATGCCCCAAGTCTTCTGTTTGGAGGTTGTCGATCAGATCACGATCGGCTTCGGGGATCGGTTGGGAGTCCTGTGGATGGCGCTCTTGCTTGGGCTCGGGACCATAGAAGAAATCTTCGATAGCTTGATTGATCGCCTCCCCCCACGTTTCTCGGTCGCCTCGGATCTCCTCGATACGCTGATTGCCACTGTGGGTCGAATCCTGTTCGCCTTCGAACGCTGCCTGAAAGACGATCGGATAATCAGTCGTTGCGAAGTGGTCGATCAGCACGGTTAGGGGCGCGTGCGAGCTATCTTTCGTGAAGTCTTCGTCATCAAGTTCCTCGTCGAAAAGCCTGATCGGCGTCATCGGGTCGCCACTGCCCGTCCACCGCAGACTATACGGCTCAACGTCGTCCGGGTGGGGCCGCGCGAGAACGCCCTCGCCGGTATCACGTGGCGTCTCGAGCCCGAATCTGAGCGAGCCTGGATCGCGGTTTTCTTCGTCCTCTTGTTTCCGGAGTGCGTCGAGGTCAACGCTTGGGAGTTGCCCTCCAAGCGGGGTGTTGGCTCCCGACCCCAACTCCGGCCCCGACTCCGTTCCCGATACCGACACCGACCCCGGGCCGTCGCTGGTACCGGCCCCATCAGCAGCGAGGGGCTGACCGCCGTGAACACGGGTGATCGCTTCGACCTCTTCGACAGAGGTCTGAAGCGCCCCGTTTTCCAGCGCTGCCTCGAACTCCTCGTAGCTGTATTGCTCTGGGGCGACAAGCTTTTCGGCGAGATCGACGGTCACGCGTTCGATTTCGACTGTATCAGGGTAGGCGGAGTTGAGCCGGTCATAGAGCGTCGAGAGATGCTGGTCAGTCGAATAATAGAACTCGATTGGCGCATCCGTGCCGTTGCTGTAGATGGTGAAATCGAACGTCAGCGGGTCAGGGCTGGCAAACGGGTTGATTCGCTGCCAGAACGATTCTTCGGTCGGGTTCAGGGCGTGCAGAGGGCGGATTTGAGTGACGATCTCGGACGGTGCTCGCTCACCCGTCGACGGGATGACGCGAACGTACTCCTGTTTGCGATCGAGCGGAGAGTCGGTGGACGCGTCGAGAGTGAGGACGATCGAATGGACATCCTTCGGGTTGTGGACGCCTTTGCAGACCACTTTGGGGATCTCGGCTTCGACCGTCCGGAACGTGATCGTCCCATAAGAGAGCAGTCGTCCCGCAAGCGACTGGTGACGGGTGGTTTCGACGACACGCTCGAGAGCGAGCTTCGTAAATTGGTCTCCTCGAATCCCTCGTTTGCGGGCGTAGAGCACGTCAGACGTGAGAACATATTCGGTTCGAATCGATCGCAATAGTGGGAGCAGGCCGACGACAACGCCCGTGACTCCGAGGGCGATTGGGATCGCCCCAAGCCACCACAATGGGAGGGTGACGGTCGTCACGACCAGTCCGATCTCGACCGGCGCGAGCCCGATAAGGGCCGGCCCCGTAGCGAATCCAGCGACGCTGGGAGTCGCGAGGGCGATTGCAAGCCCAACGAGGAGGATCGCGCCCGCGTACGCACGAAGCCCACTCCGAGCCAGTGGAGTGCCGACCCACTGCACGTCGAGGTCGGCAACGTCAGCTACTCGGTCGTCTTCTGCAACGATCCACTCGAGATTTGGAGTGTCATCCGTTCCTTCGTAGGCAGACTCACGAGACCGGTCCGCATCATGGTCGCGTCCATCCCAATCATCGGTAGTCATTCCGAGTCACCACCTTCACCGTCAGGGTGGCCGTTGTCGGTCCAGCATCGGAGGGAGTGAAGAGCATGCCACGTTTTCGCACCTCCACTCTGGCCGGGAACGACTGATCTGTCGCTGTCGGCATCCATCTCTTCAGCCCCACCCCTGCCTTCGTTCTCACTCGCTCGCGCGTCGTCCGTTGGATTATTGTCTATTGGATTGGCATCTATTGAATTGGTCATTCGTGTTTCACCTCGTGAACTTGCAGACTGGTGAGCACGGGTCCCACATACCGGTCGCACTCGAGGCACTGCTGTCCTAATCGTCATCGTCTGGACTCACCCCCTCGTCCGCAGGAGCTGATCCACCACTGTCTGGCCTGCCCGGCTGCTCATCAGCAGCAGTGTCACTGCTGGTGGTGGACTCGGTCCGAGCGACGCCGATCCACTTCTCTAGAAGCGTCGAGGCGATCAGCGTCTGCTCCTCGAGGGACCCAGGTTCCGCCGCCGCGAGGTCGTCAACGGTTTCGACCCCCGCCTCACGGAGCTGGCTGCTGTAGGATTCCCCAATCCCCGTGATCGTCGTGACCTCTTGGCGATCGTCTGCTGTACTGTCAGCCGCTTTCTCGCTGCTGGACGGTTCGTGCGTGTGTTCTCGTTCGGTGGGAGCGTCTTCACTCTCGTCCTCGGGTGTCTCGTTGTCTGGTTCTTCGTCAGTGCTCTCGGTACTGCGTTCCTCCTGCTCGTCTTCCGTCGTTTCTGTCGACGGTTCGCTCTCTTCTGCTTCGTTTGCTAACTCGTCCTCACCATCTGTCTCTGTGGTCGTCGTCCCGGTCGAGTCGTCAGCTGCGGGGAGTGTGTCTGCAGTGCCACCGGTACTATCAGCAGTCTCGCCAGCCGACGAGTGATCCTCCTCGTGAATTGCTGCCAGAGCCGTCTCAAGCGGACCTGGCCCGTCGCCAGTCTCCTTATCTTCATCCTTGTTCGTCGCCTGAGCAGTGCGTGACTCGTCGTCGGTTCCGTCCGTGTGACCGTCGGATTCCTCGCCCTCGTCCTTGTCCTTCTCTGCCGCCCGATCAGTACGTTCCTCGTTGGAATCTTCGGCCTCGAAGACCTGATCGAGGGCAACGGGGTCGCTCACATATGGGCGGATGTACGACTGGAACGCGCCGTGCTTGTCAGGATTGTAACTCAGGAGTGCGTCCTCAAATTCCCCGGAAGCGACCTCGAACGTGTACCACTCTTCTTCGTCACTGAACCCGACGATCCCCGTCGAATGGCCTACACCAGCCTGCCCTGTCACTGCCTGACTTGTCACAAAATTGTATTGGCTCTCGTTCAATCCGAACGCCTTACCGACCGACCAATCGATATCCTTCAACCGGAAGAACTCGGTCGTCGTACACTGGCCTCGGATCGCGTTTTTGTGTCCGGCTCTGTCGTCGTCGCCGCTGATGAACTCGTCCGGCCGGTGCGAGAGGAACCACAGCCCCGCGTTGTAGTGCCGCCAGTGGCGTGCAGCTTGTTGCAGCCACGGCAGCATCTCCTCGCTGTGCAAGAGATAGTGCGCTTCGTCAACCACGAAAATCGTCTCCTCAGGCGCGCGCTTGACCATCTCGTAGACGTTGCGCAACAGAAGTTGGAGCATCGTGGACTTGTCCGCCGTTCCTAGCGCCTCGATCTGCTGCAAGTCCAGATAGTTGACTTCGCCCTCCTCAAGCGTCACCTCACTCTCGCCGATCAAGTGCTGGTAGCGCCCGTGTTTCTTGAAGCCGACGAGCTTCCGGAGAAACTGCCGCACTTCCTGTTTGACTTCCTCCCCTTCGATATTGTGCCCGGAGAGGGTGTACTCCGTCGGGTTTTCGAGCATCGTGGTCGTCTTCTCAATAAAGTCGTCCATCGTCGGGCTCTCCCGCTTGTGCGTCTCCGGACGACCGGGGTAGATCCCCGCCTCTCGGTAGGTCTCCGTGACGATCTCGCTGACTAAGTGCTTGAAGTTGTCTGGATCACCACCCTGAGCCTTAATGATCGAAAGAATCCAGCTCACCGCCGAATCGCGGGCCATCCCGAATGGATCGACGTCTTTGGTCTCCATCACCGTCTCGGGCGTTTCCTGGATCAACAGCGGGTTGATCGTCGTGTTGCCGTCGACGACGATCCGGTTGCCGTTGACTGCCTCTGTATGCTGGTAGAAACCGCCCATCGTATCGAGGAAGATCACTGTCCGATCTTCCTTGCCAAGCCACCAGCGCAATGCTTGCTTGCCCGCGTGGTAGGTCTTCCCGCTGCCTGAGTCTGCCAGCGTAAGCTTGTGCCCGGCCCCACCTCTCGCGAACTGACTCGCGATGATCTTCTCACCGTGATGTTCAGAGCGACCGTACTCAACCCCGTCCTCATCTTGGACGGTCGATCGAGCGAACGGGAACAGCGCACCGAGCGCCCCGTCGAGCACCATCGTAGTGTGGTCTTTCCAGGACGACTCGTTGTAGTGATCGCGCGCACCCGGAGCGCCCGATCGGAACAGCTCGTCAGCACGCGACGACGAGATCGGCGTGAGTTCCGCAGGCGTGTCTTCGACCGCGTTCAACACCGTCTCTTCGGCCTCTTCGAGCGCCCGCCGTTTGGCAACATCGAGGGTAAGCGTCTCCGGGGATTCGTAGCCCTGCTCGATCTGCGACTCGGCCAGATCGAGCGCTCGCTTCGATCCGGCCCGAACCGTGAGATAGCCGTTGAGTTCGAACGGTCGGACCGTCGTCTGCTTGAGCAGCTTATACATCCCCTGGTAGTAGTGAACGTCCTCGGTCATGACCGAGGACTCGATATCGTGAATCTGCTGTCTGTCGCTGATATCCGCGTCAATATCCTTGATTTTCGGCTTCAGACGCTCGATCGCATCAGCCTTCTCGACCGGGCGTGCACGGAGTCGAAGATCGAAATCAACGCCCGTGAGCGTCTGCAACGATTGGAGGAAGTTGCTCGAGGGGCGCTTGCGCCAGCCAGTCAACCAGTAGGTCCGTGCGTACTGATCGCCGACCTCAACATAATCGCCGTGAATATCGATCGTCCCGGGAGCAAGGGCGTCCTGAAGGGGCGAGGACGCCACACCACTGTCACTGTCTGTGTCTGAATCCGAGAGTGGGTGGAACAATCCCTCACGGAGGCGAGCGAGGGTTAATGTCTTCGCTGCTGTCTCCGTGTCGTCGAGAACGTCGTCGGAAGGTCCTGCCTCGGTCGGCGATTGGAGGAGCTGCGTGACAACGCTCTCAGTTGGTTCCAGGCCAGTCACTCCACCGTCGCCCGCCACTTCAACCTCATCGACGTCTGCGACTGCATCGAGTGATATCCGCCCATCGGCCTCTTCGTCGAAGTCTTCTGCTGCGGGAGTTGTCTCCGCGCTGGTTCGAGCTTGCTTGTCGAGGTGCGCGTCGACCGCTCCCGGCCGGTGACTGTCCATTTCCGCCTGCTCGTGCTCGTGAGCGTCCGATTCGGCCGATTTGATATCGGGCCACACCGAAAGGTTCGCCACCTGGGATGCTGACTCGTCGGTAAATTGCCGGTGTTCAACCCCGGCCCAGTATTTCGCGAGCAAGAGGGCGTGCTCGGCCGGATCGACTAACTCACCCGAACAGCCACTCACCGAGCCCGCGACGGCCTTCGCCGAGGCAACCCGATCACGCAGTCGCCGTCGCATCTGCTTGCGCTGGCGTGCGTCCGGCTCGTCTCCACCAAGCGAGAAAAGCGAGCCATTATCCGACTGACGGCGATGCTCGAGATCAGTCGGGTCGACCTCGACGACGATGTACGAGCGGAGTTCGCGAGCATCCCACGCCTCGGCCTCCTCCTCCTCGTAGAGCACATAATCCTCGAGTAGATCACGAGCAATGATCCACTCGTCGCCGCTGAATCGGCCGCTGTGGAGTTGCTCACGGTACTTGTCCGTGATCTTGTCAACGTCGGTATCAAACGTTGTGACAAAGAAATCGAACGTATTGTCCATCTCGCGGCGAACCGCAAACGTCAAATCCTGAACCATATCATTGACAGCCGACCGGGACTGCCGCTCAGTGTTACGACCATCGACGCGAACGAGCGCAACGTACCGCCCGTCTTCCATTTCGGCGAACCCGTTCGAGAAAATTCGCTTCACACCGTGGATCGGGTCGACCGACGATTCGATGTGGGTCTTCGGGTACTGCCAATGCAGGACGAGCGACCGCAGGCCAGCTCGAGCACGGTCGATCCCCGTCGTCGTCTCGTAATCCGTGCTGTACGAAACCGCCATCCCGATCACGGCCAGCGGAATCCCGATTGCTGCCGTCGTCCAGAAAACCCCAGGACCACTCGTGAACGGCGAACTAAAAATCCCGAAAAAGAGGATGATTCCTCCGGGCGCACCGTAGAAGATGTGTTTGAGCTTGTACCCTCGCACTTTGATCGACGAATCGATGTACGGCAGGGCAAGCTGTGACGGATCTCGATCGATCGTGTCCGAGCTGGGCGGTGATGAGTCGGTTGTCATGGGGCAATTGTGGTGATTTTATGAGTTGACTTTCCGCTCGATCCGGTCTTTTTGGATCTCGCTGAACGTCTTTTTCTTGCGCGATTTGATGCGTGGCCTGCGGTTCTCCTGGCTGGAATCGCCATCCTGAGTCGACGATGACTCTTGCTCACTCTTCCCGTCTTCACCCCCACCTCCGCCTCCGTCCCCACCACCACTACCTCCGCCTCCGTCTCCACCACCTCTGCCTCCGCCTCCGTCTCCACCACCTCTGCCTCCGCCTCCGTCTCCACCACCTCTGCCTCCACCTCCGTCTCCACCACCACCTCCGCCTCCAGATCTCTGGTCGTATGCTGCTCTGTAGTGTCGAGCTAGGTGATGCACCTCGCCAGGTGCTTGCCGCATTCGTTGACCCACGTCCTGGGCCGGCCCCTTCCCGAGTTTGAGTGCGGCGGCGACATGCGCCTTTTCGAGCATTTTCCACGGGAGGTAGACGAGCGCGAACGCCAACCCGAAGAGAATCAAAACGATCGAACCAGCGGTTCCGGCAATTGACCCGTCGAGCGGTAGATATATTAGGAACCGCAAGATGACCGACTGGATAACCGAGAGGGCGAGAAGAGAGCCGAAAACGAACAGGCCAAAACTCCCGTAGGCGTGTGCTTGACCGTGGGTTGCCCACGCAGCCCACGAAAGCGGCCAAAACAGTATGGAAAGATATGTCAGTAAATGTAGCATGATGACACTGACAAGTGCTGCGACGACGACGATCGCCTTAAATATCAATAAGATTGCCAGAAGATAGAGACCGAGCCCAAAGCGGATCGCACCGTCCGGAGTGACGAATTGTTCGCCATCAGGATAGATCCCCTGAGCTACCTCCGCAAACAAGTGCAGGAGTGCCGGCGCGAACACCCACGTCCCAAATATCATCACGCTAGCGAGAGCGATACGCTTCCAGCCCCGACGACGTTTCTCGGCACTATCGTAGGAAAACGAGACGCCTATTTGTGCCATCAGCCATACTATGGCGGCCACGAGCGGCCACGAGATTACCGCAAAGACGGTCTGCCACTGCTCACTCGCAGGCTCGGCCCAACTCGAAGGGTCCTCTGCCTCCCCCGGTGCTGGAACCTGGATGGCGATTGCGTGTATCGCATTGATGGCCGCGACCACTTCCGACAACACCCCGTCAACGAACGCCGCCACCCACGAATTGAACCATTGGACTGCTTCGTCTGAGGGGTTAGTCATCGTATCATAGATGTTGCCGGCCGCTGCTGCCCCAGGAACGTGTTCTTCAATACCGTCCCGTGCCTTGCCTTTCGCCTGATCCAGCCATTCTACAGCACCCCCCACTGCGGATAATGCGCCACCGTTGTCATCTTCGTCCTCTGAGTTCGTTTGATTTTCGTTATTTTCCTCTCCGGTAAGAATAGAATTTGGCTGGATACCGAATCCATCGTCCACGCTCTCGTTGTTTGATTCATTTTCGGCCGTCTCGTTCTCGACTTCTCCCTCAGACCCGTTCGTTGCATTCGCTACCTCGCCAGGGTCAACCCCAAATCCATCGTCTTCAGACTCATTACTTTCATTTTCCTGGGCATCGACAACTCCGATACCAATCGCGCCAAAGAGCGCTCCACTCACCAACAAAATGCCTAAAACCGCAACCAACAACCACCTCCGACCGATGAACAACCGGGAGTTCATGCGTGGAGCGTCAGAGCAACACCATGACCCACAGGATCTCACCCTCTAGACAGCCACTGATATTGACACCTAAATAATCAAGTACCGCCGACATACTACCTAAAAATAACCCTCCGAGAAGGGTCACAAATCCGTTGATGATCGAACTACGCTCGCCTCGACGGCCACCACCCCCAAAACCAAGAAAGCCGATCGCAATTTGGCCAATCCCAGCCAATATGAGTATTAATGTCAACAATCCAAATCCAAGGAAAACCGCCGATCCCAATGCCCCCCCGCAAGCAACCTCGGATGCTTCTTCAAACGCAGACTGGGCAACGACGGGTTGGATCAACATCAGTACCCCTGCGGTGACCATCGCAATCTTGGCTGCTGTGGGACTCACTCGAGCCAGAGCTCGGAGTGTTACCTCTGTCGGTCGCCTGTGGTTATTGGTATGTTCTCCCATAGAGATTACATCTAGACAGAGACATTTATAGATTACCCAAAATCTACCCGTTTTCATTATTTTAATATATTATATGGTCAGGTGAAAATATTTATTGGTAATCCCACATAGATAATATATAAGTTATATAATATTTTATGGCCGATCGTTTTGAATTGATTCCCCGGGGATTTCAGGTAGAAATAATAGATAAATTGAATAGTCTAGGAGTGATCACTAGTCTGGTAAAGGGGAACAATCCGTATGCCATCTCCCAGACTAACACGCCGTCGGCTCCTGGCGGGAATCGGGGCCACAGCTGGTGCAGCGGCACTTGCCGGCTGTGGTGACCAAAGGAGCTCTGGCCCTCTCAACATTGAGGAGACGGATACACCAACCGCACTTCGGCCAGATCAGTATGCAGATCGCTTTTCCGAGGTCGTGAATCTCGTTGACGATTTCGGTGCAGACCCGTCGGGCGAACAGCCGATCGATGCCCCTCTCAGACAAGCTTGGGACAACGACCGACTGATCGTGCTTCCGGAGGGCGAATATAAGATGAATCGGCCGTTCCGACGGACGAGTACCTCGAACGTTGGGTTCATCGGCCAGAACGCGACTATCCGGCATGGTGAAGTGAAGGCGATCAATAAACACACAGTCGATCGGGGGGAGTATACCGGCTCTACGATGATGTTCCGCATCGGGACCTCAACGAACCCACATGGCGATCTCGTCTTCGGCGGCCTCATTTTCGACTGGGGATGGCACGAGAACGCGGGAATGCAGGGCCTCAATGCGTTCATCGATGGACAGGCTGAGATCCGGAATATCGTCTTCAACGGAACTCATTCGCTTGGGTCATTCGCCAATTTGCGCGTCGCGAGCGCCTCACCCGACTCGGTTGCCCTCGTTGATTCGGTGGCTGCACCCGGCGGCGGACTCCACTACATTGATACGATCAACACTCGAGAAGAGCGTCGGTTCGATGAGGGACCCGAGCATCCCGACTTCGGGCAAAGCTGGGGCTCGACGGGGTTCACGGGCCATCCCGATCAACAGGGGACGACCGTTATCCGCAACCTCGTCTGCGGACCCTGGCCCGATAACACGATCTACCCTCGGGGAGGAACCGGCCGAAAGATCGTCTCGGGATGCACCGTCTGGAACGGCGGCGGGTCCCAGATTCGGAACAATGGAGGCGACGATTGGGAGCCTGTTGAATGGTTGGATGGAACCGACGACAAAGACGAAGCCCTCAACGGGCCGTATCCAGGCTCCGTCATCGAAAATTGCCACGTGTTGATCGATGAGAAACCAGAGGGCGTCTACATCAACCCGCGTGGAATCCTGCTTCAAGACGGCCGGCAACTCGTTCGCAACTGTGAAATCGAGATCGCGTATGCCGAGGGCGGCGGGGCTGGAGGGACGTACGGCTTCGGGACGCGCGGCGAAGGCGGGAAGGCACCGGCCGGCCCAGCCGTTGTCGAGAACTCAACAATCACGCTCCACGAAAACACGGACGCAATCTATGTCTCGCCGTATACTAATTCGATCGAGGTCCACGACATCGAGATCAACACGGTTGGCTGGGAGGCCAGGCTTAATCGCCTCATCGGTGGCGTGGGGGCCGATCAACTCAAAAATGTCGTCGTGAGCACTAATTAATCATCTCGATCTGGGAGAACGGTGCTCGTGAGTCAGCCAAGAGCAACCGACGCAAGGATTTTCTCTGCTAACTGAGCGTATGCGTTGTTATATAGCGACCGTGAAATGATGACAGAAGTGAGATACTGGATGCCGTTGGCTTGTGCGATGAGCTCGTGAGCGATGATTTGGTTGGTCTCTCTGTCGGTCATCTCGATGACAAACCGATGACCGTCTTCGCCGCTCGAGAGTGTCACCGGGTCGTCCGCATGGATCTCAACGCTGGGTTCGGGCTCAAAGGTGTCGCGGTAATCCCGGACCTCCTGTTCGAGATCGAGACGAGCCTCCTCGGTTTCGATCCAGATCCGTGCCGTTTCATCGCCATTGAAGATTTGGACGTAGCCTTCGTTTGACTCGTCCACCTCCCAGTCAGCCGGGTAGTCGACTTGGTAGGGCAGATCTTCAATGGTATACTGCTCGAAACCCCCGTCCTCATCAGCTTCTTCGGTACCGGAGTCCTCATGGTCACCTTCGGAGTCGGTCTCGCTAGCGCCGTCGCCAGACTCATTCTCGGCAGCCTCATCTTCAGACTCATTCCCGTCCGTCTCATTGTCCGCGTCTTCTTGGGGTTCTTCAGGGGTTTCGGTGTCTTGGCTCTCGTCTGCGGTGCCGTTCTCGGTATCCCCATCACCCGCCTCATCCTCAGACTCGTTTTCGGTCGCCTCGCTCTTGTCTTCAGAGTCGTTTTCAGAGTCGTTCTCGTCGGACTCTTCTTCCTCGAGTATCGAACCATCGCCCTCATCATCTACCTCTTCCCCGTCAGTCGCGTCCTCGTCTTCAGACTCGTTCTCGACCGTTTCGTTCTCCGGTTCCGCTTCATCGTCTTCAGACTCGTTCTCAGTCTCCTCTGCCTCGTCAGTCGCGTCCTCGTCTTCACTTTCGTTTTCAGTGCTGTTTTCGTCCGTCTCGTCACCGGGCTCCTCAGCTTGCTGTTCATCGTCACCCAGCCCAAGACATCCTGCAGTCCCACTGAGAACTGCGATACTCCCAGCCCCAGTGGAAAGAAGATACTCACGCCGAGAAAAAGATCCGTCCGCGTCCCCCAAATAACGGTGGTCCATCGTTAGCCGCTACTGTTGTCGTCACTCTCACTGTCGCCGAACTCATCGCTATTCTCGAAGTGGTCGGGAATTTCGATCGTCTCCTCGACTCGATCTAAATATTCCTCCTCCGAAATTTCCTCGTTAAAGAACGCCATAGCCCATTCACTTTCAACAGAAAATGTTCCTTGCACAACATCATTCGGGTCGAGGATAGTCACGTGGAGCCCCTCTGTCTGCTCTTTGAATACGCCTTCATATTCTTCTTCTTCTGCAACCTCGTTTCGAAGCACGCCCTCCATCCCAGCATAATTGGCAGCAATCTCAACTATTTCAGCGAGGGCCTCATCACGATCTTCTGCATACGTGCGGTATTCAATGTGGATGACTCCCTCATCCATTTCCCCATCAGTGATTTCATACCCAGCTTCTGTTAGCATATCTTCAAATAGCCCCTGCGTGTTAGCAGCCCTTTCCTCGTCAGAGAGGTCATCTGATGCTGAGGCTCCCCCATCTATGAACGATTCCCCACCCCCATCTATGAATGATTCCCCGCCGAAACCGTCATCACTATCGGCTGTATTCCCCCCTTGCTCTTCCCCTTCTCCTGCTTCTTCCTCCCTCTCTTCGTCATCTCCTTCCCCTCCCTCTTCATCAGCCCCCAGATCGTCGGCTCCACTGCCTGGTTCATTATCGGTACTAGCTTGGGACCCACCGCCGCTGTCGGCAAGCACCAAAAACGGAGCGACACCGAGGCTTGCGATCAGCGAAATCGTCACGAGTAACACAACGAGTGTGACTGCTGCTGGCTTCACACCTCCCCCAGGAGTGAATCCAGGCGTATTTCTCATCGCGAGCCGGTCGGAAATCTGGTTATAGTTCGAGAAGGCTGCATACGCCAAAACGAACGGCACGACTGGGAAGCAGATAAGGTACACCACGAGCACAACAAGATTGCGCGGTGTCCGGCCCGGTGCCATCCCTGGGATGTACGTTGTGAGTGCCATTATCTCTCTTCCTGTTCTATAATACTAGATACCTATCAGTAATAAAATTTCCCCCATCTGAACTGACGTACTACTGGGTCCCCTTCAAATGGCCTCGAACGATCGCCCACAGCCCGATCAGAACCGGCGGCCACACCAATAGCGCTATCGCCAGCAGTTCGAGACTCACCCCGAACTCCTGCCACGCCATCGCTGTGAGTCCTGTTGTCCCCACTCCGAGGAGCGCCGTGACGACTCGCGGCTTCGGAAGCAAGAATACCAACACGACCAGTGTCGGGATTCCGATCCAGATCGCCTCGTCCACGAGCGATCCAAGCGGAGTTCCTCCCTCGTAGAGTATCAATCGACCAAACAGCGCAATCCAGACCGACATGATGAGCGCGGCGAGAATCCCTCGCAGGCTTGCTCGCACCGCCCCAATCCGATACCTCCGCGGGCCATCTCCAACCCAGCCGTCCTGGAAGATATTGTGCTCGTGGCTGTTCTGGTGACACGGTTCACACAGTGTCTCGAGGTTCGATAGCCGGTTCGACCCGCCGTTGGCGTACGCCTGGATGTGGTGAGCGTGTAACCGTTCGCCGTCGTCACCAGCGTGGGGGCCGCTCTTTCGCCCGCAGTTCTGGCACGTCCAGTCGTCGCGTCGGTACACTCTCTTGCGGCGTGCCTCCCAATCCGGCGGATTCTTTCCCGAGTACGTGTCTGGATCGTCGTAGCGGGGGTTGATCTGGGATTCGTACTGGCTCATTCGATCTCTGCCTCCACAAGCCGTGTCTCCTCGAAATACCTCACGTTCGACTCGCGAGAAATCTCGCCGTCGAACGCAACCGTGAGCGTCGCGCGATGCTCGGTTTCGGGGAATGTCGCGACTACCAGCGTGGCCTCGATTTCCGTACCCGCCCACTCCGTTGCAAGGTCATCTTCAGTGAAGTCTTCCTCGGGGAACGCAAACGGGTGATACGCGGTGACGGCGTGTGTTGTCTCGTCTGCCCCAACGACCACGCCGTCGATCGTCGACTGCATCCCATACCGATCATCATTCAATGGGATGAGTCTCGCCCCATCCGGGGTTGAATCGTCGCGATTCTCCGGACCACGCCGTGGATTCGGGACGTTCTCGCCAATCACGCCTGATTCAAAAAGGAGCCCTGGGGCGTTCCCCTCATTCTCCAGTGTAATCGCTGGTGCTGTCGTCGAGACCCCGTGGAGATCGGTGAATGGTCCAGTGCTGGGGTCCTGTCCCATCTCGGTCTCTCCGAAAATGGCGATCTTGGAGAGTTCGACAGCTGGGTCAAGCGTGATCGCCCGCTCGTGACGCTCGTCGTCGGCATCAACGACCGCGAGCGTGTACTCGTCCCCCGGCCTGTAGCTCGATTGAATCTCGCCAAAATTGTGCTCAACGAGCGGGAGTGCAACGCGGCGCTGTCCCAGCTCGAGGGACCCCCCAGTAAACACGTCGCCGTCGGGCGTCACAAGGCTGATTTCTTCAATCTGTGATTCTTCGGCGAATGTGACAACGAGGTTCCAGCCTGTGCCCGTGATCTCCTCGAAGACGCTCTCCTCGGAGCCCGAGCCGAGGCATCCTGTCACTCCCAACCCGGCGAGCGACGCACCTGAGGCGGTGAGCAGCCGCCGTCGATACATATTGACATATCTTACATCACTCTACATAAGTGTTCGGCCAGGATAAAAGAATTCTAAGAGAGTTACCCCACAACAATTATTAATCTAGATCACGTGGGGTAACGGCAAGGACGATGGCCGAAGACAAACCGGACTCACCCGATCTTCCAAAGACTCTCCTCAAGCCTCTCGAACGGCAGTCACCCGATCGCCTCGAAGAAGTGAGTGCGTACGCTCGTGAGCTCGCACGCTGGAAGCGTGCCGAACGCGAACAAGAACTCACCGAAGCTCAAGAACGCGAGTCGATCAGCGACGACGAACAAGCCGAACTCGAAGCACGCGGGATTTCGACCGATCCGGCCGACTACGACGATGTCACTGCTAGTGGAGCCTATATTACGATCAAGGAAACGAAACCTGGCTATAAATATTATTACTGGCAATGGAGATCTGGAGAGGATTCCTGGGAGAACCAATACATCGCCCCCGTCGACCCGAAGGACACGACCAGCTGACACCTCCCTCACCGCAAAACCCATGAGTGACACACCTGCAATCGGAATCGATTTGGGAACAACCAACAGCGCGATTGCCCTTGCTGAGGCGGGCACAGGCGAGCTCACAATCCTCGAAAACGGCAGCGGCGAGCGGACCACACCCTCTGTCGTGAGTTATGACGGCGTTGAAGCGCGTGTTGGCACTCCAGCTGTAAATCAGGCCGTCCAATATCCGGGACGAACTGTCTTCTCGGTCAAACGGCTGATGGGAAGCGATGAAGTCGTTGTCTTCGAAAACACCCTGACGAACAACACGGATGAACTCACGCCCGAAGAAGTCTCCGCACTCATCCTCAAGAAACTAAAACAAGACGCTGAACACCATCTCCAACAGTCGATTACGAACGCGGTAATCACTGTCCCGGCGTATTTCAACGACAATCAGCGGCAGGCAACCAAACACGCTGGGGAGATCGCAGGCTTGACTGTCGATCGAATCATCAACGAACCCACCGCTGCCTGTCTCGCTTACGGACTTCAAGGCGGTGAAGGCGAGACCGTCCTCGTGTACGATCTCGGTGGCGGCACGTTCGATAGTTCGCTCGTCAGCGTGGGCGGTGGCGTCTTCGAGGTCGTCGCGACCAACGGTGAGACTCAACTCGGCGGTGATGACTGGGACGACACGATTGTCGACTGGCTCATCGAGCGGATCGAACGCGAACTCTCGATCGCGTTCGACGCCGAGACCAACCCGATCGCACTCGAACGACTGTTCGACGCGGCACAGC
The DNA here is from genome assembly GCF_020177375.1 of Saliphagus infecundisoli. GTDB lineage: Archaea > Halobacteriota > Halobacteria > Halobacteriales > Natrialbaceae > Saliphagus > Saliphagus infecundisoli. The sequence continues at coordinate 22,972 of NZ_JAIWHV010000024.1, read as the reverse complement.
AAGCCAAACACGACCTCTCCGCACGAGAACGGACGACCACCTCCATCCCGTTCCTCGAGATCGACGGAGAGACACACAACGTCGAATACGAGCTGGCACGCGATGAGTTCGAAGCGATGACGGATCACCTCGTCGAGACCACGATTGATTGCTGTGCGGAACTCCTTGAGGACGCAGGCTATACACCAGCAGCGATCGACACGGTGCTGCTCGTCGGTGGCGCAACCCGGATGCCTCAAATCCAGAACTACGTCGAAGCGTTCTTTAATCACCCTCCCTCGAAACGGGTGAATCCTGACGAAGCAGTCGCCCTCGGCGCAGCAGCCCAAGCCGCGATCATCCACGAAACCGCCCTTCCCGTGCCAGCCGATAACACAGGCGGTGGACAGACCACCTCTCTCGAAAAGAACCAACCCAACAGAACCCTCGAAACGACGTCTGCCAACACGAACGATATTGCTCTTGCCGACGTCACACCACAATCTTTGGGTGTCAGAATAACAGACTTGGAAACGAGAGAATACTATTACAGCGTGCTGATCGACTGCAACTCGCCGATTCCAGCACGCGCCACGAATAGGTTTACAACGCTCTTTGACAATCAAGAGTACGTCACGTTTCCGGTCTATCAGGGGGATAGTCCCACGCTGGACGAGAACGAGCAGATCGACGAGTTCGAAATTGGACCGATCCCACCCCGTCCACAAGGTGAACCGAATATCGATGTTGAATTTCGACTCAACGAAAACGGGATTCTCCACGCCAGCGCCGAGGATATCGACCACAACATCGATACCGAGATCGAAATCCACCCGACAATGACACTGACCCATCACGAAATTTCCAAACTCCGCCAAACCCTCCCCGTCCTCCGGTAAGCAACAGGTGCCCAACACCCACCTCAGCCAATGTCCAGCACTGATCCCGACCCTGATCCCGACGCAAACTACTACGAGATCCTCGGTATCACCCAGGACGCTACCGACGACGCTATTATTGCAGCATATCGGGAGAAGATCAAGGAACACCACCCAGATCTGAGCGATGCTGAGAACGCCCAAGAGATGACACAGTTGATCAGTGAGGCCAAAGCCGTCCTCACCGATTCAACAAAACGGGCACGATACGATCGTCGCCGTACTCGCGACGAAGACAAGTCAACTCAGAGCGAGGAGACAGAGACCGAAACGGAAACGAACTCACACCGCACGAACCGGAATCGAAACCATCGGACGAACCGGAACCGAGACCACAGAAAGGAGCGCCGTCACTCACGAACCCGAACGCGCTCACGCACAGGCTCACGAACGGCTGGCGGGGATGGTGATGGTGACACCGACCAAACCCAATCGCGGACAGAGACCAATGACAGTCGACAGTCGTTCATCGGAGCTGTGTTTGCTACTTTTTGGAAAGTATACCACACTATCGACCAGCGGCTCAGCCAGCCAGCCAAGCGATTCGCGCCGTTCCGGTACTTCTTCTCCCCTCCGAGTTTCCGTGCGGTCGTCGGCGAACCACGTCGGTGGCTCCTCGCGCCGACGTCGATTCGGCTCCTGATCGCGGCATGCCTCGCCGTCCCAGTCCTCATCTGGCTTGATCGGACCCTGGCTTCCCTTTCTCTTTCTCAGGGACTTCCCGTAGTGGTGGCCGCAGTCGTCCTCAGCCACGCTAGTTATGGATGGCTTGGGCCATTCTCGTTCGAACCTCGAGAGCCCCGTTCGAAGCCGAGCTTCAATCCGGGGATGACTGCTCCCGTGTACCCGATGGTGGTCGCGAACCTCGCCGGGTTCGCTCTGGTCCTCACCGGCTATCTGACTGGCGCACCGTTCGGTGGACTCTGGTGGATGTTCTCCGCGATCGTCGGGCTAGTCATTTTCAGTCTGTTTTTGGCCCCCATCTGTGTGTTTCTTGGAGTCTGTCTCGAGGCGATCCGTGAGCACAAGCGGCTGCTTCGTGGGGCGGGACTCGGCGTGAAGTTCACGCCAGTTCCCGTGTTCCTGTTCGCATTCACAACGTGGGGTGGAGGTGTGAATCTTTCAGAGGCCATTACGGACAGTTCACAGGCTCCTGAGACGGTTTGGATTCCACAGGTCCTGGTTGGCCCGCTTGAGGTGGGGACACTTGTGACGTTCCTGATCGGGATGGTGATGCTGGGGTGTCTGCTTGCGAGTGTGCTCTACATGGGCCGGTTTTTCGCGCGGGTGCCGAGCTGGGACCGGTATCAACACGGCTATTCGATCCGGCCTGGCGTGTGGAATCTGATCGTGACGCTGCCCGTCGCGATCATTGGGTGGGCCACTATCTCAAACGTAGACGTTGCTGTCGTTTTCCTCATTGGGCTGCTGGTCCTTCCGGTCCCGCTTGCGAGCGCGTATGAACTCCGCCGCTGGCTTGAACTCTGGATCTGACGCCCCGCTGGTGACGATACCAGACCAGCAAATTTCACGGCTCACCATCAAAATCATGAACCCCCCGGGCTTGACCTCAAGGCACTCGGCCTGCCCCGCCTCGAGAGTTGTAGCCTCCTTATCCACACTCAGAGAGACTCTTAAATTCGATAGATAAGGTTGGAAAGTAATAGATAGTGTTAAATAATAGCATCTAACAATTGTGGCATATGATGGAGAATCCCAATAAAATATCAACAACCTCGTCTCTAACATTTCTTCCAGGAGTGTTTTTTGTGGGGGTAATGCTCATTCTCCTTCATTTCGTTTTCGAAAACCCCTTTGAGACATTCTCAACAGCAGCACAAGCAGGAGACATGGAGTTTCTTCTGCCTCTCTTGGGCATCGGCTTTCTCCTTTATATAGGAATAGCTCTGGCTTGGATCGGAACAGTATTCCTTCTCGAAAGCCGGCGTTCAGAATCGATGTGAACCCGCCGATCCCTGTAGAGAGGGTACCGTTCCGTCGTCGATTGTGACGCCTTCGAAGAACGCCATCGAACCGGTCAAAGGCGTTCGTTTACTGGTTTAGCAGTTGTACAGGCACTGCTAGATTGAATCCCCCAGTTCGAGTGCGTTGAGCGGCGCCTGATTCTCCAGTGCTTGGTGGCTGCGGTGGTGGTTGTAGTAGGCGGTGTAGGCAGTCAGCCAGCGCTCGGCGCTGGCCTGACTGCCGTTCCAGGTTTCGTGAAATCGTTCGATCCGCATCGTGTACGTCTGGAATAGCTTTTCGACGATGTTGCGCTCAGAGTAATCGAGGTGGCCGGTGAGATCGGTTCGAGCGAGGGCTGTGAGATACCCCATACCATCGACGAGAAACTCCGCGTCTCCGACGCGGTGTTTCTCTTTCAGTTCATCTAAGAACGTTTCAGCGGGATCTCGTCCACGATGTTCAGAAAGTCGTGCGTGGAGCACGACTTTCGAGTCAACATCGATCGTCGCGTACAACCATGCGGTCCGTTCCTCCCCGAGCTGAACCTGTTTTTCGTCGACAGCGACGCGATCAGGTTCGGCAGTAAACTCCTGATCGTAGTACTCGGCAAAAGACTGGTACCAGTGCTGGATGGTTGCTCGGGTTCGGCTGACGCCGAACCACTCGCAGAGATCGCGACACTCAGCTAAGGAGGCCGCTGCAGCATGCCCAGCGCACGCCAGCCTGGCTGATCAGGCTGGCGTGCGCGTCCGATCACTATCCAAAAACGGTACATCTGAAGAACCCGTCACCTCAACCTGGAGTTCTTCGAACAGCATCCTACCCCCCTCGAAGAACTCCGTTCAGTTCAGCTTCAATCTAGCAGTACCGTTCTTTGGGAAATTCTCGGAAGCCGATAAAAGACCGTTCAAAACGATCTTATCCGGTACTTAGAAGGGATACAGGTCGATAAGGGCAATTCGACGCTACTAAGCTCGGCGTAAAGCTCAAGCTTTTCTTGTAGAAAAATCTAAATACTCAATAGATCTTATTTCATTGTTCATCATATAATCCTAAAACTAAACCAAGAGTGGAAGTATGTATAATATCTCTCAAATGCAAGTCTGAATGAAGGTTTCCAATCTTATTCTTTGATATTTCGATTTCTATATCGGCGTATGTGCCAAGTTTCGGGATGTCCATCATTCTATTCAATTTAATTTTATCTGCATTAGAAACGTCTGTTGGAGACATTGAATTATTGTATCTATTATCAATAAAATCTGATTTATAAGAGCTATTGTCTGATAGAACCTCATAAGCTGAGTCCATTGTTACCTCCCCTTTCATTTTTGCGACGGTCTCCATGAAGTCAATCGCTTTTTTAGCATTTCCGTCCGCATATCCAGCTACAAATTCTGCACCATCCTGATTAATAGTGATCCCATTAACGTTCGCTACTTCTTTTAGAGTGGCCGTTAATTCACTGGATATTATGGTATTATCAATAGAATATTCACTACCAACTTCCACTTGCGTAGGTTCTATAAAGTCTTCAGATACACCTTTTTCAATTAAGAATCTCCCCGGAGAGAAGCTTGTAAACTGATGCCCTTTCCTGACTTTGCCACGATACTCGTTAAACACACTACGAAATTCATCTGCAAGAGATTCGTCGAATAAAAGCAAGAGCTGCCAGAATTCTCTACTAGACGGGTCAATTAGTATGTCGTCTTGAATTATTGACACCGGTACAATAGGAGATCTATCGAGTATTTCGGTGGTCGGACAAAAAGAAATATCTGATGACATGCTTGTGCTTTCACGCTCTACTAACTCAATTATCTCTCTATACATAGCGTAATTATTAATGAAATGTCTAAAGCATTCGGCAGAAGGAGTAAAGACGAGTTGGAAATATACAGAATCACTATTGGATAGATTATAATCTGTCCCTTTAAAGAAATACTCTCTCATTCGGTTATATTGTCTAATGATTTCGTTTGCACCTGTGGCAGATCTAATTGCCCAATGGCTTTTAATTTCGTAAATATAATAATTCCGGTGTATTTCCGTACCTCCCTCATATTCTAGTTTTACAAACAAATCGACTGATCCGCGATTAGAATAATGGTCATATGGCCTTTCTGGTTGAATGTCGATATTTTCTGCCGATATCCCCTCGTTTTCGCAAGTTTCTCTGTGATGATTTATTAGGTAATCAGCAACCTGATCCTCATTTGGAGATATATCAACCATATATACTTCTATAATTAAACCAGATTAAGTATTTTGTATTCATACAACCGTTGTTAGGATGATTAGAAAGGCACTGCTAGATTGAATCCTCCAGTTCGAGTGCGTTGAGCGGCGCCTGATTCTCCAGTGCTTGGTGGTCGCGATGGTGGTTGTAGTAGGCGGTGTAGGCAGTCAGCCAGCGCTCGGCGCTGGCCTGACTGCCGTTCCAGGTTTCGTGGAACCGCTCGATTCGCATGGTGTACATCTGGAATAGCTTTTCGACGATGTTGCGCTCAGAGTAATCGAGGTGGCCGATGAGATCGGTTCGAGCGAGGGCTGTGAGATACCCCATGCCATCGACGAGAAACTCCGCGTCTCCGACGCGGTGTTTCTCTTTCAGTTCATCTAAGAACGTTTCAGCGGGATCTCGTCCACGATGTTCAGAAAGTCGGGCGTGGAGCACGACTTTCAAGTCAACATCGATCGCCGCGTACAACCATGCGGTCCGTTCCTCCCCGAGCTGAACCTGTTTCTCGTCGACAGCGACGCGATCAGGTTCGGCAGTAAACTCCTGATCGTAGTACTCGGCAAAAGACTGGTACCAGTGCTGGATGGTTGCTCGGGTTCGGCTGACGCCGAACCACTCGCAGAGATCGCGACACTCGGCTAAGGAGGCCGCTGCAGCATGCCCAGCGCACGCCAGCCTGGCTGATCAGGCTGGCGTGCGCGTCCGATCACTATCCAAAAACGGTACGTCTGAAAAACCCGTTACCTCGATCTGGAGTTCTTTGAACAGCATCCTACTCCCCTCGAAGAACTCCGTTCAGTTCAGCTTCAATCTAGCAGTGCCGTTGTACAGAAGTTTTCATATAGCCTACACTGTCGTCTTCTCGACAATTTCAGACTGCTTCGGATCGGTCCCTGTCGGGCGCCGCCCAATCGTCGCGACTCCTCTCTTCCTCGGATCTCCCACTATCTTACCGGGGCCCCTCATCGCTGCAGTCTGGCGATTTTCGAAGAGCCCATCGAAAAGGTAGATCAGCATCGGACCCCAGTGTTCCCACTCAGTCGCCCGAAGAATCTCGGCGAGATTCTGCGGCCAGCTGAAGAGGTCGTTGACGTCGACGTCGTCGTCGCGACCGAGGACGAACACCGCCTCGAAGAGGACGTCCGACCACGTTGACGGGATTTCCCACTCTTTGAGGTCCTCTGGGGACGATTTCGATCCGACGTCACTCCAAAACGGGATCAGGCGGGCCTGCCAGCGCTTATCGTTGAGCCGGTCAACGAGCCCAAAGGCCTCGAGGGTGCGAAGATCACGCCAGTTCCGGTCGTAACTATTCTCCGAGATCCCTGCTGCCTCGATGAGTTCCTTCCGACCGAGCGGATCGTCGGCCTCAAGGAGTGCTTTCACCATCTTCTGGACAGTCGCCTTCTCGCCGCGGAGAAGACGATCAGCCGGAAGCATCGCGAGCGCATTCTCCAGCTGGACGAGTGAAAGCGAGAGACCCGGCTTCTTTTTGAGGTGCAGCAGCGCTTCGGCGACATCGAACGGGCTCGCACCCCGAGTTTCCGTACCCAGAACGGCCATGCAAGCCCTCGTGAGTGAGACGACGTTGTCGTGACGCTGGCGGAATCCTTTACGCTCCAGGTGGCGCGAAATTTCGGACTTGATCGCGCCGAACTCGTTTGCGACGACGACGGGAATCTCCATCGTCGGCGCCGTCTCCGCTCCTTCCTGGATGGCTTCGCGGACGTCCTCGTCTGCGGCGCCGATCGCATTCTCGAGGTCTTCTTGGAGGAGTGATGCTTGGGGACCGGAGACGACCCAGGACGCGGTGAGATCCATCGTCGGGTCGTCGGCCTGGACATCATATGGGAGCCGCTGCCGGAGCTTCTTGCGTCGGTCCTCGAGGAGCATCCGGTTCCCGCTGTGGATGCCATATGCGGTTTGCTTCGGGACTGTGTGGCGCATGAACGAGAGGAAATCGCCGAGACGCGTCTCGTCATCTCGCAGCATCGCCGTATCCGGCATCCGGATGTGGATCGTGACGTCGATCCCAAGCGAGCGGTAGAGCGCGGTCGCCGACGCGAGCAGGCCGTGGAGGTCGTTGTATAACTCTTGTCTGAGTTCGTAATCGCGGGTTCCGACGGCCTCGCCGAGGCGCTGGAGCAGCTCCGTCCGGACGTGACCCCACCGCTTACGCCAGGACTCGTACTGCAGCTCGTCTTCGGAGAACCAGCCGATTTGCATCCCACGCTGGATGACTGCCTCGATCTCCTCTTCGAGGTGGTCTTCGAAGAGGTTCTCGAACGCGGAGCCGACTGCACTGGGTTCGAGAATCTTCGAGAACGCGCGGTCGCTCAGTAAGGCTGCTGGGAGACGTGCCAGTGTAGGGAGCGACCCGCCCCACTGGACGACGACCTGAGCGTCGTCCTCGAAACAAGAGAGTTGGGCGATGCGGCCGTCCTCGAACTCGGAGATTTCGTGATCGACGAGGTTGACGCCCTCGACGCGGCGACCAGCAGCAAGTCGATCGTGCATCGCCCACGCGTCGAGCGTTTCACTTGGCCCGCCGTCGATCCATTGGACGTACGCGGCACCGTCGTCAGGATTGCCGGTCTGAGCCAGCCATTCTTCAGCAGTAGATGCATTCTCGGAGCTGTCTTCGTCGCCCTGGCCATCCTGGGGGGGAATCTCATCTTCGGGCGATACACTGTACTTGTCGTCGAAAGGGGGGTCCGCGTAAGGCGCGTCGAGTTGGGACTGAAGCGGGTGACGAACAGAGTAGTCGTCAGTGATGAACTCAAGTGCGGTCTCCCCGAGAGGCGACAGTGAGACAGTGTTGTATCGGCTACTGTCGTCGACGGTCACCAGATCTATGCTCTCGAGGTCACCGACGTAACGATCCACTGAGCCAGCAGCCAAGTCGATCTCATCGTCTTGCTTGAGGTCTCGATGTTCGCGAGCGCTATCTGGATCGAGATTCGCGAGCAGCCGGAGCCGTCCTTCCCCCCGACCGTCGAGATCACACAGGCGATCCCATGCGTCGGCGAGCAGATCAGACTCAGTCGGGTCGGCAGAAACAGGGGGTGGGGTGGTGGAGGCATCCCTCTCCTCAGTAAGACCCACAACGTCCTCACAGAAGGACTGGAAGTGTTGCTCGAGGTAGCGCTCCAAGGACGGTGAGAGAACGAGTCGGAGGTCCAGGACCTCGCCGAGCAGCGTGATCGCGTCGAGAGCCGACTGGATTGTCCGGTTGTCGTCGACGGAGAGCCACTCTTGGCCGTCGAGCAGGAGAAGGACCGTCGGCGCGATTTCCGCACGACGGTGGACTTCGCAGAAGCCGTGCTCGAGGACGGGAAGGCCGGCATTCCACTTGCCGCGGCCCGTCCCGATGGTTGTGATTGTCTCGATATCCTCGACGCGTTGCTGGCGGTACTGGCGAGGCCAGTCCTCGATCTCTGCCTCGAATCCGTCGAACTCCAGCGCGTAGCGTGTAAGCGACTCCAGATAGCTCTCGAGAGCGACGCCAGCATCGGCGGTCTCAATCGCGACCTCGCCGGTCTCATTGATTACATCGTCCAGGAGAACCTCGCGCACGAACGACGACCGCAGCCGCTTGTCCGCGAAAACGCGGGGATCATGATCTCCCACGAGCTCGCGGATCGCGCGGCTCGTCGTCGGTAAGAGTTCGTCGAGGGCGTCAGGCAACCAGGATGATCGACGCGGCCCAACGTCAGAGATGATCACATCGGAGAGCGACGCCTGCCCGAGCGGTCCGACCGCCCGGAGCCCTGCATTCGTGGGGGCGCCGCTCTCGTCGGTCATAGCTGGAGCTCCGGCTCGGTGCCGATGGCAGAGCGCTCGTCAATCCCGAAGACAGGCGTATCGGGGTTTGGCATGGGGTTGGTCGAGAGAACACTCGACACCAGACGCTACTCCAACGAGATTGCGGATGGATCTCGGATTTTGGAACAGCGCTCCCGCTATCTAAGCGGAACACTTATGTGGCCGAACAACCGAGGAGAAGATACCAACTTCCTCCTGCGGTAATCGACCTTGAGCAGCTGGTTTCCTGATGCGTTGTCCTATCTTTGGGCTAGTCGGTTTCCCGAGGGCTTATTAATCCCTTTGGTAATGTTTGGTGCATTTTTCATTCTGTTCCGATTTTTGGGTTCTGGGGTGCGTGTAATTGTCTGTTAGTAGCCATCCTCTTAACCTTTGTGAGCGAAACTCACTACCTGGGTATTGGATATAGATGGATTCACTACCGGATCATGGCAGTAAAGATGCTGTACGTGATCGATCGTAGTGACATGTTCAGTCAGGTCTCTTGGCTCCGTCCTGTTGATATTGCCATCTTGGAGATCCTAGGTTCTCCTTTGAAGTTAGCGCTCAATCCTGCTGCAATTGCAAAGAACATAGATTACTCTCCGAATTATGTTGGACAACGGACTGAGTTACTTTTTGAGTGTGGGCTACTGACAATTGATGAGGAGAGTGGACCATATTATTCAATTACAGATCTTGGTGAAGAGGTCCTGGATCGAGAGATTGATCCTGCTGAACTCGAAAAATTAGGGCCTGATAGATGATTATCTGATCGCCCGTTTCAAGACCTCATGGGTATGTCTGGAACCCGGACTCGGTCGCCTTCCTCGAAGCGCCGGCCGAGTTGCAAGACTTCAGCGGTGTGTCTGGAACGGTCGGCGATGAGCACTCCAGAAGCCTCTAGCTTGGGGTTTTCGACCGTCAGGCAATACCGTGTTCAGAGTGAACGGACAGGATGGGAGGATGTCACGGAAGTGCAGTCTGGTCGATTGCAGGCCCGAACTGTGCAACCAGTGGCGTGCGCTCTGGAGCATCGACGCTCCCCTAAGCGGATCGATCCCCATTCGTCCCCACCTCCACGACCGTCTCAGACGATCGACCGTGAGGAGCAGCTCCATGAACGGACCACAGATCGGATCGCCGAGGTCACCCGATCAACTCGGCTCGACGAGCTGGGCAGCTGCCTCCCACAGAACATCCTAGAGGATCGCCTGCTCGACATCGGCGACGAACCACGTAAGCATGTCATCGAGAGGAACGCCCAGGAGGACACACCGTTGTTTCCGGAGGTTCCGCAGGCCACCCCAGTGTTTCCAGAGGGTCCGGAAGCTACACCATCGTTTCCGGAGGTTCCATAGGCAGGGTACTGTTTCCGGAGGTGGATAGAGATTAGCCGGAGAATCGCAGTACAATGCTTGATTTCGTGGAAGAAGGACACACACCCTCCACCATTTCCGTAGGTAGGGACGAAAGGAGTGACATAGACTCTTCTTCAACCCAAGCTCTTACTGCCAACCCATCTTATTAACTGCAGTACGGATTCGGTTTTTCTTGCTATGTAATAAAGCTTTCTCCTAGGAAATAGAGATGAGGATTGCGACGGCCACTCTCTGCGTGAACCCGCGGAAACAATGGAGGGTGTGTGTCGCATCTATCGGAAACTCCACTCTCTCTTGTGATTTTCACGTCCTTTGAGAATCACCTAAGGAAACAACGGTCCCCCGTACGGAACCTCCGGAAATAGTGGTGTATGCTACGGAACCTCCGGAAACGGCGGTGGGTGTCGTCGTCTTGGACCTCTACTATCGCATTTGCCGTATATAACGTGAAGAGGCGATCTTACTGCTCGACCAAATGCTGAATGCTATTGTGGACTCCGATTGTATCGACAGTATCGCTAAGTGCTGTGAGTACCTCATTGGTCGGATGATTCAGCCAATGAGTTTTGTATTGTCCTCCAGAGGAATCATGTTTCACCTGGGATTCGATAATGTTCAGGTCATCAAGCCGTCCGTAGTAGTCCCGTGCTCGGCGCTCCGAGACAGGATCGTGTCCGACGATCTGAGTGAAATCACTATAGAGATCATAGAGAACTGCTGATGTAACTTCCTCGTCCTGACGCTCTTCGAGAACTGCGAGGGCATACACAACTATCTTGATGTTTTCTGGGAGATCAGCCAACACTGACATTGATCGTTCAATCTCATATTCGTCCATTGCTTCCTTAATGAGGTCTTCCGTGACGTGGTCCAGACCTCGCTCGCGAGCATAGTCTCCAGCGATACGAATCAAGTCAAGAACCATCCGCGCATCACCACTGTTCTTCGACCCAAGGGCGGCCGCATAAGTGATCGCGGCGTTGGTTACTACATCCTCGTAGAAGGCGGTGTCAACACGCTGTCGCAGGACCTGTTCAAGCTGACCGGCATCGTACGGCGGGAATTCGATGACTCGTTCGCGAAGGGATGAGCGAACGTCTGATGATAGATCTTCGCTGAAAGCAGTATCGGTGCTAATCCCGATGAGGCCGAGTTTTGTTTCGGTGAGATCGCCATAGCTCGCTGCGCGCGTGGCTTTGTAGAGGAATGTGTCGATGTTCGCCACGTGGTCGATTTCGTCGAGGACAACGAGTGCTGTTCCTCCAATTTTGTCTAGCTGATCAAAGAAAACGGAATAGACCTTACTTTCAGGATGGCCTGTTGAGGGAAGGTAATCTTCAGAATTTGGGATCAATTGGTTTGCCAGTTCAATTGTCAACTGATACGACGTGTTTACACCTTCACAGTTGATGGGAAGAACTGCAAGCTCGGTCTGGAGCTTCTCTGACGCTTCAAGCTGACTGAGCACCCAGTGTGTGACAGCAGTTTTCCCAACACCGTTCTGCCCGTAGAGAAAAATATTATCTGGGCTTTCCCCTTTGTAGACGGGTAGGAGAGCATTCATATACTCCTCTTTTTTCTCGTCGCGTCCGACAATTTCTGAGGGTATGTATTCATCAGCAAGCGCGTCGCGCTGCTCGAAAATCGCGCTCTCCGATAAATCATCAAAGGCTGATGTCATAGCAAAACTTGGTGTTGGTTCCCTCAACCAGAGACCATCATAAAAAACCTTCGACCGATGTTTCCGCAGGTTCCGCAGGTGGGGGGTTAGTTTCCGTAGGCCGACCGGTGGCCCACAATACCGACGGTTCCGGAGGTTCCGTGCCCCACACCATATTTCCGCAGGTTCCAGACACTCCCAACCAGCTGTTCACTCTGTATTCATAGGGTCGGTGGCGAATCTTTGGTCGTGCTCGTATGGCGTCGCTGGGTAATATTACGTTCGCATGTGGGGATCCACGGGCGCTCGCCGAGTTCTGTGCCGCCGCGCTCGACTATGACCTTGAAGAGCCACCACCGGATCTCATCGACGCGATCGAAGCCGAGGGTGGCGATCTCAACGCGGCCGCTGCAGCGGTCGATCCAGCGGGGGATGGCCCACAGTTGTTCTTCAAGAAGATGCCGCGGTCGCACTCGAGCACATTCCGATCCATCTCGACCTGAACGCCAATGACCGGGAAGCGGAAGTCGAGCGACTCACCGAACTCGGAGCAACCGTCGTTGAGACGAAAACTGGGACGACCGGCCCCTACACAGACCTGGACAGTCATGCACGATCCCGAAGGAAACGGGTTCTGTGCCCAGTCCCTACACTAACACCTGGTACTGCAGAGCACTCGGTGATCAATTGATGCCGTCGGTGCCCGTGACCGATGCGAAGGCCCGTGGCGCGGTCACGAGACACCGCGTTTCCGCTGTATTAGTCACAGAATCCGCTGATACCGACACTTGATTCCCACTGCCTTGTGCAACATCGGAGAGAGTATGCACCCCATTGTTGCACAAGGCAAGACGACTGTACTCTCGCCCGTCTCTCCCCAATAACCGATAGATTACTCACTCAAGACGAGAGAGTTGATTGAGAGACATAGTCCTATGCTGTATTGAGTACTAGAACGGCGATGGGGGACTAGGCGTGTGAAACGCTCGGAACCCGGACGTACTTGTGGGGACGGCTGGTATCGGTAGCTATGACGGGCGAGGATGATCCAGTGCAGCACTGTGAATTGACTGCGCCCGTCGATATTCTCACCGCACTCGAGGCGGCTGCGATCGACTCTCTCCCTGTCGACGACCGCCGTACGGTAGTGATTTTCCAGCAAGCGATTCTCATGGTGGCCGTCACTGACGGGCAGCTATCCACAACTCATGCGTTCGATGTTGAACTCTGGAATCCACCACCGCACGGTCGCGAGTACGATCCCGATGACCTCCTTACGGGGTTCATCCAAGAGCTGCTAGCGGCCACTGACGTAACTCGCACTGAATCCTGAGACGATGTCCCCTGGAGGGGAGCCTGTGAGGGTGATTCTATTCGTTCCAGTGGAACTGAACGGTCAGAAGCTGTCACGAGGTAGTAGGAAGAGGTTCCTATTGAGCGATCTTGTTGCAACGAGGAGCGGAACGGCTTATTGTCACAGTACTCTTCTACCCACTATGGGCCCACAGATTACACTTGTGACACTTGGTGTGTCAGACCTTGCTGAATCCATTGGGTTCTACCGAGATGGTCTCGGATTACCGATGCAAGAGCGGGAAGATGACAGCGACGTCGCCTTCTTCCCCCTTGATGGGACGTGGCTCTCGCTCTACCCGAGAGAACTACTCGCCGAAGACGCGACCGTTACTGCGGACGGCAGCGGCTTCTTTGGAATTACTATCGCTCACAATGTATCGACAAAAGGGAAGTAGACACAGTTCTTGACGAGGCAGAAGCTGCCGGCGGATGAATTGTGAAACCCGCTCAGGAAGTCTTCTGGGGCGGTTATTCCGGCTACTTTGCGGACCCTGGCGAACCCCTTTGGGAAGTGGCGTACCCCCAACTCATCGACGACTAACCACTTCAGCCACCAACTGTCGTGGAAGAGTTTCGCTTGGTTTGCAGTTCGAGACGGTAGGTATGATGTTACGTACAGGAAGTGATTGTAACGCTCAGAATCGCAAGTTAGAACGATCCACCAATCGCGATGTAAGCAAATATTCCGACCACGGTCGCAATCACGTCGAGTACAAACAGCACCACGTAATCTGAGAAATCCATGCCAAGAGAGCACGGGGCTGGGTACTAAATTCTTGGCCAGGGCAGTCGTTCAGTTCACAATCGGATGTAACGCGAGAATCAGCCGCCCATCTCGTGAAAAAATGGCTCCGATGAGTTGAGCTTACTCAGACTAAGCTCCAATTCTATTGTGTCCACCTTCGGAAATACACAGTGGGTTTGAACTTAGTCCTATTATGCCCAATTCTCGGCACCTATTTTTCACGAGAGAGTCGGCTGATCTTCGCGTCACATACAGGTCAAGCCGGTCTCGTGAAGATCGACTCGTTGTTTCCCTACTGAGAAAATCTGTCGATAGAGGTCCTCTCGAAGATGTTTAGACAGTGAATCCGTCATTTGGTCAACGTGCAAAGCTGAGTTCCCCAACAAGTTGCTTTCGAGCGTAGTCAGTTTCCTAGTGCGGCAGCAGGTTGGTATGTTCTTGCTCCGTCTGTAGTTTCCAGGAGATACGTCTGGATTTCGGGGAAGGTGTTGCTCTGTTGGCCGAATAGGAACGCCAGTCCCACTGGGGCCGCCATGAAGAGATGTATTGTTGATGTGGCAGATAGTTCATTCAGTGCCGATTGAACCGCTTGGCGAAAGACGTGCGCGGCGTGTGCGGCCTCTGAAGTATTAAGTGATGATCCGATGTCATCGCTAAGCGATAACTCAAGGACACCGCCGAAATCAGGAAGTGATGATTTGGATCTCCCGACAGCTGCGCCTACTTCATTCGTGACACAGACTAGGACGGCCAAGTCAGAACCCGTAATGTCGTTCACATGGAGGGTGCTCTCCAATCCACTGTCTTGGTGATCAGTGTGGAGGTTCCATGGACTATGCTGGCCTGCGCTGTATTGCAGCCACGTCGCGTCGATCCCTCTGGTCGTTTGGAGGCAGCGTCCTAGTGCGAACGCGGCTGGCAAGTGGGCCTGTCCGCGGACGCGGAGAGATCTCCCGGGAGCAGATTCTTCCACAAGGTCAATGACCCTTTGGAGTCGAGGGAGAAGCCGTTGATTCCAATGATCAGGCGTCGGAGCCTCGTCTGCGAAATACGATGACCAATCGATGGTAACCGCTGGTCGAGATGCATGGGAGGGAGGAGCGTACGTATCGAGAGATACGTCAAGTGGGTGGTCCTCATCAAGTCGTTCATGGTTGAGACGAACCCGTTCAGTGAGGACGGCAGTAGCGACGTCATCGGCTGATGCTGGCGTATCCGCTGTAGACCCCAGTTTAATCATGTTCCAATCGGAGAAGTCGAGCAGTGTCGGGGATTCGGAGAGGATTTCGTTGGCGTCGTCATAGTCAATCCCAGGACAGAGCGCGACTACCACGAAGAACTCTTCCTCGTTCTTCCACCGGTTATGAAGACGGGGGAGTTCCAGTTCGAGAATGATATCCGATTTGGTGACATCCTCACTCACCAGTACAATGCCACCGGCGAGTTCAGGATTCTCTACCTCTAACACGTTCCTGATCTCGGGCTGGGTTGGCTCGGTACGTAGATCGGAAATGTCCTGCCAGGTTCGTATCCCATGCTCGTGTAACGACGTGATGAGTGCTTCAGCGATGTCCGCTTGGCTCCTTCGGTAGCTGACGAACATTTTCCCCGTCGGGTCAGTCATAGTCGGTCACCGTTGATCTGAAAAAATAGTTACTCCTATCTCACTGACTATCTTCCGGTTCGTCTTCCGGGTTCGCACGATGGAGCTCTTCGAAGTCGCCTTCGCGGTGGAAGACGTACACATTCACGGAGAGATCATCGGGTGGTGTTCCGCCGACAATGACGAGGATTGGATCGGGGCAATGGTAACTCTCGTTTGTAGCGATGGACACCATCTCGTCATGGTCGTCATCACTTGCTTCCGGTGGCGCGGCCGGGTGATAATGCCACTCACCGAGATACTGGATGCCGAGGCGTTCGTTAGCCGCTTGGAGCCATTCATCTACTTGCTCGGTTCCTCGGTGAAAGGTCGTCGGCCCGTGAGTCGAATCGCTCGGCGGGTCTGTCGCCCGAACAACGAGTGCTTCACTTCCCGAGAAGTATGTCCCCGCCAGAATCCCGCCGGTTTCAACCTCCCTTGCTTCAGCACACAAGTCTTTCACAGCAGCAAGGCGATCCGCCGGGATTCTCACAGTGATTGACGAATCTGCAGATGTCCACTCTATCGCGTCTTGGAATGGTGGCTCGGCTTCAGACACAAGTGGTACTTCACCTTCTGCCTGTGTTTCAAGAACAGTGAGGTCGTATTGTCCGTGCCCGAGGTCTGTTGTTTGGTCGAGGTGCCGGGAGATAGTACCTGCCCACGTGGTCACTCGGTCCATCTGAACGACGGACGCCGGGTGCCAGCAGCCAACTCGTTCCGGCACAGCATCCTCACCGTGCGACCACTCTAATCGTTCTTGGAGTAGCCACGGTTCGAGCGCCTTTCGGAAGCGATTATGTGGGAAGATAGTATCGTACGCAGAATAGACGAACAACCGGTTGCCGCGTCGTCCCATCGAGGCGGAGGTGAACAACGTCGGGTGCTTCCACGGGAAACGGCGAAGTGCTTCCAGCACAGCGTTTGACCCAGTGCAATCGATAACAATCTCTGATGAAACGACTGCATCCCGTGATTCGTCGGTCGGTGGGAAATCTTCGATTATTGCTTCGACGCTGGCGTGCGGGGTGAGTGACTGGAGTCGCTCAGCGAGTGCGGTGGCTTTCTTTTCGCCAACGTCGGCGAGCGTCAGAGTGTGGCGCGCGAGATTCCCGATTTCGAAGGTTTCACCATCGACGAGCGTCAACTCCTGAACACCTCCTCGTACAAGGCATTCCGCAAGTGTACTCCCCAACGCGCCAGTCCCAATGAGGAGGACCTTTGTCTCAGATAGCGGCTTCGACAGCGAGCCACGCCGTGCGAGTTGCTCGTGCGCCCAGTTCTCCGAGTCCAGCCATTGAATCTCCTTGTTCACTAAATCGACGCGGGCGAGGATTTCGCGGTCTCGCTCGGTGTTCCGGTATCCGCCGGCGTGCTCGGCTGGTCGTTTGAGACTGGGGAGCTTGACAGCCTGCCACCGGATGAGAGCGTCAGGGTCACCAATCTCTTCGGGAATCGGAAACCCAATGAGTAGGATTTGAACGTCTTCCTCCGTGACAGTTGAACTGACCTTCCCCATGAGTTCGTACAGCTTAATGGGAGCGTCTTCGAGAACGTTCTCCAGTGCACGCCATGTTTCTGGTGCTTCCCATGGGGGTTCGAACGGTGTCGAATCGAGGAGAATCCAAGCTCCGGGGAATACGTCCTCGGTATTGTTCTTGATGTAGTCGCCCCACTCGGGTTGGTGAATGACGTGATCGTCCTGGTCTCTGAATTCTCCGGTAGCGAGTGTTCCCATGGGTTCCGCTAACTGTCGAAGTTCGACAGTGCCCCACGATCCGCTAACTGATTTCCAGTCTTCGAATGAGTCATAGGTCTCGTTGAAGGCGAGGGTTCGATTCGGGGCTGCTCCGGTATCGAATTCTGGCACCTCATACGGATCACCTGGCTGCTGAAGATTTCCGTGCGCGGCGATCTCCAACCACGCGACGGCTCTCTCTAGGTGCCACCGGAGCCGTTCATCTGGGTCGCGTGGTTCGGTAATTGCACCCGACCGGCCAAGGATGTGACCGTATTGAGAGACACAGATGTCCCCATTTCGCCACGGCTCACCTTCATTACCGGGGTGGTTCCGTCGTTGATGGGGGAAGGTTGCAGTGATGCTGTTTTCCTTAGACGGATGGATCTCGATTGACCCCCACGGATAGGTATCTTCGATCAGGACATACCAGTGGGTCTCTCGCGGCACCTGCGTGTCCACTGGGAGGTCGGTGAGGCAAAGCCTGATTTTGAGTATCCATTTACGCCCGTCCTTTTGCTGTCGGAGGCCTTCACGTACCGTGACTGCGTCGAGTTGGTTGAGGGCATCCACTGCCCGTATTAGTTCTCTAGGAGGCATGCGTTAGTTCAGCAGTGGGTTAGGCGAATCGCTGGTCGGAAACACTGGTAGATCCTGACGAGGAGCGGAATTGTGCAGACTGACGCTCGCCGTTGCTGTCGTCGTCATCGCTCCCGTACGGTGGAAATTCGTCTCCGAGAAGGGAGTGCCACAGATCACGGGAGGTAGACGGGTCTTCCTCATCGAGGGCCTGCCGGGCGAGGTCGGCGGCTTCAACGACGTTCTCGTGGAACGCAGCGAAATCCTCGCCATCGATGCGGGCCAGGACGTTGTTGTCGGGAAGGCCCCTGGCTCCGAGGAATGGTGTTTCCTCGTTCTGTGCATGAGTAGTGTAGCGCTGCGCGATGTCTTCGAAGGTGAGGGTCACACCTTCTGCGACGCTCTCGATATCGTCTGGACAGCACCAGCCGACGATGTGCTCAAGAGGGTAGCCCTTCGGACGCTCTGGCTCCGAGACTTGGGTTCGCCGCCACCACTTGATAGTCTTCACGACGTTGACGTAGTGCTTGTTGGTGCGGGCGTTCTTGTCGATGGTCCAGGCGATGGTGTAGAGTGGGTGGGTTTTCTCCCAGATTTCGAGTTCGCGGTCGGGAATGTCAAGCGGATCAATCTTCCACTCGTCACTTTTCGTACCGGGTTCGAATCCGAGACCCTGCAACAATTCTTCGGTCTCTCCCATGTCCAAGGCTGCATTGACCGGCAGCGATCCGATAGAACTGTCTGGGCCTATTGCGTCCCGCATCGCTTCACTGGGTGCGGCGGTCAACACGAGATCAAGTTCGACGCTTTCCTCGTCAATTTGGTAGGCCCGGTGTTTCCGCTCCCATTGGTCGCCGTAGTGCTCCTCCAGGAACGGCTCGCAGTTCTCCATCGCCTCGGCAGGAGGCTGATCGTTCCTGTCAAGATTCGTAACGAGAATGATGTCTACGTCAGATTTCTCGTCTCCAATCGGCTTCACGGCAGTCCAGCGTCGATAACTCCCCTGAAGAAAATCCCCGACGTAGTACTCACTCACCGCGTCGTCCTCGTGCAACCGCTCACGAAGCGTCTCGTGGCCGTCCTTGTAATCCTGTTTGTGTTCTTCTGTCGGCCGGATGTCCGATAAGAACTGCTCGAAGAGGGACGGGAGAGTCGCCATAATGACGACACGTATTGCCTGTTCAAATAGGTAGTGGGACTGGGGTGAAAGTAGTGCACTCCTGAATCACGTCGGCCATCGGCGGATCATCCTCGGAACCATCCGCGACGATCTCGTTCGCTTCCTCAAGGAGTCGCTGGTGCTCGTCGCTGAGCCGAAGGGTGGTTAGTTTCGTCGCATATAAACGAATGTGCATACGGGGGGCGCGAACCCGTCGATCTCGACTACCTGAAATGAGTGTTCGTAATATAGGCGGGTCGGGCTGGCGCAGTGATCGGGCTGAAAGCGGTCGCGATCGGCGCCGATCTATGCACACTGTACGCTCGTCGACGACGTTGAGCGTGCATATATTCGATCGGTTGCATATATCGACGTCCGACTCCCGGGTCCTACATACCAAGACCTTTCTCCAGGCTGTCCTCGAATACTCTACCGGGATCATTCCGCTAGTGACCAGCTTGATCTTCGCGTTACATTAGAGTGCGGATCAAATGCAGGTGGATCAATTCGGAGTGGCACAAGCCCCGAGGGACGGTGTTGGCGTCCCATGCAGGGTGTCATAGAACGGTTTGCATGGCTTTGAGGATTCGGTTGAGAGTTCTGCTATCGTCGCTTCCGAATGGTGTCAATATTGGCTGCCTTTCAGACACCGTTTCTCGGGGTGCTACTGGGGTGTGTGAAGAGTTCTATGACACCCAACGGGAAGAAGGAGATTTATCGGGTTGAGACGGTGGAAACCGAAGAAGGATGGATGGCAGAGGTATTCGAATAGGTAGGAGCAGGTCGCAGAGATCCTGGCAGGTATGTTTCCCCTCCTTCCTTCTGGTTCTCTTTCTCCGCTACCGGGGGCGGACAACTTCGTTGCACGACGAGCACTCGGAAAACGCCGTTCGCTCGTCGCCTTTCTCGTACTCGATCAAGATCTGCCCGGATCCTACTACCGCTCCACAGACCGGGCAATCACCGACCGGCGCGTCTTCTGGGTCTGTGTGCATAGCCGGGAACGTGGAGCCATGGAGCGTGTGATCCCGATCCAGGGCTCCATCCGAACCATTCTACTCCTCTATCTAAAACCCGATCCATCCACACTGAAAGTGAAACCTGCCGCCAGCAATCTTTCAGGAAACTGGGTTAAAGGCAATCTCCACGCTCCGAACGTTCAGACGACACTGGACCGGCACATCCTACCCTCAAAAGGCAAGCTCGTCCGCCCCTCGGCGGAGAAGGACGTGCAAAACCCTCTAATCCGACAAATCGGTATTATACCGCTCGTAATCCGTCGACTTCTCCAACTCCTCCAACACCGTATGAAGCGTCAACACAAAGAACAGGACCTCAGCCGTTGCAATGTTCTCGTCAAAATACGCATCAAAATCCCCGTGCATAATCTTGTGCCGATGATCATAGAACGCATCCAGGTTATCATCAAACAAACTTTTTGGCGCAATCCCATAATAAGAATCGTACCGATCCTTCAACACCTCCTTCTTCGTTCTCCCGTAATAGGTCTCATCCCGCTGATTATCGTAGTCTACACTCTCATCCCGTTCACATAGCCAATACATCAACCCATCCTGCAGACTGATAAATACGAAAATCGCCTCATGAATCCGTGACTTGACGTCCACCGGCCCCTCATCCTCATCATCGGCCGTCGGAACACACCCAATATACGCATCATACCCCACAGCCATCCGAGACCGCACCACCTCCATATCCGAATCACCGACACGCTCCAACGCATAGAACATATCCCGCAACTGCTTAGCCGCCACCGCTTCCGCCTTCTCATGCACTCGGACTCCGCCAGATCATACATCTTCGGCTCCTCCAGATCGATCATCGTTTCGATCACCTCCCGCATCTCCTCCCGGTGCTCCTCGATCACATCCAGCACCTCCTGCATCTGCTGGTTCACCAACTCCACCATCCGCATCACCCCGGTATCTATCAGATTATCAGCGATTCGAAACTGGTTCGGAAACAGCGAGAACCCACCACCACCGGCCTGTGATGATACACCACCGTCCGTTCCCTCATCTTCCAATGGCTCCGGAAGATCAACACCGTCCTCGTTCTCGTCTTTGCCCTCGTCTTCGTCTCTACGGTTCTCCGCTTCCTCCTCCAACTTCTCAAGGATACGGTCCACTCCCTCCTCACCGTCGTTATCCGCCTCGCCGTCGTCCCCGTCATCAGTCATACCATCCAGATGCAGAGTCCAGCTACGAAACGACTCCGGCGGGAACCTCCGGGGACATCACCCAGTACACACCATAGATAAACAGACAGGTCAAATCGAAATATTTTTGATCAAGTAGATACTAAATACCGTATGACGGATTCTGATGACGTGAAAGACCAGATTCATCGCGTTCTCGAATTGTTCGATGATCGGATACTACTGCTCTTCATGGCTACCGCACCCATGTTCTTCATCATGGCCAACGCCATCCACAAGTTAGCTGCATCCGGCGTCGAACCCGCAACGAACTACACCGTAGAGGCGGCGATCGCAGTGATCGAGGCGCAGATGGTGATGTCTCTCGTAATCGTCGATCTATACCTGTCTGTGTTCTACACCATGTTTGAGTTCGCCACGACCGGCATGGCTCTGGAGCTACTCGTTTTAGGTTTAGTGTTCACCACCGCCGCATTGATCGGTCTATTCGTAACGGACCACGCCTGGGCTCCACCTATGGTGCTGTACTCCCTTCACTACGTCTGGAAAGAGGCCAAAGACCGGCGGATCTGACCCATACCTCCACCAGTGAACTGCGCCCCTGCGATCTAAACAACAGACCGCTGGAATTTTCTTTCCTTGCTAGAACAGTGCTAACCATGGACGAAGACATCCACCTCGGTGACGACGGATCAATAGTATACGACGGATTCGGTGAAATCGAATCACTCTACGATCGCCTCGACTCCGTTATCACCGCCATCGAAGACCGGAACACCTCTGGAAACGACATCATCCTCGAACCGGAGGAGCGTACTTGCCTCCTCGAGTTCTACGTTGTCGGCCACGCACACCTTGAACGCCTTACCGCGATCATCCTCTATGAAACGCTTGGCGGTGAAGAACGCCCTCCACAGAACACTATCGCGTTCTTCCGCGAGTTTTCCCAGGCCAGACGCGAAGACCTACTCTTCCACACCGGGATAATTGACTCAGGGCTGAAAGGCGAATTGAGCAACATCCGGCAATACCGAAATGACCTGGTCCACGCCCAACACAACCGTATGTATCTTCCAGACGGAAAGCCGCTTAGGGCATTGGTGAACCGTGCGATCGACACAATCCAGAAACTGGATGAACAAGTGGACGAGCTGGGTTCGTCGGCTTCCAGTTGAGTTGACACGCGATAATCTCTCGGAGCACGCTGTCCCAATATAATGACATTTGCCATTAAACCGACAATCACGTTGTATGTCCGGTCCTCACCGATCACCGTCTGAAACCTACGAACTGTCCTCCACGTATTCTCTATAGTTCTTTGCTGCCTTAGAAGAGGATTTGAATTCTTCTACACCACTAATCTCGTTCCGGTAAAACAGGTCGCGATTTTCCAAGGCGTCTACGAAAAAATCGTCCTCTATCGTTTCTTCCGTAATACGGTAATCCAGAGAATGCAGGTGGAAAAACTCACCACCATCTGTCTTTAGCTAAGAGACAAACCGCATGACTGCAGCCGGAATCGAAGTTGGTTCATGGCTTAACTGAGGAGGGGTAGGTGTGTCATCCGAACCCTCCTCGCGCCGAATTGAACGACGACTCAC
>NZ_JAIWHV010000023.1 GCF_020177375.1 Saliphagus infecundisoli | reverse complement strand
GTCCGTCGAGTTTGCGCTCGTAGACGCGGTCGGCCTTGCGGCGATGAATCGCCGCGAGGCCGTCCTCGGTGTAGCGTTTCCTGAATCGGGCAACCGTTCCCGGGTGACAGCCGACGGCTTGACTGACTTGCTCGTCAGTCAAGCCGTCATCCGCATGTAAGAGACAGCGCGCTCGCGTGAGAACACGCGTTTTGTGCGTTCCAGCCGCTAACATCGCTTCGAGTTCGGCTCGTTCGTCGGCAGACAGATCGACAACATACTGCTGGGTTCGTGGCATGAGTGGGTTCAGAGCACGTCTGAATACTACTAAGAGGCGCTCTGAGGAAATAAATCTAGTAGTTCAAGGCTGAAGCGGCACTACTGCGCACGCGACTACCGGTACGCAGGCGAGCAGCGGCGGTCGCCGAGGCGAAGTGACCGCCGGTTGCATTCACCATAGCAAGACGCCCGCCACCTGCGAGGATCCTGAGGAGATCGCTGGCGGTCAGCCAGTCGCTCATCATGCGGACGGCGAGGGCTTTTGTCACCGCGAGTGCCCGGTCGTCCTGGAGGAAGATCCCGCGCGTCCCGGTCGTACCGGAAGTAATGGAGACAGTGTATTTCCCCAGAAACTGCGCGCCGATCTGATTCGGATCATCAACGAACGCGCGGGCTTTCTCAAGCGTCACCTCACGATCCGTGACCGAGTCATCGAAGTGAGCCATCAACTCCTTCTTGTCGGTGACTGGCAGCAACGTCGGATCGTCAACTCGCTCTGGCAACTCCCGATACAGCTCACGATAGTAGGGGGAGTTGGCGCGTGTGAAGGCCACAATCTCGGCGAGACGGTCGTGTTGCCGCTTCGAAATCGCATCGGGACCGTGCTTTTTGGCCGTGCGCACGTCGGACAGCAGTCCGAGGAAGCTCTCAGTCATACTCCCTCTCCGTCAGCCTCGTCTCACCCGAAGTCCGTTTCCAATCGCCAGCAGTTCAGAACCCTCGTGAGCGACGACGGCAATGGCGATTCCGATCACACCGAGCAACGCAGCGGGAATGAGCGCGGCTAACACGAGCAGCGAAAACACGATGTTCTCGCGGCTAATCCGCTGTGCCCGCTTACCGAGTCGAAGTGCGTACGTGACCTTCGTGATATCATCCGCCATCAATGCGATATCAGCCGCTTCGATCGCGGCATCCGTTCCCGCAGTTCCCATAGCGATCCCAACCGTTGCCTGGGCCAGTGCCGGGGCGTCGTTGATGCCGTCACCGACCATTCCGACTGCCTCGTACGTCGCTGTGAGTTCTTTGACCGCTTCGACCTTCTCTTCGGGTTTCAGATCCGCCCGTACATCGTCGATCCCGAGCTCTGACGCAATTGCCTGCGCTGTTTGCTCGTTGTCCCCCGTGAGCATGAGGACCTCTACGCCCATGTCGTGAAGCTCACGGATGACGTCCTTCGCCTCGGGACGCGGCTCATCACGGAGGGCGATGACGCCCATAATTCGGGATTGGGTCCCAACGAGCACGACCGTCTTCCCTTCGTTTTGAAGTTGCTCGACTGCAGCAATCCCATCGACGTCGAGTTCAAATCGCTCGAATAGCCCTGGTTTCCCGACGTACACGGTCTCCTCCATGAGTTGTGCTTGCGCCCCGTAGCCGGTGATCGAGCTGAACTCGGAAATCTCGGTCTGTTCGAGTCCGCGTTCAGCGGCGGCCTCCATGATCGCTTCCCCGAGATGGTGTTCGGAATACTGTTCGACGCTCGCTGCTCGCCCGAGTACGTCGTCTTCGGTTCCCTCGAATGCGACAACGTCCGTGACCGCCGGCGTGCCCCGAGTAAGGGTGCCGGTCTTGTCGAAGGCGATCGCCTCAACTTTCCCCAAGTTTTCGAGGTGAATCCCGCCCTTGACGAGGACTCCCTCTCGGCCAGCTCGCCCGATACCTGATGCAATCGCAATCGGCGTCGACATGACCAGAGCGCAGGGTGCAGCCGCGACGAGCAGAACAATTGCCCGCCTCGTCCAGTAGTCCGGGAACGCAATGGCGAACGGCGCAAGCATAAGTCCGACCGCGGCCAGGAGAACGACGGGTGAATAGACGCCGCCGAACTTCTCGATGAAGAGTTGTGATTTCCCCTTTTCTTCCTGGGCCTCCTCGACGAGATGGATCATCTGCGAGAGCGTGTTATCCTCGAACGTCGTGGTCGCTTCAATATCGAGGACACCCTCCTGATTGACAGTACCGGCAAACACCTGGTCATCCTCTTGCTTATCGACGGCAGTGGATTCACCGGTGACCGCTGCCTGATCGACAGTCGAACGCCCATCGATAACCCGGCCATCGGTTGGGATCGATTCGCCAGGTTTGACGCGGAAGACATCACCCACGTTGAGCTCCCGTGCGGGGACCATCTGTGAGCTTCCGTCCATGATGAGCCGCGCCTCTTCGGGCGCGAGATCAAGTAGGCTTCGGATCGACGCTCGCGTTCGTGCGAACGTGTATTCCTCGACGCCTTCCGCACCGCCATAGAGAATGACGAGGAACGCTGCCTCTTCCCAGAGGCCAAGAAAGGCTGCACCGGCGGTTGCGGCTAACATCAGAATTTCGATATCGATCTCGAACTCACCGACCAGTTCCTCGATTCCCTCTTGCGCCCAGTGGAATCCACCGATCAGCATCGCTATCGCGTACAGCCCGTTCTCTGCCACCAATGGCAGGGAGTAAATGCGACTGAATGTGAATGTGAGAAGCACAATCCCGGCTGCGATGAGCGCATTTCGGATTGGAGGGAAGCTATACCATGACCCACTCCACTGCGTATGGCTTTCCTCTGTGTCGTCGGTCTCGCTCATACGCTCATAAAAGAGTAGCTACTGGATAAGGATTAGTCTGGCATACTCCAAACCACAATTAGAGTACGCCAATTACGAGGTGTGGAAGCGTCCGTTACCGCTCCGTTTCGACGAACTGCTTTGCGATCTGCCCCTCGGCACGACGGACGCGATAGGTGAGTGTTGAACGCGGTATATCGAGTTTCTCAGCAAGTTCGCCGAGATCAATCGCTCTGGGAGTTTCGTAATAGCCGTGTTCGACGGCCGCTCTGAATGCTTCTGACTGCTCTGGTGGTAATCCGTCCATATCAGTATATCCGTCTAGGGATGTAGATGATACGTCTGCTAGACAGAGCATCTCCACCGCTGCACAGTCGGCAACGGCATGTTCGAGTTTGTCAAGAAACGCACGTACGTCGCCCTCTTCTGAGTAGATGACGCGCCACCTGTAGCGTCGCTGCTCGTGGTGCATCTCGAACAGTGCTCTATCTCCGAGGCATTCAAGTGCGATGTGGGGGACTGACGTACACGATGGCGTCCGCTCCCAGTATGAATAGAGAACGAGCATATCGTCCGTGTGTTCGAGGATTTGAGTGCGTGAGTCAGCATCACACTCCTCCGTCGCAAGACAGTCCGCATAGTAGTCTGTGGTGAGGAATACGTCTTTAATTGCCGCTAGAGCATCTGATGAACCTGTTGCGTGGCCGACGCGCCATAGACTCTCGGCGGTGGCATGCAGCGAGAGAGACCTGATTTTGGCGTCGGGATGGTCGGCGAGTGTATCTGCCAATGTGTTGGACCCAGGTTCGTAGTCAAGGGCGAAGATGAGCTCTCGCATACCTCGTAATCGGTTGTGGACCACCAAAACTGACCGTGTCTCACCTCGGTGAATTAGATAAGATCATCGGGGTCATGGAGATCTTCCATCCGCTGAGCTTCTGTAGCATATTGTTCTCGAAGCTCCGGGTCGTCAACAGAGCCGAGGTTGTTTAGCTCGGCCTCGACTGCTGCAGTCGTATCACGTACGTCCGTGAAGGATGTGAGCGCCCGCTCCTTTCGGAAATACTGTTGACCGTCCGTTGTGGCGTAGGTGAGGATGATCAGGTTCTGTTCGTCGTCAGAATACGTCCGTTCGACAAGCCACGTGCGAATCGTGTCTGCTGTCATCGCTTGAGGATTACATTCGCCGATAAATGAAACCAAGGTATCTGGAAGTACGTCTCGGCTTACAGGGAATCCTCTCATAACCGCGCTTCGTCGTTACTGAGGCCATCATATGGTTCTACGCTACTGTTCCTAATTACTCAAACCTGAGTCGCCCGCGATATATTCAATTATTCTTTCTATTTATTATGTCAGGATTTAATCTCTACTATATCTACGCTATCACATATAATAGTTGCCATATGATAAGTTACTACGAATTCACATTCTATCTTGTCGTCTGAGTAGCTGGCCAGACAGAAGAGCTGGTGTAGGTCAGCTCTTTAATACTAGGCGACAGAGATGTCGCAACTGATTCCGAAGGCTGTGCGACACTGATCCATCAAAGTATTGCCGCCCGAGCGCGGTGATCTGGTATTTTCCTCGCTCAATCTTGTTGACGAACCCCCGCTTTTCCAGTTCAACTAACCTGCGATTCACCTCATCCCTGCTATAACCGGTATTGTAGGCGATAATTGAGGGCGTCAAGACAAGATCTGTCGAGTGGAAGAGCCCCAGAATCGTATCGTCAACCGGTAGCATCCAGTCTTCAGGTTCACGAACTTGGCTTGGCTCTCGCAAGAGAACGTCCGCCCATGCATCACGGCGGATTTTGTTCTTCACGGGATTGTACAGCCCTAGAATCACTAACAGGGATGCAATCCCGTGAAGCCAGTGAAGCAGTTCTGGGACGAGTAATTCGACGATGGGCCCACCAATGAGAAACACCAGCAAGCCGGCGATCGTGACGAAGAGAAACTGATGATACTCAACGACAGTCGGCTTGAGGAAGAGAAAATATAGAACTCCGACTGCTGTAATGATGCCGATCACTAAGTTATAGGCCGTCAAGTGAATCGGCTCTATCATGAGAATCAGCCTCCTGGTGCAGTGTGCTCGAGCTCCTGATGGGTTGCAATCACTAACCACAGGAAGACGGCAATAATCGTATACAGTGCACTTCTGAGCGTATCAAGAAGTAATGAATTTGGGGCAAGCAGAAACAGGGATACGTGGTAGAAGATCATTCCGGATATCGTCGCAGAGAGTAATGCAATGATGGTTCCGAATGGCGAGTCATGGAACACCTGCCAAAACAGCAGCGCAAACAGCCCGGCGCCTGTCCCGGTGATGATCGCAAACAGGACACTGAGAGTATGGACGGTTGAATCGACCATAGGCATCCTCTGCCATAGAGCGGCTTTACACTAGACCCTATGATTATATTCTATTACTTTATAATTGCAACAAATTGGAGTAGGTCCCGTTCTTCAGTTTGATTATAGTAAACTGGTCGGGTCTCAATATCGGAAGGAAGAAACTCTTTACCGCTCATTTCCAGGCGATCTCATTGTTTCGATTTCGATGGCTCAGACTCCATTACCCCTATCTCATTAATCCGCGCCTGAGCTTGGTCAACCGATAACAAAGTACATCCACCGAGAAGCGATTCATGCAATGGCTCTGACCCAGATCGACCACGTCGAGGGGACGATGGAAGAGTGTATTGACAACTGTTTCGAAGCCGCGCAAGCGTGTGAATGGTGTGCGGACGAGTGTGCAGGGGAAGGCGAAGAGATGGCGGAGTGCCTGCGGCTCTGTCGTGATGTTGCCGACCTCACCACACTCCACGCGCGCTTCATGGTTCGGCAATCCAACTACAGCGCTGACCTTGCCGAGACGTGCGCAGATGCCTGCGAAGAATGTGCGGACGAGTGTGAACAGCACGACGAGGAACATTGCCAGGTGTGCGCCGACGTTCTGCGCGAGTGCGTGGAAACCTGTCGCGAGATGGCATCATCCTAACGACGGCCTCGAAACACGTCGCAGTCCGCTTTCTGAGTATTTCTCATGACTTCGCCAACAACGTGGACCGTGGCAACAAACGGGCTCTTTGGGCTCTGGTCACTCTCTGTGTCTTTCATTTTCGGAGCACCGGTTGTAGCCCGGTGGAATAACGTTTTCGTCGGGATTGGCATTCTGGTCATTGCCGGGTATAACTATTCTCAAAAACACTCCCGAGGAATACTAAGTCGACGCGCGGCAGCTGTCAGTGGCTTGTTCGGTGGCTGGCTCCTTATTGCCCCCTTCGTGGTTGAAATCTCTGGTTTCCTCTTTTGGAATAATTTCATCATCGGAATAGGCGTCGTCTCGCTTGCCATGTACAACATCTATGCTGCGCCTCGCATCCAACGGGCGAACGCCCACGCACGCCCTGAGGAGATTTAGAACCACCCCGCCAGCAACTGAAGCGGCTACACGGTCAAGGACTATACAATGGACGGTCACGTACGGGATTCTCACAACGATCAGACCAGGAGCATACTACGGATAATGAGCGCGTCGGCCGAGACGATCAGAAGCCGGAGCCACAGGAGCAGTCACTACTTGAAGAGGAGGCTGAAACACATCAAACGCGTCAGGAGGTAGAGGAAAAACACGACCGGCACGATGACCATGCGGACCACGGCCACGGGAATGGCCATGGCGATCACGAAGGGATGGGAATGTATGCAGGATATAAGGAGATGTTCCGGCAGCGATTTTTCATCTATCTTTTGCTCTCACTTCCAGTATTACTCTACAGTGAGACGCTCCAAGAGCGGCTCGGGTTCACGGTCCCAGCGTTCCCCGGCAGTGAGTGAATCAACCCTGTTTTTGCGGTAATCGTCTTCGCATACGGCGGCATTTCGTTCCTCCGGATGGCTGTCCCTGAACTGCGGGACCGAGCGCCTGGGATGATGACGCTGATTTCGATGGCGATTACCGTTGCGTTTATTTACAGTCTTTCGACCGTACTTTTCCCCGGCAGAACGGCGTTTTTCTGGGAATTGGCGACCCTGATAGATATTATGCTGTTAGGGCATTGGATCGAGATGCGCAGCGTTCGCCGTGCCTCGAGCGCGCTCGATGAGCTAGCCCAGCTCATGCCCGACACAGCCGAACGAATCACCAACGGTGAGACTGAAGAGGTGCCCGTTTCCGATTTAGCGGAAGGGGACCTCGTCCTTGTTCGTCCAGGTGCGAGCGTCCCTGCCGATGGCGTCGTCGAGGAAGGCAAGTCCGACGTCAATGATCACCGGCGAATCGTGCCCGATGTTCAAAGATCCTGGTGACGAAGTAATCGGAGGGACCATTAACGGTGACGGAAGTCTTCGAGTCCGGATTACTGCCACGGGTGAGGAAACGGTCCTCGCCGGGATTATGCGTCTCGTTGAGGAAGTCCAGCAGAGTAAGTTTCAAACCCAGATTCTCGCGGATCGTGCGGCAGGTTAGCTCTTCTACATCGCAGTGGCGTCCGCTGCTATCACTGTTATCGTGTGGACGTTCGCGATAACATTTGGCGCCTCCGTCATCGAACGAGCTGTCACTGTATTAGTAATCTCCTGTCCGCATGCATTGGGACTCGCCATTCCGCTGGTGGTCGCCATCAATACGTCGTTGGCGGCTAGGAACGGGATGCTCATCCGTGATCGGGTTGCCATGGAGCAAGCCCGTGAACTCGATACAGTGATTTTTGACAAAACAGGACGCTCACTGAAGGTGAGCAGGGTGTCGTGGATATAACGACCGTGGATGCCCTTACCGCAGAGGAGGCACTCTCCCTCGCTGCTGGCGCCGAAGGCGATTCCGAACGCCATCCGCAATGCGGCAACCGAGCGTGAGGTCTCAGCACAGAATGCCACGAACTTCGAGGCACTCAAGGGCCGTGGTGTTCGAGCAACGATCGATGGTAAGAGATCTATGTCGGCGGTCCTAATCTCCTCTCTCAACTCGACAGCGACGTTCCATTGATCCTTGTTGAATTCGCCCAAGAAGCCGGTGAGAACACACAAACAGTAGTACCTCATTCAAGAGGGCGAACCGGTTGCTGCCTTCGCCCTTACTGACATCATCCGCGAGGAAAGCTACCAGGTCGTGGACGCGCTTCACGAGTTGGGAATGGATGTGGCGATGCTAACCGGTGACTCGGAGGATATTGCCAATGCAGCCGCCGACGAACTTGGCATTGATACCGTCTTTGCTGAAGTCTTGCCTGAGGATAAAGACACGAGGGTCAGTGAACTCCAAGAGGAGGTTCTTGACGAAACAGAGCCGCCGGACGAGACGCGTCTCGTCCGCCTTCTGGGCTTCGTTAATCGCCTCATCAAGCTGATCTTCCGATAAATGTCTCGCCACTTCTATCCGACGACCTGTCGCCATTTGAGCCTAGTAAGCTCTCTAAAGGCTCAAACATTGCGCGGGCCACTCGCGTCGAGCAGCGAGTAAAAATCACTCGTAGTAGTCGATGACCGATTCGACGAACACTCGGCTTGTGATTCAACGTTTCTTGCCATCAGACCGACTCTGACGGTCTCAGGGCGAATTTAAATAGTCGAAACGGGACAGAAATGATCATGGTTTGAGGTGGCGCCTCCGACAACACGAAGTGGCACCCTGAGGGCGAGTGAGTCGAATAAGGACGTCGGCCCCATACGGCTCTCAGTCAACTCGGCTTGAAGTCCTCAATCAACCCACCTTGCAGGACGATTTCGACCTGGCGCGGGCTCAGGCTGTGCTCGGCTGAGAACGTCGTGTTCTGTGTGGCGTTGCGCACGGTAACCTCGCTGCCGTTCTGCATCTCCTCGCGAACGTCGGGCAGTTCGAGTGTATCGCCCTGATCGATCTCCTCGTAGTCGCCTCGATCAGTGAACTCGAGTGGCACGATGCCGAAGTTCACGAGATTCTGCCAGTGGATGCGTGCGTAGCTGACCGCCAGCGCCGCCCGCATCCCCAGGTAGTACGGTGCCAGGGCCGCGTGCTCGCGCGAACTCCCCTGCCCGTAGTTCGACCCGCCCACCACAAGCCACGGCGCGCCCTGCTCCTGGGCGCGCTCATAGAACCCCTGCTCGACCTGATCGAACACCCACTCGCTGATCCTCGGGATGTTCGACCGGTAGGGAAGCACGTCCGAGCCAGCGGGCATGATCTCGTCGGTCGAGATGTCGTCGCCGACTTTCATCAACACGGGGCCAGTAATAGCGTCGGAGACCCGCTCGAATTCCGGCAAGGATTTCACGTTGGGTCCTTTCTCCAGTTCGCCACCCGGGGTCTCCGGCGGCGGACTCAACGCCGATTCGTCCACGATGATCTCCTGCGGTTCAGACCACTCCGGATATTCGATGCCGTGCGTCTCTTCGAGGGCGCGTGGGTCCGTGATCTGGCCGGTGAGCGCGCTCGCAGCCGCGGTTTCGGGGCTGCACAGGAACACGCTGTCCTCACGGGTGCCGGTGCGCCCGGGGAAGTTCCGCGGCACCGTTCGGAGGCTGTTTCGGCCGGACGCTGGTGCCTGGCCCATCCCGATACACCCGTTGCACCCCGCCTGGTGGACGCGAGCGCCGCTCGCGTATAACTCTCCGAGATGTCCCATCTCGGTCAAGTTCTCAAGCATCTGTCGAGAGGTGGGGTTCACGTCGAAGCTGACCGCCGATGGAACGCGCTCTCCTTTCACGATCATCGCCGGTACCGCGAAATCCCGGAGTCCCGGGTTCGCGCTGGATCCGATGTATGCCTGGTAAATGTCCTCACCCTGGACGTCCGTCACCGGAACGACGTTGCCGGGGCTGGACGGTTTGGCGATCAACGGCTCAATCTCGTCAAGGTGGATCGTCTCTATCACGTGGTACTCGGCGTCGTCGTCAGCGTGCAACGGGCGGAATTCGTCTGCGCGCTGCTGTTGAGCGAGGAACTCTTTCACTGCGTCGTCGGCCGGAAACACCGTGCTGGTGGCACCCAACTCGGTGCCCATGTTGGCGATCACGTGGCGATCCATCGCTGTCAGGGTGTCTAACCCGGGGCCGTGATACTCAATGACGCGCCCGACACCGCCATCAACGTCGTGACGACGCAGCATCTCGAGGATCACGTCCTTGGCGCTGCACCAGTCCGGGAGTTCACCACGCAACTCAACGCCCCACACTTCGGGCATGTTCACGTGGTAGGGCTCGCCAGCCATCGCCATGGCGATATCGAGACCGCCGGAGCCGATCGCGAGCATGCCCATGGCACCCGCAGCGGGCGTGTGCGAGTCCGACCCGAGCAGCGTCTTGCCTGGCACGCCAAACCGTTCCTGGTGAACGGGATGGGAGACGCCGTTCCCGGCGGGCGAGAACCAGACGCCCCACTTCTCGCACGCGCTGTTCAGAAACAGGTGGTCGTCGGGGTTCTTGTTGTCCTCCTGGATGAGGTTGTGGTCGACGTACTGTGCAGAGAGTTCGCTTTCGAGGTGTTCGATGTTCATCGCCTCGAGTTCGAGCATCACCATCGTCCCCGTGGCGTCTTGGGTGAGCGTCTGATCAATTTCGAGGGCGATCTCCTCGCCCGGTTCCAGCTGGCCGTCGACGAGATGGTCCTCGATGAGCTTCTCGGTTACTGTTCCAGGCATGGGTGAAGAGACGGTCAATGTCTTCTTTATTCTTGTGGCGCATTCGCATAGTCCAACGCGAATCCCCACAGCCACAAGTGTGGGAGAAAACGAGACCGGTCTGTCCACCGCCGGTCGATTACCATACTCAGTAGCCAGCGAGATACGCAAGTACTTCCATTACGACGGCTCTATTGAATCGCCATAGAGCACTGGATTTCACTACTGAACGGCACGCTTGGTGTTGTAGATGAGACACACCAGAACGATCTCACGGAACATCAGGAGCGCACTCACAGTTGGTGACATTGAGAATATGTTATATAGCAAATTATAAATTTAGCCGGGCCTAATTATCGTCTATGTTGAGCGCGATCGTGGAGGACTATCTCAAAGCGATCTATTATCTCCAGAACGAAACGGATGGCCGGGTACGGACCTCGGCTCTCGCTGAATATATGGACGTAGAACAATCGACGGTTACCAGTATGATGAAAAAATTGTCAGAGCGTAATTTCGTCCATTACGAACCCTATCAGGGGGTCAAGCTCACGGACACTGGAGTTCCTATTGCTCTCGAGATCATTCGCCACCATCGGCTCTTAGAACGATATCTAACGGACCACCTTGAGTATGATTGGGCAGAGGTACACGACGAAGCAGATCGCCTTGAACACCATATCAGCAGTCAGTTCGCCGACCGGATTGCAGAGCAGCTGGAAGATCCAGCGGTTGATCCCCATGGCGACCCAATTCCCACGGCGGATCTAGACGTTTCGGGAGCAAAATATGAGGACACGCTTGCTGATCATCAAGTAGGCGACAGCGTTCGAATCGAACGGGTGCCGGACAAAGATCCGGCTCTACTCCGGTACCTGTCCGAACACGGGATTCACCCCGGAACTGTAGTGGACGTTGTCGAGACCACATCATTTGGTATGGTCACACTCGATCCTGATAGTGGAGACGAACCAGTTGCTCTACCCGATGAAGTTGCACGTTCTGTATCTACCCGATCTCTCACTAAGGGTGCTAACTGAGAAGCTCGAAAGTCCGCATCCCGTTATTTGTTTAGATCCACTCAAAGTTTAGATAGGGCTAATTTATATATTGGATGGGGTCAACTAGGATATATGGGTATTCGAAGGCTCGACCAGCGGAGGAGATCATGCCATCGATAGATTACGATAGTGCAGCGAATGTCACAGAACGACTTGAACAGCGATTGGTCGAATCGCTCACCGGTGAAGCGAACGTCAGTCGCCGTACGGTACTCGGCGGTTTCGGTGTCGCCGGGAGTGCAGCAGTCGGACTCGGGAGCTCTCGGACAAGTGCCTCGTCCGATCACGAGGACGAGGATGAACACGGCAATTTCGGTGCTGTAGGCGAATACCGGGATTTGGATTTCGACCCGCACGAGTTCCTCACGGCGTTCAATATCGGAGACAGCGGGCAGGATAACGTTCCTCAGCAGGTCTACGAGGAGGACGGCCGAACCGTCCGGGAGTTCGAGTTCACTGCCGTCGACACGACGATCACCATCGCACCGGGCGTCGAGTTCCAGGCGTGGGCATTCAACGGCCAGGTGCCGGGCCCGACGATCCGCGCTGTTGAGGGCGACCTGATCCGTGTCAAGTTCACGAACCTAGGGCGGCATGCTCACACGATTCATCCGCACCTGAAGAACCTCAACCCGAGAATGGATGGAATTCCCCAGAACGGCCCCGGCGTCCTCAATACGGGTGAATCCTTCACTTACGAGTGGATCGCCCAACCCGCCGGCACGCACTTTTATCACTGCCATTCGCTCCCACTGAAAGAACACATCCATCGTGGACTCTACGGCACAATCATCGTTGATCCGGACCCCGAACGCGTCAGTGAGAACCCACGCGACTACGTCAATTACCCTGGGCCGATTACCGACAACTTCCAGGACCAGCTCGTCGAAGAGGCGAGGAGCCGGAATCACGAGTACGCTGAGAACGACGCCGTCAACGAGATGGTAATGGTGATGAACTCGTTCGACACCAACTTCGACGGTGGCAATGAGGTCTACGCGGTGAACACACGGGCGTTCGGATACGGGGTTGGTGGCACTGACGGCAACGGCAACTGGACGGCGGGCGAGACGAAACGCCCCATCCAGATCGATAAGAACGAACGCCAGCGCGTGTACCTCTCCAATTCGACGGAGTTCGATCTCATCAATTCGTTCCATACTCACTCGCAGTTCTTCGACTACTACGACCACGGGACGACATTGACGCCGACGCTCAAGAACGTCGACACGATCATGCAGTGCCAGGCACAGCGCGGTATTCTGGAGATCGACTACTCTGACCACGATCCGGGACTGTACATGTTTCATGCTCACCAGTCGGAGTTCGCCGAACTCGGCTGGATGAGCTTCTTCGAGGTGGTCTAACATGGCGGACAAGACACAAAACTCGACGACTGACAGTGGTGTACCAGCTGAGAACGAGGTCACACAACCGCTCGGACTTCCGCGGTGGGTCAGCGCGTTACTCCCGATCGTATTGCTCGTACTCGTCTTGGGTGTGTTCGCGTTCACGTCACCGCTCGCCGGTGTTCAGAGCGGTGAACCACTTCCCGACGTCACGGTCACGCACACGACGCTTCCGAGCGATGAAACAGTCGTACTGCACGTGACGAATAACGGGCCCGAATCCGTGACGATATCACAGATTCTCGTCGACGAAGCATACTGGGATTTCCAGGTCGAAGGGGCCGGTGGTGACCAAACGCTCGCCCCGATGGAAAGCGCACAGATCGTAATCCCGTATCACTGGAATCCGGGGTGGGATCTTGAAGTCGCTCTCGTACTCTCTGACGGAGCGACGTTCCATAATACGATCGTCGCTCCGAGCCAGTCACCCGGATTTAGCCTCAGTCTGCTCGGAACGCTTGCCGTCATCGGGCTGTTCGTCGGGGTGATCCCGGTCGCACTAGGGATGCTCTGGTTCCCCTACATCAAGACGATGAGTGATCGCTGGCTGCACGCCGTTCTCTTATTTGCGGCCGGTGTACTAGGCTTCTTGGCGTTCGACGCCGGGTTCGAGGCGTTCGAACTCGCCGAGCGGGTTCCAGGCGCGTTCGAGGGCAATCTCTTGGTCGTTTTCGGGATCTTCGGCGCGCTATTACTCGTCCAGGCGATCAGCGCGTGGCGTGAGGGGCGTGTCGACGCTGGTGATAGTCGGGCGAGTAGTGGTCTCTGGATCGCCTATCTGGTCGCGGTAGGGATCGGCCTCCACAACCTTGCGGAGGGGCTGGCGATTGGGAGTTCGTTTGCACTTGGGCGTGTGTCGCTCGGCGCATTCCTCGTGATCGGATTTATGCTCCACAACGTGACGGAAGGCCCAGCTGTTGTTGCGCCGGTCGCCCGCGGAAAACGCCCGTCGCTCAAGCACTTCGTCGCGCTCGGCGTCATCGCCGGCGCACCAGTCATCCTCGGTGGCTGGATCGGTAGTCTCGCATATTCGCCGACGATCGGCGCCTTCTTCCTCGCAATTGGAGTTGGTGCAATCCTGCAGGTCAACTGGGAGATTGCACGAATGGTTCGGGATGCAGGCGGTCGCGTGGCCAGCGCTACGAATCTGCTTGCATTCCTGCTCGGTCTCAGCGTTATGTACGTGACCGACCTCTTCGTGGCGCTCTAATAGGTCCCGCCCAATTTTGTCACAATGTCACTCGAGTTTTACGATCGACGGGCGGTGTTGCGACTTAGCGCTGTTACCCTGGCGACTCTCATCACCGCCGGGTGTTTGAATGGACAGTCATCGTCAAGCCAGACCGCCACGATGCCCGACAGCCACACGTTCGAGCCACAGACCGTGACGATCGAACCTGGGGAGACAGTAACGTGGACGAACGAAAGCAACATTGAGCACACGGTCACAGCGTATGAAGACGAGATTCCAGACGAGGCCGCGTACTTCGCAAGTGGTGGC
Source organism: Saliphagus infecundisoli (assembly GCF_020177375.1). Classification (GTDB taxonomy): domain Archaea; phylum Halobacteriota; class Halobacteria; order Halobacteriales; family Natrialbaceae; genus Saliphagus; species Saliphagus infecundisoli. The sequence continues at coordinate 48,251 of NZ_JAIWHV010000023.1, read as the reverse complement.
TTCGAGTCAGAGCGTGCTGCAAGGAGCCGGGTCAAGGAGGGACTCATCGCTCCGGGCGAGAACTACGACCACACGTTCGATCACCCTGGAACATACGGATACTTTTGTATTCCACATGAGGTCTCCGGGATGGTCGGGACAGTTCGAGTGGAATGAGCCGAGGACAGGATTAATAATTTAGACCGAATATTTTGTTAAGGATTGGTGTTTAAAGGGGGTTTTATAGCAGTCGATTTAATAAACGTGCAGTGGCTAGTGGCGAGTAATGACCTCACCTGACGACGATTCCCACGACAGAAGTGGTGAATCACCGGATCATGCCCACGAGCACGAAGAGGGATCTCACGAGCAAAGGCACACGCATGACCACGACCATGTTGATCATGAACACACACAGCACGCAAGACGGAGTGTCGATGGCGCTTCCCCACCATTAGATCAAGGGGACGTTGCACAGTTTTCGGTCCCGGAAATGGACTGCCCATCCTGTGCAGGAAAGGTCGAAAACAGTGTCGAAAAACTGGGCGGAATCCGTAGTGTCGACCCACAAGTAACGACGGGAACGTTGACAGTCTCTTATGACGGCGAGCAAACAAGCGCCACCGCGATAGCTGATCGGGTTGAAAAGGTCGGGTACACCGTGGAGGACACTGGCGAGGTAACCTCGGAATTCACGGTCCCAGAAATGGATTGCCCTTCGTGCGCGGGCAAAATCGAAAATGCTCTCGACAGGGTCGGTGGTGTCACAACATACGAAACCCAGCCAACGACCGGAACCGTCGCCGTCACGTACGATTCTTCGAGGGCTGGAGAAGCCGATATCATCGGTGCTATCGAGAGTGGCGGGTACGAGGTTACAGACACTTCGAGCGACGAATCAGTACGTCAGGAAGCGACTGAGGAGCGCGAGAGTATCTGGACGAGTCCGCGAGCGCTCAAGACATGGATTAGCGGTGGATTCGTCGCCCTCGGCTTGCTCTTCGAGTTCTTCCTGACTGGGCAGAATATACAGCTTGCAAGTCTTCTCGGCACGGATCTGTTTGTTGCCGATGCACTGTTCCTCGTTGCCGTCGCCTCCGGTGGTCAAGAGATTCTTCGCAACGGCTACTACTCGGCACGGAATCTGAACCTCGATATCGACTTCTTGATGTCGGTGGCTATCCTCGGGGCGCTCGTTGCGAGCCTCGCCTTCGGTGAGGCGCTCTACTTCGAGGCCGCCACCCTCGCGTTCCTGTTCAGCGTCGCCGAACTGCTGGAGCGGTACTCGATGGATCGCGCCCGGAACTCGCTCCGAGAGCTAATGGACCTTTCACCGGATGAGGCGACCGTCAAGCGGGACGATAGCACGAAGACGGTTCCCGTCAATGAGGTTGCTGTCGGAGACATTGTCGTCGTAAAGCCGGGGGAGAAAATCCCGATGGACGGGGCCGTCGTCGACGGTGAAAGCGCCGTCAATCAGGCGCCCATCACGGGCGAAAGCGTGCCCGTCGACAAGACGACAGGTGACGAGGTGTACGCCGGCACGATCAACGAAGAGGGATATCTCGAGGCGGAGGTCACCTCCGAAGCTGGCGATAACACGCTCTCGCGTATCGTGGAGATGGTTGAAGACGCCCAGTCGAACAAGACCGAGCGTGAGCAGTTCGTCGAACGCTTCTCGACATACTACACACCAGTCGTCGTCGCCTTCGCTATCCTGACGATGGTGGCAAGCCCATACGTCCTCGGGACGGCCTGGCCTACGGCCGTCGTCTACGGGCTGACGTTACTGGTACTAGCCTGTCCGTGTGCATTCGTCATCTCAACACCCGTTTCCGTGGTGTCGGGGATCACGAGTGCCGCGAAGAATGGGGTCCTAATCAAGGGCGGCAACTACCTCGAAGCGATGGGCGCCGTCGACGTCGTCGCGTTCGACAAAACGGGAACGCTCACGAAAGGTGAACTCACCGTCACTGACGTCGTTCCATTGAACGGGAAGTCAGAGGAAGACGTCCTCCGGTGTGCACATGGGCTCGAACAGCGGAGTGAACATCCCATCGGCGAGGCAATCGTCGCTGAAGCCGGCAGCGTGGGGGTCGCCGAACGCGAGATCGACGATTTCGAGAGCATCACTGGGAAGGGTGTGCGTGCCGACCTTGACGGAACTCCCCATTTCGCTGGCAAGCCAGGGCTGTTCGAGGAGTTGGATTTCGACCTCTCGCACGTTCACGCAACGACGGACAGGGGTGTTGTGACACAGACAGCCCGCCAGATTTGCGACCGGAACAACTGTCTCGACCTCCTCGAAGAGACGGTTCCCGAACTCCAAGCAGAAGGGAAGACCGTTGTCCTCGTTGGAACCGAAGACGAGCTCGAAGGCGTCATCGCGGTCGCCGACGAGATCCGTCCGGAAGCGAAGCGAACAGTAACACGGCTCAATCAACTCGGCGTCTCCCGAACGGTGATGCTGACGGGCGACAACGAGCGGACTGCCCGCGCGATCGCCGAACAGGTCGGCGTCGACGAGTACCAGGCCGAATTGCTCCCCGAGGAGAAGGTGACCGCGATAGAGGACCTCGTCGACGAGTACGACGGCGTTGCGATGACCGGTGACGGCATCAATGACGCACCGGCACTCGCCACCGCCACAGTCGGCGTGGCGATGGGAGCTGCCGGAACCGACACCGCATTGGAAACCGCCGACATCGCCTTAATGGGCGATGACCTTGCGAAGCTCCCGTATCTCTACGAACTCGCAAACGATGCGAACGGCGTCATCCGGCAGAACATCTGGTCGAGTCTCGCTGTCAAAGCCGGTCTGGCAGTCGCAGTCCCGTTCGGATACGTCCCCATCTGGCTCGCCGTCCTCGCTGGCGACGCCGGAATGACGACAGCCGTCACTGGGAATGCGATGCGACTCTCTCGAATTACGCCGGAGACAGACACCGAAACCAACGCTCTAGAGGGATAATATGGGGACAGAGACCAAGAAAATCGTCAGTACCCATACCGAGGCCAACCAGCGAGGATATCCGTTCGGTCTCTCGTCGCGACAGTTGTTTGTTCTCGTTGGACTCATCAATTCAGGCTTTCTGGTATATGCTCTCGAAGAGGCGAACCTCTCTGCCGTAGTTGATCTCGTGTGGATCGTCGGCTACGGCACGACTATATCCGTTGTTTGGTTCATCTGGATTCGTCCGTTGGATCTCGTCGGAACCTCCGCTCAGGACACGTCCCTCACCGAAGAATCAGATCAGCCCGAAACTGCAATTGACGGCCACAATGCGAGTCTGAAGCCTCGGCACTGTCGAATCTCCGGCACAGGATTCGACGTCAACGAAAGGAGATACGTCCTAGGTATCTACCCAAGAAAATCCAGAGATCTCGGATTCGAAATAGCACTAACTTTAATGTGAACTTATGACTCTGCACGAGCATCCGCAGGAGGATACGGCAGAACACGAAGCACCATCTGAACCAGGCGGCAGTACGCGTCGGCTTGCACTCGTCGCAGTTATCAATTTTCTTGGGTTTCTTGTCGAACTGGCTGGTGGAATCCTCTTCGGTTCGGTCGCCCTCATCAGTGATGCGCTCCACATGCTGTTCGACATGCTCGCGTACGCGATGGCATTCGGAGCGAGCTATACTGCAGAACGGTTCGAAGGCGGTGATGAGTGGTCGTACGGTCTCCATCGATTGGAGCCAATTGCTGCGTTTCTCAACGGGATACTGCTCGTTCCGATGGTCGGATATATTCTGTGGGAGTCCTATCAACGATTCTTGGATCCAGTCGCGATTGACCCCACAATGACGTTGATCATCGCTGTCGGCGGCTTGCTTGTCAATTTGGGGTCCGTCTATATCGTCCAGGGAGGAGAAATGAGCCTTAACGAGCGTGGGGCATTCTACCATCTCCTTGGCGATGCTGGTGGGTCAGTCGCAGTGATCATATCGACACTAGCCGTCGTCATGTTCGATTTACCCATCGCCGACCCGGTAGCTGCCGTCCTCATTGGTGTCTTAATACTCGTTTCGGCAGGGAAGGTGCTCCACGGGAGCACGTCGATTCTCCTGGAGCGAAGCCCTTTCTCACCGGATGGACTTCGAGATGAACTGACGACTATCGATGGTGTCGAGTACGTCGACGACCTGCACGTCTGGCAAGTATGTAGTCAGCTGACGGTAGCGACGGTGCGGCTTCAATATGAGCCAACATCCCTAGACCAACAACAGACGATCCGCTCTCGAGTCCACCAGCTTCTTTCGGACCGTGGAATCGATCACGCGACCGTCGAGCTCGTGGGTGACACGGAGATCGATATGGGGACCGACGATCGTACGAGTCACGACCACTAAGCATGGCTCCCACCACAAGCTCTCAGATGTTTGAGATTCTCGATGAAACCGAAGGAGACCTCGTCGCGATTCGAGTCGGCCGGGGGACCCGACAGGGATACGATGAACTGTACTCACTGCTCGTCCAGAAAACAAACGAATATGGTGCTGTCCATGTTCTAGAAGTGGTCCCGGACTGGACGTGTTCGACGTTTCTGTCCCACCTGTACGGTATCATTCCCGACCTACGCTACGGGTCACAGTTCACGATCAGCCGCTACGCCGCAGTCGGCGATTCGGTCTGGGCGAAATTGCTCTTTGATTGGTGGAAAATAATCCGGCCCATCTGGCCGGTCGCACCCGACCAAATGCGCTATTTCGAGACAGAAGAGCAGTCAACCGCACTTCAGTGGCTTCAGACAGTAAATATGGACTGACGAAACCCAAATCATCTCTGAATATGTAGAGAGTACATAATGATTGCAAGGCCAAGCGCGACGAACACACTGTTAATGAGCACACCGCGTGCTAGTGAGACGGAAAAGAACTGGTTGGCCACGCCTGTCAGTAGAGCGCCGAGCGTGATGACACCGAATCCGATACCCAGAACACGGAGCGAATCCTCACCAGTCCGCTGATAGGCTTTGAACGCGATGTAGGTGATCCCACCTCCGAGAAGTAGGATTACGAACTTAACCACCGCAATCGCGGTTATTACTTCGTTCATACCTCGTCCCCCATCATCGACCAGATGTCTGCAAGCCGTTCGTCGGTAGACTGCGGTGAACGTTCGACACTCACCGAAAACTCGCCTGTGTCGTCCATGGAGATCGTCACGTCATTGAACGACCGTTCGTAGTGGGTGACTCGTCCGCCACCTGGGCTGATCGTATCCTGCTCTCGCACGAGAGAACCGGAACTGAGCAGTTCTAATTTGCGATACAACGTCGACTTGGGGATGTCACAGGCACCGATAAGTTCGTTTGCAGTCATGGGTTCAACGGTTTCGCGGAGAATGGCCCGGCACTCAGGATCATCCAGCGCATCGAGGACATCCTGTAACGTCGGTGAGTCCTCGGACGACACTGAACTGTCTCCCATTATTCGATTATACGTGTTCGTCGGGATATGATGTCCGATTGTCGTTCGGGAATTCTCCCGACGGTACGAATCCAAGACAGATTGCAACCCCCAGCTCATAATGGAAGAGTTGTCGGAAGAATCGCGAGATGAGGATCGACATGGTGACACTTGTAGCGGGGTATTATGACCGGTGCTCAGTTTCGAGTCGTTGTTCTCCCTCTTTAGTGATTTCGTAGAGGCCTCGGCCGAGTGAACAGATACACTCGTCATTATAGAGGCGGGCACATGTCTGGTCGACAGTAATCGGATGTCTATCGACGGCTTTAGCGACCTCCATCACATGACAAGGTGACCGATCAGCAAGCGTTTCCAATACTTCGATTTCGGTCTGGAGTGAGAACTCGCTCATAGTAGAAATCGGATCATGGGCGCATCAGTAACTGTACGTCGTCCGAACAGGCCGCTCGGTCAGTCATGCTCCGCGTACACCTCGAGAAGCTCCTGATATCGGTTTCGGATCGTTACTTGACTGACGTGGGCGACCTCACTTATCGTCTCCTGTGTGATCTGCTCGTTCGTGAGACAGGTCGCAGCATATAGAGCGGCGGCCGCCAATCCTGCTGGACTCTTCCCACTGTGGACGGCATTATCTGTTGCCACCTCAAGAAGTTCCCGAGAGCGCCGTTCTGCTTCGTCGCTCACGTCAAGCGATGACGCGAATTGTGGAAGATATTGAGTCGGATTTTCCGGCTCGATTTCCAACCCAAGTTCACGGGAAAGATATCGGTATGCTCGTTGGATCCGGGTTTTTTCGACACGGCTCACGTCGGCAAATTCCGTCAACGGCCGTGGCATTCCGTGCTGTCGGGCAGCCGCATACAACGAAGCCGTCGACATTCCCTCAATCGAGCGACCAGGCAGTAGATTCTCTTCTACAGCACGCCTGTACAGAACACCGGCGGTTTCCTGAATCGATTCCGGAAGCCCGAGAGCAGACGCCATGCGGCTAATTTCACCGAGCGCTTGCCTGAGATTCCGCTCGTGGGCATCTTTCGTCCGGAACCGCTCGTCCCACGTTCGAAGGCGCTGCAACTGAGCGCGTTTGCGACCGGAAACCGCCTGTCCGTAGGCGTCCCTGTCCTGCCAGCCAATCGTCGTACTCAGTCCCTTGTCGTGTATCAGCTGCGTTGTCGGGGCACCAACGCGGCTCTTTTCATCACGTTCGTCCGACATGAACGCGCGCCATTCAGGACCGTGGTCGACCCGGCTCTCCTCGAAAATCAATCCACAGCTCTCACAAGCCGCTTCACCCCGGTCACCATCCTGGGTGATTTGGCCTTGACACTCGGGACACGTTTCACCCTCAACAGACTCTGAGTCCCGCTCGCGACTATCTGACGACCGTTCGTGGGTTTGTCCTTGATGTCTCATAAACTTCGTACGTAGGTAATCTCCCAGCAAATCGTGGGTCTTCTTAACAATGCTGTGGGATGACTCCACAATGAATAGATGGCGGAATCCCATTCGATGGGAATCCGACCTATACTTTTGTCACCATCGCTTCAACAAGCCACATTGTAATTTGGGATCTCCCCACCAACCGATATATGGCTCAAAAGTCAACGAACTCGAACTACCTGCAAAGGACGATTTCAGAAACTCCAGTGGAGTACGAGCACATCGCCAGCCTGACGCTGGTTCTGGTGTATATCGTGATGCTTCTCGGCGCCTATACGAGTGCAATCGGTGCGGACTTTTCTGCCCCGACTGGCCGACCTGCTATGGCACCTGGGTGCTTTTCCTCCAACCCGACATCATCGCAAATTCTCCATATTCTGCCCTCCAGATATTCGCCGAATGGGCGCACCGGGGACTTGCGATGACTGCTGGCCTCTTCATCGCGGGGACAGCAGTTGGATTGTGGATCGTCTATCCAGACGATACACTAGTCAAATGGTCCGCAACAACGGCACTCGTCTTGCTTCCAGTTCAGGTCTTACTCGGAGGACTGACTATCACAGAGAACCTCAAACCGATAATCATCACAACGCACCTCGGAGTCACCACTCTCATTCTCCTCAGCCTGCTCACAACCGTACTCACGGCCTACCTTCGTAACAGACGAGTTCAGAAACCCACAGTATGATTGAAGAAGCATGACCGATAGCGAACGCATCTCGACCCTGTTCACGCCATTGGGTGAAGAACGTGGACTGCTAACGCGACGCCGGTTCCTCGCGACGAGTGGAGTAGTCGCACTCAGTGGATGTCTCGGTGGCGAAAACAATGAGTCATCAAATACTGATGTAGATGGCCCAGTAGCAAACGCGCCGGTCCCAGACGACCCCGCGTCAGCCACGTATGCGATGACGGGGTCAGCCGATCAACCGACTGTGACCTACTATGGAAACTGGAAATGTCCGTACTGTGCGGACTTCAGCACGGGTTTCCTCGGCGATATCGTCACAGACTACGTTGAGCCCGGTGACATTAGCTTACAATTCCGCTCGTTAGCCTATATTGACGGTGAACCTTTCCTCGGCTCTGATGCCCCCCGTGCTGCTCAAGCTGGGCTCGCAGCCTGGAACGTGGATCCTGAAACCTACTGGCGATATCATGAATACGTATTCGCCAATCAACCACCCGAGAGTGAGACGTGGGCTACCACTGACAAACTCGTTTCATTCGCTGAGGAGGCCGGAGTAACGGAGACGGGACAGTTCCGAACGAAGATTCAGGAGCAGGCCTACGAATCACCGATTCGGGAGACGAGTCAGGCAGCAGCCGACGCCGGCATTTCGGGAACCCCCGCACTCATAATCGATGGCGAAATGGTCAACCCGCTGAGTGACGAACAACGAATCCGTACCTTCATCGAACAACTCGCAAATGGGTCATGACCGAGTCCGGCTCGTATTGGGCAGTGCAACACTCGTCGTCGCGATCGCGACAGCTGGAAGTCTCTGGTTTAGCCTCGGTCTCGGACTGGTACCGTGTGACCTCTGTTGGTACCAACGAATTCTGATGTACCCGCTAGTCGTCGTCCTCGGTGTCGCAACGATCGAAGCCCGTCCTGCAGTCTGGCGGACTGTTATCCCGCTTTCAGTCCTCGGTGGAGTAACCGCAGCTTATCACTCAGTACTGCAGGCGACGACAACCACCTGTTCTTTCGATGGATCGTGTGCTGCTGTCCAATGGCAGGCGCCGATATTTGGACTGACGATTCCGAACCTCTCACTTCTCGCATTCATGCTCGTCATAGCCGCAGGGCTCAGCTGGTCGAGGATGGCTGTGAGGCGGAACGAAACAAGACGCCACAACTAATGATAAAACTCAATAACAATTCGACAACACGACGAACTATCGAAGCTTCGCGTATAGCTTGTACAGACCGCTCCGTTATCAGTTCCTTCAAATGACGGAATCAACTTCACCAGTCCGCTCAGTTGTGAGTGCGATAGGACTCACGTACGGCTCCACAATCATCGGATCGGTCGTCATTACCGTCGCTGCCATACTTCTGGCCGTATTCGGAATCGATGTCACAGCTCGTCCATCGTTGCGTCTCGTGTTGAGTACAGTCCTGTTGCAAGGAGTAACGTTCGGGGGGGTCGCTGTCCTCTATCTCAGATTCCGCGATCTCGGCTTCGACTTCGTCCCGGTTACGATTCCGGACAGGCGAGATGTTGCCGTGACCATCGCCGGAATAGTTACGCTCCTAGGCCTGCTCGTAATCGCGTCGACGATCATCTCTTTGCTCGGACTCGAGTCGGCACAAAATCAGATCGTGACGATTGGTCATCAGAATCCAGCAGTATTTCTACTGCTCGTTCCTCTCTCGTTTCTGCTAGTCGGTCCGGGAGAGGAACTGTTATACCGGGGACTGGTTCAGGGTACGCTCCGAGAAACACTGCATCCGGCCTATGCAATCGTTCTTGCGAGCGTCCTCTTCGCGTCGATTCATCTCTTTTCGCTGTCCGGTGAAGGGAAGCTGGTGTATGTCGGTATCGCATTCGTTCTCGCCCTGGCACTGGGCGCAACATACGAGTACACCGATAACCTCGCTGTTCCGGCCGTGATTCACGGTGCGTACAATGCGGTACAGTTTGCGAGCGCATACCTGACGGCGACAGGCGGGATGTAACCGCTCGCCAATCTTTGCTCCTCACTATTGGACTCGCGACAGCAGCATTGAGGTCCACCTGCGATATTTATCCAGGCCAAAAAATCCACGTGCTGTCCCGTGAATTAGGACTCCGCCACCCTGCTCTATTGGACATGCAAGATAGGAGATCGATTCATAGCGTTTTGGCGAGTTTCTTGGGGTTGTTGAGTGCGAACAAGAGGACGATCCTTGTTGCCATCGTACGACTCTTGCCCACGCGAGTGCGACCAGAAGTCACGCGCGCGACTTTGCATCCCGGCAGAGACGTACACTTCGTTTATTTCGACCGGTCCAACGAGATCGAGGGAAGGCGCATTGAGCGCTCTGGCAAAGCACTCGACGCGCCGGTACATCGTTTTGTATGTAAGATCAAAGTCTACAACGGGTACGTCACCGAAATCGTCGGGAGCTAATTGTCGACCTTGTCGAGCGATTTGGATCACTCCGGCCATTCCGATTGAATAGCTGCCTTGGAACTCGATAGGTTGCCAGGCAGACATACGATGCCGACTCCTGGGACTACCATTCCAACGCCATCCAGTAGCAGAATCTCGGCTTCCTCAACTCGACCGAGGGCTAACCGGACACGTCATCCGTCATTGACAGCGGCTGGTGAACTGGTTACAGGGGCCCCGAAATCGCTTGCTTGCTTCGTCGCGTAGACTAGCCCACCTGTGAAGAGCCCAATGCTCGCCACCAGGAAGAGCATCGTGAACGGAGACTTTGAGTCGACGAACACCCAGTAGAGCGGCGCCGCGATCGACGGCCCAGCAACGAGTACGACAACTTGGGCAACGATCGGTCCGCAGCAGCCACACGCACAGGAGCCGACAATGGCGCTCGTTCCGGCCGTTCCCTCGGTGGTTCCGGCGATCGCGACGCGCTCAGATCGCCACTGGTAGGCAATCAGCGCGGCGTTGAGCCCGACGAGTGTACTTAGGCTACCGACGAGGACGACTGATCCGATTGATACGGCGACAAAGAACGGAACCTGTGGGAGGAATACCTCGAGGGTTGGCCATTGAACGAGCTGGTACTGGACGGTTTCGATTGACACGATCGTGTGGTGAGGTGATCCCTCACTCGGGAAGAACGTCAGATAGCCGCTCAGCGCCGAGAAGTACATGGCGAGGAGGAATCCGACGCCGATTCCAAACCGACGGGCTGTCGCGTCGTGCAACGCGACACGGATCCCATCCTGCGCATCTTTCCAGACGATGTATCCTAGGAGTACGGGCGTGGCGAGCACGATCACGTACCCCAGCGGGTTCGTCGTGCTGGCAGGGCCGGGAATCAACGTCGGGTACGCGACCCAAAGTCCGATCAGGATTCCGAGGGACGTGTACCGCGGTCGGCCTGGCCATTTGAGCCACCCGACGACGAAACTGACAACCGCGATTCCGACGCCGGTTAACAAGGCCATCGGCGGATACCACGAGCGGGGGATCGGCATCGTACTGGCGCTGTAGGACGCGTCAGGTGCGAGTCCGTCAAACACCATTGCTCCGATCGTGACGACGGCGAGACCGGCAAAGGCAGCGTAGAGCGCCGTCGTCGGGGTGATCCGTTCGGTGCGCTTTAGCGCAACTGCGCCGCCGACGAGGGCCAGCCCCACGAAAATTGCAGCCAGACCATGAGACTGACTCAGTGCCGTCGACTCTGCCTCACCGTGCGCCGTTACGACTGGGATCTGGAGCAATACAACTAACAGGACGGCGAGTTTTCCGGTGGCGCCGACGAACCTTGTTGATCGCGACTGCGTGTAGTCACCGGATGCCCGCACTCGGAAGCGATCCTGGGCCATTGTTGAACGGTTCTCTTCCAAACGGATCTATCTGCTGAATCTGCACCGAACAGTCGGACAGGCCCTCCCTCTGGGTTGATCAGGAGCCGGTAGAAAGCCGACAGGACGTGACTGGAGAATACGCTTCTGGACTCAGTTTGAGTTATCGATATATCCGGCGTTCGAGTTCACGATTTGGTGCCATCGATCGATGATACGGATCTTCAGCGTCGGCGAGAGATTCGTATACAGGGTCGGTGTCGGTCCTTCCTGAATTAGCCCATAATCGTCCCACTCGCGAGTCTATCGAACAATGATGGCGTACAACTCGCCATCCTGAGCTATCGATATGCTTGACGGCTTGCATAGACGATGCACGTCCTGTCACCAGACAGGAATCACCAGGCAACGAAGTTCATCCAAGCCTATGCCACTCCGCCCTGAGCCTCATACGTCACTTTTCTGACCAAGACTTGTTTAATTTGTCGCGGAGAACCAACGGGATCAGAGCGATCGTACCGAAGAAGGCGAGCAAGTAGCCAAGCATAGCTAGGCCGCCGGAATTCCAATAGGAATTCATCGCCACGAAGAGAGCTATACCAGTCAATATGATGACGCTGATCGCGAAGATCAGACGGCTGGTACCCATATCAACACGAAGAAAATGACCGCTGAAGTGTCTTTTCTCTCTGTGGCAAATTTGCGCAATAAGGTGCCGAATTATACATAATTAAAAATAACTCTTTGCTTAACTACCTAATGGAAAACAAAGCATGCTACAAGCGAGAAGTAACCGTTAGAAGCTGCTTCGGGCTAACTTATTCAAGGGCAACATCAATACCAAACATTACAGCAATACAAACAACCAGAGAAATAGTAGCGAGGCGTCCGTCTCCTTCCGAATATGCCCCCGGAATGATTTCATCCGCGATAACAATGATCATCCCGCCTACCGCGAATCCCATTTCATAGGGAAGTATTGGTGGCTGGCGGAGAATTCTGGCTCCAAGAACAGCACGGCAAGGAGTTTGACGCGTACTGGCAGGCGGTCCCGCGGTTCGTCGGAATGATGGACAATCAAGCCCCTCTTGACGGACTGATGCACGACTCACATCGACATAGAATCGGACAGTAGTGTCTCGGATAGGCCCGGCTGACCCGCGTCGGAAACACGTTTCCGTACCCATCTCTGAGAACGACACACGTGCGAACCTCACCGATGGACGACACACATCCCAATGCCACCTGCGAGCTATGTGGTCGGACAATCGACTTTGCGTCAGGAATTGCGGACGCTCCGTCCGACGAGTGGTACTGCTCGCAGGGCTGCCGCGAGATTGACGAGACACTTGACGGACCGATCCAGGCCAAGGGCTCGGATTGTTCCGAAACGTCTCCAGCAGCGACCGAGAGTTCGCCACCCGGGGAGTCGAACCACCGAGACCAGACCTTCTTCCGGGTTGACGGGATGCACTCAGCGACCTGCGAGGAGTACCTTGAGTCCCGGGCAATGGCACTAGACGGAGTAGCCGACGCGACGGCCAGCTATGTCACCGAGACCGTGCGTGTGGAGCACGATAACCACGTAACCCAGCAGGACCTCATAGACGCGCTCAGCACGCTCGGCTACGACGCATACCTACGAGGCGACGCTGCGGGTTCTCGCCAGGCCGAGGCGGACGCCCCACTCCGCTCTAGAGAGATGGAGGGAATGCGTAAACGTCGGTCAGATGAGTTTCTCAGCTTTCGCTATGCGGCTGGCGTCCTGTTTGGGGCATTTCTTCTTCTCCCCTACGCCGTCCTCGTGTATCCTGCCCACCTGGCGGATATGGTTGATACGACGTTCCTCGAACTCTATGAGAACTCCTTCCAACTCCAGGGGTCTTCAGGTGCTCTCTTCCTACGTCTCTACCTCGGTCTCACAGGACTTGTGTTGCTGTTCACGGGACTGCCGGTACTGCGTGGAGCATACGCCAGCCTTCGGACTAAGCAGCCGAATACGGATCTTCTCGTCGCGTTTACCGTCTGCAGTGCGTACCTGTACAGTGCAGCCGCGATCATCGCCGGTGAGAATGACGTATTCTTTGACCTCACGTTGGTCGTCGCTGCAGCTGTCACCGGTGCTGCCTTTTATGAAACATCGATCAAGCAGCGTGCGCTCGAACGTCTTACGGACCTCACAGTCTCTCAGGTCGACGAGGCACGACGCTACAGCGACGACGGGACGACACACGTCGTCCCCGTCGAGGAGGTGACGGCAGGTGATCGTGTGTTGGTCCGCACGGGAGAGCGGATTCCCGTCGACGGAACGCTAGTCGATCAGGCCTGTACCGTTGACGAATCGATCGTAACCGGCGAGTCGGTTCCAGTCAGGCGATCCCCTGGTGAGGACGTCCTCGGAGGATCGATTGTCACAAACGATGCTGCGCTCGTCGAAGTCAATGAAGCGCGGACAAGTAGTATCGACCGAATCATGCAGTCCGTGTGGAACATCCAGAGTACGGATCACAGGATCCAGCGGCGTGCAGATCGGATGGCCACATTTGTCGCTCCGGTCCTCGTTCTTGCGGCGCTCGGCACTGGGGCCGGCATTTACGTCTCGACCGGTTCAGTTGCAAGTACGGTCCTCGCAATGCTCGGCGTATTCTTGGTCACCTCTCCATGGGCGCTGGGACTTGCAACACCCCTCTCGGTCGCCAGCTGTCTTCGTATGATGATGGAGCATGGCATCATCGTCTTCGACGAAACGATCTTCGAACGGCTCCGTGAAATCGACGTAGTGGTTTTCGACAAAACTGGGACGCTGACGACGGGTTCAATGGAAGTGCTCGAGGCTAATGCGCCGGCGGACCTTCTCCAGGACGTCGCTATGCTGGAGCGTCGAGCATCACACCCAGCAGCTGAAGCCATTGTCGCCGCATTCGGTCGTTCCGAAGACCAAACCGATCCGATGCAAACCGATGGGGCCCCCGATACAATCGCGGAGCCAGAGAGTGATCCCGTTTCGGAGTTTTCGAGTCATGCGACCGGGATCACTGGGACAGTCACCGGCCGATCAGTTGCAGTCGGTTCACTAGACCTGTTCGCTGCAGAGGATTGGAGAGTGAGTGAAGAGATCGAACAGCGTGTCAAACAGGCCCGCGGATTCGGTCATCTGCCAGTTATCGTAGGCCGCGATGGCCAAGCCGAAGGCGTCGTGATTGTCGGAGACGAACCACGCGAGGACTGGGAGGAGACCCTCAACCAACTTGACGAGCGCGGCGTCGACGTGGTCGTCCTGACCGGCGACGACGCAGAGGCGGCAGAGTTCTTCGACCGACATACAGCCGTCGATCAGGTGTTTGCAGGCGTTCCCCCAGCAGGAAAGACAGAGACAATCCGTCGGCTGGCAAACGATCGCAACGTCGCTATGGTCGGCGACGGAACCAACGACGCTCCGGCACTCGCGGTAGCAGATCTTGGAATCTCACTAGGAAGCGGAACGGCACTTGCAGCTGATGCCGCCGATATAGCGATCTCGACGGACGACCTCGGATCCGTCGAGACTGCGTTCGAATTAGCACACGCCGCGCGCTCACGGGTCCGGCAGAACAACGCGCTCGCACTCTGCTACAATGCGATCACCATTCCGATTGCAATCATTGGCCTTCTAAATCCCGTAACTGTGATATTTGCCGCGATTGTCTCTGCTGGCTTAATTGGTGTGAATAGCTCTCGTCGGTTGCTCCCCGATGACAAGAGATGAGAGTCAACCCAAATATGATAACTAATTGGTTTCCTCACTTCACTTGAAAAGGAGGCGTCAACACGTTTCTTCCGGTATAGCGCGCCAGCTACGGTGATTCAGAGGATGGTTCGAGTAGACTGTCGACGAGTCTTGTGAACCGATCAATGAATCGATCGGGAACTGTTGGCGTCACTTCCACCAGTAACGGACCAATTTGGTCTGGTTGGGCTAAACAGAGTGTGACCTGATTTCGCATGTTGTACTGCTTTTCGACAATCTCTTGTTCAACAAGATGAGAGACGTGGTACTCAAGGGTGCTTCGGGCAATACCAAGCGCCTCGGCGGTCTCGTTGGGGTCGGCCGATTCATGTTCGATAAGGTGGACAACAATTTCACGAGCCGTTTCACGCCGGAATAACGCAAGTGCTCCACGTTCCCACTCGTCGTATTGAGGTGGGTAGTAGTGGGTTCGGCCATAGAATTCACTGCGAATGAGAACGTCCTCATCGATTAAGCGATGGATATGATACTGAACCTGACCTGGCGCACACTCTGACTGCCTAACGAGTTCGTTGAAATGTATACCAACGTTCTCGTTGACATGCGTTCGGATTTGTTGTCGCGTCTCGGACATAAGATTATTTGGAGTGGTTTGAAGGGAAGCTGATATCGAAGATAGTGAGCCAGTGGAATAATGGCTTTCGCTGATTTTTATCGAATGGGAAGACAGTGATAACGTCTTTCCAATTCCTTTCGATATCAAAGCAAGCATTTACCCCGTGTCTCCGACTTTCCAGAGGAGTTGCACCGAAGCGAATAGATAGTCTACCACTCGAATCCCTATCATCCATGCTCGCTGTGAGCTCTCGTAGTAGCGAATGGCTGGATCCGCAACTTGCCCCAGTTCTCGTTCTTATAATCGTTCTTGCGGTAGTCGGGACGATCGTCTTGTTTGGGCTCGGTCTTATCGCGTACTCAAGACGACAGACGCTCCGCTACCTCTTAATTACGTTCGTATTGGGGATGCTTGTGGCTCGCTCCGTTGTCGGACTTGGCACCGTTCTTGGAGTCGTTCCGATGACAATCCATCATTTGATTGAACATAGCTTCGATTTCCTCATTTCAATTATCATTCTTTATACAGTGTATCGAAGTGGATCACCAACAGATACCCCTTCTATCAAAAATAAACAAACCTAATAGCTCCCTGAGCTTCGAACGTGGCCGATTAGGATGGGGAGAGGCAACATACTGCCAGCGTTATTTTCTTTTGTTTCCCCTTCTTACATCAGTTATTTCATATATCTCAAAATGGTGCGAATCTTCCGAATCGTGGGAATCTGAGATCGTTTGCAGAATCACTGGAAGGAGTAGTCACAGTGATTTCGTCGGTTCCGGCATACCCGTGTTCGCCAGTTTCGTCACGTTCCCAGAGGAGTTTGCCAGTTGTCTCATCGCCATCAAGATCCATGTCTTCGACCGGGAAATGGAGAATGAGCGTTCCTTCATCAGTACAATGGCCATCGTGAACGGGGCGTGCACCGCCACCACTCTCAACAGCGTCGGGCGCACCGAACCGATAGCGAACATCCCGCTCTGTCGGATCGAACATCACGGTCTCTCCATCTCCATCGACGAATTCTGTTGAGAGGACAGCAATTGGGACGTCATCGTCGTTCTGTACGTCGAGAGGATTGTCCGCACAGCCAGGTTTGACATCAAGTTCAAGCTGATCCGGAAAGTGAGCAGCTGCCGTTCCACTTAGCACCGGAAAAGCACTTGTGGCTGCGACTACACCGGCGCTCGTTTTAAGAACTCGGCGTCTAGTTGTGGAATGGTTTGCCTTGTCGACACGATCAGCCGAGTGGGATGAATTAAAGTCCATACGACAGGATGAGATTCGATGAGAACTCATCTATCGTTTCGGGTTCGATTGTCGAAATGCTGTGTTACCCTATATACAATACTGGCGAGACATGACATGGACGTCACGAACGTCGCCCCCGCTGAACGACACATGATCGAGTTCACAGCCGATATGGCCCCCGGAATCTATCTTCAAAGGCGAGAGAATTCCGGCGTTTATTGGCTCCTTCGCCCTCAACGTGTCTCATCAGACACGGTAAGAGCGTAGGCCTTTTTTCTTACGATCACTCCGGGACGACGGAGATCTCGGTGGAAGGACGGGTGATCATCTGAAGCTCCCGACACGAAAGGTTGATAACTGGATATAAGTACCGTACGGGTACGCGATGAGCTCCGCCGTCGACGAAGACGCCCTCCGGGCGATCGACAGCGGTAGGCAGACGATCGCCGAGGTGCTCTCGATCGCACAGAACCATCTTCAGAAGATCTTCATCGTCTTCGTCATCGGCTTCATCGGCTCCTTTTACGCCCTCCGGATCTACGTCTGGGAGTTCCTCAAGGCGACGGCGGAAGCAGAGATGTCGAGCCAGCTCGCCGGGCAGACCGACGTCATCACCCGAACGCCGTTCGAGGTCCTCCTATTGCAGGCGAAGATCGGAATGATCGTCGGCGCAATCCTCTCGATCCCCGCTGTCCTCTACTTCGCTCGGGAACCGATCAGGGAGCGGGGATACGAGTCGGCGATCCCGATCTCGAAGGCATCGATCGTCGGCTTCGTCGTGACCGCGCTGGGGCTTTTCTGCGTCGGGATCGTCTACGCCTACGTCGTCTTCTTTCCGTTTGCCTTCGAGTTCCTCGCGGGCAATGCCGACAGCGCGGGCGTCAATCCCAACTTCGGGATCACCGAGTTCACCGAGTTCATGGCGTTGCTCACCATCTCCTTCGGGCTTGCCGCCCAGCTTCCCCTCTTCATGGGCGCGCTCGCCTATACCGAAATCGTCCCCTACGAGACCTTCCGGGACAAGTGGCGCCACTCCATCGTCGCCATCGCCGTCTTCGGCGCCTTGTTCTCGCCGCCAGACCCCTTCACGCTGGTCATGTGGATGATCCCACTGACCGTCCTCTACGCCTTCAGCCTCGGGCTCGCGAAACTGCTGACCAACACCCGCAGGCGGGGCGCCGCCGAGGCGATCGGCGGCACCAGCCTGCTCCGGAAGCGGGCGCTCCAAGCCGGCGGGACCCTCGGTGCGGTCTGGATCGCCGTTGCCGGCTTCGTCGCCTTCGGCGGCTTCGACGTCCTCGAGGACGAACTCTATCCCCTCCTCCCCGGGGCGATCCGGCCGGGCGGGCCGACCGCCCTCGAGACCCTCGGCGCCGAGTACGGCACTGCGGGTGCGCTCCTGGCGGGCCTGCTCGTCGCCGGCGTCATCGGCTTCCTCGCGCTCTTTGCCTACACGATCAAGGTGCTCCAGGAGCCGGTCCACCCCCGGATCGACCAGATCCGGACCGGCGAGCCCGAGGAGATCGGCATCGACGTCCTCGATGCCGACGCGATCGACGCCGTCCCGCCACAGGCGTTCCTCGAGATGGACGAGGAGGAGGCGATGGACCACGCCCGCCAGGCGATGTTCGACGACGACCGCGAGAAGGCCCAGGCGATCTTGGACCGGTTCGATACCCTCCACGCCGAGGACGAGGGGCCGACCGCCGAAGGGGAGGTCGGCGCTGCAGGCACGGCCGCCACCGGCGACGCCTCCGCGACCGCGGACGACGCCGGGGCCGCTGGCGGCGGGGGCGAGGGAGCACCCGCTCCCGACGAGGAGGAGGAGGACAACGTCTTCTCGAGTACCGCCGCCGACATCGTGAACTCCTTTACCGAGGAAGAGACGACCGAGGAGGACATCGGCGGCTACGCCTACGACATTGCCTTCATCTTCCAGAGTCTCACCTCGCGGATGTTCCGCATCGTCGGCCTGTTCATGGTCGTGATGGGCGGAGTGTTCATGGGGCTTTACTCCGGCGGACTCGGGATCATCCTCGAGGCGTTCGTCTCGAACGTGCCCCACGAGTTGCTGGTCTCGCTGGCGGAACTCCAGGGAACCGATATCTCGCCGACTGCCGACACCCAGACGCTGATCCAGCAGGGCGACTTCGTCATCGCCCTCCACCCTGTCGAGGTGCTGATCTTCGAGGTGAAGGTGAGCGTGATCGCGGGGATCATCGCCGTCCTCCCGCTGATCCTCTACTACGCCTGGCCGGCGCTGAAAGAACGCGGGCTGGCTCGGGGCGACCGCCGAGTGTTCATCGTCTGGGGCGGCGCCTTGATCGCCGGCTTCGCGCTCGGAACCTTCCTTGGGTTCTTCTGGATCGCCCCCTCGGTGATCTCGTACCTAATCTCCGATTCGATCGACGCTGGGATGGTGATCTCCTACCGGATCAAACACTTCAGCTGGATGGTGATCTTCACCACCATCGGCATCGGCTTCCTGTTTAACATCGTCGTCACGATGATGCTGTTCCACGTCGGCGGGCTCGTCCCCTACCGGACGATGCTCAAAGGCTGGCGGGTCGTCATCGTCGCGATATTCACCGCCGCGGCCTTCGCCAGCCCCTCTGGGATCCTGACAATGCTCCTGCTCGCATTCCCCCTCGCCTTCACCTACCTCCTTGGGCTCGGGGTCCTCTACCTGCTCACCGCCGGCGGCCGGTTCTTCGGCGGCAAGCGGAAGGGCCCGACGCTGGATACCGGCCTGCTGGATCGCTGATCGCCGGGCAGTGGATCGATTGGCGGATCAATTAACGCTCTTGCCGAATCTGGTGAAACAGTCGCGTAGGAACTACAGCATCCCGCCGTCTGCTAGTGGATGTGTTCCAACAGACAGCTTTCGGCGGGATGCTACAGGAGGTTGTCGAGCGCCAGGCAAGTGTTCCGCCTCGAGCCGCTCGACGCCATCATCGAGCAGCGCTACAAGCACGCCTGGGAGCAAGCTCCCTGTCCCGAGTGTGGTGAAACAGCTCTCCAGGCTCGGGACAACGGCGGCGGTCCTCGATGTTCGATTCCTTCCGCGACGTTCTGTTCCTGTTTTCCTCAATGAGGCCGGCGGGAAGGTAGAACATCTTCCGGCTTCACTTTGATTCGGCGTCTACTGTTTATGCTGGGGTGGATGTCACCCAGAGAACTCGCTGTATGAGACGCTACCTTGGTCGACGATGGTCTGACTCTCGGGAACGTCTCCGTCCGGCGGCATACTCCCTTCAGCAGGGCCGCCTGGTTCGCCGACGACGATCCGTCCGATCATCCCCTGGGTCTTGTGTGGAATACAGAAGTAATCGTATGTACCGGTGGTCTCAAACGTGTGCTCGTAGGTCGCGCCCTGTTCACTCAGTGTTTCGCTATTGAACGTTTCTGCTCCGTCAGGTATCCGGGTTACCGATGCCGAACTCGTTTCTTCCTCGTAGGCAGTCGCCGAATGACTTCCACTCTCGATTTCGAACGTGACTGTCTCTCCGGATTCGACGAACAGGCCGATCGGATCGAAATAATACTCGCTGTCCTCGGTGACCATCATGACCGTATTCGAACTGCCCGAGCCATCGGTCCCCTCTGTCTCAGTCGTGGCCGGTTCACCGCCATCACCATTTCCGTTTCCAGAACTACATCCTGCGAGACTAGTTACGCCACCTGTAGCGAGAATTCCGGCTGTCTTGAGCATCTGTCGGCGCTCCATACTCACTTTCAAAGGCCCTGGTATATGGAGCCAAGGTGGATTCCCAATAAGTAGGACACCGCCTTCATTTGACGTACCGAAGTCGCAAAGTCTGAGTGATGATCTGCTATCCGACAAGGGCCCACGTTTTGCTCAATTTGGAGGTCATCGTTCAGACCAAGAGAGACATCCATCGAGGTGGGGCCGATGGTTGATCCCGTTCTTGCTAGTCGTCTCCAGTTTGCGCTTACCACGATCGTCCATATCATCTTCCCAGTGATGAGTATGGGCCTCGCACCGTTTCTCATCTATTTCACATGGAAAGAAATTCGTACCAAACAGCCAGTGTACGAACAGCTCCGTCGGTTCTGGACACAAATCTTTGCAGTGAGCTTCGTTGTGGGTACCGTGACCGGGCTCGTTCTTGAGTTCGAATTTGGAACGAACTTCGCCGCGTTCTCGACAACCGCCGGGGAGCTGTTCGGGGGTCCACTCGCCCTCGAAGGGATGATGGCGTTTATGCTGGAAGCGACGTTCCTTGGGATCTTCGTCTTCGGCCGTGGCCGTGTATCGGATCGGCTGTACTTCTTGTCAAGTATTGCCGTCGGGCTCGGCACGTGGCTCTCGGCCGTCTGGATCCTCATCGCGAACTCGTGGATGCAGACGCCGCGTGGGTTCGAGATTGTCGTGGAGAACGACCAGCAAATTGTGAGGCTTACCGACCCGCTCGCAGCCTATCTCAATCCGAGGTTCCCCTATATGTTCATCCACATGCAGAACGCTGCCGTTGAGTCGGTCGCACTCTTCATGGCTGGCGTTGCTGCCTACTACGTGTTCCGGCATCACGTCTGGGGCTACTCAATTGAACACATCAACGTCTGGGAGAAGACGCTCAAAATCGCGCTCGTTGTCCTCCTCATCACAGCCCCACTGCAGGTGATTCAGGGCGACGGGTATGCCCGCCACGTCTTGGAAACCCAACCCCAAAAATTCGCCGCAATGGAAGCCGTCTGGGAAACCGACTCCTACGTCCCCGAGTATATTGTTGCATTCCCGATGGACGTCAACGATCTCCTGAATCCACGCACGAAAGATCTCTTTGGCATCGGCATTCCGGGTGGAGCATCCTGGCTCGCAAGTGGAGGAAACCCACAGGCTACGATACGTGGCCTCGAAACCTTCTCGACGAAATCTCCTCCAGTGGCGATCGTCTTCTGGGCGTTCCGAATCATGGTTGCGCTCGGCTTCTGGTTCATTCTGCTGGCCCTCTGGGGTACCTATCGATGGTGGCGCGGGGAGCTCTTCGAGGATGGCTTGCTGCATAAAGCGTTGATGGCGTCATCTCTCCTGGGATTCGTCGCCGTAGAGGTCGGCTGGATCGTCACCGAGGTCGGGAGACAACCATGGGTCATTCAAGGGGTGATGAAGACGAGTGCCAGCGTCTCTCCGAATCTCACAGGCGCCGAAGCAACATTCACACTCCTCGGGTTCGTTACCGGGTACATCCTGTTATTGGGCCTCTACACATACGTCGTCGGTCGTATCATCCGCGCGGGGCCGCCAGCGAAAGACGAACTCACGCAGAGTGAATCTACCCGTGCCCCAGAGTCAGAGGTGACGTCTAGTGACTAACGTCGGATCGTTGGCCACGAAGCCGCTATTCGGATTACCGCTCGCCGAGCTCTGGTTTGCGCTGCTGTTTTTCATCCTCGGTATGTTCCTCTTTCTCGATGGGTTCGACTTCGGCGTGGGCGTGCTATTTGCGACCCGTAACGACGATCACGAGAAGGAACAGTTGTTGGCGGCTGTCGGGCCGTTCTGGGACGGGAACGAAGTCTGGCTTGTCGTCTTCGGTGGAGCACTATTCGCAGCGTTTCCGTCCGTCTATGCGAACCTCTTCAGCCGATACTATCTGTTGATGTTCGCAATTCTGGCCGCTCTCGGTCTCCGAGGGCTCGCCCCAGAAATGTACGAGGAGCGTGAAGACAGCCGCTGGCGGACACTCTGGGGCTACTCGTTCGTTATCGGGAGTACCGTTACGCCGTTTCTGTTGGGTCTGTTCATCATGAACTGGCTAGTCGGAGCGACCGGCCTCATCACCCCAGTGGGGATCCTAGGCGGTGTCACAGTCCTTGCCCTCACGATCGTCGACGGTGCGGCATTCCTCGGGCTGAAAACCCGCGGCGCGCTACGAGGTGAAATGCGAGACTACGGTGTCCGAGCTGCCGTGGGCTATCTTGGTGTAGCGATCAGTACTCTCGGGGCGATATATATGACTGAACCAGGGCTGCGCTCTTCGTTCCGATCACCCCTCATCGTCGCACTTGTGATCCTCACTGCCACCCTGACAGGAATCTATATCGTCGCGCTCCGTAGTAACCGGTACTACGCCGCGTTCGCAACGACAGCCGCCCTCGTCTTCGGACTCGTAGGGCTCGTCGCAACCCTTCTGTTCCCCTTCGTCGACCGGACCGCAGGACTCACTATCCGGGAGGCCATCATCTCTACGCTTCCGCTCAATCTCATGTCGATCATGGCGAGCGTGCTGCTCCCGATCGTGCTCGTGTACTTTGTCGTGCTCTATTCAGCGTTCAGTGGTCCCGTCGATACTGAGGAATCTTACGGATGAGACATATGATTAGGCAACAGCGTGTCGTTGAGTTGCAGAAACAGAATCTAATGAAGAACTCAAAATCGGTTAGCAAATATGGTGATCAGAGACGATGACATCAATACCGTCCAATTCGGAACCCCGATTGCTGTCTCGGATCGTAGTGACGTGGGTCGAACTCACGGTTATTGGTTTCGGAGGAGGTGCAATTGGCACATCGATCGGTGGTCCGCCAGGGTTGATTATTTATTTCAGCACAACTCTCGTCTCTGTTGGCGTCCTCTTCTATAATGTGAACGAACTCATCAAACAATGGATTGCTCCCGACGCAAACACCACTTAGTCGTCTCCAGATATCGAATTCGATTTCGTCAAGTGAGTGAACTTAATCTGATTCAGCAGGGAGGCAAAATATAACAGAATCCTACGATTTCAGCCGTATAGAGAATATCAATTCGAGATGCTCCGTTACTGTAGTTCGGCCAATCATATCGACATTTCACGCCGAGGATCGAGATCCAAATCCTCAATGGAGTACTTCCAATTCGCTACCAGTCTGTGTCTACAGATGATCCGAGTATGTCCGTATTCGGTGTAACTCATTGAGAAAGCTTTTGAACGAATAACTGACGCTTCGGCGATCAGCCTCCGTTCCCAGCTTAGAACAGATACATAAACTATAACAACCTACCCACGCGGCTCTTAAGTCAAAATGGTTCCCGAACCGACGACACGACGTCGAATGCTCGCGCTCTCCGGGGTCGCAGCCGTCTCCGGAATCGCCGGTTGCTCCGCCTTTGACGGTGGCAACGACGGGGAAGATCCCAACGAGACCGGCAATGAGGGTAACGACACAAACGAGACTGACGAAACCGACGACACCAACGAAAGCGACGCCGGAAACGAAACCGACGAGGACAACGGCACGGACGAGGGCAACGAGTCCGACGCTGGCGAGGGCAATGAGTCCGACACCGAGGACGGTTACTCACTTTCCGTGACCGTCGAGACCGGGGACGGCGATCCGATCGAGGGAGCGACCGTCTGGCTCGAGGGCGACCAGCTCACGGACGGAGATGCTCCCGAGGAGGGGGACGACGCCGGCAACGAGACGAGTGCCAACGAGACCGGAAACGAAACGGACGCCAACGAGAGTGGGTCCGGTAACGAGACGGCCTCCGAAGGAGACGCGGCCGCTTCCGGCGAGTACGAGAGCGAAACCGGCGGCGACGGCACGGTCGAGCTTACCGGGCTGGCCGACGGCGAGTACACCGTTCTCGCCAGCGCCGAGGAGTACGCTGAAAACGAGGAGACCGTCGAAATCGATGGCGACGACGCCGAGACGACGGTCACCCTCGAGGAAGGCGGGAGCGGCCTCGCCGTTGAGACGGAGTACAACAGCCGCGAGGAGTACGCCCAACCCGGCGACTCCTTCGACGACTTCGAGGATCTCTCGAACTGGTCGATCACGGAAGGCAACGCCGAGGAGGATGCTGACGTCTCCTTTACCGGCTCCCAGAGCGTCCGAATGTACACCGAAGAGGAGGGCACGAACATGGTCATCGAGCGCGACCTCGAAAGTGACAACCCCGACCTAACCGACCTCGATTTCTCGATGGCCGTTCGAACAACGACCCCCGAAAATATCGCTATCGAGCTCCGCTTCGTCGACGTCTACGGCAGTTCCCGAACCTATCAGCTCCGCTCGATCGCCTACGGCGGCGACGATCCCGGCTGGTTCCGCACCTCCCCCGGTGTCGTCGCCGAAGATGAGTATCCTCCCGAGATGGACTTCCTCTCGACCCTCGAGGTCCGAGTCCACCATACGGGCGAGGAAGCCGAAGTCTGGGTCGACGACATCCGTACCCACGACCAACCCGATTCTGGCTACGTCGTACTCAGCTGGGACGACGGGATGCGGGGGTTCTACGACGAAGCCTCACCGCTGCATGATGAGTACGGTGTCAACGCCGCCCAATCAATCGTTCGCCAGTGGATCATCGGCGGCCGCGAGGACGTAATGACCCGCGGGGAACTCTTAGAACGTCAGGAGGCCGGCGACCAGATCGTCGGCCACGGCTCCCACACCCGCCTTGGAGAGATGGACCCTGACGAACTCAGGGACACCATCGAAACCGACAAGCAATTCAAGGTCAACAGCGGCTTTGAGGGCGCGAACTTCCTCACGTTCCCCCATAACAACTTCAACGCGACCGTTCTCGACATCGTCAGCGATTATTACTACGCTGGCGGCTTCAACCAGGCCGGCAACACCAATCTCACAGGCGTCTACGGCTTCGACCCCCTCGTCCTCCCCCGGACGATCGGGTACGACTTAGAAATCTGTAAGGAAAGTATCGACCTTGCGGCCGAATACAATCAGTGTGCGATCTTCAACTTCCACGACTTCGACCTCGATAACACCGTCAATGAGGGTGAGTACGAAGAGTTCCTCCAATACATTGTCGACACCGATAACGTCGAGGTAATCACCTTCGACGACCTCTGGCAGATGCGGACCGAGAACCATTAATCGGTCGACTCCACGCGACTGGCCCAAGCGATTCAGCCCCGGTATCGACGACGAATAGCCCCGTGAGAAGCGTCACACAGATGATCGCGGGATCGACCATCCGATCGTCGTCATCCCGATCACGGCCGTGAGGTACGATCGGATCGGCGGAGGTCGTCTGGGCCCTCTCGAAGACCGGCCCGGAGACGCCGGTGAGGCGAAACCCATTACCTCGTCGGGCCGATAGCCGAGACAAGGACCAGACCGTGGACGTACCTACCCTCCTCGGGGTCGACGTGGCGCTGTTTCTGGTCATCGGCCTGCTTGCCGGTGCCCACTGCCTCGGGATGTGTGGCCCGCTCGTGACGATCTACTCCGACCGGATGGATCGAAGCCGCGAGAGCCACGAGAGCCGCGGGGCCCACCTCACGACGTACGAGGTCCGCCAGCACGCGCTGTTCAATCTCGGTCGGACGGCGAGTTATACCATTATCGGGGCCGTCTTCGGCGCGCTCGGGGGGATACTGTTCGTTACGACCGACTCGGTGACCGCGGCGGTCGAACCGCTTCGTGGCAGCGTCGGCCTGCTCGTCGGCGGCTTCGTCATCGCGACCGGGATCTACTATCTGGCCGGGCGGACCACCGGGGGACTCTCGATTCCGGGCCTCGAGCGGGTGACCGGCTGGCTGCTCTCGCACGTCGACCGCCTCGCGAACGGGCCAGGGATCGTCGCTCTCGGCGCGGTCCACGGATTGCTTCCCTGCCCCGTGCTCTACCCCGCCTATCTTTATGCGTTCACGACCGGCTCGCCGACCGGCGGCGCGGTCGCCCTCGCCGCTCTCGGAGTCGGGACCATCCCGACAGTATTCGCCTACGGGACGGTCATCGAGTCCGTCGACGCCGTTCACCGCCGGCGGGTCCATCGGCTGCTCGGGGTCGCCTTTGTCGCACTCGGCTACGTCCTCTTTGCCCACGGCCTGATGAGCATCGGGATCCACGTCCCCCATCCCAGCCTCCCATTTTACGACGGGGTTGACGTCGGCATGGCCGGGGCGATCATGCCAACCACTGAGATCACACCGAGATGACTGATCACGTAAACGCCGCCGGCTGTACGCTGTGTGAACTCCCCGTTACAGGGAGCGACGTCACCGACGACGAAGGGAACCGCTTCTGTTGTGTGGGCTGTCGGGACGTCCACGCCGCCCTCGGGGATGTCGAGGACGTCGGGGCCGAGGATGTCCGTCGCGAACGCTCGGAGGGGACCGAGCGGGAGGTCCCCGACGACCACGAGGCGACCTATCTCGAGGTCGACGGGATGCACTGTGCGACCTGCGAGGCGTTCATCGAGTCGGCCGCGGTCGCAACCGAGGGCGTGAGCAACGCCGATTCGAGCTACGTGACGGATACGGTCCGGATCGACCACGATCCCGACCTCGTCTCTGAGACTGAGCTTCAGGAGGCGATCAGCGGGCTCGGCTACAGCGCCTATTCTCGCGACGACGCGGTCAGCCGCCGCAAGGCCGACAACTGGATGATCGGGCGGGTCATCGTCGGCGTGCTCATGGGAATGACCGTCATGTTGCAGTACGTTCTCATCATCTACCCTACCTACTTCGGGGGGCTGCTCTACGACGAGCGGACGACCGAGTTCTTCACACAGACACTTGCGAGTGACCTCGCAACACCGTTCTATCTCACCATCGCCGCGATGACGACGATCATCTTGGGCGTTACTGGCAAGCCGATCCTCCAGGGAGCCTACGTCGCCGCGAAGACCCGCTCGCCGAACATGGACCTGCTTGTCGCGATCGCGGCCGTCAGCGCCTACCTCTACAGCACATTGTCGATCGCCGTCGGTGGCAACCACGTCTACTACGACGTCACCGTCGCGATCATCGTCATCGTTTCGGTGGGCAACTACTACGAGTCGACGATCAAGGAGCAGGCGACCGAACGGCTCTCCGATCTCACGGCCGTCCGAATCGATGATGCCCGCCGTATCGAGGCTGACGGGAGCCACGTCGAGGTCGCTGTCGACGACCTCGAACCGGGCGACCGCGTGCTGGTTCGTGCGGGCGAACGCGTGCCCATTGACGGCGAGGTCGTCTCCGGTGAGGTCGCGATCGACGAGGCAGTCGTCACCGGCGAGTCATTGCCTGTTGGCAAAAGTGTCGGCGACCCCGTCGTCGGTGGCTCACTGGTGACCGACGGCGCGGTCACCGTCCGGGTCGGCGAGGACGCAACGAGCAGCTTGGACCGGGTGACCGAACTCGTCTGGGACCTCCAGAGTTCAAGCCATGGGATCCAGAAGCTCGCCGACAAGCTCGCGACGATCTTCGTCCCGCTCGTCCTCGCGCTCTCGGTCGTCGTCACCGCAGTCTACCTCGCAACGGGCGCCGGGGTCACCGACGCCTTACTCGTCGGACTCACCGTATTGATCGTCTCTTGTCCGTGTGCGCTCGGGCTGGCGACGCCACTCGCGGTCGCCGCCGGGATCAGGGACGCCCTGGAGCGCTCAATCGTCGTCTTCGACGACACCGTCTTCGAGCGCATCCGCGAGGCCGACACCGTCGTCTTTGACAAGACCGGCACCCTGACCACCGGCGAGATGACCGTCGTCGAAACCGACCTCGGCGACGAGTTGCTCTCTCTGGCCGCCAGGCTCGAGTCGCGGTCGGCCCATCCGGTCGGCCGGGCGATCGCCGCCGAGCGCCGGCTCGCCGACGGAGGAACGGTCGAGCCGGCATCGACAGTGGGTGAGATGGAAGGGGCCAGGGAGACCGACACGACGGAGGCCGACTGCACCGACGGCATCGAGTCTTTCGAGAGCCATCGAAACGGTGTCTCCGGGGTCATAGACGGCAAGGAGGTCGTCGTCGGCCATCCGGACCTGTTTCGCGAGCGAGGGTGGACAGTCCCCGAGGGGATCGTGGGGCGGATCGCCGAGAGCCGCGAGGCAGGGCGCGTGCCGGTCGCCGTTGGTCGAAACGGGACTGCCGAGGGCGTAATTGTCGTCGGCGACGACCTCCGGGAAGACTGGTCGGAGACGCTGTCGGCGATCGCAGCGACCGACACCGAGGTCGTCGTGCTCACCGGTGACGACGCCCGTGCTGCGGGCCAGTTTCGGGACGATCCGTCGATCTCCCGTGTGTTTGCCGGCGTCCCTCCCGAGGGAAAGGCTGAGACTGTCGAGCGCCTCAAGCAGACGGGACGGACGGTGATGGTCGGCGACGGCACCAACGATGCGCCGGCGCTCGCGGCATCGGACCTCGGGATCGCACTGGGCGGCGGAACCGCAATGGCCGCGGACGCCGCCGACGTCGCACTCGTAGATGACGATCTCTCGTCGGTCGATACCGTCTTCGAACTCGCACGCGCGACTGATCGCCGGGTCAAAGGCAACATCGGCTGGGCATTCTGTTACAATGCGGTCGCGATCCCGCTGGCGATAACCGGACTGCTCAACCCCTTGTTCGCCGCTCTCGCGATGGGGGCCAGTAGCCTGCTGGTCGTCACGAACTCCTCGCGATCGTTGCTTCAATGAGTTGCGGACTATGGACTATCTCGTCGTCTCAACCGTGGTACTCGGAGTCGGTAGTAGCTTCTAATTCATGTCCCATCAGGGTAGTACCCGCCGCAGAAGCGGTCTTCCTACCGGCGATTACTGCACGGTGACCCACTGTAGGGAAGATTTTCGGGGAATATAAGCCAAGAGCTACCTAGAATCCATCAGCCACATTGTGAAGTTATTTCGAGTTTTCTGACGATTCAGTAACGCTTCTCATGCTTTCTCTGCAAGGATTCCACTGCTTCGCTGATCACTCTTTCCGACATGGAAGTCATCAGAGGGCCAACTACGCCTTCTGATTAGTGTTCGGGACTACTGTTGGGGGTTCGAGCCGCCAAAGCGAATGAACGCATAGGCTAGCGACAACGTCGCGAGCATCCCCGCGACGGTTGCAATCACGAGTGTCCAGGCCGCGTCGGGGACGAGCTGGATCGGGCCTTCGGCTGCCGAGCCCGCCCCAGAACTGACGGTGATGGTACCGACCATCCCGAGACTCGCGTGGGGGTCACACTGGTACTCGTACTCGCCTTCCACGTCGAACGTGGACTGGAAGGAGAAGTCCCCGCTCTCCAAGGACATGTGACCCTCCCAGTTGGCTTCACCCGGCTGGGACGTCGGGTTGACGTTGTGCTGGTTTGCGGTGTTCTGCCAGGCCCACTCGACGGTTGTTCCCGGTTCGATTGCGAGCTCCTCGGGCTCGAATGCGTTGTCCACGACGTCGATCGTCTCCGTCGCGCCACCTCCGCTACCGCCAGTCTCATTGCCGGCGCTCTCGTTACCACCGCCTCCGGTCTCATTACCACCCTCGCTTCCGTTGCCGGTTGCTTCTCCGCCACCGTCCTCGCCGCCGCCGCTCTCGTTCGCTTCCTCTTGGGCTCCGACGGGGGTCATCGCAGTCGTGGCAACGCCGACACTGAGCATGCCGCTGACCGCTTTGAGCAGTTCCCGTCTGTGCATACATCATCATCAGGGAAGATTTTCCATAGGCCTTGTGCCCCCTTCGACAATCAAACCAGACCATGGTTATACATGTCTCCAATTGTGCTATGCATGGACCGGCGTTCCTATCTTCGCCATACCGCGGCCGTCGGATCGATTCTTGGGGCAGGATGTCTCAGTACGTTTCGGGATTCTGGCCCAACAGTCCTCGACAAACCGGAGTGGCGGCGAGCGGAGAGTGAAGCGCTCTCGTTTCCGGCGTTCGAGGAACAACTTCCCGAAGTGACGCTCCCATCGCCGTTGCACGATCGCGAGGTGACGACGACCGAATTTGAAGGTGATCGTCACGTTCTCGTCACATTCATCTTCACCCGATGTATGGGCCCCTGTCCGGTGCTCACCAGCAATTTAGCACAGGTCCAGGTGGACGCCGCCGAAAACGGGTACGGAGACGAGATCGCTCTCCTTCCGATCACGTTTGATCCCCAGTTCGATACTGCCGAGCGCCTACAGGCGTTTAGCGAAGACCGAGGTGCCGATCCCACAGCCGATAACTGGCAGTTCCTCCGCCCGTCGTCATTTGACCGTGTGACGTCCGTCGTCAACGAGACGTTCGGCGTTGGCGTCGAGAAGACCGAGACGTACGATCTGGAGCCACGGGGGAATCAGAGCAATAACCAAACGGACGGAGACCAACAGAACACGGAGCACGACGGTGGCAACGCCCCGTTCGTTCACGTCGTCCTGACGGTGCTCGTCAACCGAGATGGTTACGTCGAACGTGCCTACGACGGGAGTAACACGCCGACGCCAGCAGTACTTATCGACGATCTCGGGACCGTACGGAACAGCTTTGACTAACCGTCGCTGCGAATAGCCGCTGAAACGTCCATGCCGCCTCTAACCCTCTCAAGAACGACCGCTTGAATCTGTCTCAATACACCTTTGCCGCGGAGGGAGTGATTGTCGTCCCGCTATCTGCGTCACCTGTACGTAACGCGAGAATCAGGCGAGAGCAAGCTGGAATTTTCGCGCCCTGACTCGCTCAAGAACACGGTTCGCATGGAAGATGCTTGAGTTACCCCACGTTTCCGATCTAAAATTGATTTTGAGGTTTTCATTGAGAATGAGACTGCCACTATCTCTACACAGGTTGAAACTTCGATGTAGATAGTCGATCCGTCGTGCATGTCTCATTGCTGGCTGAAAACGCCAATTACGTGGGGTAACCGTCCACTAGAACCACTCCCCGCAGCCCGCTCGTGGTGTTGGTCTCTCCCTGAGAGGGATGGAGGCGAAGTTAGATGGCACAACAGCGCCAGATCGACGCGATCGTACAGCGAGCTGATCACTACGAAACCAACGCGGGGCGCGAACTCCGCCAGCGTGCAGCAGCCCGAGTTCGCGCCCTCCGGAACCGAGACGTCGCCCCCGACGGAGGACTGATCACCGACAGTGGTGGTGACAGCTCGTCCGAACAGGCCTACACTCGTCACATCGAGCCACCTGAACAGGGCGGGGAAGCGTACGTCCGGTGCCGCGACTGCGAGCGCGAACTCCTCGTCGAACTCGGCGGGCGAGATCGCTTGCCCCACGCACCAGGATGCCCCCAACGCACGGGTGAGTCGCGATGAGTCCCACCCGCCAATCCTGGTCATCCGATCGGGTGAAATCCGAGCTTGAAGACGCGCTTGAGAATCTCCGCCGGCTCGACGAGCACCTTGCCGAGCCGCTGACGCTCAACGACTCGATCGTCGAACTCGAGACGACGATCGCTTTCTACGACCACCTCGCCGAGATGGAGGCCGACGATGCCTAACTGCGAGAACTGTGGCAGTCACGTGACAGAACAATACGCCAGGGTATTCGCTGGCAACGATGGGACGCTCCACGCTTGCCCGAACTGCCGGTCCCAAACTGACATCTTCGAGGGCGCTGGGGCAGATCTGGCCCAGTAACCGACGGAGGGTGGAAGGTGGGAGCGGCCAGCAGCTTGCTCCCACTGGTCGTGTTGGTTCACTCCAGAAGACCAGGAGTGCGAAGAGAGATGACGCCAGCGAAGCAGACCAAAGCAGCGGTCGAACAGCTCCCCGCCCAGCCACTCGTCTCGTGAGTTACCCCACAGAGGAGAGGTTAGTCCAGGCCGTGGGGTAACTCCGCAAACGGCGACCAACGCACCCGTTGTGCTCGGAGATGTTGTTCATCCCCTGGAGGGCTGCGGGGGAACGACTGTCCTCCGCGTGGTATTATGGCAATACTCCAAGCAGCGACAACATCGAACAGCTCCTGCCGTGGATGCTCGTGTCGAACGAAGATCGGGGTGAGAACCTGAGTGATCTGGCTTCGTTTCGGGGATAAGCGTCTCCCCATTCCTAACGGAAAGATCGATCTGTGTGAGGAATGTTGCTCCGCAGACTTTTTATGGCCTGACGTCATAAGACATAATCAGACATAGGTTGACACCAACTATGCCAATTGAAATTCAGCATGACGGCGACGATCCTATCGATGTTCGGCCGGGAACCAACGAAGCCCGGGTACTTGCCGTCCTCAGCAAATACCCGAATACTGCCTTCACGAAGACCGAGCTCGCAGAGCACGCCGACGTGAAGCAAACGAGCGTCTACAAAACCGTGGACCGTCTCGTGGAAAAGGGAGTCATTGAACGGCATTCCGACGGCGACCACGTTCATATCAATCATGATCGACGCGATGCTATCTATCGTCGCCTCCGGTCGTTCAAAGACGCCAACACGTTGGAACGAATGTTCGACGACGACTATTTCGAAGAGAACCCAAACTGGGCTAGTGACCTTCCCGACCTCGGCCAAGAACGTCTCCCGCAGCCGAATGTCGATGCGGAACAGGGAGACCATGAAGCGGATCTCGAGACGATAGCCGAGATGCCGGATCTTGACGAGTGACGTGCCCTCAGTTATGGATACTTATTACCCACAGGGAGCAGTTGTCGTTCTCGACCATGATCCATATGATGCTAAATCCAGTCGTCCTGCCCTCATTATTTCTGACGACAAACATCCTGACCGATACAACGAGACTGTCGAAGATCCTGCCTACACTGCTGCGTTTCTCACCACTGGATTCTATACGGACAACGCGTGGGCACGGAAAATCACCTACACCGACCTCGATGAGGGTAAAGCTCTTTCCCGACAGAACTCACACGTGATGCTCTGGGCTCTCCGCCCGATTTACGAGTCCGAAATCGACAAGCGCGTCGCGCAAGTCACCGAGGACTTCCTTTATGCCCTCGGCGACGATTACAAGACGTTTTTCGACCCCTCCGAAACACACCTGTGAAAAGTATAACCTCTCCATCAGCTTGATTCGAGAGGGTGACTCTGACACGAGGGTGCCGGGCTCATCAAGTGCCGGCATCCGGTCCACGCCTGTCGATACGTCGTTCAACCGGGCGAACTCCTGCACGCGAATCTCGGCGGGTTCAACTCGCTCGAACGCGGGGCTGCCCCACAGCCACCGTAGCCCGTATCCAGCCCGGACACGTCACCGAGACACCTGTCCGCACCGCACGGTAGTGTCGATTCACCCCCGAGAGGGGTAGAGGGGCGAGATGAAGGCAGTAGCTCGTCCCCTGGAAGTGAGTTCGAATGCCACTACTCGAGGTCTACGACCGCACGTTCGACGAAGACGTACCGCTCACCGAAGACGACAGCAGCCTCTCGAGTGAACCCGACGAGGGGTGGTGCTGATGGATCCCGAACTCCGTGAGCTCCATCAGGGCGCTCGAGAGGAACGGCGGCGGGCGCTTGATTCGGACCCTCACGCCGTTCCCGGCTACGGTCGACCCGGCGGGATCGATGATCCGGTACCAGACGCCGAGTACGGCGACGACCGCTCGGAACCGGCCGAGGGCTACCCCGAAGAGGCCGGCGAGGAACACGTCACGTTGCCGATCCCAGACGGCGCCGAGTACGATGTCGATGATCTCGATAACGGGACGGTTGTCGTCCAGTGGTGGTGCCCGGTCGGCGAGCACTCCGGCAATGTGGGGGCCGATCGGGATGACTGACGAGGAGATCGATGCCGAGGCGTATGCACCGATCATCCGCGATCGTGCCGAGCAGTTACACGACGTGGTTCACGAGTCGGACCACCTCGACGACACCAAGTTCGACTGCTGGGGTGCACGGGCGATCCTGCGCCTCGCCGAACTCGAGGCCGACCGGCCCGCCGAGCCCGCGCTCGATCACGAACACGACGCCTACGCCCACGAACGGGCAGCGACGATGGCTTCAATCGCGAGCGATCTGCTCTCGGCAGTCGCTCGCTCCGACGTCGTGACCGATGTCGAGACCGGCCGGCTGCTCGCTGGGAAGACCACAACGCACGAACTGGTTGCTGACCACCAGCAGGCGGCCCACTGGGTCCGCGAGGAAGCACGGCGAGACCGATGAGTCGCTCTCACTGTTCCGAGTGTGGCTACGAGGGGCCGAAAGAAGGACCGCTGCCCCAGCGGGGCTCGGACGTGATTCCGATCTACGAGTGTCCCAACTGTGGCGACGTCGCCGCGATCGGCTGCTCGTGTGACGATCCCGACAGCCACGACCCAGCAACCCCGGCGTGACTGCCTGCGCGCACCGCACATCCGGTGGCGTTGGTCACCCCCCGAGAGGGGCAGAGGTACGATGGGATGGAGCGAGATGTCACGAACAGACGACTCGGTCAAGGTGACCACCGATGCCTTCTGAAGAGAGCCAAACGATGCTTTCCAGGTTTGGGGGCGGTGATCTAGAGCGGCTCCAGCTACGGACAGGGAGCTTCGAAGACCGCAAACGGATTGAGGTCTATTGTGAATCGCTCGATCTCGACCGACTGGCGTACGTCAACGTGACGAAAGAGACGATCTCACTCTGCGACGCCGAGCACTCTCGGCTCTACAAGTTGGAGTAGGGTCGCGACGACCACTGGGCCGGCTACGCTCCCCGGACGTCGACGTTTGCAGGATCGAGTCGTCCGGCCACCTTCAAGCGTGCCGATCTTCAAGACGCGATCGACGAGGCGGCTTCGAGAATTCGAGACGCGAACCACAACGAACAGTGATCCTAACCGGCGGCGGTATCGCCGGTTTGCTCACCACCTCTCTCGATGGGACTCTCTTCGTTACCCCACGGAGGAAACAGAATACGAGGGCGTGGGGTAACTTGGAACCTTGCCGCTGTTCCTCAACTCGACGGGCTGCGGACTGCACCGCACGTCGGTGGCGTTGTTCGACCCCCTCGACAAGGGGTGGAGGGTTCAAAAGATGACAAACCGATCAGACGAGGCCGTTCGTGCCGTGGACCTGTTTTGCGGCGGTGGGGGTCTTTCAACGGCCCTCGCAGAAGCCTGCGAAGAGTTGGACCGCGACGTCGAACTCGTTGCAGTCAATCACTGGGGGAAGGCTATCGAAACTCACCAACGAAACCACCCGTGGGCGGCGCACCTCAACGCGAAAGTCGAGGAACTCTACCCGCCCGACGTCGTCGACCCTGGAGCCGTCGATCTCCTCATCGCCGCTCCCGAGTGTACGCACTTCTCGGCCGCCCGAGGCGGCAAGCCGGTGACCGAACAGCAGCGTGCGAGCCCGATGCACGTCCTCGACTGGATCGGCAAACTCCAACCCGAGTCGGTTCTCCTCGAGAACGTCCCCGAGTTCAAATCGTGGGGACCCATCGTCGATGGTGAACCGACGCGTGACGGGACGAAATTCGACGCCTGGAAAACCCAGCTGGAGGCCGACCGCTATTCGGTTCGCCACACGACGTTGAACGCGGCGGACTACGGTGATGCAACCTCTCGCCGCCGCTTCTTCGTCATGGCGCGTCGGGACTATCGTCCCGCGTTCCCCGACCCAACCCACAGTCAGAACGGCGACGAGCCGGGTACCGACGAGTGGCGCAGTGCTGCGGAGATCATCGACTGGGACGAGCTCGGCGACTCGATCTGGACGCGCTCTCGGCCCCTGTCGAACAACACGATGCAGCGGATCGCCGAAGGCATCCGCCAACACTGTGCCGACAGTCTCGCGCCGTACGCAGACGCCATCGCCGAGATCACGCCCGAAGACGTCGAAGCGATGCAAGACGACGTGGTTGCCCTCGACGATCTCGAGCACACAGCCGACGAACGCGACGATCCGTTCCTCGTGGAGGGGCCAGCAGCCGATCCTGACGCCGATGAGACCGAGTTTTCGACGACGATGGTGATGGGACAGCACTCGAACGCACTGGCGAAGGACGCCACCGAAAGTCCCGTCCCGACGGTCGCCACGCGGGGGGCGATCCACTGTATCCACACTGACCCGTTCGTTCTTCCACGAAACGGAGCGTTCCGAGGGCTGCACTCAAACACGACCTACGAGCCGGACGAGTGTTCACTCCGCACGGTGACGGCGAAAAACCACGATGGGCACCTCGTTTGGCCGTTTCTCGTCCCATACAAGAGCGAACGAGAAGGGCAGTGTCCCCGAACGCACGAGATCGAGGAGCCGTACCCGACGATCACCGCAACTGGGTCCGATCCGTACCTTGCTCGTCCGTTCCTGGTGGAATACTACGGGAATTCCGACGTGGAGTCAATCGACGAGCCGCTCCCGACGGTAACGACGAAAGATCGTCACGCGCTGTGCATCCCAGACTGTTACCCGTGGGGACTCGATCTCCGCTACCGGATGCTCCAACCACGGGAGCTTGCTGTGGCCCAAGGCTTTCCCGAAGCGTACGAGTTCGCCGGGAACAAGACTCAGATCACGAAGCAGATCGGGAACGCTGTGCCAGTTAGCCTCGGCAAAGCACTCGTGAAGCACCTGCTGCTTCCGACGAACCAGCCGACTGTCACCCAGTACGAGACGCCCCAGACGGTCGCCGACGGAGGTGAAACTGCCGACAACTAGCCGTTACTCCATGGTAGATTCAGAGGGGGTAGCGGAGATTCTCACACTAGTTGATGTGGATAGATAGAAGATATGTTGAAATCGGCGTGCAAGACTTAGAGAGTGAGTTCAGTAGACTGACCTTGTTTGTTCCGAGCAATTTGAGTTCATTCAGCTAACCAATAGAGGTGCTTATTGAGTGGCCGTGCCAGATCGAGTCATCGTCCACTCCAGCAGTGGTTCGAGCCGCTCGCGCACTTCGTGACCTTCCTCGGTCAGTGCATACTCCACGCGCGGCGGAATCTCGTTGTACTGCGTGCGCGACACCAGTCCAGCCTCCTTGAACTCGTCCAACCGCTTCGAGATCGTCGAGGTGCTGGCACTCGCGAGGTGGTCTTCAATCTCGGCGAAGCGAAGCGAGTCGTGGGCGCCGATGATGCTCACCAACTGCATCGCGTATTTTCGACTGAGCGTGTTGATCACGCCCGTCAGTGGACAGTAACACGTCCCGTCAACGTCGCACGTCGGTTCCGGTGAAGAAGTAGCGTCTGCCATTACTTAGAGGCCTCCAACCTACTCAATAGCTTTGGACTCCACAGTATAATAACTTCGCGTTACAAACTATAGACCAAGATGACGACTTCTCGCTCGTATGACCTCGTAATTCTCGGCGGCGGCTCAGCGGCCTTTGCGGCCATCACAGAGGCCGACCGGCGCGACCTCTCAATCGCGATAGTGAACACTGGACTGCCACTCGGCGGGACGTGCGTGAACGTCGGCTGTATCCCGAGCAAGCACCTCCTGGAAGTGGGAAAGACGGCCTACGAGCCGCCGAACACTCCCTTTGATGCGGTCGAATACGACGACGACCAACCGGCAACGAACTGGGCGGCAGCCATCGACGAGAAGGACGAGATCGTCGCCTCGCTCCGCGAACAGAACTACATCGACGTGGCGGAACACTTCGGCACAGACATCTACGAGGGATACGGCTGCCTCGTCGACAACACGACCATCGGGGTTGTCGATGGTGCCGACGCCGGCACGACGATTTCCGGAGAGAAGGCGCTCGTGGCGACCGGTAGTTCTCCGGATATCGTGCCTATCGACGGAATTGACACAGTGGAATACGAGACCAGCGAGACCATCCTCGAACGCTGCGACCTCCCCACGAGCATCGTGATGATCGGTGGTGGCTATGTCGCGCTTGAGTGGGGCCAGATCCTCCACCATATGGGAACGGACGTGACGATCCTCCAGCGGTCGAACCGCGTCCTGTCTGAGATGGAGGGCCAGCTCGGGCGTGAACTCCAGCGGTGCTTCGAGGCGGAGGGAATCACCGTCGAGACGGGTGTGGACATCGAGCGGGTCTCCGAGGGAAGCGAGACGGGATACGGCGTCACCGTCGAGGCCACGGTTGCCGGCGACTCACAGACGTTCACGGCTGCCGACCTCTTCGTCGCTACCGGTGTCAGCCCGAACACCGACGACATCGGACTAGATGAGATCGGTATCGAGACTGACGGATCGGGCGCCATCGTCGTGGATGACGGGTTCCAGACTGGAAATCCGGACGTGTACGCGGCCGGAGACTGCATCGGGGAGCCGATGCTGGAGACCGTTGCCGCCAAGGAGGGTAACCACGCCGTTAATAACGCATCCGGCGACGAGGGCTCAACCATCGACTACCACACTGTCCCGAAGGTGGTGTTCACCAGCCCTGAAGTCGCCAGCGTCGGCACCACCGAATTGGAGTATATGAACGAGCACGGTACCTGCACGTGCCGAACGGTGAAGATGGACGACGTCCCGAAGGCGAAGGCCGTCGAGGACACGCGTGGGTTGGTGCAGGTCGTCAAGCACCACGAAACCGACGAAATCGTCGGCGTCCACATGGTTGGGCCACGGGCCGCCGACATGATCCCCGAGGCGACGCTGGCCGTGAAGTTCGACCTCACCGTCGATGACATCATCGACACAATCCATCCATTCCCGACGTTCTCCGAGGCGTTCAAACACGCCTGTCAGGCGTTCCGCCGGGACACCTCGAAGATGAGCTGTTGCGTCGAGTGATGCTCAGTCGTTCTCCCCGAACACGTCTTCGAGGCCACCGGTTTCGCTCAGATCGATGAGGGCCTGGTTCAACAGTTCACGGAGGACGAACTCCTCGTAGTACTGGGTTTCGCAGTACTCGCAGGGCTTCATCTCGCGGGCGACCGCCTCTATCTCGTCGCCGTGTTCCGTGTACAGCGTCTCAACGAGCGACTCCAACTCCTCAGTCGCGGTAGCCTGCGTCCCCGTGAGGCTCTCGTCGGCCCCTTCCGGAAGGTCATAGGAGAAGACTCGCGTGTTCGACTTGTAGTACTTCCGCGTGCCGCCACCGGCCTCCTCAAGCCGGGCAATCTCGACCATTTCGGCGTCCTTCAGGACGTTCACGTGGTGCCGCGCTGTCGTCTCGGCCTTGTCCTCGCCGCGCCGCTGCAGTTCTTCATGAATCCCCTCGATCGTCATCTCTTCCTCGGCGAGCATGTCCAGTATCTTCGCTCGCACGTCATTCTCGAGGGCTTTCGCCTTCTCAGGGTCGGTCGTGACGACCTCGCGGATCGGCACGTCGGATTCAAGCAGGGCCATTTCCTTGCCATCGGGTAGGAGAACAACGGTAGTAAGAGTAACGCCACGCATCCGACTACGGTTCGAAATACCTGACACCGTTATAATTTCTATCGTAATGGTTATGGGCGTCCCGTGACAAGGATGACTCAAGATGGGAACGACACAGAAACAGTTCAACGTCGGCGGAATGTCTTGCTCGTTCTGCGCGGAGAGCATCGAGAAGGCATACCACCGCACCGACGGGGTTGAGGACGTCGATGTGAGCCTCGCCCACGAGGAGGTACTCGTCCAGTACGACGACGACCGCATCGACGAGGTCGAAGTGAAGGACACGCTCCGCGACCTCGGTTACTCGATCCGCGACCCGGACAAGGAGAAGCGGTACGAAGAGCAGCAGGCCGAACTCGCCGACGGTAAGCGTCGGCTCGTCCTCGCGGGGAGCGCCTCTATCGTCGTCGCCGCGTTGATGGGTTGGATGATAGTCGTGATGGGCCGTTTCGAGTCCGAATCGCTGGCGATGGATCTCGGTGCGCTCACGCTGGCCCTTGGAACGATGTTCGGCCCCGGCCGCTACATCAAGGAGAAGGCCTATCAGAGCCTTCGTCGGGGCATCCTCAACCAGCACGTCCTGTTGGAGGCGGGCGCCTTCGCCGGGTTGCTCGGCGGATTCCTCGGTCTGTCCGTCTTTCCGGGGTTCCCGACCGTCCACTTCTTCGCCGTCTCCGTATTCATCACCACCTATCACATTCTCTCGGAGTATACCAGCCTCATCGTCCGTACGCGAGCGTCGCAGGCCGTCCAGAGCCTCCTCGACCTCCAACCGGACACCGCACGCCGCATCACCGAGGACGGCGCCAAGGAAGTCCCGGTCGACGATCTTGATGTCGGCGACCGCGTCCGCGTCAAACCCGGTGAGAACATCCCCGTCGACGGCGAGGTCGTCGACGGCAAATCAACCGTCGATGAGTCGGTTGCCACCGGCGAGTCCATCCCCGAGGAGAAATCTGCAGGCGACGAGGTGATCGGTGGCAGCGTCAACGAGACCAGCACGCTGTTGGTCGAAGTCACCGAGACCGGCGAGGACGCGTTTCTGAATCAGGTCGCTCACGAGATTGAAGAAGCGCGAGCAATGAAACCCGGGATCATTCAACTCGCCGACCGCGTTCTGCGGTACTTCGTCCCCACCGTTTTGACCATCGCCGCGCTGGCCTTCCTGTTCTGGCTGGTCACGCCGTTCACGTGGGATGCCAGCCCGAACGTTCAGCGCGGTGCCTTCGCGGCGCTGGCCGTTCTCGTCCTCGGGTATCCCTGTGCGCTCGGGATGGCGACGCCGCTCGCCCTAATCCGCGGCGGCGGAAAGGCGGCAAACCACGGCATTCTGATGCGCTCCGGGGACGCCTTCCAGATCTTCCCCGACGTCGACCGCATGGTCTTGGACAAGACAGGCACCATCACGGTCGGCGAGCCCGCCGTCAGCGAGGTCGTTGGACTCGATGGTGCTGAGTCCGAGGTGCTGGCGACGGCAGCGGGTGCAGAGGCGTTCTCCGAACATCCGCTCGCCGGCGCAATTCTCGAGTGTGCCGACGAGCGTGGCGTGGAATACGCCGACCCCGAGACGTTCGATTCTGTCACCGGCAAGGGCATCCGGGCAACCGCCGACGGTGACGACGTCCTCGTGGGGAAGCCGGGCTGGCTCGCTGACGAGGGCATCGATCTCTCGCGTGTGGCCGCTGAGATCGAGCGCCTCCAGCATCGCGGCCTCACGGTCTCGGGCGTCGTCCGTGACGGCGATCTTGTGGGCCTGATCGGCATCGGCGATGAAATCAAGGTCGACGCCGCTGCGACCGTCCAGCGAATGCACGACACCGGTAT
Organism: Saliphagus infecundisoli; assembly: GCF_020177375.1. Taxonomy (GTDB): domain Archaea; phylum Halobacteriota; class Halobacteria; order Halobacteriales; family Natrialbaceae; genus Saliphagus; species Saliphagus infecundisoli. The sequence goes on along the minus strand of NZ_JAIWHV010000023.1, from coordinate 6,596 downwards.
CACGCCCGTCATGATCACCGGTGACAACGCGCGTACCGCCGAAGCGGTCGCCGAGGAGGTAGGCATCGACCGCGTGATGGCCGACGTGCTGCCCGACGAGAAGCGCGAGGAGATCGGTCATCTGCAGGATGAAGGGCACCGCGTGGCGATGGTTGGCGACGGCATTAACGACGCCCCGGCACTCACGCAGGCCGACATCGGCATCGCTATCGGCGCGGGGACGGACATCGCCATCGAGTCCGCCGACATCGTGCTGATGGGCGATCGGCTGGGCGGCGTGATGGACGCCCACGAGATCGGCCGAGAGAGCTACCGGAAAACTCGACAAAATCTCGTAGCAGCGTTCTCGTTCAACGGTATTGGTGTCGCGGCGGCGACGACTGGCCTCGTCCACCCCGTGTTCGCGATGATTGCGATGGTGCTGTCCGTGTCGGCGGTGCTGGCCAACAGCTTCGCGAGTCAGCTCCTCTCCGGCGAGGGTGTCAACACTGACTTCGCCGTCGAAAACGGTGACACAGGCGGGGTCGTAGAAGAAGGAGCGACTGCCGATTAGGCCGTTACGTCGTAGCCCGCGTCCTTGATGGCGACTTCGATGTCGTCGTCCACAACGTCATCCTGTACGACGAGTTAAACGGTGTCACCATCGTGGTCGGCGTCGACGCGGGTGACCCCCTCGGCGGTCTGGAGGGCGTTCTCGACGTTCTGTTCGCACCCGTTGCACGACATTCCCGTGACGGAGATCGTCTTGCGTTCCATATAAATCAGTCTGACCTGTTCGCCAAAGACTGTTACGATAATCTTTGTAGTAGTCGAAGGGTGGTCAAACCAGACTATCTGGTATAGCTCTCGTCTCTGAAACACTCCTCACAGCATCCCTCGTCGAATCGGAGGATCATTCGTGGATCCTCGATATGATTCCTTCTTGTGCGAGATACGCGCGTTACATCTTGCACGGCGTTTCTGACAACTTCTGAATAGATCTACTTCAAAACTATGGACTGCTTCGATGATCCCTGTCAGACCGCGATCGTGACGCGTCGAGAGAGCGTCGGCATATCGCTCTCTCGAACGAGCAGCGGACGGCCAGTGGCGTTGGTCGACCCTCAGAGAGGGCTGGGGTTTCAGAGAGGTTTCGCACAGACGAACTGGCAGTAGCACAGCTACCGACCACTCGACTCGATAACGGGTGGATTGCGACGACCACCGACACCGGGGGTGGGACGTGATGGTCGCCAACCTGTTGGCCCACGTCGACAGTGCTGAGGCTGCTTCGGAGACGCTGACCGAGTCGCAGGCGTGGGAGCTTCGCAACGGCGTTCGGGCTGCTATCGAACGCGGTGAGGAGAGCCTGTCGCTTTCGTCGGCAGCCCTCTCGGCTGACCGATGGCACCACTGGGGCATCGGCGTCTCCGTCTGGCTCCACGACAGCGGTGTGGTCGTTCTCCAGAAAGACGGGAACACGATCGTCACCGACATCGCGATGCTCGATCACGTCTCACAGGTGTTGGCCGGCGCTCACGGGAAAGTTGGACGGACCACCCGCATCGACCCCGACGGAAGTGAGGCTTGATCAGTATGGGAATCGTCGAAACCGAAGACCGCTATAGTGGCGTGTTCGACGTCGTGAAGTGTCCAGTCTGTGGGTCCGACAAGTGGACCCACCTCGTATACCAGGGCGTGTTCTGCAGGAACTGCAACACGAAATGCACACTTCGGGAACCAGCGGGCGATCAGGGGTTCATCACAGAGTTCGACGGCACGTACACCTGGTCGGTCGACGATGGCGAGAAAATCCCCGAAACCGAGGAGTATGCCCCGGTCGCTTCGGGAAAGTGGCTTGGGACCGAGAACATTGGCTACCACCGGCACTGGTTTTCGGCGCGCGCAGACCACGTTCACGACGACTGTGAGTGGGAACCAGCTTGGAATCGAGAGCCAAAGAACGAGAACGAGGACGAGCATAGTTACCCCACGACCGAGAGATGATCAACACTCGTGGGGTAACTCACCCAGATCAAGCCCCACCATCAGACCAGTGGCTGCCCGATCGCACGAACGCCAGCCGGTGGTGGTGTTCGTCCCTTGGAGAGGGGCAGAGGGATGACGCGATCAACTCGTCCTGACAAGGACCCTCAGATGCAACACCAGTGTTCAACCCCTGACCACGAGTCGCCTCATCGAACCACGACGTCGATCCCTCGAGTGCAGTGCTTGGGGACGGCGTGGTCGCACGATCCGACGTTTCTCACGATTCGAACGGCATCCCCACTCGTCCTCGAGTGTCCGATCTGCCAGCTCACCATCCAGGTCGATCCCGTTGAGGATGGCGGTGATCACGATGAGTGAGAAGGAAATCGAAGCGAAGATCCTCGACGGTCTTCGCGATCGAGGGATCGCACGGCCGATTCCGATGAACGACACGGCTGGCGACCCGTGTCCAGTCTGCACCGAACCGATTCCCGAGAACAGCCACAAAACGCTCAACCTTGGGTTGCCCGACTACTGTTCGCTGGCCTGTCAGTTGGAAGCTGAAGACGGTACAGAGAGCGAAGACAGTGTCTGATACCGGTGGAACCGCCCCCAACTGGTCACTGGATCCGAAGCACACAGCCGTGGCGTTGGTCGACCCTTCGGAGAGGGGTGGAGGCGAACAGAGATGAATCAGAACACCCAATCCCGGAGCGGAACGTACCGCTGTCCCCACTGCCAATACCAGAACAAACTGGCCAGAAGGATGGGCTTCACGCGTGCTCGCTGTCGCAACGAGAACTGTGAGGTCCGCAGCTTCCATACAGGGCCGTCGTATTAATCAGTGGGAGAAGACAGGACAGCTCACTGGGTTGCGCCCCAGGTTGTGTTGATCGCTCTCCTGAGCGCTGAGAGTCGAGATGATCACCGCCAGCGAAGCTTCAGATCCGATCGTCGCAGAGTTCACGCCTGAACCACCGCTGACCCTCGAGTCCAGGTCGGCCAATTCCCGCGTCGAAGTGCTAACCGATCCAGAGCAGACGAACACCAGCTGTGATTTCTGCGGAAGGTTTGGAGTGGTCGAGAGAGAGACCGCTGGGAAACCGCCGAGAATCTCGACCTGCCGCTCATCTGTCCCGACTGTGAGTAACCCATGCCAGCACATCCACTTGATCGCCTTGACACGACCGAGCGGACGCTCGAACGCGCTCAATACGAAGCCTTCGAGTTCGAACTCATCGAACAGGGTGTGGTCGTCCGCAACGCGAGCCACGAAGACCCGAGCGACCACGAGTACCTCGTGACGATCGACGGCGGCTTGCCGGACAGTTGCACGTGTCCAGCAGACGAGCACCACCAGGGGGCGTGCAAACATCGAGCCGCAGTCGCGATTCGAACGGCCGTCCTCGACTCGGCGTATAATCTCCAACGCGTTCGAAACCTCTCCGGTCGGCCAGTCGCTACTCAATGAGCAATACGTGCGGTCGTGTTACATCGAGCGTGCTTACTGATCATGCGCCACAGAAAGTATCTCGGTTAATTAAAAACAAGAGATTAGTGAAAATCTCCGGAGTTAATCCGTATTCGGCTCCTGTCTCTATTAGCTATGATCGGAAAGAACCAGTCTGAAAATGTGTTGTATAATGACCCTCCTTCAGCCGACGAAGATGTAGCGAAGCTCCGCCTCCAATTGAGTCACTTGTCTCTCACGGAATTAGAGAGGGAAGAAGTGGTGAACTGGGACAGAGACGAGCACGTTGTGAGGAAAGGTCCTCGTTTCGACGAAAAGTGGACAGAAAATGAACGGTCAATTGGACAGTAGCGAGAGCCGCTACTTCAGTCACCTGTATGTAACGATAGCGCCGCTCTGTCGATCGGCGAAACTCGACCAATGTTACATCGGAGTGCGAACCTAACGCGATCACTTCTGTAAAATCATATGGATATCGATAGAGTCGTGCTGCATACACAGCGCGAATGCAGCAGTTGGGGTAGTCAGCGGAAAACTGATCCTCTGTCTGATGTGAGTTAGAGCAAGAGTAAAGTTTTGTTAGCATGAGATACTGATAGTATGTGGGGAAAAGAAGTTGACAAAAGATATTGGCTATTATTGCTACTTTCGAGCATAGTTTTACTTGGTTTTCCTGCTGTGTTTATCATCGCTCCCTTAACCCAGTTCTCTTACTTAGAGTTGACACAAGCTGTAGCACCTGCAGGTTCGCTCATTTTTGCCATTATTCTCGCCTTCCTGTACTTGAATCTCGGGATTGCCCAAGAGCGACAAACGGAACTTATAGCAAAGCAAACTGACATCCAAGATAAACAAAATGAGATATTGGAGAGACAAGTTTCCCTAAACAGAACTCAATTCGAGCCAGATATCGAGGTTTTAGAATCATCACCCATTTTGAGTAATCCGGATTTCGGGGTTGAGAATAATTTGTACACTGTGAAACTTGCCAATAAGGGAGAAGGAGTTGCGAACCATCTTAACCTGTGGTGTGAATTACTCTACTATGATGGAGATAGCTTTATTCTGATAGATGATATCCGCTTAGAGATGGATGGACGGCCATTTAACTTACGGCCTGCTCTCGACTCTCTCGTGTCGCCTAAGCAGTTTGAATCCGACCAGATGCGACATTATGGAGGGTATCTAGAACCAGGGGAAACAGCCGAGTATCAAGCCGAGATCGGATTTTTAGGGTTTGAACGTGGTATTCCAGCAGAGACTATCATCTTCACAGATGTTCTTCAAATTCTTCGAGAGAATACCATTAACAATCTTGATATCCATCTGTGGTTGGTATATAAAGACCATATGGGTCAGAACCACTTTTCGAAAGTTGAATCGGGCCATTTCGACGTCTACCAGACTGATAATCTTGAGGAGGCAATAGGGGGGCCTCCTGGACATTTCCAATTAGAGGATGACAGGATGGTCGAACGGATTAAGAAGTTAAATATCGAGCCAGCAAACGTCCATCAGAGATATTAGATGAGACCAGTGATATGTGGAATGAACATTTCATTGAGATGGTTTATGTCCTCAAAATACCAGATTGGCTACCTTGTTGAAACCCTCATTCGAGGACATGCTTGAAGCGTTTTGCTTCATACTCTCTATATTTAGCAGGCTTCTCTTGGCAGATATCGGAGGAATAGGTTGCTGCGCCGTTACCTGCTTGACCTGTACGTAACGCGAGAATCAGGCGAGAGCAACCTGGAATTTTCGCATTCTGAATCGCTCGAGAACACGACTCGCATGGAAGACGCTTTAGTTACCCCACAGATCCATCTAAAAGCGATTTTGAGGTTTTCATTGAGAAAGAGATGAGCACCGTTCCGAAACAGATTGCAACTCCAATGTGGATAGTCGGTCCGTCGTGCCTGTCTCATTGGCGGCTGAAAACGCCAATTACGTGGGGTAACCATCTACTAGAACCACTCCTCGCAGCCCGCTCGTGGTGTTGGTCGTCCCCTGAGAGGGGTGGAGGCGAAGTTAGATGGCACAACAGCGCCAGATCGACGCGATCGCACAGCGAGCCGACCACTACGAAACCGACGCAGGTCGCGAACTCCGACAGCGGACCGCAGCCCGAGTTCGTGCGCTACGAGATCGAGACGCCATCACCGACGGTGCAACGATTGCCGACAGCGGTGGTAAGACGACGGTCGAATCGGCGTACACGTACCACACCGAGCCACCCGAACAGGGCGGGAAAGCCTACGTCCGGTGTCGGGATTGCCAGCGCGAGCTCCTCGTCGACCTCGGTGGCCGCGATCGTCTGCCCCACGCTCCGGGGTGCCCCCAACGCAGGGGTGAGAACCGATGAGCCCCCGCAATTCCTGGTCGAGCAACCGAGTCAAAACCGAACTCGATGATACGCTCGAAACCCTTGACCGTCTCGAAAACCACCTCCTTGAACCGTTAACGCTCACCGAGTCGATCGGCGAACTCGAGACGACGCTCGCTCTCTACGATCAGCTCACAGAGACGGAGAGTACCGATGGCTAAGTGCGAGAACTGCGGCGGTCACGTCAGCGACCAGTACAAACTCGTGTTCGCGGACAACCAGGGCACGCTCCATGCTTGTCCCCACTGTCGAAGCCAGACAGACCGCTACGACGGAGCCACCGCTGGCCTCAACAATTAACCTACTGCCAGCACATATCGAAACCATACCCCCGATGGGCTCTTCAGACAACCCGGAGAAAGCGCTCGAGCAGTTTCAGTCGCTCGCACTCGTCGAAGACGGCTGGATCCCGACTCGGGGGTACCTGATCCTCGTATTAGATCGAGACGCTGACGCTGGCCTCTTCGATCTCCTCGATATTGCTAAGCGGTTCGACATGGATGGCGACATTCGTATCATCACCGATGTTCGCCACGACGGCGAGTTGCGCGACACCGTCCATCTCGAGTCGATCGACCGCGTTGAACCCCCTCGATCGTGAGTTACCCCACGCCCCGGATTGTCCTCGATATTGAGCTTTTCATCGAGCAAAGAGCTATCTTCACTCGACGCCTAGTTTGAACATTGTGACACGTCCAGTCGGAACGAAAGAAGAATTGGAAGCACGGCGACGGCGTGCCGTCGCCATGTTGGAGCTTGGCCACAGTCCGT
>NZ_JAIWHV010000022.1 GCF_020177375.1 Saliphagus infecundisoli | reverse complement strand
TTAAACATAGACTGTTCTAATTATCTAATAAATCTGCTAAAAACACCCCGCTCGACTGCAAACGTATTATCTATCTGTCTGTACCAATCCTGTCTCAGCACTCAACAACACGAGACTTGGTAGGGTCGGCCGTTAATTGAGAGGCCATCGTCACCCATTCTACTTCATCACCGTGTGGTGGGATTTGGCAAAGTGAAAGAGTCCGTTTTGAAACGGCTGACGGACTTCGCAGGGCACGTACACATATGCCGTTCTTTCGTCGCAACTCATATACATTTCCCTCCAGTCGTAGGCAATCAGACCACTCTACCGCGACGCTGAAACTGCGCGCGATTCTGCCGTCGCTCTGTACTCTACTAAGGTCACACCTACCTGCTCTACCGAGCGATGTCGAGTACTGACGAACGACGTCCGGAATCCAGTACCGGGTTCTCTATCGGCCGAACCCGACGGACTCCGCCGGCGGCTCCAGGGGACTCGCCGGCAGTTCGTCGGCGACCGCGGGATCGTTGTAGCGCCGGGGCGCGACGTCGTTCGGGGTATCGGGGTAGTAGATCGCCGCCAGCGTCTGGATCTGGCCGCGGCCGACGCCGAGTTCGAACTGGCCGCCGCCGTACATGGAGATCCCGCGCTCCTCGCAGTGGTCGATCGTTTCGAGGAGCGATTCGATCGAGCCGAACCGGGAGGGCTTGATGTTGAGCCAGTCGGGTTCCCAGGGGAGAGCGCGGACGTCGTCGATCCCGTGGATCGGGGCGTCCCAGGAGGTTCGCGAGCGGACCTCGTTCTCCTCGAACAGCTCGCGGGTCTCGTCGGTCAACCCGGGGTCCTCGACGATCGCCTCCGGAAAGCCCTCGATGACGAGTTCGTAGAGGTCGGGGTCGGCGGGGTTGTCGACTTCGGTTCCCTCGTAGGCCCCCTTCAGGTCCGCGATCCGGACGGCGCCGGTCTCGGCGAGCGCGGCGACGAGGTCTCGGTCCCAGTCGGCGGTGGGATCGAGTTTGAACTCGAGGCCGGGAACCCGCTCGCGCAGTTCCTCGACCCGGTCGATCCGCGGAGGCTCGCCCAGGCGCGTGCTCGCGACGAACCGGACCGGGTCGGCGCTCCGGCCGACCGCCGAGGCGAGGTCGGTATCGGCCTGACGGAGCGCGAGGTCGAGCGCCGCGCTCTCTACGCCCCACCGCCGGTAGTTCCGGAACTCCTCGCGGTCGGGCGGCTCGGGAAACAGGTCGAGGTCGTCGAGGCGGGCCGAGAAGGAGTCGACGGTGAACTCGCCCGTGAGGTCGGGGAGCCCCTTTTCGGCGAGGGCGTCGTGGTCTGCGGTCTCGTAGGTGACGTCCTCGCCGCGGCCGGTGTGGGCTTCCCCGTCGCCGCCGGTCAGCGCGAACTCGGTGGTCACGCGGGTGAAGCCACTCGAGGTCTCGCGCTCGCGTCGCTGGCTCGAGACGGCGTCGATCCGCACCGGGAGATCGGCGAGGTCCTCGTAATCGGATGCCATACCCCTTTCTCGACGGCGGGAGGAAAACGGTTTTCGGCTTCCGTCGGCCCTCTCCTCGGGTCGGAGACGAGTCGGTGCACCGTCGATCGCACTACCTCGCTTCGATCGACCGGTACATCGCCGTCTCCGGGCCTCTCAGTCGTCCTCGCGGCGCTGGCGGAGGTTCTGGCGGGTGAACTGGGGCGCCGACCCGAGCGACCGGCGGGGCTGGCGGAACGATCGGTAGAGCTGGATCCCGATGGCCGCGGTAAACACCGCCGCGACGATCGCCGCCAGGGGGACCTCCAGCGCGTAGAGGACGCCGATCGAGAACAGCCCCATCGTCAGCAACATGCCGTAGACGAGCCGCTTGGCCAGTTTCTCGAAGGCCCGGTCGGCGTCCTCGACGCCGACCCGGACGAAGAGGTCGTCCCGGTCGAGGCGATCCAGGGCCCGCTCGCTCTTGGGGAGGATCCGGGTCGCCGACTCCGCCGACTCCCGAACCCGTTCGCCGCCCTCCTCGAGATACCGGCGGACAGACTCCTCGCGATAGCCCTGCTCGGTGAGGTAGTCGGTCGCGGTGTCGATGAAGTCGAAGTCGGGATCGAGCGTGACACAGACCCCTTCGACGACGGTCGCGACCCGCAGTACCAGAGCGAGGTTCGCCGGAAGCCGGAACGGGAACTCGTAGATCGAGTCCTCGATCCGGCCGATGATCTGCTGGACGCGGTACTGCTCGACGTGCTCGCCGCGGGCGTCCTCGATGGCGAGTTCCATCACCTCCGCCATCACCTGGCGGTCGGCTTCCGGCGAGAGCGTGCCGATGTCGATGAGGACGTCGAGGATGGCGTCGGTGTCGCGGTTGGCGACGGCGACGTAGAACTCGACGATCTTCCCCTGGACGAACTCGTCGACCCGGCCGGACATCCCGAAGTCGTAGAAGACGATCCGGCCCTCGTCGTCGACCGCGAGGTTCCCGGGGTGGGGATCGGCGTGGAAGACGCCGTCGTCGATGATCATCCGGAGATACGCCCGCTCCAAGTTCTCGGCGATGCGGCTCCGGTCGATCCCGCGTCGCTCGAGCTCCTCGACGTCGTTGATCTTCGTTCCCCCGACGTACTCCATCGTCAGCACGCGGGGGCCCGAGTGGCTCTCGATTACGGCCGGAACGGCAAAGCGGTCGTCGCCCGCGAAGTTCGACCGGATCTCGGCGAGCATCGTCGCCTCGCGCTCGTAGTCCATCTCCTCGCGGATCGTCCGGGCGAACTCGTCGGCCAGGTTCTCCAGGGAGAACGCCCGGGAGTCGTCCACGAAGTACATCAGGATCGGAAGCGACCACCGGATCACCCGGAGGTCGGCCTCGACTAACTCCTCGACCTCGGGCCGGCGGACCTTCACCGCGACCTCCCGCCCGTCGACCGCCGCGCGGTAGACCTGGCCCAGGCTCGCCCCGCTGATCGGGTCGGTGTCGAAGGTCTCGAAGCGTTCCTCGACGGGCCCGAGTTCGGCCTCGACGACCGGCTTCGCGTCGGCCCAGTCGGCGGGGGGAACCTCGTCCTGGAGCGCCGAGAGCACCTCGATGTACTGGGGCGGGAGGACGTCGGGGCGGGTCGAGAGCAACTGGCCGAGTTTGATGAACGTCGGCCCGAGGGTCAGCAGCGAGTCGAGCAGGCGGGTCGCGCGCTCGCGGCGGACCTCGCCCCCGACCCGGCGCGGCCGGCCGAACAACAGGAAGCGCCGGCGGTCGCGGGCGTAGGCGAGCAGGAGGGGAAGGAATCGTCCGGCGACGAGGACGAACCGTCGGTACGCGCGGAGGGTGCCCAGGCGTTTCCACCCCGATTACGCCCGGTCGCCGTCGGTTCCGTCCTCGCCGTCGGGCGTCGTCGAGGACTCGAGGGAGCCGGCGTCCGTGTTGGAGGCCGCCGCCTCCGTGGAGCCGTCGGCACCGTCGGCGTCACCGGCGCTCCGCCGGCCCCGGTCTTTGGGTAGGCGGATCTCCAGGACGCCATCGGTGACCGTCGCCTCGGGGTCGCCGGCGGCGTCCCGAGGGAGCGGGAGGGAGGCGTCGAAAAAGAGCGACCGGTTCTCCTCGACGTAGCGGTACTCCTCGGGAAGGTCCTTCTCACGTCTGGCCTCGACCCGGACCGTTCCGTCCTCGACGGCGACGTCCACCGTCTCCGCGGAGACGCCGGGAACGTCGAGGACGACCAGGTACGCCGCCTCGCTCTCGAGGAGGTCGAAGAACACTCCGTCGGGGAGGTCCCGCAACGCGTCGCGGAGCGGTGACATGGCTACGGGTTCGAACGCCGCTACGAAAAAGGCCGCGGTCCCCGGCGGGCCGGCTACAACCGGAGGAAAACGAGGACGGCGGCGACGACGCCGACCCCGGCGAGGACCGACGCAGTGCCGACGAGCGCCGCCTTGAGCCCCAGCCGGCGCTCGTTTCGATCCGAGATCAGGAAGGGGTAGCCGACGAAGCGGTGGCGCAGCCGGACCCAGCGGTTCGGATCGAGGATGGCCTCTCCCACACCGACGGCGGCGTTGACCTGGCCCGACCGGGTCGCGACCGTCGTGTCGTGGCGGGCGATACCGAGCACGTGGACCTCGCTGCCGGGGTCGAGCCGGTACTCGGCGAAGCGCCGGTCGTTGCCCGTCTTGAGCTCGAACACCCGGAGATCGATCGACGTGTCCTGGGAGTCGATGTCGTCGTCGCTGTCGATGTAGCGGGCGATCCGTTCGGGCGGGCGGGTTCCGCCCTCGACTTCGACCCTGCCGTCCCGGGAGAGCCGGAAGTCCGCGCCCGGCGGCTCGACCAGGACGCTCGCCGAGCCGTCGTCCACGAGGAAGGGGACGTACTCCTCGCCGGAATCGATGGTTTGCCAACTGCTCGACTTGCCCGAACTCCGGTACTCCTCGACCTCGTAGACGCAGGCCAGGCAGTCGGCTCCCGAAAACGGTGCCTCCACCGTTCCGCGGACCGGCCGCGCCTCGCCCCGGAGTTCGACGGGGCCGCCCTCGGTCGTCTCGAGGACGGAGTCGGGTCGCGACCGGAGGAGGTGGGAAGCGAGGCGGAGCTCGCTCGCGCCGTAGGCGACGACGAACGCGGCGGGGACGGCCACGATCAGGACGACGGCCACGGGGACCGGATCCGTCGGGACCATACGGAACGTGTGAGAGAACGGAAGGATAACTGTCCCGGTCGCCTCCCGGCACGTTTTTGACTCTTACCCGCCCCTGTCGGGACATGGACGGGCTCGACGACGATCGCTCCGAATCGGGGTTCAGGTCGCGGACGCCCCTTTCCGAGGCCCGCGAGCGGTTCCGGGCGGCCGTACCCGACCCCGACTTCGACCCCGTTCGCCTCGAACTCGCAGCGGCCGACGGTCGGGTGCTCGCTACGGCCCGGTCTGCCGCCCGGAACGTTCCCGACTACGCGCGGGTCGCAATGGACGGCTACGCCGTCAGAGCCGAGGACACCTTCGACGCGGGCGCGCGCTCGCCGGCCGTCCTCCGCGAGGTGGAGGAGACCGTCGAGCCCGGGACCGCACGGCGGGTCGACACCGGAACCGAACTCCCCGAGGGCGCCGACGCCGTCGTCCGGATCGAGTACGCAGAGCCTTTCGGGGGCGACGTCGAGATCACCGATCGGGTGACCGTCGGCGAGAACGTCGCACCGGTCGGCGAGGACGTCGCCCGCGGCGACCCTCTCTTCGAGGCGGGCCGTCGCCTCGGGCCCTCCGCGCTCGGACTGCTGCGGTCGGTGGGCGTCGAACGGGTTCCCGTGGCTCCCCGACCGACCGTCGGCGTCGTCCCCACCGGAGAGGAACTCGTCCGGGCCGACCCCGCGCCCGGCGAGATCATCGAGACCAACGGGCTGACCGTCTCCCGGTTCGTCGAGCGCTGGGGCGGGCGGGCAACACATCGGAACATCGTCGACGACGACCCCGAGGCGCTGCGGGTCGCGATCCAGCGCGACCTCACGAAGGACGTCGTCGTCACCACCGGGGGGTCCTCCGTTGGTGAACGGGACCTCCTCCCCGAGACCATCGAGGGGTTGGGCGAGGTGGTCGTCCACGGCGTCGGGATCAAACCCGGCTACCCGGTCGCTCTCGGAGTCGTCGAGGGAACGCCCGTGATCGCGCTTCCTGGCTACCCGGTCGCCGCCATCGTCGCCGCAAACGCCGTTCTCCGGCCCCTGCTCGCGTGGCTCCAGGGAACCACAGTCGAGACCCATCCCGCGAGGACGGCCAGGCTCGAGCGCAAGATCCCGAGCGAGCCGGGGATCAGGACGTACGCGCGAGTGGAACTCGCCGGGAGCGAGGACGAAGACGGCGGGAGCAACGAGCGGGTCGCGACCCCGATCCGGGCCGGCGGCGCGGGCGTGCTCTCGAGCGCGGCGCTGGCCGACGGCTGGGTGGTCGTGAGCGAGGCGAGCGAGGGGATCCCGGCGGGCGAGACCGTCGAGGTCGAGGACTGGGAGCCGTAAGGACGTTTTTGTCGATCGGCCGCCAACGGCCGCCATGGACAGAACGGAGTTTCGCGACCTCGCCTCCCCGGCGGAGGTCCGGGAGACGATCAATTCCCTCGCGCTGGAGGGAGGGGTCGACCGGGTCTCCATAGAGGAGGCACAGGGACGCGTGCTGGTCTCGCGGATCGAGTCGGACCTCGACGTCCCCGGGTTCGACCGGGCGAGCCTCGACGGCTACGCGCTGCGAGCGCGGGACACGTTCGGGGCCGACGAAGCGGATCCCGCCGATCTCGCGGTCGTCGGCGAGGTCCATGCAGGGGAGGAACCCGACGTCGAGGTCGGCGAACGGGAAGCGATCGAAATCTCGACGGGCGCGGTGATGCCCTCCGGCGCGGACGCGATGGTACCAGTCGAGCGCACCGATCCCGGCCAGGGGCGGGTGTTGGTCCGGACCGCAGTCGCGCCCGGGGACAACGTGATGGTTGCGGGCGCGGACGTCGCCGCGGGTGACCGGGCGCTCGGCCCCGGCACCCGCCTTTCGGCCCGCGAGGTCGGCCTGCTGTCGGCGATCGGGGAGAGCGAGGTCCCCGTTCGGGCGCGTCCTCGGGTGGGCATCGTCTCGACGGGCGAGGAACTCGTCCGGCCCGGCGGGGAGGTGGACAGTTCCCGGGGCGAGATCTACGACGTCAACAGCTACACGATCGCCGCGGGCGTCTCCGAGGCCGGCGGCGACCCGGTCCTCTATCGCCACGCCGGCGACGACCCCGAGGAACTCGAGGGCGTCCTCCGGGAGGCGGCCGGGGAGTGTGACCTCGTGCTTTCGTCGGGGTCGACCAGCGCGAGCGCGGTCGACGTCGTCTACCGCGTGATCGAGGAGCGGGGAGAGCTCCTGCTCCACGGCGCGGCGATCAAACCCGGCAAGCCGATGCTGGTCGGCGAACTCGGCGGCGCGGCCTACGTCGGCCTCCCCGGCTACCCGGTGTCGGCGATGACGATCTTTCGCGTGTTCGTCGCCCCGAAACTCCGCGAGGCCGCCGGTCTCCCCGAACCCGCGACGGCGACCGTCGAGGGACGGATGGCCGTCGAGGAGCGCTCCGAGGAGGGCCGGCTCCGGCTCGTCTCCGTGGGACTCGTCGAGGGCGGCGACGGCGATCGGCTGGTCTACCCCGTCGACAAGGGAAGCGGCGCGACGACGAGCCTCGCCGACGCCGACGGCGTCGTCCGCGTCCCCCCCGAGACGGCCTACCTGGGGGCGGGCGAGGACGTCTCCGTAGAGCTGTTCTCGCCCTCGACGCGTCCGCCCGCGCTCCTCGGCGTCGGCGAGGCCGACCCGACCTGGAACCGGCTGCTCGATCGCCTCGAGAACCCCCGATATCTCCCCGTCGGCTCCCGGCCCGCCCGCCGGCGCTTTCGCGAGAGAGTCCCCGACGTCGCCGTCCTCAGCGAGGCCGATGCCCGCGAGGCCGACGGCGACCGCCTGGCAAGTTGGGACCGCGAGTGGGGGCTGGTCGTTCCGCCCGGAAACCCCGACGAGCTCGAGGGCCTCTCGGATCTCGTCGAGCGCGACCTCCGGCTCGCGACCCGATCGACCGACGCCTCGCTCCGGGCCGCCCTCGACGACCGTCTCGAGGCGGTCGCCGACGAGCGCGGGGCCGATCCGCGGGAGCTCCGCGAGTCGATCGCGGGCTACGGGCTCGGCCTGGCCGGCGTCGAGAGCCCGGCCCGGCGGGTTCTCGCGGGCGAGGCCGACGCCGGGCTCGGGCTTTCCGACACCGCGGCCCGACTCGACTGCGGGTTCGTCTCGCTGGGCCACGAACGCCTCCGACTCGTCGCCGACCCCGACCGGCGGGCGAAGTCGGGAGTGGCGGAACTCGAGGCAACGATCCGGGAGAGCGACCTCCCGATCGAGCCCGCCTGACAGCCCCGCGGACAGTCTCCGGGAGCGGGGGCGCGCTATTTACCGGCGGACGGTATAGGTGGCGCGATGCCAGCGATCACGGAGTTCCGGCTGCCGGCGGCCGACGTCGCCCTCGAGACCACCCTCGACCGAGCGCCGGGAGCGACGATCCGCCTCGAGCGGTCGGTCTCGATCGGGTTCCCCGCGGTACTCGTCTCGGGGAGCGCCCTCGAGACGATCGACGCGGCGCTCGCGGCCGACGGCTCGGTCGACTCCTTCGAGCGCCGCTCCCGGAGCGACCAAACCCTCTACGACGTCGCCTTTGACCCGCCCGCCCGGGACCGCCTCGAGGCGGTGCTCGCGGGCGAGGGGACCGTCCTCGAGGCGACCGCCGCAGGAGGACGGTGGCACCTCGAGCTGCGATTCCCCGACCGCGAAACCCTCTCCCGGAGCCACGACCGCCTCGCCGAGCGCGGGATGGAGGCGACGATCGGGCGGATCGCGAACGTGACCGACGGCTCGGGGGCCGGCCGGGCCGGCACGGAGAGCCGGCTGACGCCCGAACAGGAGGAGGCGCTGTCGGCGGCGTTCGAACACGGCTACTTCGAGATCCCTCGGGCGATCTCGATGGAGGACCTCGCCGCCCGCCTGGGGATCTCCCACCAGGCGCTCTCCGAGCGGCTCCGGCGGGCCTACGGCACGCTCGTCGAGGCCGAGTTCCGGACCGCCGCCGGGGAGAGACCGAGCCTGGGAGCGCCCGGCTGAGACGCTCGGAGACGTCGTCCCGAAATCGCCCTACGGCAGCCCTATTAGTCCGCGGCCAGCTCGTCGAAGCTCTCGACGCGGTAGTCCCCGAGCACGCACCGCCCGCGCCGGTCGTGGCCGACCCGCTCGACGTGGATCGCATCGAGGCCGGCGTTCCAGGCCGCGCCGACGTCGTTCGAGCCGTCGCCCGCGAGCACGCCCCGGCTCCCGTCGGCGACCCCGAGGTCGGCCATCGCGCTCTCGACGGGTGCCGGATCGGGCTTCCAGCCGGTCTCCTCGGTACAGCAGACGACCGTGTCGAACCAGTCGCCGATGTCGAGACCGTCGATGACCGGCTCCGCGAGAAAGCGCTGACAGTGGGTTACCAGGCCCACCGGCCCGTCGAGATCGGCGACGAAGGCGGCGTCGGGATGGAGGTAGGTCTGTTCGGCCCGGACGAGGGGGTCCTCCTCGGCGTGAAACGCCTTCCAGAACGCGGTCGGCTCGATCCCCCAGGCCTCGAGCTGGCGGTCCCGCGAGCCGCTCAGGCCGTGCCAGAGCACCTCGGCCTCCCGATCCGAGAAGGGCCGGCCCAGCCGGTCGCCGACCGCGTCGAACACCTCGCGGGTGTAGGCCCACTCGACGTCGATCAGCGTGCCGTCCAGGTCGAGCAGCCAGAAGTCGTAGGCGGGGACCATGCTGTATGCAGGACACGGGAATTGGGTCCCCGAACGTAAGAAATTGTCGCCGGGAACGGACCGTCCGCCCGACTACTTTCCGGATACCGACGGGTGTGTCGGGCGGCTACTCGGCGAGTGTCAGCATTCCGCTCTCGGCGCAGTCGCCGGCGGTCACGGTCCACTCGTTGTCGCCGACCGAGAGCTCGCCACACGGGACGGCGTGGAAGCTCGCATAGCAGTCGCCGGGCACGACCTCCACGGTCACCGACTCGGAGACGTCGCCGGCCTCGAGGGTGATCGTGACGTCGGCGGCGTCCTCGCCGTGGTTCCAGACCCTGATATCGACGCTCGCAGACTCGCCGCGAGCGATCGAGTCGGGAGCCGACACCGAGAGCTCGAGGGACGGGTCCTCGTCCTGGCCGTCCTCGGGCTCGTCGCCTCCTCCGTCTTCGTCCCCTTCGGGCTCGTCTCTCGCCGGCTCCTCGTTCCCCGAGTCTTCGTCGGCGGGGTCCTCATCTTCGGGCTCCTCCTCGGGTTCGTCCTCCGAGTCCCCGGACTCGTCGTCTTCGGAGCCATCGCCGTCGTCGAGACCGGACCGAAGTGCGAGCAGTTCGTCATTGCGGCTGACGTAGACTGTGTCCTCGTCGGCAGCGACCCAAGTGAACCCGCCGTGGGACCATTCGGAGCCGTCGAACGCGTACTGCCACCGTTCCTCGCCGGTCGAGAGGTCGTAGGCCACGATCCGCTCATCCGTTCCTTCCCCTCCGACCTTCGGGGTAGCATGTGCCGTTACTCCGGTGTCGCCGACGACCACCGGGACGCTGTACGGGAAGATGGCATCACCCTCGTACTGCCACGTTTGCTCAACGCCGTCGGAAAGATCGTACGCCGTGAACTCGTAGGGTCCGTTGGTGAAGAAAACCCCATCCGTGATTAGTATGTCTTCTGCAAGGTCCGACACGACCCGTTCCTGGGCACCCATCGGATAGAGATACGCAATCTGGTCGCCGCCCGACCAGACGGCGACGTGACCCGACCCTGCAGTGAGCGTCTCTATGTCCATGAAATGGCTCAGCGACCATTCGGTCTCGCCCGTTTCCGGATCGAACGCTGCGATTCCCGAATTGCCGCTATCGGGAAGCGGTGAACTGGCGTAGACGCCCTCTTCATCTGCGTCCCCGAGCGTCACTTCCTCGCCGGTCTTCTCGAATTCGTCCTCACCGAGCTCCCAACTGACCTCGAAGCTGTCGCGTTCCCACCGGATCGAGCCGTCGTCGGCATCAAGGGCGTAGAGGGTTCCCTCGGCGGAGGTGTAGACCGTTCCGTGTGCGACCGCGATCCCGTTCCCGCCGACCTCGCTTTCCCATCGCTCTTCTCCCGTTTCGGCATCGAACGCCCGAATCGACTCCCCGGCAGTGTACACGGCGTCGCCCTCGACCACGGGTGCTCCGCTGGCCCCGATGTCGTCCGTCTCCCACTCGAGCGACCCGTCCTCGGCGTCGAGCGTCGAGATGCTCCCGTTCTCCTGAGTGTGGACCCGGTCGCCGGTCGCGACGGTCGTATCGATCCGGTACGATCCGTTGTATCGCCAGGCGACCCCGTCCGGCCGCCCGAAGTCCCCATTGCCGGAACCGCCGCCTTCCGCTCCGCCCTCGCCGTCGTCGCCCTTCTGGGCGGTCGCCGTCGACCCGAGCAGTCCACCCGCCGCCAGCGTCGTCCCCGCCGCCATCAGTGTTCGCCGATCGAGTTTCCGCATACTCGATGATTTCAGACTACCTACTTATCTCCTGTGCTCACATTCCAGTGACACGAACGGCGACGTCGGTCGTCGCCCCCCACGACGGTCCACTACCGACCCAATCTATGGCTCCCGGATCTCGAGGCTCGAGCCGAAATACTTGGTCAGCACCTCCGAGACGTTCTCCGCGTTGAACGCTTCCAAGTCGTCGGCGACCGCTTCCTTGAACCGCTCGAAGGAGTCGGGGTCGGCCTCCAGGGCCCGGAAGTCGACGGACTCGACTTCGATTCCGATCTTTTCGGCCAGCAAGCGCCGGACGTGCTCCCGATCGGAAACCTCCCCGCGCCAGACGAGTTCTCGAAACTCGAGCCAGCCCTCGCTCCCAGGTTCCGGCGCCGAGAGCAGACACCGGCGTTCGATCGTCGGCGGCTCCAGCGAGATTTCCGGGGGAGTCTCGGGACGCAGTCGGACGCCGAAGGCGTACCGAATTCCCATCTCAGTCGCCGTCGTAGGCGCCTTCGACCAGTTCCGCCATCTCGACGTCGGCATCGGTGATCCCGCCCTCCTCGTGGCTCGTAAATCGGACCTCGACCTCCTCGTACTCGATCCGGATCTCGGGGTGGTGGAACTCCTCCTCGGCGATCTCGCCGACCTCGCTCGCGAAGTCGACGCCCGCGAGGTAGTCGTCGAACCCGTAGCTCCGGACGATCTCGTCGTCCTCGCGGTGCCACTCGTCGGGAGCCTGCTCCTCGATCTCGTCATCGGAAAGGAGTTCTGCCATGTCCGATCGCTCGCCGGCCACGCGGATAACGGTTGTGCCGGCCGCGTCGGCCCGCCAGGGGCGACGACCGTCTCAGTCGTCGTCGACTGCCTCGAGGGGACGCTCGGAGCCGGAGTCCTCGAACGTGGAGGCCGGGGAGTCGGCCCCGAACTCGGGGTCGAACAGCTGGAGGGCCGTGCTGATCGTGGCCCAGTCGTCCTCGGCGGCGGCCTCCCGGAGGCTCTTCGTCGGTGCCGCGAGTAACTGGCCCACGAGCGAGTCGGCCATCGCCTTGAGGACCTCCCGGTGGGCGTCGGTCACCTCTCCGTTCTCCTCGAGCCGGGCGATCGCCGTCTCGACCTCCCGGCGCTTGGTCCGTTCGGCGCTCTCGTACATCGCGGCGATGACCTCGTCGGCCCGGGCGCGCTTGTACTGCTCGACGAGGCGGTCGAACTCCGCGTCGATCATCGCCTCGACCTCGCGGGCCGCCTCGACCCGCCGGCTGCGGGTGTTCTCCGTGACGGACTCGATGTCGTCCAGGTCGTAGACCGCGACGCCGGGCAGGTCGCCCGCGGCGGGCCGGACGTCCCTGGGCTGGCCGAGGTCGACGACGACCGCCTCTCCCCCCGACTCGAGGTCGTCGGGCTCGACGACCGGGTCGGGGCTTCCGGTGGCGGCGACGACGACGTCCGCGCGGGGCGCGACGCTCCCGACGGCGGGCAGGGCGACGGCCTCGCCGGGAACCTCGAGCTCGGAGACGACGTGTTCGGCGTGGGGCAGGGTCCGGTTGGCGACGATCAGCTCCCCGACCCCGGCCGCCGCGAGGCGTTCGGCCGCCAGGCGAGCCATCTCGCCGGCACCGACGACGAGGGCGGTCGCCCCCGCGAGGTCGCCGGCCTCCCGTCGGGCGAGCGAGACCGCCGCCGAGCCAAGCGAGACGACGCCCTCGTTGATCGCGGTCTCAGTGCGGGCGCGCTCGCCGACGTGGATCGCCTTCGTCACGCTCGTCTCCAGCAGGTCGCCGATCCCGCCGACCCCGCGGGCGTCCTCGTAGGCGGTCCGGACCTGGCCGATGATCTGGTCCTCGCCGACGACGACCGACTCGAGGCCCGACGCAACGCGCAGCAGGTGGCGCAAGCTCGCGTCGTGGCCGGCGTAGACCGTCGCCGCCTCAGGAACGCCCGCGAGGAACTCCGCGAGCACCGCCCGGCCGACGCTCTCGTCTGCGGCGACGACGTAGGCCTCGATCCGGTTGCACGTCGAGAGGACGTATGCCTCCTCGACGTCGGGGTGGGCGAGCAGGTCGGAGACGGCGGTCCGCTGGCTGTCGGGACTCGCCGCGGCGATGTCGTCGACGCTCGCGCCCTTGTGGGTCACCCGGGCGCTGGTCACGACGCCGGCGTCGATCACCCCGACTCACCCCCGCCCTCGAGCCGGTCGAGTACGTCCTCGATCACTTGCCGGTCGTTGGGGGCTCCGGTACGTAAACCTGTCCAAACGGCGGGCGAGGCGACCGCGTCGCCGACCAGTTTCCGGCGCCGGTCGGGGGCCACCCCTCGTGCCTTGAGCTCCGTCCGAAACTCCCCCAGGAACTCGGCCATCGCGCCCGCACCCTCGATCTCCTCTTCGAGTTCGCGCCGGAGGTGTTTGCTCAGTGCGGGGGCGGCACCGCCGGTCGCGATCGCGACGACGATGGGGTCCTCCCGGACGGTGGCGGGAACGACGACGCTCCCCTCGCCTCGATCCCCTCCCGCCCGATCCGCGCGGTTGACGAGGATCCTCCGGTCGCGGGCGGCATCGGCGACCGCTCCGTTCAGCTCCTCGTCGTCGGTCGCGGCGACGACCAGCGCCGGCTCGACGCGTTCGAGCCAGTCCTCGATCGCTTCCCGATCCGGTGCTCCCCGGACCAGTTCGGCGTCGCCGAACGACGCATCGGTGAACTCGGGGCTCACGACGACGGTCCGGGCCTCGCGGGCGAAGCGCCGGGCCTTCCGGGCGCCGACGCTCCCGCCGCCGACGACGAGCACCGTCGACTCGCTGAAGTCGTGAAAGAGCGGGATCATGAGTTCAGTTCGCGTCCGGAGCGCGCTCGGCGCCGGACCCGGCCCCTTCCGCCTCGCCCCCGCGATCGCCGTCGGTGTTGGCCGTCGCCCGTTCTTCCAGTCGAATCCCGGTCTTCTTCAGGATCTCCGTCGAAAAGAGGGTGTTCCAGTCGTCGTCAGCGACGTCCCAGAACCCCGCCATCCGCTCGCGGACCGCCTCGATGCGCTCCTCGCTCTCTCCCTCGCTCCGGCCGTGGGTCATCGCGAAGAAGTTGTACGGCCAGACGCCCTCGTGGCGCGGGCGCTCGTAGCAGTGGGTGACGAACGGAAGCGAGGCGATCGCGGGGCCGACTTCCTCCACCAGATCGTCGGGGACGTCCCAGACGGTCATCCCGTTTTCCGTGTAGCCGAGCGCGTAGTGGTTCGGGACGACGCCGACCCGCCGGATCTTTCCCTCCCGGTCGAAGCGTTTGATCGTCGCCCGGACCCACTCGGCGTCCCGCCCGATCGCCGCCGCGACGTCGGCGTACGGCGTCGGCGAGAGCGGAAGGCCCCCTTGAATCTCGACGACCAGATCGCGCTCGGCCGGCGAAAGCGTCGTCCGGTCCGTGGGTTCGACGTCGGGCCCCTCATCCGAAAGGTCGATCCCGTCCTCGAGTGGCCCATCGACGTAGAACTTCGCCTCGACGCGGAACTCCCGTCGTTTGGGGAGGTTGTAGACCTTCTGGCCGGTCTCAGCTTCGATCTCTGCGAGAACCTCGCCGACGCGATCTTCGTCCGCGACGCTGACGACGAACCAGACGTTGAGATACGGGTGTTCGCGCTCGTAGTTGTGTGCGACCTCCCGGAAGTCGTTGATCGCCCCGACGACCTCGTCGAAGCGCTCCTCGGGCGCGTGGGCCGCCACCAGGGTCGCGGTTCCACCGATCTCGCTCGCGTCCACGAGCGCGCCGAACCGGGAGAGCACGCCCCGCTCGTCGAGGTTCCGGATCGTCTCGAGGAGTTCCTCGGAACCGATCTCGACCCCCTGCTCGTTCATCGCTCGGGCGGCGACCGCGAAGGGGTCGGAAGCGACCGGGAACCCGCCCTGGAAGGCATTGACGACGGCCCGTTCGCGCTCGGTGAGGTCGACGCTGTCCATGGTCGGGCTGGGGGGTGGCGAGCCTAACCGTTGTCGGTTCCCTAGATCGCGAGCAGGGGAACCATGACGAGGACTCCGAGGGCGAACCCGCCTGCGAGTTCTCGGAGCCCGCCGCCGGGAAGTCCCTCGCCGATCTCGCGGGCCTCGGGGACGAACTCGCTGGCCACGAGGTAGATCATCGCGCCCGCGGCAAAGCCGAAGCCGACCGCCAGGAGGTCCCGGGCGAGTCGGACGAAGGCGAACGCGAGGACCGCACCGACGGGTTGGGGGAGACTCGAGAAGATCGCCCACCAGACGAGCCGCCAGTCGGCGATCCCCATCGACCGCAGCGGGATCGCGATCGCCGTCCCCTCGGGGACGTTGTGGATCGAGATCGCGACGGTCATGAAGAGCGCGAGCAACGGGACGGTGATCCCGAGAAGGGGGAGTCCGCCCTCAAGCCCGAGGTCGGCGAAGGAGACGCCGATCGCGACGCCCTCGGGGAAGCTGTGGACGGTCAGCACGCCCAGGATGAGCGCGAGCTTCCGGCGGTCGGCCTCCGCATAGGCCCGGGGACCGACGTCCGCCCCCGATAGGGCCCGGCGAGCGACGACGACGAGGACCACGCCCGCTACGATCCCGGCCCCGAGCTCGAGGGGCGTTCCCGCGGCCAACCCCTCGTCGAGCAGCCCGAAGGTAGAGGCCGCGACCATTACGCCCGAGGCGATCCCCCAGAGGACGACGTTGCGGCGGTCGCTGATCGTATCGAAGTAGAGAAAGGGGAGGGCGCCGATCCCGGTCGCCAGCGCGGTCACGAGGCCGGCGACGAAGACGATCGCGAGGTTCTCCGCGAGGCTCACGCCGGCTAGTCGGGAGAGGGGTACCTAAAGGCTCGTTCGCTCTCAGGCGGGCCGGAACGCCGATTCCTCGCAGCGGTCGCACTCGTCGCGGCCGTTCCGGATCGGGCCGCCGTCGGCCAGTACGTACATGACGAGTTCGGACGCGCAGTTCGTACACTCCCCGCGAACCTTCGTCACCCCGCCGTAGCGGTGCATATCTATAACGTTCGTTCTACTGGTATAAGCGTTACTCCTTCACACGCCCACTCGTCTCACGGGTGGACCTGGTTCCGCAATCCCTCCGTCGAGCCGTTCTCGGCGATCCGTTCGGCGTTTCCCGCGACGATGTCGGCCAGGCGATCGTAGTAGGCGGGGGTGTGGCCGGCGTTGTGGGGCGTGATCCGGACGTTCTCGAACCCCCACAGCGGGTGCTCTTCGGGAAGGGGTTCGGGATCGGTGACGTCCACGGCGGCCCCCCGGATCCGGTTCGATCGCAACGCCGAGACCAGCGCGTCGGTCTCGACGACGGGCCCCCGGGCGACGTTTACGACCACCGCGTCGGGATCGATCGTGACGAGTTCCTCGCGGCCGATCAACCCCCGGGTCTCGTCGGTCAGCGGACAGGCGAGCACGAGGTAGTCCGTCCGGGCCAGCGCCTCGTGGATAGCGTCCTCGCCGAAACCGACGACCTCGTCGGCCGGCCCGCCCTTCTCGGCGGTGTAGCGAACCCCGATGGTCTCGACGCCGAAGGGCTCAAGCCGCTCCAACACTGCTTCCCCGATCGCGCCCATCCCGACGACGGTCACCGTCGAGCCCTGAAGCTCCGTGGCCTGATAGTGGCGCCACTCCCGGCGGCGCTGTCTGCGCTCGCCGACGTGGAACCGACGAGTGAACGCGAGGATCGACCCGAGGACGTGTTCGCCGATGTTCGGTCCGTGCACGCCCGACGCGTTGGTGACCGTCACGCCCCGTTCTGCGAGGGCGTCCATCGGGAGGTGGCCGGTGCCCGCGTACGCACACGCGAAGACCGCCATTTTCTCGGCACGGGAGAGGAGGTCCTCGTCGATCGTCATTCCGGTGACGATCCCGGCATCGCGGATCTCCTCGCGTTCGGCCGCCGGGGTCCGGGCGAGCCGGACGTCGTAGTCGGGAAGCCGCTCGCGAAGCGCCTCGGCGTACTCCTCGACCGGCGTCCCGTGGGTGCCGGTCCTGAGGACGAGCAGGTCGCGTCGGGCCGTCATACCCCTTCGATGGAGGGTGGGGCCAAAAAGGTCCCTTCGTTCGTCAGTACCGACCGAAAGAGGGGGCGTCACGACGGCCGGGGCGATCGACGACCGCGCCGGCGGCCGACCGACGGAAACCCGGTAGGGGTTGAATCCGTTTGAACGCCATCCATCGGTACCCACCGTTATGGCGAGGGCGTCCGAATCGGCGATATGGAGCGCTCCGTCCACCTTCCCGTCGCCGCCCAACCGGACGTCGAAACGGTCGTCGGCTTCGCCCGCTCGTCCGAGCGCGAGGGCTACGACCGCGTCTGGCTCCCCGAGACGTGGGGCCGGGACGCCGTCACCATCCTAGCGACGATCGCCCACTCCACCGATGAAATCGGGATCGGCTCGAGCGTCCTCCCGATCTACTCGCGCTCGCCCGCGTTGCTCGGCCAGACCGCCGCGACCCTCCAGGAGGTTTCGACGGGGCGGTTCCGGCTCGGAATCGGGCCGAGCGGCCCCGCGGTCATCGAGGGCTGGCACGGCGTCGAGTTCGACCGGCCCCTCCGGCGGACCCGCGAGACCGTCGAGATCGTTCGGAATGTGCTCTCGGGCGAGACGGTCAACTACGACGGAGACTCGTTTACCCTCGCCGGACTCCGCTTGCGCTGTGACTCGCCCGAGGAACCCGTCCCGATCGACGTCGCCGCGATGGGTCCGAAGGCGGTCGAACTCGCCGGCCGCTTCGCCGACGGCTGGCACGGGATCGTGCTCACGCCCGAGGGGATCGAGGAGCGGCTGAAAGATCTCGCCCGCGGTGCGGAACCTCGGAACAGGGATCCCGAGGACGTCCGGGTCACGATCTCCGTGACCGCCTGCGCCCTCGAAGACGGCGAGCGCGCCCGCGAGCTCGCACGCCGGCACATGGCCTTCTACCTCGGTGCGATGGGGACCTACTACCGCGACTCCCTCGCCCGCCAGGGCCACGGCGACGTCGCCGAGGCGGTCGCGGCCGCCTGGGCCAGCGGCGACCGGGAGGAGGCGCTCTCGCTGATCTCAGAGGACCTCCTCGACGAACTGTGTGCGGCGGGCCGGCCGGAACGCGCCCGCGACCTGCTCGAGCGGTTCGCGGCGATCGACGGCGTTGACGACGTCGCCGTCGGCTTCCCGCGGGGCGCGACGGAAGCGGAGATCGAGGCGACGATCGAGGCGCTCGCTCCTTAGATCGGCGGCTCGTAGCGCTCGCGGCGGCCGTCGAGAACCGAAAACCGCTCCTCCCGATGGGTTTCGAGCCAGGCGAGCAGCCGCCCGGCCCACTCGAGTTTCTTCGCTTTCATCGGGTCCACCGAGGAGTCGTCGAGGTCCCAGCCGACGAACAGCAACCGAGACGCGCCGAAGTGATCCGCGAGGAAGGCGGCCCGATCGCCGTCGGTGAACCCGCCGAAGTTCTCGACGGGAGCTCGGGGTTCGGCCTGGGTCGTCGCCAGGACGGAACCCGGAGAGCAGTCGGGGACGACCTCGCGAACCAGGTCGACGTTGTCGCCGTGGGCGTGGACCGCGACGGGCGTCCCTCGCCGGGTGAGCCGGCGAACGGTGTCGGGGTTCTTGTCGAGGTCCGTGACCATGCAATCGACCCCGACGCCGCCATCCTCGAGCCGATCGACTGCCGTCGAGGCCGCGACGACGAGGTCGGCCCCGCGGGCGCGCTCGAGGGCATCCGGGTCCGTCAGCGAGGGACCCGCACCCGCGATCGCGACGGTCGCCCCCGAAAACGCCGGCAGGCGCTCGCGATCGAAGGGGTCCGTGAGACCGACGAGGACGTCTCGGGCGCGCTCGTCGGCTCGCCGGTCGAAGCCGAAGTCGGCGAGGATCTTCCGGTAGACCGGCTCCCACGTCTCGAACTCCATGCGTCCGGCGGTTGACGCCGACGGCACAAAAAGGGGTCCGTGCCCCGCCGTCACTCGAGCACGTCCCGAAGCGCCTCCCCGACCCCGTCGAGGCGGCTTCCGATCGAGCGCAGGTCCGAACGGCGTCCGGCGAGCGCAACCGTCCCCCCGAGGGAGACGGCGGTCGCTTCGGTCTCCCAGGCCGCCCGCTCGACGGCTCCCCGCTGGGCGGAGTCCAGCCCGTCGATCCGGACCAACCGGGGGCTCGCGTCCGCGATCGCGCCGTCGGCGTGGTCGGCCACCAGGGCCTCGAACTCGCTGGGTTCCATGGAGGTCACGCTGACCCCCCCGTCCTCGCTCGAGCGCCGATCGGCGAACTCGCGACCGATCGCCGCCGCGTCCCGGGTTTCGGCGACGTCGTGGGTCCGGAGGACGTGGGCGCCTCGCTCGACGGCGAGCGCGGTCGCCGCGAGGCTGACCGGCAGCCGTTCGTCGGTCTCCCGGCCCGCGATCTCGCCCAGGAAGTTCTTCCGGTTGATCGAGACCAACAGCGGGCGGCCGAGCGCACGGAACTCCGCCAGCCGGCGGAAGGTTGCCCGGTCGTCCGCGAGGGTCTTCGCCTCGCTCCAGCCCCCGAAGGCGGGATCGACGATCGTCTTCTCGGTTAGTCCGTTTCGCTTCAACGCCTCGTATATCATGTCGGCGTAGTCGGCCGAGTCGGCCCACTCCGGGGACTTCCTGGCGGCCCAGTCGATCTCCTCGACGGCGCCCGGCCGCCGTAGATCGTCGGGGCTCGCCATCTTCACGACGGCGGCGTCGTGATCCCGGCAAACGTCTGGCATCTCCGGGTCCGTGAAGCCACAGACGTCGTTGACCATGTCGAACCCCCGCGAGAGGGCCTCGTCGGCGACCGCGCCGTACCGGGTCTCGATCGAGAAGACGGCCTCGCCCGAGACCGCCTCGACGGTCTCGCAGGCGACGTCGAGCCGATCGAGTTCCTCGTCCTCGGAGAGGACCTCGAATCGCTTGTTCGCCGACTCGAGCCCGACGTCGACGATGTCCGCCCCCTCCCCGATCAGTTCCTCGTCGACGTAGGCGGCGGCCTCGTCGGGGTCGTCGTGGACGCTGGGATCGTACGGCGACTCCTCGCTCACGTTCAACACGCCCATGATCCGCGGGGGGTGGTCGTCCCCGATTCCCACTCCTGCGGCCTCTACGCTCTCCATGTTGGTGCTCCGGGAGCGCAGACAAAAATGGATCGCGGTTCCGGCCGGTCGGGAGTCATAGGAGCGGAGACGACGATGTGCCGTTCGGTTGCGCTACCGGTGTCGCGACCGACGGCGCACTGACTCGTTTCCGACCCGATCAGTGCTCGACGAACTCAAGGAGCACGCCCCCCGTCGAGGCGGGGTGACAAAAGGCGACCCGGTGGCCCCAGGCTCCCTCCCGGGGCTCCTCGTCGACGAGTTCGACGCCGCGCTCTCGGGCGCGCTCCATTGCGCCTTCGATCCCTCCGTCGCCGTCCTCGACGCGGACGGCTAGATGGTGGATCCCCGGGCCGCGCTCGGCTATGTAGTCGGCGACCGCTCCTCCGCCGTGGGGCTCGAGCAGTTCGAAATAACCGTTTCCGAGATCGAGAAAGACGACGTCCATCCCGTCGAAGCGTTCCTCGTGGACGACCGCACAGTCCAGCAGGTCGGCGTAGAGCCCGGCGAGGGAGGCGGCGTCGTCGGTTGCGATCCCGGCGTGGTCGAAGCGCATCGTCTCCCCTTTGTCCGACCGCGAGGTGAGCGTTACGCTCCCCGGTCGGCCGGTCTCGAGGGCGGGTCGGCCGAGGACACGAAACGGAGTTCGTACGGGTTGATGATGCGGTTTTCGGAGAGCCAGCGAGGGTTTCCGGCTGGCGGCTCCTTATCAGTAGCCGTCGTGAACGCCGAGTCCACCACCCGATGCCATCCGACCCACACGGCAGTTTCGAGGACATACGCGACGGAATAGACGGCGATCCGATACTGAAAGCGTTCGAGTACGCGATCCCCTACTGGTTCCCGCTGCTCGTCGGGTTCGTCTCGACGATGGTAAACCGCGCGGCGCGGCTGTTCCCGGCGCTGATGCTCGCCGCGGCGATCGACCTGGCGGTCCGACCCGGCGGCGGCGTCGACGAGTTGCTCGCGGCGACGGGGCTGATCCCGACCGAACCGCTCGCCGAGGAGGCCGTCGGCGACCGCCTCTCCCTGCTTTACTACCTCGGCGGGCTGACGATCGCGGCCTACGTGATCCAGTCGGTGACCCACTTCACCTCCCGCTACTTCTTCCAGACGACCGCCCAGCGCCTCCAGCACGACCTCCGGATCGACACCTACGACCACATGCAACGGCTCTCGCTTTCGTTTTTCAACGACCACCAGACCGGCGGGATGATGGCGATTCTCAACAGCGACGTCAACCGGCTGGAGGACTTCTTCAACAACGAGCTCCGCCAGATCACCGAAGCCGTGATGATCTTCGGGCTGGTCGGTGCCTGGATGCTGTACACCGCGCCCGAGCTCGCCGTCTTCGTGCTCGCGCCGGTGCCGATCATCGCCGTCGTCACCGCGAAGTTCATCATCTGGATCGAACCCAAGTACAAGCGCATCCGCGAGCTCGTCGCCCGGCTGAACACCCGCCTCTCGAACAACCTCGGGGGTGCAGCGATCGTCAAGTCCTTCGACCGCTACGACGTCGAGAACCGCCGGGTCGGGAAACAAAGCGAGGGCTACCGCGACGAGAAGATCGGCGCGATCACGGTCAGGAAGGCCTTCTTCGCCTCGCTTCGCCTGATCGTCGGCGCGATGTTCGTGATCACCCTCGTCGTCGGCGGCCGGTCGGCGATCACCGCCGGCGGGCTCACCGCCGGCACGTTCGTCACCTTCTTCCTCTACCTCCGGGAACTCGACGGGCCGATGACCCGGATCGGGAAGACCGCGAACAACTACCAGAAGGCCAAATCCAGCGCCGAGCGCGTCTTCGGCGTCCTCGCCCACGACTCCGAGGTTCAGTCGCCCGACGACGGCACCGAGCCCGACGAGATCGACGGCGAGGTCGCCTTCGAGGACGTCCGTTTCAGCTACGCCGACGACGGCGAGGAGATCCTCCACGGGGTGGACCTCGAGATCGAGGCCGGCGAGACCGTCGGCTTCGCGGGCACGAGCGGCTCCGGGAAGTCCACCCTGCTGAAGCTCCCGCCCCGGTTCTACGACGTAGACGAGGGCTCGGTCAGCGTCGACGGCACCGACGTCCGGGAGTACGATCTCCAGGCGCTTCGCGACCGGATCGGGGTCGTCGAGCAGGACCCCTACATGTTCTCGGGGACGATCCGGGAGAACGTCGCCTACGGCGACCGGGAGGCCTTCGAGGCGCTCGTCGATGGCGAGGCGGTCCCCGACGAGGTCGAAGGCCGGATCCGCGACGCCGCGAAGGCCGCCGGCGCCCACCGGTTCATCGCCGACCTCCCCGAGGGGTACGACACGATGGTCGGCGAACGCGGCGTGAAGCTGTCAGGGGGTCAGCGCCAGCGGGTCTCGATCGCCCGGACGATCCTGAACGACCCCGACGCGATCGTTCTCGACGAGGCGACCAGCGACGTCGACACCGAGACCGAGACGCTCATCCAGGAGAACCTGGACGAACTCACCGCCGACCGGACCGCCTTCATCATCGCCCACCGGCTCTCGACGATCCAGGATGCCGACCGGATCGTCGTCATGGACGAGGGCGAGGTGATCGAGACCGGCACCCACCGCGAACTCGTCGCGGAGGGTGGCGCCTATGCCGACCTCTGGGCGTCCCAGACCGGCGACGGCGAGAGCGAGGGGGTCGGCGAGGACGACCGCGACCGTCAGCGCCCCGTCGAGGCCGACGACTGACCGGTCGGGGCGAGATCGGCCGTGGCGCCTACACGGCGTCGGGCTGGTACTCCCCGAACTCCCCGCGGAGAACGTCACAGATCTCCCCGACCGTCGCGTACGCCTTCACCGCGGCGACGATCGGGGGCATCAGGTTCGCCCCGCCCGCCGCCGCGTCGGCGAGGTCGGCGAGGCGGGCCTCGACGGCCTCCCCGTCGCGGTCCTCGCGGACGGACTCGAGGCGCTCTCGCTGGCGGCGCTGGTCCTCCGCGGTGACCTCCTCGACGTCCATCTCCGACTCCTCGTCGACCTCGAACTCGTTGACGCCGACGATGATCCGCTCGCCCTCGTCGATCTCGCGCTGGCGGTCGAAGGCGGTGTCCTGGATCCGCCGTTTGACCCAGCCGCTCTCGACGGCCGGGAGCATCCCGCCCCGGTCCTCGACGTTCTCTAAGATCCCGTAGGCCTCCGCCTCGAGTTCGTCGGTGAGGCTCTCGACGTAGTAGCTGCCGGCCAGCGGGTCGATCGTGTCCGCGGCGCCGGACTCGTGGGCGAGGATCTGCTGGGTCCGCAGCGCGGTTCGAACGGACTTCTCGGTCGGCAGCGAGAGGGCCTCGTCTTTCCCGTTCGTGTGGAGGCTCTGGGTTCCCCCCAGAACCGCGGCCAGCGCCTGGTAAGCCACTCGAACGACGTTGTTCTCGATCTGCTGGGCGGTGAGCATCGAGCCGGCGGTCTGGGTGTGGAACTTCAGTTGCGTGGATTTCGGATCCCGGGGGTCGAAGTGTTCCTCGACGATGTCGTGCCACATCCGGCGGGCGGCACGGAACTTCGCGACCTCCTCGAAGATGTCGTTGTGGGCGTTGAAGAAAAAGGAGAGCTGGGGTGCGAAGTCGTCGACGTCCAGTCCCGCCTCGACGGCCTGCTCGACGTACTCGATCCCGTTGCCCAGCGTGAAGGCGAGTTCCTGGGCCGCGGTCGAACCGGCCTCCCGGACGTGATAGCCCGAGATCGAGATGGTGTTGAAGTTCGGGACCTCGGCGGCACAGAACTCGAAGACGTCGGTGATGATCCGCATCGAGGGCCCCGGCGGGTAGATGTAGGTGTTCCGGGCGATGTACTCCTTCAGAATGTCGTTCTGGATCGTCCCCCGCAACTCCTCGCGGGGGACGCCCTGCTCGTCGCCGACGGCGACGTACATCGCCAGCAGGACCGAGGCGGGCGCGTTGATCGTCATGCTCGTCGAGACCGAGTCCAGGGGAATCTCCTCGAAGACGGTCTCCATGTCCGCCAGCGAGTCGATCGCGACGCCCGCCTTCCCGACCTCGCCCTCGGCCAACCCGGCGTCGGAGTCGTACCCCATCTGGGTCGGGAGGTCGAACGCCATCGAGAGCCCGGTCTGGCCCTCGTCGAGCAGGTAGTGAAACCGCTCGTTGGTGTCTTCCGGCGTCGAGAACCCGGCGTACTGGCGCATCGTCCACAGCCGCCCCCGGTAGCCGGTGGCGTACACGCCGCGGGTGTACGGCTCCTCGCCGGGAAACCCCAGATCCTCGCCGTAGTCGAGGTCTGCGACGTCCTCGGGGGTGTAGAGCCGGTCGACCTCCTGGCCGCCAGTATCCGTCCGGAAGCTGTCCCGGCGCTCGCCGAAGCGCTCGAGGAGGGGCTCGACCGTCTCGGCCTCCCACTCCTCGCGGCCCTCGCGGATCTCCGCCAGGTCGTCGGCGTCGAACATACCGAACGTGTTCGCCGGCGCGGGGCTTCAAGGTTGAGAAACGGACCCGGAAGCCCGGGAGCCGGCCGCCGACCGGGAGGAACTGCCTCGCGAGAGTTTCACCGACCGGTGTCGTACTTGTAGGTCGCCGTGTCGGGATCGATCCCGAAGTCCTCGGGGGTCTCCTCGCTTCCCTCCTCTTCTCCGTCCTGCTCGCTCGCGTCCTTGAACGCCTCACGGAGCCGCTCGGGCATCCGGAACGTGGCGGGGTCGATCCGCAGCGGCACCGCCTCGGGATCCGAGCGGTCGCGTTTCTCGTCGAGGCGCTCGTCTACGGCCGCCGGTAGCTCCGACCGATCGATCCGTCGGAAGCCCAGCCGTTCGAGATAGTCGGCCTCGCCGGTCAGCGCGTACACCGCGTCGAACCCGTCGTCGGCTGCGTACTCGAGCAGGCGTTCGACGACGTGGGCGCCGACGCCCTGGCCGCGCCAACTCGAGAGGACGCCGATGCTCGTCAGCTCGCAGGCGTCGTCGCCGTCGTCGGTCGCCTCCGTGTGGACGCGGATCCGGCCGAACCCGGCCTTCTCGCCGGACTCCTCGTCGATGGCGACGACGTAGTCCCTGGAGCGAAAGGCGGTGTCGTCGAGGCCCATTCCCTCGATGTGGTCCAGAAGCCAGACCTCCTCCCGGTTTTTCGCGTCCCGTACGTACATGGTCGGCGGTAGAACCTCGCCGCCAAAAGCGTTTGTGGGCCGGCGCGAGGCGTGGAATTTATCGGGGCAAGCTACTTCCCCCGAGGTGAGAATTCGTGATATACGGATGCCAGACGACACCGCCGACATCGTCCACCGGCCCTCCCGGGAGTTCGCCGAGTCGACGAACGTCGCCGCGTTCATGGAGACCTACGGGATCGACGACTACGACGACCTGATCGAGCGGACCTGCGCGGTCGATGCGGAGGGCGAGGCCGGAATCGACTGGTTCTGGGACGAACTCGTCGAGTATCTGGGCATCGAGTTCTACGAGGAGTACGACGCCGTCCGGGACGACAGCGGGGCGCGACGCGCCCCGGAGGACGCGAACGGCGACGCCGTGAGCCGCGGGGGCCCACAGTTCACCGACTGGTACCCCGGCGGAAAGCTCAACGTCGCCCACAACACCGTCGATCGCCACGCCGAGGTCGGAAACCCGGCGAGAAACCGGGTCGCGACGATCTGGGAGGGCGAGGACGGCGCGGTCCGGGAAACGACCTACCACGAACTCCACCGCGAGGCGAACCGGGTGGCGAACGCCTTAGAGGAACGCGGGATCGAGACGGGCGACACCGTCGGACTCTACATGCCGATGGTGCCGGAGGTCGTCTCGATCCTCTATGGCTGTCTGAAGGTCGGTGCGATCGCGGTACCGATCTTCTCGGGCTTCGGCGTCGATGCCACGGCGACCCGGATCGCCGACGCGGAGTGCTCGGTCCTCTTTACGGGCGACGGCTTCTACCGCCGGGGCGATCCGGTCTATCTGAAGGGCGCGGCCGACGGCGCGATCGAGCAGGCGGGCCACGTCGAGCACACGATCGTCTTCGACAGGCTCGGATCCAAAGACGACGATCGAGACCAGATCCCCTGGACCGACGAACGCGATGAGTGGTGGGCGGAGACCGTCGGCGCCGCCGCCGACGCTTACGACACCAAATCGCTCCCCTCCGACCAGGAGTCGATGTTGCTCTACTCCTCGGGGACGACGGGTACACCGAAGGGAATTGTTCACACCCACGCCGGGGTCGGGACCCAGTGTCCCAAGGAACTCCACTTCGGCTTCGATCTCAAGCCCGCCGATCGCTTCTTCTGGGTCTCGGATATCGGCTGGATGATGGGGCCCTGGACACTGATCGGGGTCCACAGCTTCGGCGGGACGGTGTTCATGTACGAGGGCGCGCCCGACCACCCCGGGCCCGACCGGTTCTGGGAGATGATCGACCGCCACGGGATCACCCAGTTCGGGATCTCGCCGACGGCGGTCCGCGCGCTCCGCAAACACGGCACCGAACCCCTGGAGGGCCACGATCTCTCCTCGCTGCGGATCCTGGGTTCGACGGGCGAACCCTGGGACGCAGAAAGCTGGCAGTGGTTCTACGAACACGTCGGGGGAAGCGAGGCGCCGATCATCAACATCTCCGGGGGGACCGAGATCTGTGGCTGTTTCCTGATGCCGATGCCGAACCAGCCGCTGAAGCCCTGCACGCTCGGCGGGCCCGGGCTGGGGATGGCGACCGACGTTGTCGACTCCGCAGGCGAGAGCGTGGCCGACGAG
The DNA here is from genome assembly GCF_020177375.1 of Saliphagus infecundisoli. Taxonomy (GTDB): domain Archaea; phylum Halobacteriota; class Halobacteria; order Halobacteriales; family Natrialbaceae; genus Saliphagus; species Saliphagus infecundisoli. The sequence continues at coordinate 35,934 of NZ_JAIWHV010000022.1, read as the reverse complement.
GGCGAGCGGGGCTTTCTCGTCGCTCGGGACTCCTGTCCCTCGATGACCAAATCCCTGTGGTCGGGCGACGAGCGCTATATAGAGGAGTACTGGTCTACGTTCGAGGACCCGCCGCTGTGGGACCACGGCGACTGGGCCCAGGTCGATTCGGACGGGTTCTGGTTCCTCCACGGTCGGGCCGACGACGCGCTCAACGTCGCCGGCCGCAAGGTCGGCCCCGCCGAAGTCGAGGGCGCACTGATCGACCACCCCGCGGTGAATCAGGCCGCCGCCGTCGGCGTCCCCGACGAGACGACGGGGACCGCCGTCGTCGCCTACGTCATCACCGAGGCGGGAGTCGAAGAAAGCGACGACCTCCGGGAGGAACTACGCGCACAGGTCGCCGGTGCGCTCGGCAAACCGTTCCGGCCCCGCGAGGTCCTGTTCGTCACGGAGTTCCCCAAGACCCAGAGCGGCAAGATCGTCCGCCGGGCGATCGGGGCGACCTACACCGGCTCCGACCCCGGCGACATGAGCAGCATCGAGAACCCCGAGTCCCTGGACGACCTCCGGGAGGCACGCTGACCGGGCGGTCGGTGCCGGAACCGAAACCCCTACCCGCGAACTCGCCGTCCGGACGACAATGGTCCAGACGCTCCGAGAGGACCGCCGCGAGCGGACGACGACGCCGGCAGTCGCTCGCGGTCGCCAGGCCGCCCCCTGGGGCGCGACCGGACCGGAGGGACGTTCGTGAGCCGTCCCGGGAGCGACCGGTCGGTAAACGTCATCGACGGCGGTCTCGTTCGGCCGCTGGTCGTCCTCTCGGTTCCGATCGTGCTGACGAACCTGCTCCACGTCGGCTACAACCTCGCAGACACGTTCTGGGTCGGCCGGCTCGGCCAGGAAGGGGTCTCGGCGCTCTCCTACGCCTGGGCGATCGTCTTCCTGATCATCAGCTTCGCGATCGGCTTTACCGTCGCGGGCACCGTCCTCGTCGCCCAGAACAAGGGTGCCGGCAACGTCGATCGCGTCGCCGGCGTTGCGGGGCAGACGGTCACCTTCACCCTGCTCGCCACCGGAGTCGTCGGCGGCGTCGGCTACCTGTTCGCGCCCCAACTGCTCCAGCTGATCGGCGCCGATCCGGGTTCTCTGGAATACCGCTACGCCCTCGAGTACGTCCGGATGGAGTTCCTGGGGATGCCCTTCGTCTTCGCGTTCTTCATTTTCCAGTCGCTGCTCCAGGGCTGGGGCGACACCCGCACGCCGCTCTATCTGATGGCCGCGAGCGTCGGGATCAACGTCGTCATCGACCCCTTCTTCATCCTCGGCTTCGAGAACAACCCGGTCTTCGCTTGGGTCGGCGCGGAGAGCCTCGAAGCCGCCCTCTTCGCGACGACCGGCTTCGACGGCCTCGACGTGATGGGTGCGGCGATCGCGACCATCATCTCGCGGGCGCTGATCGCCGCGGTCGGCCTCTGGCTTCTGCTCTCCGGGCGCGTCGGGATCGAGCTTCGACCCTCCGACTTCCTGCTCGAGCGCGAGACGGTGAAAAAGATCGTTTCGATCGGTGCGCCCGCGAGCGTCGAGGTCAGCACGAAGGCCGCGAGCGTCACCGTCCTGACCGCGCTCGTCGCCCTCGTCGGCGCGGAGGCCGTCGCGGCCTACGGGATCGGGACCCGGGTGACCTCGATGGTCGTCCTTCCTGCCCTGGGACTGGCCCGTGGCGTCGAGACCGTCGTCGGTCAGAACCTCGGGGCCGGTCAGGTCGAGCGGGCCAAACGCGGCGTCTACACCGGGGTCGCGATCATCGCGGGCTCGCTCGCGCTCTTCTCGGCGTTCGTCTACACCTTCTCGACGCCGATCATCGCGGTCTTCGTCACCGGCAGCGGCGCCGACGTCGTGACCGCGATCGGCGCCGACTACCTCCGGATCGTCAGCCTCTCCTACGTCTTTTTGGGGGTCTTCTACATCGTCCAGGGAGGGTTCCGGGGCAGCGGAAGCACCCGCGTCGCGATGGCGTTCGCGATCGTCGGCTTCATCGTCTTTCGGGCGACGTTCGCCTACGCGCTCGCCGAACCCTTGGAATTGGGCGCCACCGGCATCTGGTACGGCGAGGCGATCTCCAACGTCTGCATGGTCGTCCTCGCCGGCGCCTACTTCCTCCGGGGGACCTGGACCGAGGGCGTCGTCGATGCCGACCGCGGGCCCGGCGGTCCCAACGAGGGTTCCGACCTCGAACCCGCAAGCGGTGCGGGCGGCGCCGGACCTACCGACAGTACGGATTCCCTCGAGAACCGCTGAGCCACGAGTCGAGTTCGATTCTCGAGAGCGAAACCCGATCCGGCCCATCCTCGTCGTCTCCACCACCGATCGCGACGTCGGCCTCGCCGTCGAGGACGACCGTTCCCCCCGCCACGAGCGGCGCGAGAACGCCTGCCGCGAACGCGCGGGGATCGGCGAACCCGCCGGCCGGGCGGACCCGCGTCCCCTCTCCGAACTCGTGTTCGGCGGCGACCGCGTGGGCCGTCTCGAACAGGTCGCGGTGGCTGTAGGTCGCCCCGCCGTCGGCCACCATGGGGGTGTCGGGGTCGAGATCGACGGGGGGAAACGAGGGGTTCTCGCTCCAGAGGCCGGCCTCGAGGTCGTGGACCGCGGGGTCGTCGGCCTCGCCGCCGTAACCGACCCGCTGGGCGCCCCGTGGAAGGTCGTACTCCTCAAGAGTGGCGACGGGCGCGACCAGGGCCCGGACCTCCTCGCCGAGTTTTTCCGGAGGGGCGAACCGCACGGTGCTCGAGAGCAGCGCGGTCCCGAACCCCGCGAGCAGGGCGATGGGGCCGTCGCCGACGACGCCGACGCTCACTCCCTCGCGGACGCCGGAGTGCCGGAGGAAGTTCCCCGCCTTCCACGTCGAGGTGAACAGCCAGTCGTAGTCGTAGGTCCGGCCCTCGCGATCGACGAGCGCGGGCGCCTCGCTCCGGCGCTCGCGGACGAACAGCTCTCCGGCCGTCTCGGTCATGGAGGGAGCTTCCGACGCGGCGAGCAAAAGGCCGCCGGTCGAACGGGAGGTCAGTCGGCCGCGACCGGCGCCTCGGATTCGAGGTCGGTTCCGAGCACCTCGAGGAACGAGGCGAGCCAGGCGGGGTGGTCGGGCCAGGCCTGGCCGGTCACCAGGTTACCGTCGCGGGTGACCTCGTCGCGCCACTCGCCGCCGGCGCCGACGACGTCGGCCTCGAGAGCGGGGTAGGCCGTACACGCCCGGCCGTCGATGACGTCCGCGGCCGCGAGGATCTGGGCGCCGTGACAGAGCGCCGCGACCGGCTTGTCCGCCTCGAAGAAGTGCCGGACGATCTCGAGTACCTCGTCGTAGGTCCGCAGGTACTCGGGCGCCCGTCCGCCGGGGACCACGAGCGCGTCGTAGTCGGCGGGGTCGACCGCCTCGAAGTCGTGGTTCAACTCGAAGTCATGGCCGGGCTTCTCGGTGTAGGTCTGGTCGCCCTCGAAGTCGTGTATCGCCGTCGGGCAGACGTCGCCCGCGGCCTTCTCGGGACAGACCGCGTGGACCTCGTGGCCAACCATCTGGAGGGCCTGGAACGGCACCATGATCTCGTAGTCCTCGACGAAGTCACCCGCGAGCAGCAGGATACGCTTGGCAGTCATGAGTTTGTAAACACCCACCACGGAAGACGGGGCGAGCGATAATAAAGGGGACGGGGGTCAGAAGGACCGCTTGATCTTCTCGAAGAAGCCCTCGTTGACGTCGATCTCCTCGCCGCCGGCCTCGGCGAAGTTCTCGAGAGCCTCGCGCTGTTCGGCGTTCATCGAGTCGGGGGTGACGATCTGGACCTGGACGTAGAGGTCGCCCTCGCCCCGGCGCTGGAGGCGGGGCATCCCCTTGCCCTGTAACCGGAAGGTCTCGCCGCTCTGGGTCGCCTCGGGGATCTCGAACTCGACGTCGCCCTCGAGGGTGGGGACCTGGACCGTGTCGCCGAAGGTCGCCTGCGGGAAGGAGACGGGCATCCGGTAGCGTAGGTCGTCGCCCTCGCGCTCGAACTCGTCGTGTTCGCGGACCGAGACGTCGATCAGGAGATCCCCACGAGGACCGCCCTCGGGGCTCGGCGCGCCCTCGCGGTCCATCCTGAGAGTCTGGCCGTCGCGGATCCCCTCGGGGACCTCGACCGAAAGGGTCGCCTCGCCCTGGACGTAGCCCTCGCCGCGACACTCCCCGCAGGTCTCGCTGTAGAGGCTTCCCTCGCCGTCACACCGGGGACAGGCCGTCGTCTGCTGGACCCGACCCAGGGGCGTCTGCTGGACCTGCGTGACTTGGCCCTGGCCCTGACACTCCGGGCAGGTCTGGACGTCGGCACTGGGGGGGTGGCCGCTCCCGCCACAGTCGGGACACTCCTCGGGCCGAGCGATGGAGAACTCCTTTTCGGCCCCCGCGTACGCCTCCTCGAGGTCGATCTCGAGGCCGGTCCGGAGGTCCTGGCCCTTCTGGGGGCGGCTTCGCCCCCGTCCGCGCCCGCCACCGCCGCCGCCGAAGACCTGCTCGAAGATGTCCCCGAGGCCGCCGCCCATCCCGCCGGCGCCACCGCCCATCCCGCCGAAGGGGTCCCCGCCCATCCCGCCACCGCCGGCGCCGCCGGCGTCGCCGGCGTCGTAGCCGTGTTTCTCGGCCTGCTGGTAGCGGTCGTGGCCCATCCGGTCGTAGGCCTCCCGCTTCTCGTCGTCGGTCAGGACCTGTTTGGCCTTCTGGATCTTCTTGAACTTCTCCTCTGCGTCGGGGTCGTCGCTGACGTCGGGATGGTACTCCGTGGCCTTCTCCCGGTAGGCCTGCTTGATCTCGTCGGCGGAGGCGTTCGACCCCACGCCGAGCACATCGTAGAAGTCCTCGCTCATTAGTTGTCCACCGATAATCCGTTGAGCCACTTGAAACGCCCGCTCGACGCCCGGCGGCCCGTTATCCGACCGCAACCGCGACGGACGGCGCGGCCGCGGCACGCGCGAGCGCGGCGTATCCCGGCCGAAAGGCGAGCGTATCGCCGACCTCGACCGATCCCGCGTCGGCGACGTCCACCACCGTGTGATCGCTGCTCGCCCCGATCACCTCGACGCCCTCCCGGAGCGGGGTAAGCTCTCCGATCGCACAGTCCAGGCGCCCAAGCGCGAGGATCGCCCGTCGTCGAACCCCGCGGTCCGCGAACGCGGGCTCCTGACCGAACGCGTCACGGCTCCGCTCTCCCTCCGGGAGGGAGGGCTTTCGCTTGCACTCGATGACCTCCGCGACCAGTTCGATCGCATCGGTCTCGAGCCCCGGAATCGCCTCGCCGGTGACCGGATCGGTCCCGAGCAGGATCCCCTCGCCGACTCGAAGCTGTGTCACCTGCCCGGGCAGGTCGCCCTCGAAAGCAAGCCCGAGCGCGTTCGTGCTCCCGCCAGAGACGACCGCCAGGCGCCGGCCGAGGCGCTCCTCCGCTCGCTCGACGAGTTCGACCAGTCGCCCGACGTTCTCCCGCGTCGGGACGACGCCACCGAACGAGCCGACGTGGGTCGCTAGCCCCGAGACCTCGACCCCCGGGAGGTCGATTGCGGCCTCGAGAAGTTCGTCGAACTCCTCGGGCAGAACGCCCTCCCGGCGGTCGCCGACGTCAATCGCCACCAGTACCCGGTGGACGACCTCCCTGTCGGTCGAAATCGCCGAGAGCGCTCTCAGGGTCGCGGCCTCGGACTCCATCGACCACGTCGCGTTCTCGACCACCGCCGAGCACTCGGTGCCCATCGGCGCCCGGAGCAAGAGGAGGTCACACTGGAGGGCCTCGCGGAGCCCCACGACATTCGCTACCCGGGAGTCGGCGATCCCGGCGGCGCCGCCGGCCAGCATCGCACGCGCGACCCGGGGATCGCCACAGACCCCTTTCGTCACGCCGACGACGTCGGGATCGACCCGATCGACGATCCGTGCGGCGTTTCGCTCGATGGCTCCCGAATCGATTCCCAGGACTGGGAACTCCGCCTCTCCGCTTCCCTCGAGGGCCACGGGAGCCACGGCCTCACCCCAGGTACGACCGCGCGGCTTCGACGATGATCTCGGCGACCTCGATCACGTCGTCGGTGTAGACGAACTCGCCGGTGCCGTGGATGTTCTCGCCGTCGGGGCCGAGGATCACGGTCGGAAGCTCCGCGCGGTGGCCGAAGTAGTTGAAGTCGCCGACGCTCGAGAAGTAGCTGATCGCCGGCTCGACACCCGCGACGGATTCGGTCGCCGAGGCGAGCGACGCCACGAGGGGATGGTCCTCGTCGGTGACGTACGGTCCGTAGCGCATGTCCTCTTCGGGGGCCTCCCGGAAGCCGACATCGACCTCGCAGTCGAGTTCGAGACCCTCGACGACTCGCTCTGCGTCGGCCAGCACGCTCTCCGCGTCCTCGCCGACGACGACGTGGCGATCGACCAGCAGCCGACAGCGATCGGGGACCGAGAGCGTCTGGCTCCCGCCCTCGATCGAGAGCGGGCAGACCGAGCCGTCGCCGAGTTGCGGATGGGTTCCGACGTCCATTCCCGCGAGCGCCTCGGCCAGCCGGCCGGCGTCCACGACGGCGTTCTTCCCCTTCTCGGGCTGGGAGCCGTGGGCCGCGTGGCCCCGAACGACCAGATCGTAGAGGAATCGCCCGCGGGCGCCGAGGATCAGCGCGGGGTTCTCGATCTCGGACTGGGCGAGGATCGGTCCCGGCTCGGTAACGATCGCCGCGTCGTAGGCGTCGGTGAGCCCCTCCCGGATCATCCGGTCGGCGCCCAGTCCGTAGGGACCTTCCTCGTCGACGACCGCCGAGAGGACGACGTCGCCCCGGAGGTCGGCATCCGCGAGTTCCCGGACGGCGACCATGATCGCCGCGAGCCCGCCTTTCATGTCGCAGGCGCCCTGGCCGTACAGCTTTCCGTCCTCGACCCGGCCCGAGAGCGGGTCCTCCTCCCAGCCCTCGACCAGTTGCACGGTGTCGACGTGGGCGTTCAACAGGAACGTCGGCGCCTCGGGGTCGCTCCCCTCCAGTCTCGCCAGGACGTTTCGCCCCTCGAAGCCGGTGATCTCGGGCTCGCTCACCTCCTGATACTCGGGTTCGAGCCCCGCCTCCTCGAGCCAGTCGTGGACGAACTCGACGATCTCCTCCTCCTCGAAGTAGGGGCTTCGAATCCGGACGAGTTCTTGGAGTAGCTCGATCGTCTCGTCGTGGTCGATCGCCGTCGTCGGGGAATGTGATGGGTCGGACATGGCTCTCAGTCGTCTGCGACGTCGTCGGCGATCGGATCGTCGGCGATCCGCGGGCTGTACTCGTCGGTCGGAACTCCCGGAAGGGTGTCGAGGATGGCGTCGACGTCGGTCTCGGCACGCTGGCCCAGATACCAGTAGATCCCGAAGACGACGAGCCCGATCGCGAGCCAGGGGACGTAGATCGTCATCGACCCCTGGTAGGCCTGCGAGAGCAAGAGAAGACAGCCCCCGAGGCCGAGCACGCCGGGGACGAAGATCCACGCGCCGGGGTCGAACGCGGCCTTCTCTCGCAGGGTCGGCCGGTTGAGATAGAGGTAGATCGCGGTAAAGGAGGTCCCGGCGTAGGCGATCAGGTAGCTGAACGTCGCGATGGCGATCACCTGATCGAGCCCGCCGGTCCAGAAGGTGAGTCCCGAGGAGACCGCAAACAGGGTGAACAGCGACCAGTGGGGCGTCCGCCAGCGCTCGTTGACCTCCGAGAAGCGCGTCGAGAACACCTCGTCCCAGGCCCAGCAGTACGGAAGCTTGATCCCCGCGGCCATTACGGCGTGGACGCTCGAGGCGGTCGCGAGCAACCCGCCGAAGCCGACGACGGCGGTCGCGTTCAGCGGGAGGAACGTCTCGGCGGCCGTCGACAGCGGCCGGTCGGAGTTCGCGAGGACGGTGTAGTCGCCGACGACGCCGTAGATGACCGCCGCGGTCCACATGTAGAGGACGATGAGAATCAGCGTCCCGCCAGCCATCGCCAGGGGCAGGTTCCGCGAGGGGTTCTTGACCTCCGCGCCGATCTCGCCTGCGACGGCGATCCCGATGTAGGCGTAGAAAAGCGGGACGGCGGCCGCGAGCGCGCCGTCGAACCCGCCCGTAAAGAAGGGAGTGTAGTTGCCGGCCTCGACGGTGAAGGTTCCGGGGACCACGAGCACGAGGATCGAGACCATCAGGAGGATGAAGATGGCGTTCTGTGAGATGCTGTACCGGCGGGCGCCGAGCATGTTGACGACGAAGAGGACGGTGATCAGCGCGACCCCCGCAAAGCGGGCGTCGACGGCCGGGTAGAACACCTGGAGGTAGCTGCCGAAGCCGAGTGCGAGCACGGAGACCGCCGCCATGTATCCCAGCCATAGCGACCAGGTCGCGACGAACCCCGCCAGCCGGTTGCGAAACACCCGGGTGATGTAGGAGTACGTCGAGCCCGCGGCCGGAAAGATCGTCGCGAGCCAGCTGTAGTTGATCGCGACCGCCATCGCGATGATCCCCGACAGCGCGATGATCAGGATCACGCTCGGGCCGGTCGTCGAACTCGCCGTCCCGAGCGTGACGAACAGGCCGGCGCCGAGCGTGCCGGCGACGACCGTCGCGATCGCCCCGAACGGCCCGATGTCCCGTGCGAGACTCCGGTCGGACTTCGTATCCGTTCCAGACATGGGTGGCGGTAACATAACGCATGGGGCTGATTAACTCCCCACCCTAGGTACACAGGGGGTCAGCGATCGTGCTCGGGGGAGTCGGGATCGAGAAGCTTGGATTCGGCCTTCCGGAGGTGCTCGAGCAGGGTCGCCTCGGCGATTCCCAGTTCGTCGGCGAGGTCGGCGGCGGCCACCGCCCGGGGCCACCGGTAGTAGTGGCGCCGTCGGGCGAGTTCGAACACCTCCCGCTGACGCTCGGAAAGCCGGTCGGTCCGGAACATTCCAGCCGTGACGCCACCGTGAAGGGTGGTCATCGACTCGACTCCGATCTCGGCGTCCTTCTCCGTGCGGACCTCCTCGAGACGCGCCTCGATCGTCGCGCGGTCCTCGTGGATGACGACGGTCCAGTGTTCGCGCCCGCCGGTGATCCGGACCGGCTCGTCGGGGATGAACCCCCGGGAAACGAGCGCGTCGTTGATGCTGTCGGCGAGGGCGTACTGGACGACCAGCCCCGTGGTGACGGTCTCGGTGCCGGGCGTCTCGACGCCGGTGGCGTACTGGTGGTCGACCTCCCGGACCGAGTCGGTCCGGGAGGAGGCCCGGATGGCCTCGACCAGCGTCTCCAACTCCGCGACCGACCGCCCGTAGGCCGTAAACCGGCAGGTCGCCTTCCCGTCGATCGCATGGACGCCGTGGCCGAGCAATCCGCCGGGCAGCCGTTCGGTGATTTCGAGGGTAAAGCAGTCGGGATGCCAGAGGTCGAGCTGGAGCCGCGATCCCTCGATCCGGTCGCCGGTTCGATACTCGCGTGCCACGATACCGTATCACGTACGGGGGCGACCGTCAAAAGCGTCCCGCACGGCCCCGGCAGCCACTGCTCGGTGGGGGCAGAGAACTTCACGGGAGGCCCGCGTCCTCCGAGGACGTCGAAGAGCTACTCGTCTTCGTCCTCGCTCTCGTCGTCCTCGACGTCCTCGAAGTCGGCATCGACGTACTCCTCGCCCTCGGCGCTTGCGCCCGCTCCGGCAGCGCCGCCCGGACCGGCCGCACCGCCGGGGCCGCCAGCACCGCCCGGACCCGCGCCCGCCGCGCCGCCGGCGGCACCCGCGCCAGCCCCACCGGCGCCGGCCGCACCTTCGGCGCCCGCGGCGTCCTGGTACATCTGCTTGCCGATCTCCTGGAGCTCCGTCGAGAGCTCCTCGGTCGCCTCCTCGATCTCCTCCGTCGAGGCGTCCTCGTCCTCGACGACCTCCTCCAGGTCCTCGATACCCGCTTCGATCTCCTCGCGGAGCTCGTCGTCTACCTCCTCGTTTTCCTCGAGGAGGGTGCGGGCGCGCTGGGCCGTCGCCTCCGCGGAGTTTCGCGCCTCGATGCGTTCGCGGCGCTTCTCGTCTTCCTCTGCGTGTTCCTCAGCTTCCTCCTGGAGCCGGTCGATCTCGTCGTCGGAAAGGCCGGCGCCGCCCTCGATCGTGATCTCCTCGCTCTCGCCGGTGCCCTGGTCTTCGGCGGAGACGTTGACGATCCCGTTCTCGTCGATGTTAAAGGAGACCTCGATCTGGGGCGTGCCCGCCGGCGCGGGGGGGATCCCCGAGAGCATGAATTCGCCGAGCAGTTCGTTCTCCTCGGCGATCTCGCGTTCGCCCTGGAACACCCGGACCTGCACCGACGTCTGGTTGTCCGCCGCGGTGGTGAACACCTTCGACTCTTCGGTCGGAATCGTCGTGTTCTTCTCGATCAGGCGCTCGAAGAGGCCGCCCTTGACCTCGATACCGAGCGAGAGGGGCGTGACGTCGAGCAGGACGATGTCGTCGACGTCGCCGCCGAGGACGCCGCCCTGGATCGCCGCGCCCAGCGCGACGGCCTCGTCGGGGTTGACGTTCTTCTGGGGCTCCTCGCCGACGATCTCCTCGACTTTCTCCTCGACCTGGGGCATCCGGGTCGAGCCGCCGACGAGGAGGACCTCGTCGATGTCGTCGGCGTCGTAGCCCGCGTCCTCGAGGGCCTGCTCGGTCGGGCCGACGGTGCGCTCGATCAGGTCGGCGGTCAGCGACTCGAACTTCGCGCGGGTCAGCGACTTCTCCAAGTGGACCGGGCCCTGGTCGGTCGCGGTGATGAACGGGAGGTTGATCTCCGTCTCCTTTCGGCTCGAGAGTTCGATCTTGGCCTCCTCGGCGGCGTCCTTGAGCCGCTGGAGGGCCTGGCGGTCCTCCCGTAGGTCGAAGCCGTGATCGGACTCGAACTCGTCGGCGAGCCAGTCGATGATCGCGCGGTCCCAGTCGTCGCCGCCGAGGTCGTTGTCCCCGTTCGTCGCGACGACCTCGTAGACGCCGCCACCCAGATCGAGCACCGAGACGTCGAACGTCCCGCCACCGAGGTCGTAGACGAGGACGGTCTGGTCGGAGTCGTCGTCGAGACCGTAGGCCATCGACGCTGCGGTCGGCTCGTTGATGATCCGCTCGACCTCGAAGCCGGCGATCTCGCCGGCGTCCTTCGTCGCCTGGCGCTGGCGGTCCGAGAAGTAGGCGGGGACGGTGATGACGGCCTTCTCGACGTCGTCGCCGAGGTACTCCTCTGCGTCGCGCTTGATCTTCCCGAGGATCATCGCCGAGACCTCCTCGGGGGTGTACTCCTCGCCGTCTACCTCGACCGTGTAGTCGTCCTCGCCCATGTGGCGCTTGATCGAGGCCACGGTCCGCTCGGGGTTCTGGATCGCCTGGTTCTTCGCCGGCTTCCCGACGAGGCGCTCGTCGTCGGTGAAGCCGACGACGGACGGCGTCGTTCGGTCGCCCTCGGAGTTGACGATGATCTCCGGGTCGGCTCCCTCCATCACCGCAAAGGCGCTGTTGGTCGTCCCCAGGTCGATACCGAGGATCTTGGAACTCGTCATTGGGGACGCCTAGTGGGCTCGATCCTTTAAAGGCTACTACACGCGCCGAAGCGACGAGTTCAACTGGCTCGAGTCGGCCGATCCGCGACCGGAACCGATCCCAGAGGCTCAGTCGCCGCCGTCGCCGCTCCCGTCGCTGACGGTCACTTGGGCCTCTCGGATCACCTTCTCGCCCATCTCGTAGCCGGCGGCGAACACCTCGTCGACCGTCCCCTCGGGGCGGTCGCTCTCGACCCGGACCATCACCTGGTGGCGCTGTGGATCGACGTCGCTTCCGGGGTCGGGGTCGATCTCCGCTACGCCCTCGTCCTCCAGCAACCGGTCGAACTCCCTGACGGTCATCTCGACGCCCTCGCGGAGGGCCTCGACGTCGCCGCTTTCCTCCTCCAGGGCCCGCTTTAGGTCGTCTCGCACCCCGACGAGCCGCCCCACGAGGTCCTCGGTCGCGCGCTCCTCGACCTGCTTGCGGCGCTTCTCGGCGCGTTTCTTGTAGTTCTGGAAGTCCGCCTGCTTGCGCTTGAGCTTGCTTTCCAGCTCCTCGATCTCGGCCTCGCGCTCCTCCAGGCGTTCCTGGAGGGAGTCGAGTTCCTCGTCGCGCCGATCGACTCCGATGACCGCCTCGACGTCGGCCGCGAGTTCCTCGTCGTAGTCGGCGGCCCGCTCGACGAGCTCTTCGGGGTCCGACTCCCGGTCGGTCCTCATGCCGGGGTCCCCGCTGGCGCCGGCGGCGTCGCGGGTCTCGTCGGACGGGGCGTCCTCGACGGCGTTCGTCCCCTCGTCGTCGCTCATATCGCCTTCAAGGCCGAGCGGCGACAAAAGGGTTGAGATACGGAGCCGTCGGCCGGAAGCCGTACCGCGAACGGGGTCGTACCACCTATATGCCAGCGCCGCCCACCTCCCGGGGTGGCGACGATCGAACTCCGGTACGACGAGGGGACGATCCGGGCAGACGGCCCCCTCGAGGACCCTCCCGACGCCCTCGAAGCCGACCCCCGCTCCGGAACCCTCCGTGCGCCCGCGTTCCGGTACGCGGAGCTCCGGGCGACCCTCGAGGAGCGGTACACAGTCGAGGACCGCGTCCTCGCGCTCGACTCCCTCCCCGAACTCGCCTCGGCCTACGAGCTCCGGGCCTACCAGCGGGAGGCCATAGAGGACTGGCTCGCGACCGATCGGTGGGCCGAAGTCGAGGAGCCGCCGGTCCCCGCCGCACCCGCGGGCGTCCTCGAACTCCCCACCGGAAGCGGGAAGACCGTGATCGGGTTGAAGGCGATCGAGTCCCTCGGGACGCCCACGCTGGTGGTCGTGCCGACGATCGACCTGCTCGACCAGTGGGTCCGGGAGCTCGAACGCGAGTTCGACTGCCCGATCGGGCGCTTCGGCGGCGGCGTCCAGCGCCGCGAGCCGATCACCGTCTCGACGTACGACTCGGCCTACCTCAAGGCGGATGCGGTCGGCGACCGGTTCGGCCTCGCCGTCTTCGACGAGGTCCACCACCTCGGGGGGGAGGGGTATCGAGAGATCGCCCGCCTGCTCGCGGCGCCCGCCCGACTGGGGCTGACGGCGACGTTCGAGCGTCCCGACGGCGCCCACGAGGTCGTTTCGGAGGTTCTCGGCCCGCTGGTCCACCGTATCGCGCCGGACGAACTCGCGGGCACCCACCTCGCGGCCTACGACCTGAAACGCCTCGAGGTCTCGCTTTCCCCCGAAGAACGCGAGGAATACGAACGCCACCGCGAGACCTACACCGGCTACCTCGCCCGCTCGAACATCGAGTTCCGGCAGGGCTCGGACTACCAGGAACTCGTCAAGCGCTCCGGGAACGACCCCGAAGCGCGGGAGGCCTTGCTCGCCCATCGCCGTGCCCGCGAGATCATGCTCGGGAGCGACGCCAAGATCGAGGCTCTCGAGGGAATCTTGGAAGAGCACCCCGACGAGCGCACCATCGTCTTCACCGCCCACAACGATCTCGCGTACGACGCGAGCGAGCGCTTTCTGCTCCCGGCGATCACCCACCAGACCGGAACCGAGGAACGCCGGGAGATACTCGAGCGGTTTCGGGAGGGGACGTACGGCCGGGTCGTGACCTCGAACGTGCTGGACGAGGGGGTGGACGTCCCCGACGCGTCGGTCGCGGTCGTCCTCTCGGGGTCGGCGAGCGAACGCGAGTTCACCCAGCGTCTAGGACGGATCCTCCGGCCGACCGGCGACGGCTCGCGGGCGACCCTCTACGAGGTCGTGAGCGAGGACACGGACGAGGCGCGGATCGCCGACCAGCGGCAGTGAATCGCCGGCAGGCGATCCCTGGATCTGGCCCCGAGTCCGCCGCCTGCAACTCCACCCCTTTTGGGGCTCCGGGCGCTCCGTCCGGACGACAACCGCGGCGACTCCGCCGCCGACCCCACACCCGATGACCACCGAACTACCGACCGACCCCGACGGTTTCGGCGCCTTCTTCCGGCAGTACACCAGAAGCTGGATCCACGCCGTCGCGACCGCCGGGCTCACCGCGTTCGGGACGCTCACCTTCATCAACCGCTGGTTCGCGCTGGCGGCCATCTCGTCGTATCTCCTCCCGCCTGTCGTCCTCTACGCCCGCAGTCGGCGGACGGAGGGAAGCGAGAGGCCCGACGCCGAGCGGACGGACACGGACGGCGATCGGTCCGGACGGGAGACGGCGAAGACGGAGCGTCCCGATCCCGACCTCGAAGCGAGCTCGACCGACGAGATGGCATCGGCTTCCTCCGGCGACGCCGCCGACGAACCCGCATCGCCGTCCGCCGCCGGCACCGACGAGCCCGAGCTGGGTTCCGCGGCTGATTCCGGAGACGGACCCGACATCGACGAGGACGAGTCCGGATCCGCAGGCGATTCGCCGGAGGAGGGGACGGAGCCCGAGCCACAGCCCGAACCGGCGGGCTGGGAGCTCACGGAGGCACCGACGGAGGCGACGCTCCGGGACGCCGCCGTCGCCGGGAGGAAGGCGTACGCAACGGGTGAGGGTGGCGTCGTCCTCGCGAGCGACGACGAGTGGTCGGCGGTTCTCGAGGACGGTCCGGGCGCGGACGGAAACGACCTCCACGGGATCGACGCGACCGACGACGGCGAGGCGGTGTGGGTCGCCGGGGAGAGCGGTGCGATCGGCCGGATCGACGCCGAAACCGGGCGTCACACCGATCACACCGCGCCGGGCGGCCGGACGGACAACCTGGCTGGGATCGCCGTCGCCGGCCCTGCGGGCGAGGAGACGATTCTGGCGATCGACGGCTCCGGGGGGGTCCTCCGGGGGCGCTACGACGGTACGGATGCGCGCTGGGAGGGTCCCGCCACGCCGGGAAGCGGCTCGAGCCTGAGCGGCATCGTACTCGAGGGCGAAACGGGCTACTGCTGTGATACGAACGACGCGATCTTCGAGACTGAGGACGGGGGCGGGAGCTTCGAGGCGATCGGGCCGGTCGGTGCCTCCGGGACGCTCGTCGCCGTCGCCATCGGGGCGGAAGGCCCGTTCGTCGGCAGCGACGACGGCGCCCTCCACTGCCGGGAGGGGAAAAACTGGACGCCCGAGCGCGTCGCCGACTCGCTCGCGGGACTGGCGTGCGACGGCGAGCGCACCGTCGTCTGTACGGGAAGCGAGGTCCTCGAGCGCGCCGATCCGGGCGCCGACTGGGAGGGGGCTGACCCGATCGGGGCCGAAGGGCTCCGGGCCGTCGCGGTCGGCACTGACCGCGCGCTCGCGGTCGGCGAGAACGGGACGGTCGTCGAGCGGCTCGCGCCCTCGGAGTGAGCTCGCGAAAAACGGGCTCTACGCGTCGGAGTCGGCGTCCGCGTCGCCGGAGCTACTGGAGCTCTCGCCGCTCTCGAGACGGGGCGTGTCGCCCTCGATGGCCGACTGGGTCAGACGCTTGAAGCCCTTCTTCGCGACGACGAGGCCCGCGACGCCGCCGGCGCCAGCGAGGATCGCGCCGGGGACGCCGTACTTCTTGTAGCCGAACTTTGCCGCTTTCTTGCCGACGGTGAGTGCACCGATCATACCCGAACCCAGACACCGAGGGGCGAAAGCATCGGGGCCTACCCACAAAAGCCCCTTTTCACTTCCCGGCCCGGACCGCTTTTGGCGGTGGAGTGCCGAGACCAGCCAGTGCTACGCAAGGAGCACCTCCGGGTCTCGCGCGCCGGTGGCGGCTACCACCCCCAGTTCGCCGGCCGCGAGCACCGGCCGCTGGCCGCACGGGTCATCGGCACCTACCAGGGCCACGTCGGCGAGCCCCGCAAGCGCCTGGACGAGGCCCTGGCGGACCTAGAGACCGACGCTTCGGACTTCAAGCTCGTCCGAGGGTTCTCGGCGCTGCTCGACCGCGAGGTCGTCCTCGAGACGCGGGCGCCCGTAGAGCCCCGCTCGGCCCGGACGGCCGCGTTCGAGGCCGCGGCGGACGTGGGGGTCGTGACGGGCGACGACCGGACAGAGGCCCTCACTAGGGCGGGCGAGTCGCTCGGGGCCGCCCCCGACGAGGTCGCGGAGTCGCTGTACGCCGATCTGGACGAACGGCAGACCCTCGCCTCGATCGAGGTTCCGTGGGGTCCAGACGAGTTGATCGACCGCTACAACCTCTCGCTGGCCCAGACCGCGCTGTTCGACGCGACCGAGATGCGGGTGCGCTCGGCGGAGCCGGCGACGCTCGTCTCGGCGGTCAAACGCCTCCGACTGATGTACGAGGTCCACAAAACGGACGAGGGCCGAGAACTCGTGGTGACGGGTCCAACGCGGCTGTTCCGGGCGACGCGGCGCTACGGCACCCGCTTTGCGCGCCTGCTTCGAACCGTCGCGAAGAGCGCGGAGTGGCGCGTCGAGGCGACGATCGACGACCGCGGGACCGAACGCACGCTTTCGCTCTCCCACGAGGACCCCGTTCGGGTGCCGGGGGACGAGCCGATCGCCGAGGTGAGCTTCGACAGCGGCGTCGAGGCCGACTTCGCCGCCCGCTTCTCGAACCTGAATCTCGACTGGGAACTCCTGCGGGAGCCCGAACCGCTGGCGACGGGTACTCGGGTGATGATCCCCGACTTCGCGTTCGACTATCGCCACGCCGACTTCCGGATCTACTTCGAGATCATGGGGTTCTGGACCCCCGAGTACGTCGCAAAGAAGCTCTCCCAACTCGAGAGCGTCGAGGACGTCGATCTGCTCGTCGCCGTGGACGAATCCCTGGGCGTCGGCGAGGAGATCGCCGCCCGCGACCACCGCGCGATTCCCTACACCGGCGGCGTTCGACTCAAGGACGTCGCGGGCGTCCTCCGGGAGTACGAGACCGATCTGGTCGCAGAGAGCGCCGCCGCGCTTCCCGACGAACTCGTCTCGGAGGAGGACGCGATTCCCCTCTCGACGGTCGCCGACCGCCACGGGGTGGGCGAGGACGCCCTCGAGGCCGTCGAGTTCCCCGAGCACGAACGGGTCGGGCGAACGCTGGTCCGGCCGGCCGTCCTTGCGGATCTGGAGGGCGAGATCGAGGCAGGGATGGCGCTCTCGGCGGTCGAGGCGGCGCTGGCGGATCGCGGCCTCTCGGACGCGAGCGCCGTCCTCGCCGAGTTGGGCTACCGGGTCGAGTGGGAAGGGCTGGACGGCGGGACTGTCAGGGAGAAATGAGAATCGGTGCGTCGAGACTGTCTGCTCACGCGTGACTCACGCTTTTGACCGCGAGCGTCCTCGGATAGGGGGAATGCTCGCTTCGCCCGCGGTGGAATCCGGATCGTTCGGCGAGAACCCGTATCTCCGGGTCGGCGACGGGCCGGGGACGCTCCTGGTCGTTCCCGGGCTCGACGACGCGCTGTTCGATGGAAGCTACGGTCGGGCCAAGAGGCGGACGACCGCGTGGGCCCTCCGGCGCTTCGCCGAGGAGTACACGGTCTACGTCGTCAGCCGCCCGCGCGGGCTCGATCCCGACGCCTCGATCGAGGGGATGGCCCGAGAGTACGTCCGGGTGCTCGAGGAACGGCTCGGTCCCGCGCCTGTCATGGGCATCTCGATGGGCGGACTGATCGCCCAGGAGATCGCCCGCGAGCGGCCCGACCTCGTCGACCGGCTCGTGCTCGGGGTCTCGGGCTGTCGGCTCGCTCCCGGGAGCCGGGAGATCGGCCGGCGGCTCCGGTGGTATGCGCTCGAGGAGGACTGGATCGAGCTCCGGGCGACCCTGTTCGAGGAGATGTATACGGGTCGGCGTCGGCGGCTCTACCCCGCGCTCGCCCGGAGCGTCGGGAAGCTTCGACCGCCCGAGCCCGCCGATCCGGGCGACGTCGTCGCCTCGATCGACGCCACCCTCGCCTACGACGGCTGCGATCGTCTGGGGGAGATCGAGCCCCGGACGCTCGTCATCGGCGGCGACGAGGACCCTTTCTTCCCCGAGTCGATCCTCAGAGAGACCCACGAGGACCTTCCCGACGCCCAGCTCGCGCTCTTTCGGGGCGGGCGCCACGGCGCCCTCCTCGAGCGAAGCGAGGGGTTCGACGGCTGGACGCTCGACTTCCTGGCCGGCGAGACGGCGCGGATCGATCAGGTCTAAAGGTCGCGCTGGCGCCCCTTGGGCACCATCGACCGCAGCTCGCCGTGGACGTAGAGACCGACGCCGATCGGCTCGCGACGCCCGACGAGATCGTGGGCCGCGATCAGGTATCCCCAGTCGCCGTCCCACGCGATCTCCCCGTCCTCGCCGGCGACGAACCGTCGGGCGGCGTCGGGTTCCAGGTCGATCACACAGCGGGTTGCCTCGCTTCCGAATCGCTGGGCGAAGTCCGTCGTCGGCTTCCAGTGTTCCTGGCGCGTCCGGAGGCAGGTCATCCCGATCGCCTCGACCTCGATGGGGGAGGGGGCCTCCCCTCGGTAGAGCCAGATCTTTCCGGCACCCTTCTCCCAGAACGTGTAGTCCTCGAACGTCTCCGGGGGGATTCCGAACCGGTCCTCGAAGTATTCGACGACCCCCTCGCGGCTGACGCGACCCTCGACCTCGCGGTCGGCATCGGTCTCCGGCAGTCGGTCGAAGCGATCCCCGATGTTCTCGCTCACGCGCCCACCTCCAACTTCGCGACGAAGAACCCGCCAGTATTGTTGTGGTGGGGGTAGATCCGGGCCGCGCGCTCGAGACTCGGGTCGTACTCGTCGCCCTCCCACTCCGTGACTCCGGGGGCGTACTCGAGTTCGATATCGACCTCCCGGAGCCGGCAGTCCTCCGCGGCGAGAGCCTCGTTGACGACCGCCTCGTTCTCCTCGGGCGCGAACGTACACGTCGAGTAGACGACCGTTCCGCCCTCTCTCGTTGCCTGGACCGCCCGCCGGAGGACGTCGCGCTGGATCCCCGACACCGAGTGGACGTGGTCCATCGACCATCCCTCGAGGGTGTCGGGATTCTTCCGGATCGTCCCCTCGCAGGAACAGGGGACGTCCACGAGCGCGCGGTCGAACTCGTCGAATCCGAAGGGGTTGAGCGAGTAGTTTCTGGCGTCCTGGTTGGTGACCGCGAGCGCGGTCGCCCCGAGGCGCTCGGCGTTGAATCGCAGTGCCGAGAGCCGGCCGAGGTTGTCGTCGTTGGCGATAATTGTGCCGGAGTCGTCCATCAGGGCCGCGAGCTGGGTCGCCTTTCCCCCGGGAGCCGCACAGGCGTCCCAGACCCGCTCGCCGGGTTCGGGGTCGAGAACGAGCGGCGGCACCGTCGAGACCTCCTCCTGGCCGTACGTGAGGCCGTGAAACGAGGCCAACGTCGAGCCCGGACCAGGGCCCTCCTCGGCGAGCGTGAACAGCTGTGGGTTCCACCCGCGGCGCTCGAACTCGACCCCCTCTCTCTCGAGGACCGCGGCCGCGCGCTCGACGGTGGCCTTGATCGTGTTCACGCGGACGGCACGGGGAAGCGGCCGTCGACACGCCGCGAGGAAGGCCTCGAAGTCGTCGACGATCGGCCGGTAGCGCTCGAGCGGGTCCAGTGGGGCCTCCATCGGGCGGAGTTCGGCGGGCGGGCGTTTGGGGGTTTCGAAGCGACCGGACCGCCGCCGATCTGCCCTCTCTGATGGATATATTTATACATCAGTGTACTATACAGTTCGTTATGGACGGCCCCGACGCTTTCGAGGTGCGCGACGTCGCCGTCATCGGACGGACCTTCGAGGAGTATCTGGCGATGTTCGACCTCGAGGCGCGTGACCTCGAGGGCGAGCGGGTGCTGGACTGTCCCTCGGGGGCGGGCTCGTTCGCCGCGGGGGCGGCCGACCGAGGGGTGTCGGCCGTCGGCGCCGATAGGGCCTACCGCCGCCCCCCGGCGGAGCTCGCCCGCCGGTGTCGGTCGGACACTGCCGCGGTCGCCGACCAGCTTCCCGAGAAGCGCGAGCTCTTCGACTGGGAGTACTACGGGAGTGTCGAGGGACGGATCGAACTGCTCGAGCGCGCCTGCGAGACGTTCCTGGGGGATTACCGGGCGGCGTCGGGCGGCCGGTACGTCGCCGGGGCGCTCCCCGACCTCCCCTTCGCCGACGACGCGTTCTCGCTCGCGCTCTCTGCACACCTGCTCTTTCTGTACGACGACCGGTTCGACCGGGCGTTTCACGCCGCGAGCCTCCGGGAACTCGCCCGGGTCGCCCGCGAGGTCAGGGTCTACCCCCTCCAGGGGCTCGACGCCGAACCCTCGGGGCTTCTCGACGGCCTCATAGAGGAGCTCAGGGCGGAGGGCTACGACGCCGAGATCAGGCCCACTCCCTTCGAGTTCCAGCGGGGCTCGACCGACCAGCTCGTGATATCGGGGTGACGCGCCTGCCGCCCTCGATTTTAAGAGCCAGCCCGCGAACCACTCGCGTATGGCAGAGATTCGCGTCCACGGCGAGGAAGCCGACCTCGAGGAATCGACGCTGGTCGAGGGGTTTCCGGGCATCGGGCTCGTCGGAAAGATCGCGACCGACCACCTGATCGAGGCGTTCGAGATGGACCACTACGCGAGCGTCCACTGTGACGGACTCCCCCGGATCGGCGTCTACCGCGAGGGCGATCCGACCGTCCGGCCGCCGGTCAGACTCTATCGCGACGCCGAGCGGGATCTGTTAGCCCTCCAGAGCGACGCCCCGATCGCCTCGCAGGCGGTGGGCAGCGTCGCCGACTGCCTCTCGGGGTGGCTCGACGAGGCGGGCGTGACGCCGATCTACCTCAGCGGCTTTCCCGCCGAGAAAGACGGCGTCCCGGCACTGTACGGCATCGCGACCGGCGACGGCCGGGATGTCCTCGACTCCGCCGGAATCGACACCCCCCGCGAGGACGGTGCCGTCAGCGGCCCCACGGGTGCGCTGCTCAATCTGGCCGCCCAGCACGACCGAACGAGCGTCGGCCTCGTCGTCGAGACCAACCCGCAGTTCCCCGACCCCGAGGCCGCCCGGGTGCTGATCGAGAGCGGAATCGGCCCGATCGCCGACATCGACGTCGATGTGAACGCGCTCGTCGAGCGCGCCGAGGAGATCCGCAACCAGCGTGAACGGCTCGCCCAGCGGATGCAGGAGGCCGGCGACGAGGAGAGTTCCCAGGCGCGGCCGCTGCGGATGTATCAGTAGCGGTTCGAGCCGGGAGATCGGGACGGCGATGACTTCAGAGCAGGTACACGGTTGCCCCGTAGGGCTGCAGCGTCGCCCCGCTCGGGTCGGCCGGCGCGTCCGCCGCGTTCGCGAACAGCAGGTCGGCGTCGTCGGTCGCGACATCGAGATCGGGCACGTGGGCGGGACTGGCCGACCAGTTGAGCACGACCAGTACCGTTTCCGCGTTACCGGTTCGGACGTACGCGTACACCTGCTCGTGGTCGGGCGCGAGCAGCTCGTAGTCGCCGTAGACGAGCACATCGAACCGTTGCCGGAGGTCGATCAGCCGCCGGTAGCCCGCCAGGACGGACTCCTCGCCGGACCGCTGGACGCCGACGTTGACCGCGGGATAGTTCTCGTTGGCGGGGAGCCAGGGCTCGCCGCCGGTGAAGCCCGCATGGGGGTCGTCGGACCACTGCATGGGGGTCCTGGCGTGGTCGCGGCTCCGGGCGTTGACGACGCCGGCGACCTCCTCGAAGGAGTCGACGACGCCGTCCTCGAGGAGCGCCTCGACCCGTCCGACCGTCTTCGGGTCGTCCAGCGCGTCCAGGCTCTCGAACTCCGTGTTGGTCATCCCGATCTCCTCGCCCTGGTAAATGTACGGCGTTCCCCGCATCGTCAGCAGGAAGGTTCCGAGCAGCGTCGCCGATCGCTCGCGGTAGGAGTCGGTGCCGAACTGCGAGACGATCCGGGGCACGTCGTGGTTCCCGAGGAAGATCGCGTCCCAGTCGAGTTCGCGCTGTTTCTCGGTGACGACCCGTTTGAACTCCGGGAGGTCGATTCCGCCCGCGTCGCTGCCGGCGTCGTCCCCGTCGGATCCGTCGGTCCCGTCGTCGAACTCCCAGTCCTCCGTGTGGCCGCCGACGTCAAGGTGGTCGAACTGGAACACCATGTGGATCCCGTTGTCGGCCGCGTTGACGTAGTCGGCGGCCTGGTCGACGGTCGTCATTCCCATCTCGGCGACGGTCATCGCGTCGTACGCCGAGAGCACGTCCGCGTTCAGTTCCGCGAGGTACGACTCCAGGCGCGGGCCGTGGCTGTAATGTTCGGCGCCGACGGGCGAGTTCGACGGATCGCCGTCGGGAAGCCCGTCGGTTTTGGACATGTGGCTCACGGCGTCCATGCGGAACCCGTCGATACCCCGTTCCAGCCACCACTCGACGACCGCCTTCATCTCCTCTCGCACGGCGGGAGTTCGCCAGTTGAGGTCGGGCTGTTTCTCGTCGAAGAGGTGGAGGTACCACTCGCCGCGGGCCTCGTCGTACGACCAGGCCGGACCGCCAAAGATCGACTCCCAGTTGTTCGGCGGCTCGTCTGGCTCTCCCTCCCGCCAGTGGTAGTAGTCCGCGTAGCCGTCCTCTTCGCGCCGCGAACGCCGGAACCACTCGTGCTCGTCGGAGGTGTGGTTGAGGACGAGATCCATGACCAGCCGGATGCCCCGCTCGTGGAGCACGTCGCGCAGGCGCTCCCAGTCGTCGACGCTGCCGTAGGTGTCGGCGATCGACCGGAAGTCCCGGATGTCGTAGCCGTTGTCCGCCATCGGGGAGTCGTAGACGGGACACAGCCAGACGACGTCGACGCCCAGGTCGTCGAGATAGTCGACCTTCTCGACGATCCCCCGGAGGTCACCGATCCCGTCGCCGTCGCTGTCGTTGAAGCTCCGCGGATAGATCTGATAGACGATCGCTTCCTTCCACCACTGGCGGTCGAACGCGGCGTCGGCGGTTCGGGGGGTCATCGGCCCACACCACCCTCCTGCGAGGGCGTCAGATACACCCGTGCCTCGTAGGGATCCAGGTCGAGGGTCGCTGGGACCGTCGCCGGCGCGTCGTCAGCGTTGGCGATCACTAGCTCGAGGCCGTCGCGGTCGACCTCGGCGGGTACGTCGAAGCTCGTGGCGTCGGCCGCGACGTTGAGAACGATCAGGCCGCGCTCGCCGTCGAGGCGCCGCGAGTAGGCGAAGACGTCGGGGTCGTCGGGAGCGAGCAGTTCGAACTCCCCGTAGACAAGCAGGTCCCGCTCGTGGCGGAGCGCGATCAGCTCCCGGTAGTAGCTCAAGACCGAATCCGGGTCCGAGCGCGCGCGCTCGACGTTGACCTCCGCGTAGTTCGGATTGCACTCGATCCACGGCTCGCCGTCGGTAAAGCCCGCGTGGGTATCGTCCGACCACTGCATCGGCGTCCGGGCGTTGTCCCGGGCCGTTGCCTCGACGGTTTCCCGGACGTCCTCGTAGCAGTCGGCCTCGCCGTGTTCTACGGCCCGTTCGACGTAGTTTTTCGCCTCGACGTCCCGCAGCTCATCGGGCGACTCGAAGGGGGCGTTCGTCATCCCGATCTCCTCGCCCTGATAGACGAACGGGGTTCCCTGGAGCGTGTGCGTGAGCGTTCCGAGCAACTTCGCGGACTTGCGCCGATACTCGCCGTCGTCGCCGAACCGGGAGACCATCCGGGGCTGGTCGTGATTGCTGAGGTAGACGCTGTTCCACCCCTCGTCGGCGAGCCCGGCCTGCCATTTCGCGATGATCTCCTTGAACTCGGCCAGGGGCACGTCCGCCGTCGTCCACTTGTCGTCGCCGTGGTCGACGGTCACGTGCT
Organism: Saliphagus infecundisoli; assembly: GCF_020177375.1. GTDB lineage: Archaea > Halobacteriota > Halobacteria > Halobacteriales > Natrialbaceae > Saliphagus > Saliphagus infecundisoli. Next base: position 12,218 of record NZ_JAIWHV010000022.1, on the reverse strand, counting down.
CGAACTGGAACACCATCGAGAGGCCGTCGCCGTTCGGCCCGACGTACTCGCGGGCGTCGGCGACGGAGGCGCCGGGAGTCTCGCCGACGACGAGGAGGTCCCGGTCGTCGAGCACCCGGTCGTGCATCTCCCGGAGACGGTCGTGGACGCGCGGCCCGTTCATGAAGTGCTCGGCCCCGGTCAGTCCCGCCTCCGGGTCTCCGTCCGGGAGCCCCTCGGTCTTCGAGATGAGGTTGATCACGTCCATCCGGAAGCCGTCGACTCCCTCGTCGAGCCACCACTGCATCATCCCGTGGACGTCCTCTCGTACCGCGGAATTTCGCCAGTTGAGATCGGGCTGTTTCTCGTCGAAGAGGTGGAGATACCACTCGCCGCGGGCCTCGTCGTACGACCAGGCCGGACCGCCAAAGATCGACTCCCAGTTGTTCGGCGGCTCGTCTGGCTCTCCCTCCCACCAGTGGTAGTAGTCCGCGTAGCCGTCCTCTTCGCGCCGCGAACGCCGGAACCACTCGTGCTCGTCGGAGGTGTGATTGACGACGAGGTCCATCACCAGCCGGATGTCCCGCTCGTGGAGCACGTCGCGGACTTGCCGCCAGTCATCCATGTCGCCGTAGGCAGGATGGATCGACCGGTAGTCGCTGATGTCGTAGCCGTTGTCCGCCATCGGCGACCCGTAGACGGGACACAGCCAGACGGCGTCGACCCCCAGGTCGTCGAGGTAGTCGGCGCGCCGCGCCAGTCCCGCGAGATCGCCGATCCCGTCCCCGTCGCTGTCGTTGAAACTCTTCGGGTACACCTGGTAGACGACGGCTTCCTTCCACCAGGGGTGGTCGTCGTCCCCGCCTGCGTTTCGTCGGCTCACTGGCCCCCACGGGCGAGACGCCCATCGACCTCGCCGGTCGGCCAGTCACGGCCGCCACTCGGAGCGAACGGTCCGGCTTCGGACGGCGGTGACGAACTCGTTCGACTCCCGGCTCGTACGCCAGCAGTACGGGCAGACGACTGGGGTGCCGTACGTGCCGGCCCATCGGAGCTACGCCGGCTCACGTCGAGGTTCTCCGACCGTTCGAGACGGTCCCGGCGACGAGCCGATCCGGTGAGGTTCTCGGTCGATGAGTCCTTCATTCGAGTCGTGTCCACTCGGATCGAGGACTTAACGCTGGCTAAAATCTTGAAGAACGGGTTCTACCAGAAGTTTTAATACACCGGTCTATAATGACAGTGGACGATGCCAGAGAACGCTGACCAGCCGAACGCGCCGGCGCTATCGCGCCGCCACATGCTGATAGTCGGCACGACGGGGCTTGCGACCGGCCTTGCCGGCTGTGGAGGCCAGGAGGCGACGGACGATTCGGGCTCGACCGGGGACGGCAACGGCGGTGGCAACGGCAACGGTAACGGAAACGGCAACGACACCGAGGCCGGAAACGACACCGCTGGAAACGACAGCGACGGCGGCAACGAGACGAACCCGGATCAGTTCGAGAGCACGTCGCTGGCGATGACCCAAGAGCTGGCGTACGTGACGAACCAGACGTTGCCGGTGTTGCCGGTGATGGAGAAGCTCGCCCAGTCGTTCCAGGCCACCGACGACTGGAACGTGCCGCCGGCCGACGACGAGCGGATGCAGGTCTACTGGCCGACGAGTTGGCTCCCGCGGACGGGCGACTGGACGCTGAAGGAGGACGCCGAGGACGACCGGCTGACCCTCTCGCAGTGGGCGGTCCCCGCCGACTCCCAGTACAACCCCTGGAACGGGACGAACGACGGCGAGGCACGCCGGACCCTCTTCGACCGGTTCATGCGGTACAACGTCTCCACCAGGGAGTACCATCCCTACCTCATCAGCGACTGGACGATGGACGGGACGACCGTGACCCTGCAGGTCCGGGAGGGACAGACCTGGCACAACGGCGATCCCGTAACGGGGACCGACGTCGCGAACCAGCTCAAACTCGACCTCTACAACAGCGGTGGCGCGGGCGGGATCGGCCCGTACGTCCTGCCCGACGGCGACCTCAATGCCGTCCCCGACCGGGTCCAGGGGGCCGACGAGACGACCGCCGAGATAACCCTCGACCGGGAGATAAACGAGGACATCCTCCTCTCGCTGCTCGCACCCACGCAGTTGCGTGCCTACGACGGTACGTACGGCGAGTTCGTGCAAGCGCTCGACGACGCCGAGAGCGAGGACGAGCGCTCGACGGCTCTGGGCGAACTCACCGACTTCACCGATCCCGAACCGGTCGGAAACGGCCCCTTCCAGTGGGAGGACGCAGACAGCCAGCGGACGCTCGTCACGAAGTACGAGGACCACCCGGACGCGGGAAACATCAACTTTCCCGAGGTCGAATACCTCTACAAGCCGGAGAACTCCGGACGGTGGAACTCGCTCAAAAACGGCGAGACCGACGGCTCGGCGACGCTGTTCATGCCCCAGAACCAGACGAGTCAGCTTCCCGATCACATGCAGACCGCGCTGGTCTCCCGTCACTGGGGGATGGGGATCGTGTTCAACCACGACCAGGAGCCGGTCGACGACGTGCGGGTCAGGAAGGCGATCGCACACGTCATCAACCGGGACGACGCCGCGAAGAACTCCGGCGCGGGCACCGGGTCGAAGGTTGCGGTCACGTACCCGAGCGGCCTGACCGGCGAGTTCGACGACCAGATCGAGGGCCACTGGCTCGAGGGCGTCGTCGACCAGTTCGAGACCTACGGTCGTGCCGAACAACAGACCGATCGAGCCGCCGAACTGCTCCAGGAGGCGGGTTACGAGCGCCAGGACGGCACCTGGCAGATGGACGGCGAGCCACTCGAACTCCCGATCAAGGGGCCCGCGGGCTTTTCCGACTGGGTCTCGGGCGTCGAGACGATCGTCTCCCAGCTCCAGGAGTTCGGCATCGAGTCCGAGCCGGTCATGCAGGACTCGGCGACCTACTGGGGCGGCGACTACAGCGAGGGCAACTTCAAGCTCGCGCTCCAGGGGTGGGCCTCCTACGATCACACACATCCGTACTTCCACTTCGACTGGATCTTCCAAAGCGGGGACGCCACCGACTCCTGGAACGTCCCCTCGGAGTTCGAGGCGCCCGTACTGCACGACGATCTGCGCGACTCCGAAACGATCGCCCCCGGCGACTACATCTCCGAGCTGGCAACGCCCGAGGAGTAGGGTCCCGATGATGGCCACCGCCCTCCAGTCGTCGACGCTCCACCACCACCGAACCCGCTCATGAAATACATCGTCAAACGACTCGCACAATCCGTCCTCACCGTCTTCGCGGTGGTGTCGTTTAGCTTCGCGCTCATCAGGCTCCTCCCGGGGGGGCCGATGGACTACCTGCGCGCCCAGATCATCCAGCAGGGAGGGAGCGACCTCTCGCCCGAGGCGATCAACATGCGCATCGAGGCCCAGTCGGGGATCGACCCGGACCGGCCGGTGTACGTCCAGTACGTCGACTACATGATCGGGCTCGCGCAGGGCGATCTGGGACGGTCGGTCTGGTACGGCGAACCCGTGGCGGATATCGTCGGCCCGGCCATCCCGTGGACGGTCTTCCTGACGGGGTCGTCGCTGTTTCTCGCCTTCGTCATCGGCGTGAGCCTCGGCGCGCTCATGGCGTATCGCGAAGGGTCGACGTTCGACGTGGGATCGACCGGCATCGGACTGGTCCTGAACTCGACGCCCAGCTACGTCGTCGGACTGCTGGGGTTGACGTTTCTCGGATATCAGCAGGGTCTGTTCCCGACCGGCGGCCGGTACGCCTCCGAGGTCACCGTCGGGTTCAACCTCCCCTTTCTGGCGAGCGTGCTCCACCACGGCGCGTTACCCATCCTCTCGATGACGGTCGTCGCGTTCGGCGGGTGGGCGCTGAACATGCGGGGCAACGCCATCCGCATCCTCGGGGAGGACTACCTCCGGGCGGCCCGCCTGCGCGGACTGCCGACGCGTCGCATCGCGATCCGGTACGTCGCACGAAACGCGATACTGCCGATGTACACGGGGCTGATGATCGCCATCGGCACCGTCTTCGGCGGGGCGGTCATCATCGAGAACATCTTCGCGTACCCCGGGATCGGGTTCTACCTGATCCGGGCCATCGACGCCCGCGATTACCCGCTGATGATGGGCGGGTTCATCCTCATCACCGTCGCGATGGTCATCGGAATCACCGTCGCCGATCTGACCTACGGGCGACTCGACCCCCGGGCGAAAGGAGGTGAATCACGTGAGTCCTACTGAGGGCGACGACGGGAACGATCCTCTCGTCGACGCACTCGGCGACGACGGGGACCACGAGGACGCGCCGGAACGGGCGGCGATCACCGGCCACGGGCGCCGTGGCCGAGTCGCGGCCGACGGCGGCTCTACGGTCTCGGAGTTCGAGCAGACCGCGGAGATCACGATGACCGAGTCGGAGCGACGCCGCCAGTGGCTCGAGGAGCGCGTCCTCGCGCCCGCCCGGATCATCTGGGACGACTGGCGTGCCCGGACGGGCGCGCTCATCGTCGCGTTCTACCTGTTCATGGGCATCGTCGGCCCACGGCTCGTCGACGCTCCGAGCACGAACCAGGGGCCACGGCTCCGTGGGGCGTTCCGAACGCTCGAACACCCGCTCGGAACGACCGCGTCGGGCGTCGACATCCTCTCGCAGACGGTCCACGCGACGCCGGCGATGTTGATCATGCTCTCGAGCGGCGCCGTGTTCACGGTCGTCCTCGGAACCGCCGTCGGCACCGTAAGCGGGTACAAGGGCGGACGGTTCGACAGCGTCGCGATGACGATAAACGACATGGTGATGACGGTCCCGGGACTGCCGCTGACGATCGTCCTCGCCGCCGTCCTCCAGATAGAGGGGAATCCGGCGGTCATCGGGATCCTCATCACGATCAACGCGTGGGCGGGACTGGGGCGGGCGATCCGCTCGCAGGTCCTCACGCTCCGGGACGCGGAGTACATCGAGGCCTCCCGGATCATGGGGATCGGAACGCCGAGGATCGTCCTCGGCGACATCGTTCCGAACCTGATGCCGTACATCACGATGAACTTCGTCCAACAGGCCCGTGCCGTCATCTTCGGCTCCGTCGGGCTCTACTTCCTCGGCGTCCTCCCCTATACGAGTACGAACTGGGGCGTCATGATGGACGCCGCGGTCAACCGAGCCGGGGCCACCTCCTCGGCCGCGGCCCTCCACTGGCTCGTGGTGCCGATGGTGACGGTCATCGTCCTCGCGCTCGGGCTGACGCTGTTCGCACAGGGTACCGACCGGGTGTTCAACCCACGGGTGCGCGCACGCCACGCCGAGACCATCGAGGACGACGAGGACGAGGGCGGCAAGGGCGGATCGACGACGACCACTGCAACGGCTACAGGAGGGGTTTGAATGGCACACACACGGAACGATTCCGATTCACTCACCCAGGAGGAATCGACCGCCGGCGCCGGCGACGAAACCATGGCCGATTCGGCGGATCCGATCATCGAGGCCCGGAACGTCAGCGTCACCTACGACTTGGAGAGGCGAGACGCGATGGTCCTCGACGACGTGAGCGTCGACCTCAAGCGCGAGGAAATCCTCGGCGTCGTCGGGGAATCGGGTTCGGGCAAGTCCATGCTCGCGAACTCGATGATGGACGCCGTCGAGGAACCCGGGATCACGACCGGCGACGTGCGCTACTACCCCGAACAGGGGGCCGACCCGGTTCACGTCCTCGATCTCGACGGCGACGACCTCGAGAAGTTCCGCTGGGAGGAGATCGCGATGGTGTTCCAGGGCGCACTGTCGTCGTTCAACCCGACGATGACGATCCGGGGCCACTTCGAGGAGACGCTCGACGCCCACGAGTACGACGCCGAGGCGGGGATGGATCGGGCCCACCAGCTGCTTTCGGATCTCTATCTCGATCCCGACCGGGTGCTCGACTCCTACCCCCACGAGCTGTCGGGCGGGATGAGCCAGCGCGCGCTGATCGCCCTCTCGCTGGTTCTGAAGCCGAAAGTGTTGCTGATGGACGAGCCGACGGGGGCGCTCGACCTGCTGATGCAGCGTTCGATCCTCAGCCTGCTGGACGACCTAAAGGAGAAGTACGAGCTCTCGATCCTGTTTATCACCCACGACCTGCCGCTGGTCGCGGGACTGGCCGATCGGCTGGCCATCCTGTATGCGTTCGAACTCGCGGAGGTCGGGCCCAGCGAGCGGATCGTTCGGGAGTCGGCACATCCCTACACGCGGGCGCTGCTCACGGCGGTCCCGAACCTCGACGCGCCGCTGTCGACGATGACGCCCATCGAGGGGACGGCCCCGAACCCGGCTCATACGCCCGACGGCTGTCACTACGCCCCGCGGTGTCCGCTCGCGACCCAGGAGTGTTTCGACACGGTCCCGCCGTGGTTCGAGGCCGGTCCCGACCAGCGGACCGCGTGTTTCCATCACGAGGAGGCCGCCGACGCCGTCCCGTTCGATCCCGGCGAGGAGTTCGCCGCCGACGTCGGCGACCACGGGTTCGACGAGAACGGGGACGGGAACGGCGAGACGTCCGGGCCTGCGACCGCCGGCGCGACCGTGGAGAGTGACGACGACGTCGTCATGTCGCTCGAGGACGTCTCGGTCCACTTCGAGACGGAACAGGGCCTGTTCGACTCGCTGTTCGACGAGCCCGAAACGGTCCGGGCCGTCGACGACGTCTCGCTGGATATCACGGAAAACGACGTGGTCGCACTGGTCGGCGAGTCCGGCTGTGGCAAGACGACGCTCGGCAAGACCGTCATCGGCGTCCAGCGGCCGACCGAGGGCTCCGTCACGTACCACGGCCAGGACGTCTGGGACGCCAAGGACGACACGGGTGACGTCGACATCGAGTATGGGGAGATCCGCCGGGCGCTCCAGATCATCCACCAGGACCCCGGCGCGTCGCTCAACCCCAACAAGAAGGTCCTGACGTCGCTCGAGGCACCCCTGAAGCGCTGGGAGCCCGACATGTCGACGGAGGACCGGCAGGCCCGCATCTACGCGCTTCTCGGGCGCGTCGGGATGACCCCGCCCCAGGACTACGCTAACCGCTTCCCACACCAACTGAGCGGGGGCGAACAACAGCGGGTCGCGCTCGTGCGGGCACTGCTGATGAACCCGGACGTGATCCTCGCCGACGAGGCGGTTTCGGCGCTCGACGTCTCGCTTCGCGTCGAGACGATGGATCTCCTGTTAGAGCTCCAGGAGCAGTTCGACACGTCGTTCGTGTTTATCTCTCATACGCTGTCGAACGCCCGGTACCTGGCCGAGAAATCCGGCGGGCGCATCGGCATCATGTACCTCGGCGAGATCGTCGAGATCGGGCCGCCTGAGGAGGTCCTCGGGAACCCCCAGCACCCCTACACGAAGGTCCTGCGGTGGGCGACCGCCGACCTCGATCCGAGCGCCCAGGAGATCGCCGACCCGCCGGTGCGGTCGATCGACATCCCTGACCCGGTGGACCCGCCCTCGGGCTGTCGATTCCACACGCGCTGTCCCGAAGCCCGCGAGGCCTGTACCCGAACCGCCCCCGCTCTCGGGGACGACGGGTCGACGGGCCGTGCGGTGGCCTGTCACCGGTCCGACGAGGACCACGAGTACTGGGAGAGCGAGCCCCTCGAGGGAGTTGAAGAGTCTTCGACGCCGGCGACCGACGGGTGATCGACGGTGGTGTACGCCTCCGATACGAACCGCCGATCGGGGTCGTTCGGAGCGGAAGGCCACCGACGCTCGCCATGATTCCACGCGCACCGGCTCGTGGTCGGATACCGAAGGAATCGCCGAGGGACCGCTCTCCGTCGGCGATGGGGGCCGCTTCGGGCCGGAGGACGGTCCCGTGACGGCCGTGTGGCGCGTCTTCTTCGGGTGTAGCGTCGTCCTGCTCGCCTTCCTCGCGCTGTCGGTTCCCTTCGTCGAACGGGGCACCGGGTCCTACGTCATCGCGGTCGTGAGCACTGCGATGCTCCTGGTGATTCTGGTCAGTTCCGCGACGTTCATCTACCTCGACTGGGACCCGTTTGAGGACCTCCTTCGATGACGAACCCCAGGACGGAGAAGGTCGACGAACGGTAATCGACGCGTGCGCGCGACCGCAGTACTCGGTCATACCGATCGACCGAACGTCGGCTCCCGACGTCTCGCCGGCCCGGCGATACGCACTAACCGAATGACACAACTACGCACCCGGTCCTATGAGGGATAGATGACGGAACCGAGTCGAGCGGACGACCTGCGCGAGGAGCTGGGCGCCTTCGGCCTCTCGGACACGGAGATCGACGCCTACCTCACCATTCTCTCGACCGGCGAGACGACGACGCGGGAGGTTTCCGAGGAGTCCGACGTCACCCAGCGTGCGGTCTACAGCATCGCCGAACGCCTCGAGAACCGGGGCCTCGTGCGCGTCAACGATCACGCATCGCCGACGACGATCCGTGCGGTCCCGCCGGACGAAGCCATCGCCACGCTCTCGAAGCGGCTCGAGTCGATCCGGCCGGTGCTCGAGGCCCGGTACACCGAGACCGCGCCCAAGGCACCGGAGATCCAGATCGTGAAATCCCGCGAGACGGTGCTCAAACGGTTTCGAAACGCGATCGCCGACGCCGACCACGAGATCGTGGTCGCGATCCCCCACGACGTGTATCCCGAGATCGAATCCGAACTCCGGGCCGCCCACGAGGACGGGACCCTCGTCTTCTTGCTCGTCGGGGAACTCGACGACGCCGAAGCGAGCCAACGGACGTTTGCGGACGCGGCGGACGTGGTCAGACAGTGGGGCGCGGACCTCCCCTTCCTCTATGCGGTCGACGACGAGGTCTCGATGATCGGCGACTCGGGACTGCCCAGGGGAACCCACGAGGCCGGGGAGAACGCGGTGTTCGTCTCGGAGAGCAACCTGGCGGGGGCGGTCTTCGGGCTGTATCTGGGCACCTACTGGCCGGCGTCGACCGAGCGGTACGTCACCGACCCCGACCCGCTCCCGAACCACTACGACTGGTTCCGGACGGCCGTCTTACACGCGTTCCTCCACGATCGAAACGGACGAGAGCTGTGGGCGGACGTCGAAACCGTCGACGGGGAGCGCGTTTCGGGACGCGTGAGTCGGATCAGACAGCCGTTCGTCGAACCGGCCACGAGCGAGTTCGCCCTCGAGAACAGCCTCTTTCTCGAAACCGAAGAGGGAGAGGTCAGCATCGGCGGCAGCGGCACCTTTCTGGAGGACTACGAAGGCATCGCGGTCACGCTCCGCTCGGCGTGAGGCGATCTCTCGATCCGTCGGTCGCGGCGGGAATCCCACGAACGTCCGTGTCTATTCCCCACCCTCCGGTTGTTATCCTACTAGGAATACTAGCACGTCGGTGGTGTATGCCCACTAACCTTATATACGATTTGCCGGTATCACGAGCCACTCATGTACGAACAGACGGTCGAGAACGTCACCGTCGGTCTGCCGCCGACGGTCACCCCCGAGACGCCGGTCTCCGAAGCGGCCGAGTACCTCCGCGGGATCCGGGTCCCTGCACTTCCGGTGCTCGAGGGCGACACCGTAGTCGGGATGGTTACGGAGTCCGACTTTGCCGCACTCGTCACGGAACCCGACGACCGGCCGACGGTACGATCGATCATGTCCGCACCGGCGACTACGATCTCGCCGTTCACGACGCTCGGCGAAGCCGCCGCCACGATGCGGTCGGCCGGTGTCGAGCACCTCCCCGTCATCACCGACGGCGTCTATTCGGGGGTGTTGTCAGCCGAGTCGCTCGCGCCGTATCTCTCCCGTCGGCGCCTCAATCTCGAGCGCCGGAACGAACCACTTCGTGTCAACTCGGCCATGAACCAACCGATGCGAGCGAGCGACTGAATCCGGCCCTCGACGCCGGATACTCACTCGACACCACCGCTCCGTGGTCGAACAGGTGGTGAGGATCGGCTGCTCAGTAGTAATACTCGATTACTTTCTGCCATAGAGTGATTTCAATATAAATTATAGTACAAAATTACTTATGTATGGGTGTATTTGCCTTCCCACTCGTGACTCGCTCGCTGTGGTCGTGACGCGTGGAGCGGCGATCGAGGGGCCCCTTCCCGACGAGATCGGTATCGACAAGCGAATCGAGATCCGGCTACAGTCCTCCATGAGTTATCTCTGTCTTGAAATAGATATTCGGATCGATTGGCCAGACGGTTGATCGCCACCAGCGACCACGTATTGCAAGTCCCGCCGAAATCCAACGGGTGTATCCATGGGTGGAAGCTCTACCACCGTTACCATTGGATTCGTCGATCCATCGCTTCCTATGCGTTTGGCACTCCATACCCCGATCTAAGGCACGCTTTCTGGACGGTAGGGAGCTTCTACGATCCGAAAGTCAGTATTCCGTGTCTGTTAGATACCCGCTACTTGCTGACAGTCACCGGATATTTAATATCGTAACCCCGGACGAGGTGATTGCGATCTGAACCGACACCAGCGGAACGGGGCTTACCACCATGTTAGCACGAGCTACGCGTCGATGTCTTCCTGTCGATATCGTGAGAGGTGTCGTCAGTTCGGCTTCGACGCTCGCGAACGCGGCTCACCGAGGGTGTGCGTCAAGCCCGGCATCGGCGACGAGCCGTGTCATCGGTCGGGGAGGATCCGTCGAAGAGATCTCAGAACACGTCGGCCCACGGACGTGTTATGAGAGCCTTACACATGGAGCGATCCACACAATGACTAACGGAAACAACGAATCCGATCGACCCCTCGAGTGGTCACTGCAACACCTGAATATCCAGAAGGAACGTGGCGATCTAGTTCTCAGCGACGCTCGGACGCTTGTTTAATCGGGAAATCCACTCGTGGTGAGAAGCGCTTTGAGCCGGAGCCTGTGATGCGTATTCATCCATTGCGCTAATCACTCAACCTCGAGGCGGTTCGCGAGGCCGAGGGCGTCGACCCGGGGACGACGGGGGTCGACACGTCGGTGATCGAGCCGCTCGTCTTGCGGGCCAACGAGGGCGACACGGTCGAGATCGAGTTCGTCAACAGTCTCGGTTGCCATCCCGAACGAGACGACTTCGAGAAACGACCGGCTTCGATCCATCCGACCGGGATCGCCTACGAGGTCGACGAGAGCGACGGGATGGCCGTCGGCTACAACGAGAACACGGCCGTCGATCCGGGAGAGTCGACCACCTACACGTGGCATGCCGACAGCCAGGGAGCCTATTTCTTCCAGGACGGTGCCTACCAGGCGTGGGATAGTATCCCCGAGGACGGCAACAACGAGGAGATCAACTCGATGGCTCGAGGGCTGTTCGGCGCGCTCATGGTCGAGCCCGCAGGATCGACCTGGACCGACCCCTGTACGGGCGCTCCGCTGCGAAGCGGAACTCGTGTCGACATCCACCATCCGGAGTTCCCCGATCACCGCGAGTTCGTTCCGATCTACCACGATCACGGCCGAACCAGGCCGGAGGGACTGACCGTCCCCGGGACGGACATCGAGCAGATGCTTCACGCGATCAACTATCGGGCCGATCGAACGAGCGAGCGGATCGGCGAGACCGGCGCGGAAGGCCGGACGTTCTACAGCTCGTGGCTCCACGGCGATCCCGGTGGCGGCGACAACGTCTTCGAGGCCTACCAGGGCGACCCGCTCAAGTTCGCCGTCGTCGGTGCGAACCCCGAGGAGAACCACGTCCATCACCTCCACGAGCACCGATGGGACCAGATTCCCCTCAACGGCGAGAGCGCGACGCTCGACTCCCAGAATCTCGGCATGGGCGAAGGATACCGTCAGTATATCACCGTCGCGCACGGAACTCGATCCCTTCGCCCGGCTCTGTTGAATCGCCATAGGGCGGTGGAATTCACTGTTTCACAGCTCGCTTGATGTTATAGACGACACACATCAGCGCAATCTCGCGGAACTCACGGAACCAGGAACGCGCTCGCACGGCGAGAGTGATCACTGTAACACCTGAATATCCGGGAGGAAAGTTTCAATCCAGTCACTAGCGAAGCTTAGGCGGTGGCTCAATCGGAGAAACGTCTCGGTGAGGAATTCGCGGAAGTGCTCTTTGTCCGCGAAAATCTTTGGTGAGATTTCGCGTTTGAGATCTTTCCAGAGCGGTTCGATCGCGTTCAGCGTCGGCGAGTACGGCGGGATGAAGACGAACTCGATGCCGAGTTCGTCGGCCCGCTGTTGGGTGAGATGAGCATGG
>NZ_JAIWHV010000021.1 GCF_020177375.1 Saliphagus infecundisoli | reverse complement strand
TCGAACCGGTTGACTCATCGAAATCGAATGTGACAGTCCGGCTCTATTTGGTTCGGTTGAACGAGCGCAGATCCCGCCTAATCGGCGGGATCAGCTTTCCCATCGAGAATAACCCTCGGAAGTAGTGCGCAAAGCGGTCTAGAGTTTCCCTCTGGTAGCCTCAATTGAGAGGTCACAGCTGATTGCTGTTTTGGTTGATCGGTTGAGTAGTTCGTCGAAGAATGTGCGGTAGTGATCAGGATCAGCGTACTTCACCAGCCGAAGTTGGAGCAGCGCTTCTAATCCCTCCGCTGTCCAACGCATCCACTGGTTCTTGCATCGCTTGGCGACCTCTCCCATCGCTCGTTCTACGGGGTTCGAGGTCCACGGCACCTCGAACCCCTCGATTGCCTTCTCAGCGAACGTCAGTATCGACGGTAGCCACCGCCGAAGATACCCCGCAGCCTTTCTCGAGCCGTACTGCGAGAGCTGCCACGCTGTCTTCTTGATGCGCTCAGTCGTTCGCGCGATCCGTTCGCGGATCGCCGCGAACTCTTCCTCTGGACGGTGGGTGACAACCGAGTTCTTCAGATGGAATACTTCGCCAACCACCTCCGAAACGATCTCCCTGCGCTGATCCAGAGAGAACACAGCGTCGTCCCAGAGGTTGTAGTAGAGCGTCCGGCCGACGTGGACGAGGTCAAGTTGGTGTCTTCGATTCTCGTCGGTAAACGCCGTGACGATACTGTTGTCACCGTCACTGACGACCGTCGCGTCGTCAGTGACTGCGTCGATGGTATCGAGATCGGACGCTGTTTCGTTCCAGTCAGCGTTGACCGAGAGATCCAGCAGAGACCGGGAGTTGTCGGCACTATCCTCACCGAGCGTGACCTGTACAGAGTGGTACGAGCGGTCGTCGTCCTGGCTGTGGCACTTCGTGCCATCAGCCACGACGGCATCGGCTTCAGTTCCGGCCACACAGTCGGGAAGGAACTGCTTGAGGGTGGTGCCGTATTCTTTGGCTCGGCGGTTGATGGTGGTCGGCGACGGCATCTTCGAGAGGATGCCGTCGCCGTGATCAGCTGCGTCACGATAGCTGAGGGAGGTGGCAAGATCGATGCTTGTGGCTGCAATATCCTGTTGATAGCGGTTTTGGCCGTCGAAGCCGAGAACGTCTTCGACGGGCCGGAAATAGCTGGGTTGGTCGTGGTCAGCGGCAGTGTCTTCGATGTAGTGGAGGGAGAACTCGTGTTCTCCGGCCGTTGTGACGGCTGTGCGGGTGTCGGTGCCGGCTCGTTGGAAGCGGTGGTCACCGTTTCCGTGGGCGTGTTTTTCGCCGCAATACGCCTCGACGCGGCTCGCGTCGAGGCTTTCGACCACGGATTCGAGGATCGCTGACTCGATGTCCTGATCGGTGAGGAACTCGGCGAGCATGGCGAGCGGTATCGTTTTGTGGTCGTCGATGCTAATCGTGAACCGCACGTCGATTGTGGCGTGCATGGGGCACCTCGGGTGGACACCAGAGGTGACCCCGTCCTCACGGGAGTCAGTTGCTACTGAACTCTAGAGGACTTTGCGACGCGACCAAACCTTTGGCTATGCCCTACAACCATCTGTCTTTAGTTAGCCCTCACACCTCGGTTGCGTAGCGGTAGCGAGCGTCTCTTGGAGGATCGGTCGTTCTCGGTGAATCTTCTGTGCGTCTTCGATCAGTCGTTCCAACAGCGGCGGTGGGGAATAGCCGAGGTGTTCGCCGAGTTCGTGGAGGATGAGCTGGGCGTGCGACCGGAAGGTCGCCGCCCAGCGTTCCGGCGGAAACACGATCTCATCGTCGGCCTCCTCGGTGACCAGATCCAGCAGATCACGGCTTACCAACAGTGACAGCACCGCTGCGTACAGCAGAATCTCAACAACCACCGGATTGCTCGTATCGAACTCGTCGAGTTCGTACTGCGTTTTCAGCTCACGGAACAACAACTCCACCTCCCACCGACACCGGTACAGCGTTGCAAGATCAGCTGGCAGGAACTCCTCTCTCGGGAGATTTGTGATGTAGAGATGGTAGTCATCGGCGTCCTCGTTGCGGACGCCGACGACGCGGAACCGCTTCGTATCCAGCGACCGCGTTCCATGGTACAGTCCTCGCTTGAATTCCGCTTCGACCTCCACATCGATGTACTCGCGGCGAAGATCGTCCACAATATCGTGGATCTGCTCACCCTCCAGGGGGATGGCGCGGCCGCGCCATCCCCGTAATTCGGCCGTTATTACCGGGTTCGCGCTCTGCTTCAACCGACTCACGAAGTAGCCATCGTTCTCATCGATCAACGCGAAGCGGCGGTACTTGAAGTACGCGAGGTCGAGGAGAACGAGCCGCCCCTGCAGCCACGGCCCTGTCTTGAAGAGCGTGCTGTCGTGCGCTTTTTCGTCAGTCACGTCAAGCCGTTCGATCGTCTGGTCGGTGGCATTGTGGAGCAGGTGGAGCGTTGCTCCAGCCTGCTCCTCTTTCCGGGCTTCGTACTCCTCGGAGAGAAACTCGTGCAACCGCAGGATGGTTCCATCCGCGATCATCACGTCCCTAAATCGGTCGATATCAGCGTCGACAGCGTCGGGAACAGCGACCTCGTCGAGACCGCGCTCGACGAGCTCGCGGAGGTACTCCGCGAGCGAGGGCGTCAACCGCTGATAGAAGCCGCCAGGTGAGATCGTCTCGTCGGCTGTGGAATTGTAGCTGCGTCGGAAGCCAGCGAGTGTTCGGCTCTCGCCTGCGGCGAAGCCGAACACGAACGCCCAGACGAACGCGGGAATCTGGAGCTTGCGGTCGCGTTCGACCACGCCGAGTTCCTCGGCGTGCTCTTCGAGGAACTCGGAGGGAAACAGTGTAGTGAGACGACGCATAAGCCGGGATGAGGAGGCTTTGGTGTGCACAGCCGTCGCCTCCTCATTCCTCTCGAAAAGAAGTCTCGATAAGTCGCCGCTGTCACGCGGTTCGTCTCCTAACTAAAGACGGATGGCCCTACAACATCTTCACGTCTACGAGAGCAGTCACTTTCAGTGGCCGGACGCGGTAGTGTGCACGGGTGGCGTAGTACTGTGAAGGCTGATCACGATTGAGGCTGGTCAAGTTGATCGATGCATGGCTATTGTGTTTGCCGGCTGATCCGCCGAGCAACAGACGATAAATCTCCGGCGAGATGGTCTCAAACCAGTGTGATTGATCCCACTCCGACTCTGTCTTACATTCAACTTGGCAGTATTTCTCAATCTCCAAGCGGAGCTGACCAAAGATTGGATTCGTGAGGTCATTGAAGTGGTTCTCGATCTTCTTGCATTAGTACTGCTGGACGTCCTTATTGACCGGCTTTCATTTCACGATGACCGTCATCTCCGCAATGAAAACACACACCCCTTCACCGAAGTAGGCGAGGTGGGTCCGCTTGGAGCATTGCCCTCGTATCGAGACGAGCACTCTTCAAATCTATCACCAGGTTGGCATAATCATTATAACGCTTCAAGGCTCGTATTCTAAAGAAGCGATGAAAATGAGTCAATCGTCCGCTAAATCTCAGACAGATGACACTATAGACACGATCTTTGAAGTCAAGGACGTCAGCGTAAGGTTTGAAATGGATCGTGGAGCTTCCAAAGTTCTGAATCAGGTCAACATGGACATTCATCGGGGAGAAACCCTCGGTATCGTCGGCGAGAGCGGCAGCGGAAAGTCGATGTTCGCATCCGCACTTCTCGATGCCGTCGTTGAACCAGGGGTTCTCTCGGGCGATATCACCTACTCCCCCGAACCAAATTCGTCTGTTGACGTGTTGGGGATGAGCGAACAAGAACTCAAGCGCTATCGATGGGAGGAAGTCTCGATGGTATTCCAAGGCGCAATGAGTTCGTTCAACCCGACGAAGAAAATCCGAGGTCACTTTTTAGAGACGATTCGCGCTCACGATGTAAACGATGAAGAGGGGATGCGCCGGGCCCATGAACTCTTATCTGACCTCTACCTTGAGCCCGATCGGGTACTTGACGCGTATCCTCACGAGCTCTCGGGCGGGATGAAACAGCGCGCGCTCATCGCACTGAGCCTCGTGTTGGACCCACAACTGTTAGTAATGGATGAGCCGACTGCAGCACTTGACCTTCTGATGCAACGGTCGATCCTGCAATTATTGGAAACAATAAAGGAAAAGTACGATCTCACAATCGTCTTCATTACGCACGACCTGCCGCTCGTCGCCGAACTCTCCGATCGACTCGCTGTTCTTTATGCGTTCGAGTTCGTCGAGGTGGGGCCGACCAACGATATCGTTACAGGGAGCGGACATCCCTATACGCGTGCGCTTCTAAACTCTACACCAAACGTTGATGCACCTGCAGATGAGATGGAGGCGATTGAGGGCTCAAGTCCCGATCCAGTGAATGTCCCAAGCGGGTGTTCGTATCATCCTCGATGTCCGATTGCGCAGAAGGACTGTACCCAAAATGATCCGGGATACTATTCCATGGGCGACTCGCACGCTGCTAGGTGTCACTATTGGGAGCGCGCCATAGAAGAGATCCCCTTACTATCGGCTGAAGTGGATGAAAATAAATCAGGTTATGATGTCTCATACGGTCATCAGAGCGATGACACTGTCGTCTCCCTTAATAATTTGGAGGTGCACTTTGAGGAGGAGAGTGGGCTATTTGACTTCTTCTCCGAACCGGAGACTGTGCGGGCGGTAGACGGTATCGATCTGGATATCCACGAAAGTGAAGTGATCGCACTGGTCGGTGAAAGTGGTTGTGGAAAGACAACACTGGGCAAGACAGCAATTGGCGCTGAGCGTCCAACAGGTGGTAGCGTCACTTACCGAGGCCAAGACATCTGGGCTGCTAAAGATGGCTCCGGGGATGCAAATATCCCGTGGGAAGAGATCAGGCGTTCGCTGCAGATTATTCACCAGGATCCAGGTAGTTCACTCAATCCCAACCGTACGGTAATTAGGTCACTTGACCTCCCCCTAAAACACCGCGACAATGACCTCGGGCCTGCTGACCGAGAAGCCCGGATCTTGGGACTGCTGGACCGGGTCGGAATGGCACCACCCGAAGATTATGCAGAACGATATCCTCATCAGCTTTCAGGCGGCGAGAAACAACGAGTTGCACTCATTCGTGCGCTGCTGATGGAACCTGACATGATTCTCGCTGACGAAGCGATCAGTGCGTTAGACGTCTCGCTTCGTGTTGAGATGATGGATCTCATGCTTGAGCTCCAGGAGCAATTCCAGACGGCCTTTCTATTCATCTCTCACGATCTCTCGAACGCGAAGTACATCACGGAAAAATCAGGTGGTCGGATCGGTGTAATGTACCTTGGAGAGATCGTTGAGATAGGGCCCGCGGACCAGATCATTCGAGAGCCGCGCCATCCCTACACGAAGGCACTTCGGTGGGCAACTCCAAAGCTCAGAGAGATGCAGGCAATGTCCGAAAGTCCGATCCGAACTATCGACATTCCCGATCCGGTGGATCCCCCGAGTGGCTGCCGGTTTCACACTCGCTGCCCTGAGGCGAGAGAGGTCTGTACTCAGCAGACTCCCCCATTATACGAAGCTGAAAGCGCCGATAACCAGAAGGCTGCGTGCTTCCGTGAAGATCCTAATCACGAGTATTGGGAGAGCCCGGAACTCACTACAAACAAAGATACCTGAATAAGAAAGGTGCTAAACAAATAATGGTAGTGTCTAGTCATCAGTTCACCACTTCCTCGGCGGGAGTACGGTAATCGAGTCGCTGAATCGGTCGTTACCGGTTATAGTAGTGGATGAAGGCGGTGAGCTAGCGCTGAGCACTGGCTTGCCGCCCCATCCACGTCTGATAGAACCGATCGATCCGTATTGCGAGCGTCTGGAACCATTTCTCGATCAAATTCCGCTCGACGTCATCCAGATGACCGTGGAGATCGCACCGTGCAAGGGCGGTCAGGTAGCCCATTCCATCGACGAGAAATGTCGACTTTGGGAGGTCGTGTTTCTCGGTCAGTCGGTCGAGAAACGCGGCCGCTGGATCTGTTCCTCGTCTAGGGGAACCAGACATCCGCAGAAGTTTCGTCTCGATATTGATGGCGGCGTACAGCCACTGTCGTTCAATTCCGATCATCACAGCTGTCTCGTCGACGGCGCCCCGTGACGACTTCACCGTCGGCGGGTCTGGACTTCCTCCCCAACCAGCTAACCCACTGAAATACTGCCTGATGGGATCGAGTCTTGCCAAACAGCTCGAAAGCTACAGCGGTTTCACGAAGCGAGAGTCCTGTCGAATGGAGCCGCCTAAGAGCGGCCTCAGAGCGGTCGCCGTACTCTCCTTGACCCAACAGTCAAGCGCATCGGGTTCGAGCGTAACGTTGAGCAGTTCTTGGGTAGCTATGGTAGCCAAACCCGAGGACTGCTCGCTCGTTGACTAGACACTGCCGAACAATCATATTATTATCAATTAGATATAAGTGGGTCTATTTACTTAGTTGTGATTATGGCACCCGAAAAGGAGATAGAGGTTGGTAGCCACGCAACTAACAATCGGTCTCGACGGCGGATCCTTCAAATGGGGGGTATCGCTGCGGTGTCGGGGCTGGCTGGCTGCATTGGTGGCAACGGTGGTAACGGTAGTGACGATGGCAACGGTGGCAATGGTGGCAACGGTAGTGACGATGGCAACGGTGGCAATGGTGGCAACGGTAGTGACGATGGCAACGGTGGCAATGGTGGCAACGGTGGTAACGGTAGTCCAATTGACTCGACTGCCACGTTATTCACAAATGCGCCCCCTGACAATTCGCACTTCAATCCCTATAATCCAGCCCAGCACGCAGGATTTGAGCAGTTCTACTCCATTCAACTGTTCGCCTTCAATGCAAGCACTGGAGAATTCCGTTCTCGACTCGGAAATGAGTTCACATTAGAGGATACGACAGCGACGATCCAGATTGACGACAGTCACAGCTGGAATGATGGATCTACGGTTACAGCGAACGACATTGCCAACCAGTTCCGGATCGCCGAAATGCTTGATTATCCGATCTGGAACCGGATTGAGTCGATGGAAGTCCCTGACGAGACCACGATCGTATTTGAGGTAGATCGACCATATAGTACCAACATACTACAGGCCAATCTCAACCGGTTCATCATTGTCAAGGAAGGGGGCGAGTGGGATCAATGGATCGAACTGGCAAACCAGGATTTGAGTGAGGATGAACGATCCAGTGCTCAAGAGGACCTTCAGTCTTGGACCTACGCCGTCGATAGTGGTCAACCGGCCGCTAACGGTCCGCTTGTACTGTCCGAACGGCAGTCGGACAGGTGGATCTTCGAGCAGAACGAACATTGGCCTTACGAGTATAATATCCCCGAGTACGAGTTCCGCCAAGTGACTAGCGACAACGGGATCTGGCAAATGTCGATCTCAGACGAGATGGACATGGCAACCCATCACTCAGTCACCGAAGATACGAAGAACCAGTACCCGGAGCACATGGAACACTTCACGCTCCCAGCTAACGAATGTATCGCGCCTGTGATCAACCATGAACACCCGGTCTGGGGACAACGAAACGCGCGCAAAGCGCTGGCATATCTCATTGATAGAGAACGCCTCATCCGGAATATGAACCCACGCCATAGTCTTCTGGGGCAGGTATCGGGATACACCGATGTCCTCGCCGAGGACCTCCTCAGCGAGGACGCTCGAGGGCAACTCGAAGAATACGGCGTTAGTTCTCAGCCCGAGAAAGCTGCTGAAATGATGCGTGAAGCCGGACTTGAACAAGTTGATGGCATGTGGCAAACATCGGACGGCGAAACTGTTTCGTTCGAGTGGATGGGTGCCAGCTGGCCCGACGCAACAGGAATCGCGACGACGTTAGGTACCCACTTCGAAGAATTCGGTGTGGACTTCACTGACACCACCGTCTCGACTAGTTCGTGGTCCCAGCGAAAGTCACAAGGTAATTATACGATGACGTGGCACGTCACTGCCGGGCCTGGACATCCCTGGTTCTACACCACAAACGTCCTCAATCCCCAGATCATCGCTGAAGTCGGGGTTCCACAGGAGACAGTGGAACTACCACCGTTTGGTGAACCTGATGGAGAGACCGAAGAAGTCGACTTGCGACAGTTGCAGAGCGACCTAGCGGTCGCCCAGGAAGACGAACTTACGGAATACGCACAGCAGTTCGCCTGGTTTATCAACCAGGCGCTACCTGTAATGCCCATTACCAACGCTGGACTCTCCTCTCTCATTACAACCGATCACTGGGAATTCCCGGAACCAGATGCAGACATCATGGGCATTCAGTTCCCACCCTCCCAGCTCCTTAAGGAAACCCGAGAGGACTCTAATAAAACGATCCTGCAAGCGAAAACAGAATAATTGAATCGCCGGACTACGATGGTTAGATCGAAAGGAAAACATAACTAATAAATAGTTAACATTTGATTGTATAGAAGGCAACTAGCCGCTCACAGTAAGATATAAGTAATAAACTGATCCATACTGACTATGTGCTCGCATGTTAAAGCAACCCGCTACAGAGATTCTCAAGGCACCGGCCAACAGTCACTGCTAAGCGGCACCTTTTTAGGTAGTATTGATGCTGATGAGGTGATATCATGAACGTCCGATGGGTGGGTAAACGGATTCTCCAAGGTATGTTCACAGCATATCTCGTTATCACTTTCACGTTTGTCCTCATCAGACAGATGCCTGGAGGGCCTGTTGAATATCTCAAAGCCCAACTTATTACCTCACAAGGCAGTCTCACTGAACAGGAACGACAGCGACTTAATCAGCTTGCCGAGACGTATATCAATATCAATCCCGATAAACCAGTCTGGCAACAGTACGTTGAATACATGATTTCAATTGTGCAGGGGGATCTTGGAGAATCTATCTGGTATAACCAGCCGGTCGCAGAACTTATTGGCGAAGCAATGCCATGGACGCTTCTCGTCACGGCGAGTTCGATCCTGCTGTCGTTTGTGATCGGCATCACGATCGGTGCGTGGATGGCTTACAACGAGGGGAATAGGATCGACATCGGGCTCAGCTCGTTTGCGACGTTTTTAACCTCAATTCCGTACTACGTCATCGGCGTACTTTCTGTGTATATTCTTGGCTATCAGTTGGGCTGGTTCCCAACAAGCGGATATACCAGCGGCGAGATTGAAGCTAGCCTCTCCATCGCATATATCTCTGACGTCCTCTATCATGCGGCTCTACCAATTATCTCGTTCACCATTCCGGCAGCATTCGGGCAATCACTATCAATGCGCGGTAACAGCGTCCGAATTTTGGGCGAGGACTACCTTCGGGTCGCGTCACTTCGTGGCCTCTCGAATACCCGAATTGCCCTGCATTATGTTGGCCGGAATGCAATCCTGCCAATGTACACGAGCTTACTGCTTGCTATCGGGACCGTTTTCGGTGGTGCGGTCATTTTGGAGGAGATATTCACGTATCGAGGTGCCGGACTATTACTACTCAAGGCAATCAACAATCGTGACTACCCCCTCATGATGGGAATGTTCCTGATCATCACGATCGGCGTTATCTGTGGCATGATAATTGCCGATCTAACCTATGGAAAGCTGGATCCACGAATAGATAGTGGGGAGGGGAGCCGATGAGTTCCTCTGAACCCCACAGCCAGGTATCTTCGTTTGATACAGTCTCAGATATCGAACGCTCTCGAAAAGATAGATATCAAGACTGGCTGTCTGCAAATATTGTAACCCCCATGCAGATACTCTTGTCAGATCGCAGAGGGGCAGTGGGACTGTCAATCCTTACTTTTTACCTGCTAATGGGTACGGTCGGGATCGCACTCATCCCTGAACCTGAGAACACGGGGCCGGTCCTACAACCAGCGTTTCAGAATTTCGAGCATCCGCTGGGGACAAACCGGTACGGCGCTGACATCCTTAGTCAGATCGTCCACGCGACCCCGGGAATGTTGCAAATGATGCTCGGCGGAGCCGTCTTCTCAATGACGGTCGCCATCGCTATCGGGACCCTATCGGGGTACTCGGGCGGCCGGATAGATCAGGCCTTGATGACGCTCACTGACTCGGTGATCGCAATTCCCGGTCTCCCACTGATCATCGTTCTGTCTATCGTATTCACACCGCGTGAACCATTCATTGTTGGCGTCGTCATTAGTCTTCCAGCATGGGCAGGACTCGCGCGAGCGCTGCGTTCGGAAGTGTTGAGCCTCCGTGAAGAGTCGTTCATTGAGGCGTCACAGATTGTGGGTCTAAATACTCGCACGATCTTACTCCGCGAGATCATTCCGAATCTCATGCCCTATATTGTTATTAACACCGTCAACGCTGCGCGTGGCGTAATTTTTGGATCGATCGGGCTGTACTTCCTTGGCATCCTACCCCAGACGTTTCCGAACTGGGGGCTGATGATGCAGCGGGCTTACAACGCGGGGTCCCTTTACACGTGGGACACGGCCCACTGGCTTATTCTCCCGATGGCAGCCGTCGTAATCCTCTCGTATGGCCTCATTATGCTCGGACAGGCCGCAGACAAGATCTTTAATCCTCGACTGAAGGCCCGGTACGTCAACTCCACGGCTGAAGAAAACTGACACCGCGCTTCTTCATTTAACTCAAATAATCTGCGCTCATCCCTTCTAAGCTCTGTAGCCCGGACCTCTATCTAATTGTCATTTTCACATCCAAACTGTGAGCGGTGCCGTCCCGCGCTATGTTGAATAGCCTCATTTGAAGGCGAAGAGCGTTAGTGGTAGTTGGCTAGCTATCTGGTCAGTTGTCATCAGTTGAGTCGAATGTTATTTCCTCACGTGCAGCACACCGATGGGCAATGAACCCGTACACGACCAATGAAATCACGACAATAATCAATGTCATAAGTGCCGCGATAAAGGGGCCGCTACCGGGATCAGTGTACAGAAACGAGAAGGAGAGAAGTACCAGTACCACTGCGTCGATGAGTGCCAGTATTCGAAACCACGGTAACATCCCACAAATCGTGTCCCAAAAGACATTGTCCATACATCGACTACATCGTATTACCGGTTGAACGTTTCTATCTCTGCTTACGGGGACCAATGGTGTTCAATTTTCACGACCGGTGCCGGTGGCAGTAATAGTGTGAACTGATCGTTAGCGTCAACGACCGGCTGAAATCGTCGAACTTAGGCTAGTCGGCACATCCCAATTTGGTTGAATCGTAAAGGGGACGAGACGTGGAAGCGCGGTTCACCGTTGAGGTAGGCGCAGTCGTTGCTCCGATATCGAACGTGAGGGCGGCATGGCGGTTGTCAGTCGCGACCGTGGCCCCATCGATTGGTTCGCTGTCCAGGCTCGCTATTACATATTCGTGGTTCATAGCGCTTGATCCCCGACAGCGCGGATTCGACCGGATAGGGTGCTAGAATCCGCTCATTGAGGTCCCGGCCGACGGGCGGGGATTCTCCCTCTGTGGCCGGGGCGAACTGGCAGGCGCCGTTAAGGTTCTGCCAGTCTTCGCGGGCCAACTGGGTCGCGGATACTCAGGATGTGCGTTGTCGGGCCCGACCTCGTCGGTCCACAGTGTGTCCAATGGCGGATCCTTGAGTTCCCAGCCGGATTCCGAGGAATTGGTCGATTGAGCGGAGATTTCGTCAACGAGCAGCTCCGACCCTATAGTACCTACTCTCCCGGTGACGGCCAGTCCTCTCATAGGGATCGGCTGACTAGTTCATATCTCTTGGGCGCATAGAGAGACTCATGACGACATGGGGCGGGAAGTTAGATGATGTCGATGAGGAGCAGTTGCGCCAGCAACTGCGAACGAAGACGGATGCGAAAGCGATCAAACGCCTCACGAGTGCTCTGCTGTATCGACAGGGAAAGTCACTGGCAGAGATCGAACAGCTGCTTGGATTCCCCGAACAAACAGTGTACGATTGGCTCGAGACCGTCGCCGAGCGCGAACCAACCGCGCTCGGCGACCTCCCTCGTCCCAGCCAATCCACTCGTCTCACTGACGACCAGTGGACAGAACTGACGGCGACGCCGCCAGCGTCGCCGTCAGAGGCAGGCTACGATCAACCAACATGGACACCAGCTCTCGTCCGTGAGTACATCGCTGAGACGTTCGACGTCAATATTCGCTGGTACACATGTATCGTGTCATGAAGCGGTCGGGTCTGTCTTACCAGACAGCCCGCCCGCGTCACTACAAAGCAAATCCCGCTGAACAACAGCGCTGGCGTGAGGAGTTCAAAAAAAGTGGCCGGCGCTGAAGGCAACAGGCCGTCGAATCGTTGTCATCGATCAGCACACGCAAGTGATCAAGACCACGCAATAACGAGCATGGTTTCCGGTGAACTCCCGCCCGAGACTGCCGGTCTCGGGCGGTCAAGCGTCGATCAATCTGTTAGGCGCGGTCAGCGATGACGGTGACCACTTCATCTCAGCCTACACCAGCGTATCTACCGCAAACCGGGGCGAGAGACGCTCAAAACCATCCTCGAAACCCACTCTGACTCATCAACAATCACCTACCCAAGAGCATCCATGGAATCAACGTGCGCGCTGTCTCCTTGATGTACGGAAATTTAGAGGGGAATGGTCTCGTCCATCATCACCGACTTGTAGATCGCGTCGACGATCTCGAGGTCGCGAATGCCTTCATCCCCGTCAGGTGCAGGATTCGTCCCCGTCTCAAGGCAATGGGCGAAGTAGTCAAATTCCTCGATGACTTCGTGACCCCAGTTGGTTTCTAACTCAGTCATCTGGCCGTCTTTATGGATCTCCACCGTGCGGTCCTGCGCAACGCTGAACGCCGGCGAGAAACTCACCGTCGCGGCAGTCCCAACTAGCTGAAACTCCGTCTTCGGTTGAGCCTCGAAACTTGCCTGACCGTGGGCGGTGACACCCTTGGGGAACGAGAGCTGGAAGGCGACGTGCTCGTCAACCTCGATCTCGCGCGGACTTGCCGTTTGGGCCGTCACGGTGGTCGGTTCCGCGTCAAGGACGAACCGGGACGTGTTAAGAGGGTAGATACCGATGTCCATCATCGCTCCGCCGCCAGCGAGGGTCTCGTCGAACCGCCACTGATCGGTCGGCACGTCGATGTCGAGACTCCCGCGGACAGCGACGATATCACCAAGTTCCCCGTCGCGAACCCATTCACGGAGACGTCTGGTCACCGGTTCGAGTTGCATCCGGTAGGCTGTCATCAGGGTCACACCTGCTTCATTGCACGCGTCGCGGAGTCGACGCGCGCGTTCCGTCGTCGCTTCGAGGGGTTTCTCACAGAGAACGGGCTTGCCCAAGTCAGCTGCCGACTCGGCGTACTCGAGGTGGAGCGCGTTCGGCGTGCAGACGTACACTGCATCGTAGTCGTCGACCCCCTCACCATCGTGGAACTCGTCGTACGAGAGGACGCGCTTCAGGTTGTACTCGTCGGCGAGGCGTTCGCCTGTCTCCGGCGTTCCAGTAATGCCGACGGTCGCTGTACAGTAGTCAGTCTCTTGGATCGCTGAGAGTACGACGCCCTCCGTGAAGCCGCCAAGCCCGACGAGCGCAAACCTGACAGTCGTATTGATCCCGGAGTCCCAGTCGCGGCGCGCCATTTCGTCGCGGGCCAAGTTCTGCAACATGGTCGGCTATTCTGGAGCAGAGTATAAAGCGCTAGTTGAGGCGGCGATCTCTCGCTGGGATTCACGGTTGCGTGCTGGAACAAACGAGACCGTCAGTCAGCGGTGTTCTCGTTATAATTCGACATTTTCGATGGAAGTCTGCACCAGTTCTAGGACTGTGCTAATCCTTTTTGACCCCTGCCTGGCCTGAGACACTGATAGATTCCTCTTCATCGTTGATCGTGTATCCCTGGTCTTGAACGGTCTTGATTACCTCTCTGTAGGTTTCCTTGTCGGTGATGATATGTTCAGTGAAAGGTTCGAACTCTCTATTCGACAATATCGAATTGAGTTGATCCCTGATAACGTGTTACAAGGTTCTCCTTTCACGTTCTGAACTACGGATGTCGACGTCGCTGTCGGAGTAATCCCCGCGCTAATGTCCCAGTCGGTCCTCGAGAAGTCGGCGAGGAACATGTTAGAGCCATTGTGTTTCTTAAAATTCGACGCAGTCCCTTTGATTCCGTAGCGACTGCTCAGCAGTATCAACGATCTCCTATGAAGAGCATCAGAGACTTTCATCTCATTACTGCTCGCTTATGGATGCTGATTACAAACATATGATTGTAATCCTTTCCCGCCGGTGCATGGAACTCTCAGTCAGCCACTGAGCTAGATGGGAAATGAAAACAGAACAAGGATGTAAACTACCGTTCCTTCTTAGATACACCATTGACAGGAACAGTTCCGAGTGATTTATAAGTATGGACTTGTGACGCCCATATGTGATGACATCTCAACCAAATCGAAAAATTAAAACTGTTCAAAGAGTGTTCGATATTATCGATTTTCTACATGAAAACGGCCAATCGAAACTAAGTACAATTGCTGAAGAGGTAGGTCTTGCAAGAAGCACTACACACGATTACCTGCAAACGTTTCGCAGTCTTGGCTTAATCAAACAGGACGAAGATGGCTACTACCTAAGTCTGAGAATCCTCCGGTATGGCGGCCAAGCGCGCCGGCGACATGCCGTGTACGAAGAGTCTATGCCCGAAATTAATCGCTTGACGAATAAACTACGCACAACGGTGAGTGAACATGGATTAACGTCACATCTTGCAATTCTCGAAGGAGACGAAGTGTTCTTGGTGGACTTTTCGAAGACAGACTGGGAAATCAGCACAGGGAATTACTCAGGAGGAGATGTCGATATCCACAGCTCAGAATTGGGGAAGGCTATCTTGGCACACGTTAATGAGGATCATCTTGATTCGATATTGTCGAATTCAAACTTTGAGCCTATCACTAAGAAGACAATTACTGACAAGCGAATCTACCGCGAGGAACTCGAAGATGTCCTCGACCGAGGGTATGCGATTAACGATGAGGAGGAATTCAGTCATATCAAGGGAATTGGGCTGCCAATCGTGTTTGAGGACAACGTATTGGGCTCTATCAGCGTCTCAGGCCCGAAGGCAGGAATCGAACAGAATCAAGAAGAAATCTTGGAATTACTTCACGCCACTGTTGAAAATATCGAACTTCGGCTTGAACACCACTAACACACGGTCTGCTATTTCTTAGACTATGAATGTGAAGTTCTCAATGATAAATCGTTGGTTCGGCAAGAATTACATGCATCATCTTAGAATCTAAGATCAGGTTGCAGGTATGAAAACTGCTCGATAAAATTTCGTCCCTCGTGAGTAATGCGTAGAACAATGAGTGAACCTAGGGTTGCGAGTTACACCTGCTCGAAGTCGATGCGAGCCATCGAGTACGAGGGAAGGTCGAATACTGCACCGTCGCTGACGGTGATTGTGTCGACGTCCGGCGTCACCTTCTCCGGGTCCTCGCGAGTATTCTTGTCGTACAGTTCGTCACTTCCGAGTGTGGTGAGCGTCGCCTCGTTTTTAGGCTCAAACCCATCTATCTCTAGGGTAACTGATACTGGATCATCTTGACTCGTGCGATTCACGACGATAACGTTGAGAATCCCGCCGTTGATGGTTGCCATCGCGTCAACTAGGGGCACGTCAACGGGTTGGATCTCGCGGAAGGTCGACTCAGTAGTGATCGAGTCGCACTCAAGCTCAACGGCGACTGGAGTCGCACCTGCCTGCACTGTCCCGATCGAGCGCCCGTAGTGGCACGGATCCGCCCAGACACGCTCGCCTTCTTTCTGCAGCCCGCCGCCGTGATTAACCGTCGCTGAATGGGTAAGGAGTTCAGTAAATTCACCGAGCCGGATCAAGTCGTGGCGCATACAGGCGTCGTAGATTGCCTCACTGATCGTCGTCGGCGTCGGCATGGTCTCTGGCGTAAGCGAGGCGCCTTCGTCACTGGAGCTACCGCCATCTTTGCGGCCGACGCCCTCCGCACCGGCGTTGAAACTGGCGAACAGCTGGAGTTCCGTGACGTTGAGTTTCGGATTTTCGACACCCGCCTCGTGCATCTGCGTTTTGAGGTCTGCGTACTGGTCCGTGAGCTGGTCGGAGTAGCCCATGAACGCGTGGTACAGCTCGTCCGGATCGGTCTCCTCGTCGACCTGCCCTCCGGCAAGCGGGTGTGAGGAGATAGCGCGGACGTCCTTACTGCATTCGTCCAATAAGACCTGGTTCCAGGGACGTTCCTCATTGGCCACGACGCCACAGGCCGTGACCAAGATATCGGAATCGGCCTCAAGCATGGCCTCGCGGAACTGTCGGTAACGGTCGGCGTTACCTTTTGGCGTCGTCCAGTGGACCTGCCATTTGCCCCAGAGCTCGTTTCCGATCTCCCAGTAGGTAATATCAAATGGCTCTGGGTGACCGTGTTCGGCGCGGAGTTGGCCCATTTCTGTATCCGTCGAGCCGTTGCAGTACTCAACCCACTTTGCGGCCTCTTCGGGGGTCCCGTCCCCTGCGTTAACACAGATAGAGGGTTCACAGCCGACATGCCCACAGAGCGTGACAAACTCGGCGGTACCGAAGAGATTCGGTTCGAGCCCGTCCCACGCCGGATTGATGCGCTCCGGTCGCTCGTCGACAGGACCGATCCCGTCACGCCAGTCGTAGCCAGAGACGAAGTTGCCGCCGGGCCATCGAAGCAGCGGCAGGTCTGACTCTTGTAGGTACTCAACGACCTCGGGATCAGCATAGTCAATGTGGTCACCGGGATACAACAACAGCCGCTCAACGACAAGGTCGGTCGTGTCATCGGCGGTGAGCAACACCTCGTAGACGGCATCAGGATCGACATCGTCTGGTACTTCGAGCGTCCCCTCCACCGTCTTCCACTCCGTACCGATGTCGAGTATCGACTCGTCACAGAGAGTCTCGTCGGTTCGAATGGAGATGCGAGCAGTAGTGGACGCTGTGGCCCGGATCTGTGTCCTGAACTCGTACTCGCTCACCCGGTGTAAGGGGAGTCGCGTCTCCTGAAATACACCGGCACCGGTTTCGTCAACCTGGAGCCGCTGGGCACGGTTACCGTTCGGGCCAGTGTCAGGACTGGTCAGTACATCACCTGCGGGCTGCCAGCCAAAAGCCAGTGCGTCCTCGTAGGCCCCGAGCAGCGCGTCGGGATCAGACTCGGGTGGATACGCCAGGGGCCTGCCGTGGTCCCGGACCCGTTCTTCGATCCGTTCGCGATCGCTCTCGCTGACGAAGCCTCCACTGGGTCGGCGTTCGACACCTCGGAAGTGCCACTCACCGAATGTCGGGTTGAACAATATCTGGGCTTCCTTCCCTTGGTATATGTTATTGCCGAGGTGCTCACAGAACTTCCCATAGAGCTTTGGCTCTACATGGAAATCGGCTCGCTGGTTTGCGTCAACGGTGATATGCGCCATCGACGTGTCGTCGGTCTCAGAGTGAACTAACAGGTCGCTATCGACCATATCTATCGATCAAAGTCGACCGTGAAATAGGTTTCCCTGGGAATCCTATCGATTATCTAATTGTCGTACGATAAATAGCTATGTTTAACCGGTACTGATAGATTGAAATTGAACTGAACGGAGTTCGCCGGTGGAGGTGGAAAATACTCTTCGAGAACCCCACGTGGACATCACGGATTCCTCTGATGTGAAGTTTTTGGAATACACCGTTTAGCTAAATTTGATCTAGGTTGATATCTATTCTGATTGGTGTCATTATGGCTGATTCTCCCCTTTTTCTATTGAAATATAGTATAATTATGTATTTTCTGCCGGATTTCGACTGTAGGGACAACAGACGAAAAATTCGCCGTTTGAAGCCCGTCGATCCAGCTATCTAAGTTTCAGATCAGTCTCAGATCTGCCGCGTGAGCTTCATGAACGATGCCGGCGGGAGCTCAACATATCCATCCTCGAGGGTAAACGTCTCGATCTCAAAGGCGTCTGGTTTATTCCGGGACTCTTGAACCAAGAATGGATCGTCGTCGACCGGACGGTACAGCGTAACCTCAGTGCTGCCGCCGCCGTCGTCGAACTCAACGCTCGTTTCATACGTCTCGCAGAGCGAACCATTGGTCGCAAACGTGTGAGTGGTGCCGTCATCACTGACGATCGTCACGGCGTCAACGAGCGCTATATTATCAGCTGGCAGGCTCCAATTACCGGTTTGGAGGAAGGGGCGGTCTGGACTTTCGACGTTCGTATCAGCGACTGCCCACTTGGCGTCGCTCTCCAGAAGGGGTTCGGCCATCTCACGCTGGATATACGCGCCGGGATGGGGTGGCGCCGGTCCGTGCGGATCGGGGTGGGGGTATAGAGTGTAATCAGTCCAGTGCCCCATCTGGACATACTCTCCATGGCGGATGAACGTCTGGAAGGTTTTCGCAGCGTAGGCGGCATGAGCCATAGTCCCCGTCTGCGCAGCCGGCCAATCTTCGTTGACCGCTGGCCCGAGGTTCCACTCACCGATCGTTAGGCGGCAATTGGGTGATCCGTTCTCAACGGCGAGATCCTCAACGTCCGACAATAGACGGTCGTAGACCTGTGGAAAGTTAACAAGTATTTCGTTGTATCCGATGGGGTCCTCGCTGTGTTCCTCACACCAGGTCTCACGCGCTTCCGTGTTGTTACCCTTAATCCCGGCAGTGTAACGGTGGAGGTCAATCCCCTCAATGGCATCACCAGCCTTCTCGAAGAGTACCTCATTCCAGATTGGTGGTTCGCTCTCATGACTGTCCGCTGAGGCACCATCGTAGACGCTGGTGAACCAGGGGTCAATTGCACTCGCGTCGACTTCGATATCCGGATCAACTTCTCGCATTGCGTCGCGATACTCGACATACCCTTCGGCATAGGTCGCGGCATCGGTATTTCCGACCTGCCAGTGGCCCCAAACTTCGTTTCCGACGCCCCAGTATGTTACATCCCACGGCTCTTCATAACCGTGTTCGGCTCGAAGCGCACCCAGCTTGCTCTCTTCAGGGTCGCCGTTAATGTACTCAACCCAGTCAGCCGCCTCTTCTGGCCCCGTTGCGGACCAGAACGGCACTGTGATATAGGGTTCAACATCAGCCAGTTCGCAGAAGCGGAGCCACTCGTTAGTCCCGAGATAGTTGGGTTCTAGGCCGCCCCAGTTGACGATCGGGACAACCGGCCGCTCCTCAACGGGGCCGATCGTGTCCCGCCAATGGACTTGACTAGCGTAGTTTCCACCAGGCCAGCGGATCGTCGTCACGTCGAAGTCCCGCAGTAGGTTGATCGTCGCGGGGTTGTAGATTCCCTCAACGGCGTCTCCGGGGATCAGGGTCGACCAGTCAAGGTCCAGGTGGCCCGGTCCGTCGGCCGTGATCGTCAGATCGTACGTGCCGTACTGGGGCTCTGCGTAGCGCTCGTCGATCGCAGCGTCGAGTTCGAGTTCAACCTCCACACACTCCCACGAGCCCGTCACTGGGACCATCGCTGACACTAGGGCATCGCCGTCGGGCGCGGTTAGCGCGACGGTGCACTCGTCGATGCCCTCGCTGCGGACGGTCACCGTTACGTTGAACATCCGGGCGCGTTCGTCAGGGAGCGCGACGCGCTGGAAGACGCCCCCCTCGTCACTATTCTCGAACGAGAGCCGCTGGAACCGTGGCTCCGTTACTTCCTGGGGTACGGGGTAGCACTCCTCAGGAACCTCCGGGCCGCCGTCGAGCGCGTCGTCGCGGTGGCGCCCGTGGATCCCGCCGGTCACCTGTTCATACGTCGCCCCATCACCGGTTGGCTGCCAGGGGTAGGCGATCCCGTCGTGCTCAGCAATATCATCGAAGACGATGCCGGCCATGGGCCCCCCACCGGAGGCGTTCCACACCTCGAAGGAGCCGTTCCGGAGGTAGTCCTCGTAGACGCCCGGGTAGATGGCGCTGTCGAGGTGTTCCTGGAATTTGCCGAACAGCAGCGGTGAAACGGACCACTCGCTCGCGTCGTCAGTATCGACGGCTATCGAGACAGTAGATTCTTCTCGACTCATGCGCTAACTGTTGTCGACCCTTCTCTTAATTGTACCGGCGATAAAGAGAGCCAGCTTATTGGACCCAAGGAAACTCGGTGACGCGGAGATTCGTACAGCCGTAGGGAATCAGCGTCAGCGACTCGCTGTCTCCACCCCCCCTGACGACGCCGCTAGGGACGGTGTCCGCCCAAGCGTAGTCGGAGTCCATACCCCAGTCGGCGACGAGCTGGCCGTCGACGCTTGCCGTGACCGGCGCGCTCTCGGGCGAGAAGGGGACGTTGCCAGGCTCGTTGAAAGCGACCGACACCGATGACGCGGGGTCGTCGAGGTTGAGTTCGAGGCCGTAGTTCCACGGCTCTGTCGGATAGAACTCCCAGTCGGCGTGGGGAATCTTGCCGCCGATCTGCTTGCGTTCGGCGTCAATTGGGAACGAGAACGTCAGCGGGCCACGGTGGATCGTGACCGCACCGTGGTAGCGGCGCTCGACGCGTGTCGGCGTCTCGAAAGCCACCTTAACCGCGTCGCCGTCAGTCCACCTTCGCTCGACAGTATGATAATCGGCCGTCGCCTCAATCGTCTCGGTCCCGTGATCGGGCGTTGTGACTGTGGTGGTCTCGACCCACCACGGAAGCCGGATTGAAAGCGCGAAGGTCGCTGGCTCATCCGTCTCGACGGTGAAGACGACTGACTCCCCGAAGGGATAGTTGGTTTCCTCACTGACCGTAATTTGCTGGCCGTCGAGGTCTGTCGTCACCGCGTTCGGTGCGAAGGCGATCGTGGCGAGTTCATCGCCGTCACGCATCCAGAGGTGAGACGCGAATTTCGGCCAGCCCTGGTGCATATTGGCGGTACAGCAGCCGAAGTTCGGCGCCAGTCCGAAGACATTGGCCTCCGGGTCGTTGAACCAGTCCTTCTCTGCGACGTTGCAGATCACCTGGTTCGCTTGCTGGTCGTACTGCTGGGTCCACATGTCGGGCGTGAACGTCGCTGGGAGGCCGTTGAAGGCGAGGCGTTCAAGGCGGTCGCCGAAGCGGGCGTTGCCATGGATAGAGGCGAGAACTTCCAGAGAGTACATGTACTCGACAACGCCGCACAGTTCGGTGCCGCGCGAGGGGTGCTTGCCACCGAAGAACTCGTCACCCGAATACAGGCCCGTCGCCTGGCCATGGTACCTATCGAGCGCGTTGATAGCCTGCGCCGAGCCGACCCGGTCGTCGGTCTTGCCGGTCAACAGGTAGCGGACGCCGGGCGCCTTGATCCCCATCGCGTTATTGACGACGTGTGCGGCGTGGTCTGTTTCGTCGCGTTTGGTCGTATGGGGTCTGCGGAACCCATGAAGGCCATCGAAGTGGTTGCCCCATTCAAAGCCCTGTTCCGCGGCTGTCCTAGCCAGGTTGAGTAGCCACGGCTCGTCAGTGCGCTCGGACAGCCACAGGACGCTCACGACGAGATCAGCCCAGCGGTAGTGACCCCAGCTCTCGAGGGGGTTGTCGTCCAGTGCCGTTGAAAGATACTCGCAGAACGACAGCATAGCGTTGAGAATCCGTTCCTCTCCACTCACCTCGTAGTATTGCCTGAGCACCTTTAGGACGACGAAGCGTGGCCAGGGGTCGTACTCGTACCCCTGGTCGCGGGCCTGCTCGGCGGGTCCGATCCAGCCGTCGTCGTCCTGGCTGTCAAGGAAGGCCTCGACCCACATCTCGGACTTCTTGATCAGTGCCTCGTCGTTGAGGAGATGGGCGAGCGGGAGGAGGCCATCGACGTAGTAGGGGCCCCGTTCCCAGCCGCCACG
Source organism: Saliphagus infecundisoli (assembly GCF_020177375.1). Classification (GTDB taxonomy): domain Archaea; phylum Halobacteriota; class Halobacteria; order Halobacteriales; family Natrialbaceae; genus Saliphagus; species Saliphagus infecundisoli. The sequence continues at coordinate 43,091 of NZ_JAIWHV010000021.1, read as the reverse complement.
CTCGCCGCCGAGCCACTGACTATCGCCTATATCGGACCAGCATTCGTCGAGGTGGCCAGTGAGGCCGTTGGCCTGAATCTCGAGTTGCTGCCGTAACCAGCCGCGCGGTTCGATAGCACCCAACGGGAGTAAGTCGTACGCACGTTCGACCGGCCGTATTCGGGTAGCACTCATCTGTTCCCACCACTCCGCGACAATGTTGTCGCCATGACGCCAGACCGGGTTGTGCCAGTCCACGTTCGCTTCGGTCTGTTCGCGGACGTGGACTTCGTCGATCTCCACCCCCGAGCCAAGATCACTAGGCAACTCGATGTAGCCCTCGCCGTACTTAAAGGCAGCAGGATTGCCGAGGTAGTCGAGAACGTTGTTGGTCTCGTAGTAGTGGATGTCGAGGCTCTGCTCCTGAATGAACGCGTTCGGCGAGCAGGCATCGACCTGGAGACATGACGCGAGCGCGATGAAACCGAGCCGACAGTGCGCTGGTAGCGCACTGTCGTAGGCCTCGACCATTGTGATGATCTTCTTCGCTTTGATGATCCCGCCCGCGTGACTGAAATCGGCTGGATCACGTCGACAGTCCCCTGCTCGAAGACCTGTTTGTATTCCCAGGGCGAGTACATTCACCCGCTCGTCGCAACCGATGTCGTCGCGTGCTGGGCAATGTATGGCAGAGCATTGTTCTGTGCCGACAAGACTGACTCTTCGATGAAGAAGGGTGAGTGCGATTCGAGCGCCGCGATGAGGCATTTGGCCACTGACTTGTCGACCCAGCCGTGAAAGTCCACACCGATGACGACCTCGTTACCGACGGTCTCGCGGACGATCCGGAGCCGCTCGCCCACTGCTTCGACCGCCTGCGAGGTTTTGACGCGGCGGAATTCGGCGTCGTATTCATCTTGAGAGTGGTGAAGCCGTCAACAACCTTCTCCCGGGCCTGCTCGGCAATGTCGGCTGGCCGGTCGCGCCGATCTACTGGTAGACTCGCATCCGATCGCATGCGGCCCCGCCCAACAGTTGCGTGGACGGGCGCACCGAACTGCTTGTCCTTGATGTCCCATAGCGCCTGGTCGATGCCGGCGATGGTGCTCATCAGGGCCAGCCCACCGCGATCGAAGCTGCCGCTGTAGATTGCCTGCCAGTGATCCTCAACATCGGCGGGGTCCGTACCGGGCAAGTAGTTGTCCAGCAGTTCCTTGACCGCCGTCTGGACCGTCTTCGCCCGGCCCTCAACGGCCGGCTCGCCCCAGCCAACGAGTCCGTCGTTGGTTTCGAGAGGGAGGAACAGCCATTGGACCAGAAATTTGTAGAGTTCGAAGTCAGAAATTGTCATTACCTGGGACCCTCGACTAAACGTCTTCCCGCCCTCGATATAATTGTTTTGCCAACCGGAATGCTTGTGAGGAGACGACTCAGCTGAACTGGGACACGCGGTCCTGATTCGTCCCGCCTCACGGGCTACCCAGCCGCCCGCTCAGACCCCGGAACCTGCGGACACTGCGATGGCTGCATCGGCTGCCTCGACCAGTAAACTCAAGTAATCGGTTCCTATCTTTCTCGTATATGGTTACGACCCCGGAAAATCGGGATCCAGAGTTATCGCTGACAGGAGACTGGGAGTTCGCTACGGACGAGAGCGGCGACGTGGATCGCCTCGATCCAGCGGGAGATTGGGACGATGCTCGGATGGTGTCGATTCCCCACTCCTGGCAGGAGGAAGACGACCTGCGCGAGTACACCGGGACCGCTTGGTACCGACAGGTGTTCTCCATCGACGGCGTCGACGAAAACGAGCGGCTGTTGCTCACCTTTGGCGCGGTTGACTTCGAAGCGACTGTGTGGATCAATGGCAAGCGCGTCGGCGAACACTGCGGTGGCTACCTCCCCTTCACGCTCGATGCCACAGACGCGGTCGAGGCCGGCGGGAACACCGTCGTCCTCCGGGTCCACGACCCAGAGGATCTCTCCGAGATCCCGCATGGCAAGCAGGGTACGCCGTGGTACACCCGCGTCAGCGGTCCGTGGCAGCGCGTCGACCTCTTTACCGTTCCCGAGACACGGGTCGACGATGTCCGCGTCAAGCCCGACTTGTCCGACGACACCGCGACCGTCGACCTGACCATCGTCGGCGGCGCACCCGTCCCAGAAGCGCGCATCGAGATTGAACGCGAGGGCTCCACCGTCGCCTCCTCTGCTGTCACGGTCGAGGATGGCGCGGCCTCAGTCACGTTTTCAATCCCTGACGCAGAGTACTGGCGGCCCGACTCCCCGGCCCTGTACGACCTGACGATCAAACTGGATGGCGGGGAGACGGTCGACACCTACGAGGACTACTTCGGTATGCGCAGTGTCTCGTTCGAGGATGGCGAACTCTTTCTCAACGGTGAGCTGTTCACGATGCGGGGAGCACTCGATCAGGCGTTCTACCCGGACACATACTACCGACCGGCCGAATTGGAAACCTTCGAGCAGGAGATCGAGGCTGCGAAGGAACTCGGGTTCAACCTCCTACGCAAGCACATCAAACCTGCCCATCCCAAATTCGTTGAGCTGGCCGACCGTATGGGGATGCTCGTCTGGGAGGAACCCGCCAACCCTATCCGCTACACTGACCGCTCGAAAGAACTCGTACGCGAACAACTCCGCGGGATGATCGACCGCGACTTCAACAACCCCAGCGTGATCATCTGGTCGCTTTACAACGAAGAATGGGGCGTCGGCGGTCACGAGGACGACGAGTTTCTGTGGACTGATGAGGAGAAACAGGACTATATCGAGTCGCTGTATCACGAGACAAAGGACTACGATCCGACGCGGCTAGTCTGTGACAACTCGGGATGGGCGCACGTCGCGACAGACCTCAACGACTACCACGAGTACTTCGTCGTGCCCGACCGCGTCGATCCGTGGCGCGACCGACTGGGTGAGATCGTTGAGAACCCCGCGGGCAACTATGGCGATGTCCGAACCGATCCCGAAGAGGCACCGCTGCTCGTCTCCGAGTTCGGGACGTGGGGACTCCCGGACGTGCCGAAACTCCTTGAGGCCTCAGATGGTGAGCCCCACTGGTTTGAGCACGACTTCCTCGAGGGCATGAAACGGCCAGGTGATGTCCAGGCGAAGTTTGACGCCAGCCACTTGGCCGACGTGTTCGACTCGTTCGAAGCGCTCGGAGACGCCTGGCAGCGCCGGGAGTTCCAGAGCATCGAGACAATCATCGCTGACATGCGTGCCCACAAAGGGGTCAGCGGCTACGTGATCACCGAGCTCACCGACATCGAGTGGGAGTTCAACGGGATCCTCGACTACGAACGCCAGGAGAAGGCCATCTACGACGACTTCTCACGGATCAACGCCCCTGTTATGCTCCACCTCGAACCATCGACGCCCGTCGCCTGGAACGGAAACCGTATTACGGCGGATCTGCTCCTCGTCAATGACCGGACTGAGGCGGTCGACGTGACGGTGACCGTCGACGCTAGCGTCCCCAGCAGCGACACCAAGCGGACGTACGAGCTCTCGGTCGACGCTCACGACGCGATCCGTGTCGCGGACGTGCTGGCCTTCGACGCACCGGTGACGAACGACCTCCGGCAGTTCGAACTCACCGCAGAGGCCCCGGATCTCGATCAGCGCGTCGCGCGTTCGGTGACTGTCGGCCCGAGCGCCGAACCGGCTGACACCCCTGCCGTGTACGCGGAATCCGGCCGGCTCGCCTCCGCCCTCGCCGAACGGGGTTACGAGGTCGCTAACACGGCGACGGATGCAGATGTTTCGCTTGTCACCGACGAGTCCGTGGCCAACGGCCCCACGCTTGTCGTTCCGGACGCAGACGGCCGGGTGCCCGTGGACAGCGGCGGCTCGTTCCAGTATCGCGGACTCGACGAGGGCGACAGCTGGAACCTCTGTGCGTCGTTGCTCTACCAAGACCTCCTGCCGGAGATCAGTAGCGTTCCTGGCTGGGCGTTTGAGGAACTCTATCCGTACGGCTACGTCACCGATACCGGACCCGACGACGACGTGTCTATCGGCTACACGGAAGGTTGGCTCGAGAACGGCGGCGCGGTCGTAATGACGCGGGAGGATCGCACCATCTGCACGCTCAGGGTCACCGACAGGTACGGGAGTCACCCTGTTGCGACGGCGATCGTCGACCGCCTAGTCGCCGAATTAGCCGAGTAACTATAAACGCGGCTCGGTGATGACCACGGCGTCGCGTCAGTCGACGACTACCGAGCAAGAAGAGAGATGCAACGACCGGCCGCTGCCGATCAGTTTTCGTTATAGCTCAGCTTTGGACGTTGGATTCTCATATATGAGGGGTCGAAAAGGGACGAGAAACCGGCGTTTTCACACGTATTCGGAAAGTTAGCCGAATCTTATTCCTTTTACTGGAGCCGCACTGACTTGAAAACTAGCTCGTTCTTTACACTGAAGATCGACTCACTGGCTCGCCGAATATTTGAAATCACCAGAATACCGCTTCTCGTGCCCGTTTTTGCGATACACATGTAACCTCTAATTGAAAAAGCTGAGCTACGGAAGACTCTTCTGGCATAGGCACCACGAACTCTATCGCCTCGGTTCTTCAATCTGTAATCTGAAGGGTGTCACCCCGGCTGTCTGCAGTCGTGCGATCGGGGCACGGGAAAGGGCCAGCAACACGATTCGGGGCAGGAAAGCCCGGGCGATTCGCTATTGACTCGATTCGTAGAGGTCGCGGACAGTCGCATCATCGAGCGACGACTGGTAAACGCGGACCTCGTCGATCGTCCCATTCCAGAAGTCGACGGCATTCCCGTCGACCGTTGCGCGCCCGACGAGCAAGTTGCCGCTGCTGGCCGTCGGCTCGCGGTCGATAGCAGCGACCCGTTCGCCATCAACGTAGAGCTTTGCCCTGCCCTCGTAAGTGTCGTGGACGGCGGCGAGGTGGTACCACTGCCCGGCTTCGACGGTGGGGCCGCCGAATGCGCGGCCGCCGAAAAAGCTGAAGCTGAACTTCCCTTCGGCGCCGAGGTATTGGAGGAAGAAGGCGGTGCCATCGCCCATCACCTGGCTCACGGCCGTCTGAAATCCGCTGGCATCATCGAGTTTGACCCACGCCGCAACGCTGTAGTCCCAGGTGGTATCCAGGACGTTCGTATTCGCGTCGACGTAATCGCCGTTCCCATCGAAGGCGAGCGCCGAACCGGCTTTCCCGCTCATCCACTGCGGATCACCGACGAGCGTGCCGTCGTTTCCGCCGGCGACATCGGTAGCGGTGTCGCCGCTGCCGTTGTCAAACGGCCACGACCCCACGAGGCGAGGCTCACCGGCCACAACCTCGATCTCGACCGTCTCGGTGACCGTGAACACCTCGTTTTCGTACTCGAAGGACACCTCGACGGCGAACTCGTAGATGTCGGGGTCGACCGAGTCTTCATCTACGGTGATCATCCAGTGGACCGTCTCGGACGACCCTTCGGGGATCGCGTCGAACGTCGTCGCGGTCTTGGCCTCGCTCGAGAAGCCACTCGGCAGGACGCCTACGCTGAACTCGACGTTCCGGGCCGCAAACGAACCTGCTTCCTCGCGCTCGGGATTCGTGAGCATCCCGAATAATTCGAAGCCTTCGTCGGCGCTGATCGATGCCGGGGCGTCGACGGAGGGATACGGACGCTGGTCGATTTGCTTCGAGGCGTCGATCAGCGCCTGATTCGCCTCCCTGATCCGGGAGACTGCGTCGTCAGAGACGAGGTCCGGTTTGAATACCTCGCGGTCGTAGGTAACAACTCCCTGATAGTGATACTCGGTGTCGGTCGTTTGGAGATTGATCGCGCCGCTGAAGCCATCTTCCATCATGTACTGCCAATTGTTCTCGGCGCGGGTGATCAGGTTGTCGACGAGGACCGCAGGCGTGTTCCCGCTCGGGCTCCCGTCGTCCCATTGGTGGCCGTCGATGGGTGTCCAGCCAGCCGAGGACTCGCCGACAACAGACATCTGCGTGTCAGTCGGTTCCGGCAGGGGCGTCACCTGGCCATAGTTGTGGTTGTCGAGCATGTCGCCTTTGACTTCGCCATCGACGAACATCGTATCGATGCCGCTCAGGCTGTTGATCAGGCGTTCACTGTCCAAGTTCCGGACGAAGTCCGTCGTCGAACGGATTCGGTCGTAGTTCGTCTTGCCGTGGCCCCAACCCTCGTTGACGGGAATCCAGACAGCGAGCGACGGGTGGTTGTCGTTCTGCGCAATCATGTCCCGAAGCTCCGATCGGAACGACTCTTGGGCGTCCTCGTTCCTGGCGGGCTGGCCCAGGGGCTGGTTCGGCACGTCCTGCCAGACGAGCAGTCCCAGTTTGTCAGCCCAGTAGTACCACCGCTTCGAAGGGATCTTGATGTGTTTACGGTAGGCGTTGAAGCCAAGGTCCTTCGCGAGCTCGAGGTCGTATTTGCGGGCATTGTCTGTTGGGGGCGTGTAGAGGCCGTCGGGCCAGTAACCCTGGTCGTAGATACCGTTGTGGAAGACGAACTTGCCGTTTAGCGTAGGACGGACCACTCCACGTATCGACTGCTTGCCGATTGAGCGCATACCGAAGTAGCTTTCGACTACGTCGACGGCCTGGCCGCGCCCGCTAGGACTACTTGCTCCTCGGTTTACCTTCTCGTCGTCCCTAACGTTATTTCGGCCATTGGCGTTACCCCGACTATTGTCTTCCTTTTGCCTGCTCGCACTGTCGTAAAGCTCTACTTCGAGGTCGTAGAGGAATGGATCGTCGGGCGACCACAGATGAGGATCCGGAACTGGGAGCGAAAGTTCCTCGTTCGCCCGACCGGTGATGCTACTGACTTTCTCGTCGCCGTCGAAAGCGGTGGCCTTGACAGTTGCCCTCTCGGGAGCGTCGACGGTAAGCTCTAGCTGTTCTTCCTCAATATTCGGCGTCAGATCCAGACCTTCGATGCTAGCATCAGGGACCGGTTCGAGCCAGACCGTGTCCCAAATGCCCGATGAGGGGGTGAAGAAGATGTCGCGGTCCTGTTCGACCTCCTGCTTCCCGACCGGCTGCGTGCCGGTATCAGTCGGGTCGTAAACCCCGACGACGAGTTCTTGCTTGCCTTCGTCGGTGAGGTAGTCGGTGACGTCAATAGCGAAGCTGTCGTAGCCGCCACGGTGGATGGTCACTTCCTCACCGTTGACATACACCGTCGCCTCCCAGTCGACACGCTCGAAGTGTAACAAGAGCCGTTGTGAATTGGGATTGTTCTCAATCCCCTGCCCCGGATGGGCCGTCGGTACGAGCCAATCGTGAGGAATGGAGAATGTGGTTCGATACCACATTCGGTCCTCATGGCGCTGGACTCCCGAGAGCGACGATTCGGGAGGGAAAGGTACGAGAATGTTCTCGTTAAGTTCCTGACCGGTAGGTGCTGACTCACCTTCACTTGCGCTCGAAAACTCCCAGACGCCGTTGAGATTTCGCCATTCCTCACGGACGAGCTGAGGCCGTGGATACTCGTCGTGCACGGTAGCCGGCGAAACTTCGTTATACCAGGGCGTCGCCATATCGAATGGGACATCCACTGGTTCCCACTCCGAGGCGTCCAATTGTGTCGATTTTGTAGTCGTTTTACTTTTCCCTTCGCTCGCTTGTGCACCGGTGATGGCGGTGCTCGTCGCACCTATGATTCCGACACTTGTCAGAAATGTCCGTCGATCAACCGATAGGCCAGATTTGTCCACGGATCCGTCGTCTGTGGCCATCGTTTGCTGGCCTACCGAGTTGGCCGGGAGTTCGGATTGCGAGTCTAGCGCTTTTCGGGCAGTGGCGCGGGAATCCTTTGCAGCTTTACGTTGCTCGTTCTGCTCGCTTTCTTCGTGCATGCTTATGATTGGGTGTGTAGTCGTTTACTGTCCCCCTGCATTTCGTCGCGGACCGGTCCAGCCGATCGCTACGTCCTCGTCAATCGTGGCTAGTGTTGACAGTAACCTTTGCAAGGAAATAACCAACACGTAAAAACCTATCGATTTTAATTATAGTTCTAATATGATGATATATTGTTATTTTTATAGAAAGATAGGCCGTCTACGGCTAACGACAGAACCGGTCTACAACGCTATCGGTACCAGCGCCAGGGGTTGGACACATATCTGGAGAATCATCTCGCCAGAATGAACCTCATCATGACTAAGGCTACGGGGGCCCTATGAATCTGAGCAAGTCTCGGAAGCCTCTTGGTGAAGTGCTTCGTGATCACCTGGAACAGATCAATTTTGCCACGATCTACCACTTCGGTAGAAACTTCCTCACGGAACCACTAAACTCAGTTTTGAACGTTGGATATATTATATGTATTCGGAAGACGTCGGATCTGTTCCTCCTCTGATAGAGTCAGAATCTATGCAAAAGCGGGATGGACCTTTCGAGCGAAGACCAACCCACTGGACCGCTGAATTCTCAAAATTATCCGAAGATCGTTTTTCGTAGCCGTTTTTCTTTATATAAATTTGTCCCTCTAATATTAAGCAAGCTAGTAATATGTTTCGATAACCGAAATAGTTATTGTGATTTGGATGAGAGTCAAAGTATGTCAGACGGATCGACAACGATCAACGCGGTCGAGACGTCCTTTCAAATTATTGATGTTCTCGCCGACCACGGCCCATTACGAGTAACGGAATTGGCTGAGGAGACAGGCGTCCCGAAGGGGACAGTCCACAAGCACCTGGCGACGCTTCGGGGAGTAGGCTACGTGGTCAAGGAAGAAAAGGTTTACCGGCTAAGTCTTCAATATCTTCGAGTTGGGAAACGGATTCAAAAGCGATCTAAATTATTTCGTTTAGCGAAACCAATTGTTGATGAACTAGCCAAAACAACACGAGCAACGACAAACTTGATGATCGTCGAGGAAGAACGTGGAGTTTACCTCTATCGAAATGATGGTATGTCAGTTGAAAGCGATCCCCTCCCTGCTGTCGGCGGTCGGGTCCCTCTTCATGCAACGGCCGGCGGAAAGGCGATCCTCTCACAGTCGTTAGAGTTGACCGAAAAGCTAATTGAAGATCATGGTCTTCAACAATTCACGGAAAAAACGATCATCGACAAACAGGAACTCAGGAACGAGCTACGCTCAATTCGAGATCAGGGGGTGGCTTTCGAAAGGGGTGAACACGATCCCGCTGTCCAATGCGTCGGGGCGCCGATCGTGGTTGATGACGAACCAGTCGGTGCAGTCAGCATCTCAGGAAATATCGACCGCATGATCGGGAAGAAACTCGAAGAAGACCTCACGGGGCTTGTCGTCAGCACAGTAAGCGAGATTGAGATCGCTCTCCTCCGGCAATAGCAAACCGTTTCCCGGTCCGAAACGTATAAGGGTATTACATTCGTATGGTTGTGATTCAATTACCATTAGTTAGGCGTCACACGCTGTTGTAGAAGCCGCGATCGAGGTAGACAGCCTTGACACGGTGTAGTCACCTATGGAAACGCTGCTGGCTAAACAAACCACAACTGTCAATAAAATGGATCGCTCGTATTGATGTCTGCCGCCCCCACAGCTGACAGGCAGTCGATTTCTTGTGGAGTGCGGCACTGCTAGATACCCTGTTGCACGTTCAAAATCAAATCGCCAGACGGAACGATCGGGCCTGAATCCGGACTCCATCAGTAGAGTTGGTGAAACGATGGAACGATTTTTGATAGAAATGGCTGAATCGGCCGGTAGATCAGCCTGATTGGTCGAGCTTCTTTCAGAAAAAACAGCCGCCTGAGAGCGATGCCTCTCAGGCGGCGACACCTGTTTTTTGGACAGATGGCGCGACCGTCAGATGAGCCGACTCGGTGACCGTATCAACCCTGGTTTGTTCTGCCGTTGTGCAGTGAGAGACGCTGCAACCAGCGCTACTGCCGAGAGAACGACGTGAGTCTCAACGTTGTTCTTCTTGCGTGCGCGGACGCGATCAAGGCCGGTAAAGGACTTCAGACGCGAGAATACGCGCTCGACACCTGCCCGCAGGTGTCGATGCATCCGTTCTTTGATTGCCTGAAAAATGTACGTCTCCTCGACGTTTCCGACGGAAACACCGTACTCCGAGAGTTGCTTCTGTGGCAGCCGCTCCAGAGCGTCGTAGGGACTGTCGATCTCCTCGCCGTGTTCCTTGAACAGTTCCTTGATTTCGTCCTTGATCGTTGCTAACGGCGACGATCGGCGAGGATTGATCGCCGTCAGCAACGGACAATCGAGCTGATCCTGACAGAAGTCGCGGTTATCCTGACTGTCAAAGCCGGCATCGGCGAGGGCTGCCTGGAGATCGTCAGTGTCGTACCGCTCGTTGAACTCCTCAACGAGCGGTTCGAACGCCGCACTGTCGTTCCTCTTGCCGGTCTCCATCGTGATGGCGACCGGCAGCTCCGTTGCCGCATCCACCACGAGAAACACCTTGTACCCGTAGAACGATCCTTCGTGTTTCCCCCAGCTCGCACCTTCAACTTCGCCATTTTCGATCTCATCACGCGTATTCGCCCACGCCGCGATGTGCGTTCCATCGATCACGACGAACTCACCGCCATGTTCGTGATCGGCAAGCAACTCGCCGCACATCGACTGGAGGCAGTCTCGGAGTTCATCGGGATGAAGTTCATCGAAGGCCCGCCAGAGCGACGTCCCATCCGGGACGTCCTCTGGCTCGGTGTAGTCGAGAGCCTCTCGAAATGAGTGATTGCGCTGAAGACGGCGTTCGAGGGCGTCGAAGGAGTCGCCCTCGAACTGCCGCAGGACGAGTGCGGCAGCTCGTTCGGGAGAGATTGACTGAAGTTCCGAGACAGCGACCGAGAGGAAGGTTGCAACGAGTTCGTCACGGTAGAGGTAGCCGTCGTCAGCAGGATCGTCGGGAGTGACATCGGCTGGCTGGTCGGTTTCACGCTGAGCCAGCTGGTCGTCCCTGCGGGACGGCCAGCTGTGGGTGTAGACGGTGGTGTCTAGCCATTCCGTGGCGTGTACTTCCTGTTGGTCAGCGAGCTTCTGGAGTGGGCGGTAGGAGCGACGACCGAGAAGGTCGTTTGCTTCGGATGCGGTCAGCCCGGATGGACGGCGGAACGCGAGGTGTTTGAGCGTCGGCTTGGCGTCTTCCTTGCGGTGGAAGACGGCGACGCCGTCATCCACCTCGGGCCGCCAGAACCCGTCGTGAGTGGATCGGTGGCCGACGATGTGCTTGCTGGCGACGTACTCGTTGTTGTGGTTCAAGGAAGTGTAGAAGGGGGCTTGGGAGGCGATGTTAGTGATGTACCACGCCGGCACGTCGGTGCCGGCGCGGAGATCGTCCTTGGAGGCGACCTCGCCGTGGGTTTGGAGGTATCCACGAACGGTGATCTTATGCGAATAGGCGGTGTTGTCGCAGGCGTCGGAGGTGCTGGTACTCATAGCACTACTCCGACTTCTAGTCTAGTGAAAGTGACTATTCCTGCAATTAGTGACTGCTGTACGATATTTCCGAGCTGATTTCGAAACCATGCAACGGGCTAAAGAAAGGCGATACCCAAGAGAGGCAGAAGAAATTCCATGTCTCCTGCTTGTGCTGCTGTTAAGACCGTCACAAAGGGGTTTTCCAAAGTGAAGTGAAGGAGAATGAACGTTACCCCTACAGCAAACGTTGCTGGAAGAATCGGTAGAGGCGGAGTTCTTGACATTTCATTGGGGTTCTCTATCATATCTCATATCTGTTAGACATTACTACTTAACATTACCCGTTGTTTTCCAACCAACTCTATTGAATTCAACAGTGCCATCGAGTGTGGGTGAGGAGGCTACCACTCTCCAGGCAGGGCAGGCCGAGTGCCTCGGGTCAAGCTCGGGGGGTCCATAATTATGGTGAGCCGTGAAATTTGCTGGTCAAATATCGGCACTAGCAGGGCGTCAGATCCAGGGTTCAAGCCAGCGGCGGAGTTCATACGCGCTCGCAAGCGGAACCGGAAGGACCAGCAGCCCACCGAGGAAAACGACAGCAACGTCGACGTTTGAGATCGTGGCCCACCCAATGATCGCGACGGGCAGCGTCACGATCAGATTCCACACGCCAGGCCGGATCGAATAGCCGTGTTGATACCGGTCCCAGCTTGGCGCCCGCGCGAAAAACCGGCCCATGTAGAGCACGCTCGCCAGCAGACACCCCAGCATCACCATCCCGATCAGAAACGTCACGAGTGTCCCTACCTCAAGCGGGCCAACCAGGACCTGTGGAATCCAAACCGTCTCAGGAGCCTGTGAACTGTCCGTAATGGCATCTGAAAGATTCACATTCCAACCCCACGTTGTGAATGCAAACAGGAACACGAAAACTGGCGTGAACTTCATACCAAGTCCCGCCCCACGAAGCAGCCGCTTGTGCGTACGGATCGCCTCGAGACAGACTCCCAGAAACACACAGATGGGGGTCAAAAACAGGCTGAAAATGACTAGCCCGACGATCGCGGAGAACATCCACCCGAGTCCACCGAACGGTGCGCCAGTCAGATAGCCGATGAGGACCAGAGTGAACCCGGCGAGGTTTGCGATCACCATCGGGTAGACGGGAGCAGTCATCCCAGGATTGAAGCTCGGCTTCGAACGGGGCTCTCGAGGTTCGAACGAGAATGGCCCAAGCCATCCATAGCCAGCGTGGCTGAGGACGACTGCGGCCACCACTACGGCAAGTCCCTGAGAAAGAGAAAGCGAACCCAGGGTTCGATCAAGCCAGATGAGGACTGGGACGGCGAAGCATGCCGCGATCAGGAGCCGAATCGACGTCGGTGCGAGGAGCCACCGACGTGGTTCGCCGATGACCGCACGGAAACTCGGAGGCGAGAAGAAGTGTCGGAACGGCGCGAATCGCTTGGCTGGGTGGCTGAGCCACTGGTCGATAGTGTAGTATACTTCCCAAAAAGTGGCAAACACAGCTCCGATGTACGACTGACGACTGTCATTGGTCTCTGTCCGTGATTCGGTTTGGTCGCTGTCATCATCCGCATCCTCGTCAGCCGTTCGTGAGCCTGTGCGTGAGCGCGTTCGGGTTCGTGACTGGCGGCGCTCCTTTCGGTGGTTTCGGTTCTGATTCGTCCGATGATTTCGGTTCTGGTTCGTGCGGTGGTTTCGATTCTGGTTCGTCCGATGATTTCGATTCTGGTTCGTGCGGTGTGGGTCTGCTTCGGTCTCTGTCTTCTCGCTCCGAGTGGACGTGTCTTGGTCGCGAGTACGGCGGCGATCGTATCGTGATCGTTTCTTTGAATCGGTGAGGACGGCTTTGGCCTCATTGATCAACTGTGTCATCTCTTGGGCGTTCTCAGCATCGCTCAGATCCGGGTGGTGTTTCTTGATTTTCTCCCGATATGCTGCAATAATAGCGTCGTCGGTAGCGTCCTGGGTGACACCGAGGATCTCGTAGTAGTTTGCGTCGGGATCAGGGTCGGGATCGGTGCTGGACATTGGCCGGGGTGGGTGTTGGGGAGCTGTTGCTTATCGGAGGACGGGGAGGGTTTGGCGGAGTTTGGATATTTCGTGTTGTGTCAGTGTCATTGTCGGTTGGATTTCGATCTCGGTGCCAATGTTGTGGTCGATATCTTCGGCGCTGGCGTGGAGAATCCCGTTTTCGTCGAGTTGGAACTCTACTTCAATATTCGGCTCCCCCCTCGGACGGGGTGGGATCGGTCCAATTTTGAACTCGTCAATCTGTTCGTTCTCGTCCAGCGTGGGACTATTCCCCTGATAGACCGGAAACCTGACGTACTCTTGATTGTCATCCAACGTTGAGAATCTGTCCGTGGCGCGTGCTGGAATCGGTGAGTTTCGGTTGATTAGCACGCTGTAATAGTATTCTCTCGTTTCCAAATCTATTGTTCTGACGCCGAGTGATTGTGGCGTGACGTCGGCAAGAACAATATCGTTCGTGTTGGCAGAGGTCGTTTCGAGTGTTCTGTTGGGTTGGTTCTTTTCCAGAGAGGGGGTCTGTCCACCGCTTCTGTCATCGGCTGGCACGGGAAGGGCGGTTTCGTGGATGATCGCCGCCTGGGCTGCTGCGCCGAGGGCAACTGCTTCGTCAGGATTCACCCGTTTCGAGGGTGGGTGATTAAAGAACGCTTCAACGTAGTTCTGGATTTGAGGCATTCGGGTTGCGCCACCGACGAGCAGCACCGTGTCTATCGCTGCTGGTGTATAGCCTGCATCCTCGAGGAGTTCCGCACAGCACTCAATCGTGGTCTCGACGAGGTGATCCGTCATCGCTTCGAACTCATCGCGTGCCAGCTCGTATTCGACGTTGTGTGTCTCTCCATCGATCTCGAGGAACGGGATGGAGATGGTCGTCCGTTCTCGCGCGGAGAGGTCGTGCTTGGCCTGCTGGGCAGCGTCGAACAGTCGTTCGAGTGCGATCGGGTTGGCCTCGGCGTCGAACGCGATCGAGAGTTCGCGTTCGATCCGCTCGATGAGCCAGTCGACAATCGTGTCGTCCCAGTCATCACCGCCGAGTTGGGTCTCACCGTTGGTCGCGACGACCTCGAAAACGCCACCGCCGACGCTGACGAGCGAACTATCGAACGTGCCGCCACCGAGATCGTACACGAGGACGGTCTCGCCCTCACCGCCTTGAAGTCCGAAAGCGAGACAGGCAGCGGTGGGTTCGTTGATGATCCGATCGACAGTCAAGCCTGCAATCTCCCCCGCGTGTTTGGTTGCCTGCCGCTGATCGTCGTTAAAATACGCCGGAACAGTGATCACCGCGTTCGTAATCGACTGCTCGAGATGGTGTTCAGCGTCTTGTTTTAGTTTCTTGAGGATGAGTGCGGAGACTTCTTCGGGCGTGAGTTCTTCCGTGGTGTTCGTCAGGGTATTGTCGAAGACAACGACCTCATCGCTTCCCATCAGCCGTTTGACCGAGAAGACAGTTCGTCCTGGATATTGGACGGCCTGGTTTACAGCTGGAGTGCCAACACGCGCTTCAACGCCGTCATAACTCACGACAGAGGGTGTAGTCCGCTCACCGCTGCCGTTTTCGAGGATTGTGAGATCGCCTGTGCCCGCCTCAGCAAGGGCAATTGCGCTGTTGGTTGTTCCCAGATCAATCCCGATTGCAGGTGTATCACTCATGAGTTTAGTGGTGAGGGGGGTGTCAGCTGGTCGTGTCCTTTGGGTCGACGGGGGCGATGTATTGGTTCTTCCAGGAGTCCTCTCCAGATCTCCATTGCCAGTAATAATACTTATAGCCAGGTTTCGTTTCCTTAATCGTAATATAGGCTCGACTAGCAGTGACGTCGTCGTAGTCGGCCGGATCGGTCGAAATTCCGCGTGCTTCGAGTTTGGCCTGTTCGTCGTCGCTGATTGAGTCCTGTTCTTGAGCGTCGGTGAGTTCTTGTTCGCGTTCACGCTTCCACCGGGCGAGTTCACGAGCGTACGCACTCACTTCTTCGAGGCGAGTGGGTGACTGCCGTTCGAGAGGCTCGAGGAGAGTTTTTGGGAGATCAGGCGATTCGGGTTTGTCTTCGGCCATCGTCCTTGGCGTTACCCCACGAGATCTAGATTATTAATCGTTGTGGGGTAACCATCTCAGTACTCATCTCAACGTTCTCTCACTCCAACCGAACACTTATGTAGAGAAATATAAGATAGGCCAATATGAATCGATGGCGGCTGCTCACCGTCTCAAGTGCGCCGCTGGCCGGTTTGGAAGTGGCAGGATGCCTTGACTCGGGAACCGAGCAGATCGTCTTCGATGAGACACGACTCGTGGAGGGAGAGATTGAATGAGTCAGTACGACTCCCAGATCAACTCTCGCTATGACGATCCAGAGACGTACTCGGGGAAGAATCCGCCGGACTGGGAGGCACGCCGCAAGACAGTGTATCGACGAGACGACTGGACGTGCCAGAACTGTGGGCGACAGAGCGGACCCCACGCTGGTGACGACGGCGAACGCTTGCACGCTCACCACATCCAGGCGTACGCCAACGGCGGGTCGAATCACCTGTCGAACCTCGAGACGCTGTGCGAGCCCTGTCACCAGAACAGCCACGAGCACAATATCTTCCAGGACGGCTGGGTCGGCGACGGGCCGATAGTGTATCGGATTGGGGCAGTGCGAGCGAGCCTACGAGGGATTCTCGCCGCGCTCATCATGTCGGTCTGGGTTGGTCTGTTTGGTCGCTTGCTCGCCTATGGAACGGGAGTTCACATCGGTTCACTCGAGACCGAGGCGGTCTGGATCGGCATCCCGACAGTGGTCGTGTTAGTAGTCGTTCTTTCGAAACCGCTATTCATCACCACGGTCCTCGGACTGGGTGCGACAGGGATATCAGCAATCGTCTTGCAGGGTGTTGGGGTGAGTCCTGCACTGCTGTCAACGGCGCTGTTAGTGTGGCCTCCCGTTCTAATCGGGGTGTGGGCACTGTGGCGAGGTCATCTCCGATGATGATGGCCACGAGTCACAATATTGGGGGAAAATTTATCACCAATAGATATCTAGTATCATAGAACAGGTAAAGCGAGCCAATGGCACTCACAACGTATATTCCAGGGATGGAAGCTGGCCGGACACTGCGAAATACGGTCGTGTTCGTACTGTACGTCGTCTGCTTCCCACTGGTACCAGCGGTTCTCGCGTTCGCCGTGTTCTCGAACTACAACAGAGTGGCAGATCGGCTCGCACGGCGCGACACGCCCGGCTTCTCCCCCGGCGGAGGGGTGATGCCGGCAGCAGTGACGTTTTTCGCCCTCACAGTGGTGGTCCTGCTGGTCATAAGCCTCGGTGTCGCGCCGTTCGTGGTGCTCGGGGATGCGGGTGGCTCTGACAGTCCAGCCGAGAATGATACCGAGGGTGACGCCGACAAACTATCAGTTGACCAAGAGGCGAATGAGACGGACGCTCTCAATGATGGGGGGTTTGGTGGGGACTCGTTCCTTGGTGATAGTGAGGGAGGTTCGGGAGAGGAACTTTCAGAGGACGAAAAGGCCGCTAATACGCTTGCAGTATTTGAGGATATGCTGAGAGAGAAAGGGTATGAAGTGACAAATGGAGCAATATCTGATGGTGTTATGCATATTGAGTATATTTCTTATGCAGAAGAGCGTGAATCCCTGTCCGAAGAGATTGTCGATATCACAGTTGAATACGTTATGTTTGATAACATTCTCCAAAACGAATTTGCCGAGGAATACGATGGGAAAATGAAAGAAAAGACGGACGGTCTTCGCGTTACGATCTCAGATTATGAAGGAGAAGAGCAAGGATCTTATTCAGTTGATGGAGAGTGGGCTCGAAATTATTATTCGGGTGACATTTCCAATGAGGAGTTTCAGGATAAGATCGAGGGGACCATGCAAATCACCAACAATTTTGAGGAAGACAATAACGACAACAACAGCAGTAACTAACGATGGACGGAGGACACTTGACAGATCCAGAAACCACAACGCGCCGTAATTGGATCTTGGGAGTTGGGTCCCTCACAATCTTGAGTGGAACGGTGGGATGCCTCGGACTTGGAGATGACGATGAGGAGGCTGGGGAGCCGGAGAACGAGACAGACGGCAATGGGTCAGAAAACACATCGACCCAACCAGATGGTGAAAGAAAGGAAATCACCGACACCGAGTCACCAGACGACAACCAAAGCAACGATACTGGATCGGACGACGATGAGGGAAGTGAATCTGACGATAATGACGACTCGATACTCGAGGAAGAACCCAACGACGACGAATCGGATGACGATGATGAGAACGACTCCGAGGGCGATCAAGCAGATTTAGACAACGAACCGGACGACAATGAGACAGATACCGAGGAGGAGAACGATACAGCTGAGGAGTCCCAGGAAAATCTGGACAACGACAGCACCGACAACAGCAGCACCGAGTCAAGTGACGACGAGAACGATTCCGAAAGCAATCAAAACGAGTCTGAGGAAGAGAGGGAGTTTGAGCAGATCATCATCGAGGCGTTGTCCTATCAAGTTGACTACCCTGCTGATTGGGAGATGGTCGAGACGGACGAGAGTATCCCGGTTATAATCGCTAACTCCAACGAAACTGCATGGCTCTGGATTGACATCAGGGAAACCTCTCTCGATCTTGAGGGGGATGTCACCAACTACCGACAGAATTTCGAGCCCAACCCAGGTTTTGAAATCCATGAAGACGAGCCGATGACACTCACGAGCGGTGAGGACGGCCATCGGTTCGTCATCGAGGTGACTGAGAGCCCAGAGAATCCACTATTCGCTCACGAACTCTTGGTAAATGAGCATGGAAACGAGTACTTGACTTCCGTTCAGGTTTCGCGACCAGAATACGACGAGGAGTACGCTGAGTTGGCAGAAGAAATCCTTGCGTCAGTTACTCTTCGCTAACACATGAAGACCGTCTTTCCAGAAAGGATGTCAGTCTGAGTTGACGATAACGTTTTGAAGATTATCGGTGCCCACGCCACCAACGAGGCGACGAAGGCCAGCCTCCCAGCCGACAGTGTTGATCTCGATATCGTGGACCTCGAGGGAGTTTGTGTACGGCGAGACGTAGATCGCATCCGTGTTTTCGTGGAGCGTAATTGTTGAGTTCTCGACGACGGCTGGGCCGGCCGGTGCCGATCCGCCTTCGCCGCGCGTCCCGAAGCCGTACGTCCCTCCAGCCCCGCCGCCCTCGGCATACGAGATCTCGACTTCACAGTTGCGCACGAGTTGCGGACCATCCTGAAGTAGGATTCCACGCGGGTTGATGTAGACACCCTCCGGCTTCTCATCGATGAGGACGTGGCAGTTCTCGATCACGGAGCCTGGATACGGCCCGTTGAGGGCTTCCTCTTTGTTGTCGGTTCCATCCAGCCATTCGACGGGTTCCCAATCATCGCCTCCATTGTTCCGGATTTGGGACCCACCGCCGTTCCAGACGGTACACCCCGAGACGATCTTTCGGCCGGTGCCCCCTCGAGGATAGACCGTGTTATCGGGCCAGGGGCCACAGACCATGTTGCGGATCACGGTCGTCCCCTGTTGATCGGGATGGCCCGTAAACCCCGTCGAGCCCCAGCTTTGCCCGAAATCGGGATGCTCAGGTCCCTCATCGAATCGGCGCTCTTCTCGCGTGTTGATCGTATCGATGTAGTGGAGCCCGCCCCCGCGCATATCGACCGAGTCAACGAGAGCCACCGAGTCGGGCGTGGCGCTCGCGACGCGCAAATTGGCGAACGACCCAAGCGAATGAGTCCCCTGAAAGACGATATTCCGGATCTCAGCCTGTCCATCGATGAACGCATTGAGGCCCTGCATTCCTGCGTTCTTATGCCATCCCCAGTCGAAAATGAGGCCGCCGAAGACGAGATCGCCATGTGGGCTCGTTGGGGTCCCGATACGGAACATCATCGTAGAGCCGGTATACTCGCCCCGATCGACAGTGTGTCTATTGATTGCTTTGACCTCACCATGCCGGATAGTCGCGTTCTGGCCGATTAACCCAACGTTCGAGGTCCTCGTCCGTCGGAACGGCCGATTCATCTTGTATTCGCCTTCCGGGAGTACGATCAGCCGGTCGTTATCCCAGGCTTGTCTGAGAGGGGCATCGATCGGCTGTTCGCCCGATGGGTCCGCACCGAAATCGCCAACGAGATTCACAACTTCGGAAAACTGCTGTGCATAGTCCTCGGGAGAGATTACAGGTGAGACGTCTCCGCCCTCCATTGTGCTATACCGTTGTCTTCGCTGTTGCATTTGGTCGCCACAGCCTGCGAGGATTGCTGCCCCTGTGGTAGCCCCGATTCCGGCTAAGACTTTTCGACGAGCCAGTGTGGAGGGTTTCACACAGTGTCTCCTCTTAGTTTGAAGAGGCTCTACTGCTAGATTCTTTATACTTATTTATGATTTCTTATAAAACAGCGCAAAACTAATAGCTAATAGTTGAACTGCTAAAAGTAAAAGATAGTATATAATTAATCATAGGGTCTGACTATAGATATATTTTAATAATTTATAGTGTGTATTAAATTAGTAAAATGGACTGAAATTACCCTAAATTATTTATACAATTGGCTAGAGTGGCTCTTGCATGGGACCGGATGACAATTGCCATGGGAGATTAACCCAGGCAACGAAACGTGTCCTGGTTGGCCAGAGTGTCGCAATAGCTCAGATCACAGTATTCGTCGCAGCGGCGGTGCTCTTGATCCAGCCAGTCATTGCCCAGTCAGCGCTCGAGGAAGCTAGTACTGTTGCTTGTTCGGGCGCGCTCGGACAGGCCATATTCCTCTTCTTTGGGTTGCTGACGTTGGTCCTCATCCTGATCGGGTTGGCTCAAATTGCGATCGGCTTCTTGGGAACTGGCCGTGGCAGTGGTCGCCGAGGCGAGCGCAACACGGTTGTCAATGGCGTAATTACGCTCGTCGGGGGCTTATTCCTCGGATCTGCAGGCGCAGTGCTTGATTATGTCGGTGTTAACCTCGACAGCTGCCTCGAGGGTGGCGAGATACTGGTTACCATGCCATTCGTGTTCTGATTCCCAGGCATGGGATCCCAACTACCAATCGATACACGGTGGATACTGATCGCGGTTTTGGGTCTCGGACTGCTGAGTATCCCATTACTTGGTGGTGTGAGTGTCGCCGAGGCTCAAGAGAACGAGAGTAATGAATCGGAGGATGATGGATTCGGTGCGGAGCCCGATGGCAGCTCGAACATCTCAATCGACTATGGTGGCGGGGATTCTGAAGACGTGGTGGTCGAAGACACTGGTGAGGAAGAAAATAGCTCGAATGAGAATGCATCTGAGGTGGATGATGGCGGGAGTGGCTTTTCCCCGATAGAGGATGCCAAAAATGCTCGAAACGCGGTCCTGGATCGGGGAAGAGATGTTGCCGAAGAACATGTTCCGGGGGCTGAAAGACTCGGTAACATTTACGACACGGCGAAAGCCGCAGAGGAAACAATAACGGGCGGAGCCGATGCAGTACATTCGCCAGGCGAGTGGGCTCACTCTGTGGCGGTGTATTTCACCACGGCAGCACTCAACGAGTTGATTGCGCTTATCAACGCGTTGCACGCGTATGCTATCCAAGTTCCCGCACCTGGTGAGGCGACGGATCCCTCGACTTGGACCGAACCTGAGAGTGGGTTCTGGCAGACCGTTTATTCCGTGATGTCGTGGCCGCTTGTCCTCGGTATCATGTGGCTCATCACGCAGTTCGGCATTTCGTTTTCTTATGATAGCGCCGAAAAGAGACGGCGATCGTGGAAGCGGGTCGGGTTTGCAGGGCTGATGATATTTGGGACGTTCGTGTTCTTCCCCGGTTTACTGCATTTATTTGCCGAATTAGCTCAAGAAATCTATCCCGATGGTGAGCAGTTCATCAGCGTCGACGGCGCGGTTCGATTCGGGCTTGGCGTGATTGTATTGGCTGTCTTAGTATTCTTCAAGGGGATCATCGTCATCGCAGCCTTAGTCGCGATCATCGCAATGAACTTTCTGACGTATGTCGTGGGGCTGTTTTGGCCTTTGATGTGGGCTGCATGGGCGTCTCACGGTCAAGCTCGTGCTTACGGCAGCTTTGGGTTGTTCATCTTTGGGGGTCTTCTGGCTCTCTCGATCATCCAGTCGATCATCTTACGATTCCTCATATTCCTCCCGCTGGGCGAATCGGTCGCGGGAACTGCCGGCTCGATCGTGTTAATCGCGTTCGGGGTCGGTTTCGCACTCGCATATCTTCCGTGGAAGTTCCTTCAGAAGGCCCAGCTCGCCGCATCGATCAAGATGGGAAGGGAACCAACGGAAAAAGCGTTGGATCGAACAGTCCACCGGGCGCCGGGAGAAGTCAAACGCATCGCCTCGGACTTCTATGATCGCGGGTCTGGCGAACAAACGACCCTCGATCAATATTCTACTGGTAGCGGGTGGACCAGTGGGATCCGCGATCGGTTTGGCAGGAGTAGTGGGGGATCCAGCACGGATAGTGGTGGCTCTGGCGACGGTGGGTCACCCACGTCTACCACGGGTGACGGCGGGGGCTCGTCGTCACGTAGTGGGTCCTCTGACGGGAGCACCGGGCAGTCAGTCGAGACGAGCAACACGAACCAGAACAGTGTCGACCCGATTGATGCCGATTATGAGCACCAAACGTTCGACGAAATGGAGAAGGAACGCATCGATCGGATACTGAACTCCTAACCACCCAACCCAATGTCAACCCAATCAACGGTAAGCGGCTCAGAGGAAACGAATCGAGATCCAGCACAGTTGGCGCTTCCGTACGTCGACTCGTCAATCAAAATCCAGGGATACGCCCTCAAACATCTTCTCTACGGCGCACCCGGGGGATTCGTCTTCTTTTTCGGGATTTTCAGCTCGCCATTCATGAGTGGATCCGGGCTGTTCTGGACGACGGCGGCAATCGGGGTTCCGTTGGCAGTGATCGGGATCCTGATCTCGGCGACGACGGATTATGAAACAACGACCGGGCTCGACCGTGCCCGTGCGGGCCTTCGATCAGTTGTCCTTCGCTGGCAGTATCCACAAGATCACGTTGAGTCATCGGTTGAGCCGATCCACGGTGTCAAGCGCATCTTCTCGAATGGGTTTGCTGAGATGGAGGATGGCCGGTATGTCGCGATTGTGCGCGTAGATGGTCGGCATACTGAACGGCAGTCCTCGTCAGCGGCGAACGAGATGGTCAAAGACCTCACGCTCGCTATCCGCCGCGAGATGGATGGCCCGTTCGATTTCTTCATGACGACGTTTGACACCGACGTTGACGAGATTACGGACAAGTACCGTGAGCAATACCATAGTGACCGGTTCGGTGGTGACGAGTGGGTCATCGCCCGAGAGTTGTTGAGAGATTACGTCCAATTCGAGAAGGAGGAGGCCGAAGGATGGGATGCTCGCGATCTTCGTTCGTATATTGTTGTCGAGGTCGACCCCTTTGATCTCGATGACCGATTCCAGGAGGATGATGGCTCACTGTTTTCGCTCAGGAGTGGTGGGTCCTCGAATGTTCGCCAGCGCAAGCAGATGCGGCGTCGATTGCGGGATCGGGTCGCCTCGGCGAAGGCCGTCGCGGGCTCGGTGAGCGGCTGTTCGGGAGAGCTGATTGACCCTGCTGAACACGCGGTCCTCCTGGCGAAATACTGGGCCGGAGTCGAACACCGGGAGTTCAGCGACGAATCAGCGTCGCAGACAGCGAACCTTTCGGTGTGGCCTGATATCAAATCGGCCGAATCGGGTGCTCACGAGCACGAGCAGGCGAAGAAGGAGAGTCACCGACCGGGAGCGGTCGACGCACATCTCGATGAGCAGGCTCGAACCAACGTGGAGGCAACCACCGCAGGTGAAGACCTCGGCGAAGAGGCCGATGGGCAACTATCGCTCGATGCGGTTGCAGGCATCGATGAGGTTGAAGTCGCGGGCGATGGCGGAGCGACCGGGGTAGAGCCGACGGACAGCGTTGTCACTCAACTGCTCCAATCACCCGCTGAAGCTGGACCTGCCGAGGATGTGATCGACGACTCGGAGACAGCATCAGAGACGACCACGCTTGCTCGGATTCGAGAAGGGTTGTTCCATCCGGTGGGCAACTCGGAGACGGACGGTGATCGTGGTGTAGACTCTTCGCCCTTGCAGGACGCCCTTTCTCCGCGGACTGTCGACGTCCACGACGATTATGTCGAGGTCGGCGATCAGTACGCACGGACGTACTGGCTGACTGGGTGGCGCAAACGCCCGCCGTCAAATATCTTCAAAGCGTTGCAGACGCTCGGTGGGGTTGATTTCGATTTCCGCATCCGCGCACGCCCGGTCGACAAGGCTGACGCGATCGAGCGACTCAAACCACGGATTCAGGATATTGATGCGGATATCAGTGATCGGCAGGAGGTCGACGATATCGAGTCGTCGGTGATGACCGAGGACGTCCACTACTACCAGGCGATGTATCGGCTTCTCAAGCAGACGACAGTCCGACCGTTCGAGCTCAACGGCTATCTCACTGTCCGGGCCGGATCGAAGCGGGCGCTCGATCTGGCCGAAGAACAGATCGAACAGGGGTACGAATCACCGGAGACGCTCACCCTCGATGTCGCGAAACGCCGCGCACTTGAGGAGGCTGAAGAGCCAGTGTTGAACGCGGTCGAGGACACCCCTGCGGAACTGTCCGCGATATCGTCGTCGAGAGCCGACGAACTGTTTAAATCGGGCGCTCCGGGTGCTCGCGACCAGTACAATGAACTCTCGTGGAAGGACCACACGACGATGGTGTGTGATGGGGCGCTCGGTGCCCTGTTCCCATTTGCCCGGTCGAACATCCAAGACGAAGATGGCGTGGAGTACGGCCGCTCGGAACATCACGGACAGAAGATCGTCGCGAGCCAGTTCGAACGAGGCGGGGCTGGGCATAAGCTCACGTTAGCGGACTCGGGATCGGGGAAGACATACCATGCAGGCAAGCAGGCCCTGCGCTGGTGGCTTGGTGAGGAGGATCGGACGGTCGTGTTGCTCGATACGATGGGCGACTTTTACCAGCACACGGAGGCAGTCAACGGCAACCGAATCATCGTCGACGGGAATACGACCATCAACCCGCTGTTGATCCAGGAAACGCCCGAGACGGTAATGACGACCAAAGACGTCGATCCGTTCGGGATGGCCCGCGATTCGGCCGTGAGCTGGGTCCTCTCGATCATCAAGGCGCAGGGCGGTGACCCGGATGATTTCAAACATCTCGTCAGCGAGATCGTCACAGAAACCTACCGCGAGGCGGGAATCTACCCTGGTCAGCCGGAGACCCACGGCCGGGAGAGTCCGACGATGGACGACTTTATCGAGCAGACGACGGCAATGCTCGAGAACCCCACTGAGTACACCCTTTCGGGCCATAATATCGAAGGGGAGGAGGTCAAACAGGAGGTGCGGCAGTTCCTCCGCAAGCTGGTCGGTTTCAAGAAGCACGGGCGCTACCAGCACTTGATCGGGGAGAGCGAGGTGACCCTCGAGGAGGGCGAAGTCAACTACCTGGACCTGCAGCAGATCGAGGCGCTAGGTACGGCAGACAAGTCGACGATGCTCCAACTCCTGTTGCGCAACGTCTACGAGATGGTCAAGCGCGCGCCCGAAGAGACGATTTTCGTCATCGACGAGGCGCACTATCTCTTGCACAGCGAGGAGATGTTGCCCTGGCTCCAGCAGGCCGCACGCCACTGGCGGCACTACGACGCGGGGCTGTGGTTCCTCTCGCACCGTGCAGACGAATTCATTAGCGGGAACGATGACGAAGCGGGCCACAAAGACGCAATTCGAGGGCAGTGTACGACCACCGAGTTCTTCCGGTTAAAGGACCTCGATCGGTCGGTCGCTGACGCGTTCGGGCTAAACGAGAGCCAGTATAATTTCGTCACCAGCGAGGCAGTGACGGGAGAGGCCGACGTTGGGTATACGACTGGCATCGTCGGATTCAGCGATGAACAAGAATGGTATACGTTTCGTGTGTCCTCTGGGAGTTTCGAGGACGCGTTGTTGAGTTACGACGCGGAGACGCACGGCGCGTTCCACCACTACATGGGTGCTCACGTGAGCGACACCGAAGCCTTCGATCGGGCTTTCGGAATCTCTGACTCTGACACGAACAGCGATGAGCAGGTGACAGACGACAGCGAGGGGGCTGTTAGTAAGTCAGCCGACGCCCGAGCCGACGAGAGCGAAGACGAGGAGAGCACTGAGGCGGGGGGCGACGAACACGATACCACGGACACGAGCGACGGGCCAGGTCCACTTGAGTCTGCTCTCGCGGCAATTCACGAGGAGGATCAGTCGGCGGTTGGCGAGACTACTGACAGTACCGCCGGCACTGCAGACACACTCTCCGCAGGTGATGACTCGATCGGGACGACGACCACAGAGACAGATGGTGAGGACGAGTTAGCAAAGGAAACAGAAGAGCGTGAGACGCCGACAGAAGACAAAACTGGAGACGAAAACGGGAATGAACAGGAGGAACGCAGCACCGAGAACACTGACGGAGAACCAGACGTCGAGACACTCGAGGATGAGAGTGAAGACGCTCCTACCGAACGAGAAAACGCGCACGAACCGTCCAGCAACGAGAAAGCGGGTGACAGAACAGAAGACGATCGCCAAGAGGTCACGACGATCACGGGTATCGGGGAGTCCTACAGCGGTCAGCTCCGTGAGGCGGGGATCGAAACAGTAGAGGATCTTGCCGCAGTCGATCTCAATTCTCTCGAGAAGGAGGTACTCATCTCCTCGACGCTTTTAGAGAAATGGATCGGTACTGCTCGGACCGAGTTCACCACCAGCAGTGACACTGCTGCTGATGGGGCGCCAGGCAGGCCAGACAGTGGTGGATCAGCCCCTGGAGACGTGGAGGTGAGTCTCGATGATGACGATTAGGACAGCAGTTCCTCGAGCGCGACTGGTCTGTGGGACCCGTGTTCACCCGTCTGCAAGTTCATGAGGTGAGATTTGAATGACCAATCCAATAGACAACAATCCAACGGACGACCAAGCGGACGACGATCGAGCGAGTGCGTCTGCCCACGACGGGACGGACGACACTCCGAATCTCGAGTGGATCGTTGCAGAAGACGACCGAGTAGCTGACGTTGCCGACCTCGACGTTCGGTGGGCTGGCACGCCGCTGGCTCGGAGCGGTCTTCGTGCGTACGTGGGCGCGATCCTCCTCGTTGGGCTTGCAGTCGCCCTCGCGACTCCCAGCGTTGCCGGATTCGCTACGGGGCCGGCCCTCATCGGGCTCGCGCCGGTCGAGCTGGGGCTGGTCGTGACGAGCGTCACCCTCCCATTGTGGTGGCTTGGGGCGATCCCAATCACCCTCGGAGTCACGGGCGTTGTCGTCGGCCTGCTTCCACTGGTACGGTCGGTTCGAACCGAATACGTTCTCACCTCAGACACCCTCTACGCGCGCACGAGAGGGATTCGACAGGATCAGTTTGCGAAGCTCGCTCTCGAGCGTGTCGTCGAAATCACTCGTCACCAGTCGCTCGTGGGACGACTGCTTTCCTACGGGACGATCACGTTCCGGACGGTCGAAGCCGAGATCCCAAAGGTGGTCTGCAAAGGCATCCACAACCCGAAGGAGGTCGAAGCGAACGTCCTCACTCTCGACGCGTCCACTGACTCTCCGCTCGATCGCAAACAGGAGTACGTCCGCGTCATTCCCTCGACGGGTGAACGGGCGCCCTCAGAAATCGTCAATCAAATCCGCCCTTTGCACGCCCTGAACCCGACCGAAGAATCGTTCTGGCAACGGATTAACCCGTTCGCCAGCCCTGACCCGCTGACGTTCGATTTCACCATCTACAGCAACGGCACGGATGCGCCAATCGAGTTCTACTACTCGACTGACCAGCACCTCTCGACGCTCTATGATCGGCTCAACTCCGCCTACCCGGATACTGTCGAAATCGAACGCGTGACCGTCGATCTGGCCGAGAAACTCGTCGCTCCAGAGCAATACAGCTACGAGGAGTTCGAGACAGCGCTGGAAAAGGGGGCGCTTCAGACCTCTGTCGAAGAGGTCGAAGCGATCACCCGCGTTCACGGCGATCAACCCCTCGCTGCTGATGGGGCCGGTATCAGCGACGGCCAGGGGACGGGGACGGTATCGAGAACGGGATCGGAGCCGGAGTTGGGGTCGGAGTCGGGAGCCAACACCCCGCTTGGAGGGAAACTCCCAAGCGTTGATCTTGACGCACTTCGGAAACAAGAGGAGGAAGAAAACCGCGATCCAGGCTCACTGAGATTCGGACTCGACACCCCCGTTGATACCGGCGAGGGCGTTCTCGCGCGACCCCATCCAGACGACGTTGAGCCGTATAGTCTGCGATGGACTGGCAGTGGCGATCCAATGACGCCGATCAGGCTCTTCGACGAGGAACTTGATGACGAAGACTTCACGAAAGATAGCTCACACGCCCCTCTCACTGTACTGATCGACCACTTCGCAACGACCGATCATCCGATCGTCTTCCAAGCCGCGTTCGAAGGTGAACCGGATTCGACTCACAGTGGTAATCAACGGATTGAGCGTATCAGAGGCGACCGAGAAACGTGGGGAGATGTCATCATTCAAGCTATCGAAGACCTCATCTATGGCGCCGAACCCCAGCAAGAGCACCATCCACAGGAGTCTCAGCCGATTCCCGAAGCCGATCGTGATCTGATCGACAACCTCCAAACAGAAGACTTGGGGCATACGTTCACGGCTAACCTGCGGGTCGTAACCGTCCCCCCGAAGTCGGCGAGCAGTGACACGTCCGAGCTCAAACAGTCGCTCCGAAGCATCAGCACGGTGTTCGACCCGCTGGAGGGGCGATTCTATGGCATTGAGAGCGAGAAACTATACGACAAGGGGTTGGTCGCCCGCCGTAGCCGGACGTACTCGCGGCGCTGCTTCAACCGTGTCTTGAATCGAGACGTCGTGACTGGCAAGCGACTCGGTCGCTCGACGCCCGACCTCCACCTCGATCCGAACGAACTCTGCAACATGATCATCGTACCGAGCACGGAACACCTCACGGACGAGGCCACCAAGGAAACCCACGCGAATCCAGAAAGCCGGACGTCACTCCCCGGCTTGGAAGCCGCCCAGCGTCGGCAGTACACGACAGGAATGGTGCTCGGCGAGGATCCTGCTAGCTCCATTGATGGGCCACTTCGCGTGCCGCCGGACCAGCTGAAGCGCCACTGGCTCGTCTGTGCGACGACCGGCGGTGGGAAGAGCCAACTCGTCAATCGGATGCTCCTCTCGCTCAGCGAGACGACGCCAGGGCCGAACATCCTCTTCGAGCCGAAAGGCGACGGGATGTGCACGAACTACCTCATGGGCCACTACAAGCGGCATGGCTCACTCGAGGACGTCTACTACTTCCGTGAGCCCGAAACACTCCCAGCGGTCTCGTTTTTCGATCTTCGACCCGCGCTCGAAGCCGGCCATGATCGGGAGACCGCGGTCAAGGAGAAAGCTGACCACTTCCACGCGTTGATGCGGATGATTATGGGTGCAGAGCGTCACGAACAGGCGTTCGTCGCGAACGAGATTCTGACGTTTCTCATCCACGCATTATTCGACCCCGTTCACGGGGATGACGTATTCGGGCTGGACGATCTGGTCGAGGCCGCAACGCGGATGCAGCGTGCGCGAGAACTGCCGGACGTTTCGGGGATCAACGACGATATCCACGAGTCGTTAGCCAGCCAGTTCAACAAGGAAGACCACCAGTTCCATACGTCGATGAGTGCGGTTCAGAACCGGCTCAACCGGTTGAAAGAGGACCGCAACCTCCACTGGATGTTGCGCCACAGGCCCGGTCGTGAGGCCGATGGCGATAGCCTCTACGGGTTCCACGATCAGGACGTCCATTTCGATTTCCGCGATCTCCTCAACGAGGACGTGACGATCCTGTTCGACCTCGGCGACCTCACGCTCGACGCCCAGCGTGGGTTGACCACGGTCCTGTTGAGTAATCTGTGGCACTCGATTCAGCACCGACGGCGGTCGTCGCCAGACAATGTGGTGAACGTGATCCTCGAGGAGGCTGCGCCGTTCATCGCGACGGAGTTAGTCGCCGATCAGCTCCTTCCACAGGGTCGTTCATCGGGGCTGAGCATGGGACTCGTAATGCAGTATCCCGAGCAGGTCAACTCTTGGGACGATGGCAACAACGGCGCGTACGAAGAGCTGTTGACGGAGGTGCATACGAAAATGGTCGGGGACATCTCGATCACGGACCGGTTTGCGAAAACGTTCACGCACGACGATCTGTCCGTTGAGGATGTTCGCAACCGGATCAATCGGATCGCGTCAGGCGAGTGGTTCACGAAGCTCGCGAGTCCGCGCTTCGGTGAGGATCGACCTGCACCGCTGACGTTGCACTCGCTCCCGATCATCAGTGGTCACCCAGAGAGCGACGAGCCGCTGTCGGCGACCGAGCAGGCACGCTTCGACGACGAACTCTTGCCGGAAGTCGTTGAGCGAACTGACGACAAGTACGGCTTGGACGTGCCCACGCACGAGGACACGCTCGAGTGGTCGGAGTGGGGCGATTCTCCTTCTGGGACCGAACGTAGTGTTGGATCGCCGCCAGCACCAGATGCAGGATCGAGATCAGAATCGCCGCCGGGGTCAGACCCAGAGTCGGAGACAGAGCAATTGGGGACACCGGGACTCAATGCAGAGCCGGATTCCGAGTCGGACACGCAGTCAGCTGAATCTGCGTCCGAAGATGAAGGCGATGAGATGGACAGTCTTCCCGAACAGTCGACGTTCGAGGAGATCGAAGACGGCGAAGACGCCGACTCGAGAGAAGACACCGAGAGCGACGGCGAGTCGCTGGACGAGGCGGTGGGGAGTTCGTTCTTCGGTGGTCACGAAGAGGCGACGGATACCAGCCCGGTCGACGATGCGACGCTTCGGAGGCAGGGGCTTTCTCGCGATGACGCAACGTTCCTGAAACGTGTTCTGGATTCGATGAACCGGGAGCTTCCAGACTATACGCTCTTGGAGGGGATGGACAAGTTGGAAGAGGACCTCCCTGGGCTCGATGTTGAGGTACTGATCGAGAACGGACTCCTCGAACAAGCCCGGGTGAATCGGCGACTGTACTACACAGTCCTTCCTGAGGGGAGGGAGCTACTCGATGAAACGATCACGGCGGAAGCTGGCGTTGGCGATCTCGGAGAGAAGACACCCCACAAAGTCGGTGTTGAATTACTAAGTCGCTGGATCGGCGCGGTCGATGAGGTGGGTCGGGTTGAACGATATTTCGAGCACGGTCCAGAGACGATATTCGACGTCGCCGGGTTCGATGCTGATGATACACTACTGTGGGTTGGCGAAGTTGAAATGGCGTCGAACAATCCTCAGGCGATTATCTCTGACTATGACAAGATGGCGGCTGTTGAGGCAGATGCCGTCTGGGCATTCCCCGCTCTCAGCGAGGCTCGAGCCACAATCGAACTGCTTGCTGACGAAGAGCGATTGCCTGGGACCGTGACTGGACGCGCAGCTCGTGAACTGTCTCGTATGCAAGAGTCTGTCGCCGGCTTCGAAGAGGAGGGAATGACAACAATACAAACTTTCAGGAAATTAGACGAGGTGGTGAACGAATAATGCCACTCACCTTGCTCCAGAGCATTGTTTCGGACTTGGACATAGTGTCAGCATATCTTTCCCAACACATTCCAATCTACACCTATGGGAGATTGATGGAAATCGGGCTCAGCCACATCTTTGTCGCGCTCGTCGTCTACGCACTCTTATTGTTCGTTCTCTTCACTTTCCGAGTGATCGTTGGCTCAATCCTTATTCCGAGTTGGACGCCGTTTCCACGACGAGGAGATGGTGTCGTGGTCGGAGTCGTTGCGCCCTTGGCGGCAATTGTCGCGATCGACTTCCTCCAGTTCGCGGGGGTGGGGTCATGACGTGGAGAGAAGCCACCCGAGACGAGATTTACACCTATTACGACCAAGAGTTTCCCGAGTACACAGACGAACTTCCGGCGTTCATCACAGCAACTGGTCCGAAAGAGTTCGGACTCAGCTTCCGCGATCGGCATCCGATCCGCAAAGACGGGCGGCCCGACCGAGATTTCATCCGACGAGCAACGTGGCGGACGGATTCGACTGGTGACCAGATTTCACAAAACTTCGATGAGATTGAGGACGTTCTGTCGTTCATCCGCGCCCCCGCTCGTAACGATCCCTTCGGCAACAGCGAGTATGCGCTCGCTGATCCCGATCTCGTTGTGAAATCCGATCCCGTGTCAGCGGGTGTGTACTACGGGCTGGATAATTGGGAGCGTCCGTGGGTGATCGCGGTCGATATCGATGCAAAAGACATCGCTACAGCGCGAGCCGACCGGGAACTCGACGAGGAACTCCACTACGATGCCCATCAAGACGACCGAAGTCGTGACGAGATGCTACTCGCCGAATCCGGTATCCACGCGGCTGACCCAGCAGGCTATCCCTACGCGTTCGAGGATCTCGATCGAGCACTCGAATACGGCTTTGAAACGCGCGATATCTTCAAAGACGAGCTCAGTGCCGAGCAAACGATGGTCGTCTATTCCGGGCAGGGCGCTCACGTCTACCTTCTGGATGACGACTCCGAACACGACTACGACGAACAGAGTCGCGAAGTGCTCAACGATTTCCTGATCGAGCGCTACGAGATTCCGATTGACCCCGTCGTGACCGCCGACCGAAGTCGTCTGCTCCGGGTTCCCTATTCGCTGCACACGGAGGTATGTCGAATCGTCCAACCGATCGACAGTCCCGCGTTCGATCCACGGACAGACGCCCGGCCGCAGTTTCTCGAGTGATCATAATGGTTGACCCACGGAACTCCGAACGAGATGCCTACCTGGTCGCCGCCGTCCCAACCCAGTACACGACGGGCGAGATCGTCCAACTGTTCGCCCGTGGCTACGATCGTTACCTCGTCGACGGCGAACCTGATCCCGAGACAGTGCTTTCGGATGTCGAACGGTTCGTGACTGGTGCGTTTGAACCGGCCCAACGCGACCGAACCCTCGAGCGATCGTTCGTCGATCGGCCTGCGACACTCGTCCTAGTCGCAACCGTTGGGACGATTTGCGTGATGGGGCACTCCCGCTTCGAAAATACGCCCGTTCGGCGTAACCAAGTCATCCACCACATCCGGGAACTGTTCGCGAACAACCTCATCTCACTCATCCGAGAGTACGACGACCCCACACTCTACCAAGACATTGCGGAAGTCCTCTACGGGAAACCACCCAGCGAAGACGGGCCACATCCAGGCCGAGTCTGTACTAACGTCACGACGATGTCCGGGTTCGACATCGACGAGACCGAGGAGGACGCTCTCTACATCGAAATTCCGATGGCGGCCGCCTCACGGGCCTGTCTGACCCGCACAACCGACGAAGCAACCAGCGCCGAGGAAGCGGGCGAAATAAGGACACGGCTCGCGAACAACAGCCTCTACATCCCGATCGAAGACTTCGAGGAAGACTACCAGGAGTACGCCGAAACCGAGTTCGCTCGCCTTCGCTCGATCCAAGAAGACGAACTGGGCGAGGACGAACGCAGTTGGCTTACAGGCAACGAAACAGCGATTAGCGACCGGATCGAACGAGCCATTCGCGGCGGCCATTACGACAAGCTCTGGCAGAATTGGAACCAGGGGCAACGTCTCGTTCGGCTCCTGCGATCTGCGATCAGTGCCAGTCCGAACACCCAGGTCGGCGAGTTCCACACCTCGAGAGATCTCTACAACGCTCTCGAAGCCTACGACCCCGAGACCAACGGCGAGGAAGCACAACTGCAGCAGTTCACTAGTCCGCGAACGGTCGGAAACACCCTTGCGAATAATGACTCACAACAGTCGATTACGATCGACCGGTGCGGCCGGGTCAACACCTACCAGATCGCTCACGCGAGTAGCGGATCGCGCCCGGTCGAAGTCGACAATCTCGAAGACCTGTTCGAACTGCCGTGTCTGGCGGCCCTGGATGAACGCCTGCACGAAGAAAAACCCGTCCGAAAAGATCTCTTCAATATCGTCCGGATGGTGATGTGGCTCCCCCAGTATCAGGACACATCTCTCGAGGAAACCATCGATGATCTCCAGGATCTCTTCAGCCGGTGGCCGTGGCACGATCCCGAGATCACTGAGTACCAGATCAAATATGAAGCCCGTCGTGGAGAGCGCGGGATCGGTCCCAAGGGTACAACACCGCTCCCCATGAACTGCGATAACGACGACATGCAACGGTACTGTATCGGGCAGGACCAGTGCCCCTACACGATCTACGGCAGCCTCCCGTTTCCCGACGATATGTACGATAGTGTAGAGGAAAGTATTGAATGATTTGGGAGACTTCTAACCCAACTCAAATCACCAATTTCCACTTCACTATTCTATACAACTATCCTGCCTTTTAGTGTCAATCACAGGCCAAATTATAGAGTGCTTGTTGAATGTCTGGCAGTCTAATATCCCCTTCGGAGAAACTTCACTCACTAATGTTTCCATAATTCTTCTCATGGAAAAATAAATTGAATCACCCTATCCACCGCATACTCATATTCACTACAACATATATTAAGTTCTATATTTCAGGTGAAGATATAAGGGGACGTGAATCACGATTTGAGGTCTGAAACAGCTAAAAATAGCGGGTGCAAACGATTTTGATGGTGTCATCCGGAAGATTGCCCGCACATGTGAATCACGTCAGTACTGTCTCGAACCGGGATGAAAGTGGTTACTGCCCGAAAAATGCTGTCTCAGGCTCGTGGTGACCGTTTTGGCCGAAGAAGGACTCGTGAATCACGATTTAACGTCCTTAGATTGTCACCACGGGCCTCTAGTCTATTCTGCATCCGTTAAATCGGCTTTGCACACCCGAAAATCGTCCAAAGGAAAAGGGGGGTATGCAGAAATAGAAGTATGCGCGACGGGGTGTGAACGGTGGGAGGTGAGAAGGGGGAAGAAATGATGATGTATCAGAGAGCGTATGGACACGAGAGCGGGGGTGATGGGTGAGAAGGACAGTGGCCAGGAGTGAATGAGACATGGGAGAGATACAGGCCGAAGGGGGTGAGAAAGAGAGGGGTGGTCAGCTAAGCGACCGGGAGTAAGAGGTGGTGCTGGAAGAGCGTAGAGCACCAGCATCTCTCCGCACAGCAGAGGGGGTGAAGCACGGCGGTGAAACAGCGGAGAATCAGGAGGAAGTACCAGATATCAGAGGAACTTGGAATGGCGTGGAAAGGAGGTGTGAGACAGGGTGGGTGAGGTGCAGTGAAGAGTAGACCAGTGAGGGAGTTCGGGGACTCGAGGAGCGGGGAGAAACGGGGAGTAGTTTTGATGTGATCGTACTCAACCGCACGGTGGTGTCGTTGCCCCTCAGAGAGGGGTAGAGGTACAATGGGATGGAGCGACCGACACGAGACGGAGGACGAATCGGACGACGCATCGGACGACGAGGACGAGCAGGTTCTGGAGGAGGAATTCGACGAGTGGGTCCAGGAAGGCAACGAGTCGGGGCCATGGGGTCGGAAGGAGGCGCAGTCAGAGCCAGACGGCGCTACGAGGACTCGAGAGGGACCACGCATGAGTGAGGACTCGTCGATTCCCGGCTCGCCCTCGCGAGCGGTTTCAGAGGATCCGCTGGCAATGACGCAGTGTCCGCGGTGTGACAGTCGGGAGTTCGTCTCGAAGAAACTGGTCTACGAGGAGTTCCACTACAGCGAGGGAGGCGAACTCGACTATCATCAGAATCGGGTTCGTGCAGAGTTCGAGTACACGTGTGTCGGCTGCAACAAGCGGTTTCACGAACTGCCGAAGGGGGCTCGAGGGTACTACTCGGAGGTTGAAGTCCTGAAGCAGGACCTGCGGCGGGCGATCCAGGTGCAAGTACGGACGTGGCTCGGCTCGGTGAGTGACCGACTCCGAGGGCTCTTCTCGAGAGGCGATTAGGGGAGACGAGTAGCGAAGGCGAGTAGCGACCAGCTAGCAGCGGCGTCACGATCTCAGCGGTTCAGCGGGTTCGATCGCGACGTCGTCGGCTGTCGAGAGGGGAGTACGCGCGGCGATCGGACGTCGGACCACTCTGCGAGCTGCCCAGTATCAGCACCGCACAGCACCGCCCACCCACGAACCCCTCCCCACCTCCAGGGTCCGGGGCTGCTCGCTCCCTCCAGAGTCGGTCGCTGCGCTGCCGGGCTTTCCCTTCTGCTTCTGCTTTCACTGTTGCTCGTGGTTCGTTCTGCACCGGCAACTGCTGGAGAGCATCAACACTCGCACTACTACCAGAACTCGCGCTATACCATCACCACTCGCGCTACTTTCAGCACCAGATCGAGTGCTGTGTGAGGAGATCATGATAGGGAGGAGAGAGGGCTCTTGTGGAGTGAATGGTCGTGACTCAGTATCCGGTGTTGGGGGTGTTGCCCGTGTCGATAGGGCCGCCAGTGCCACAATCGTCGTTATCACTGCTGCTGTGAGGAGGATTGTGAGAGCCTTCATCGATGTTCAGATGACTGATGATGTGGGTGATCGTGAGTCGTCGGTGTGATTCGTGATCGATGGTGGTCGTCTCGTCAGTAGGCGTGATCGCGATCGTGATCGAGATGGAGGAGGGGGAAGGAGGAGAAGTGGAACATCTCGAGGGAGGGACAATGGAGTCTGAGTTGAGGTGACGGTGCAGACGACGCCCGAAAGCCCTCGGGCGCTCGGCATCCCGCGCCTCGCTGTGCTCCTCACTGCGTTGCGGTGCTTGCGTCGTCGGGGGACGACCGAGACGCCCTCGCCCTTTCGCAGTCCGCCAGGAGGGGGAATCAAGAGCCGGCCGTTTTCGAACTGTTCGACTGGTGTGTATGAGACGGCACGCCCCGCTCGCCGCGTGCCGCCCTCCGCTCGCTCGCGACCGACCATTCCGGGCATGCGCCGCCGACTCCCGCACGGCACCGCTTCCAGCTCACCACCCGACTGACCGGCACAGCGGCGTTCCGGGCTGAAATGGATGTGGTCTCGACGCCAGCATTAAGCGCGCTTTCGGTTGCGTCTCGGTCACTCCTCGCTACACTCGCTCGGTTGCTCGCGCCCGACGGCCTCCCGCACCACACCGCCGACCGTCGGGCGCTCACTGCCCGTCGCATCGTTGCGCGTCGTCGTTCGGTCGACGGACGCGAGAAGCGGCTTAAAGCTGGACGCTCACTTCGGGCGGGTCGGCGCGCGGTGCTGGTTGGGTCCGCTCCTAAGGCGCGCTCTCGCTCGCGCCCAGGGGGCGCTCGCGAAGGCGCAAGCGAGAGCGCGCAGACGAGTCTGTCGGGCGGTGACGTCGTTGAAAACCGCGATGTATGAGCATCGCGGTGTCGGGCGCGTGAGCGCCTTCGGAACCCGAGTGAGTTCCAATGTCTAGTAACAACCCAAGCGACAAGGACGTTTCGGCCGATGAACAGGCGGACGAACAGAAGGGCGGACGAGCGGTCGATGAGGATGGGTTCGAGGTCGTCGATGAGACGCCGGAGTTCGCGGCGTCGGTCGATCAAGAGGTGCACACGAAAGTCGAGACCGAGCACCCGGAGACGGTGGTCGGTCGGGAGGAGAACGAGTACGGCCACCTGCCGTTGGCCCAGGAAGAGGAGATTCGGGCTCGGGAGGAAGAGCTCGATCGGATCAGCGCGAAAGCGGCGTTCGGCCAGCAAGAGGGGCGTGAAGAGCGCACCCATGAAGTGGTCGTCGAACAGCGCCGGGAGCGGCGGATCGAGCGGGTCGATCCTCGGTCGGAGCTCGAGCAGACGGAGGTTGCGGAGGTGAACACGCAATCAGTGCGGATCACCGAGAGCGTGCGCAGTGGGCCAAGTCGGGCGGCAGTCAGCCGTGGGCTGGCCGAGAAGGTCGAGAAGGGAAAGTCAGTGATCGACGCGACCCTCGAGCACCTGGACGAAGTGAAGGCTGAAGCGGGGACGATCGTGGACATCGCGGACGTTCCCGAGGTCGAGACGGGCGAAGTGGACGTGCAGGGAGAAGTGATCGAACTGTGGGAGCCCTCGAAGCCGTCGATCCAACAGGTGGGATTGATCGCGGACGACACGGAGAAGATCAAGTTCACGGTCTGGAAGAACTCCTACCAGACGAAGGTGAGCGAAGGAGAGACCGTGCGGCTGCGAAACGTCAAGAAAAACTGGTACGACGAGACGTGCAACCTGGCCGTGACCGGGTGGAGCCGGGTCGAGTTCCCCGAGCACGGCCGGTGGTGGACCGAGGAGTAGCCGACACTCCCCTCTTTTTTGGCGTAGAACCACACGCTCGCTTCGCTCGCGTCCTCCCCACCCTCCTCGCTTCGCTCCCTACGGTCGCTTTGCTCGTCCCTCGCGCGCGGACTGCGCAAGCGCAGTCTCGCACGCGCCACGGCCCCGCAGAGATGAAACATCCTGAGATCGGTGGTCGGCGGCTGACCTGCTCAGACGGAAGTGTTGGTCGGTTCTCCGAGAAGTGAGAGAAGATACAGACGGTCAATCAAATCGATGACGGTGTCCGTGTGTTGACCGAGACCGATCGTGGATCCAGCCCTGAGGCTTAAGCACCTGTACACCAGATACTACTCCAATGAACGAAATCGTCACGGACGAGGAAGTTTTGGGCGGGGATCCTCGCCTTGAGGGAACTCGAATCGGTGTGATCCATGTCTATCGCCAGTACGAGCAAGGCGAGACACCCGAACAGATCGCCGCGAACTACGAGGGAGTCACCGTTGCTGACGTCCACGTTGCGTTAGCCTATGCGTTTGATAACTCTGAAGAAATCCGCCAGATCGAGGAACAGGAGCGTGAAGTCCTCAAGACAATCCGGGATCAGCGGCCCGAAAAGCCGAACGCCGAGCACCTGAGCGAAGAGGTATAGCCTCAATGCGCTTTCTGATGGATGAAAACGTCCATCCAGCACATATCTCTGCGGTCGAATCCGTCGATCACGACGTCCGTCGCGTCGAAGAGATGCTTCGAAAGGGTGCTTCAGACCAAGAAGTCCTTGAGGCCGCTCGAAACACGGACCGGATCGTCCTCACCTATGATCGAAAGGACTTCTCCACCGTAAGCGATCACTCAGGCGTCTTCATCGCAGACGAACTGATGGAGCCCCATGAAGTGAGGCGAGCCATATCGGACGTCAACCGTGCCTACCCGACGTTAGACAATGTTGTCGAATTCCTAACTGATTGGGTATAGCCGCCCACTCGGCCTGTCTCGCTCGCTTACGATCTTTGTCGTCAGTCAGGACCACGTAGCCGTGCTCGCGAGCATGGACACCAACCGTTGGATCCTCTGTCCCCTTTCCAAGGGGTGGTCTCGATATGAGTGGTATCGGGACCTCGCTCAACCCGTCTCTTCATGATCGACCGCTAACTCTTCAATCGTCGGTGCACCAGCATCGCGGGCTGTCTGTTCGCGATTCTCTCGTTGTTCCTGGATTGACGCTATCTCGTCTGGGTGTTCGTAATAGTAGGTGAGTGCCGCGTAGACGTCGGCAACATCGAGGTCGTGCATGGCTGCGACTTCTGCCGCTGGAAGCCCACGAGTTTCGACGAGCCCCTGAACTCGGAGGACGGTGATACGGCGTCCATCCACCCGTGGTTCACCATCCATGACGTCGTCGCGCACGATCCGGGCCGCCTGCTGTGCCATACGTGATGGTTCGGACGTCATCAACAAAAAATCCTCTACTGACCATCATTCGGGCGAGCTCGATCGGTTCGATATCGCTCTTTTCCTGTTTTCTCACGGTTCAGCACTGCAATCGACACAGACAGCCATTGGTGTTGGATCATACCCCCGAAAGGGGTGAGGGAGAGTCGAAATGGCATCACCAGTCTCGTCTCAACCGACGAGTCGGATTGTGAGTCGGCGCGATCCGACGACGGGCGTGTCGGAAGCAGACGCGACGGCGTGAGTGCCGTTCTCCCCGTGAAATCCCATGTCAACGAAGCGCTTTGTCCAGTTTGACGAGCCGGCTGTACAGCAGTCCGAACACGACACCGTCGGTTCCCAGGTCCAGGCGAACGCGGACGCTCACGCGGCGACGGAAACAAAAACGGGTGAGCACGAACCTGCGTCCCAGTCGACGTGTGTCGAGTGCGAGGGACGGATCATCACGGCAGAACAAACGTCCTACTGCGAAGTGTGCGGGTTGGTCGTCACGGCCGATCACATCGATCACAGCCCGACACGGCGTCGACACGGGCCACGCACCGGGGGCGGTCCCGCCGAGTGGAGTTGCGAGTCGGTCACCCAGCTGCGGATCGACAAGGGACTGCATACGACGTTCTACCTCACCAGTGACGGCTACGGGAACGCGCTCTCGAGCGCGCAACGAGACAAATACGACCGGCTGAAGCAACGTCACAAGCGCTTCCAGGTCGAGAGCAAGCGCGCGATCCGACTCAACGAGGCGCTTCGAGACGTCCAAATGATCGGCGGCAATCTCGGCCTGCCCTCTCACGTCGTCGTTGATGCTGGACGCTTGGTGAAACGGGCTGGCGAGGCAGGCGTGCCTGGTGCGTGGACATCGTGGGAAGGAGTCGCCGCTGGCGCCGTGTTGCTTGCAGCGACCGACGCTGGGGTGGATCGCCCCTCTCGAGAAGTCGCCTGCTACGGGAAAGTGAGTCACGTCCGGCTGTGTGCAGCGGCGCGCAAGATTCGGTGTCACGTCTCAATTGACACCCCACCGATACGAGCAGACGCGGTTGCTACGGTCCTTGAGACGCTCGACAAGAGCGCGATCGATAATGGGGCCTACCTGCGTCTCAGGGACGTTGCACAGCACCTGATGGAGATCGCGGACGAAGAACCGATCGGCGCGGGAACCCCGCGACTGACCGTCGCGGCAGCCGCGGTCTACGCCGCAGACCGGTTGCTCGGTAGCGAGTGGCTCACCATGCAGCAGGTCGCTGATGCGATCAGCGTGATCGTCGAGACGAGCAAAGACAAGATCAATCGGTATTCCTCCACACTCCGGACGGAATACGCCAAGCAAGACGAAGCGACCACACCGAGCGTCCTTCCCGATCGAGAACGGGGCGCGGTGCAGTAAGAGAGCCTGTATAGTGGTCGTTGAGAACGCGTGGTGTTGATCGCTCCCCATTATAGGATGGAGAGAACCACCCATGCCACCAGATCCGTCGATCACGCTTGATATCGAGACTGCAATCACCGTTGGAAGCTGGCTCCACGGGATGAGCGAGCACGAGTCACTCGAGCCAGCGGTTGCCGAGCCGCTGGCCGGCCTCGCAGCTGCGATCGGGAGGCCGATCCGCGACCAAGCTGTGGCTGAAGATGCACCCTACGAACTCAGCATCATGACGGCCATCCAGTCGACCAGCCCGTCGCACTCTCGCAGTGACACTCGTGGTCCACGTGCAGACAGACCTGAACCGCTGGATGAATGTGAAGACCCTCACGCTGGACGTGGCGACGAGGCCAGACCAGCCGAGCCGCCTGACAGAGCCCCGTCGCAGGTCTACGGCGAGCTCCCAGAGCAAGCCTGGGACGCCAGCCCTGCGCGGGGGGACGCTAACCCGGACCGCGATCATACAGAATCGGCGGCTCACGACTCATCATCACCTGTTCACCCAGACCGTGGAACGGGCGAATCGGGACCAACAGCGTCCTCGCAGTTCGTCACAGCGTATGAGTGTGGGGTCTGTAGCGGCGTTCACGAGATGGAAGCGTCAGTGAAAGTGTGTGCGTACGTGGCGGACTGTCCAGTGTGCGGCGCTGTTAACGCCCGATTCACGGCGATCGAGATTCCAACGCCGCGTTCGGAGGACTCTCGCACGGACTGATCCAGTCGTGCTCGTTCTGTGTGGACGGCCTCCTGCTCGCTTCGCTCGCATCCTCCCCACCCGACTCCCTTCGGAGCGCACTTGCCGAGTGCGCATCCTCGGTCGTCCCTCGCGCGTTCAGCGCGCTAACGCACGCTTTCATCGCGCGCCACCGCTCCGCCCTCTCACAGAAAGGGGTGGACGGTCCGGCTTCGGAGAGAGTGGTCGTGAGAGCACACCGCCCGGTGGCGTTGTTCGACCCCCAGGAGGGGTAGAGGGTTTCAGAGATGTCGATACAGAACTCAGTTAGTCGATCCGCGACCGTACAGGGGCTCGAGACGACCGAAGGCATCGACGCGCGATTCGAGGCGTGGGATTGCGAGCAGGGAAGCGTCCGTCCGTGGGCACTGGGGCGACGGAAGTGCGTCCTTTCGTTAGTTCGGTTTTTCGAGGAGGACATACAAGAGGGAATACTGTCGACGCCGATGGAGGTGACGATCGCGCCGACATCGCTGTACCAGCCGTCACCGAGCTGGCGCGAGCGGATCCGTGGAACGTACCAAGTAGGAGTGTACCCGAACGCAAACCCGGACTGGGGAGAGATCGAAGCGGAAGTCCCAACGTTGGAGGAAGCACTTGAGGTTGCCGAGGAAGCGTGTGCCAATCTCGAGGACCAGCACGAACTACTGACAGCAGGAGAGAGGAAGACGGACCTGGTGGTAGTAGCGTCACGTGGCCCGAAGCCGATCGCCTGATCGCGGTTCCGGGAGAGAATCAGTCGAGGTGATGTGAGTTTTCAGTGGATCGGTTGGACCATCACCGTTGAGGTAATAAGACACGGTATGCCACAGCCTGGTTCAGATACTGGTAGTCAACCGGACGATCGCATAGCACAACGGCTGGTTGATAGGGTCGGTTACAACGATTCACCGTTCGGTCGCGGCACCGTGTTGCGATCAACAGTGCAATGACTTGTGACCGAACCTATGAGCAAGACGAATTTGCGACTGATCTGAATGCACGAGAGTACACGGATGTCCTCGTTCTCCGGCGAGAGAACGGGCGAGATGTTCTTACTGAGAGCCGCCTTGGATTACTCCAGTACCTCGATCAGCATGGTGAGAACATTGCATCGGTGAGTGACCTCGCGCGCCGACTGGATCGCGACAAAGGCGCAGTAAGCCAAGACCTTCGTTGTCTTGCCGAACTCGACAGTATCGAGTATCACGGAGAGGGAGATGGTGAAGCAAAACGACCGGTCTTGAAGCACAACCACGTTGTGATCGAGCCGGTTGTATATTGAAGAAGCAGAGAACACAATATCCACAGAAAATATTAATACTGGCGCTCTCGTAGTGTCGTGATGAAGTGATCCACGATGCCAACAGTAACCGTAAACGTCGATGATGAACTCAAAGAGCGAATGGAGTCTCATCCCGAGATCAACTGGTCGGAGGTCGCACGCAATGCCTTCGAGGAGAAAGTTGAGGACTTCGAGTTGATGAATCGGCTCACTGCTGACAGTGAATTAACTGACGAAGACGTCGACGAAATCGCGGAGTTGATTGATAGTAATGTCGCCGAACGATTGGCAAGCAGATAAGCCGCTCATTGTCGATACGAATACTGTTCTGTCGGGACTCGTCGGCGGAGTTACTCGCAAACTCCTCCTTGAAAGCGACCGCGAGTTACAGTATCCCGCACAATCGTTCGACGAAATTGAGCGAAACAAAGGCGTCATTCAAGAACGAGCCAACTTGTCTGCAACGACGATCGATA
>NZ_JAIWHV010000020.1 GCF_020177375.1 Saliphagus infecundisoli | reverse complement strand
GAGCTCATCTCCGAGACTGTTGACGACAAAATTAAGCAGGTGCTCTTCCTCTACCTCGTTGTCTGCTTGGGTTTGTTGCACGCACTCTCCAAGCAGACACTTACTCTAACCCGATGTGATCGACTGAACTTTGGAACCGAGTGCTCGGCCTTGTGAACTTCATGGTAGGATAAAACAGCACTTTTCTCCCGATCGACGTCCTCCGTAGGGACTCAACCACTGCATTCCATGGTTCGACCACTGTAGACAGAGAGCCGACAAGAAGCGCGACCCCATAGAACCTTGTGCAACAGGATCTTTCTGTGAAAGGCGGAACGTTGCACAAGGCATGCCACCGTTACGACTATTACCCAGGACGAATGACACATATCTGCACGGCCGCTCGAGGCCGTACTACTACCAAAGGCACGTCACGGGCGGAATGTCTCATCCGGCCCCCGCCCGCTCATGCTCTCTGTGTGGCGATAAGCACCGGCGTCGCCCTGGTCCAACTACACTAATTTGGGCTTAGTCTCACTAAGCCGATCGTTACCTTCCAGTGCGAATTGACCGACAGCTCTTCGGACCGCAAGAAGAATCTCTCTTGAGCAGTCTCCCCTCTCGAAGGACCAGATAGCTGGAGACGGTAGATTGACTTCGAAAGGATAACGGATG
Source organism: Saliphagus infecundisoli (assembly GCF_020177375.1). Taxonomy (GTDB): domain Archaea; phylum Halobacteriota; class Halobacteria; order Halobacteriales; family Natrialbaceae; genus Saliphagus; species Saliphagus infecundisoli. The sequence continues at coordinate 65,273 of NZ_JAIWHV010000020.1, read as the reverse complement.
AAGATCCTGGTGGGCTTGAAAATGCAAGTCCCCAAGTGGGATGAGTGCGAATCATATGTATGACTGGAACTATAGCAGAATTGAGAGTTGGTCTCGAAGACTTCGCCCTTAAACATTCACTCGAGACAGTGACTGGCCTCAGTTGTCAGGTCGAGCGAGTCGTTGCTACTGATCCAGAGACACTCATGCCGTTTCTCTGGGTTGAGACACCACAGTCAGCACTCACTGAACTCGAGGACGCATTCGCAACCGACGACACGATCGACCAAGTCGACTGTATCACGGATCTCGACGAGGAACGCTTGTACCAAATGCAGTGGGTGGAAAATGTTGATCTCCTCGTACAGATCTTCGTCGAAGAAGACGGGACGGTCCTGTCAGCTTCGGGAACCGCTGAGGGATGGCATCTCCGCCTGCTCTTCCCGACTCGTGATGCGCTGTCACGAACCCACGATTATTGTCGCTCGAACGGGATCGACTGTGAACTCCTTACCATCTATAACGTCGATGAGGGCCGACGGGGCCGGTTCGGTCTCACGGATGCCCAACAGGACACGATGACGGCCGCCTTCGAACGCGGCTATTATGAGATTCCTCGCGAACTCAATACCGAGGAGTTGGCCGCAGAGTTTGACATTTCTCATCAAGCACTCTCCGAGCGCCTTCGTCGTGGACATAAAGCTCTCGTGAAAAACACGCTCATGATTGGGCCCCGAGGCACCAACGGTGACCGGGAAATTCAAACCCAGTAATCGCACTGACCGGTACCCGACCTCCCCTGAACGCAACACCATTTTACTTGACGCTCTCATAGCTGACGGAGATGGCAGACGATACTGACGACCGACATAACCAAGAGAACGACGAGGAGAAGAGCCGACGAGAGCTCAGGAAAGAACGTGATCGGGAAGACGAACCCGAGCCCGTCCACGAAGATCCCGCCCAGAGACTTGGTGATCTCGATGAGAAACTCGAACATCATGACTATCCGACGACTACAGAGGAGCTCATCGACGCTTACGGTGACCAAGAACTCGAATCACAGGATGGGACAGTACCCCTCACAGAGATCCTTGATCCGATCGACAACGAAATGTACGAATCTGCCGATGGCGCCCGAAGCCGCATCCAGGGGCTAATACACCGCGGGTGAGTGCTCTCACCGACCCCTATCTCGATCGATCGTAACTTCCGGTACTGAGAACGTTCTGAGTGGCTATTGATGGACGGGGACTCAACCAAAGTGTTCCTTCCGAATCCGAACGACTGCTTCGGGCGACTTCGTCGTGCCGAAGTGGGCGCGACGGCGTCATAAGTCTGCTATCGGAGAGCGATCCAGGTATCCGGAAGAATTGAGAGAATCTTGAAAGGGATAGAATCACACGCCCAACCGTCGAACCACGCAATCGTATGATGGAGTTCACCTCGCGGGCGGGAGTACCGCGCGATTGAGCCGCCGACTGAGCTGACCAAACGCGAGTCGGCGAACCCCGAGGCGCGGATAACCGAACTCGGCCGCGAGGGGTGGCGCCTCGTCGAGACGGTCTCCTACGACGGCGGCGGCACCAAGTTCCTGAACTTCGAACGCCCGGTTGGAGACGAATAACGAGCACCCGATCGTTCCTCTCTTGGAGAGTCGTTGCGAAGGTGTTTCAATAAACCAACTAAAATCCGGCTCGCTTAAAACAAGTGATCACGGGGAATGAAGAACATTACCAATGAGGTCATCAGTTCGCGGCGCAGTTGTTCGGGCCGAGTTCGAGGGACTCGACGTCGCCGCCGGGCTGTTCTTTCCCCCAGTTGATCCGTTTGATCTCGTTGTAGTTGGCCGGTTCGTCGGCGAGGCTTTCGACGATGGTCTCGACGAACGCCTCCTCGTCGTTGCCGGCGACGTAACTCAGGAGTTCGTTGGTCGTCTCCTCGCGGAGGTCGCCGAGTCCGGTCGCAACTGGACGAATCGATTCGTCACTGAAGTGGCCGGGAAGCACCACGAGATCGTCATCGAGGTCGGTCAGCGTGCCGAGACTGTCGAACAGTTGACTCGCGGCGGTCCGAACGGCCTCCTCCGAACCGTCCTCGAGGTCGGGACGACCAACGCTACGGAGGAACAGGGTATCGCCCGAGAGGAGCGCGTCGCCGAACAGGAAGGAGACGCTTCCGGGCGTGTGTCCCGGCGTATGGAGCACCTCGAGCTCGCGCGCTCCGACCGTGATCGACTCGCCGTCAGCGAATGCTGTTACGTTCTCGAGGTCGACGGCGTCCTCTTCGTGGAGGTAGTAGGGAACGTCGAGTTCGCCGGCGAGCCGGCGGGCACCCGAGACGTGGTCGGCGTGGGCGTGCGTATCCGCGACGCCGACGATCTCGAGGTCCCGCTCGTCGGCCGCGTTCAAATACTGGTCGACGTACTGGCTCGGGTCGACGACGACGGCTTCGTCGCCCTCGGAAACGAGATACGAGAGACAGCCCGTTCCGGGCCGAACGATCTGGACGACGCCCTCGGCACCTTCGAGGTCGTACTCCCGGTGGACGCGGCCCCAGCCATTCATGCCGTCGTCGATCGTTCTCGCGTCGAACCCGTGGCCGCGGAGGAACTCCGCAGCCCGCGCGGACGTGATTCCGGCGACACAGATGACTGCGATTTCCGTCTCCGTCGGAAGCTCGTCCAGATGGTCCTCGAGCGTCGAGAAATCGTGCTCGAGGAGTTCGTCGTAGATCGGGAGGTTCGTACTCCCCTCGATTCGCCACTCCTCGTAGTCATCCTCGTTTCTGACGTCGAGGATGAAGAGGTCGTCCGCATCGTTCTCATCGATACGCCGCGCGACCTCTGCAGGGGCGAGTTTAGTATTGCTCATCACACCCAATTCTATGGGATAGTATGTATTAAATCCGTTGGTAAATGAATTTTTTATGTCGCAAATGGCGTGGGAAGAACACGTCTCACGATCATTGCCATCAGAAACAGCAGTTCTATACCGAACCTGAAGAGGCAGAGAAACGAGTTCTACTGAGGGTGTATCGGCGAAACTACTGGACGCGCCCTATCCCTGAGCGGGAACTTCGGTATCGATGTCGGCCTGGTCGTACTTGTCCTCGAACTCCTGGATGAGCTGGCCCATCTTCGCGTACCAGTCGTTGAGCATCCGCTGCATGTCGTTCGCGATCTGATCCGGATCCGTCGGGGAGTAGACGTGGTAGTAGCCGCCCTGGTCGTAGTTGATCTGTTCTTTCTGGATGAACCCGCTCTGGAGCAGTCGCTGGATCGATCGGTACGCGGTCGAGCGCTCGCGGTCGACCCGGTCTGCGACCTCGTCGATCGTCAGCGCATCCTCGCTCTCGACCAGCACGCGGAAACACTCCTTGTCGAGTTGCTTGAGCCCGTGGATACACTCCAGCAACCCCTCACACTCCATGTCCTGCTGTAGTTGCTCCGCCATCGAGTTTGCCATCGTACTGTTCCAGTATAGGGATCGTGCCGGTATAAGGGTTGTGTGAATATTGCGCAATCTCGATTTGATCGATCGAAACAGGACAACCAACGGATTACAGGATCAGTCTACTGCGGTCGTGTAGACACTGGTTTGTGCCCGCATCGTTGCGACGGTGCTATAGATCACGGCGCCGCCGACCGCGAATGCCGAAAGCACGATCAGGGCAAAACCGACCGTGTTGAACGCCTCGATCCCGAAGTAATCGCCGGCCTGCTGGAACGCCACGGCAACCGATCCACCCAGGAGCATCAGTCCGAAGTAGATCTTGATGTCGTCCTCGTTGACGATGTTCGTCGCCGCCGACCCGATCCGAGCGCCGAGCGCACTCCCCGCGAGCAGCGGCGCGACGATCGAGAGGTCCACTCCACCGTTGAGCCCGTAGGTGAACGCACCGAACCCGCCCGAGAAGACGATCTCGAACAAGTCGGTTCCGACTGCTACCGGAACTGGTACCCCGATGAGGTAGAACAGCGCGGGCATCCGGATGAACCCGCCGCCGACGCCCAGGAATCCCGACAGGAGGCCAGTTGCGAACGCAACGCCCAGAACCATCCACAGCGAGACCTGGATCCCGCCCGCGATCGTCAGCATCGGTGGGATGCGATAGGACTGTATTTCCTTCGCGATATCCGGGATGTCGTCCGGGTCGATCTCGTCGTCGGCGCCATCGTGGGGGCCGCTCCCGGACGTGCCACCGCCATCGTTTGTGAGTGCGTTTCGGGTGACGAACGACCCGATCGCGCCAAGCAGGAGGACGTAGGTGACCCCGATAACGCCGCTTGCGAGGCCGAGCTCCTCGAGTCGATAGACGAGGAGACTCCCGACCTCGATCCCGGCTGTGGTCCCAGCGATCATCAGCCCCCCGAGTTTGTAATCGACCTGGCCGAGGTCGTGGTGTTTCAGCGTCGCGATGACGGCCGTCCCGAAGACGAACGCCATCCCGCTGCCGACTGCAACCCGGGCGGGATACCCCATTACGAGTAACGCGGGCGTGACGAGGAACGACCCGCCCATTCCGAAGAACCCGAACAGGACGCCGACCATGAAGCCGAAGCTCACGAACAGCACGAGCGTCGTGAGTGCGATTCCAAACGGGTCCATTATGCGTGTGTGATCCGATCGACGAGTGGCGTTGCGACTCGCTCGAGCGCACCGTATCCTACATGGAGGACGATCGCCTCGAGGAGAACGGCGCCGACGAGCGCAGCTGCCTGTACTGCTGACGAATACGCTGCGAGGTCGATCATTGGGATACCCCTCCGCCAGGGGGTTGTGTGCATATCATGGATTTCTACCCACTATCATCTAGCCGGAGATCTGGTTTAACGCTTTTGGGATTATTATACAATATTACTGCAATCTATCTTACGGCTATCCAACAGGGATATTTTGATACGTTATGTAGATATGAGGGGGCGGACGATTCCGGTCACCCTCACTCGGGCGCGGAGAACGGGACTATCGCTCGATGAGATCGAACCCGTTACCTCTGACCGGTGACCGATAGGGATGTCATCACGATCGAACGAGGTCTGTACGGTGAATAGTCTGGAAGGGTATTGTCCTATATGAACAATACCACACAATCGACACCTACGAGTATAAACGCGATCCGCGCGACCGACCTCTCCGCCGCCAGCGAGGCGACGATCGAGAGCGAGATCTGCCTCGAGTGTCTCGGACGAATCGGCGTCGAGGAGATCCACCTCGTGACCGTGGTTCCGTCAGAACGTCCACGCGGGCATGCCCGGGATGGACTTCGAGGACCGGCGCGAACGGGCGCTGGCACGCTACCGTCGCATCATCGAAGGTACCGGCTTTGACGTCGAAGCGCACGTCGCCCGCGGCACGCCCCATCGACGAATCAACGGAGTCGCGGAGGCGGTCGGAGCCAACTTGACGGTCGTCGGTTCGCGCGGGCAGAGTTCCCTCGAGAACCGCGTTATCGGTTCGACCGCGCGGAACCTCGCGTGTACGACGGTCGTGTCGCTGCTCGTCAACCGGATCGAACGTGGAGCGGACGATCCGGACGTGCGCCGAGAACACCTGTTCCAGCGGATGCTCTACGCGACCGACTTCTCGGAGAACGCCGAGCAGGCGTTCGAGGCGTTCTCGTATCTCCGTCACGCGACCCGGGAGGCGACGCTGGTCCACGTCGAGACGTAAAAAAACCATCGCTATCGGACGGCACCGATCCTGGCGCGTGACTCGTGGAGCTTTCGGCCCGACTCGAGAAGTGGGGGATCGAGACGCGAACCGAAATTCGTAGTGGCGATCCGGCCGACGAGATTCTCGCCCCAGAGGTGGAGTACGATCAGACGACGATTCTCGTCGGCTCGCGTAGCCACAGCCGACTCCGCCGGCCGTTGCTCGGCAGCGCCGAAGACGTCGTCGCCCGGGCGAACGGGAACGTCATGCTCGTTCCGCCGGAACGCTGAGGACGGCGCTTCATCGAACCGAGCGGATGGGCCGCCGGCGTCCGCGAGCGGCGTTCGACCGGATCCGCCCACGCGGGACCGATCCCGTCGGTGATCGTCACGCGTTCAGGAGGGACATCGACCCGTAGCCGAGGCCGAACGCGAGGACGAGCGAACCGATCCAGGCGGCGACGGTAAGTCCCAGCTTCCGGGGGCTCACGCCGTCCCCGCCAGTGACCGCGAGCCCGCTTCCGATGATTGCGCTCACGATGATCTCGTTGAACGAGACCGGCACGCCCAGCAGGACTGCGGTCTGTGCGATGAGAAACGAGGGAACGAGCGTCGAGATCGATCGGCGCGGTCCCAGCGACGCGTACTCCCGGGAGATCGACTTGATCATTCGGGGTGCACTCGTCCAGGAGCCGACGAGGATCCCGACGCCACCGCCGAGCAACACTACGATCGGCGACACCGTCGGCACCTCCTCGAGGAGCGGGAACAGTGGTCCGACGGCCAGTCCGACCTGACTCGCGCCCGCCGAGAACGCCACGAGGGCGCCAAGCGAGAGCAGGAACCGGCGCAAACCGCCGGTCTGATCGCGACCGACGTCCCAGCGAACGACGGCCCCAACGATGACGCCGACGCCGAGCGAGAGTGCAGCTGTGACGGCGGTGCCGCCGACGGGAACCAGCGTGGCCGCGGCGGTAGCGACCGTTCCACCGACCGACGAGAGAAACGAGAACTCGAGGTTCGCGACCACTATGCCGACGATCCCAGCAAGGAGCGGAACGCTGACGTCCTCGGGGACGCCGGGTCGCGGGAGGATGCTGGCGAGCCCGTAGGCGATGCCGCCGCCCACGAACGGCGTCAGTATCCAGACTGCGCCAATTTCGGCGTACTTCCCCCAGGCAGGATCGCCACCCAGTGCGAACCCAACGCCGACGACCGAACCGGTCACCGTGAACGCGGTCGCGATCGGGTAGCCCGTGTAGATCCCGATCGTCATCAGCCCGCTCCCGATCAGCAAGACGACGATGACGCCGATGGTGGGGAGCGTGACGCCCTCGACGAGCCCGGTGCCGACGGCCTCGGAGACGCTTCCGCCCTGGGCCACCGCGCCGGCGAAGCCGAGGATCCCGACGAGAAACGCCGCACGCATCGTCGAGATGGCGTTCGCGCCGACCGCCGGCGCGAACGGGGTCGCGCCGCTCGAGCCGGCGCCGATCACCCAGGCCATGAACAGGCTCGCGATGGCCGCGGCGATGAACAGCAGTATCGTTGCGGGGTCCATGAATGGGAAGCTGTAGTGACGTTCTCGAAATTCAGGGTGCGTTAATCGGCACCCGTCGAGCCGATGTCGGCTGCGGTGTGCCTGCTGCGCCACCAGCCCTGGAGGTAGGCACCGGCGAACATGCCACTGATCGCCCAGAGGATGGTGACGTTCCCGATCCCGACGCTGGCGTAGGCCGCGCCGGGGCAGATCCCCGAGAGGCCCCAGCCAACGCCGAAGATCCCGCCGCCGATCAGGACGTTTCGATCGAACGACTTCAGTCGCCGACCGTAGACGTCGCCCGTCAGCGGTGCGCGATCCCGGATCCGGGGCAAGACGGCGAAGGCAATGGCCGAGACGATCGCCGCGCCGAACATGACGAATACTAGCCCGAAGTCCTCGAACTGGAGGAAGTCCAAGACGACCTCCGGGCGGGCCATATGACTGTAGGCCAATCCGAATCCGAAGATCAGGCCGCCGACGAGGATCAGCGGCATGAACAGGGGATGACGATTGCTACTCATGTTATGGACTCACCCCCGCGATCTGGACGAATTGTGCAGTGACGATCGCGACCGAGAGGAACGTGAGTACGCCGACGATCGACGTCCTCGAGGCCGAGCCGACGCCACAGACGCCGTGACCCGACGTACAGCCCTTGCCGACCCGCGTGCCGATCCCGACGAGGACGCCGCCGACGAGCAGCCGCCAGGGCTGGACCTCGGTCGTCCACGCTCCGCCCTGCCAGACCACCGCATAGATCGCCCCGCCGAGGACGATCCCCAGTGTAAAGACGACCCGCCAGTCCCGCGAGCCGAGGTATCGCTGGAACCGGGACTGGTCGGAGACGTAGGAGAGCGTCGACTCGAGGAACGTGCTCGCGCCCGCGGCGATCCCCGTCCCGAGGTAGATGGCAACCACGCCGAGCCCGACGAGCAACCCCCCGATCGCGTACCGGGAGATCCCGTTCGGAAACGCCTCGGCGGGCACCGCCTGGAGGAGTTCGGCGTGCAGTGTGATCTCGAGCACGATGATCAGTCACCCGCCAGCGAGTCCTGGCTGGCCGCGCAGTTGTTGGGGCCGAGCTCGAGTTCGAACGCCTCCGCGTCGTCGGTCTCTTGGCGGCCGAGATTCGTGGCGATGATCTCCTCGTAGTTGGCCGGACGGGGCGGCATGTCCGAGAGGATCAACTCGACGAACGCGTCTTCGTCCATCGACAGCGCGTCCATCTCCGCCTCGAGCCGGCCGATCGGTGCCGTGTAGGTGCCGTCGTCGGCAGGTTCGGCAGAGTCGCCGAAATGAGCGCCGCCGACGAGCGTGTCGTCGGGCAGGGCCAGCACGCGCTCCTGGAGCGACTCGTAGAGCTTGCGCGCCGCGTCTCCGGTACCCTCGTCGCCCCCCTCCAAGTCGGGGCGGGCGACGCTCTCGAGGAACAGCGTGTCGCCCGTCGCGAGCAGGGAGTCGTCGAGCAGGTAGGAGGTCATCCCCGAGGTGTGCCCGGGCGTCGAGACGGTCTCGACCGTGGCGTCGCCGACGACGAACTCGTCGCCGTCCACTGCGAGGCTCATCTCGTCCGCATACGTGAGGCCGCGGTCGACCGTCGCCTCGGGGATAACCCCTTCAACGCCTTCCGCACCGAGATCGCGGATGCCGGAGATGTGGTCCGCGTGGACGTGTGTGTCGAACGCGTATTTCAGTTCGGCACCCAGTTCCCCAGCGTCCTCGAGATACCGATCAGTGAACGCGCCCAGCGGATCGATCACGGCCGCCTCACTGCCGTCAACGAGCAGGTAACCGAGACAGCCACTGGAAGGGCGCTGGTACTGGTAGAGCATCCCGCTCCCGTCGTAGCGTGCGACTTCGACACGCTCGTAAATGCGTGCCCAGCCGTTCATTCCGTCCTCGAGGTGATCGACGTCGTAGCCGCGCTCTGTCAGCGTCGCGGCGACGTATTCGCTCGACCCCCCTTTTGCACAGAGAATCGTGAGTTCTCGGTCGTCGGGAATCCGCACAAGAACGTCCTCGTCGATTTCGCTGTCCAGGAACTCGAAGTACGGGATGTTGACCGACTCGACGGTCTCACCGTCGATCTTCCACTCGTCGTACTCCGATTCCATGCGGGTATCGAGGAGCGTCACGTTCTCGCCCGCGTCTATCTGGCCCTTCAACTCGTTTGGACTGATCGATTCGACCTCCACGTCCGGCATTGGAAGATCCATGTCGTCCATGTTGTACACGTCCCAGTACCGACTGCTCGCACTTAAGAGTTTGCGTAGTATTCCCCTAAAAGCACAATATAGGATCGTCCAGTAGTCAATATAGATGGCTATTGCGTCCATATACGCGGACTATACCGAGTTCACCGGAACATGGATTAACTCCCTCTGTGTGTAGATTGCACAATAACCGTAGGCCTTTTACGTGAGGCCATGATATTGTGTGGTAGCTCCAATACGGGGCACAGTAAACAATGAGTTCGGATCACCGGATCACCGAGACGCTCGATGTGAAAGGCCAATCCTGCCCGATGCCGATCGTGAAGACCAAGCAGGCGATCGACGACCTCGAGGCCGGCGACGTTCTCGAGGTCGTCGCGACGGATTCGGGCAGCATGAGCGATGTTCGAGGATGGGCCGACGGCACCGCCGGCGTCGAACTCCTCGAACAGGTCGAGGACGACGACCTCTACACCCACTACGTGAAGAAAACGGAAGAATGAGCACGGACGAACCACCGACATCGGCTGACAACGTCGACGCACCAGCCGCCGAATCCGAGGACGAGATTGACGCCGAGGAGTTACGGGCGCTCCGTGAGCGCGTCGAGGTGCTGGAAGCGTCGCTCGCGGAGTCGGATGCGGGCGATGATGAGAAGAAGCTGACGATCGTCGCCACCCAAGGGACGTTCGATATGGCGTACCCGCCGCTGATCCTCGCGAGTACGGCGGCCGCCTTCGGCTGGGAGGTCGTCGTCTTCCACACGTTCTGGGGGCTCGACATCCTCCACGAGGAGAAGTCGAAAGAGCTCAAGCTGAGCGCCGTCGGCAATCCGAACATGCCGGTCCCGAACGCGCTCGCCGCGCTTCCCGGGATGGATACGGTGGCCACGAGGATGATGCAGCGGCGGATCGACGACAACGGGACTGCGACGATCGAGGAGCTGATCGACCTCTCGATCGAGAGCGGGGTCGACCTCCAGGCCTGCCAGATGACGATCGAGCTGATGGACTACGACGAGGAGGACTTCTACGACGGCGTCACGACAGGAGTTGGTGCAGCGACCGCGCTCAACCACATGGCCGACTCTGACGTTCAGTTATTAGTATAATGAGAGAGTCAGGGCTGGGAACATGATCCGGGTCCGATTCGAAACCACCGAGCATGCGCGTGCTCGAGGCGATCGCCGACCGCGAGCCGGCCGAGCTCGAGCCGCCGCTCTATGAAGCCGTGAATCCCGAGGCGTTAGACGACCTGTTCGCGCCGACCGGTGATGGAGACCCGTCTCGCCCGGAACGGGTGACGTTCCGATATCGAGGGTACGACGTGACCGCTCACGCGAGCGGCGACGTCGATTTGGCGTAGATTCGAGAACGTCCAGTGACTCGTCTATTGACGGACGATACGTATACTCGGGGGATCCCCACGAACTGGCGTCAGTTCCTTCTTCAGGTCGTGACGGTCTTTGCTGTCGGGCTCACGATGAGATCTCAGCGGAAATTCGTCCGATTTCATCGAAAGCAGACCACCCCGAACGCCCTGACGGGTGTCGGGGTAAACTCGTTCTCCGAAACATCATTACGATTCACGTCTACGCCGTCTCTGAGCAGGTCTGCGAGTGTCACGACCACCACTTACTCCGACCTGCTCACCTCTCAAACGCCCGCAACTAGACAGTGCCGTTTGAACTATGTTGTGGTCTGATGAACTATACTCTCGGGCGGTATTTCTTGCTCGGTAGCCTTATGACGTCGAAACGGGACTGGTGTGAATCCCGTCCGATAGCCATGGCCCCGAGGCGGCCCCGGCGACCGGCGACGCTAGTCGAGGCCACACCAGTTATAACGGCGCGTCCGAAACGGCCGATAGATGGTCCGGGACCCGGCCGGTGAGAGTTCGACGGTCGAAGAGGTCCTCGCCGCGCTCTACGACGACGACTGTCGGGCGATCGTTCGAAACCTGGAGGAACCCATGACCGCAAGCGAGATATCCGACGCGTGTAACGTCCCTCTCTCGACGACCTACCGGAAGCTCGAGACGATGGTCGAGGCAACGCTTCTCGAGGAGTTGACCGAAATCAGATCCGACGGCCACCACACCACCCGGTATCGTCTCGATTTCGAGCAAGTAACGGTTTCGGTCGACGACGACCGCCGCTTGGCGGTGGCGGTCTCGCGGCCGGCCCGGACGCCTGACGAACGCCTCGCCGAGATGTGGTCGGAAGTCAGCAGGGAGGCCTGAGATGGTCATTGAACCCTCCCCCGAGGTCGTCGCCGTCGGCCTGATCGTCGTCAAGACGCTCATGGTCGTGATGGGCGGAACCGTCACCTACTTCGCGTATAAGGCGTTCCGGCGCACCCGGAGTGGGCCACTGGGGCTGCTCGCCGCCGGCTTCGCGCTCGTCACCGTCGGAGGCGCCCTCGGCGGGTTCGCTTACGAACTGCTCGACGTCTCGCTCGCCTTCGGCGTCCTCGTCGAGGGGCTGTTCGTGCTCGCGGGCTTCTCGCTCATCGCCTACTCGCTAACGGCGGGCTGATCCCGTCCCGATCGACGGAGCGGCGATCCCTGGACCGATTCGGCTGCTGTTTAGTGATTCAACGGAGCCATTTCGACAGTATATACGGTCGATAGAGCCAGGGAACGTGTGGATCCATCGGAAACCGAATCCCCCGTATATATCGTTCCCAATCAGTGGGAATCATCGCCCAAGGGAGGTGCATGCTCGATGAAGGTCCAAGTATGAGCCCCGAAACGCAGTACGGATCGATGGGCCGACGAACGTTCCTCGGCGTCGCTGGGAGTGCAGCCTTCGTACCGACTGTGACTGTCCCTGTCGGCGCCGTCGACGACGAAATCGACAACTGGCTCTCTGACGCACCCAACTACGACGGATCGGTGGCCGACATGACCGGATCCGAGGACGTGACGATCACGGTTGGAGCCGGCGACGGCTTCAGCTACGATCCACCCGCAGTGCGGGTGTCGCCGGGGACGACGGTCGTCTGGGAGTGGTCGGGCAACGGCGGCTCACACGACGTCTCGAGCGAGGACGGTGCGTTCGGGAGCGAGCGCCAGGACGCCGAGGGGGCGACGTTCGAGCACCGGTTCGAGGAGAGCGGGTTCGTCCCGTACAAGTGTACGCCACACGTCTCGATGGGGATGAAGGGGGCGGTGATCGTCGCCGGAGAGGGGGCCACGGCCGAGGAGTCCTCCGGCGACGCGGCGAGCGCCGACTCGAGCGCCTCGACTACCGGCGTTGCCGGGATGGTCATGATGGGGCTGTTGGTCCTGCTGTCGCCGTTCGGCTTCTGGCTCAGGCAGTCCCTCGACGACGAGCAGTCCGAAGACGGTCGGTGAACCACCGGATCCCGCCTAATACCGGGCCAGAAACCCGATTCCTACGGCGTGGGAATCGGCTCGATCCGTTATGTACGGACGGTTCGTATCACTATCCATGAGAGATCGCACTCGAACGCGGCGAACGGAGCTCTCGCGGCGCGGATACCTCCTCGCGGCCGGAGCCGTGGGCGCCTCAGCGCTCGCGGGCTGTGCGGCCCCGATCGCGAACACGGCGGCGACGGCGGCCGACCACTCCTCGCCCGACCTCGAGAAGTGGGTCGACGAGGTGCCCCGACCGGGCGTCGCCGAGCCGACCGGGACGAAGGAGGGCCAGCCCCACTACGAGGTGGAACTGAGCGAGGTCGAACAGCAGCTTCACTCCGACCTCCCGCCGACGACCGTCTGGGGGTACGGCGGCCAGTATCCCGGTCCGACGATCGAGGCCGAACAGGGTGAACCGATCTACGTCAGGTGGACGAACGAACTGCCCGACGACCACCTCCTGCCCGAGGACGCGACGATCCACCCCGAGATGATTCCCTACGACATGCCGGGATCGCGGGTCGTGACCCACCTCCACGGGGGGAACGTCGAGGCCGAGAGCGACGGGAACCCGCTGGCGTGGTCCACCCGGGAGTTCGAGGAAACGGGCCCCGAGTTCGAGAAGCGTGACTACTACTACGAGAACGACCAGCCCCCGGCGACGCTGTGGTACCACGACCACTCGCTGGGCATTACGCGGTTGAACGTCTACGCCGGCCTCGCGGGCTTCTACATCCTCCGGAACGACCACGAACGGGATCTCGGCCTGCCAAGCGGCGAGTACGAGGTCCCGCTGGTCTTCCAGGACCGGCGCTTCGAGGCGGACGGCTCGCTGTTCTACCCGACGGCCGCCCCGGACCAGGACGACGCCGCCCCCGACCCCAGCATCGTCCCGCAGTTCTACGGCGACACGTCGGTCGTCAACGGGAAGGTCTGGCCCCGCCTGTCCGTCGAACCCCGAAAGTACCGCTTTCGACTCCTCAACGGCGCCAACAGCCGCTTCTATAATCTCCGGCTCCTCGAGTACAACGAGAGTTCGGGGGAAACGGGCGAGGCGGGCCCCTCGTTCGTCCAGATCGGCAACGACGGCGGCCTGTTCGCCGAGCCGGTCGGGATCGACGGCCGCCTCGAGATGGGGCCAGGCCAGCGCGCTGACGTCGTCGTCGACTTCACGGAGTACGCGGGCGAGACGCTGTTGGTCCACAACGACGCGCCGGCGATGTTCACCGGAGAGGCCGGCGGAAACGAAGGCGCCGACGCGCTCCCCGAGGTCATGCTCGTGGAGGTCGGCGAGTCGGAAGTCGAGGACGACAGCCGGGTTCCGGAGACGCTGACCGAGATCCCCGATATCGGCCTCGACGGCGTCGACGAGCAGCGATACCTCCCGCTCACACAGGACGTCGACGACTACGGGCGGGAGCTCTTCTTGCTCGGGACCGAGGACGAGCAGTCCGGCCTCGGGATGGACGATCCCGTGACCGAGGAGCCCACGCTCGGCGACACCGAGATCTGGAGCTTCGCCAACCTCACCGGGATGTCCCATCCGATGCACCTCCATCTCGTCCACTTCCAGGTGCTCGGACGACAGCCGGTCGACGACTACGATCCCGCCGAGGACGGGGTCGACCCCAAGGCTCTCGGGGGCCCCGAACCCTACGAGCGAGGGTGGAACGACGTGGTCTCGGTCCACCCGAGGGAGGTGGTCCACGTCGCCGTCCACTTCGGGGCACACGATGGGCTGTTCACCGATCAGACGGGCGAGTACATGTGGCACTGTCACATGATCGAACACGAGGATCACGACATGATGCGCCCGTTCAGAGTGCTCCCCAAGTCCGAGAGCGGTCAGGACGAAGATGAGGACGACTCCGGGAGGGGAAACGAGAGTACCGCCTCGGGATCGTAACGGCTACGTGATACTTCAAGCACCGTCCTGTAGATCTCCGAGGACACTCGCAACGGGAACACCGTTCTTGGTGTTCACGCGGTAGGAGTGGTCGGCGACATCGTAGCCGTAGCTGCCGTTCGTCGTGTTACGACTGGAGCCTGTCATACCCGTGTATCCCCATCAGACGAGGGTAGCGGCGTTATATGGTATGTGGAGGTGTTTGACAGCGCTAAGACGAGTTATTTAAAGTTGACACTGCTGATACACACACCGTGACTACGATCCACATAGACATCGATTCGCTCCGACCGGACCACGTCGGGGCCTACGGGTACGAGGCCGAGACGACCCCCAACATCGACCGACTCGCATCCGATGGGGTCGTGTTCGAGCGTGCGTACTGTGCGAACTCTCCCTGTCTCCCCTCTCGAGCCGGAACCATCACGGGACGGTACGGGATCGAAACCGGGATCGAAACCCACGGGCCAGCATCCCAGCGAATCGCCCACCCGGCGACGACGGTGGACTGGGCGGGTGGTCCGGGCGAAGTGGCCGACCTCGAAGACTGGTACACGCTCCCGGAACTGTTCTACGAGAGCGATCAAACGGCTGTAGGCGTCGGGTCGTTCTCCCAACACCCGGCACCGTGGTTCTACCACGTCTGGAACGAGTATCATCAGCCAAGATCGCCGACCACGGACAACTTCCAGGCCATCGAGGGCGAGTACGTCATCGAACGTGCGCTCGACGCCCTCGAGCGGAACGCCGGTGATGACCTGTTCCTCTACGTGCAGATGTGGGACCCCCATGCACCGTACAACCGTACCGACGAGGAGATCGAACGGTTCCGATCCGTCGACCTTCCCCCCTATCCGACGGAGGACGACCTGGACGACCACCAGGAGTGGGACGCCTGGCGATCGGCAGGACAGATGGATATCGAGGGACGGGACGACCTCAACGAGATGCTCTCCCATTACGACGCGGAGATCCGATACGCGGACGACCAGATCGGGAGACTGCTCGCCCGACTCGAATCCCGTGGACTGTACGACGACGCGACGATCGTCCTCACGGGCGATCACGGGGAGGAGTTCGGCGAACACGGCGTCTATCGAGAGCACTGGAGCACCCACGACGGCACCCAGCACGTGCCGTTGGTCGTGAAGCCGCCCTCGGACGAGCCAGTGGACCGGTCGTCTCGTGCCGAGCTCGTGACCAACGTCGACATCGCACCGACGATCGCCGATTACGAGGGACTCGACAGGCCCGCTCGGTGGCAGGGCCGGTCTCTTCGGGGACTCGTGAGCGACACCACGAACGAATGGCGCGACCACATCGTGGTCGATCACGGGCTCTACACTGCACAGCGCGCCGTCAGAGCCGACCGGTGGAAGTACATCAGGACCTACCACCCGGGCATGTGGGACGGCGTCGTACCGGCGGAACAACTGTTCGACATGGAGAACGATCCGTGGGAGCAGGAGAACGTTCTCGACGACTACAGCGGGATCGCGGGTGAGCTACGCGACACGATGAACGACTGGGTCGAAACCCACGGAAGCGATCCCGACCCCCTTCGGATGGTGGCCGGCGAAGGACCGGCCGGATACAACGCGTTTGAAGACGACTGGGACGGTGTGTGAGAATCCCGTCTCGATTGGGGGGTAGAACCCATCTCCCCCGAGTCGCTCCCCCTCCTGTCGGCCTGCGAGAGTCCGAAGTCGCGGACGTGCTCCCACAATATCGTGGCCGTGTTTGTCGTGCTCGCCGTCACTATTTCCGCGATCACCGAGACGTCGACCCGGGCGACGGTGGCGGCGTTCGGGATGTACGTCGTGTTCACGTTCCGAATCTGGGAGCAACTGCCGCTGGTCGTCGCCTACATCGTCCGGGGGTTCAGGTGGCCGGAGTCGACCCCAACTGGGGCCGCTCCGTTTACCGCGTTGAACCCGATACGGGCGTTCAGCAACGTCCTCGGTGGCCTTCCTGTGGGGGCGAACGGGGGGATGCTCCCCGCGCCGCCGGCGGAACCCGCCTTCTACGAACGACCGGCGTTCGCCGTCGTGGTCCTTCTCGGGTGGATCGCGGCCACGACTGCGGGCGGAGTCTACTCCTTTCGTGCCTCGGACCTCTGAAGAGGATTATCTCGAGTGGGGTCCGAGCATCGAGGACGGCTCTGCCGCTAGTCCTTCTCGTCGTTGACCGCCTACTGGGTAATAGCAGTACATCCGGCTACGATGTTACGTACAGGAAACTGACCCATGATTTGTTGATAGAGTGGTTAGAAGACGTGAGCAAGGGCGACGAATCCACCAAGAGTGATGGTTGTGACGGTGAGCGTTCCCAGGAATAGCATCATGTCATCCCGACCAGTTGCGTTCTGTCCTCCGCGAGTTCGGAGAAATCGTCCTGATGGGTGTCGTGTGTGACATCGGGCGAGCTGTGAAGCAGTGAATTCCACCGCCCGATGGCGATTCAACAGGGCCGAAGGAAGTCATCGGACCGTCGATCGTGGCCCGCCGGTACGATCGATCGGGACATCGTTTCCTCCGACCCTATCGAGAGGTGGAAACTGAAGATCGGCGTCATGTGGTGTGGACTATGTATAGCAGGTGCATGCAGCACGTTCTGGTGTGGGCCGTTCGTAGGTGAAAACTGCATGGCACCCATCGATGAAAGCGCCGAGGGCAAAACGGTCATCGCTGCTGATGGATCCAAAGTAGGGACCGTCGTCGACGCCGATAACGCGACCGCCTACGTCGAACCGGACCCGGATCTAACCGACGAGATCGCCGCGGAACTCGGCTGGGGTGATGCCGACGAAGAAACCTACGAGCTGGACAACGACACAGTCGAGTCCGTCACCGACGACGAGATCAGACTCGAAGAGCCCAACTGAGCTCACCGCACAGTGTCACAGAAGACACCCATCCCGGCTTGAAATCGGTATTTCCTGCTGAACGGTAGAAACGAAGGTGAGTCGGTCGTGTTGGTATAGGAATTGGGCGAGAAACTCACGACTTCAGTCGTGGGAACACATCACGCTAACACATGTGCCATTTATAAAGAGTGTTTAATTCGCACTCGACGCTGCCGTATTGCCGGAGTCGATCCCGTGGGATCTCCGCTTCGACGGGTTTAAGTCCGTCATGGCGTTCCTCTCAGAGGAGACAGGCGGATGCCTGTTTCACTGACCCGTAGGAGCACGACGCGTACTACGGAGGTGAACGATGGCAGATTCGGAAATAGAAACAGCAGTAACCCGCGCACTCGAGGACGCGCCCGATCGGAACTTCACCGAGACGGTCGACCTCGCGATCAACCTGCGCGACTTAGACCTGAACGAACCGTCGAACCGTGTCGACGAGTCCGTCGTCCTGCCGTCCGGAACCGGCCAGGAGACGCGGATCATCGTCATCGCTGAAGGGGAAACCGGAGTCCGCGCCGAGGAGGCGGCGGACCGGGTTCTCTCGGGCGACGACGTGGCCGATCTGGACGACGACGAGGCCAAAGACCTCGCGGACGAAACGGACTTCTTCATCGCCGAGGAGGCGATGATGCAGGACGTCGCACGACACCTGGGGACCGTCCTCGGCCCGCGAGGGAAGATGCCGGACCCGCTGGGTGTCGACGACGACGTCGTCGAGACGGTCAACCGCATGAAAAACACCGTCCAGGTCCGCTCGCGCGACCGGCGAACGTTCCACACGCTCGTCGGCGCCGAGGACATGGGTGCCGAGGAGATCGCCGACAACATCGACGTGATCCTCCGGCGTCTCCACGCCGACCTGGAGAAGGGTCCCCTCAACATCGATTCGGTGTACGTAAAGACCACGATGGGCCCGGCCGTGGAGGTGGCCTGAAATGAGTGCCACCTCCGAACGCAAGACCGAGAACCTCCCCGAGTGGAAACGCGAGGAGGTCGCCGATCTCGCCGATCTGATCGCCGACTACGACAGCGTCGGGATCGTCGGCATCACCGGCATCCCGAGCCGACAGCTCCAGGCGATGCGCCGGGAGCTCTACGGAACGGCCGTGCTCCGGGTCAGCCGGAACACGCTCCAGAGCCGTGCGATCGAGGAGGCCGACGCCGACCTGGACGACCTGCTCGCCCACATCGAGGGCCAGGTCGGAGTCATCGCAACCGACGAGAACCCGTTCGCGCTCTACAAGGAGTTAGAGGCCTCGAAGACGCCCGCGCCGATCAGCGCGGGCGAGGTCGCGCCCAACGACATCGTCATCCCCGAGGGTGACACCGGGGTCGACCCCGGCCCGTTCGTCGGCGACCTCCAGGGCATCGGCGCCAACGCCCGGATCGAGGACGGCTCGATCCAGGTGATGGAGGACTCCCAGGTCCTCGAAGCCGGCGAGGAGGTCTCGCCGGAGTTAGAGAACGTCCTCAACGAACTGGGCATCGAGCCCAAGGAGGTCGGTCTCGACCTCCGGGCGGTGTACGCCGACGGCGTGCTCTTCGACCCCGAGGACCTCGACATCGACGTCGAGGCCTACGAGGCAGACGTCACGACCGCCGCCGCCCGCGCACGGAACCTCGCGGTCAACGCGAGCTACCCGACCGCGGCGACGGCGCCGACGCTGATCGCGAAGGCGACGGGCGAGGCCAAGAGCCTCGGCCTGCAGGCGGCCATCGAGTCGCCGGAACTCGCCGACGACCTCGTGGCCAAAGCCGACGCCCAGCTCCGGGCGCTTGCCGCGGCGATCGACGACGAGGAGGCCCTCCCCGAGGAGCTCCGGGGCGTCGAGGCGCCCGCTCCCGAGGAGAGCGAGGACACCACTGACGAATCAGACGACGACCAAGCGGAGACCGAGGACGCCGCCGACGACGAGGACGAGGGCGACGATGACGACGACGAGGACGCCGGCGGCGCCGGCCTCGGCGAGATGTTCGGATAACGGAGACAACACCAATGGAATACGTTTACGCAGCACTCATCCTGAACGAAACGGGCGAAGAGATCAACGAGGAGAACGTCACCGCAGTGCTTGAGGGCGCCGGTGCCGACGTCGACGAGTCCCGCGTGAAGGCGCTCGTCGCCGCCCTGGAGGACGTCGACATCGAGGACGCGGTCGAGCAGGCCGCGGCGGCCCCCGCAGCGGCGGGCGCTGCCGGCGGCGCGGCTGCCGGCGGGGCCGACGAGTCCGAGGCCGACGAGGCCGAGCAAGCAGACGAGGAGGAGGCAGCCGAGGAAGAGGAGGACGACGACGAGGACGACGACGCGGGCGGCGAGGGTCTCGGCGAACTCTTCGGCTGAGTTCCCCTCGGTTCACGAACGCGACGCCATTTTTCGGAGTCACCGGCCGACAGCGGTCGCTCTCGCAACTGTCGGCCGGTCCGCCCGCGAGCGGGGGTTCTTAACGGATGACGGTGCCAGGGCAGGGGGATGGATGCGGGAGCCGAGGTCGCCGTCGAACTCGCGCTGGCGGGCGAGGTGGTCGCGTGGGCGCTCGCCGGCGCGGCGCTGGGAACGATAAGCGGGCTCGTCCCGGGATTGCACGCGAACAACTTCGCGCTCCTGCTCGCCGGGGTCGCTCCGTCGGTGCCGGGACCGCCGCTGCTGGTCGGCTGTGCGATGCTCGCCGCGGGGGTCGTTCACACCTTCCTGAACGCGGTCCCCGCGCTGGCGCTCGGCGTCCCCGACGCCGAGATGGCCGTCACCGCCCTGCCGGGCCACCGGCTGGTCCTAGAGGGGCGAGGGTACGAGGCGATCCGACTGTCGGCGCTAGGCAGCGTCCTCGCCGTCCTGGTCGCGGTTCCGCTCGCGGTGCCGGTGACGATGGCAGTTACGGCGGTCTACCCGACGGTTCGGGCGAACCTCACGCTGGTGCTGGGCGTGGTCGCGATCTGTCTCGTCGTGAGCGAGTACGGCTGGCGGGCCCGCCTCGGCGCCGTCCTCTCCTTTAGCCTCGCTGCCGGCCTCGGGATGGCGACGCTCGACCTCGAGCCGGCGGCGCCCCTCGACGGCGGCGGGATGCTCGCGCCCCTCTTCGCCGGGTTGTTCGGCGCGCCGGTGCTGATCGACGCGATCCGTGGCGGGGGCGTTCCGCCCCAGGACGACCGGACGGTCACCATGGGCCGGCCGCTGCTCGGGGTCACGGCGCTGGCCGGCGCGCTCGCGGGCGCGATCGTCGGCTACATCCCCGGGATCTCGGCGGCGATCGCCGCGGTCGCCGTCCTGCTCGTGATCCCAAGTGGGACCGACGACCGCAGCTACATCGTCGCGACCAGCGGCGTCGACACCGCCAACACCATCTTCGCGCTGTTCGCGCTGGTCGCCATCGGCCAGCCCCGGACGGGCGTGATGGTCGCCTTCGAGAGCGCCGGCGCGCCGCTGAACCTCCCGGTTCTCGTCGGGGTCGTCGTCCTCGCGGGCCTGGTCGGCTTCGTCCTCGTGCTCGTCGTGGGCGACGTCTACCTCGCCGTCGTCGGGCGGATGACCTACTGGCGGATCTCGACCGCGGTCCTCGCCGTGCTCTGTCTCATCTCTTATCTGTTCACGGGTCCACTGGGCGTCGGCGTCTTTCTGGTCGCGGCGGCGGTCGGGATGGTCCCCGTTCGCCTCCGAGCGCGGCGGGTCCACCTGATGGGCGTCCTGATCGGACCGCTGATGCTCGGTCCATGAGATCGGGGAAGCCTTACGTCCGGGCGAAGAGGGATACACGAGATGTCTCACCCTCTCGCCGGCCCGGCCGAACGGGACCGTCGCTCGATCCGGGCAAGATCGGATCGCGATCGGTGCTCGCGTGTGCGGAGCCACGGCAGTCCCGACGGACCGCGAGGGGTGGCCGATGGACGCTGAGGAGGTCCGCACGGAGTGGATAGAGCGCTCAGGGGAATACTCGCCGGACTACTACGCCTACTACGGCGCCGACGAGGTCAGCGAGGCGATCCGCGAGCGGATCGAGGAGAGGGTCGGTTCGGACGCCTCCGTCCTCGAGCTCGGCTGTAGCTCCGGGCGTCACCTCGCACACCTCCACGACGCGGGCTTCCGGGACCTCTGGGGGGTCGAGATCAACGAGACGGCCGGCGACGTCATGCGCGAGGAGTACCCCGACCTCGCGGCCGACGGCAGTTTCCGGTTCGAGCCGATCGAAGACGTCGTCGGCGGCTTCGACGACGACCGCTTCGACGCGGTGTTCTCCGTCGAGACCCTCCAGCACATCCATCCCGACGACGACTGGGTCTTCACGGAGGTCGCCCGGATCGCTGATGAACTCGTTCTGACGGCCGAGATCGAGGCCGACGAGGACGTCACTTACGTCAGGGAGTCGTTCCCGCTCTACCACCGCGACTGGCGGGCGACGTTTACCGACCTGGGGCTCGAAGAGATCGAGTCCGCGGAGGTCGGTCGGGACACGGTCCGGGCGTTCCGTTCGACAGAGTAATGAGAGTCAGACCGCGAGTACGGTGTCGACGATCAGCATGATCGCGAAGCCGGAGACGAACGCCGCCGTCGCGGCGTCGTCGTGGCCGTGGCCGTGGCTCGAGGGGATCAGCTCCCGAAAGACGACCGCGATCATCGCGCCCGCGGCGAGGCCGGCCGCGACGGGAAAGAGGTCGGCGACGACGCTCACGAGTGCGAAGCCGGCCGCGGCCGCGATCGGTTCGGGAAGCCCGCCCGAGAGCGTGGTGTAGAGGATCGTCTTCGGCCGGGAGACGCCCGCCCGGACCGCGGGAACGGCCATCGCGAACCCGTCGGGGACGTTGTTGACGGCGATGGCGGCCGCGACGGCCAGCCCGAGGCCCGCCTCGCCGCTCGCGAAGGCGATTCCGACGGCGAGTCCCTCGGGGACGTTGTGGATCGTCACCGCCGAACCCACCAGCGTCGCCCGGCGGAGCTGGTCGCCCGAGTCCGGGAGCCGCGAGGGCGAGCCCTCGAGGGCGGCGGTTCCCTCGAGGCGATCGCCCCGGAACCCGGCGTGGAGGTGGGGAAGGGCGGCGTTGGCTCCGAGCAGGAAGGCCCCGCCGCCGAGGATGCCGACGACGACCTCCCAGGTCGAGCCGAGATCGAGGCTGGGGACGACGAGCGCGAAGACGGCCGCCCCGACCATGATGCCCGCGGCGAGCCCGAGCGCGCTGTCGTAGACCCGGTGGCCGACCTGGCCGGCGACGAGCGTCGGGAGCGCGCCGAGCCCGGTCGCCGAGCCCGCGAGGGTCGCGACGACGAGGACCTCCCCGAGCGAGGACATATCCGGGCGTTCACCCCGGCGAGCAAAACGGTTGTGGTCCCGATGCGGTTCCGGGGTGGTGTCGGGGACGGGTCATTCGCCGCCGAGGTCGGGGCGTCCGCCGTCGGACCGCTCGTTGCCGCGGTCGCGCCCGAGCGATCGGCCGTAGATCCGGGTGAGCGGGGTGGCGGTGAGTCCGTGGACCAGGACCGAGCCCGCGATCACGAGCGTCGCGGCGGGCCAGATCGTTCCGTCTCCGACCGTCCGGTGGGCGACCGTCGCATAGTAGAGGGCGGCGATGCCGACCGGGCCGAACCAGGCCGCAAAGAGGTCGGCGCCCCGCCCCTCGATCGAGGGGACGAACCGCCGGAAGACGACGACCATCGGGAGCCGCCGACAGCAGAGCACGCCGGCGACGAGACCGACGCCGGCCGGCCCGAGCGCGACCCACGCCTCGACGGGGAGGACAGTGCCGAAGAGCACGAAGACGGGGAACGTAAACAGCCGGAGGACCGTCTCCTGGACCTGCTGTTCGTCTGCCCGGTCGCCCGCGTCGACGAACCGGTTGAACAGGAGGCCGGCGACGAACGCGGCGAGGATCCCCTCGCTGCCGACCAGTTTCGCACCCCCGAGGACGGCGAAGGTGAGCGCGACGGTGACGGTCAGTACCGAGGCCCGCTCGAGGAAGGCACGCTTTCGGGACTCGCGTTCGATCCAGCCGGCGGCCGCGCCGACGGCGGCGCCGATGACAACGGCGCTGCCGACCTCCCAGAGCACCGTTCCGACGAGCCACTCCCGGAGCGCCCGACCCGGCGCGTGTTCGACGAACAGGATCGGGGCGAAGACCAGCGGGTAGGCCAGCCCGTCGTTGGCGCCCGACTCGGCGGTGAGGACGTCCCGGATCGGCTCGGGGATGAACCGCTCTGCGGTGCCGCCGGTGACGATGGTGCCCGCGAGCACCGGATCGGTCGGGGTGACGATCGCGCCGATCAGCGCCGCGACCGGGAGCGAGACCGCCAGAAACAGGGAGGCGAGCGCGCTGCTGACGAGCCACATGGCAACCATCCCCGGGAGGAGGATCGCCGCCATCGCGGGGACGTGCTCGCGAATATACCCCGGAGGGAGCCTGAGCGCCGCACCCATGACCGCGAGGCCGACGGTGAGACGCGCGAACTGCTCGACGATGGGGAACGGATCGCCGAACGTCGAGAGCTCGAAGACACCCAGGCCGAGCGGACCGATCACGACGCCGAGGCCGACCGCGGCCATCGGCTCCGAGAGGACGTACACCTTCTCGTGGACCAGCCCGGCGACGAGGCTCAACGAGACGATCAACCCCCCGATCGCGAACAGGGCGACGTTGAACTCCGCGACGGACATCGACGGCACGGTCCCGCGCGGTCCCGTTAACGGTTCGGCTTTCGCAGTCGGGGAGGGATCACTCCTCGCGGACCCGCGTCGTCAACACCGGGGCGGGGGAGGTCCGGACGACCCGGTCCGTGAAGCTCCCGAGCAGGTAGCGATCGAGCCCCGACCGGCCGTGGGTCCCCATCGCGACGAGGTCGATCCCGTCCTCGGCGTAGGCGACGACCTCGCGGGGGACCGAGCCCGACTCGACGGCGGTGACGACGTCCTCGACGCCGGCCTCGCGGGCGATCTCGGCGGCCTCCCCTAGATGTTCCTCGTAGGTTCGCTCGACGTCCTCCGAGAGGGCGACCGTACCCGCGTCGATCGTCTCCGGAAGCTCGTCGACGATCGAGAGCAGGTGCAACGACGCCCCGTGGCGGGCGGCGACGGCGGCGCCGAGCTCGAGGGCGGCCCGGGCGTGCTCGCTGCCGTCGGTCGGCACGAGGACCGCCTCGTAGGGATAGGTCCGGCGGGTTCCCTCGCCCGTACGCACCGTCAGCACGGGGACCTCGCAGGCGTTCGCGACCCGCTCGGTCGTACTCCCCAGGAGGTACTCGCCGATCCCGTCGCGCCCGTGGGCGCCCATGACGACCATCGAGACGCCCTCCGTCGCGGCGTACTCGAGGATGACGTTGCGGGGCTGGCCCTGGATCACGCGGTCGTCGACGTCGACGCCGCGTCCGGCCGCGCGCGCTCTGGCCGCCTCGATGACCTCCTGGCCTTCCTCCTCGAGGACGTCCTCGACTTCGGCTCCGACCCGGACGAGGCTCGGCTCGTTCGTGTCCGCGACGTAGAGCGCATGGACGGTCGCGCCCGTGTCCGCGGCGATGTCGATGGCGTGCTCGAGTGCGGCGTCGGCCGGCTCGCTCCCGTCGGTCGGGACGAGGATCGGCCCGTCCATCGGGTTCATGGCCGGGGGTTCTCCCTCCAGGGGCTTACCTCTGTGGCCTGAACCCGTCTCACTCGCCGTCGGCGTCTCTCCCTGCGACCGGGTCGCCGGCCTCGCCAGCATCCGCTCCGTCGGCGGGCTCGCCATCGGTCTCGCGGACGACGACCCGCTCGATCCGGGCGCCGTCGACGGCCTCGACCCGGAGTTCGTAGCCCTCGATCGCCACCCGGTCGCCGACCTCCGGCGCCCGGCCGAGCCGGGAGAGGACGAGCCCGCCGACGGTGCCGACCTCCTCGTCCTCGAAGCCGGCCTCGAGCTCCTCGTTGACCGTCGAGAGCGCGACGCCGCCGTCGATGGCATAGCTCCCGTCTTCCCGCCGGTCGATCGAGGGCTCGCCATCGGCGTCGAAGTCGTCTCTGATGTCGCCGACGACCGCCTCGACGACGTCCTCGACGGTTGCGATCCCCTCCAGGGCGCCCCACTCGTCGATCACCGCCGCCATCTGGCGTTGTTCGCGCTGGAACTGGGCGAGCAGGTCGCCGACGCGGGCCGTCTCGGGGACGACGGGCATCTCGCGGGCGAGATCCCCCGCGGTCGCCTCGGCGTCCTCATCTAGGGCCCGGAGCACGTCCTTGACGTCGACGAAGCCGACCACCTGGTCGTCGTCGTCGGGATCGACGACCGGATACCGGGTGTGTTCGGCAGTCATGACCGTCTCGCGCAGCCCCGACAGCGGGAGGTCGGCCGGAACGGCCACGACGTCGGGACGAGGGACCATCACCTCCCGGATCGAGGCGTCGTCGAGTTCGAACACCCGCTCGATCATCTCGACTTCCTCGGCGTCGACGTGGCCCTCGGTGCCGGCGTGGGCGAGCACGGAGAGGATCTCCCTCTCGGAGAGCACCTCGTCGGTCTCGGAGGCCGGCGGAACGCCGATCAGCCGGGTGAAGAAGTTCGCCGTCCCGTTGAAGACGACGATCCCGGGGAGAAAGAGGTAGTAACAGAACTTCATCGGCACGGCGACCAGCAGGGCCACCCGCTCGGCCCGTGCGATGGCGATCGTCTTCGGGGCGAGTTCGCCGAAGACGACGTGCAGAAAGGTGATCGTGCCGAAGCCGATCGCGAACGCGACGAGATGGAGGAGCCCCTCGGGCAGGAGGGGACCGAGCACGGGCTCGACTAACGCCGCCACGGCGGGCTCGCCGATCCAACCCAGCCCCAGCGAGGAGATGGTGATTCCCAGCTGGGTCACCGCGAGGTAGTCGTCGAGGTTCTCGAGGGCCGCCTCAAGGGCGCCCGACCCCGGCCGGCCCTCCTCGACGAGTTGCTCGACGCTGGTCGCCCGGATGCGGACGTAGGCGAACTCCGAGGCCACGAAGAACCCGTTGAGGGCGACCAGGACGAGCGCGAGGAGGACCCGTCCCGCCGAGACCGCGACGTCTACCACGGGACCACCCGCGGCGCCGATTCCCCGAACCCGGCTCCGGTGCCGGCGTCCGGACGGGCCGTCGGGGGCGATTCCGCAAGTCTTCGACGGAGGCGCGCGCGACGATTGTCCATATCCCGTCTCCGAACGCCGGCCATTAGTAGCTACGGGGATCGGTCGCCGGCCGGTCGGCGAACTGCATAAAAGAGGCCTGAAAGATAAAGTATCCATTATCGACCAGTAAATACCAACTATGTCGTTTGGCGGAATGTTTATCAATTAGTAGCTATCGGCTATTTCCATGGGAAACCATAGCCGACGACGATTCCTGCAGCTCACGGGCGCGACGGCCGGCGGACTCACGGTTGGCGTCGGATCGGCGTCTGCGAACTCCGGCGAGGAGGGACGATTCTTCATCGACCTGACGGAGGTCGACGAAAGCGAGGTCCCCGAAGACGTCGAGATTATCCACGACGTCTCCCAGATCGACCTGCTGGTCGCTCGCGGGGATCCCGGAACGGTCGGCGGCGCGAGCGCGACCCTGCCCGACATCGCGGTGGCCCAGCACGGCCCGGTCGCCGAACGGGACAAGGGCGGCCAGCCCGGCTTCGCGAGCGAGGAGCCGACCAACGGCGACCTCCAGTGGGACAAGCGCGCCCAGAACGTCGCCGACATCGACGAACACCCCGGAGGCGGCGGGTACGTTCACGAGCGGACCCGCGGCGAAGGGACCTCGATCGCGGTCATCGACAGCGGGGTCTACGACGGACACCCCGACCTCGCGGACGTCGTCGACGAAGAGCGCTCGGAGAACTTCACGACCGATCCCGACGACTGGCGGCCGAACGGCGCGGGCAATCACGGGACCCACGTCGCCGGCACCGTCGCCGCGACCAACGAGGGCGTCGGCGACGCTGGCGGCGTGACGGGAACGGCACCCGAGACCGACATCGTCGCCCTGCGCGTGTTCTCCGGCCAGGAGGGCGCCGGCGGGGACGTCATCGCCGCCATCGTCGCGGCCGCCGACAGGGGCTGTGACGCGGCGAACCTGAGCCTCGGGATTCCGGCGGAGACGATCGCCGGCCTCCCGGAGTCGGTCGTCCAGCAGTACGTCGCCGTCTACACCGCTGCGGTCCAGTACGCCCGCAGCCAGGGCATGGTCGTCGTCAACTCCGCGGGCAACGCGGGCCTCGATCTCGATCCGGAGGAGACCTTCACGATCCCGACCGAGATCGACGGCGTCTTCGGCGTCTCCGCGACCGGCCCCATCGGCTTTCTCTGGGGCGACGGCCCGAACATGGCCCACAACGCACTCGCGCCGGGCCACCTCGAGGAGCCGACGACCGATCCCGCCTTCTACACGAACTACGGCGAGAGCGCGATCGACATCAGCGCTGCCGGCGGCGACCTCGATCAGGAAAGCGACGACGAGAACGCGGCCCGGGACCTCGTGCTCTCGACGGTCAACGTCGTCGGCGACGACGGCGAGGTCGAAGCCGGCTACGGCTGGAAGGCCGGCACCTCGATGGCCGCCCCGCAGGTTTCGGGTGCCGTCGCGCTGGTTCGGTCGCTGCAACCCGATGCCAGCGTCGAGGAGGTCGAGGACCTGCTCCGGGAGACCGCGGTCCAACAAGAGGCCGGGGAGAAGTACCACGGGGCGGGCCACCTCGATCTCGGTGCACTCGTGGACGCGGCGGGTGGCTCCGGCAACTCGGGCAACGGAAACGGCGCGGGCAACGGCGGCGGTCCCGGAAACGGCCGGGGTAACTGACGGATCGCTTCGGAGGCGGCCATCCCTGCCGCCGGGCGGGGGCTCTTGTGATTCGGCGAGGGACTCACCCTCATGCACGCGAGCGCCATCGACCACGCCAACCTCGGATTCCCAGCAGAGCGCCTGGACGAAGTCATCGAGTTCTACGTCGACCGCCTCGGCTTCGAGACGGGATTCGGCGACCCGCACGCCGCGGTCCGGGACGACCCCGGACTGTTCGCGATCCACCTCGGGGACGCCGGGGACGGCCCCCGACTCTACGTCAATCCGGTCGAGGAGTTCCCGGGGCCCGGAGCCTACCGCCATCTGGCGCTCAGGATCGACGACTCCCCGGAGGCGGTCCGGAGCCGGCTCGAGGAGGCCGGCATAGGGATCGACTCGACGGCCGAGCGCGAGCGAGAGCCGGTCGGGAGCTACACCTCCTACTACGTCACCGATCCCTTCGGCTACACAGTCGAGTTGATGGCCGTCGGGGAGTAAGCGGGAACGACACGCCTTTTTGGCCGGACCGGACAGTGTGAGTATGGATCCGAAGCGGGAGCTCACCAGCGTCGACCTCGCGGCCCTCGTCCGGGAGCTGGGCGCCCACGAGGGCGCGAAGGTCGACAAGGCCTACCTCTACGGCGACGATTTGCTTCGGCTGAAGCTTCGCGATTTCGACCGCGGGCGGGTCGAACTCATCGTCGAGGTCGGGGAGGTAAAGCGCGCCCACACGGTCGCCCCCGAGCGGGTGCCCGACGCCCCCGGCCGACCGCCCCAGTTCGCGATGATGCTTCGCAACCGGCTGTCGGGTGCGGACTTCGCCGGCGTCGAACAGTTCGAGTTCGATCGCATCCTCGAGTTCGTCTTCGAGCGCGACGACGGGGTAACGAGAATCATCGTCGAACTGTTCGGCCAGGGCAACGTCGCGGTCACCGACGGCGAGTACGAAGTGATCGACTGTCTGGAGACCGTCCGCCTGGAGTCCCGGACCGTCGTCCCCGGCTCTCGCTACGAGTTCCCCGACTCGCGGCTCAACCCGCTTACGGTCTCGCGGGAGGGCTTCGACGCCCGGATGGACGACTCCGACACCGACGTCGTCCGGACGCTCGCGACCCAGCTCAACTTCGGCGGCCTCTACGCCGAGGAGCTCTGTACCCGCGCGGGCGTCGAGAAGACCATGGACATCGCCGACGCGGGCGACGCCGAGTACGACGCCCTCTACGGCGCGATCGATCGGCTGGCGATCGACCTCCGGACGGGCAACGTCGATCCGCGCCTCTACTTCGAGGACGACGGCGGCGAAGACGCCAGCGACGAAGGGACGAGCGACGGTGACGAGGAGTCTCCCGAGCGGGTCGTCGACGCCACCCCCTTTCCCCTCGAAGAACACGAACGTGAGGGGCTGCCCGCCGAGGCCTACGACTCGTTTCTCTCCGCGCTCGACGACTACTTCCACCGGCTCGAGCTCGGCGACGAGGCGGAACCCGATCCGACCGATACCCGCCCCGACTTCGAGGAGGAGATCGCCAAACACGAGCGGATCATCGACCAGCAGCAGGGCGCGATCGAGGGCTTCGAGGAGCAGGCCGAAGCCGAGCGCGAGCGCGCGGAGCTGCTGTACGCCCGCTACGGCCTCGTCGACGAGATCCTGACGACGGTCCGACGGGCCCGCGAGGAGGACACCCCCTGGGAGGAGATCGAAGCGCGCTTCGCCGAGGGCAGAGAGCGGGGGATCGACGCGGCCGAAGCGGTCGAAAGCGTCGACGGCGAGGCCGGGACCGTCACGGTCGAACTCGAGGACGAGCGGATCGAACTCGACGCGAGCGAGGGCGTCGAGCACAACGCCGACCGCCTCTACACCGAGGCAAAGCGCGTCGCCGAGAAAAAGGAGGGCGCGCTCGCGGCGATCGAGGACACCCGCGAGGATCTGGCGGCGGCGAAGCGTCGCCGCGAGGAATGGGAGGAACCCGACGAGGAGGAGGCCGACGACGAGGAGGACGAAGAGCGCGACTGGCTCTCGATGCCGTCGCTCCCGATCCGGGAGAACGAGGGCTGGTACGACCGGTTCCGGTGGTTCCACACGAGCGACGACTTCCTCGTGATCGGGGGGCGCAGTGCGGATCAAAACGAGGAGATCGTCAAGAAGTACGTCGATCCCGGCGACAAAGTGCTCCACACTCAGGCCCACGGCGGGCCCGTGACGGTGCTGAAGGCGACCGACCCGAGCGAGGCCGCCCGCGATGTCGACATCCCCGACTCGAGCATCGAGCAGGCCGCCCAGTTCGCGGTGTCGTACTCGTCGGTCTGGAAGGACGGCCGATTCGCCGGCGACGTCTACGTCGTCGACGCAGACCAGATCTCGAAGACCCCCGAGAGCGGCGAGTACTTGGAGAAGGGCGGGTTCGCGGTCAGGGGCGACCGGCGCTACCTCGACGACACGCCGGTCGGGGTCTGCGTCGGAATCCAGTGTGAACCGTACACCCGCGTGGTCGGCGGTCCCCCCGAGGCGATCGAGGGGAAAGCGGAGACGACGATCGAGGTCGAACCGGGCCGGTTCGCCCAGGCCGACTGCGGGAAGCGGATCTACCGGGAGTTCCGCGAACGCTTCGAAGACGAGTCGTTCGTCCGCAAGGTCGCGAGCCCCGACCGGATCCAGCACTTCCTCCCGCCGGGCGGGAGCCGGATCGTCGAGGACTGACCGGGTCCGGCCTTCGCTGCGATCGTTCCCGCCCCCTCGTGTGCGATATTCACACGCATACAGGCCCGTGAAAGGAAATACTGATGGCCCGTCCCCGGCTAAGTCGGGTCAGGTGACAACGGACAGATGACAACACTCCAGTCGGCGATCCCCGTCTTCCTCGGGATCGACCTCACGATCGCGTTCACGACGCTCACCGTGATCGCGGGGCTGGCCTTCGTAGTGGTCATGTTGAGCTTCGCCTTCGGCGAGCACCTTCCCAACTCCTGGCCGCTCTCCTTCGATGACGACTACCTCGAGCGCGAGGCCGCCCTCGAGCCCTCCGACGACGACTGATCGGGAAAGCCGGTTTTCGGCGCCCGCGTCGCGAACGCGGTCCGTCACGCACTTACGGTCACCCGGAGAACTACCGCTATGCAGGTACGAGACCGCGAGCGGATCGAGGGCGGCCGCGAGCGGGTGACGGTCGTCCCCGAGAGCATCGACGACCTCTGGCATCTGCAGTACGTCGTCGAGCCCGGCGACCGGGTCGCAGGCGATACGACCCGGCGAATTCAACGAAACGACGACCAGATGCGGGACACGGGGGGCGAGCGCGAGCCCATGTGGATCGCCATCGCCGTCGATACCGTCGAGTTCCACAAGTTCGCCAACCGGCTCCGGGTCGGCGGCGAGATCGTCGCCTGCTCCCGGGAGGACCAGCTGGGCGCCCACCACACCCTGAACGTCGAGGAACGCGACGAGCTCTCGATCGAGAAGCGGTTCAAACCCGACCAGTGGGAGCGTTTGGAGGAAGCGAGCGAGGCGACCGAAAACCCCGACGTCGCCATCGCCACCGTCGAGGAGGGCGAGGCCCACGTCCACACCGTCGCCCAGTACGGCACCGAGGAGCGAGCAGCGATCACCGGTCCCACCGGAAAGGCCGCGTGGGGCGACGGCGCCCGCGAGCGCTCGGAGCTCTTCTCGGAACTCGCCGACGTCCTCCGGCGGATGGATGTAGACGCGATCATTCTCGCGGGGCCGGGATTCACCAAACAGGACGCCCTCTCCTACCTCGAGGAGAACGACCCCGAGATCGCCGAACTGGTGACGACCGTCGACACCTCGGGGGTCGGCGACCGGGGCGTCCACGAGGTCCTCAAACGGGGTGCGGTCGCCGACGTCCAGCGCGACACCCGAATCGAGAGCGAAGCGGCGTACATCGACGACCTCACCGAGCGGATCGCGAGCGGGGCGAAGGCGGCCTACGGTCCCCAGCAGGTCCAGCAGGCCGCCGAGTTCGGCGCGATCGAGCGCCTGCTGATCGTCGACGAACGACTCCGCAAGGAACGAAGCTCGGAGGGTGACTGGGGGGTAGACGCCGACCGGCTGGTCGAGACCACCGAGCAGAAAGGCGGCGAAGTGACGGTGTTTTCCAGCGAGTTCCCGCCGGGCCAACAGCTCTCGAACCTCGGTGGCGTGGCCGCGCTGTTGCGCTATCGGCTGGAGTAGCCGGCGGAGAGTCGGGTGAGCCTCAGAAGGGGTACTCCCGCTTCTCGTGCTGGAGGGAGATCCACTTCGTCTCGGTCAGCTCGTCCATGATCTCGGTGGCGTTGTAGGTGCCGACGCCGGAGGCTTTCGTCCCGCTGAAGGGGACGTGGGCCTCGTCGTTGATCGGCTGGTCGTTGACGTGGACGTTGCCCGTGTCCATGCGTTCGGCGATCTCCAGGCCGGTGCCGACGTCGCCGGCGTGGACCGACCCCGAGAGGCCGTGTTCGACGGCGTCGTGGAGCGAGATCGCCTCGTCGACGTCCGAAAAGGGGATCACCGGCGCGATCGGCCCGAAGTGTTCGTTGCAGGCGGCGGCCATCCCGTTTTCGACGCCCGAGAGCACGGTCGGCGCGACGAGCAGCGAGTCCTCGACGCCCTCCATCTCGACGGTCTCGCCGCCGGTCTCGAGGGTCGCGCCCGCCTCGACGGTCTCCTCGACGTAGCCGAGCATCTCGTCGCGCTGGCCCTCGTCGATGATCGGCGCGACGACGGTCTCGGCGTCGTGGGCGCTTCCCACAGGGAGGGACTCGGCGCGCTCCGTGAGCCGGGAGA
Source organism: Saliphagus infecundisoli (assembly GCF_020177375.1). Classification (GTDB taxonomy): domain Archaea; phylum Halobacteriota; class Halobacteria; order Halobacteriales; family Natrialbaceae; genus Saliphagus; species Saliphagus infecundisoli. Next base: position 32,171 of record NZ_JAIWHV010000020.1, on the reverse strand, counting down.
CGTACTCGTCGTAAACGGACTCGTGGACGAGGTGGCGGTTGATCGAGATGCAGACCTGGCCCTGGTGGACGAACGAGCCGAAGACGGCCGAATCGACGGCGGCCTCGAGGTCGGCGTCGTCGGTGACGATGTGGGCGTTGTTGCCCCCGAGTTCCATCGCGGCGACCGAGAGGTTCTCGCCGGCTTTCGCGGCGACGCCTCGCCCGACGGGCGTCGATCCGGTAAAGGAGACGACGTCGCTCTCTGGATGGTCGACCACTGCGTCGCCGATCTCGGAGCCGCTGCCGGTGACGACGTTTATGAGGCCATCGGGCAGTCCCGCCTCCTCGTACAGTTTCGCCATCAGAAGTCCGCCCGTGATCGGCGTGTTCGAGGCGGGCTTGAGGACGACGGCGTTGCCCGTCGCGATCGCGGGCGCGATCGCCCGCCCCGAGAGGTTCAGCGGGAAGTTCCACGGCGAGATGACGGTGACGACGCCCTGGGGCTCCCGACGGACGAGGTTCTCCTTGCCGGGGACGTTCGACGCCGCGAACTCGCCACCCATCTGGCGGGGCAACGTCGCGGCCTGGGTCGCCTGGTCGGTCGCGATCTCGACCGACGTCTCGCCCATGACCCGCGAGCCGCCGGCCTCGTGAGCCAGCAGATCGACGATCTCGTCCTCGTACGCCTGGAGGGCCTCGGCGAAGTTCCGGGCGACCCGCTCGCGTTCGGCCGGCGGCGCCTCGGCCCACTCGGCCTGGGCGTCGGCGGCGGCCTCGTAGGCGGCGTCGACGTCCGCCTCGGTCGCCGCCGGTACCCGCGCGACCTCCTCGCGGGTCGAGGGGTCGAGGACCGGTATCTCGTCGTCGCCCGCCGAGTCGGTCCACTCGCCGCCGATGGAGAGGCGGTTCCAGTCGGCCTCGATCGAGAGTTCGGGTGCCATCGTCCGCGATAGGCGCCCGCCGTCCAAAAGCCGCCGGCGGGCACTCGCGGGCTCGAGTTACCTACCCCATCGGCGCCTCGGTGTTGGCCTCGACCAGCCGGATCAACACCGAGGCGAACAGCGAGCCCGCACTCCAGATCGCGGTCTCGCCGCCGTCCGCATCGACGACGCTCAACAGGACGCTGTCGTCGTCGACGATCACGATCCGCCCCGAGACCTCGTCGTCGGCGCGGTCGTCGGCCGGCGGGATCGTCGCGACGCCGTCGAACTCCTCGACCCGATCACGGATCGCCGACGACCGGCTGATCACCGTCACCTCGACGCCCTCGGCGGCCAACTCCTCGAGAACCCCCCCGATCTCTCCGGCCAGCTGGTCGGCTCTACGGACCCCGAAGACGACCCGTTCGTCGGCCCCCGAGAGGACGTCGAGGACCCGGTCGTCGATCCGGTCGCGCCCCCGAACCGTCCAGATGTCCTCCTGGCGCTCCTCGGTGTCGGACTCCTCGCGGACCCCCTCGACGTACTCGAAGGCCCGTTCTTGCTCGCTCTCGAAGCGGGCCCGGAGGGTCTCTCTGGCCTCATCGATGCCGACCGGCCGGTAGCGGATCGGGGTCGACTGCTGGACCTCGAGCAGCCCCCTGTCCTCCAAACTCTCGGCGACGCTGTAGACCTGCGATCGGGGGACGTCCGCGACCCGGGCGACGTCGCGGGCGGTACCCGAGCCCAGACGCTGGAGCGCGATGAACACCTTCGCCTCGTAGCTGGTCAGCCCGAGGCGCTCGAAGGCGCCGACCGCCTCGCTCTCCCCGGCCATCAGTCCTCGGCCTCCGCTCGTTCCCCGCCGTCGGCGGCCGCGGCGGTCGCTTCCGCGTCGGCGTCGAAGGCGACGTCCGGTCCGAAGTACCGCGTCCAGACCACCAGCAGGCTCGGGAGCACCACGACGCTCGCGAGGAAGGCGTACGTGATCGTCAGCGCGGTGATGATCCCGAACTGCTGGAGCGCGGGCAGGATTGCGAAGGCGAGCACGCCGAAGCCGCCGACGGTCGTCGCCGCGCTGCCCAGCAGGGCCCCGCCCGTCCCGGTCACGGTCGTCCGCATCGCCGACCAGACGTTGCCCGTGCGCTCGAGCTCGAGGGTGTAGCGGGCGCTGACGTGGATGCTGTAGGCGACCCCGAGCCCGACCGTGAGGCTCGTGATCATCCCCGTCAGGACGTTGAAGGGCATCCCGATGAGGTACATCGTGCCGAGGATCCAGCTCACCGAAAAGGCGACCGGGAGCAAGGTGATGGCCCCCAGCGTCGCCCCGTTGCCGGTCAGCCAGTAGGCGACGGTGAGGAAGACGAAGACGGCGACAAGCGTGATCGTCAGACTCTCTAAGACCGTATCGAGCAGGTCCTGTTCGACGAGGTAGCTGACGATCGGGTTGCCGGTCGCGATGACCTCCCACTCGCCGTCGATGCCGTCGGCGATCGCCCGGGTCTCGCTCGTGACGTCCCCGAAGGCGGCGTCGCCCTGGACGCCGACGATCATCCGGACGGCCTCGTACTCGCCGTCGTCGGTCCGGTAGACGACGTTGCTCGCGGCGGTCTCGTCGACCTCGAACAGCTGGTCGTACAGCGCCTCGACGTTCTCGTCGGGGACGCCGTCGCCGTCGGTGTCGGCGGCGCTAAAGGACTCGTTGAACGACTCGTTCTCGCTTGCGGCGGTCTCCATCACCGACAGCGGGCTCGTGACGTCGGCCTCGCCGGTCGGTCCGACGTAGGCGATGTCGCTGTCGGCGGCGTCGGCCGTCGCTCGATCGATCTCCGCTAACGTCCCGTCGTCGGTCACCGGCCCGCGTATCAGGATCTGGCTCTGTGAGTCCTCGCGCTGGAAGTTCTCGTTGACGAACTCGAGGTCGTCTTTGGCCTCGTACTCGCCGGGCGCGAGCGGGCCGAGGTTCTCGGTCCACTCGGGCGGGCTCTCCGCGAGGAAGTCCTCCTGCTGGAAGCTGGTGTCGACCTGGGTCGCGCCGTAGACCCCGCCGGCCGACAGCAGGAGGACGGCGACGATGACGGCCAGGGGCGCCTTCCGTGCGGCGGTCGCGCCGACGGTCAACACCCGGCTGAAGGCGCCACCGCCGGTCCCGAACGCACGCTTGCGCCGGTCGAACCCGCGGGATTCGAGCAGGGCGTCGATCTCGACTTTCGCGGCCGGGACGAGCGCGCCGAAGACGATCAGCGCCGCGAGGATCCCGAACGCGCTGACGATGCCGAACTCCTGGATCGGGCCGATCGGGCTGACGAGGTTCGAGAGGAAGCCGATGACAGTCGTCGCGGTCACCCAGACCAGGGCGACGCCGACGCCTCCAAGAGCGATTCTCATCGAGCCGCGGACGCCGCTCTCGTCCTCGACGCCCTCCTCGCGCTGTTCGCGGTGGCGCATGAAGACGTGGATCGCGTAGTCGATCGAGAGCCCGATCAGGAGTACGGGGACGGCGATCATCATCTGGTTGAACGAGATCCCGGCCCAGCCCATGAAGCCGAACGTCCAGATCAACACCGCGAGGATCCCGCCGACACCCAGTACGATGTCGATCGGATCCCGGTAGGCGATCACGAGCGCGACGACGACGAACAACAGGGCAAGCGGGCCGACGATCGCCAAGCTGTCGCCCATCGAGTTGTTGATCTCCTCGTTGATGATCCCGGCGCCGAAGACGGCGTACTCGTTGCCCTCCTGGCCGTCCGCGAGCTCGCGCATCTCGAGCTGGGCGTCCATCGCGTCGCTGTCACCGCCGCCCATCCCCCCCTGGGCTCCGTCCGCCTCGCTCACCTGGGTGACGAAGATCATCCGGGCGTCCGCCGAGGTGGTGCCGGGCTCGTAGTCGGTCGGCATCAAGTCGAGGGCCGGACTCCCGCCCTCGCCCTCCGAGAGGACCGTGGTGAGGTTCTCCTCGAACTCCGACTCGGAGAGGCCCTCGACCGCCTCGATCTGTTCGTCGAGCGTCGGCGTCCCCCCCTCCTGGAGGGCTTCCCGTTCGTCCCGAAGCTCCTGCCCGCGTTCCTCGAGTTCGGCGCTGTCGTTTTCGAGCGCGGCTTGTTCGTCCTGGAGTTCCTGGCCGCGTTCCTCGAGTTCGGCACTGTCGTTCTCGAGCGCCGCCCGTTCGTCTTGAAGCTCCTGGCCGCGTTCCTCGAGTGCAGCGCTGTCGTTTTCGAGTTCCGCTTGCTCCTCTGCGAGCTCTTGGCCGCGTTCCTCGAGTTCCTGGCCGCGCTCCTCGAGTTCCTGACTGCGCTCCTCGAGGCCCGCGAGCTCGTCGGCCAGCACGCCGGCGGTCCCCGCCTCGTAGGCGCTTGCGAGTTCGGATTCGATGGCGACGAGGTCGGACGTCGTCGTCCGGACCTCCGTCGCGCTCACGACGAACGTCGCGGTCCCGGCCGGACCGAGGTCCGCGGTCGCGTTCGTCCAGACCGCACCGATCTCCTCCTCTAACGCGGCCCGTTCGGCCTCGTCGTCGGTCGCCTCGATCGAACGCTGGAGCTGGGCGGTCTCGTTCAGTGCCGCCTCGAGTTCGGCCCGGGTCCCGGGGTCGTCGGTGACGCCGGTTCCGGCCGCGTAGGCGCCCGCGAGGGCGGTTTCGTTTTCGACCCGGTCGCTCGTCAGGGACCGGACCTCGCCCGCGGCGGCCTCGAATCGCTCGGCCTGCTGGGGTTCGAGGTCGGCGGTCGTCTCGGCCCACAGTTCGTCGATCTCGGTCTCGATCGCCGCGCGCTCCCCGTCGCTTTCGGCCTGCTCGTAGGCGGCCTGGAGCCGAGCGGTCTCGTTTAGCGCCGCCTCCTGGGCGGCGAGTTGGGCCTCGACGCGCTCGCGCTCTTCCTGGAGCGCCTGGCTGTCGTTTTCGAGTTCGGCCGTGTCGTTTTCGAGCTGCTGGCCGCGTTCCTCGAGTTCCTGGCCGCGCTCTTCGAGTTCGGCCGTGTCGTTTTCGAGCTGCTGGCCGCGTTCCTCGAGTTCCTGGCCGCGCTCTTCGAGTTCGGCCGTGTCGTTTTCGAGCTGCTGGCCACGTTCCTCGAGTTCCTGGCCGCGCTCCTCGAGTTCGGCGCTGTCGTTTTCGAGCTCTTGAGCACGTTCGGCGAGTTCCTGGCCGGCCTCGGTTTGGATCGCCGCGATGCCGAGGGCGTTCCCGACGCCGAAGGTCGACCGTTCCTCGTCGAGGGTCGCGTTGATCGACTCGTTGTCCCGGAGCGTCCGCTGGAGGGCAAGCGAGTCGAGCAGCGACTCCTGGGTGAGGACGTTCTCGCCTCTGACGATCAGCTGCACCGTCGTCGTGTTCTCCTGTTCGCCGGACGTGAAGTTCTCGTTTGCGTACTCGACGGCCTGGGCTTCCGCCGAGTCGGTCTCGAACTGACTGAGCGAGGAGTCGTCGTCGATCATCGGCGCGCCCGCGCCGATCAGGACCGTCGCCAGCAACAGAACGGCCAGCACCGCCTTGCTGTGGCTCGTTACGACGCTTGCGATGCGTTCGGGCGTGCTCATCCGACCACCGGAGCAGAGGGGAGCATCTGTTGGTAGGATCCTACAAACGGACGCCCATATACTTGTTGTTATCGCGCTACTAACAGTCCTGCCGTCCCGGCTGTGGCCGCTCCTTCCGGCGGTTCAGTGCCGGAGTCACCGGGTCGATTGTGGTCATTTCCCGGTGATGGACGACCGGGTCCGGCGATCACCGGCGTATCGGTACAGCCGACTCCATCAGTCGATCGAGACCGTTTTCAGGTCCTCGGCGAACCGGACGTCGCCGTCGTAGTGGGCGCCGATCGACTCGAGCATCTCCTCGTGGCGGCCGTCGGTGTGCGGGTAGAGGTGGGTAAGGTAGACCCGACCGAGCTCGGCCCCCGAGAGCTCCCGTCCCAGGCGTTCGGGCGTCGGGTGGTTCGAGACGTCCACGTCGTCCGGGAACGAACAGTCGTGGGCGAGGATCGCCGACCCCTCGGCGAAGTTGACCAGTCCCGCGAACGCCTCGCTGTCGGCCCCGAACGTGAACCGGTCGTCGAACCGGTAGGCCAGACAGCGAAGGGAGTGGCGGGTCTCGTAGGCCGCGACGTCGAAGCCGGCGACCTCGAACTCGCCGGGAACGACCTCGCGGACCTGGAGCTCGAGTTTGTCCTGCATGTACTCGTGGACCGAGAGAAGGCCGTCGACCAGGGCCTTGGTGCCCTGGGGGCCGACCACTTCCAAGCGTTCCTCGCCGGCGAGCCACCGCGCTTTCATCAGCGGGAGCAAGTCGGCGACGTGATCGAGATGGTGGTGGGTGAGAAGCACCGTCGAGACCGACTCGTAGCCGACGCCCGACTGCTGGAGGCGGTGGAGCACGCCCGACCCGCAGTCGACCAGCAGCGTCCGGCCCTCCTCCTGTACCAGGATTCCGGTCTGGAACCGCTCGCCCGTCGGCATCGCGCTCCCGGTCCCGAGGAAGGTGACCTTCATGGGCGACAGTGGGGCTGGCCGGCGCAAAAGGGTGGTGCCCATCCACCGTCTCCACTTCCGATCCGCTGGCCAAACCCTCTTGTCCGCCCGTTCCCTGGATCCGCCAATGGACGACTCCGCGTCGGGCGATCGGCCGTACGACCCCGACGCCGTCGCCGACCGGGAGGTCTTAGAGCGCTTGGAGCCCGCAGTCCGGGAGTGGTGGCACCGCGAGTTCGGCGAGTTCGTCCCCGAGAACGAGGGCTTTTTCACCCCGCCCCAGGAGGGAGCGATCCCGCTGATCGACGAGGGGACGAACACGCTCGTCGCGGCGCCGACCGGCTCGGGGAAGACGCTGGCCTCGTTTACCGCGATCATCGACGAACTCTACCGGCGCGACCGCGACTCCGACGAGGGTCTCGAGAACTCGGTGTACTGTCTCTACGTTTCACCGCTCAAATCGCTCGCGAACGACATCCACCGGAACCTCACGGTCCCCCTGGAGGGGATCGAGGCGGTCGCCGACGAACGCGGCGAGTCGACCGGCGAGATCCGCCACGCGATCCGTCACGGCGACACCCCGGACAGCGAGCGCCAGAAGATGTTGGCGGAGACGCCCCACATCCTCAACACCACCCCCGAGACGCTCGCCATCCTGCTCAACTCGCCGAAGTTCCGCGAGAAACTCGAGAGTGTGGAGTACGTCATCGTCGACGAGATCCACTCGCTGGCCGCCAACAAACGGGGCACCCATCTCGCGGTAAGTCTAGAGCGCCTCGAGGCACTCGCCAGAAACGAGATCACCAGAATCGGCTGTTCGGCGACGATCGAACCCCTGGAGGGGGTCGCGGAGTTCCTCGTGGGCTGTGAGTTCGAGGAGGCTGAGGACGGGAAAACGAGGGGCGAAACGAGCAGCGAGCCACGGGAGTACGAGATCGTGGACGCCCGCTTCGCCCGCGAGTTCGACCTCCGACTCGAGAGCCCCGCCGACGACTTGATCAACACCTCCCGCGAGGTCGTCCAGGAGCGTTTTTACGATATGCTCCACGACCACATCGGCGAGCACACGAACACGCTCGTCTTCACCAACACGCGATCGGGCGCCGAGCGGGTGCTCCAGAACCTCCGCGAGCGTTTCGGGGCCTACGACGAGGAGAACTCGGCGTGTCACCACGGCAGCCTCTCGAAGGAGGTCCGCCAGGGCGTCGAGGAGCGGCTGAAGGAGGGCAGTCTCGACGTCGTCACCTCCTCGACCTCGCTCGAACTGGGGATCGACATGCCCCACGTCGATCTCGTCGTTCAAGTTGGCTCGCCGAAGTCGGTCGCGGCCCTCCTCCAGCGGGTCGGCCGGGCGGGCCACCGCGTCGGACAGACGGTCACCGGCCGGGTGATCGCCCTCGACCGGGACGAACTCGTCGAGTGTGCGGTCATGCTGAAGAAGGCCGAGGAGGGGTTCGTCGACAGCGTCTCGATCCCCGAGCGCGCCCACGACGTCGCCGCCCAGCACGTCTACGGGATGGCGATCGCCGAGATCAGACCCGAGACCGAAGTACGAAAAATTCTCCGGCGGGCCTACCCCTACCGGAACTACACCGAAAGCGAGTACGAGTCGCTGATGGCCTACCTCACCGCCGATTATGCGGGTCTCGAGGACAAGAACGTCTACGCGAAGGTCTGGCGGGACGAGAACGACCCGCCCGACGGCGAGCACCACTACCCCGAGTACCCGGTCGGCGAACCGTTGATCGGCAAACGCGGCCGGCTCGCCCGGGTGATCTACATGACCAACATCGGGACGATCCCCGACTCCTTTAGCTGCGACGTCAAGACCCGCGCCGCCGACGAGTGGGTCGGCCAGCTCGACGAGGACTACCTCGACACCCTGGAGAAGGGCGACGTCTTCGTCCTCGGCGGGGAACGCTTCGAGTACCGCTACCGGCGCGGGTCGAAGGTGTACGTCGATCGGACCGCGAGCCGGCCGACGGTTCCCACCTGGTACTCCGAGCGCCTCCCGCTCTCGACCGATCTCGGCCGGGAGATCCTCGCGTTTCAGGGCGACCTCGCCGAACGGTACGAAGAGGGTGGGCCCGCCGCGGTCCGGGCCTGGCTCCGGAAACTCCCGATCGACGACCACGCGGTCCGCGCGCTCGCGCGGCTGTTCGACTACCAGTGTCGGTACGCCGGGGTCGAAAGCGTCTCGACCGACCGCCGGCTCGCGATCGAGGTCGAACGCGACCGCGGGGAGTACGAGCGCCGCTACTACGTCCACTCGGCGTACGGCCGGCGGGTCAACGACGGCCTCTCGCGGCTGCTGGCCGCCGAGTGTGCCGACCGGGCGACCGCGAACGTGAAAGTCGCCGTCGCCGACAACGGCTTCGTGCTCTCGATGCCGCTCAACAGGAAGATCGAACTCGAGACGATCCTCGCCGATCTCGATCCCTCGGAGGTCCGCGAAAAGCTCCGGGGGGCGCTCGCGGGCACCGACCTCCTCCAGCGATACTTCCGGATCAACGCGACCCGGGCGCTGATGATCCTCAAACGCTACAAGGGCTACGAGAAGTCCGCGAGCGAACAGCAGGTCGCAAGCGAGATGCTGCTGGGCTTCGCCGAGGACTTAGAGGAGTTCGCGGTCATCGAGGAGACCTACCGCGAAATTCTGGAGGACAAACTCGCCGTGAGCGAGATCGAGTCGATCGTCGGCGCGATCGATGCCGGGGAACTCGCGGTCTCGCAGGTACTCGTCGATTCGCCGACCCCGCGGGCGTTCGGGCTCGCGACGCTTTCGGCCAGCGACGTCGTCCTCGCCGAGGACGAGAGCGCGGCGTTACAGGCGTTTCACGAGCACGTCCTCGAGGAGATCGGCGAGGAGTCGCTGGCAGGGCTGTCGGGAACGGCCGGCGAGAGCTGAATCGCCGGCGAAACCCGGTCACTCGGGCACCGGAACGAGCGACTCGAGATCGGCCTCCTTCCCGGTCGTCTCGTACTTCCCTTCGACCTCCCGGACGATCCCCTCGTGGCGGAGGTGGTCGAGGTGGGCGAAGGCCTCCCCGGGTCCGTGCATGACGTGGATCCCCTCCAGGTCGCCGAAGAGGTGGGCGCCCACCGTCCAGGCGTCGGCAGGGCCGTGTTCCCGGAGAACGTCGAGGACCCGACTGGTTCGCTCGCGGTGATGTTCGGCGATCGTCCGCGCCCGACCTGCGGGATCGTCGATCGGGTCGCGGTGGCCGGGCCAGAGCCGGTCGTAATCGCGTTCGACGACGGTCCGAAGGGTATCGAGGTAGTTCGCGAGCGGGCGCTCGACGCGGACGTCGGCCCCACCGACATTTGGCGTGTAGACGGGGAGGACGGCGTCGCCGACGAACGCCTCCCGGCCGTCGGCGGTCTCGAACTCGAACAGACAGAGGCCGGCGGTGTGACCGGGTGCGTGGACCGTCTCCAGCGTTCGCCCGCCGACCGCGAGACGGTCGCCGTCGGCGATCTCCTCGACGGTCGCGGGCTCGCCCGCGATCGCCTCGCTCCCGTCGAGAAAGGCGAGGAGGGACTCGCGCTCGTCGGTGGGCATTCCCCACGCCTCGAAAGCTTCTCGCCGCAACGAGTCGAACTCCGCGAGGGCCTCGTCGTCCCGGCGGACGAGCGGGGCGTCGGAAGCGTGGACGAGGACGCGCGCGCCGCTTTCGGCCTGGATCGCACCGGCCAGGCCGGCGTGGTCGGGGTGCCAATGGGTCAGGACGATCGTCTCGATGTCGGCGAACTCGTGGCCGTACTCGGCGAGGCCCTCGCGCAACTCTGATTCGGTCTCGGCCGTGGCGATCCCGGTGTCGACCAGCGCGACCCCCTCGTCGTCGAGGAGATAGGCGTCGTTTCGCCCCTCGAACTCCTCGTTGCCCAGCGTGACCCGCTCCATGTCCGGTTCGAGGGCGCCGCGTGCCAAGAAGCGTTCGACGTCGTCCGTGGCGTCGGTCCGCCACCGACGCCCCACCGTCAGCTACAAACCCCGCATCCGCCCAGTTCGAACCATGCCCGGCAAGGTGAGCCCGGAGCTCCTCGAGCACGTCTTCGATCGAACGGGCGCCGACGACCCCGCGGTTCTCCAGGGACCCGCCGACGGCGAGGACGCCGCGGCGATCGCCTGCGAGGGGGGGACGCTGGTCGTCAGCTCGGACCCGATCTCGCTTGCGGCCTCCGAGGTCGGCCGCCTCGGCGTCCACGTCGCCTGCAACGACGTCGCCGCCTCCGGGGCCGACCCGCGGTGGCTGACCGTCGTGATCATGCTCCCCGGCGGTGCCGAACGCGAGGTCCTCGAGACGGTCTCGGCGGAGCTCGACGCCGCCGCCCGCGAGGTCGGCGCCGCGATCGTCGGCGGCCACAGCGAGTACGTCGACGCTCTGGAGCGCCCGCTGCTCTCCCTGACCGCGATGGGACCGACGGACCGGTTCGTCCCGACCGGCGGCGCCGAGCCCGGCGATCGGGTCCTCGTGACGAAGGCGGCGGCGATCGAGGGGACGGCGATCCTCGCGGCCGACTTCGGGAAGGAACTCGCCGTTCCCGACGACGTCCGGGAACGGGCCCTCGCCTCCTTCGAGGAGGTCAGCGTCGTCCCCGACGGTCGCCGTCTCCGCGAGGCGGCGAGCGCGATGCACGATCCCACCGAGGGCGGCGTCGCGGCCGGGCTGTCGGAGGTCGCCCGCGCATCGGGGGTCCGTCTCGAGGTCGATCGCGAGGCGATACCGATCCGCCCGGAGACAGAGACGCTCTGTGGGGCCGCGGGCGTCGACCCCCTCCGGATCTTCGGCTCGGGGGCCCTGCTCGCGACCGTTTCCGCCGGGTCGGTCGACGAGGCACTCGCCGCCCTCGAGTCTGCCGGGATCGACGCGGCGGCGATCGGGACCGTCGAGGCGGGCGATCCGGCGCTCATCCTCGACGGCGAACCCGTCGCGGAGCCGATCGAGGACGAGCTCTATCCGCTCTGGGAGGCCGCGGACGCCGACTGAGCGGACGATTCGAGGACCGCCGCCACGGCGGCGTCGGCCACGGCCGACCGGGGGTCGATCACGACGTCCGCACCCTCCGCGACCGCGGGTTCGGGGTCGGCCGCGACCGCGACGATCGGGGCGGCTGTCGTCTCCCGCGTGGCACGGACGGCGTCGGGAGAGCCATCGGCGATCACGACCCCACCACACGAGGCGACGCCGGCCCGCTCGAGGAGGGCCTCGTCGGTCGGCTCGCCCGCGTGGACCTCGACGTCCGCCGGCAGTCCCTCGAGACGTTGGTTCTCGGCGACGATCGTCACCGCCGCCCGCTCGGCGAGCCGCTCGGCGATCGCCCGTGCGGGTCCCTCGAAGCCGACCACGGCGACCCGCTCGATCCCGTCGCGGTGGGCCCTCACCCGTCGGCCGGCCATCGCGAGGCGCGCCTCGACGGCCGGCCCGAACAGGCTACCGGCGGCGACGGCGACCGCCGCCGGCCCGAGGACGACCAGCGAGGCCGCAAACAGCCGCGCGCCCAGCGAGGTCGGATGGACGTCGCCGTAGCCGACCGTCGTCGCGGTGACGACCGTGAAGTAGACGGCGTCGACGACGCCTCCCACGCCGTCGAACCCGCCCCGGAGCGCGTAGGCGCCGGCGGTACCGTAACAGCCGACGCCGACGACGGCGACGACCGCACCGAACTGCGTCGCCGAGAGCGTGAGGCCGGCAGAGCGGGTGAACCGCTCGCTGGTCGCCACGAGGACCGCAAGCCCGCCGACCGAGAGCACGACGAGCGGGATCGAGAGCAGCCGCAACTGGACGACCCCGTGGACCGCCTCGAGTGCGACCAGCGCCGCCGCGGCGACGTACGCGACCCTGTACCCCCGTCGCATCCCCCAGGCCACGACGAGAAGCGCGAAGCCGACGACCGTAGCGGAAAACTCCGCGATCGCCTGTATCTCGGCGGCCGGCCCCGCCGCCGTCAGCGCCGGATCCGTGAGGATCGCGGCGACGCCGGTCGCGATCGAGACGACGGCGACCGCCACGACGACCCGGACGGCGAGGCTCCCCGCCGAACGGGCGTCTGCCAGTCGGTCCAGCATGGTCCCGCCCTCCACGACGCCCACCGAAGTAAAGCCCGCACTACCGCCGGCTCCACCCCGCCGACGGAGCTACGACCCCTCGTTTCCGCCCTTCCGTTCCTCGAGGAACGTCCGGACGCCCATCACGGGGATGAACAGGAAAAAGGCCAGCATCACGGTCCCCGAGGAGATCGCCACGACGAAGTTCGGCGTGAGCCGGGGCTCCATCGCCCAGCTCGCGATCAGCGCCCCGCCCAGCACGGAGACGACGACCAGGACGAGCAGATCGACCGGCTTCACGGGGAGGTCCGGCTCCTGGCTCATGGCCGGACTTGCGAGCGCGGACGTATAAACGGCCCGCGATCTCCCGTCAGGTCCGGGCCCACTCGAGCATCCGGCCGTAGACCGGATCGGACTCGAGGGCCCGCGAGTCGCCGACGAGGACGAGCGCGCGTTTGGGTCGGGTGAGCGCGACGTTGATCCGGCGGTAGTCCTCGAAGATCGGCCCCTCCAGGTCGCCGGTCGCGACGAACGAGACGATGATGACCTCCTCGCTCGAGCCCTGGAAGCGGTCGACGGTGTCGACGGTCACGTCGTCGGGAACCCGACCCCTGATCTCGCCGACCTGGGCGCGAAACGGCGCGATGACGCCGATCTCCGCCCGCGGGACGCCCGCGGCCTCGTAGCACTCTACGAGGTCAGCGATCCGGGCGGCCTCCTTGCCGTCGGTGTGGCGGGCGGCGTCGCCCGCGACGTCGACGAACGCGACTGGATCCCCGAGTTCGTCGGGCAACGCCTCGCGGCTCGCTCCCGCTATGTCGTCGAGCGTTCGCCCGGCGACCTCGGGCGTCGCGGGCCGGAGCTCACCGTCGTAGAACTCCCGGGAGGCGAACGCCTGGATCCGCTGGTTCATCCGGTACTGGCGGTCTAACATGACGCCTGCCCCCGGATACGCCGAGACGAGCCGCTCGAACAGCGACCGCGAGAGGTCCGCCTCCTCGCCTCCCGCCGCTCCCGTCTCGCTCTCCCCCGTCTCCGCCCGCACCACCGGCGGGAGCTGTTCGTGGTCGCCCACGAGCACGAACCGGTCGGCGAGGTTCGCCGCGGCGAAGGTGCCGGGCTCGGTGAGTTGGGCGGCCTCGTCGACGAGGGCGACGTCGAACTCGGTCTCCTTCATCACTCGTGAACCGCAGGTCGCCGTCGTCGCCGCCACGACGGGCGCCTCCCGCAACTCGCGGGCGCGTTCCTCGGGGTCGCCCGAGCGTTCGAGCCGGAAGGGGAGCATGTCCTCGCGGACGCCGCTCTCGGTGCCCATCCGGACGAAGTCGGTGAATCCCTGGTCGCGAAGGGCCTCGAGTGCGTTGTCGACCGCCCGGTTCGTAAAGGCCGACAGGATGACGCGGTCGCCGCGGTCGACCATCGCGCGGATCGCCCGGGCGATGGTGTACGTCTTCCCGGTTCCGGGCGGGCCGTGGATCAACGCGAGGTCCGCACAGCCGACCGCTTTCCGGACGGCCTCGTCCTGGGCCGCGTTGTTCTCGATGAACGTCTCCTCGACCTCGCGAAAGACGGGCTCCTCGCGCCCGAAGAGCACGTCCTTGCGGCGCTCGCTTCCCTTCAGGAGGGCGTCGTGGAGCGCCGAGAGCTGGCGGTCGGTGGTGAACTCGGAGGGGTAGACGTCGAGCCGGGTCGCCTCGACGGGCTCGTCGGCCGTCAGCACGACCTCGCCGCCGTCCTCGCTCTCCAGGCGTTCGATCCGGGCGAGTTCGGCCTCTCCGCGGACCGGGCGGCCGTCGCTCGCGAGCACGAGGTCGCCCTCCCGGATCTTCGAGCTTTCGTCCGAGCGCCGGCGGGCGTGAATCTCCCAGCGCCCGCCCTTTAGGGGCCGCATCTCCTCGAACTCGAGGTCGATCAGCGCCCGGTCGTCGTCGGCCCGTTCCTCGGGGCTCTGCTCCCAGAGTTTGGCGTACTCGCGGTGGACCTCGCGGCGCTCGGCCTCGATCGCCCGGTAGAAGCGCTCGAAGTACTCTCGTTCCTCCTCGGGAAGCGCCGCTCCGATCTGTCCGGCCTTCGACTCCTGGTCGAGCCGGCCCGAGACGACCATGCAGGTGTCCTGTTCGAAGCAGTACTCGCAGCTGGCGTTGCCCTCGTACCCCGTCGGCACTCCGCGATCGAACTCCATCGCCGCGATCTCGTTTCGCAGCCTGACGACGTACTTCAACAGTCCGCTCCCCATCGAGAACTCCTTTGCGGGCGTCAGATCGCCGGTCTCCTCGTCGCGTTCGAGCGCGGAGTTCTTCGTGTAGAGCAGGGTCCCGGTGTCTACCTCCCCGCCCTCCTCCTCGAGCAACAGCGCGTAACACGCCGCCTGGACCTTATCCTTGAACCGGGGCTCCTTGCGGAGGTTCTTTCCGGTTTTGAGTTCGACCGGTGCGCCCCCGCGGATCGCGTCGGCCCGCCCCCGGATGCCAAACGTCGCGCTGATCAGCAGCCGCTCGGAGCGCCACTCGCTCTCGTCGGGCGCGAACCGCTCGGCGCTCACGTCGGCCGTCTCCCGACCGCCGTCGGTCTTTCCCAGCCGGCCCTGCTCGAGCCAGCCCTCGATCGCCGCCGCGTTCTTCCTGACGTCCTCCCGGACGCTCTCGGCGGATTCACCCAACATCCCGAGCTCGAGGCCGCGCTCCTCGACGCGGGCCTCGATCGACTCCTCGACCGCCCGCCCGCGGAGGAGGTCGCCGAACACCTCGTGGACGAGGGTCCCCTTCGTCACCGGATAGTTCGGCGGGATCCCCGAGAGCTTGTTCAGGTAGTACAGTCGGGGACACTCGGTCCAGCTCCTGATGTCGGTGACGTTGACCAGAAAGGAGGGCTCAACGACAACGTAGGAGTCGCCCGTCGTCGAAAACCCCTCCTCCCCGCGAAACTCCGTTCGCTCGGCGTCGGTGACGACCAGTTCCATCCCGGGCTCGAGCAGTTCCGCCGATTCGGTCCACTTCCCCCAGCAGGTGACTCGAGTGGGTTGGTCCACGGCGTCGGCGCCCGCCCCGCTCGCGTCGTCGGCCGGGCGGATCGGCACCTCCGCGAGCTCGCGGTCGCCGTACTCGGTCCCTACCGTCCGCGTCGAGACCTCGCCGGCGACGATCCCCCGTACGTTCACGGGACCTGAAAGAGCCGGCGCGCGAAAAACGCTGTCGGTCGCCACGGCGACATCCCGGGCGGAGGCGGGGGATTGAAGCCGATGCCGGCCTCCACTCCGGCAATGCGTCTGATCGCCCATCGCGGGTTCGCCGGGGTCGCCCCCGAGAACACGATCGCCGCGGTCCGGGCCGCAGCTGCCCGCGCAGACGTCGTCGAGTTCGACGTCCGGCGGTGTGGCTCGGGCGAACTCGTCGTCGTCCACGACGACGACCTAGAGCGGGTGACCGGCGAACCCGGCCGGGTCGCCGATACCGACCTCGAACGGCTCCGCACGCGGACCGTCCTCGACTCCGCAGAGGGGATCCCCACGCTCGCTGAGATGCTCGAGGCGCTCCCCCCCTCGGCCGACGTCAACCTCGAGCTGAAGGACCTGGGGATCGCCGACGACGTCCTCCGGGAACTCGAGGCCGCCGACGCCGACAACCGGATCGTCTGTACCTCCTTTCTGCTCCCCGAACTCCGGGAACTCCACGACCTCGATCCCGACCAGGCGACGGGGCTGCTCGTGAGTCGCGACCGCCGGAGACCGGTGACGACCGCCGTCGAACTCGGCTGTGAGGTCGTCGGCGCTCACGCCCGGCGCTGTCTGTTCACGCGGCTGGTCGATCGCGCGAACCGGGTCGACCTCGAGGTCCACGCCTGGTCGGTCCCCGGTCGGCAGAGCGCACGGCTACTCGGGTGTCGGGGGGTCGACTGCGTCTCCTCGGACCGCCCGATCGCGCTCTAGGACTCCGGCTCCTCGGTGACGACCGCCACGGGACGTCCCTCGTAGCCGGAACCCCCCAGCGCGCCGTTCTCTCGGCCGTCGTCGGGGGTCGCGGTCGCGATCGAGGGGATCGCCCGCTCCAGTCGTTCGATGGCCTCCCATAGCCTAGGCGAGCCCCGATCGGGGTCGGGCCCTGCCTCGATCGCTCGGACGAGGCGGTCGTCGTGGTCCTCGACGGCGTCCGGCCGTGCGTCCGCGACGGCGGCGAGCGCCCGAAACCCCTCCGTCGCTGCCGGACTCGGATGCTCTCCGGCGACGAACGCCGCGATGTCGCCGGCCGAGGGCGCGACGTCGGTCGGCGACGCCTCGGCGATCTCGGCGAGGCAGTACGCGACCGCTGCTTCCTCGGCCGTCCCCTCGCCCAGGAGGTCCCGGAGCTTCGGGATCGTCGGTGCGCAGGCTGCCGGCTCCTCGTCGACGGCCTCCCGGACCGCGGCGACGGCGTCCCGGCGTTCGGCTTCGGCGTCGAGTCCCGCAAGTACCGCCGGCAGATCGATCGCCGGTGGAGGGACCGCGGACTCGTCGGAACCGCAAGGCTCCCCATCCATCCTGACTGAGATTCCGGCCAACTAACCCAAAAGGGTTTCGACCGTTCTCGGATGAACGATCGGCCGCAGTCGTGCGGTTTTCCCGCCCCAGCTACGCGAGCCACTCCTCGGGTTTCGTGTCGTAATCGACGTCGTCGGCTGCGAGGTGAGAGACGTCCTCCCAGGGGGCGTCCTCGACGGTCAGCTCCTCGCCGTCGTAGCGCAGGCGTTTGCCCCGTTCTTCGCGATCGGGTTCGCGATTCCGCCGGCGAGCGACCTCGACATCGTGGTCGTCGACCTCCGTGGCGATCGTCAGCAGGTTCACCGGCCGGCCCCAGAGCTCGAACAGTCGTTTCAGGGTCTCGCCGGCGGCGTCCATGTCGAGACCGACCCCGTTGTACTGGTGGCCGAGCAGCAACTCGTTTGCGTTGCCGTAGTTGCCGTCGTAGACCGCGATCGTCGGCTTCCCGAAGTTGGTAAACTGGAGCAGTAACTTCTTCTTGACGTCGGCGGCGTCCGTACTCGAGACGTGAAAGCCGCCGGAGGCCTCCGAGTACTCGTAGGCGAAGTAGTCGTTCTCGGCGACGAACTCGCTCGTGAGGAACTCGTCGACGAAAGTGACGTCGTTGTGACTCTCTCTGACGTCGTACATCCGGTTCCAGCCCGCGGCGTAGTCGAGGTCCGCCAACGCCTCCTCGACGGACCCGTAGCGGGCGTCGTCGAACAGGTATCGCCCGATCCGCTCTAACTCGTCCTGGCTCACCTCCGCGAGAAAACCCCGGAACTGGGGCTCGACCAGCGAGTAGTGCCGGCGCGCGAGCCCCTCGTAGGTGAGCAGTTTCCAGGGGTAGGCCTCGACGTCGATCTCGCCCGCCCGAGCCGCGTCGAGGGCCTCCCCGTCGATCCACGTCTCGGGGAGTTCCGCGAGGTCCTCGAGGGAGTCGCCCGAGATCGAGGCGAGCGCTTCGGGGGGTTCGAGCCGGTCCCGGACGTCATCGAAGTCGACCACGTCCGTGAGGTTGCGCCAGCTCACCCCCTCGACCCGGAGCAGGGCCTCTATGACTTCCCGGCGGTTGGCGGTGTTCTCGACGTACTCCCAGAGCTGTTTCCCGAGGCTGTAGGGGTTGAGCCCGCCCGAGCCGAGCACCTTCGCCATGTGGTCTGCGTAGTCGACGAACTCGTCGTCGCCGGCGAAGGCCTCCCCGGTCATCATGAGCGACTCCCAGTAGGCCGCCCACCCCTCGTTCATGATCTTCGTCATCTTCTGGGCGGCGAAGTAGTAGGCTTCCGCGCGCATCATGTCGAGGACGTCGCGTTGCCACTCCGCCATCTCCACTGCCTTTCCCGCGTCCTCATCGTAGCGCTTGCCGTGTTCGCGGACGAACGCGAGCAGGTCCCGTTCAGGTTCGGCGGGGAAGCTCGGGGCTTCCTCGTCACCTTCGATCCGTTCGATCCACTCCTCGTCGAACACCTCGCCTCTGACCTCCGCGGAGATCCCCAGCTCGTCGAGTTTCTCCCCGAGGTCGTCGTCGAGCCCTGTCGGAGCGTCCTCGCTCTCGCGCCGCCGGGAGAAGACCTGATGCTGGTCGATGTTGTCCTCTAAGGTGAGCGTGTGGTCGATCCACTTCTCGACCTCCGCGCGGTCGATCTCGGGATCGGCCATGTACTCCTCGATCGTTCTGGCGTGGCGCTCTAACATCGCGGCGGCGTCTACCGAATCGTCGGCCCGCCCGCCGGTAAACAGCCCGAACCAGTCGTTGTTCCCGAAGAAGTCGGCGTGGGCCTCGACGTGGGTGATCACCGCCTTCTGGTCTGCGACCGTGTTCGACTCCTGGAGGAAGGCGTGTGAGGGGTTGTCGTTGTTGACGATCTCGAAGGCCTTCCCGCCGCCGTACTGTCCCTGCTTGCGCTGCTTGTCGTAGGTCATTCCCCACCGCCAGTGGGGGTATCGCGTCTGGAACCCGCCGTAGGCGATCAGCTCGTTCATCTCGTCGTAGTCGACGATCCAGTAGTTGACCGGATACGGCTCGAGGCCGAGCTTCTCGGCCAACTGGCGGGCGTGCTCGACGGGCGCTTCTAGGTCGCCGGCGATCGCCTGCTTCCGGAAGCGATCGCCGTTCGTGCTCGAGGAGAGGGGATGTGGGTCACTCATCACTGTCACCTTCCGTACTGAGGATCTCGTAGATCGCGTCGGTCACGTCCTCGGCGCCGTTGACGTAGGCGATCGCGACGTCCTCGGCGTCGCGGCCGAAGTGGCGTTCCAACTCCTCTGCGTGGGTCGCGTTGATCGCGTTGCCCGAGGGCTGGGTCTCGACGTAGGCGTGGAGGTTCGCCGGGATCTCCTCCATCAGCGGGATCACCCGCTCGCCGGTGTCGTTGCTCGAGTTCTCCGAGTCGCCCGCCGCGAAGACGTACCGGTTCCAGTCGCTCCAGGGGTACTCCTCCAAGAGGGTGGCGGCGAGTTCGTACGCACTGGAGATCCTCGTCCCGCCGCCCGAGCGGATCCCGAAGAACTCCTCGCGCGAGACCTGCCAGGCGTCGGCGTCGTGGGCGATGTAGACGAACTCGGCGGTGTCGTACTTGCCGGTGAGATACCAGTCCAGCGGGGTGAACGTCCGCTCGACCAGCTCGCGTTTCTTCTCGCGCATCGACCCCGAGACGTCCCGGATGTTGACGACGACGACGTTCTTCTCTCTCTCCTCTACGATCTCGGGGTACCGGTAGCGTTCGTCCTCCCGGCGGAACGGGACGTGACCGATCCCTTCCCGCCGGATCTTCGCCTGGATCGGCTCGCGGTCGATCTCCGCTTCGAGTTCCTCGATGGAGCCCCAGGCACCCCGCTCGTCTTCGACCTCCGCGTGGGCCTCCTCGACCCAGGCAAAGGAGACCGGCAGGCTCTCGCCTCTGGCCCACTCGAAGACCTCGCGAGGAGTGATCCCGGAGACCTTGCACACTTCGCGCAAAAACTCCTCGTCGAAGTCGGTCGCGAGCTTCCGTTTGAGCCCCTCCTTGAACATCCGCTCGAAGTCGAGCGTGCTGTCGGGTCCCGACCGGGTCATGTCCGTAAAGGGGCCCTCCGTCTCCTCGACGACCGTCTTCCCCTTGGGATCGAGGTCGAGGCCCAGCTCCTCGTCTAACTCCTGGGCGAACTCCTCGGGGTCCATCTCGTAGTACTCGTGGTCGCCCCCCTCGTCGCCGGGGTCGCTCTCCTCGCCGTCGTCGCCCGGCTGTGGCCGGGGCTGACCGACCGGCTGGCCGACCTCGGCGTCGCCCTGGCCGACGCCGCCCCTGTCCCGACGGTCGTACTCGAACGCCGGGAGATCGACGATCTTGACGGGAATCCTGACCTCGTCGGGCCGGCTGCTCCCAAGGTCGCCGTAGCTGATGAACTCCGCCAAGTCCTCCCGTCGGGCCTCGCCGACCTCGCGAAACCGCTCTAAATCCTCTCTTAGTCCCATCTGTAGCTCACCTGTCCCATGACGTGTCTGCTGGTCAACTCAGCGGAGGCCTCGCTGTAGCCGAACTCAGAGGTCATGGCCTCGAGCGTGGCCGCTTTGACCGCCGCGGTCTCGGTCCCCTGGGGCGGGTCGTCCCACTGACGGGGATCGACGTCCTCGAAGGTCCGACGGACGTCGTCCCAGTCGTGGCTCTCGAGGACCGACCGGATGACCGGGATCGCAGTGAGATCGACGTCGGCGGCGGCGAACTCCTCGTTTCGGGACTCCCAGGCGTGGCGGTTCAGGGTCGTGATCACCTTCTGCCGCCGGAACGTTCGGACGCTCTCGTCGGGACGGTTGCCGTCGTAGGCGGATTCGGAGAACCGTCCGAGCCCTTCGACCTCGAACAGCTTCATCTCTAGGGGGTCGGGCTCGACCTCCTCGCCGCGGTCGTTGTAGAGCGGTTCGCCCGTCTCCCAGGCGTAGACCTGTTCGACGTAGTCGGCGACGGTCTCTCTGTCAACCCGGTTGTCGAACATGATCGCCTCGATCACGTCTTCTTCCTGGCGGTCGAAGACGTGGTTCTTGACCGGAACCACGCGGTTCTCGAACTCCGAGCGCTCGCCCGTCGAGAACACCGGCGCCGTCGAGAGTCCCTCGGCCATCGCGTTCAACACGTCCCGGGGCATGACGACGTCCTCGACGGCGAGGTCCGCGTGATGGCGCTCGCCCTCGGCATGGAGCAGGTCCGCGAGCACGTCTCGCGTGTACGTGACGGGGATCCCCTGCTCGCCGTCGGCGGACGCGTCGTCGAACTCGAACTCCGCCTTGTCGGTTCGGGTGTCGCCCTCCTGGAGGTAGCCCTTGTCGTAGATCATCGCCTTGTCGACGAGGTCGAGGCCCGCCGGGAGGTCCTCCTCGTCGAGGCGGGAGACGACGGCAAAGAGGGCCGCGGCCTCGATCGCGTGGGGTGCGAACTCCCGCCGTCGCACCTCGCCTGCACCGTCTTTGACCGAGACCGTCACGGCCTCGCGGATCCGCTCCGTTCGCTCCTCGTCGCCGGCGACCTCCCAGATCTCGGTCTGGCCGGTCAGCTCCCGGCGGACGAGTTCGGTCTCCAGCGAGAGGTTGGTGAGGTAGCCAAAGTCGTGTTTGTCCAGCCGGCGTTTGAGCGCCTTCAGCGGGTCCATCCCGTTTCTGTCGGCGTGCTGGTTGAGTTGGGCCTCGAGGTCGGGGTTCGAGATGATCACCAACTGTGTGTCCAGATCCATTCCGATCCCCTTGTCCAACTTCACCGACCGCTCGTCGGGGACGTTCAACAGCTTCCGGAGGAGGTCGGCGTGCTGGGCGGCGTCCTCGACGATCGTGAGTACGCCGTTGCCCTGCGAGAGCACCCCGTCGTAGGAGAAGGCCTGTGGGTTCTTTCGACCCCGCGAGTCCAGTTCCTGGAGCATTCCGTGCATCCAGGAGCCGACCAGTCGCTCTTTGGGCGTGCCCTCGTCCTCGCTGTGGAGGACGCCAACGCCCCGGCCGACGTCGACGACGTAGTTTTTCACCCGCAGGTGGCTCTCGTCTACGATCGCCGAGAACAGTTCGTCGCGGCCCTGCCTGCGGTAGCGTTCCTCCAGGAACTCGTAGGCCTCCCGCGAGAAGGGGTCGAGCCGGCCGGCGACCTCGAGGGGAACGTGGTCGTCTATCCCGTCGTTGACCTCGCTTACGAGGTCCTCGCGAACCTCCTCGGGGAACACCGACAGCGGGTGGGTCTGGACCGGGCTCTCGTACCAGTGTTCGTCGTCGCCGACGGTCGGGTCGCCGCCGTAGGAGAGCCCGCGGTCGTCGGCGCCGGCCGACTGGACGTTCCACTCGACGGTGTACCGCCGTCCCTCGGGCGTCTTCGAGAACTCCCGGAGCCCGTTGACGAGACACCGCTTCAGCTCGGACTTTCCGGTGGCCGTGGGTCCCTCGAACCAGACGATCTTCTCGTCCTTTCCTCTGCCGGCGGCGATCGACCGGAGATCGTCGACGAACCCGTTGAGGACCTCGGTGTTGCCCAGGATCGCGTGCTCGCCGTCGTTGTGGGGGTCGTCGAAGAAGCGATAGCGGCGGGTCTCCTCGCCCTCCTCGACGACCGTTCGGGTTCCGGCGGCCTCGATCGCCGCGAGCAGGTACTTCGCGGCGTGGGCGCCGATCGTCGGGTTCTCCACGAGCCGGTCGACGTACTCCGGGAGGGCCATCGGCTCCTCGTAGGTCTCCCGTAGGGCGCGGTCTGCCGCACGAACGTACTCGGATCCCTCGCTCATCGTCAGTCCTCGATCTCCGATCTGGCGACCTCCGCGCCCGCGAACTCCAGGACCTCCTTCGCGCCGGCCTCGCTGTAACCCTGGTCGATCAGGCCGGCGATCCAGGCCGAGCGCTCGTCGTCGTCGAACTCGTTGGCCGAGACGAGCGCGGAGAAGTTGATGTTGTGTTTCTTGTCCTCCCAGAGCTTCCGCTCCAAGGCGCGACGCAGGCGCTCGTTGTCCTGGGGATCGAACGCCTCGCCACCGCGAGCGCGTCGGGAAACCCAGTTGGAGACCTCCTGGCGGAAGTCGTCCTTTCGGTCCTCGGGGATGTCGAGTTTCTCCTCGACGCTTCGGAGGAACGTCTCGTCGGGCTCCTGTTCGCGCCCCGTGAAGTCGTCGGCGACGGTGTCGTCGTCGATGTAGGCCATCACGTGGTCCATGTACTTCTCGCCCTGGCGCTGGATCTCCTCTAGGTCGTAGGCAAGTGCGTGGCGGACGTCCTCGATCGCGCGCTCTCTGTACTCCTCGCGGACGACCTCGAGGTAGCGGTAGTAGCGTTCGAAGGCGTCCGCGGCAATCGAGCCGTGGTGCTCTAAGTTCTCCTCGAAGAAGTTGAAGACGGTAAGCGGCGAGAGAAAGCCCCGCTGTCGGTGTTTCGAGTCCATGATCGCCTCGGCGATCTCGTCGCCGATGAATCTCGGTGAAATCCCCTCCATCCCCTCGCCGATCTCGGCGCTCGTGGCGGCTTCCTCGCGGAGCTTCTTGACGTCGACGTCCTCTCCCTCGTCGATCTCGCCGTTGTACGCCTTGGCCTTCGAGAGCAGGTCGACCGTCTCGGTGTCGGGCTCCTCGATCCGGGTCAGGACCCCGAAGAGGCCGGCCATCTCCAGGGTGTGGGGCTCGACGTCGATGTCGGGGACGTCGGCATTCTCGAGCATCTTCCCGTAGATCCGCGCTTCCTCCTCGTAGGCCAGGACGTAGGGGAAGTCGATCCGTTTCGTCCTGTCGTTGAAGGCCTCCATCTTCTCGTCGCCCTTCTTGTCCTTGTACTCGGGCATGTTCGTCCGGCCGACGATCACCTGGTCGATGTCGATCCGGGGGTTGTTCTTGGGCTTGATCGTCGCCTCCTGGGTGGCGTGCAGGAAGTCATAGAGGAACTCCCGCTGGAGCTTGAGCAGTTCCTCGCCGCTAAAGATGCCGCGATTCGCGTTACAGAACGCGCCGGAGTAGTCGAAGGCTCGAGGATCGCTCTCGCCGTAGACCGCGATCTTGCTGTAGTTGACGTCGCCCGTCAGCTCGGTCTCGTCCTGGTTTTTCTTGTCTTTGGGCTCGAAGGTCTCGACGGCCTGGCGCTTGTTCTCGTCTGCGACCAGTCGGACGACCTCGACGTGGTTTTCCAATACTGCCTGGAGGTCGTCGTCGTAGTGAGCGAGCAGCCTGTCCATGTAGAACTCGCTTTCGGGATCCAGGCTCTGCTCGTTGCGGATCGTGTAGGGGGCGTCGAGGCGCTCGTTTATGTCCTCGATCACCGACCGGCGCTGCTCTAGGGGAAGGAGTACGAGCGGGTCCTGGTTCATCGGCGACCGAACGACGTCGTCGGTGGGGTCCTGGTCGGCGATGACGTCCGTGAGGTCCGTCCACCGGAAGGTGTACATTCTCCCGTCGTCCCGGAGGGTGTAGTCCTCGAAGTAGCGCCGGACCTGGCGGTCGAAGTGGGACTTCCCGGAGCCGACAGGACCCAGCAGGAGTTTGATCCGGCGTTCGGGGCCGAGCCGGCGGGCGCCGGATTTGACCTTGTTGACGAACTCGTGGATCGACTGGTGGACGATCCGGCCGTAGAAGGTGTTCTCGCCGTCGTCCAAGGGGTCTTCGCTCGCGAGTCGGTACTCGACGACCCCCTCGGTCTCGTCGTAGGTCGTCCCGTAGAAGTCGAACATGTCCGCGACCCGCTGGTGGGCGTTGCGGGTGATCTTCGGGTCGTCGTAGGCTTCCTGGAGGTACCAGTCGAAGGAGTGGGTCTCCCGCAGGTCCGCGGGCATCGACTCCTGGTAGTCGGTACTGAGCGTCTCCAGCGTTTCGGTGTCACCGGTCATTGTATCACTGGTCTGGCCGTAGTCGGTTCCGTTCGGTCGGTGGGGTCCGTACCGGCCCCTCCTGGCTCGGCGCGTCGGAGGGCGGGGTGGCGTCGGGCGGTGTGCGTTCGTGTCATGGTCGTGGGCCGGTCGACCGGTCGGCACCTGGGCAACGAGCCATCGAGGACGGCGCATCGGTCCGTCGGACGGATACCGATAGTATTTAATGAGAGAGGATCCCAACCACTTAAAGATAGCCCCGACAGTTATTTAGCAGGTGTATTTTTCAGACTTCCGTCGGTTGACTCTATTCGTCGGGAGCCGCGAACGCCCCGCCAGGTATTTAAGCGACCCGTCCGCTACGGCGCCCCGTCGCTCGCGCGCACCCCAACGGGGCTATACGGCGGGGGAACCTACCGGCGGTCGTGACCGACCACACCGACCTCGCCGATCTCCCGCCCGGCTGGACGGTCTGGAGCGAGGAGGACGAGCGGACGGTGATCGTCTACCGAGCCGACGTCTTCGACGCCGAGGCGTTCCCCGCCGCCTGTCTCCCGACGCTGTATCTCACCCGGGGTAGGCGCGATCGCCGGCCCGGCGTCGCCCCCACGTCGCCCGGCGCGGACTGGCACGTCACCCTCACCCTCGAACCGGAGGTCACGGGCGAGGAGGGCAGGTTCGAGAGGCGGGAGGAGGCCCTCGCGTACGCCGTGGGCGTCGCGCGTCGCTTCGCCGACGGCGGGATCGACTACCGGGGGCTCTACCAGGTGCCCCGGGAGGAGTACTTCGCGAAGCTCGACGAACTCACGGGACGTGAGCCTTAACCACGCCCGGCCGGTAGTGGACGTATGTCGACCGTCACCCTGATCGGGACCCGCCTCGCCGAGCCGGGGGCCGAGTTCGTCTACGAGGGCGAGGCCGAGGGCTGTGCGGGCTGTCCGTACCGCAGTCAGTGTCTCAACCTCGAGAGCGACACCCGCTACCGGATCACCGGGATCCGCGAGAACGCCCAGACGCTCGAGTGTGCCATCCACGACGGCGGGGTTCGTGCCGTCGAGGTCGAACCCGTCTCAGTGACGGCGAACGTCCCCTCGAAGGGGGCCTACGCCGGCAGCAGAGCGAGCCTGGCGGGCCCCTGTCCGTACGTCGAGTGTCCGAGCCACGAACACTGCGTCCCCGATGGCGTCTCGATGGACGACGACCACCGGATCGGGGCCGTCCTGGGTGATCCCCCCCACGAGGTCTGTCACCTCGATCGGGGCCTCTCGCTCGTCGAGCTCGATCTCGAGAACTGATTCAGCTCTCAGCCGGCGGCTCCAGGGCGATCGGAATCCCTCGAGTCGCGACGTCGACGACGAACGACTCGACGTCCACGGCGGACTCGGAGCCGACGGGCACGACGAGGTCAAGGTCGAGCGTTTCGGCGAGGTCGGCCGCCGCGCGGCGGTCCATCGCGCCCTCGAGCCCGACCGGGGCGAGGAGAAGGTCGACGCTCATAGTGCGGTGGGAGTCGAAGACCGCGGTTCGCCCGGGCCAGAACGCCGTCACGCCGTCCATCGTCAGCGCGTAGCCACAGCCCGTGGCCCGACCGTCAGCTCCGCCGGCGGGCGTCGTATGGAGGTCGAGCGGACCGACAAGGAAGCTCTCGCCGGGAGCGACGCGCTCGACCGGCCGGTCGAGCCCACTCGGGTCGATTCCCTCGGGGATGGCCACGAGCGCGTCCTCGCGGGCGATCCGGGCGATCGCGTCGGGATCGGGCCGTTCGGTGACGAGGACGAGGTCGCCATCGCGGGGCTCGCCGACGTCGCCCGCCGGATCGAGATAGACGACGACACCCGTTCGGGCCGCGAGCCGGACGGTCGTCGGACCGAGGCGTTCGACGGTGACGGGGCCACAGCGGAGGGGCACGGTCGGAACTGGGTCGGCGCGGCGAAAAGCGTTCCCTACCGGAGCCGGACCGAGTGCTCGAGGGTCCCGACGCCCTCGACCTTGATCGCGACCTCGTCGCCGTCGGAGAGCGCGCCGACGCCCTCGGGAGTGCCGGTGGCGATGACGTCGCCCGGCTCGAGGGTGAGGTAGGTCGTGATCTCGGCGATCAGTTCGGGCACCGAGAAGATGAGCTGCTCGAGCGAGCCGTCCTGGCGGAGCTCGCCGTTGACCCGCGAGCGGACCGCCGCGTCCTCGGGGACCTCCTCGGGGGTCGCGACGACGGGGCCGATCGGGGCCGCGCCGTCGAACGCCTTCCCGCGAATCCAGTTCTGTTCGTCGTCCTGGTCGTCGCGGTTCGAGACGTCGTCGACGCAGGTAAAGCCCTCCACGACGTCCATCGCCTCGCTCTCGGGAACGTGGCGACACTGCTCTCCGATAACGACACCCAACTCCGCCTCGTAGTCGATTCGCTCTTTACCGGCCGGTGGCTCGACGACGTCGCCGTGGCCCGCGACGGCGTTCGGGCCCTTGAGGAAGAGCAGCGGCCGGTCGGGGAGATCGGAACCCATCTCGGCGGCGTGGTCGGCGTAGTTCCGGCCGATGCAGACGATCTTCGAGGGGGCACAGGGCGCGAGGACGTCGATCGCCTCGCTCTCGAAGTCGTAGCTGTCGTTCGCGAAATGGATCCGGCCGTCGTCGAGTTCGCCCCGGCGGACGGCACCCGCGGGGTCACGGAATCTGACGTACTTCATGTGGAAGGAGTCACATCGGGGGCGCAAAAGGGTTGAGAAGCCGGCGTCATTGGCACAGGGTGCGTCGTCGGCTGTCACTCCCGGGCGGGAACGGAACGCTTTTTACTAGCCCCCGGCAAGCCAGGAGTGCTGATTCGCTCCGTTGGTGTAGTCCGGCCAATCATTTCGGCCTTTCGAGCCGATGACCTGGGTTCAAATCCCAGACGGAGCACTCCTCAGGGGGCTCTACCCCTCGTTTTCCGCGGTGTTGGCAAAACACCATGACACCGCATATTGGACGATTAAGTTATCATAATCGGGTACCCCCGCGCTGTACAGGGGTTTTAAAAATGTCTAGCCGAAAGAAGCTATATATTCCTAACCCGGGGAGGTACAGATGACCAATCAACACATCGACGACGTCCGATTAGTCCCATCAACCACCGAAAAACTCCTGAACGAACGCCAGCGCGTTGATTACCGCGACCACCGCGAACAGCTCATCAAATGGCTGCTCCATATCGGGAAAGACCCTGAAACCGCCGAGGGATACAGCAGCTCCACGATCGAGAAAGACGCGTACCGGCTCGACAAGTTCTATCGCTGGGTCTGGACCGAGCACACCGGCGACGGCTACACTACCAAGATCACGCAGGATCACGCGGACGCGTACGTAGATCACTTAGCCTACAGCGACGGATCGAACACGCACAAGGCCAACTGCGTGAAGGCGTTGAAGAAGCTGTTCAAATGGAAGAAGCACGAGCGCGGTGGCGAGCTCTGGGACGCTGAGAAATCGTTCTCCTACCAGCCGACCAAGCCTCAGAACTACCTGACCCGGCGCGAGCGAACCCTGATCCGTGAAGCCTCGCTTGAGTACGGCAGCATCCCCGGCTATCAAAACGTCACACCGGAGGAACGCGACCAGTGGATCGCGTATCTCGCTCAGCGGTTCGAGAAACCGAAAACTGAGGTAACGCCGGAGGACTGGAAGCGCGCGAACGGCTGGAAGATCCCGTCAATGGTTGCCGTATCGCTTGACTGCGGGTTACGCCCGTGCGAGGTCGAGCGTGCGGTCGTCGGCTGGGTAGACATTGAGAATCAGATGTTGCGGATCCCGAAAGGAGATTCATCCAAGAATCGGGATAACTGGACGCCTGCATTACGCGAAGAAACAGTGAACTACCTGGCCCGGTGGCTTGAGGAACGGAAGCAGTACGAGAAGTACGATGACAGCGATGCATTATGGTTGACACGGTTTGGAAACCCGTACGGCACCTCATCGCTGAAATACCTGATCGAGCAGCTCTGTGAGATCGCAGAGATCCCGTACAGCACCCCGGATAATAACGTGGACCGTTCAATGAGCTGGTACGCGATCAGGCACTCCGTCGGCACCTACATGACCCACCAGGAAGACCTCGGAGCAGCCCAAGAACAGTTACGACACAAAAGCGAACAGACCACGATGAAATACGACCAGGCACCGGTTGAGGAGCGTCGAGATGCCTTAGACCGGATGGGATAACCCAGCCAACCCCTCTTCACCCACCACCGAATCTCTCACCTCCCCAGGGTTTTCCTGTTCCACCTATCCGCTATATGGTGTATAGTCGTACCCCTGTCTACAACCCATTCAAAACCCTGCGCTGAAACCTCTGAATCCTCTAGTACAATCCTCTTCAAAGCCAAGGCAAAAGCCAGTACTCCCATGCAAAAACAACTTCAGCGTCGCTGTGAGTACACTGTTGATCCCTGATGGTATCCATGATAGTCCGAACAGGATGATCGTGAGTGTGGGTGATGGGACGAACACGGCTGCTAACCAGATGCATGCGGTCGCCAGTGAAAGAAAGCGCAGAACTCGTTAGTATGTTCAATCTCCACGAAATTCTCGTGCAATTCAGTTCCAAGAAGAGTCCCGAAACCCAGATGGATTTTATGAAAATCTATTGGTTTTTTTTTTGTTTTCTCTGAGTTGCCTGATTATTGCTCGCTGAGTGGCTGGCTCTGTCGTTCGTCCATGTACATTTCAGAGACAATCACCCATCCATCGTCCTGACGGGCGAGGACCTTGTGCGAGTGATTGTGCCGGCGCGGTAGCTCATCGCCCGATTGGGTTTCTTGTCCCTTACGCTCGACATACGTTTTGGCTACAGCGACGTCATCGCTGACGGATCGAATTGATGCTTCAGGTTCGCCGACCACTTCTCCCTGGGAGAAATGCGGGTCATCGAACAGCTGTTCGTGATACTGGACGATTGCATCACGACCGTGTTGTGTGGTTCCGAACGCGTTCATCCAATCGGCGTCGTCTGCGTACACCTTCTCTAGACCGCTCGCGTCGAGTTCGCGGAACGCCTCCGCGACAGTCATCAGCACCTGTCCAATCGCTGCTTCGTCCGAACCAGAATCTTCTGTCATCTGTTATAAACTCGGTTGTTTCACCAGTTCTCTACAGCATCATGTTCGCTAATTGGTTAGATAGTCTTTTCGCCGGAATGGCTCGTGACGCGCCCTGCCAGCGGCCTTCTCTTCCGACAGAATCCAACTTGCGGTGGATCAGTACACGGTGAGGGACAACACGTCATCGGGTACGTGACCTACAGTCTCCCAGGTTTGGTCGGACGTTCGACGGAGAATCCGTCCGTTGTCGCCGACACCTGTTCCAGCGTACACGTGACTTTCGTCCGAGGTGTAGGCCAGGATCATCTCGTCTGGTCCGCCTGGATATGGAACCGGATTGAACGTGTTCCCGGTATCAGTCGAGGCGAACATCGTTGCGTCCGCATCCAACATGCCCGACCATTCGGGCGGGACCGTGGTCGACCCACACGTCAACAACTCGTCGTCGTGCAGGAACAGGCTTCGGTAATATGATGGACCGATATCCCGATCGAGACGCTGCCACGTGGTCCCGGCGTCCGTAGTGTGATAGAGTCCGCCCTCGGCCGCGGCGTGGTTCGGGTCGTGAAGAGAGAGTCGGCCGCAGGCGACGATGTATTCGTCAGGTGTGAGGCATCTGATTTCATGGATGTCATCCTGTACGACACCCGCTTCGTCACGGATTTCACACTTGGACCACCGGTCACCGCCGTCTTCACTCCGGTAGAGACCCCCCACCTCAATACCAGCGAATAGTCTATCGGGTGTGTCAGGATGACCGGTCACTGTCCGGACATGTGCCGTGTCAGTAAATGCTGACCGCCATATGTCCGTAGTGGTCTGATGGCGGAGACCTTCCAATTCTATCCAGGTGTCCCCACCATCGCTCGACCGGAAAAGTCGAGCAGGGTCAGTCCCGGCATAGATCTGGCCACTGGATGCGACGAATACTGCCCAGACATTGGTTTCCGGCACACCCATTGCCTCCCAGGTCTGGCCCGTATCAGTCAACCGGTACAGGCCTTCCTCAGCCGCGACGAGAGTCCCAGAAACTTCGTCAGAGTCACAGATCTGACTAACTCGACCGCAGTCGATGATTCGTTCACTCCCCTCGAACGGAACAGTATCCACTCTAAACAGGCCACTGCGGGTTCCGATCAGCCCAGTCATAAATAGATATGAATACCGGATACCATCTTTCTTTCGTCGCTGTACAGGTCTTTCTGTCCTTAGCTTCGATAGTCGCGAGACAGGTTCGTGCGAGGGGGCCGGAGTCGTCTCATGAATTGTGATCTACCCCCCGCGCACCGTATGTATATAATCGTGGAACGTGTCGAACGGGTTAATACGATGTCACAACAACAAGGCCGGGATGTGAAGACTGACGCTAGCAGAATCACCTCA
Organism: Saliphagus infecundisoli; assembly: GCF_020177375.1. Classification (GTDB taxonomy): domain Archaea; phylum Halobacteriota; class Halobacteria; order Halobacteriales; family Natrialbaceae; genus Saliphagus; species Saliphagus infecundisoli. Next base: position 1,027 of record NZ_JAIWHV010000020.1, on the reverse strand, counting down.
ACGTCACGCGGACCTGTCGAAATCGGTTGGCGTGGCAAGGGATATCCGATTATCGTGCTGCATGGGTGTCCCGGCGGATACATGCAGGGACTGAGTGTTGGACGCGGTCTGAGTGAGGCCGGATTTCGGGTGATTGCCCTCTCCCGGCCTGGTTATCTCAGAACACCGCTCGAATCGGGCCAAACGCCCGGCGAACAGGCTGACTGAAGCTTCAACTCTGAACTTGCTGGTCCTCGTCAATTTCAACCGGGTAGAGTCGCCGTAGCTTGATTCGTGCGTCGTCGGTGGTGAACTGCCAATCGATGAGTCGGTCAACCGCGTTCCGATGCTCCTGCCACGCAGCGACCTCCGACCGGAGGGTCGCTGCGTGATAGATGCGGCGGTCGAGACACTGGCGTTTGAGGACGCCCAGCTCGATCTCAGCCATGTTCAACCAACTGCCCTTCTTGGGAGTGTAGTGGAACTCAAACCGGTCAAGGTACGCCTGGGCTTGATCTGGCGGGAAGAATCGATAGAAGCCGGCAGGATTGTGCGTGTTGAGCTGATCGACCACCACCCGGATGCAGTCGGCATCCGGGTAGTGGTCGTCTGCGAGTTCGACCATCCGATCGATGAATTCGGTGGTACGTCGCCGCTCAGTGATCTCGACGTTCACCCAGCCAGTTAGTGGTTCGGTGGCGAGGTGAATCCGTTCTTTCCCGTTGCGTTTGTACCGGTGACCGACGCGTGCGACCGCTCCCGGTGTGAGTGGTCACTGCAACACCTGAATATCCAGAAGGAACGTGGCGATCTAGTTCTCAGCGACGCTCGGAGGCTTGTTTAATCGGGAAATCCACTCGTGGTGAGAAGCGCTTTGAGCTGGAGCCTGTGATGCGTATTCATCCATTGCGCTAATCACTCCGCCGGGAGCGGGTCGCTCTCGTGGCCACGGAGTGCTTTGCTGGATTCGTCGAAGCAGATGACTGGACGGTTCTCGTCGTATGGTTCGTGGTAGAGGTCGAGGACGTCCTCCATGTAGTAGACGAAG
>NZ_JAIWHV010000001.1 GCF_020177375.1 Saliphagus infecundisoli | reverse complement strand
GCACCAACGTTCCAAAACATGAGTAGTTGCGTCGCTGCTGGCAGCGACGCTACGGTGATTCACGCCCATATCTCACTGATCGCACAGATCTACGCTCGTCCGAAACAACACTCTGTTTGGTAGGGCCTAACGGCCCAAGTACACTTCGTGGCGCGGCTATCATGCTGGTGATTGGCCTCGTAGCGACCGGCTACGGAGTATATGACTATACCCAGCAATCCGATGCCGTCGCAGATGCTGTTGAAGTCAACGCTGAAATCGCCGAACTCGATGTCGAATCGACTTCAGCCGGGAGTAGTACTGGTGTGGACTACCGCCCAACAGTCCGCTTCACATACGAGTACGAAGAAACAAGCTACACAAGCACGAATGTGTTCCCCTCAACTATTTCCCCGAATTACGACACCGAATCGGAGGCTCGTTCTGTCCTCGATGAATATTCAGTCAACGAGTCCGCTACTGCCTACCTTGATCCGGCAAATCCCGGAGCCGCGTTTCTAAAACAGGACACGTCGAACGCGCCGCTCATCGTCGTCGCCATCGGCTTATTCTTCGTTCTCGTCGGTGGCGCGTCAGCTATGAAGCGGTATCGTAGTCGCTGACTCGACCCACTATCCAACAAGCAAACACGACCTTCAACTGGTCGTTCCGAACACGCCCACCTCCGAATCGACGGAGAGGTGACGGCAAATACGCACCTGAAGGGAGCAGATAATCCGGCCTAAGCAGAGAACAACGCGTCGTGACGAGTTCGACGACACGCTACCGACGGACTACTCCCCCGGAAGCTCCGCCTCGCGCCGGTCGTGGATCGGGCCCTCGCGCTCGGCGAGGTGGGCCGGCTCCCGGCCGTTGTGAACCGCCAGGATCTCGCTCACGATGCTCGTCGCGATGCCGTAGGGCGAGCCGGCACCTAGATCGAGCCCGACCGGAGTGTAGAGACTCTCGAGTTCCCCCTCGGTGAGCTGGCGACCCTCCTCCTCGAAGGCGTCTCGCATCTCCTCGAAGCGCTCGGGAGGTCCCATCAACCCGACGTAGGGGAGTTGGCCGAGCAGTTCGCCGACCGCGAGCCGGTCGTCGACGAAGTTGTGGGTCATCACGACCGCGTACCCCCCCGGGGCGACGTCGTCGCCGATCCGGGCGGGCGAGGTCGAGACGTGCTCGCTTGCCTCCGGGAACCGCGATTCGAGATCGACCCCGCCGCGGAAGCCGACGACGATGGTGTGAAACCCGTTTCGCTCGGCGAGGTCGACGACCGGCCCGACGTCGTGGCCCGAGCCGACCACGAGGAGCCGGGGATCGGGCCGGACCGCGTCGACGAAGACCGTCGCCTCGCCCGCTTCGCCGGCGACCTCGACGCTCTCGCTGCCGCCATCCTCGAGCACGCGCGCCGCGAGCCCCTCGATCCCGTCGGCGAACCAGCCGGGGACGGACCCCTCGACCTCCCCGTCGCGGTAGTACGCCCGCGTCCCGAGCGGGAGGTCGCCGTCGAGGACGGTGAGCGACGCGATCGGCTCGTCGGCTTCGACTGCGGAAACCAGCGGGTCGTAACGCTCGTCTACGGGCTCGACGAGGACGTCGATGATCCCGTTGCAGCCGACGCCGAGCCCCCAGACGTCGCCCTCGTCGTCCATCAGGTCGTAGCGCTCGATCCGGGGCTCGCCCGCCGCGAGCACGTCGCTCGCGAGTCCGGCGACCTCGCTCTCGAGACAGCCCGCCGTGATGTGCCCGAAGCCGCCGCCCTCGCGGTCGACGACCATCTTCGCGCCCGGCCGTCGGTAGGCGCTTCCCTCGACGGCGACGACGGTGGCGACCACCGCCTCCCGACCCGCTCGCCGGACCTCGCGGATCCGTGCTAACACGTCGGCGCTCGGGGCGCTCCAGTCGCCCTCCCGATCGGTCATACGCCCCCTTCGGGTTGCGGACGCCTATCGTTTGCGCCCGCATCGGGGTCACGGCCGCGGGTCGTATTCGTAGCCGATCGACCCCGACAACCCCTGGCGCTCGAGCTGACGGGCGACCTCCCGGACGTCCCCGGGCCCGGCGAACGCGAACAGGCCGTCCACGTAGGGCAACGCGGCGGCCATCCCCCGGCAGGTCGGCTCGTACTCGGGGGAGCCCGCGAGCGGGTTCAGCCAGAGCACGCCCGCACTCGCCCCCGACAGCCACGCCATCCCCTCCTCTAGCTCCGCGACGTCACCGACCTCGAGCCCGTCGCTCGCGACGAGGACGACGGTGTCCCGGTCGACCGCGCCGGGATGCGCCCGACGGATCGCCGCGATCGCCTCCCCGATCCGGGTCCCCCCGCCCCACTCGGCCTCGGCACGCTCTAAGGCCGTCCCCGCGTCTCTCGACCCGATCGCCCGCGTGACCTCCCGGACGTCGGTATCGAAGAGAAAGGTGCGGACCTCGCGCCACTCGCGGGTCATGTGGCCCAGTGCCGCGAGCAGGAACGGGCGGTCCACCGTGTCGAGCACCGACCGGCTCACGTCCGCAAGGACGAGCGCCCGGACCGCCCGCTCGTCGCGACCCGCCGTCGGCAGCGGGAGCGGGACGCCCCCGCCCGCACGCCGGAGCGCGCGCCTGACGTCCGGGCGCTCGTCGCCCGACTGGGTGACCTGCCGCCCCCGGAGGCGCGCGAGCGCCCGCCCCAGCCGATCGATCGAGCGCTCGAGCGTCGCGTCCTCGCGGCCGATCGCATCGACCCGCTCCGTGCTCCCGACGGGGCTGTAGACGGCGGCACTGGTCCCGTCGGAAACAGGGTCGGCGCTCTCGGTTTCACTGGTGGACCCGCCGCGGCGGGCGACCGTCCCGCCGTCCCTGCCAGCATCCGATCCGTTCGTGTCCTCGCCGCCCCCGCTCTCGGGAGCCGCCTCGACGGGCGCGGGCTCTCCGGCGTCCGGCCCGTCCTGTGCGGGCGGCGTCCAGAAATCGCCCTCGCCGGCGAACTGGCGCCAGAAGGAGGGAAACAGCCGCTCGAAGACGTCCTCCTCGTCGGGACCCGCGACCAGCGCGGCCTTCAGAGCCGCCCGGACCCGTTCGCGATCGGAGAGCCCGACCGTCGCGAGGGCGCGGGCCGCGACCAGGGAGCCGTCGGCGGGCACCGAGACCCCTTCCCGGCGGAGCGCCCGCGAGAACGAGACGAGAGCCCCGAGCGTCCGCTCGCGGGCCGCCTCAAGGTCGGTGCCCTCCTCGTTCTCGAACACGGTTACTCCGCCGTCGCGTCGGCGACGACCCGCTCTATCAGGTCGTCGTCCACCCGCTCGACGTCCTCGGCCTCCTTCAGGAGACAGCCCAAAGTGTTCCGGACCGTCGCCGGCTCGAGGCCTTCCCCCTCGCCGTCCAGTTCCCGAACGGCCCGCGCCCAGTCCAGGGTCTCCGCGACCCCGGGCTGCTTGAGCAGTGGCTCCTCGCGCAATCGGGCGACGACCCCGCAGAGTTCGGCGGCGACCGCGGCGTCGAGTTCGGGCACCTTCCGCTCGACGATCGCCCGCTCCTTCTCGAAGGACGGCGGGTCGATGTGGAGGTAGAGACACCGCCGTTTGAGGGCGTCGCTCAACCCCCGGGTCCGGTTCGAGGTGACGATCACGACCGGCGGCCGGTCGGCACTGACGGTGCCGAGTTCGGGAATCGATACCTGGAAGTCAGAGAGCACCTCCAGAAGAAGGGCTTCGAACTCCTCGTCGGCGCGATCGACCTCGTCGATGAGAAGTATCGGCGGCCGGTCGCCGTCTCCTGAAAGCGCCTCAAGGAGGGGGCGCTCGAGGAGGTAGTCGCGGTCGAAGACCGATCGTTCGTCGCCGTCGCCGTCCGCGCCGGCTTCCCCGGAACCGCCACCGTCCTCGACCCCGCCCTCGCCGGCCTGGACGGCCAGGAGCTGTTTCGTGTAGTTCCACTCGTAGAGGGTGTTCTCGGCGGCCAGACCCTCGTAACACTGGAGCCGGACGAGGTCGGTCGAGAAGCCGCCGGCGAGGACTTTCCCGAGCTCGGTCTTCCCGCTTCCCGGCTCGCCCTCGATCAACAGCGGCTTGCCGAGCCGAAGCGCGAGCAGGACCGTCGTTACGATCTCGTCGTCGGCCACGTAGGACTCCGCCTCGAATACCTCTCGAAGCCGCTCCTCGTCTACGTCCGCGAACGGGGCCGCCGCGGCGGCCGCCGATCCGGGATCGTCCCCGCCATCGTCGTCTGTTCCCATTGCCCGCGACTAGGGGCCCGTCGCCTAAAAACGCGCGGCGGTCACGCGTCGGTCAGCCCGCCCGATCGAGCGCTCGATCGACGGCCCGTTCGGCGTACGCTTCGAGGAGCCGTCCGCGAAACTCGCTCGAGGTGTCGATGTCCTCGATCAGCTCCCACTCCTCGACGTCCGCGGTCGCACGCTCGCCTGCCTCCGCCGCCACGTCGCCGCCGTCGATCGTTTCGCCCGCGAGGAACTCCTCGACCGGGCCGAGTCGGCGGCCGTAGCCGAAGGCGCCGTTGGCCCCGACCCGCGCGGACTCGATCTCGCCGCCGGAGACCGCGAGGCGGACCCCGACGCCGACGACGGCGTATCCCGAGGAAGGGCTGGTCTTCTTGACGTACGCACCGCTTCCCTCGCAGGCAGGGATCTCGATCCCGGTGACGATCTCGCCCTCCTCTATGGCCGTCGCGTACATCGCGAGGAAGTAGTCGTCGATCGGGATCGACCGCTCGCCGTCGGCGCCCCGGACGTGGACCGTCGCATCGGCCGCGAGCAAGGGTCCAGGAAGGTCCGAGGCGGGATCGGCGTGGGCGACGTTACCGCCGACGGTTCCCCGATTGCGGACCTGGACGTCGCCGATCTCGCCGATGGCGTCGGCGACCGCCGGCGCGCGCTCGGCGAGAGTCTCACTCTTCAAGGCGTCGGCGTACGTCGTCGTCGCGCCGATCCACACCCCCTCCTCGGTGGTCTCGACGCCCGAAAGGTCGTCGATCCCGCCCACGTCGATCAGGGTGCCGGGATCGGCGAGGCCGGACTTGATCGTCGGCAGCAGGCTGTGGCCGCCCGCGAGGAGTTCGGCGTCCTCGGTGTCGGAAAGCAAGTCGAGAGCCTCCTCGACGCTTTCGGCGCGGAGGTAATCGAATGCGGGCGGGTACATCTACTCGCCCTCCTCGCTCGCGGCGTCGGTCCCGCCGCGCATCTCGCCCGCTGCCGCCTCGACGGCGTCGACGATCGGCTCGTAGCCCGTACACCGACAGAGGTTGCCCTCGATTCCCTCCCTGATCTCCTCGCGGTCGGGATCGGGTTCCCGTTCGAGCAGCGAGAGCGAACTCATCAGCATTCCCGGCGTGCAGTAGCCACACTGGAGGGCGTGTTCGTCCCGAAAGCTCTCCTGGAGGGGGTGGAGGTCGTCGCCGTCGGCGAGTCCCGACACCGTCGTCACCTCGCTGCCGTCGGCCTGGACCGCGAGCACCGTACAGGACTTGACGCTGTCGCCGTCGACCCGGACGGTGCAGGCCCCACAGACGGTGGACTCGCAGCCGACGTTCGGACCCGTATACCCCAGCTGATCGCGCAGGGCGTGGACGAGCAGCGTCCCCGACTCGACCTCGAGCCCCCGATCCTCGCCGTTGACCGTCAGGCTGATCTCGTGGGTAGCCATCTCAGCCCCTCGAGACGACGTCTCTCACGCGCTCGCGGAAGCTCGAGGACTCGTCGTCGACCTCCGAGATCCGGTCCTCGACGTCGCTGAAGAAGCGGTTGACGACCTGGTTCGCGACCGGGTTCATCACCCGCTGGCCCATCCGGGCGACCTTCCCGAAGACGTCGGTTTCGGCCCACCAGTCGACTTCGACGCCGTCGTCGGTCTCGCTCAGGATCATCCCCGAATCGAGTTCGAACGAACTGCTCGAGGAGCCCCCCTCCGCGCTCGCGTGCATCTCGGGGAACTCCCGTTTCGTGATCGTCACGATGGTCTCGAAACTGGGATTGACGCTGCCGACCTGGATCCCGACGAGGGTCGCGTACCGCCCGCTCTCCTCGAACGCCCGGGCCGCGACGTCGTCGGGGTCGGCCTCCGGAAGCGTAGGGGGCTTTTCCTCGCCGTCGGCCTCCTCGGCCAGCGCGTCGAAGTCGACCTCGTCGGGGTCCTCCCCGACGTCCTCGACTCTGACGAGGAACTGACAGCCCGGCAGACACTCCTCGATCAACACGGGGTCGGACAGCGCGAGCCATGCCTCCTCGGTCGTTACGCCCTCGATCTCGAACGTGTCACTGAATTCCATTGGTAGTCCTCCGTCGGTCGGTCGCAGTCGTCTGCCGTCCGTTCCGTCCCGATTCCGCACCCTTCATCGCGTCTCACCCCGGGCTGCCCGCCACAGGGTCTCCTCGGACAGCGGCGCATCGAGGTCGTCCACCCCGAACGGGGAGAGCGCGTCGATCGCCGCGTTGACGACGGCCGGCATCGCCGCGATCGTTCCGGCCTCGCCGACGCCTTTCGCGCCGAGCGGGTTGTTCGGCGAGGGCGTCTCCGTGCTCTCCCAGTCGACCTCGGGAAGCTGCCAGGATTTGGGCATCGCGTAGTCCTGGAGCGAGCCGGTGGCGAGGTTCGCGTTCTCGTCGTAGCGGCCCTCCTCGTAGACGGCCTGGCCGATCCCCTGGGCGATGCCGCCCTTGATCTGGCCCTCGACCAGCTTCGGGTTGATCTGCGTGCCGACGTCGTCAACCGCCACGTAGCGCTCGAAGCCGAGCTCGCCCGTGTCGGGATCGACCTCGACGATCGCGACGTGGGTGCCGAACGGTGCCGTCGACCCCTCGGGCGTGAAGAAGGCCGTCTCCTCCATCCCCGCATCGACGCCCTCGGGGAGGTCGCCGGGGCTGTAAGCGGCCTCGGCGACCGCCTCGATCGTCACCGTCCGGTCGGGCACTCCGCGAACCCGGAACTCGCCGTCGTCGAACTCGATGTCCGCTTCACTGGCCTCCAACTGGTGGGCCGCGATCGTCCGCCCCTTCTCGACGAGCCGTCCGGCGGCCTCGCGCAGGGCGCCTCCGCCCATCGGGAGGCTCCGGCTGCCGGCGGTGCCGCCACCTTCGGGGACGCGGTCGGTGTCGCCCTCGATCACTTCGACCGCGTCGTAGTCCACGCCGAGTTCGTCGGCGACGACCTGGGCGAAGCTGGTCGCGTGGCCCTGGCCCGTGTCCTGGGTACCAGTCCCGACGACGACCCCGCCTTCGGGGTTCATCCGGACGAGCCCGCCTTCCATGTCGCCCGAGCTTCCGCCACAGACCTCGACGTACGACGAGAAGCCGATTCCGAGGTACTTCTCTTCCTCGCGGGCCGCCTCCTGGCGCTGCCGAAACCCGTCGTAACCCACGATCTCGAGGGCTCGATCGAGCGTCTTCTCGTAGTCGCCGCTGTCGTAGCTCCGGCCGAGGGCGGTCTCGACCGGGAACTCCTTGGAGGGGATGAAGTTCCGTCGGCGGAACTCGGCGGGGTCGATCTCCAACTCCCGCGCACAGGCGCTCCCGAGTCGTTCGATGACGTAGGCCGCTTCCGGCCGGCCCGCGCCCCGGTAGGCCGAGATCGGTGCCGTGTTGGTGAACACACCCCGGACCGAGACGTGGCCCGCGGGGACGTCGTACTGGCCACAGAGCATCGCCGCCGTGCCCTGTGGGATGCCGACGCCGCCGCCGGTGGCGTACCCCCCGAGGTCGGCGTCGATGTGGCCCCGGAGTCCCAGCAGGTCGCCCTCCGCCGAGAGCGCGGCCTCGATCTCGGTCTCCTGGTGGCGGGCGTGGACCATCGACTGGAAGTCGTCGGTCCGCCTGGCCTGCCACTTTATCGGGCGCTCCAGGGCCATCGCACACCACGCAGAGAGCAGGTGTCCGGAGTAGGGCTGGAGCTTCGCGCCGAAGCCGCCGCCGACGTCCGGAACCCGAACCGTCACCCGGTGTTCGGGCACGTCGAGCACGTCCGATAAGCGGTCCTGGACCGAGTGGGGATTCTGGCTCGAGAGCTCGACGATCAGGGCGTCCTCGGACTTTCGGTACCGGGCGACCGCCGCGCGCGGCTCCATCGCCGTCGGGATCACGCGGTTGTTCGCGACGGTGAGCGCCACGGTATGGTCGGCGTCCGAAAAGGCCTCCTCGGTCGCCTCCTCGTCGCCCGTCTCGGACTCGAAGCAGACGTTTCCCTCGGCGGCATCGTGGAGCCTCGGGGCGCCCTCCGCGAGCGCGTCCTCGAGTTCGGGGGCCGCCTCAAGGCGGTCGTACTCGACCTCGATCAGGTCCAGCGCCCGGAAGGCGTCGTAGCGGCCCTCGGCGACGACCGCGGCGACCGGCTGGCCCTGGTAGCGGACCCGTTCCCGGGCGAGCAGGGGGCGCTCGACGGCGACGCCGTTTTCGGGATCGGCGGCGGGCATCGTTCCGTCGATTCCGGACTCCGTGAGGTCCTCGTGGGTGTAGACCGCGAGGACGCCCTCGCTCTCCTCGGCGGCGCTCGTGTCGATCGCGCCGATCTCGGCGTGGCCGTACTGGCTGCCGAGAAGCGCCAGGTGGGCCATCCGGGGGTACTGGACGTCGTCGGTGTAGCGGGCCTCGCCCGTCAGCAGGTGGGGGTCCTCGCGGCGCTTGACGGCGCTGCCGGCGAACTCGCCCGCGCGGACGTCCTCGGCCTCGACGGTCTCTACCGGCATCGCCACCTCCCCGGGGTCGTGAGTACCCGTGTCATCGTTCGTGTGGAATTCACACGGAGCCACATTAACGCATTCCTTCCGGAACCCCCCGAATCCATTACCGTCCCGTGCCAAGCGGAGCCATGGTCGATAGCACGGATCCCTCCGGGTTCGATCTCCTCTCGCGGACGGAAGCGGTCGATCGGCTCCTCGCCCTCCGCGCGGAGTGCCTCACCGAGCGGCCGGCGACGACGGCCCCCGTAGACCGGATCGCCGGCCGGACGGTCGCCGAGTCGATCGACGCGTCCCGGGACCTGCCCGCCCGTTCGCAGGCAACGATGGACGGCTACGCTCTCGACGCGGCCGCCGACTACCCCCTTACCGTCGTCGGCGAGCGCTTCCCCGAAAGCGATTCGGGAGGGGTCGAGAAGGGCGAGGCCGTCCGGATCGCGACCGGCGCGCCCCTGCCCGAGGGAACGGACGCCGTCCTGCACCGGGAGCGGGCGGCCGTCGAGGACGGCCGGCTGACCGGTCCCTCCATAGAGCCGGGGACGAACGTCTACGAGCACGGCTCGAACGTCGCCGGGGGCGAGCGGATTTTCGAGAAGGGTGAACGCCTCGCGGCCCCCGACGCGATCCTCCTGCGGGACCTCGGGATCGAACCCGTTCCCGTCCACGAGCCGCTCTCGGTGGGCGTGCTCGCGACCGGCACGGAGATCCACGAGGGGCGCTCGCCCGACCGCGACTCGCCGACCCTCGCGGCCCTCGTCCGTGAATGGAGCCACGAGGCGACCCTCAAGGGCAGCGTCCCCGACGAGCTCGGCCGCGTCCGCGAGCGGATCGCCGACCTCGCGGCAGTCCACGACGTCGTGCTCACCTCCGGCGGGACGAGCCTCGGTCGGAAGGACCACGCCGTTGCCGCCCTCCGGGAGTTGGGAGAGGTCGTCTTCCACGGTGTCGGGATCAGACCGGGCAAGCCGGTCGCGGCCGCCGACCTCGACGGCGCCGTCGCCTTCGCGGTCCCGGGAAAGCCGATCGCGGCCCACACCGCCGCGCGGGCGGTTCTGGAACCGTTCTTCACGGGTCAGCGCAGGGAGCCGACCCTCGAAGCCACCCTGACGCGGGACCTCGCGCTCGGCGGCGACGACCTCGAGTACTGGGTTCCGGTCTCACTCTCGCGCGCCGAGCGCGACGGCGGGCTCCCGGAGGCGATGCCCTACGGCCACGCCGACTCCCCGCTCGCGCTCGCTTCCGAGCGCTTTCCGGCGGGACGGGTCGCCTCGAGCACGCGCGCCGCGCGAGCCGACGGCGCAGCGGTGCTCACGGATGATGCCGAGGCCGGCGACCGCGTCGCCGTCCGTCCCTACCGATGAGCCTCCCGGTCGTCGAACCACCCGAAAGAGGGGCGGTCGATGGAAGCGGAGACGACGAGGGTGGGGCGGTCGCCGGCCTCGTACTCGCCGCAGGCGAGGGGACGCGCTTCGGGAAGGAAAACAAGCTCCTCGTCCCCGTCGGAGGTGAGCCGGTCGTCGTCCGTGCGGTCCGGACGCTGCTCGACTCCCGGGTCGGGCCCGTCACGGTCGTCGTCGGCCACGAGGCCGACCGGGTGCGAGAGGCGCTGTCCGACCTCCCGGTTCGAACGGTCGAGAACCCCCGTTATCGGGAGGGGCAGGCGACCTCCGTCGAGGTTGGGATCGGCGCCCTTCCCGAGGACGCGCCGGGGGTCCTGATCGCGCTCGGCGACATGCCGTTCGTCGATCCGGGAACCGTTTCGGCTCTCCGTCGTGCCTATCGAGCCGGACGCGGGACGGCGCTTGCGGCCGCGGCCGACGGGAGGCGGGGAAACCCCGTCCTCTTCGACCGGCAACACTTCGACGCGCTCGTGGGTCTCGAGGGCGACGTCGGCGGCCGCGGGGTCCTCCGGGAGGAGGGCGTTCTCGTCGAGACCGGCGACCCCGGGGTGATCCGGGACGTCGATCGGCCCGCCGACCTCCCTGATTGAGCCCCCCGAGAGCGCCGGTCGCGACGCTCGCCGGGGAGGAGCACGCGAAAAAGTCGGATTCGAGGGCCGCTTATCGTCGGAGCCGGACGCGGTCGTCCTCGTAGGAGTCCACGTGATCGCCGTGGAGTTCGTTCGAGTCATCGTCGTCGCCCCAGCCGACCAGGTCCTTGATCTTGTCCGTGAGGTCCGCGTCCTGGTCGCGATCGACGGTCGCGCGGCCGTCGTTTACGTCGCTGACGGTGCCGATGCGGTCGCCCTCGGCGGTGACGACGTCCTTGTTCCGATCGTCGTCCGTGAAGTCTCGTGCCATCGCACCCCTTTTAGATCGAAGATACAGAGGTGGTCGCTGCTTGTGTGGGCCGGCCCATCACGAGGGGGGAGGTGTCGGCGCCGCCAGAGGTGACGGCGACCGCAATCGTTACTTCGGCGCACGCGAAACCCCCAGCCATGGTAGCCCGCGGACGCTACGGAAACCTCGATTATCCCTCCCTGACGAAAGCCGGCTTCCTGCTCGGCCTCGCCATGTTCCTCGTCGGGGTCGGCGGGGAGTACGTCGGATACGCCTACTTCGGTGGCCTCCCGGGGTGGGAGGAGACGCTATTGTACCTCCTTGCGGTGATCGGCCTTCTCGTCGGCTTTGTCTCCCCGTTCGTCTTCGGGGTCTTCCTCCCGCTGACGGAGTGACCGAGGGCCGAGCCGCGGTCGACGGCGGACGCGACCGACGGACGTGGTCGCCCATCGACGGTCGGCGTCTCAAGGCCCGCACCGATCCGGTGAGTATTCGACCCCGGCCGCCCTCGCGGACGTATGCGGATCGAACCCTTCGCCCTGGAGCGGTGGTTCGGGGAGCACGAACACGACGCCGAGATCATGCTCGCCGAGAGTGGGATCAGGAGCCTGGAAGCGAGCCGGTTCGACACCGACCCCGGAGAACTGGGGTACGTGATCCCGACCGACGGCGACCCCGAACTCCGGGCGGCGATCGGGGAACGGTACGGTCGGAGCGAGGAGGAGGTGCTCTGTACCTGTGGCACCCAGGAGGCGAACTTCCTCGCGTTCCTCGCGCTCTGCTCGGAACCCGACGCCGAAGCGGATCCCTCGGCGTTCCGGGCGGGCGATTCCAACGGGGGAAACACGGTTTCCGGCCGGCGACACGGGCGAGAGCCCCACGCGGTGGTCGTGGTGCCGACCTACCAGGCGCTGTCGGCGGTTCCGGACGCCTTCGGATCGGTGACTGAAGTTCCACTCGGGGAGCCCGACTGGAGCCTCCCGGTCGAGGCGGTCGCCGACGCCGTTCGCCCCGAAACCCGCGCCATCGTGCTCGCGAACCCGAACAACCCCACCGGGAGATATCACCCCGAGGAGCGGGTGCGGGCACTGTACGATCTCGCGGCCGACAACGACGCCTACCTGTTCTGTGACGAGGTCTACCGGCTGCTCGCCGAGGACCCGCTCGACCCGGTCGCCGGCCTCGGCCCCCACGGGCTCTCGACGGCGAGTCTCACCAAGGCCCACGGGCTCGCCGGCCTCCGATTCGGCTGGCTGGTCGGCGACCGGGAGCTGATCGACCTCGCCAGACGCTGGAAGGACTACACCACCATCTCGCCGCCGCTGGTCGGCCAGTACGTCGCCCGGCAGGTCCTGACGGATCCCGACCGCGAGGCCGAGATCATAGCCGAGAACCGCCGGCTCGCGGGCGAGAACCGCGAGCGGGTCCGCGCGTTCCTCGACGAGCACGGTCTCGAGTGGTACGACCCCGTCGGCGTCAACGGCTTCGTCAGCGTCCCGGAGGGGTTCGCGGACGCCCGGGAGTTCTGTCGGCAGGTGGTCGAATCGGAGAGCGTCGTGCTCGCGCCGGGCGACTGCTTTGGCTATCCCGACCGGTTCCGGATCGGGTTCGGGCTCGAGCCCGCCGCGCTGACCGAAGGGTTGGAGCGACTCGAGCGGTTCCTCTCCGATCGAGCGGCGTCGACGGCCTGAACCGGAACCCCCCGCAGAACCGCGGGAGGGGCCGGAGAGCCGGGATCCGTTCCAAACCGTTTATACCGCTCGATTGAGTAACGCGGGTATGGCCAGACAGCAAAAGGAAGTCCGCAATCTCCAGGAGGGCGCGTACGTCATGATCGACGACACGCCCTGTGTGATCAACTCCTACTCCACCGCCAAACCGGGCAAACACGGCAGCGCGAAGGCCCGAGTCGAGGCCAAAGGCGTCTTCGACGGCAAGAAGCGGTCGCTCTCCCAGCCCGTCGACGCGAAGATCTGGGTCCCAATCATCGAGCGCAAACAGGGCCAGGTCGTCTCCGTCGACGGAAGTGACATGCAGCTGATGGACCTCGAAACGTACGAGACGATCACGATGCGGATCCCCGACGGCGAGGATCCGACCCCCGACGAGAACATCGAGTACCTCGAGCTCGACAACCAGCGAAAGATCGTCTGAGGCGATGAACCCGTTTCCGGGGGCCCGACCCGACCGCACCGGCGAGTCCGACGCCGCCTTTTCGGTCGTCGGCGCGCCCCTGGAGACGTCGACGACCTTCCAGCCGGGGGCCCGCTTTGGCCCCCGCCGCGTCCGGCAGTTTTCCGAGACGTTCGACGACTACGACCGCCGGACCGGCCGGCGCTTCTCCGAGCTCTCTGTCACCGACCGGGGCGACGTCCGCGCGTGGGACGACGCCGCGGAATCCCTCGAGTGGCTCGAGGGCGAACTCACAGACGTCGTCCGGAGTGGCGGACTCCCGCTTCTGATCGGCGGCGAACACACCGTCTCGCTCGCCGGCGCCCGTGCGACCGACCCCGACGTCTTCGTCGCCCTCGATGCCCATCTCGACCTCCGCGAGGCGTACGACGGCAACCCCCTCTCGCACGCCTGTGTCACCCGGCGGGTGATAGAGGAGGTCGCCGACGAAGCGGTCATCGTGGGCGCCCGGACGGGGAGCGAGGCCGAGTGGGAACGCGCCGAGGAGGGAGACGTGACCGTCGTCACCCCCGGCGAGGTGGCCGACTGGGAGCCCGACGTCGAGGGGAGAGTCTACCTGAGCGTCGATATCGACGCGGCCGACCCCGCTTTCGCCCCCGGAACGGGGACGATGGAGCCGTTCGGCCTCGAGCCGACGGCGATGCGGGACGCCGTTCGGGCGGTCGCTCCACGGGCGGTGGGCTTCGACGTCGTCGAGGTAAACGACCGCGACGACGGGCAAGCCGGCGCCCTCGCCGGGAAGCTGCTGCGGGAGTTCGTCTTTGCGGCCGCCGCCCGGGAGTAGTCCCTCAGAGCGGGACCGACGAATACTCGTGTCCCGACCGGGAACCACTCCCCATGAGTGGACTCGACGTCGAGCCGACCGACGAGCGGGAGTCGGCGGAGTCGGAGGACGGAGACAACACGATCGAGGTGACGCCGACGGACTCGATCGACCGGGAGACGATCGACGTCGAGCCCGCGGGAGAGCCCGTCGAGGGTCCGAGCTACGTCCTCTACGGCGGAAAAGGCGGCGTCGGGAAGACGACGATGGCGGCCGCGACGGCTCTGGACAGCGCCCGCGAGGGAACCGCGACGCTCGTCGTCTCGACCGACCCCGCCCACTCGCTTTCGGACACGTTCGAGACGGAGGTTCCCTCGAGCCCTGAGCGGATTCGCGAGGAGATCCCGCTGTGGGCCGCCGAGATCGACCCCGACGCCGCCTTGGAGGAGAGCCAGGCGGCCTTCGCCGCGGAGGGCGGCCTGGGCGGATTGGGCGACCTGCTGGGCGAGGAGGGGCCGATGGACGCTCTCTTCGGGGGGGCGATGCCCGGCGCCGACGAGGCCGCCGCGATGCAGCTCCTGCTCGAGTACATGGACGACCCTCGGTTCGATCGCGTCGTCGTCGATACGGCGCCGACGGGCCACACCCTCCGCCTGCTCGAGCTCCCCGAGATCATGGACACGATGATGGGCCGGATGATCACGTTCCGGGAGCGTCTCGGGGGGATGATCGACGGCGTCAAGGGGATGTTCGGCGGGGAGGCCGCCGAGGGCGAGGGCGCCGACATGGCCGAGATGCGCGAGGTCCGCGAGCGCATCGAACGCCTGCGGGCGGTGCTCCAGGACCCCGAGCTGACCGACTTCCGGATCGTGATGATCCCCGAGGAGATGAGCGTCGTGGAGTCCAAACGGCTGCGCGAACAGCTCGACCGCTTCGAGATCGCCGTCGGCACCGTCGTCGTCAACCGGGTGATGGAGCCCTTGGCGGAGGTCACCGACGACGTCTCGGGGGAGTTCCTGAGCCCCGACCTGGAGGACTGCGAGTTCTGCAAGCGCCGGTGGGAGGTCCAGCAGGGTGCCCTGGAGGACGCCCAGGAACTGTTCTACGGCACCGACGTTCGTCGGGTACCCCTCTTTGCGGAGGACGTCCGGGGCGAGACGATGCTTTCGGTCGTCGCGGCCTGTCTCCGATAGCCGTTCGTCCGGACCGCTACTGTAGCGTGGGGTACATTTTTATACATATGGTCTGACGGATTGATGTATGGACGGAACCCTCCGGCGAAAGGGTGTGGCCGGCACGATCGGTGACGGGATCGAGTGGCTCCGACGGAACCCGGTGTTGATCGTCCTCTTTTTCGGCTACGGGCTCCTCGAGCTCGTCGGGGAGTTTCTGGGTTTTCTCGGTGGCCTTGTCACCCTGCTCGGCTATCTCGTGTACCTCTACATCAACGGGCTCGTCCACGTGGTCGGACGCGACGAAGCGATGGGCGATCCCGTCGATCTCGGGCGTGCCTCGAGCGCCGTCCTCGGACAGTTCGTCTCGCTGATCGGGATCTTCATCGTGTACGTACTGGCGGTCGGCATCGGATTCGTCCTCCTGATCATCCCGGGACTCTACCTCGGCGTCCGGCTCTCGCTTGCCCTCCCGGCGTGCGTCATCGACGAGAAGGGCGTCACCGAGAGCCTCGAGACGAGCTGGTCGGTCGCCAAGGGGAACCTCCTCAAGCTGTTCGGCATTTTCCTCATCTCGTTTCTCATCGTCGTCGGGACGGCGATCGCCACGCTATTGGTTACCGGATTCGGCGAGGGGTTCTACCTAGCGTTCCTCGTCGTCTCGGCGGTCCTGACCGCGGTCGTCACCCCGATCGTGCAGTTCGCCTACGCCCGCATCTACCTCGAGAACCGACCCGGTTCGGGCGACGGAGAGGACGTCGACCACGTCGCCTGGTAGCGACCGCGTCTAGTGGAGATCGGTCTCGCGCTCGACCTCCGGATCCGGCTGCTCGGTCGGTTCTCGAGGGCCGAGCAGTTCCTCGCTGGCACACTCCAGACAGTAGTGGTTGTGTCCCTCCGATTCGGTGTAGAGCGGGATTCCCGCGATGGCGTACTCCTCGCGGTAGCGCCGGACCAGGCCCTCCCTGGCCGGCGAGTCACAGGCCGTACACCGGAATACCTCGTCTTCCTCCTCGCGGACGACCCGGCGATCGACCGTCCGGACGTGGCCGAATTCGGTCACCGAGTGGCGCCGACCGAGCCGGCGGCGGATGGCCGGCGTGACGGCGGCCCCGAACGAGAGGAAGAACGCGCCGAGCATGAGGACGAACGCCGAGAATCCGACCGAACCAGCGGTGACGAGCTGGGCGACGGCGGCGCCCAGACACACCAGCCCGGAGCCGATCAGCAGTACGCCGGCGATCGAATAGAGGACCTCCGAGACGGTGTCGGCGACCCCGACGGCGTCGCTTCGCTCTCCGCTCATCCTCCGGAACTCCTCGACCCGGAAAAATAAATCGGTCGGTTGTCAGGATCGGCGGTCGGGACCGACGGTCAGACGAGCCGCTGGATGAAGCCGTAGGCGGCGTCCCGGAGGCGGTCGGGGAGGTATCGGGCATAGATGCCGTACTGGGCGACCGGGCCCACCGGATAGCGAGCGGGCGGCTCGGGGACCGTCGCCGCGGTGACGACCGCGCGGGCGACCTCGCCGGGATCGACCGCGAGGGGACCGTCGCCGCCGACCAGCGTCGCGTCCTGGTAGAGCTCCCGGATCGCCCCGTAGAGGTCTTCGTACGCCGGCGTTCCGTCGGCGCCGGGCAACTCCTCGCGAGCCCGATCGGTGAAGCTCGTCTGGACGGGGCCCGGCTGGACGACGACGACGTCGATCCCGAACTCCCCGACTTCCGCGCGCAGGGAGTCGCTCATCGCCTCGACGGCGAACTTCGTCCCCGAGTAGGCGCCGGTTCCCGGGAGCGCGATCCGGCCGAGCACGCTCGAGAGGGTGATGATCCGGCCCGAGCCCTGGGCGCGCATGTGAGGGAGGGCGGCGCGGGTCAGGCGGTGGGGGCCGTAGACGTTGACGTCGAACTGGCGGTGGAGGTCGCCCATCGAGACGTCCTCGATCGGCCCCATCTGCGCGTAGCCGGCGTTGTTGACCAGACAGTCGATGGCGCCGCCGACCTCGACCGTGTACTCGACCGCGCGGGCCACCTGGTCGGGGTCGGTGACGTCGAGTTCGTGGACGTGACAGCCGGCCTCCGCGAGGTCGGCGACGTCGGCCTCCTCGCGGGCGGTCGCGACGACCTGCCAGTCGGCCTGGAGGAAGGCCAGCGCGGTCGCCCGGCCGATCCCCGACGAGCAGCCGGTGATGAGGACGCAGTCCTTGCGGGTGTACCCCTCCCCGGTCCGCTCGCCGTCCGTACTCTCGGCCCCGGCCCCGTCGGCGCCGGTCTCCTCGGTGTCCTCGGCGATGGCCATGGGCGAGTCGTTCGGGCGAGGGGACCTAAAGTACCGACGGTTTGGCTGCCGACCAGTGAGGGCCGGCGGCTATTCCACGTACTCCCCTTTGACGTCCTCGGCGTAGGCGTCGGCCAGCCGGACGGGTTCGGGGAGCTTGTAGTCCGAACAGAGTTCGAGGACCGCCCCAGCGGCCGTCTCCGGGCCGACCCGGTGACCGGAACTCACGTACAGCGGGTTGATGTGGCGGCCGGGCGAGTCGTACTGGCGGCTCTGGACGGCGTAGCCCAGGAGGGTTCCCTTGGGCGCGTCGACGTCGCCGTCGGCCTCGATGGCGACCCGGTCGCCCTCCGCCAATCCCTCGGTTTCCCCGCGGGGGGTGCCACAGAGGAGGCTCTTGGCAACCCCGACGCTCGGGAAGTCGGCGACGACGCCCATGTGGGTCGCGATCCCGGCCTGCCGGAAGTGGATCCGGCCGCTGCCGTCGAACAGCGCGAGGTCCGGTTCGACCGAGAGTTCCGAGAGCGCCGCGAGGATCGGCCCACCTTCTCGAAAGGAGAGGAGTCCGGGGATGTAGGGGATCTCGAGGGGCGTCACCTCCGACACTCGCTCGACGACCTCGCCCGCGCGGGTGGCGACGACGGCGCTTATCGCGCGGTCCTCGCGGTCGTCGTCGGTGAGCAGAAAGGACTGATCGACGCCGACGACCGTCGGGGGGTCCCCGCCGCCCGCGGTCGCGGCGAGCGGGTTCGAGAGCGCCGCCGGCTCGGCGGGGTCAAAGCCGAGGTCGCGATCGGCGAAGACGGCGACGTCGGCGATCTCCTCCTGGAGGGCCTCCATCTCGGCCCGCGAGAGCGAGGGGTCGGGCGCGAGGTCGGGACGGGGCGCCATCAGAACCGTCCGCGGCCGGGACCGCCAGGGCCGCCCGGCCCTCCAGGGCCACCGGGACCTCCTGGTCCACCGCCGCCGAGCTGGAACTGGTCGGGCGTCCGGATCGTCCGCGTGCGCTTGACGTACTCGCCGTAGGCCAGCCCCACCAGCAGGCCGACGAGGTGGGCGGCGTGGGCGATGTTGCCGCCCCCGTCGGTTCCGATGAAGAAGACCGAGAGCACCGCGGTCCCGATGGTGAGCAACCAGAGGGGGACGGGGAGGATGAAGTAGAGGTAGACCTTGAGATTGGGGTTCAGGACCGTGAGCACGCCCATGATCGCGAGCGCGGCGCCGCTTGCACCCAGGACGCTCGCGGGCTCGCCCTGGGCGAGCGAGATGCCGACCTGCCCGAGGCCGGCGAGGACGCCGCTGACGACGAACAGGATCGCGAAGTTCCGCGACCCGACGTAGCGCTCGACGAGGGGTCCAAAGAAGAAGATCACGATGCTGTTGAAGACGATGTGAAAGAAGTTGATCGGGCTATGGGCGAAGACGCTTGTCACCCAGGTCCAGACGTAGCCAACGTTGTCCGTAGAGAGAGCAAAAATCGCCTGATGTGTCCCCGAGCCGGCAGCGAAGAGGACGACCAACTGGAGCCCAAACGTGATCCACATCAGCGCGAGGAAGGTGTAGGTCGCGTTCCCCCGGAAGTACCCCAGGGGTCCGCCGGGACCCGTATCGAAGGGGAGCTTCGCGGCCAGCGAGCCGTCGGAACCGCTTTCGCCGCCGGCGACGCCGTCGTCGAAGCCGCTATCGAAGACGCCGCCCGGGTCGTTCCAGTTCTCCAGGCCCGAGCAGTCGTGGTTCTCGGGGAGCCGGTGGTCCCCACAGTAGGTCCCGCCACAGTGCCGGCAGTTGTACGGCATGTTGATCTCCGTCCCGCACACGTCGCACGTGGCCATTGTCGGAGGAGAGGGGCGGGATCGCTATGGGGTTTGGGGTTTCCGCCCGCTTCGGGAACTACCGGCCGGCCCCTCGCAACCGGTCACTGGTCGGGCAGGATCCGCTCGCCGACGTACTCGCGTTCCCAGGCCAGGCGCTCTTCCAGGGCCGCCTCGCCCTCCTCGCTGATCGCGTAGTAGTTCGTCCGGCGGTCGAGGGTCCCTTTCTCGACGAGCCCCCGATCGACCAGCGTGTCGAGGTTCGGGTAGAGCCGGCCGTGATTCACCTCGAGGTCAGCGTCGGCCTCGATGTGTTCTTTGATCGTCTGGCCCGAGGGCTGATCGAGTCCCGAGATGACGACGAGCAGGTCGCGCTGGAACCCCGTGAGGGTGAAAAGCGACATACCCCGCCCGACGACGGAAACCCCCATTGTAAACCGTTCCGTTTTCGCCCGTCCGGTCGGGTTTCCTGGGGTAGTCCCGCCCTTTCGTCGGCCGGCCCGAGAACGACCGGGACTACCCGCCCTCGCGGCGCACCGACTCGACGAACGCGAACCCGTCGTGCTCCTCGCGGGCTATCTCCCGCCAGGCGTCGGGGTCGATCTCGGGGAAGTAGGTATCGCCTTCGACCTCGCCGTCGACCTCCGTCAGGACCAGCCGGTCCGTCGCCGGAAGGAGGGCCCCGTAGACCGACGCGCCGCCGGCGACGTACGCCCGCTC
Source organism: Saliphagus infecundisoli (assembly GCF_020177375.1). Taxonomy (GTDB): domain Archaea; phylum Halobacteriota; class Halobacteria; order Halobacteriales; family Natrialbaceae; genus Saliphagus; species Saliphagus infecundisoli. The sequence goes on along the minus strand of NZ_JAIWHV010000001.1, from coordinate 826,918 downwards.
GACCCCGCGCTCGCGAGCGTCCCGTTCGGCGATGGAGAGTGCCTCCGCTACATCCCGCGCCCGCTCGACGCCCTCGAGGGTCTCGAGGGCGCCCGTCGTGAGCACGATCGAGGTGCGATCGGGCAGGGGCTCGCCGAGCCCTTCGAGGATCCCCTCGTAGGTCCGCCGGCCCATGATGACCGGATGGCCCGTCGTCTCGCGTTCGAAATGGGCCATGTCCTCGGGGAGATCCCAGGGAATCGCTCCCTCGCGGCCGATGACGCCGTTGTCCGCGACCGCCGCGATCGCGACCAGCTCGAGGTCGGTCTCGCTGCCCATCACTCCGCCACCGAAAACGAGAGCGGGCCGTGGGACTCGTACCCCGAGAGGGTGACGTCCTCGGGAGAGAGCTCCTCGAGCGAGGTCGTCGCGAGCTCCAGGGTCGGGCGTTCCTTCGGCTCCCGGGAGAGCTGGGTGAGGAGATTGGGGACGTGGTCTGACCCCTCGTCCTCGGGAGGTTCCACGGGGGCTTCGGACTCGAGCCACTCGCGGATCGCGAGGTAGTCCGCCGGCTCCGTGACGTCCCCGACGCGGGCGCGAAGCTCCGGGAGGTGTTCGGCGTACCACTCGCCCCGGTCGCCGCGGCCACAGTAGGCGTGGGCGTCGACGACGGTGTGCGCGAAGGTGCCGGGCTCGTAGCCGGTCCGTTCGGCGATCAGCCGAGCTAGGAGGGCGTAGGCGGCGACGTTGAAGGGGATTCCCAGTGCAACGTCGCCCGATCGCTGGGTGAGCTGGCAGTTGAGCCGGCCGCCGGCGACGTTGAAGACGAAGGTGTAGTGACAGGGCGGCAGCGTCGAGACCGCCGCGTTCGCGGGATGCCAGGCGTTGACGACGAGCCGGCGGGAGTTGGGAGACTCCTCGATCGTGTCGATCACGTACTGGAGCTGGTCGAACGTCTTCCGTCCGTCCGCCTCCTCGGTTACCCACCGGTGGTCGGCCTCGGCCCAGGCCTCCCCCGGGAGCTGCCCCTCCGCTTCGGGCACGGGAAACCGCCGCCAGAAGCGGCCGTAGGCGGTGTCTACTCGCCCCTCGTCGTCGGCCCAGGCGTCCCAGATGCCCGTCTCCTCGCGGAGCTCCCGGATGTGTTCCTCGCCGGAGAGATACCAGCAGAGTTCGTGGAGCATCGAGTTCCAGCGGTAGTCGTCCATCCGCTTGGTCGTAAGCAACGGATACCCCTCGGCGAGATCCACCTCGTAGTGGGTGCTGAACGCCGAGACCGTATCGACCCCCGTTCGATTGGGCTTGTGGACACCCTCCGAGAGCACCGTCTCGACGAGATCCAGGTACTGACGCATTGTTCTCCCGTTCCTCGCGGGGTCACATATATCCCGACTTCTTCGTCTTCGCTACTCCTCGAGTACCTCCCGAACCCGCTCTGCTGTAAGGGGCATATCAACGTGTGCCACGTCGAGGGCGTCGGCGACCGCACCCACGATCGTCGGCGGCGCGGCGATCGTTCCCGCCTCGCCGATCCCCTTCACGCCGAGGGGGTTGCGCGGGCTGGGCGTCACCGTCGTCTCGGTCTCGATGTCGGGGAGCTGTTCCGCTCGGGGAACCGGGTACTCCGCCATCGAGTCCGAGAGGAGCCGTCCCTCGTCGTCGTAGACGGCCTCCTCGTACATCGCCTGGCCGATCCCCTGGGCAACCCCGCCGTGAACCTGCCCCTCGACGATCGTGGGATTCACTTGCTCGCCGCAGTCGTCCACCGCGACGTAGCGCTCGATCTCGATGTCGCCCGTGGCGGGATCGACCGCGACGAGCGCCGCGTGGGTGCCGAAGGCGTAGGCCGTCCCGTCGGGCTCGTAGAAGGTGGTCGCCTCGAGTCCCGGCTCCAAGTCCTCAGACAGCCCGCGGCCGTAGGCGGCGCCGGCGACCTCCTCGAAGGAGATCGCACGATCGGGTGCGCCCGCGACCCGGAACTCCCCCTCCTCGAGAGCGACGTCCTCGACGGCGGCCTCCAACCGATGGGCCGCGATCTCGCGGGCCTTCTCGCGGACCTCGCGGGCGCTCTCGACGACCGCGCTCCCGCCAGTGATCGTGCTTCGGGAGCCGAAGGTGCCGGTGCCCTTCGGGATCGCGTCGCTGTCGCCCTCCCGGACGTCGATCGCCTCCATGGGAACGCCGAGTTCGTCGGCGACCAGTTGGGCGTACGTCGTCTCGTGGCCCTGGCCGTGGGAGTGGGTGCCCGCCGCGACCGTCACCCCGCCGTCGGGGTGGACCCGGACGACGCCGCTCTCGAAGCCGCCGCCGGTCGATTCGGTGAAGCAGGCGATCCCGACCCCACGGAGCCGGCCGTCGTCGGGGTCGTCGCTCTCGACGGACTCCACCGTTCCGTCTTCCGTCCGCTCGTCGTACCCGATCGCCTCGAGGACCTTCTCGAGTGCGGGCTCGTAGTCGCCGCTGTCGTAGCTCGCGCCGACCGCCGTCTCGTAGGGGAACTCGTCGGGTGAAATCTGGTTTCTCCGGCGGAGTTCAGCACGGTCGATCCCGAGTTCGCGGGCGGCGACGTCGACGATCCGCTCGGTCACGTAGATGGCCTCCGGCCGCCCGGCGCCCCGATAGGAGTGAAGCGGCGCGGTGTTCGTAAAGACCGCGCGGGTCCGACAGCCGATCGCGGGGATCGCGTACTGGCTCGAGAGCAAGCCCCCGTACCAGCCGGGCATCGAGGCGCCGCCGCCGAGGCCGTAGCCGCCGACGTTGGCGGTCGTCTCGACGGCGAGTCCTCGAAAGGTGCCGTCGGCGTCTACTCCCAGGTGCGCCGTCGTCCGGTGGTCGCGGGCGTGGGCGCCCTCGAGGTAGTTCGCCGACCGGGTCGCCGTCCACCGGACCGACCGCTCTATGTCGCGGGCCGCCCAGGCGGCCATCGCCTCGCCGGGATGGTGGTGGCCCTTGTGGCCGAAGCCGCCGCCGACGCGGGGGGCGATCACCCGGATCGCGCTCTCGGGAAGCCCCAGGGTCGAAGCGAGCTTTCCGCGGTGGCCGTGGGGGGACTGACTCGTCATCGTCACCGTCAGCCGGTCGGCGGCGGCGTCGTACTCCGCGACGGCCGCCCGGGGCTCGATCGCCGAGGAGATCAGCCGGTTGTTCTCGAGATCGATGGAGACGACTCGATCTGCGTCCTCGATCGCGGCCTCCGCCTTCGAGAGATCGCCCTGCTCGGTCGTCGCGGCGACGTTATCGGGAGCGCTCTCGAACAGCGTCGGCGCCCCCTCCTCGCGTGCGGCCTCCGGGTCGGTGACGACCTCGCGGGAGTCGTAGTTCACGGAGACGGCTTCGACGCCGTCCCGAGCGCGGTAGCCGTCCTCGGCGACGACGGCGGCGACCGGCTGGCCGTGGTAGCGCACCCGGTCGCGAGCGAGCACCGGGTGGCCCGGCGGCTCGCAGTCGAGCGATCCGGTCGAGATCGGGAGGACGCAGGGCGAGGAGGAGTCGGCGAGATCCGGCCAGGTGTAGACGGCCTCGACGCCCTCAAGTTTCTCCGCCGCCCGGGTATCGATCGACTCGATGTCAGCGTGGGCCCGCTCGCTCCGGACGAAGGTGAGGTGGGCTGCATCGGGAGGAACGAGGTCGTCGGTGTACGTCGCGCGCCCCGTCAGAAGTGCCTCGTCCTCCCGGCGGGGGACCGGACTCCCGGTCAGGTCATCGCTCTCCTCGCTCATCGGGACTCACCCCCCTCGGCGCTGCCGGTGCCGTCGATCGCGTTCTCGATGGCTCGCTCGACGTACGCCGGGAGCAACTCCCGTCTGTGAGAGGCTGAGGCGTGGCGGTCGCCGTACGGGAGTTCGTCGTCCACTTCGTCGCCCGCTCGATCGAGAGCGTTACCGATTTCGGTCGGGAACCCGTTCCCGGCGAGGTCCGCCACCGGAGTTCCCTCTATCGTTTTCTCGACGCCCGCGAGCCGGATCGGGCGCTCGACGGCGCCGCCGGCCGCCACCCGCGCGCCCGCCACCGCTTCCGACTCGACGTCGAAAACGACCGCCGCCGAGACCATCGCGTACCCCGAGGCTGGGTGGATCCGCCGGGCGTAACCCCCCGCGTCGTGGGCCGGGAGGACGAGTTCGGTGACGAGTTCCTCGCTCTCGAGGGCGGTCCGGTTTTCTCCCTCGAAGAGATCGTCGGCGGGAATCGTCCGCTCGCCGTCGGGTCCCGCCACGTGGACCGTCGCGTCGGCCGCGAGTGCGGCGGGCGGGAGGTCGCCTTCCGGGTCGGCCTGTGCGAGGTTTCCCCCGACAGTGCCCCGATTTCGGACCTGCGGATCGCCGACGTGCTCGGCGGCCGCCGCGAACACGGGGATCGCCTCGCGGACCCCCGCCGAATCCACGCACTCGGCGTAGGTCGTCGTCGCGCCGATCCGAACCCCTTCACTCCCCGCGTCGATCCCCGAGAGCGACTCGAGCCGGCCGACGTCGATCAGCCGTCCCGGATCGGTTTGGCGGGCCTTCAACTCGGTGAGCAGGCTCTGGCCGCCCGAGAGGACGCGGCCACCTCCCGAGAGCAGGTCGATCGCCTCGCTGACGTCGCCCGGCCGATAATAGTCGAACTCGGGGGGATACATCAGTCGGCCCCCTCGCCAGCGCTCGAATCCATGGCGAGCGACTCGACGGCATCCACGATGTTGTGGTAGCCGGTACACCGACACCGGTTGCCCTTCAGCGACTCCCGGATCGACTCCCTGGAGGGGTCGGGATCGTTTTCGAGGAGGTCGGCGGTCGCCATCACCATCCCGGGGGTACAGTAGCCACACTGGAGGGCGTGAGCCTCGTGGAACGTCTCCTGGATCGGGTGGAGGACGTCCCCACCGCCGTCGCCCTCGCCGGCGAGCCCCTCGACCGTTCGAATCTCTCGTCCCTCCTCCTGGACCGCGAGGCGGGTACAGGCCTTGACGGCCTCGCCCTCGACGTGGACGGTACAGGCCCCACAGGACCCCGTTTCACAGCCGACCTTCGGGCCCGTATAGCCCAGGTCCCGGAGGGCGTGGACCAGTAGCGTTCGGGACTCGACGGTCGCCGTCTCCCGCTCGCCGTTGATAGTCAGCGTGATGTCGTGTGTCGTCATGACTCGTTGGAGTGGGCCACACGACCGACGCCCATTACGGTGCTGGTCGGAGAACCACGATCGTGCACAAGCTCGAAGAAAAGAAGGGCAACGCTTACACTACCGTGCGTACCGCCATCGATCATGGACGAGACCGTACTGGTGGTCGGCGGCGGCGGGCGCGAACACGCCATCGCCCGCGCGCTCGCCTCGTCGGACGCCGAACTCTACGCCTGTAGCGAAAACCGGAATCCGGGGATCGACGCGCTCGTCGAGGGGTTTCGAAGCGTGGAGACGACCGATCCCGAGGCGGTCGTTTCCTACGCCAAAGCAGTGGGTGCGACGCTGGCGGTCGTCGGTCCCGAGGCGCCGCTGGCGGCAGGGGTCGTCGATGCCCTGGACGACGCGGGGATCTACGCGTTCGGACCCCGACAGGCGGAAGCCCGCATCGAGACGGACAAGGCCTTCCAGCGGCGGTTCATGGCAGAAAACGACGTTCCAGGGTGTCCGGAGTTCGAGACGTTCGTCGACCCCGAGGCGGCCTGCGACTACATCGACGACAGCGAGGAGGACCTCGTCATCAAGCCCGCGGGGCTCACCGGCGGGAAGGGCGTGAAGGTGATCGGCGATCAGGTCACTCCCGAAGAGGGGAAAACGTACATCCGGGAATCGGGCTACGACCGAATCGTCCTAGAAGAGCGCCTGATCGGCGAGGAGTTCACCGTCCAGGCGGTCGTCGCCGCCGGCAGCGTCGAGACCGCGCCCGCGGTCCAGGACCACAAACGCGCCTACGAGGGCGACGAGGGGCCCAACACTGGCGGGATGGGCAGCTACACTGCCCCCACCTATGAGCTCCCGTTCATGACCGAGGAGGAGTACGCCGACGCCGTCGGCATCGTCGAGTCGACCGTCGACGCCCTCGAGGGCTACAAGGGGATCCTCTACGGCCAGTTCATGCTCACCACGGAGGGCCCGAAGGTCGTGGAGTTCAACGCCCGCTTCGGCGACCCCGAGGCGATGAACACCCTTCCCGTCCTCGAAACAGACTTCCTCGACGTCCTCGTCGCGGCCCGCGAGGGCGCGCCCGTCCCCGAACTCGAGTTCGCAGAGCGAGCCACCGTCTGTAAGTACGCCGTTCCCGCGGGCTACCCCGACGATCCCGAAGCAGGTGCCGAGGTAACGGTAGACGAGGAGAGCGTCGCGGAACTCGCGGACGATAGCGGAGAGGCCCTGCTCTACTACGCCAGCGTCGATGCCCGCGACGACGGCGTCTTCACGACGACCTCCCGCTCGTTTGCGGTCGTCGGCATCGCCGATTCGATCGCCGATGCGGAGGAAATCGCCGAAGAGGCCCTCGCGCTCGCCGGCGAGGAGGGCCTGCGCTCGCGCCACGACATCGGGAAAGCAGATCTCGTCCAGTCCCGGATCGACCACATGGCGGAGTTGCGCGGGAACTGACCACCGCACTCGGGCGACCGTCGGCGACGGCGGCCGAGACTACTGCCGTCCGTCGGCCCGCTCGCTCGAGGAGGCGGTCACCTCGAGTCCGGGGCTGTAGTAGGAGACGGGATCGGCGTCGGGCCGGTCGAAGCGCTCGGCCCCCAACAGAGTGTTTTCCGTGATACGCGGCTCGGCGGAGTACAGCGTCCAGGGGTCGTGTTCGACCGCGGTGAATCGAAGATTGCCGTCGAGATCCTCGGCGTAGAAGCCGTAGCGTTCGACGAGAAACGCCGCAAGCGGTTTCTCGGGTGCCGAAAACGGCTCCCCCGTCGGGCGGTACGTCGCCTCGTAGGTCGCCGGACGGGCGCCGGGGTGGCGACGGTGGCTTCGAAACCGGACTCCCCCATCCTCGACCGACAACGAGATCCGGGCGTAGTAGTACGGGAGGTGGTGAAAGAGGCGGGCACCGAGGACGCCCGCGACCCCCTGGGCGTCGAGGCTGAAGAAGTAGACCGCCGGCTTTCCCTGGTACGTGACGTAGGTCCGCACGTTGATCTCGGGAAGCGAGAGCCCAACCCACCGCGGCAGGCCCCGCGGGCGGATCGCCCCGTTTACGAAGGGAACGACCGAGAGCCAGGCCTTCCCGTCGTGGGTATCGAGATCGAGCACGTCGGGGACGTGGGGACGGAGGAGGGCGGGATCGACCGGCCAGTTCTCGAACAGGAGGTGGCGCCAGTCCATCTCGAGGGCGACGACCATGGCGGAGGGAGGGAGCGAAAGCCGAAATCGGTTCGGATAGACAGGTGCGAGCGTCTCGGTTACTTGTCTTTCGGGAGCGAACGTTTCGGGATGACCCCGAACGATCCGACCCCCGACGCGGAGCGAACCCGCCCCTCGACGGAGGCGAGCTACGGAATCCCCGCGGAGGAGACGGGAATGCTCGACTGGGAGTTCGTCGCCGAACGGCTGCGGGGCGATCGCTCCTACTGGGTGACGACGATCCGGCCCGACGGCAGGCCCCACGCCCGCCCGACGTGGGGCGTCTGGATCGACGGCGCCTTCCACTGTGGCGGCGGCGAGCGGACGCGGTGGGTCCGGAACCTCGCCGCCGACCCCTCGATCGTCGTCCACCGCGGGGACTCCGAAGAGGTCGTGATCCTCGAGGGCGAAGCCGAACGGATCGACCGCAAACGCGTCGGCGAGGAGTTGATCGACCGCCTCGAAGCGGCCTACCGGGGGAAGTACGACGTGGGACACGGAACCCCCTTTTTCCGGGTCCGTCCCGAGCGGGTGCTCGCCTGGAGCGAGTTTCCGACGGACGCGACCCGCTGGACGTTCGAGAAATGACGGAGTTACCCGGGCGAGCCGGGGCACCTGGTTTCTTGTAGACCCCCGCCCTACGACGCCGCAGTGACCGACGACCGCGAGCCGGCCGACGCCCGCCACGACCGCATCTCGACCCATCCCACGCCCGGTCGGGGGAACTCGCTTTCGGGCTGGCCGGAGGCGAAACACCCCGTGCGGGTCGCCGCCAACTACGTCGTCGTCTGGCTGATCCGGCTCTCGCCGTCGCTCCGCCTCAAACGACTCCTGTTACGGGCGCTCGGGGCCACGGTCGCGCCGGGGGTCTCCTGGGGACTGGAAGCGACGCCGGACGTCTTCTGGCCCGAACTGATCACCCTCCGGGAGGACGCCCTGGTGGGCTACGACGCGACCCTGCTCTGTCACGAGTTTCTCCAGGAGGAGTACCGAACGGGGGAGGTCGTCGTCGGCGAGCGCGCGACCGTCGGCGCGGGCGCGATCGTCCTCCCGGGGGTGGAGGTCGGCGCGGGCGCGACGGTCGCGGCGAATTCCCTGGTTACCCGGGACGTCCCCGCGGACACGACCGTTGCGGGGGTGCCCGCCGAGGCGATGGGCTCGGGCGGAGAGTGACGACGAAACGACTATGGTGGATCTCGCCGACCACCCGGTATGACCCTCGAGTCGCGCATCGAGGCGGGGGGACGCCGGCTGCTCACCTCGCCGCTGTGGCTCGGCCTGTCGATCACGGCCGTGCTCGTCGCCCCGATCTTCCTCGTCCCGGGGATCCCGGTGTGGGTTGGCGCCTTCTGGCTCGTGACCGTGACCCCGACCGTCCTCCTCGGAACCTACGCGACGTTCGCCCTCTACCGGTGGCTCCGCGGAGCGGTCGGACGGGACGCGCCGACGGCCACGGCGGCCGAGGAGCCACGGACCCGCGAGCGTCCGATCGACCGGCTCCGGGAGCGGTACGCGACCGGCGAGATCGACGAGGAGACGTTCGAGCGGACCGTCGAGCGCTTACTCGAGACCGATCCCAACGAGGGAGGTCGCGAGCGCGATCTCCTCCGGGAGTAGTCTAAAGTCCGAGGATGGCGACCCCAGCGACCGTCGCCGCAGTGATCGCGACCGTCCAGACGGCGATACTCGCGGTCATCCAGCCGAGCGTGGAGCGACCGCGGGCGCCGAGTCCGAGGGCGATGACCGCCGCGAGGTGGACCCCGGTAAGGACCGGGGCGGCGAACGCGAGGCCGGGGAGGCCATAGCTGTTCCAGACCCGCCGGGCGCGCTCGCGGCGTTTCGATCCCTCGCCCTCTCCCCAGCCAAAGCGTGCGGCGAGGCGCTCGTAGGCGAGGACGATCCCGTAGATCGGGAGGGCGTTGCCCGCGAACGCGACCCCGGCCACGAGGAGGGGGTCAAGTCCGATCGCGATCCCCGCGGGGATCACGAGCAGGATCTCGAGCCACGGGATCGCCGCGAGGACGAAGACGAGCAGGTATCGCCAGGGGCCGCTCGCCCCGGCGATCCACTCCCGGACCTGCCCGCCCTGGAGGAGAGCGTCTCCGGCGAGCGTGTTGGCGACCGGGAGCAGTGAATAGACGAGAGTCGAGGCGTCCATCGACGGACGTCGGCCCGGCGGGAGAAAGACCGTGTCGATCGAGCTACAGTGACGACCAGGCGGTTCGCGCACGGTTCCAGGAGGTGAGGTCCGCGATCCAGCGGGCCGCGATCAGCTTCTTCAGGTTCTTCGCGGGGAAGCCCCCGAAGGTGTCACCGAAGGGGTACATCGAGACCTCGTGGGCGACGGCCTTCTCGCCGACGGAGACGACCGTCCCCTTGTCGTCGTACTCCCAGGTCAAAAGCGGGCGGTTCTCGATCGCGCGGGCGATGTTCTCGCCGGCGACCTCGGCGGCCTGCCAGGCGGCCTGGGCCGTCGGCGGCGCGGGCACGTCGCCCTGGTCTACGATCGCCGAGTCGCCGATCGCGAACACCCGGTCGTCGCTCGTCCGGAAGTTCGCCTCGGTGGTGACCCGGTTGTGTTCGTTCTCGAGGTCGGCGCTCTCCATGGCGTCCTGGCCGGTGATCCCGCCTGTCCAGACGAAGACGTCGTAGTCGAGGGGCTCGCCCTCGTCGAAGTGGATCGTGCCGTCCTCGGCCTCCGTGATCGGGTCGTCGGTGTGGATGCGGACGCCCGCCTCCTCCAGCAGCGAGCGGAGTTCGCGCTGGATTTCGGGGTCGTTGCCCGGGAAGATCTCCTCTAGGGCCTCGACGAGGTGGACGTCGATCGGCGCGCGGTTGGCGTCGCGGAACTCGGCGATCTCGCCGGCCGACTGGATCCCCGAGAGCCCGGCGCCGCCGACGACGACCTGTGCGGGCTCGCCCCGAGTCGCCTCCCGGCTCGCGGCGTCTATCGCGTCGTGGATCTCGAGGGCGTCCTCCAGGCTCTTCAGGGTCAGCGAGTGCTCTTCGAGGCCGGGAATGCCGTAGTAGGCGGTCTGGCTCCCGAGGCCGACGAGGACGTAGTCGTAGTCGACGTCCTCGCCCTCGGCGAGGGAGACGACCTGGTCGTCGGTGTCGAGGCCCGTCACCGTGTCCTGGACGAACCGGGTGGAGGGGTCGGCGATGTCGTGGACGGGGACCGTGATGTCCGAGCGCACGCCCGGGTCCCGGATCACGCGGTGGGACTCGTGGAGCACGAGGTGGTAGTCGGTCTCGGAGACCCAGGTGATCCGTGCGTCGTCGTCGAGTTCCGATTGGAGCTTCTTGATCGTTCCGGCGCCGGCGTACCCGGCCCCGAGAACGACGACGTTCTCTGGCATACCCGCCCCTCGGAAACACACCGATACAAAGGTGTTGAAGCGCGAACGGTGTGTCCGTCAGTACCACGCGGAGCCGACTGCCGGAAGCGCAAGCGTGTGGCAATATTTGTGCCCGCCCCGTTCGACGGGCGGCCCGACGAAAGACGGTTCAAATGATCCGTCGTCCGAACGCGCTGGCCGCGAGTTCGGTCGCCAGGGTCGCGGTCTCGTTCGCTTCGTCGAGGATTGGATTCACCTCGACGACGTCCATCGACCGGAGGAGTCCCGAATCGCCGAGGCGTTCGGAGACGGACTCGAGCGCGGAGTGGGCCTCCCGGTAGCTGACGCCCCCGCGGACGGGGGTGCCGACCCCGGGTGCGGTCTTGGGGTCGAGCCAGTCCAGATCGAGGCTGACGTGGACCCCGTCGGTGCCCGCCGCGGCGACCTCCAGGGCGTCCTCGACGACGGCGTTGACCCCCCGCTCGTCGATGTCGGACATCGTGTAGGCGGTCATCTCGCTGTCGCGGATCGCCACGCGTTCGCGGTCGTCGAGACTCCGGAGACCGACGTAGGCGACGGACTCCTCGCGGACCCCGGGCGCCCGGGCCCACTCCATCCCGCCGAAGGCGCCCCGTCCGAGGATCGCCGCCAGCGGCATCCCGTGGACGTTCCCGCTGGGGGAGGTCTCGGGGGTGTTGAAGTCGCCGTGGGCGTCGAACCAGACGACGCCGAGATCCGCCTCGCGGGCGGCACCGCCTACCGTCCCGATCGCGATGGAGTGGTCCCCGCCGAGCACGAGCGGGGTGACGCCCTCGGCGATGGTCTCGGCCACTCGCTCCTCGAGTCGGGTACAGACGTCCTCGATCTCCGCCAGGAACTTCGCCTCGCCTTCGCTGGGCGGGCTGGCGTCGGGGTCGCGTTCCTCCGCGCGGGCGACGACGAGGTCGCCGTCGTCGGTCGGGGTAGTTCCGGCTTCCGCCAGCCCGTCGGCCAGTCCCGCGTACCTGATCGCGGAGGGGCCCATGTCGACCCCGCGTCGGTTCGTCCCGTAGTCCATCGGCGCGCCGATCACCCGGACGGCTCCGTCCATGGCCGACCTACGGCGGCGGGCGGTTTAGTTGTAGGCGACTCGCCGACCGGGCGGACGGAAGCTTTAGGAATAGACGGACCTAATCTCCGGGTGATGCTGAGCGACGTGATGGAGGACTACCTCAAGGCGATCTACCGGCTCCAGCGCGAGCGGGAGGACCGGATCAAGACCTCCGAGATCGCCGAGGAGCTCTCGGTCACGTCGCCGACGGTGACGAGCATGGTCGAGAAGCTAGAGGACCGCGGGCTCGTCGACCGCGAGAAGTACAAGGGCGTCCGGCTCACCGAGGAGGGCCGCGGCGTCGCAATCGAGGTCGTCCGCCACCACCGCCTGCTCGAGGCCTACCTGACCGAACACCTGGATTACGACTGGGCGGAGGTCCACGACGAGGCCGACCGGCTCGAACACCACATCAGCGAGGAGTTCGAAACCCGGGTCGCGGCCGCCCTGGACGACCCCGAGGTCGATCCCCACGGCTCGCCGATCCCCGGCGCCGACCTGGAGCCTCCATCGACGCGGACGGGTGATCCGGTCTCGGCGTTCGCGGAGGGCGACCGGGTCGTCGTCCGGGAGGTCGCAGACCGCGACGCCGAGGTGCTCTCATATCTCGCAGACCACGGCGTCGAACCCGGCGTCTCCCTCGAGATCAGAGAGATCGCCCCCTTCGGAATGATCACGGCGCGGGCGGCGGGCCACGACGAGGACGTTTCTCTGCCCGAGGAGGTCGCGAGACACGTCCGGGTTGCCCCGCCGGCCGAGGTCGAGGGCTGAGGAGAGTACGGCGACGGAGCGACCGCAGACCCGCTCTCGACCTCGCGAATCGTTCCTGGCCGGGAAAATCCCACGATCGGTCGGGGCAAAGGGTTTAGTGGAGCCCTCCGAAACTACGAATCGACGTAACCGATCGCCAATCCACGGGTTTAAGGAAATCTATCACGAAGGATATCACACAACACATCATGTCATCGATCGAACTCACCCCGAGCCAGAAGAAGATCCTGCGCGCGCTGACGAACCTCCACAAGGACTCCGAGGACGCGATCAAAGGCGAGGACATCGCCGAGCAGGTCGACCGCAATCCCGGAACGATCCGCAACCAGATGCAGAGCCTGAAAGCCCTCCAGTTGGTCGAGGGCGTCCCCGGGCCGAAAGGCGGCTACAAGCCGACGGCGACGGCCTACGAGGCCCTCGAGATCCAGCAGATGGACGAGCCCGCCTCCGTCCCGCTTCGCCATGAGGGCGAGGACGTCGAGGGCGTCATCGTCGAGGAGATCGACCTCTCGAGCGTCCACCACCCCGAACTCTGTCGTGCCGAGGTCCACATCCAGGGGGCGATCGACGGCTTTCACGAGGACGACTCCGTGACCGTCGGCCCGACGCCGCTCTCGAAGCTCAAGATCGAGGGCAGCGTCGACGGGAAAGACGACACGAACAACATCCTCATCCTCCGGATCGACGACATGGTCGCCCCCGCCGAGGAGCCGGCCCACTGACCGGCGGCCGACTCACTCCGCGTCGTCCGACGCTTCTCGCTCCCCGTCCTCCACAGCGGGGAGCACGTCGACGCTCGCCACCGCGTCGTCGGCCGCGACGTCCATCACCGTTACGCCCAGCGTGTTCCGCCCGACCGTCGAGATCTCGGCGGCCCGAGTGCGCATGATCTGGCCGCGCTCGCTCATCACGATCAGGTGATCGTCCGCGTCGACGGCCTCGACGGCCGTCACCGGTCCGTTGCGGTCGTCGGTCTTGATGTCGATCAACCCCTTGCCGTAGCGCGACTGGGTCCGGTATTCCGAGAGGAGGGTGCGCTTTCCGTAGCCACGCTCCGTGACCGTCAGCAGCGAGCGGCCGTCCTCGGCGTCGCCGGTCGCGACCAGCCCCGCGACCGCATCGTCGCCCTCGAGTTTGATCGCGCCGACGCCCCGTGCGTTCCGACCCATCTCCCGGACCTCCCCCTCCTCGAAGCGGATCGTCATCCCGCCTTCGGTGGCGACGACGAGGTCGCCGGTGCCGTCGGTGACCTCGACGTCGACCAGTTCGTCGCCCTCCTCGAGAGAGGCCGCAATCAGGCCCGTCGTGCGAATGTTCTCGAAGGCCTCACCCGCCGTCCGCTTGACGTACCCTTGGCGGGTGACCGTCGTCACGCACTCGCTTTCGGCGAACTCGTCGGTGTCGACGACGGCCGTGATCTCCTCGCCGGGATCAAGGTCGATGATGTTGACCGCCGACTTCCCCCGTGCCGTACGACCCATCTCGGGGATCTCGTAGGTCTTGAGCCGGTAGACCTGGCCGTGGTTCGTAAAGCAAAGCAGGTAGTCGTGGGTGTTCGCCCGGAAGACGGCCGTTACCCGGTCGCCCTCCTTTACGTCCGCGCCGATGATCCCCTTCCCGCCCCGACCCTGGGGGTCGAAGGCGTCGACCGGCATTCGCTTGACGTAGTCGTCCTCGGTCATCACGACGAGGACCTCCTCCTCGGGGATGAGGTCCTCGTGGGTCACGGTGCCCGCGTCCTCGACGATCGACGTCCGCCGGTCATCGTCGTACTCGTCTTTGATCTCGCGGAGTTCCTCCGTGATCACCGAGTCGAGACGCTCGTCGCTGTCGAGGATCGCCTCCAGGCGCTCGATTTCGACCTCGACCTCCTCGTACTCCTCCTCGATCTCGACGGCCTCCATCGAGGTGAGACTCCCGAGTTGCATCCGAACGATGTGGTCGGCCTGGTCGGCCGAGAACTCGAAGGTCTCGCGTAGGCCCTCCTTTGCGGCCGAGCGGTCCTCGGAGTTCTGGATCAAGTCGACGACCGCCTCGACGTGTTCCAGCGCTCGCAGTCGCCCCTCGAGGATGTGTGCGCGCTCTTCGGCCTCCGCCAAGTCGTACTCGCTGCGCCGCCGGACGACCTCGCGGCGGTGGTTGACGTACTCCTGGAGGGTCTCTTTCAGGCTCAGAACCCGGGGCTGGCCGTCGACCAGCGCGAGGTTGATGACGCCGAAGGTCTTCTCCAGGTGGTTCTCGAGCAGGCGGTTCTCGACGACCTCGGTGTTCGCGCCGCGCTTGAGCTCGACGACGATCCGGACGCCGTCGCGGTCGGACTCGTCTCTGAGGTCACTGATGCCCTCGAGTTCGCCGTCGGTGACGTCCTCGGCGATGCGCTCGACCAGCCGGGCCTTGTTGGCCTGGTAGGGGAGCTCCGAGATGACGATCCGCTCGCGGTCGTTGCCGAACTCCTCGACTTCGAACTCGGCGCGCACCCGGATGCGTCCGCGGCCGGTCTTGTACGCCGAGTAGATGGCGTCCCGGCCGACGATGTTCGCGCCCGTCGGGAAGTCGGGGCCCTTGACGTGGTCCATCAGGTCCTCGACGGTCGCCTCCGGGTTCTCGATCAGTGCGACCGTCGCGTCGATCACCTCGCCCAGGTTGTGCGGTGGGATGTTCGTGCTCATCCCGACGGCGATCCCTGAGGAGCCGTTGACCAGCAGGTTCGGGAACGCGGCCGGAAGGACGTCGGGCTCCTGTAAGCGGTCGTCGTAGTTCGCCGAGAAGTCGACGGTGTCCTTTTCGATGTCCGAGAGGAGTTCCTCGGAGACGGCGGCCATCCGGGCCTCGGTGTATCGGGGCGCTGCAGCGGGGTCGCCGTCCATCGAGCCGAAGTTCCCCTGGCCGTCGACGAGGGGATAGCGCATCGAGAACTCCTGGGCCATCCGGACCAGGGTGTCGTAGATCGGGCTATCACCATGGGGATGGTAGTCACCCATCGTCTCGCCGACGATCGAGGACGACTTCCGATGGGAGGAGCCTGAGGTGACGCCCATCTCATGCATCGCGTACAGGATCCGACGGTGGACCGGCTTCAGCCCGTCCTCGACACGGGGGAGGGCACGTCCCGCGATGACGCTCATTGCGTAGTCGATGTAGCTCTGTTCCATCTCGTCTTCGATGCGGACGGACTCTACGGCTGCGGCGTCGATGTCGGTGGGATCGGGAACGTCTGAACTCATGGAATTACCTCGAATTGTCGGATCATATATCGATCCACTCGGCTTCGGGAGCGTGATCCTTGATGAACTGTTTGCGCGGGCCGACGGCGTCGCCCATCAGTACGGAGAACATCTTGTCGGCGGCGGCGGCGTCCTCGACGGTGATCCGTTTCAGGATGCGGTTTTCGGGGTTCATCGTCGTCTCCCAGAGCTGTTCGGGGTTCATCTCGCCGAGGCCCTTGAACCGCTGGACGCGGGTCGGGTTGCCGTTACATTTCTCTTCGACGATCTCGTCGCGTTCGGCGTCGGTCATCGCGTCGTAGGTCTCCCCGCGGTAGCGAATGCGGTAGAGGGGCGGCTGGGTCGCGTAGACGTAACCGCCTTCGAGCAGCGGGCGCATGTGCCGGTAGAAGAAGGTCAGCAGCAGGGTGCGGATGTGGGCGCCGTCGACGTCGGCGTCGGTCGCCATGATGATCTTCTTGTAGCGGACGTCAGAGACGTCGAACTCGTCGCCGATCCCCGCGCCGATCGCGGTGATCATATTTCGGATCTGGTCGTTCTCGAGGATGCGGTCCAACCGGTGTTTCTCGACGTTGAGCACTTTCCCCCGAATGGGGAGCACTGCTTGGAACTCGGGATCGCGGGCCTGTTTGGCGCTCCCGCCCGCCGAATCGCCCTCCGCGATGAACAGTTCGGCCTCCTCGGGATCTTTCGTCTGGCAGTCCGCGAGCTTTCCGGGCAGCGACGTCGAGTCGAGCGCGGACTTCCGACGGGTGAGCTCTTCGGCCTTCTTCGCCGCTTTCCGGGCTTTCGCGGCCTCGACGGCCTTCATCACGATCGCCTGAGCGGTGTCGGGGTGTTCCTCGAAGTAGGTGCCCAGGCCCTCGTGGATCGTGCTCTCGACGATCCCCCGGACGTCGCTGTTGCCGAGTTTCGTCTTCGTCTGGCCCTCGAACTGGGGGTCGGGGTGTTTGATCGAGATCACTGCCGTCAGCCCCTCGCGGATGTCCTCGCCCCGCAAGTTCTCGTCGAGGTCCGAGAGCAGGTCGTTCTCGCCCGCGTAGTCGTTGACAACCCGGGTGAGCGCGGTCTTGAACCCGGTGAGGTGAGTGCCGCCCTCGCGAGTGTTGATGTTGTTCGCGAAGGCATGGATCGAGCCCTGGAGCTCCTGGGTCGCCTGCATCGCGACCTCGACTTCGATTCCCTCGCCGCTATCCTCAAAGTAGATGACGTCGTCGTGCATCGCCGAGCGCGTCTCGTTCAGATACTCGACGAACTCACGGATCCCGCCGTCGTAGCGGTAGGTCTCCTCGACCTTCTCGCCGTCGTGGCTTCCGTCTCGGTCGTCCTCGGCGCGTTCGTCCCGCAGCGTGATCGCGACCCCGGAGTTGAGGAAGGCCAGCTCCCGAAGCCGGTTCGAGAGCGTCGAGAAGGAAAAGTCGGTCGTCTCGAAGATGTCGGAGTCCGGCCAGAACGTGATCTCAGTTCCCGTCTCCTCGCCCTCCAGATCGCCGACGCGTTCCATCTCGCCCTGTGGGGCGCCCCCCGCGAAGGTGTGAGAGAAGACCCCGCCGTCGCGGCTGACCTCGGTCTCGAGGCGTTCGGAGAGGGCGTTGACGACGCTGACGCCGACGCCGTGGAGCCCGCCCGACACCTGGTAGGACTTGTTGTCGAACTTCCCGCCGGCGTGGAGCACCGTCATGATGACCTCGAGGGCGGGACGGTCGTATTCGGCGTGGGTGTCGACGGGGATTCCCCGGCCGTCGTCGGCGACGGAGACCCCGCCGTCCTCGCGGATGGTGACGGTGATCTCCTCGCAGTGGCCGGCGAGCGCCTCGTCGATCGAGTTGTCCACCACCTCGTAGACCAGGTGATGGAGTCCTCGCGTGTCGGTAGAGCCGATGTACATCGCCGGCCGCTTCCGGACGGCCTCCAGGCCTTCTAGAACCTGGATCTGGCCGGCGCCGTACTCGCGTTCCTGGGACATGAGAAACCTGTCTTCGGGTAGTGGTCGGTCCTTGATAAAGCTCACGTGTGCGCGCTCGCGCGTAGAGCGGCCAACACCACGATTCACTTTCACTCCGGTAACGCACAGCTTTTACCCGCGCCGTTAGTATGGAGGTGTAATGACGTCGCTCCAGTCGACCCTCGGCGACGATCCGGGGATCGCCGAGGAACTCGCGGACAACCAGCGGGCGATCTCGATCGCCGAGTTCTTCGAGAAGAACAAGCACATGCTCGGCTTCGACAGCGGCGCCCGCGGCCTCGTCACGGCCGTCAAGGAGGCCGTCGACAACGCCTTGGACGCCGCCGAGGAGTCGGGAATCCTGCCCGACATCTACGTCGAGATCGAGGAGGCCGGCGACTACTACCGCCTGATCGTCGAGGACAACGGTCCGGGGCTCACCGCCGACTCGCTGCCGAAGGTCTTCGGGAAACTCCTCTATGGCTCCCGATTCCACGTTCGCGAGCAGTCCCGCGGCCAGCAGGGGATCGGGATCTCCGCGGCCGTCCTCTACAGCCAACTCACGAGCGGCAAACCCGCGAAGATCACGAGCCGGACCCAGGGAGGCGAGACCGCGAAGTACTTCGAGCTCATCATCGACACCGACGAGAACGAACCCGAGATCAGCGTCTCCGAGGAGACGACCTGGGATCGCCCCCACGGCACCCGGATCGAACTCGAGATGGAGGCGAACATGCGAGCCCGGTCGCAACTCCACGACTACATCAAGCACACGGCGGTCGTCAACCCCCACGCCCGGATCGAGCTTCGCGAGCCCAACGCCCACTTCAAGTCCGAGCGTGCGACCGACCAGCTTCCCGAGGAGACGGAGGAGATCCGTCCCCACCCCCACGGCGTCGAACTCGGGACCGTGATCAAGATGCTCGGCTCGACGGACTCACACTCCGTCTCGGGCTTCCTCCAGGGCGAGTTCACCCGGGTAGGCAAGAAGACCGCCGACTCGGTCGTCGACGCCTTCCGGGATCGCCACTACGGCCGCGAGATGGCCTGGACGCCGCCGGGCGCTCGCGGAGGGGTTTCGGAGGTCGACGTCGCGAGCGCGGTCGTCGAGGCGACCGCGAACAAGGGAGCCGACGCGACCGATGCCTTCGCGGAGGGAGTCGCCGATTCCCTCAGAAAGCGCGAGCGCGTCGCCCACCACCAGCTCAGCGAGATCGTCGAGGACGCAGCCGAGGAGATCGGTGAGGAGTTCGGAACGACTTTCGGCGAGACGGTCCGCGAGCGCGCGACCGAGGCCGCCTGGCGGACCGTCGTCGGTGCAGGCGACGGGAGCGAGGACGACGCCGGTGACGAATCCCGAACCGCCGACGACCTCTACCGGATCGCCGACGACGCGACGAGTTCCCGGAAGGACGACGCCGTGATCCGGGCCTTTGCCGACCGACTCGCGGGCACCTTCAGGGAGGGAAGTCACCGACTGACCCGCGACGAGCTTGAGGACCGGGTCGGCCGCGCCGCCGAACTCACCGAGGAGTACGACGACGTCAGTTTCGGGGAAACAGCCCGGGAAAACGTCGTCGAGTCGGTCTGGTCGGTGATGGAGACGGTGCCGGACGACCCGCCGCTCGTGCGCGAACTGGCCGGGAGCCGGGACGCCGCCAGCGACCTCGTCGAGGCGATGCGGGAAACCGACATCATGGCGCCGCCGACGCGGTGTCTCTCCCCGATTTCGTCCGAGCTGATCCAGGCCGGACTCGAAAAGGAGTACGACGCGGACTTCTACGCGGCCGCGACCCGCGACGCGGGCGTGGCGGGCGGGGACCCGTTCATCGTCGAGGCGGGGATCGCCTACGGCGGCGAGATCGAGGCCGAGGGAAGCGCCGAGGTGATGCGCTTTGCCAATCGGGTCCCGCTGGTCTACCAGCGCGGGGCGTGTGCGACGACCGACGTCGTCAAGGGGATCGGGTGGCGCAACTACGGGCTCGATCAGCCGGGCGGCAGCGGGATGCCCAACGGCCCCGCCGTGATCATGGTCCACGTCGCCTCGACGAACGTCCCCTTCACGAGCGAGTCCAAGGACGCCGTCGCGAACGTCCCCGAGATCGAAGACGAGATCGAACTCGCGATCCGGGAGGCCGCCCGCGACCTGAAGAGCTACCTCAATAAGCGCCGGTCGATGCAGAAACGCCGGAAGAAACAGAGCGTACTCGGGGAGATCCTCCCCGAGATGGCAGAGAAGGTCGCCGAGGTCACGGGCAACGACGAACCCGAGATCGACGACGCGATCGCCCGGATCATGAACAACGTGCTCGTCGAACGCCGGACGGAGGCGAACGGCGACGGCCAGCGGGTCCGGGTGGCCATCGAGAACCACTCGGGGACCAACGAGTCGATCGAACTCACCGACATCGTCACCGCCGAACCGACGGAGGTGAGCGACGGCGCGAGCGTCGTCGAGATGGACGGCGAGTGGTTCGTCCGCTGGGAGACCGACGTTCCCAGCGACGGCGAAGCAGTGCTCGAGTACCGGACGGGAGACGACGCGGCGTTCGACCTCGACGTGAAGGGAGTCGAAACCGAGAAACTCACGGTGAACCAATGAGCGCAGACGACGACCGGGCCAGAGAGCAATTGATCGACCTCGCCGCACGGTTCTACGACCAGTTCGAGCAGGGGGAGGTCCCCTCGATGTCGATCCCGACCCGGACGAAGAGCAACATCGAGTACGACGAGGAGGCCGACGTCTGGGTGTACGGCGACCGGGAATCGACGCGGTCGGCGAACTCCGTTCGGGGCGCCCAGAAGCTCCTGAAGGCAGTCTACACCATCGACTTCCTCGCCGACCAGCTAGAGCAGGACAGGTCGTCGACCCTGCGTGAGCTGTACTACCTTTCCGAAAGCTGGGACAACGACAACGCCCAGTTCAACGACCAGGACGAGTCAAACCAACTGGTCGAGGACCTAGAGATCGTCAGCGAGGTCACCCGCGAGGACTTCCACATGCGCCCCGAGGAATCGGGCGCGAAGGTGATGGGGCCGCTTCGGATCAGAGAGCAGACGAACCGAGGTGCCAGAGAGATCCACTGCCAGGACGACGTCGGACAGGGTGGCTACCAGATCCCGAACAATCCCGACACGATCGAGTTCCTCGAGTGTGACGCCGAGTTCGTCCTCTGTGTCGAGACCGGCGGGATGCGCGACCGGCTCGTCGAGAACGGGTTCGACGAGGAGTTCGGCGCGCTGACCGTCCACCTCGGGGGCCAGCCCGCGCGGGCGACCCGGCGGCTCACGAAGCGCCTCCACGACGAACTCGACCTGCCCGTGACGGTGTTTACCGACGGCGACCCGTGGTCCTACCGGATCTTCGGCTCGGTCGCCTACGGCTCGATCAAGTCCGCTCACCTCTCGGAGTACCTCGCGACGCCCCAGGCGCAGTTCATCGGGATCCAGCCCGCCGACATCGTCGAGTACGACCTCCCGACGGACCCCCTCTCGGACTCGGACGTCAACGCCCTGGAGAGCGAACTCGAGGACCCCCGGTTCCAGACCGACTACTGGGAAGAACAGATCGAGCTCCAGCTCGAAATCGACAAGAAGGCAGAACAGCAGGCACTCGCCGCCCGCGGGCTCGACTTCGTTACGGAGACGTATCTGCCCGAACGGCTGGACGAGATGGGCGTCCTGTAGTCCGGCGTCTCACTCGGTTTCGACCTCTCCGAGCCAGTCGCCCGCCCAGCACTCGATCTCGTCGAAGACCGGCGCGAGGGACTCGCCTTTCGCGGTGAGGCTGTAGTAGGTCGCGACGGGTGCGTCCTCCTCGAGCCGGCGGTCGACGAACCCCGTCTCGCCGAGGTCGTCGAGCACTCGCGAGAGGGTCCGTGCGTTCGCGCCGGTCGCCCGCTTGAGCTCGTTGAACCGGTACTCGCCGTCCTGGAGCTCGTGGAGGACCGCGAGGCGCCACTGGGAGCCGATCTGTTCGATCGATTCGATCACCGGGCAGGCCTCGGGGTTCGGTTCCCGGGCAGTCGCCGCGGGGCTCGAGCGGTCGGATGCCATCGCCGGCCGTACGTCGCCGGGGAGTATAGTGGTTCGGTATCGAACCGCTTTGCTCCGGAGGGAAACACGCATTAGTGGCGAGGGCCTCGGGGACGACGATGACCCGATGGGAGGTTCTCGTGACCGATATCCTCGCGGGAACGACCGTGGTCGGCCGGGAGAACGCCTCGGCCGGCGCGGGGCTGGTGGCGGCCGCACGGCGTCCCGGCGGCGAGCCCGTCCGGACGGAGACCGAGACGATCCTCCCCGGGACCCGCCACGAGACGCCCCTCTACGTGGTCGACGCGCCGAAAGCGGGACCGACGGTGATGGTGACGGGAGGGATCCACGGCGACGAACCCAACGGGATCGAGGTCGCCCGCGAGGCCGCGAGCTGGTATCCCGACGCGGGCCGGCTGGTCGTGATCCCGGAGGCCAACCGGGTCGCGATCGAGAACGGTCGCCGGGACGGGGTCGGCGGCGACCTGAACCGCCAGTTTCCGCCCGATCGACCCCCGGAGACGGAGCTCGCCCGCGGGCTCTGGACCACCATCGAACGCCATGCCCCCGACGTCTTCCTCGACCTCCACCGCTCGCTCGGGATCTACGGCGTCCATCCCAGATACGTCGGCCAGGCGATCTTTCACTCGCCGTCGGCCCGCGGCGAGGAGCTCGCGGCGTACTTGAACGAGGTCGCGATCCCGTGGTACATGCCCTTTCACCGGTTCACCGCGGCCACGAGCATGATGGGGGGCCCGCTGCTCTTTCACGCGGTCGACCGGGAGTTCGGCGCCGACGCCTACCTCTTCGAGACGACCGCGTTCCTCCTGGACCAGGAGGCGAAAAACGAGCTGACCCGCCACGCGGTCGCGAAGGTCCTCTCGCTCCACGGACTGCTCGAAGCGGCCGACGGCCGGGGGGGTGTGGGCCGATGACCGAACGAACCGTCTCGCTCCGGCGGGTCCTCGCGGGGCCGGCGACGCTCGCCACCTACGCCGTCCTCGTCGTGCCCCTCGCGGCCGGCTGGCTCAGGACCGCCTGGATGACGCCGCTGGCGCTGCCGGGCTATCTCATCTACGTGGTCGGGACGGCGATCGGCAACGCCCTCTCGGCGCGCTTCGAGTTCTGGGCGTACTGGGTTCCCTTCACCGTCGGCTGCTACGCAGTGTCGGTCGCCGTCGGCTACTGCTACGAACTCCTCCGGATCCGCGGGTCGAGCGGGACTGGAGCGGCCGAACCCGATCGCCGGTCGACCGGCCGATAGTCCGGAGCCGCGGCCGAGAGTCACGGTGGACCGACGGTGATCGAGCGAAGGGATCAGATCTCGTCGGTGATCCGCGGGGAGACGGCGTCGCGGGCGTCCTCGCGGTCGATCGTCATCCCGCGGTCGTCGCCGTCAACCAGCGGCAGGCGTTTGCGGAGGGCGAGTTCGTACTCCTTTACCTTGTAGTACGAAAGCGAGAGGCGCTCGCTCAGCCGGCGCTCGATGGAGTCGTCGATCTCGTACTCGAGCCCGTCGATGGCGTCGCCGTCGTAGCCGGTGAGCCACCGGCGGGCGAGTTCGACGCCCGTCTCGGCGTCGTACCCCCGGGCGACGTAGTGTCTGAAGGGGTGGCGGATCCAGGAACACTCCCAGTGGGCGTAGACGTCGACGCGGTCGTCGGGGTCGTCCGTCAGTGCGTGGAGGACGACGTGGAGTTGCCACAAGGAGCCGAGTGAGGGCCGCCAGACCCACGATCCCTCCGAGGTGTTGCCGTCGAATCGGACCTTCAGGGAGGCGATCGGGTTCCGGGAAAACCCCATCTCCGAGAGGACGGCCTCGATCGACGCCTCGCTACAGTGGGCGGTCAACACGTACTCCTCGGCGGTCGTGGGGCTCACGGCGTAGCCGCCGAAGGTCCCCCGGAAGAGGTAGTGGATCTGGGGGATCGTGCTCCGCCGGAGGGCTTTACGACGTCCTCGCTGTAACCCATCGGAGGCGTCTAACGACTGGTTCGCTATGAGGATTCCGACCTACCGACCCCGCAGGCGGGAGCCGAGCCGGTCGAGCGTCGAGCGGGGCGACCAGTTCTCGAGCCCGACGCCGAACTCGGCGGCCATCCGGGCGTCGGCCTCGGTGAACGCGTCGGTGGCGACCAGCGCGAGCGCGTAGGTGCCGACGACGGCCACCGGGAGGGCGGCGGCGATCGCGGTGGTCGACTCGAGGAGGGTGACGACGACGGCGCCGGCGGCCGTTGCCGGGACGCCCGCGAGGAGCACCTTCCCGAACGCGGCCGTAAACGGGTGGACCCGATCGAGGTAGTAGAGTTCGGCGAGCGTGAGCAGGCCGACGAGGACGAGCGCGGTCGCCGAGCCGATCGCGGCGCCCTCGATACCGATGCGAGGGACGAGCAGAAAGGAGACGAGCGTGTTCGCCCCGAAGAGGACCAGCGTGTTCGCGAAGACGATCCGCGAGTAGCCCATCCCCTGGAGGAGGGTGCCGTCGGGGCCGCCGAAGACGGCGTTGAAGAGGAAGGCGCCACAGAGGGTCACGACGACGAGGTTCGCCTCGGCGTACTGGGGGGTGTAGAACACCGAGAGGTAGGAGGTGGCGCCGAGCGAGAGGACGATCGCGATCGGGAGGGTGAAGCCGGCGATCCAGCGGGCGGCGATCCGGAAGCGCTCCCGGACGAGTTCGCTGTCGTCTCTGGTCTCGGCGATGAGGGGTTTGAAGACGGGTGCCAGCGAGTTGAAGATGATCATGAGCGCGGAGCCGAGCATGTAGCCGACGCGGTAGATCCCGACGTCGCCCGAGTCGAGGAAGAACCCGAGGACGAAGTAATCGACCTGGCCCATGAGCACGAAGACGACGCTCGTCATCGCCAGGGGAACCGAGTAGGTGACCAGCGGGCGGGCGGGGACGAACTCCGTCTCGGCCGTGAGCACCGACCATGCCTTGTAGAGGAAGACGGCCGTCCCGACCGAGATGGCGACCAGGAGACCGACGATATACCCCCCGAGCAGCCCGAAGAGGCCAAAGCCCGCGAGCAAGAGCCCGAGCGTGATCGAAAAGCGGACGGTCGGACGGACGAGGTCGCGCATGATCACACGGTACTGGAGCTTCTTGATGCTGTAGTAGGACGTGAGCAGGACGTTGTAGATCGCGAGCATCGGAATCGTGACGCTCAGGGCGAGCAGCGCGATCCGGAGAGAGGGCTCGCCCAGGAACACGGAGAGGAAGGTGGCGCCGTAGGCCAGCACACCGGCGACGATCGTCGAAGTCACCAGCACGGTCGCGGTCACCTGGACGATGACGCCTTTTGCCTTCCCCTGCTCGCCGTCGTCTAGGTACTGGGGAACGAAGTAGTCGATCGCCAGCGGGAGTCCGAGGTTCCCGAAGACCTGCATGAAGAGGACGATCGAGGTCGCGAGGATGAACAGCCCGTAGATCGAGGGGCTGACGTACCGCGTCATCAGCATGACGATCGCGAAGCCAAAGAGTCCGTTGGCGACGTTGCCGACGAAGGTGATCGTTCCCTGTTTGGCGAGCACCGACACGCCCTCGTCGTGGTCGCTCATGGCCGTCTCGTGGGGAGTGTTCGCACGGACATGCCAGTCTGTCCGGTCGTTCCGGAGGCGGTCGCGCGATCGGGGAGGGTGGTCGTCGATCTCATTGCTATACGCCCGTGACGATCTCGAGGTCGTAGCCGGCAACCCTGCGGGCACGCTCGCCGAAGTCGGGGAACTCGATCTCGAACTCCCATTCGTCGCCGGAGGTGACGTCGGGAACGGCCTCGATGACCCGGTCTAGCTCCTCGCCGTCGTCGTCCAGAAAGATCGCCCGGATCTCGACCAAGCTCATCTCCCGGTCGCCCTCGTTGCGGACGACCCCCCAGACGTAGACGCGTTCGTCGTCGGTACCGGCGTCCTCCCGGACGAGTTCGTCGTAGGTGATCGCAACGTCCTCGGGGTCGATCGGATCGCCGCCCTCGTCCTCCGAAAAGCGGTCGAGACAGCCCGCCGTGGCCGCGAGCAGGGAGACGAGGAACGCGCGGCGTTTCATCCTGGCGGTACGTTGGAAGGGTCTCACCTTGAGGGTTCGGACGGCGGGACGACAGTCTTTTCTATACCCAGTGGTACTACCTCGTTGTATGAGCGAGTTCGGCCAGTTCAGCGACGTCGGCGAGGCGGACGTGACCCGCGCGATCGGACAGGAGTGGACCGAGGAGTTCATGGACTTCTCGGACTCGGACGTGATCATCGTCGGCGGCGGCCCGTCGGGGCTGATGGCCGCAAAGGAGCTCTCCGAGCGGGGAGTCCAGGTGATGGTCGTCGAGAAGAACAACTATCTGGGCGGCGGGTTCTGGCTCGGCGGGTTCCTGATGAACAAGGTCACCGTCCGGGATCCGGCCCAGCAGGTTCTCGAGGACCTGGACGTCGACTTCAAGCAGTCCCGCGACAGCGAGGGTCTGTACGTCGCGAACGGTCCCGAGGCCTGTTCGGGACTGATCAAGGCCGCCTGCGACGCGGGCGCGAAGATGCAGAACATGACCGAGTTCACGGACATCG
The DNA here is from genome assembly GCF_020177375.1 of Saliphagus infecundisoli. Taxonomy (GTDB): domain Archaea; phylum Halobacteriota; class Halobacteria; order Halobacteriales; family Natrialbaceae; genus Saliphagus; species Saliphagus infecundisoli. Next base: position 800,695 of record NZ_JAIWHV010000001.1, on the reverse strand, counting down.
TGATCCGCGAGGATCACAGAGTCGGCGGGATCGTGATGAACTGGACGCCGGTCCACGCCCTGCCCCGGGAGATCACCTGCGTCGATCCGATCGCCGTCGAGGGGAGTCTGGTGATCGACGCCACCGGCCACGACGCGATGGCGGTCACCAAACTCCACGAACGCGGCGTCCTCGACGCCCCGGGGATCGGCGACGCGGCCGCGAGCGCCGGCGGGATGGACCAGACGGGCGACGACTCCTACGGCGCGCCCGGCCACGACTCGCCGGGCCACGACTCGATGTGGGTCGGCGAGAGCGAGGACGCCGTCGTCGAACACACCGGCCTCGTCCACGACGGCCTGATCGCGACCGGGATGGCCGTCGCGACCACCTACGGCCTCCCACGGATGGGGCCCACCTTCGGCGCCATGCTCGTCTCGGGCAAGCGTGCCGCCCAGGTCGCACTCGACGAACTCGAGGTCGAGGCCGACCCCGTCGAGATGACCTCGCGAGCACCCGCCGACGACTGAGAATCCTGCTTAGTCTCCCCGCTTCCCGAAGGCGAACAGACAGGTCGGCGTCCGTTCCCCCTGGGCGAGTTTCTCGCTGGCGAGGTCGTCGTAGAACGTGAGCCCGAGCCCGCCCAGCTCGCGGTGGGCGTAGGTCGCGAGGTAGAGTCGGCCGAGCGTGAGCCCCGCCTCCAACTGGGCGAGCCGGTAGCCCCGATTCCCGAACTCCTCGACGATCCCCTCCACGTCGGCGAGCAGGTAGACGTTGACGTGGGCGTCGCCGGCCCACGACTGGTCGAGTGCGAGCCTCGCTTTCTCCTCACGGTCGATTTCTGCGGCTCGCTCGAGGACGTCCTCGTCGGAACGGTACCGGTAGCTCCCGTCGGGAATCCCCGAGACGCCGGTCGTGAGGACGTGGAGGTCGGTGAACGCCAGGCCGTTTCCCGCCCCGGCGTTCCAGTCGGCGGGAACGCCTCGAGTCGCCCGGTCGAGGATCGTCCTGACCTGCCGTCGGCTCGGTCCCTCCCTGGAGTATTCCCGACAGGAGCCCCGCCGCCGGATCGTGGCGTGCAGGGGGCGCGCGGAGGCCGTCTCGGAATCGACGGGGTCGAGGGCGATCCGTTCTCGGTCCTCGTCGTCCTCGGTCTGACTTCCGAAGCGACGCCCGCTGATCGCGTCCCGGACCCGCCGGCGCCACTTCCCGACCGCGTCGCCGTCGGCGAGGGTACTCGCCCCCCACGCCTCGCCGATCAGTGGGTACTCCTCGCAGTCGGACGAGAGCGGTTCGGTCGCAGGGTCGATCGGCTCCACTGGGTGGGGATCGGGAACCGGATCGCCGCTCCCGACGGGCGCGAGTGCGATCGGTGCCTCCTTGCCGGGATCGACGCCCACCAACTCGGCGATCGGGTCGTCGGCGAAGGCGGCGACGACTTCCCCTCGCCGGTCGGTCGCGTGGGCCGCCGCCAGCAGGTTCGCGAGTACGGTCCCCGAATCCCAGAAGGCGTGTCGATAGGTGCGCTCGCGGTACTTCCAGGCGTTTCGCCACCACGTCGAGGTCGCGACGAACGTCACGGGCGCGTCGGCGACGCCGGTCGAGCCGTCGCCGCCACCCCCTACTGCGTTGGCAACGATCCCCCGGAAGTCGCCCTCCCGGAGGACGTCAAGCGCCATCCGCGAGGGATCGAAGTGGTAGACGCCGGCGGCGAGATCGGGGAAGTCGCCACAGACGGCGTAGAGGTCGACGTGGTAGAGCTTTCCCGTACAGGAGGCCGCCCGGAACGCCATCTCGCGGCCGTCGGACGTGGTGATCTCCCGGATGACGCCGCTGGCCTCGTAACAGAGCGTCGCGAGGGCCTCACGGCCGAACTCCTCCGGTCCGTCGGCGGCGTCGGTCACGGGATCCGCTCGAGACTCCGAGATCGCATCGAGTGCCGGCCCCTGTGGCGGGCGAATCGACGGCAGTTCGACCCGCGGGAGGTCCTCGTAGACCTTGTACGGCCGGGGCTTGGTCCGCGGATCCAGCGAGAAGTCGCCGTTGTGGATCTCACGGGGGGAGTGGTTCGTCTCCTCGTGGTACTCGAGTGCATCGACCATAGAGGTCGGTCGGCCGACAGGGAGAAAATCGCTGTGGTGGGGCGCGACCGGAAGCGTTTCGTCGGTGGTACCACGAAGAGGTTTCATGAGCGTGGAGCGAGTTTCGATCTACCGCGCGCCGACGACCGTTGCCGACGCCGACGCGATCGAGGAGTGGCTCGCAGAGCGGATCGGTGGTCGGGTGGAGGTTCGCGATCGCTTTCTGAGGACCGACGGCGACGACTCCCTCGCGGAGGCGTTCGCCGCCGCGCGGGTCCGCTCGCCGGGCGAGCGAGAGACCGGCAACACGATGCTCGGCGCCGTCCGCTACGAGGAGCGCGCCATGGCAGAGCCAGAGCGCGCGGGCGGGGTGCTCTACGACGGGATCGCCCTCCGCCTGGCGTTCAACGACGCCCTCCCCGTGGGCGAACGCGGGCTCGACCACGCTCATGTCGTCCTGCTCGATCGGGCGATCGCGACCTGGGGCGACCACGACGCCCGGTGGCACAAGCGCGTCGTGGTTCCGGGCCAGCCCTCGATCGTCTCCGTCCCGGGGCTGTACGAGGCCCCCGCCAAGCCCGAGGCGTATTATCGAGAGAAGGAACGCCACGCGTTGCTTTCGGGGGGTGCCCCGCCGCGGGAGGTCCTGGAGAACGAGGTCGAGGGCGAGTTTCTGATCGCTTCGGACCCCCGGACGACCGACGCGCTGAAGGGGTACGCCCTCGCGGCGGTCCACTTCCTCGAGACGGGCGAGGCGTTCTGCCCCGAGGAAGGCTGTCGGCTCTACGACGCCCACTATCAGGAGGACCTGATCGAGGCACAACTCCGCGAACCGGAGTTCTGCCCCGACCACGCCGACCGCTACGGCGGCGGGTGAGAGACCGGGAGAGGAGTCGAGCGCCGGAGAGACCACAGCGCACTTGACACGAGGCCCCGTCTCTCCGCCATGGACGATCCCTTCACGACCGAGGTGCGGGTCCGCTACAGCGATCTCGACACCTACGGCCACGTCAACAACGCCGTCTACGCGACCTACCTGGAGGAAGCCCGCATCGCCTACCTGAAGGACGCGATCGACCAGGACCCTGAAAGCTTCCCCGGCGTCGTCGCGGGAATCGAACTCTCCTTCGAGCGCCCCGTCGCCCGGCGGGGGCCGCTTACCGTCGCCGTCGAGACGACGGCGGTCGGCGAGACCAGCGTGACGATGGCCTACGAGGTCCGCGACGGCGACGACGTGGCGGCGACCGGCGAGACGACGCTCGTCTCGGTCAGCGGCGACGGCCGCCCGACGCCGATCCCCGAGGGGCTTCGGGAGCGCCTCGTCGGCTACGAGGGTCTCGAGGGCTGACCCCAATACCGCGCTCACCGCACCCGGCCGCCGGTGAGCCGGACCGCGCCCAGGGCGTGGGTCTCGTCGGCGACCGCCGACGACCGCTCCCGGAGCCGGTCGTGAGCCGCCGCGACCCGTTCGTCGAGGCGATCGAGTGGATCCTCGTCGTACCGGAGTCGGGTCGTCGGGGGCGTCGAGAGGATCGTTACCGCCCGGAGCGCGGCGTTGACCGCCGGGGCGTACCACCGGCGGCTGCTGGCGGCGTTGACGAGAACGACGTGTCCGCCGGGACCGACGAGGTCCGCCCAGTCGGAGACCGCGCCCGCGGGATCGGCGAGCATTCCGACGACGAACGTCACGAGTACCGCGTCGCAGTCGGCGACCGGCGCCCGGGTCGCGTCGGCGCGGACGACGTGGACGTTGTCGTAGTCGGCGGTGAGCCCGCGAGCGCGCTCGAGCACTGGTCGGGTGAAATCCACGCCGACCACGCTGCCCTCGGGACCGACCGACTCCCGCAGATGGGGGAGGTTCGCGCCGGTGCCACAGCCCATCTCGACGACGCGGTCGCCCGGAGAGAGTTCGCAGGCCGCAGCCGCCCGCTTCCGGAGGGCGACGATCCCGGGGGTCCGCCGTGCGAGCAGGTCGTAGAGGCGGGCCCACCTGCCGTAGAACCCCTGGGCGTCCTCCCCGTCGCTCGTCCGCTTCGCTCCGCCGTTCGGTCCGGACGGCCCGGTCATGGCTCAGAGCAGCGACCGGGCGGTGTCGGCGACCGCCTCGGCGTCGGGGCCGAGCACGTAGACGATCGGCTCGATCCCGTAGCCGCCGGTCTGGTAGAGCGCCGTCGCCTCCGGTTCGGCCTTGATCGCCTCCCCGACGCTTTCGGTGAGGTCGCCCTCGGCGTCGAACTCGACGGCGACGTGGCCGGCCTCCCGCAGGTCGGCGACGATCCCGGCGTCGTACCGGAGGTTGATCGCGGCCGACGCGGGGCTTCCGGCCGCGCGGGCCGCGAGCAGCACGCTCGCGACGTGGCCCGAGGCCCCGAACTCCGGCTCGGCGGGCACCGTCGCCCGGCCCTTGACGTCGACGATCCGGCCGGGGACGCCTGCGACGTCGTCTACGTCCTGGGCGTCGGGGAGCGCGGCGACGAGGTTCGACCCCACCGCCGGGATCAGCCCGGCGAAGCCGCTGGCCGACTCGACGATCCGGAGCCCTCGACGGACCGACGAGAGCACCCGCTCGCTGGTCCGAAGCTCGTTGTCGGGGTCGTGGACCCGGATGCTCGCGTCGTGGTCGGCGAGTTCGGGCATTCGCTCCTCGTGGAGCCGCGAGAGGACGTCGCCGCCGGCCTCGAGTTCGCGGATCAGGACCTCGATCTCGACTAAGGCACCGACCCGGGTCGTCTCGCCGGTCGCGAGTTCCTCCCCCAGCCGATCGACCAGCGACCGCACCCGTTCGTCCTCGGCGATCGCCTCGGTGGTCTCGACGTCGCCGTGGGCGTACTTCGAGACGGCGCTCTGGCTGATCCCGAGCACGTCCGCGACCTCGCTCTGGGTCAGTCCCTGCTCGCGGAGTTCGGCCGCCAGCAGCGACCGCACCGTCGGCAGGAACTCCTCGACGACGACTTCCTCGACGAACCTCATTTGGCGGACGTTGGAACCCCGCGACCAAAACCCTGCGGTCGTCCGGCCGCCTCATCCGGACCGTTGTAAGTCATCACCGGCGTACCCTCGACCCGCCATGCGGGTACCCCGGGAAACGGGTACAGCAAACCGTATCAGCGGTCGCCGGATCGGGCCTCCCCTCCCGCGGGCGCTACCGACTCGGCGACTCTCCCGATCCCCTCCCGGAGGGGAACCCGCGGCTCGTAGCCCAGCCGGTCGCGCGCCCTCGTGACGTCGGCACACCGGCGCTCGACTCGGTAGGGACGGGGATCCTCGACGTGCTCGACCCGGCCGCCCCCGACGACCTCCGCGACCCGGTCGGCGAGCGTCCGGACGCTCGTCTCGATGCCCGTCCCGAGATTGAACGTCCCGTTCCGGCCGGCGGGGCCGAGCGCGCGGACCGTTCCGTCGATCGCGTCGTCGACGAACGTGAAGTCCCTGCTCTGCTCGCCGCTGCCGTAGACCGGGACCGACTCGTCGGCGAGCGCGCGCCGGACGAACTTCGGGACGACGTAGCCGTCGGTCGAGCCGTCCTGGTTGGGCCCGTAGACATTGAAGTAGCGCACGATCGTGTAGGACATCCCGGCCTGCTCGCAGTAGGCCCGGACGTAGCGCTCGTTGACCGCCTTCGCGACCGCGTAGTTGGTCTTGGGCGCGATCGGGCCGTCCTCGCGGTACGGCGGCTCCGAGAGGTCGCCGTACATCTCCGAGGTCGAAGTAAAGAGGACTCGATCGACGTCCGCCTCGAGAGCCGTCTCGAGGACCGTCCGGGTGCCCTCGACGTTGACCTCAAGGGTGTCGACCGGGTTGTCGATCGTCCGCTGGACGCCCGCCATCGCGGCCATGTGGACGAGGACGTCCTGGCCGTCGACGGCCGCCGCGACGGCCTCGCGGTCGCGGACGTCGGCCGTCTCGACGTCGACCCTCAGGTCGCTGACGTTCTCGCGGGCGCCGCTGGTGAAGTCGTCGAGGACGGTGACCTCGGCGTGTGGCGCGAGCCACGCCGCGAGGTTCGAGCCGATGAACCCGCCCCCGCCCGTGACGAGGACGCGCCGGCCCGCGAGGTGGTCGATCGCCTCGCCGTGGGATCGTTTGCGTGCCCGGACCTCCCCGTCGCTTCGGGGCTCTGCCGGGAGGGGATCGGTCGATGTGGCCCCCGACGACGATCGGTCCGCCATTAGAGCCTCCGGTAGATGACGTCGGCGTCGGCCGGCGCCTCGAGACGACCGGTCGTATCGACGACGACCGGGGACTCCGGGAGATCTCCGACGAGGTCCTCGACGGCGAGGTCGTCGAACCGGTCGTGTGCGGTGAGCGCGAGCACGCCCGCGACGTCGCTGACGTCGAGTTCGGGCCTGACCTCGATGCCGAACTCCTCGGTTGCCGCGTCGGGATCGACGTGCGGGTCGTAGCCGATCGGCTCTATGTCGGCCTCGCGGAGCCCGTCGAACAGCCGGCGTTTCGCGTTCGACCGGACGTCGTCGGTGTCGGGCTTGTACGCGAGACCGACGGCGAGGAGGCGCTCCCCGCCACCTCCGCCAACGCGCTCGCGGCGTTGCTCGAACGCCTCGACGGTCAGCGAGCCGACGTGGTCGACGACCGATTCGTTGACCGCCCTGGCCTCCCGGATGAGCGACGTCTCCCCGCCCTCGCGCTCTATCGCGTGGGCCAGGAAGTACGGGTCGATCGGGATGCAGTGGCCCTCGACCAGCCCCGGCTCGTAGCGCCGGAAGTTCCACTTCGAGTCCGCGACCGCGAGGACCTCCTCGTGGTCGAGCCAGTCGATCCCCGAACACGCCATCGCGAACTGGTTGACGAACGCGATGTCCACGTCGCGCTGGGCGTTCTCGAGACACTTGGCGGCCTCGGCGGCCTCGATCGACGGCGCCAGGTGGACGTCGCCGACGACCTCCCCATAGAGGGCGGCGAGCATCGACCGGGTGGCCGTCGAGCTCGCGCTGACGGGCTTCGTCGTGGTTTCGAGCCGTCGGTCGCTGCCGGGATCGATCCGTTCGGGCGAGTAGCCGACCTCGAAATCCGCCCCCAGCCGAAAGCCCGAGGCGTCCTCGATCTCGGGGACGAACTCCCCCCGGGTCGCGCCCGGATACACCGTCGACTCGAGGACGACGGTCGTCCCCGCGGTGAGCCGTTCGCCGATCGTCCGACCCGCCGCCCGGACCCTGCTCAGATCCGGGCTCGACTCCCCGGTTAGGGGCGTCGGGACCGCCGTGACGATCACGTCACAGGCGGTCAGCGAGTCGGGATCGGTGGTGTAGACCGGCGGTTCGGTACCGCCCGCCCCTCCCGCCGACTCCGTGCCGGTCGCGCCTCCGGCCGGCTCCGCGACCAGCGTACGGGTCGCCCGGAGGGAGTCGATTCGCGCGTCGTCCACGTCGTAGCCGGTGACCGGGAAGTCGGCGTCCGCGAACGCTGCCGCGAGCGGCGCACCGACGTATCCCAGCCCCACGATTCCTATATGCATCTCACGTAACCCCACCGGGATCGGCTACCGTCTCGGGTTAATCACCCACCTATCGTTTCCACGATAAGAGTCCGATTTCTCCGCCTAACGGGATCTACGGCCACTGAAACGATCGTGTACGCACGGCCTACCCTCTCACGGCGGCCGGATTCGAACCACGGCCATGGAGTCGTTACCGACCCGGCTCCGTTCTCGACGATATTACTTTCCGATGGTAATATCCAAGAACCTCTTGTATCCACAGGCCCGTAGGAGTGAGTGCCGGAGCGGATGGACTCGGTTTCTCACCCCTCTCGGCGACGACTCGCCCACCGTTCGACCCGGTCCGTGATCTCCAGACAAAGCCCGGAGACCGGAACCTTGGGTCGGTCATCGGGGCGGGTGTAGGGGACGTACCGTTCTCCCGTGTAGGCGTCCTCGACCGCCGCCGGGAGCGCGGGGACGTCGGCGTAGAACCGCCGGCGCTCGGCGTCGATCTCGAACCCGAGGATCAGCAGGTCCTCCTCCGGGTTCGCCGCCTCGGCGGGATCGGCCCGGAACTCGACGATCGCCGTCCGGTTCCTGCGGGCGAACCGCCGGAGCGGTCCGTGGGCTCCCAGCCCCGTCGGCGCCGACTCCCGGCCGTCGCGGACGTCGAGGAGATCGACGGCGGCATTGATCCCGACGAGATACCCCCGAAGCGATCGGGCGATCCCCGCAGTGTCGATCGGCTCGGGACCCGCCGCCTCCGGATCGACGTCGCCCGCGCTCTCGACGTAGCCGGCGAAGGCCCTCGCTCTCCCGATCGAGTCCCCGATCGCGCCCGTCAGTTCCTGTTCGACTGTGTCCATCGTTCGTTCCCTCGGTCGGTGTCCGTCCGACGACCAGCAGAAGATCTCCATTAGCTATTGTTATGGGCATCGTACCCGGGGCGGGTTTCCGGCCGGACCGTCCGGACCGTCTACCGGCGAACCAATCCGGGATTACCGGGGCGCCGCCCGACGTACCCCCACCCTAACAAAACCGGCGAGCGCGATACACGGTCCAATGGTTCCGACGACGTGGGGAAGAGAGGGGGGGTCGGAGCGAGCGGCGTCGATCCGTCGGATACTCGCCTCCCCGTCGCGTCCCGACGATCTCCTTTCGACGACCCGCCGCCGGCTCCTCGAGTCCACCCTTCCGGTCGGGGCCGCCGTGCTCGCGGGCTGTCTCGACCGCGTCGGATCGACCGCGGATTCGGCGGGGGGGCGGGACCTCCCCGTGCTGGGGTGGTATCCGGGCTGGATGCGCGAGGAGTACCCCCCCGAGGACGTCGCCTTCGACCTGCTCGACCTGCTCTACTACGCGAACTTCGAGCCCGCGGCCGACGGGACGATCGAGTTCACCGACGAGCACGACGAGCCCAACCTGGCGGACATCCGGGAGCTCACGGCGCCGGGAGGGCCCGGCGAGGACGTCCGGACGGGGTTTGCGGTCGGCGGCTGGAACAGTTCGACCCACTACTCGGACGCGGCGAGCTCGCCCGAGAGCCGGGAGCGACTCGCCCGGAACGCGATTTCGCTCATGCGCGAGTACGGCTTCGAGGGGTTCGAGATCGACTGGGAGTACCCCACCGGCGGCGGCCGAGCGGAGAACGCTCGGCGCGAGGACGACGTCGAGAACGCGCTCGCGCTGGTCGAGGAGTGTCGCCGACAGCTCGACGAGGCAGGCGAGGCCGACGGCCGGGAGTACGTCCTCTCGTATTCGGGACCGTCCGATCCGAACCACGTCCGGCCGCTCGACGTCGAGGGGCTCTCGGAGCACCTCGACTGGGTCAACGTGATGTCCTACGATATGTCCGGCCCCTCGAGCCCGACGACCGCCCACAACGCGCCGGTGTACGGCTCCCCCTCCGCCGAGGAGGCGGTCTCGACCTGGGCGACCGAGGGGATGGACCGATCCCAGCTGATGGTCGGCCACGCCTTCTACGGCCGCGCGTTCGACGGGGTCGAACCGGGACCGAACGACGACGGCCTCGGCCAGGACTTCGAGTCCTACGAGGCCACCATCGACGGCGGGGAGTGCGCGCGGCGGATCGCCGACGGCGCCTGGAGCTACCACTGGGACGACCACGCCGAGGTGCCCTACCTCTACGCCGCCGACGAGCGCAACTGGGTCTCGGCGACCGATCCCGACTACGTCCGGGCGGCGACCGGCTTCGCCCGCGACGCCGACTGTCGCGGGGTGTTCTGCTGGGAACTGAGCTACGACTACGACGACGAGTTGCTCGAGGCGATGGCCGACGCCGCGAGCGGGTCCGGCGGCTGACTCCCCGGGCCCCGTTCGTCCGCGAACGGAGCCGCCGCCGGGTCCGAGAGGGACGCGATTCCGGGTAAGTCGCGATTGCCGGCTGTATCGTCCGCATACTTACTGCCGGGATCCCCGACAGAGGGGAGCGATGACCGTGCTCTGTGTGGGGGCCCATCCCGACGACGAGGTCCTCGGAGTCGGCGGGACGCTCGCGAGACACGCGGCCGACGGCGAAACGGTCTCCGTGCTTCTCCTGAGCGACGGCGAGATGGCCCGCCACGAGACCGAGACCGAGGCCGCGAGGGAGCGCCGGGAGGAACGCCGCCGCGAGGCCCGCGCCGCCGGCGAGGTCCTCGGCGTCGAGTCGGTACGGATCCTCGACTACTGGGGCAACCAGCTCGACGACGTCGCCCTGATCGACGTCGTGAGAGACGTCGAGCGGGCCATCGCGGACGTCGAGCCGACGACGATCTACACCCACTACTCCGGGGATCTGAACGTCGACCACCAGCTCGTCGCGCGGGCCGTCCGGACGGCCGCACGCCCCGTCGCCGACACCACGGTCGATCGGATCCTCTCCTTCGAGACCCCCTCCTCGACCGAGCTGGCGATCCCCACCGAGAACAACCCGTTCCAGCCCTCGACGTTCGTCGATATCACCGAAACGATGGAGGCGAAGATGGAGGCAATCGACGTCTACGAAAGCGAGATGCGAGACCGCCCGCATCCGCGAAGCCCGGACAGCCTCCGGGCGAACGCCCGCCTCTGGGGGGATCGGTCGGGGTTTCGGGCGGCCGAGCCCTTCGAGGTGGTGCTGGATCGCCGTCGATGACCCGAGTCCGACCGAAGCCATCGGTCCCGCACGCGACGGAGGGCCGTTTCGGCCGCCCGAACGCGGTCGGCCGGTAACGGTCGCTTTCGGCTGCCGGCGTCCCGGCGAGCGATCGCTGTACGCGACGGATACTGAAGGGCGTCGTCGGGGAGGCGACTGCCATGACCGGCCTCGTCGCGGCGTACCAACCCCATTACTATCCGCGGCTGCACTACCTCGCGCGGGCGCGGCAGGCGGACGTGTTCGTGATCTACGACGACGTCCAGTTCTCCCGGAGTTCGCCCCACCACCGGGCACCGATCGACTACCAGGGCCGGTCGTGGCTGACGGTTCCGGTCCGGGACACCGGCGTCGAGACGCCGATCGAGGACGCCCGGATCGACATGTCCGAGCCGTGGCCGGCGCGCCACCTCCGGACCCTCGTCGGGAAGTACGGCGAGGCGGCGACGGAGCTGCGCCCGTTCTACGAGCGGCTCTGCCCGCCGCTCGTCGATCCGGCCGCTCTCCGGAAGGGTCCGCCCGCCGACGCCGGCGTCGGCGACGAGGTAGACGCGTGGCGGACGGTGGACGCCGAGTGGCGCACGCGCCGGCGGCGGCTGGACCGGCTGCGAGCGCGCAAGAACCGGCTCGGGGACGAGATCGCCCTCCGGAAACGGGAGGACCCGGAGTCGTCGGTCGAGGGCCTGGTCGCCGCCGCCGCCGACCTCGAGTCCCGGCTCGAGCGGGTCGAGGGCGACTGCCGGGAGCTCAAGGCCCGGCGCGACCGCTCGCTGGCAGCGCTCTCCGCGGAGCTCGAGGGCTCCGTCGAGGACACCCCGATGGACCGCCGCTGGGAACTCGAGGGCGTCGACGTCGGCGAGTGGGTGGGGGAGGTCCGACTGGTCGAGCTCACGGTTCCGCTGCTCTCGGAGCTGTTCGACCGGTTCGGGGTCGGCTCCCGGATCGTCCGCTCGAGCGAGCTTCCGGTCGAACGGACCGGGGACGCCCCCGAGTATCTCGCCCGACTGACCGACCACTTCGGCGGCGACGGCTACCTCTCGGGGAGGACGGGTTACGAGAACTACATGCGGACCGGCCCGTTCGAGCGCCGGGGACTCGAGGTCCTCGTCCAGGACTGGACCCCCGGGTGGGAGGGCGGCAACGTCTGTGCGCTCGACGTGCTCTACGGAGCCGAGGACCCCTCCGCGTGGATCGAGTGAGCGTCCGTCTCCCGTCTTCGCTCCCGCCGTACGTCGTCCCTATGGCGGGTAACGGCGGGATTCCCGGCGAAACGGTGGACGCCCTCATATGAGCCTGCCCCGAACCTGGGGGACGGGGAGATGGTCGTAGGACTCTCGACGCTGATCTCGGCGTACGGCAAACTGTTCAGGTCCCGTAGGTCGTTTCCGGCGTCGGGAGAGCGGCCGACGGTGACGGCGATGATCCCGGCGCTGAACGAGGAGCGGACGATCCCCTACGCGCTGGCGTCGCTTGCCGCCCAGACGGTCCCGCCCGACCGGGTCGTCGTCGTCGACGACGGCTCGACCGACGACACGACCGAGATCGTCGCTGAACTCGCGACGGAGTTCGACCTCGAGATCGTCCACCGGCGCCACGAGGTCCCCCAGGGGAAAACGGTCGGGATGAAGGAGGTCGCCCGGGAGTCAGAAACCGACACGGTGTTCGTCCTCGACGCCGACACCTTCCTCGAGAGCCCCGACTACGTCGAGCGGCTGCTCGAACCCCATGCCGATCCCGGCGTCGCCAGCTCCTTCGGAACCGTCTACCCGACGAGCCCGCGGGCCAAACGCCAGTTTTACCACGAGCAGGTCGTCGATTCGCTCCCCGAGGGGAGCGTCGCCCACGAACACGTCCGGGCCGACCTCGCCGAACACGCCTCCCGGACCGGGGTCGAGGGCTACCTCGCGAACAACGAGGCGATCATCGGCTTCCGGAACGTCGACTACCACGTCCAACAGCGGGTCTTCGCCGATGGGATCATGCGGGCCTTTGGTTCGACGCTGTTTCCCGTCGGGGCGGCCGTGCTGTACGACCGCGAGCGGCTGGTCTCGGTGTTCGACGACTACGAGGAGTCGCTGGGCGACGACCTGACCAACAGCGAGGACATCTTCCTCGGCTTCGCGTTCTCCGAGCGGGGCTGGGCAAACGTTCACCTCCACGACACCTACCTCCGGTCGGACGTCCCGGGGCTCCGGAAGACGTTCAAACAGAACTACCTCTGGGGGTCGGGCTATCTCCAGAGCGCCTTTTACTTCACGAACCTCACGTTCCGGTTCCGGACGCACTCGGTCCCCGCCGACGAGGAAAGCGGGGTGACGACCGACGGCGGCACCGACCGGGGCACCTCCGTGTCCGCGTCAGTGGTCGCCTCCCCCGAGGGAGCAGAGCCCGCCGACGAACGGGCCGACCCCGAGACGGATCCGCCAGAGGGAGCCGGTTCCGAGCCCGAATCGGACCGGAATCCCCCGGCACTGAAGCGGCCGATGGGGCGGCTCATCATCGCCCAGGTTCTCGACGGACTGTACCCGACCACGGTGTTCGTCATGCTCGCGCTCTCGGGACTGGGGTTCGTCGCTATCGACGCCGTCATGATATTGATCGTTCTCGAGTACCTCCTGTCGGTCGGGCTCGCAGTGATCACGCGGACGCGCCGAGTCACCCTCCTCAGGGGGCTGGTCCCCTTCGTCCTGATCCGGACGGTGGTCCTGCCCGTGTTGACCTACACCTACCTCCGGGTCGGGACGGACATCCTGCTCGGAAACCGCGACTGGCGGAAGTGATCGCCCGATTGAACCGGAGGATCGCGACGACCGGGCGGCGGTCGAGGCACTTCTCGACCGGGTCGGCGAGGACGGCCTCGTCCTCCCCGACTACGGAGGGTACTGTTTCGCCGGCGTTCCGGGTGCCTGCCTCGACCTACTGGACGGCCGTCCGGACGGCGTCCCGTCGCTCCCCGCGGACGTGTTCGAGGGGATCGATCCGGACCCGATCGCGAACGTCGTCCTCGTCGTGATCGACGGCCTCGGCTACGACCGGTTCCGAGATGCCCGGGATCGCCTCGACGCGCCGTTGCTCCCGGCGGTCGGAGACCGCGGGACGATGACGGCGCTGACGTCGATCGTCCCCTCGGAGACGGCCAGCGCGATCCCGACGGTCCACACGGGTCAGTATCCGACCGAACACGGGCGACTGGGCTGGTGGCAGTATCTCGAGGGGGGGTCGGCCCGGTCCAGGCGCTCCCGTATCTGACGGCCGACGGGACGCCCGTCCGGGAGGCCGTTCCGGACGCGCCCGACCCGTCGGCGCTCTCGGGGGCGACCCCGATCTACCCGCGCGTTCCCGACCGGATCTCGACCGGCCTGTTCGAACCCCACGAGATCAGCGACGGCCGACGGCACTTCTCGCGGGGCGCGGACCGCTATACGGGGTACTCGACGGTTCCGGAACTCGCCGGGAGACTCCGCCGACCCCTCGAGCGATCCCCCGAATCCCGGTACCTCTACGCGCACGTCCCCACGGTAGACCGGGTCTCCCACCGCTCGGGGCCGTGGGCGCCCGAAACCGACGCCGCGCTCAAGGAGCTGTCCGACGCGCTGTGGCGGGAACTCGTCGCTCGGCTCGACGGCCGCGTCGCCAAGCGGACGCTGCTCGTCCTCACCGCGGACCACGGACAGATCGACTCCAGCGGGAACAACGTCGATCTCCGGGAGTACGTTCCCCTCTGGGAATCGCTCGCGACCGATTCCGAGGGAAACCGGATCCCGCCGGTCGGCGGGAGCAGGCAGCTACAGCTCCACCTCCGGGCGCGAGCCGCCGAGGGCCTCCAGCGACGGCTGCGCCGGGGGTTCGACTGTCGCGTCTTCGCGCGACCGGAATACGAGTCCCGGGAGCTGTTCGGGCCGACCGATCCGAGCGCGGTCTACGACCGCAATGCCCCCGACCTCCTCTGGTTTCCGTCGGGAGGGGGCGCGTGGTACGACGACGACTCGCTCCGGACGGTCGGGCTCCACGGGGGGCTCTCCCGGGCCGAGATGCTCGTTCCGTTCGCGGCGTTCCCCCTCGGTGCCGCCCGGGACCGGAACGCTCGATGAGGGCCCGGAGGACCGCAGTCAGCGGTCGCCGTCGAACTCGGTGTCGCCGCCGATCCGCGACGCCTGGGGACCGTCCTGGTCCTGGTACTTCGAGCCGCGTTCGGCGCCGTAGGGCCGGTCGGCGGGCGAGGAGAGTTCGGTGAAGATCAGCTGGGAGATCCGCATTCCGGGAGAGAGCGCGACGGGTGCCGTCCCGAGGTTCGACAGTTCGAGCGTGATCTGACCCCTGTAGCCAGGATCGACGACGCCGGCGGTGGCGTGGACGACGACCGCGAGCCGGCCGAGCGAGGAGCGCCCCTGGACGTGGGCGATCAGGTCCCGGGGGATCTCGACGCGTTCCGTGGTCGTTCCGAGCACGAAATCGCCGGGATGGAGGATGAAGTCGTCGCCGTTTGCGACGACCGTCTCGCTGACGTACTCCTCGACCTCGCCCGCGCTGTCGGGGTGGATACACGGGATGTTCGTCCGGCGGAACTCGAGGAACCGTTCACCGAGGCGAAGATCGACGCTCGCGGGTTGGATCTGGAGGGCGGGGTCGTCGATTGGTTCGACGACGAGGTCGCCCTCCTCTAAGCGCCGCAGGATGTCCGCGTCCGAGAGGATCATGTCCCAACGACTCGGACGGGCGGGCGTAAGTCTTCTCTTCAAGCGAGCCCGAACAGGATCGAGACAACTGCCACCGCGCCCGCGGCGCCCGCTGCCGCCCCAACGGACAACTCCCGGCCGTGTTTCAGGCCGTGGGTCCAGACGTACCACTGCCAGATCCCGAACGCGATCGTCAGGACGGCTCCGCCGGCCATCGGCTCGATCCCCTCGACCTGCCCGACGAGCGCCTCCGGATCCGACGACAGCGCCGTCGTCCGGACCTGGTACCACCAGAGCGCGACCGCGAGCACCACCTCGAGAACCGCCGGTGCCATCCCCCAGCCGGCGACCGCGAGCGTACGCCGGAACGAGCCCTCCCCGCCGGCCAGCCGGGAGACGACCTGGAGGGCGACTGCGGTGAGGGGCCAGGCGAGGAGAACAGAGAAGAAAAGCGCCCCCACGTTGCCCGGATCGGCCCAGGCGTCCCACAGCACCTCGCCGGTCTCGACCTCGATCCTCTCGGGTTCGTCACAGGCGTTCTGTGTCGGACCGTCCTCGCCCTGCTGTTCGCAGACCCAGTCGGGCACGTGTGCGGGGTTGTCAACCGTCGTCGTCGTTCCGGTGACCTCGTCGGCGAGCACCCACCCCATCGCCATGAACCCGACCCCGCTGACCAGCGCGAGGACGACGACCACGGCGGCCGAACTGGCGAGCAGCCAGTCCCACCGTTGCCGATCGAAAAAGCGATCCGGGCGGACCAGAGGATCGATCGGGGACACGGATCGATGTTACGGCAGCGTTACAAGAGGTTTTCCCGGGCCGAGTGGCCACCGCTATAACCCTCGGGCCACCGAGTACGGCCATGAAACAGGCCATCGTCGCCCGGACCGACATCGGGATGGGGACGGGAAAGCTCGCCGCCCAGGTCGCACATGCCTCGCTGTCGGCCGTCGAGAAGACCGAGAAATCCGCGAGATCGGAGTGGAAGGGAAGCGGCCAAAAGAAGGTCGTTCTCAAGGGCGACGGCGAGCGGACCCTGTTCGAACTCGCCGAGCTCGCAGACCGGGAGGGGATTCCAAACGCCATCGTCCGCGACGCCGGCCACACCCAGCTCGAGCCCGGCACCGTCACGACCCTCGCGGTGGGACCCGCGGCCGACGACCGCGTCGATCGGGTCACCGGCGACCTCCCGCTTTACTGACCGGGCGACTCCCGGAGGTGTGCGTCGATGAAGGGCCAGGCCGCCTCGGGGTAGTAGCGGTGACCGCCGTCGCGGACCCGGAGCTGGCAGTTCTCGGGCGCGCCGGCGGCGTCGTAGATCCTCTCTAGCCGTTCGAACGCCCGGCGGGTCGCCTCCACCGGAAAGATGTCGTCCTCGCGGCCGTGGACCGCCCGGAACGGCCGGGGCGCGATCAGTCCGGCGACGTCCCCCATCTCGCCGAGTTCGAGGATTCCGGGAACGTAGTTGCACGCACAGTGGGGAATCGAGCCGATCGAGTCCGCGAACGTACAGAAGTAGGAGATGGGGACTGCGACGTCGATCCGGTCGTCGACGGCGGCCGAAAAGAGCGTCACCGTCCCGCCCCCAGAGTTGCCGGTAACGGCGATGCGCTCCGTGTCGAGTTCGGGGCGGCTCTCGGCGAAGTCGAGCAGCCGCCGGAGGTCCCAGACCCGGTCGCCGACGAGCGAGCGGCCGACCAACTGGCCGCGGAGCTGCATCGGCTGACAGCTCCGCCCCCCCGCGTGGCGGTCTTCGGGAGCCGCGAGCTCGCCGAACCCGCGCATGTCGGGGACGAGCGCGGCGTACCCCCGACGGACGGCCTGGAGCCCGACGTCGCGGCGTTCCTCCTTGACGTGGGCTCGCTGTTCGTCGGTCTCCGTGCGGCCGACGTACAGCTCCTTGCCGAGCGGGGTGTGGCCGTGGACGGTACAGGCGACCGGGTACGGCGGCGAGCCCTCGGCCGGCACCAGGAGGTAAAACGGGAGCCGAAATCCGGGTTCGGTCCGGATCTCCCACTTCTGGCGCTCGTGGTCTTCCCGTTCGATCGTCCCGAGGCGGCGGGTGTCGACGCCGACCTCCTCGCGGCTGGCGAGCCCCAGCGTCTCGATCAGGTCGGCCCGGAAGGCCCGCTGCCAGTCGGCGACCGCCTCGCCGTCGTAGGCGTGACGGCGCTCGGACTCGCGAACGAGTCGGTCGGACCACCGGTCGAGCCGGAACCCGCTTCCGTCCATACCTCCGTCCTCGCGGGAACCGCCATCAACGCTTCGCCCGGGAGCCGACGCCCCGGTCGGCCCCCTGCTCGGGATCGGGCGCCTCGCTTCCCGTCCCCCACAGCGCCGCCCGGAGGTCGGTCCCCCGGAGGTGAGCGCCCAGCGAGTCGCCCTCGAAGTTCGGGCGGACGGCGAGGATCATCGTCGTCACGCCCAGGGAGAGCCCGACCATGCCGGCGACGAAGCCGCCGGCCACCGTCGCCTCGCCGACCCGCCAGGCGTCGGCCCGGACGAGCGTGGCCAGCCAGCCCGAACAGAAGAGGACGGCCCCGACCCCGGTGAACCAGGGGCGCCACCACGAGCCGTCCGGGCGGGTCGAGCGATGGAGGACGTAGATCAGGAGGGCGCCGGCGGCGAACTCGAGGGCGAAGACGGCGACCGGGAAGGCGAGTCCCGAGAGCGCCGGCACCGCGTCGGCGGCCGTCTCCCCGAACGCCGCCGCTGTGGCGTCGATTCCCAGCAGGGCCACCCGGAGCCAGGCCGCCAGCAGCGCATCGAGGAGGCGGACGGCCAGCCCGAGAACCGCGCTTTCGGCCCGGATCAGGAGGTCTGCGCCCCGGTCGAAAAGCGGGTTCGCCGCGAACTCCGCGAGGAAGAGGACCACGAAGAGCGGAACCCCGAGGAGGAGCGCCCCCCTCACCGCCCAGCGTCGGAGCGCGTCCCGACGGGATCCAAAGAGGCGGTAGGTCACCCAGAGCGCGACCAGAAACGGTATCACGGCTACGGGCCGCTGGGCGAGGATCCGGAACGTCGACTCGAGGAGCACGGTCAGTTCGTGGGGACGGTACTGGCCCCGTGAAGATAGGCGTTTCTCCCGGCCACGAGGTTCTCCCGTAAATAGCTACGGGGTCGGTACGCTCGCTGGAATCGCCCGGATCATTTACCCTCGATGATGGTCAAGATGGGCGTGATGTCCACCCACGACACGCCGGCACTCGGCATCTGCCCGGAGTGTGCGGCTGCGATCGCGCCCGCACGCGTGCTCATCGAGTACGAGCGTGGCGGGGGGGAGGTGACGGCGTTCGCCGAGTGTCCCGGCTGCCGGGAGGTGATCCGTCCGGTATGAGTTCGCCGATCCCGCGGCTGTTCCGGGCGGCGCTCGGGGGGCCGGCGTCCGGGGAGTTCCACGAGTGTCGGCGATGCGGAACGACCGTCGAGGGTGGGGCCGAGCGCTGTCCGCGCTGCGAGTCGGCGGAGATCGCGACCTACTTCCTGCAGTGACGCGGTTAGGGGCGGCCTCAGGCGACCCCTCGGAGTGCCCGGCCGGCGAGGACGACGACTGCCCCGGCGGCGAGCAGGAGACAGAGCCCGGGGAGAAACGAGCCCGTGAGGTCGCGGGCGGAGCCGACGAGGACGGGCCCGAGAAAGCCCCCGATCTCGCCGACGGCGAAGATGAAGCCGACCGCGGTCCCGGTCAGCCGCGCGCCGATCCCTTCCAGGTCCGGCGGGATCGCCCGGACGAGCGGCGAGACCCCGCCGGTACTGGCACCGGTCACGACGATGCCGGCGACCGCCACCGCGCCCGCATCGCCGGCGATCACGCCCGCCATTCCGACGACGACCCCGAGCCCGCAGCCGACCAGGGCGAGCCCACGGGCGCCAAAGCGGTCCGCGAGTTCTGGGATCGCCAGGACTCCGGCGACGTAGGCCGCGACGAACAGGCTCGTCGCCCGGCCGGCGACGGCCGGTGAGATCCCCCGGGACTCGAGGATCGTCGGAAGCCATCCCTGTATCCCGTGGTTGAGCAGGAGGTACATCGTCCCGACGGCGACGACGAGCCGGAGCTCCCGGTGGGAGAGCACCAGGCGGAGGTCGGCGACGACGGACTCGAGGGCGAAGCTGCCGCCGTCGGTCCCGTCGTCGATCCCGGCCGAAAGCGCGAGGGCGAGCCAGCAGACGCCGTAGCAGACCGCGACGATCCCGCTCCAGAGAAAGAGCGGACGCCACCCCCCGAGAGCCGGTCCCAGAACCGGCCGGCCGACGGCGAAGACGAACGCCGATCCAGCGGAGGCCCCGACCAGATAGATCGCCGACGGACGGCCGGTCTCCTCGGGGGCGAACAGGATCGAGACGAGCTTCGGGAGACCGAAGGTGATCGTCGTCGCGCCGACCCCGATCAGCAAGGAGAACGCGAGCAGCGAGGCGAAACCGGGCGAGAGACTCCGGCCGATCTGGCCGAACCCGTAACAGATCGCGCCGACCGCGATGATCCGTCCCGGGCCCACGCGATCAACGGCAAGTCCCGAAAACAGCGCCAGCGGGACGTACGTGAGCGGGACGGCCCCGGCGAGGATCCCCGCCTCGGTGCTCGAGAGCCCGACGTCCTCGATGATCGTCGGGAGGTACGCCGGCAGCGAGAACCAGATGACGGAGAGACAGGCGTAACCGAGCGTCGCGGCGACAACCAGCCCGTACGCCCGGCGAGTCTCGTCCACGGCAGACCCGAACGGGGAGGGAACGAAAAGCGTATGGAATGGGCGACGAGCCGAGAGCATCGCGGCCGGACGAACCCGGGTCGCGGGAGGTCCTCGCCGGAAGCACCACCCTCATGTCAGTCCACCGAGTCGCGTACACATCGCGTGATAACCTGGCAGTACCGGCACACGGTCCTCCTCTCGTGTCTGCTCGCGTTCTTCGTCACCTACTTCGGCCGGCTGGCGATCAGCCCCGTCGTCCCCCTTCTGACGGCGGAGTTCGCGATCACGAACACGCTGGTCGGGGTCGCCCTGACGGGGATGTGGCTCGCCTACGGGCTCGCGCAGTTCCCGAGCGGGATCCTCGCCGACCGCTACGGCGAGCGTCCGGTCATCCTCGTGGCCGTCGGCGGGACGACGGCGATGGCTCTCGTGCTCGCGCTCGCGCCGGTCTACCCCCTGTTCGTCGCCGCCGCGGTCGCGCTGGGCGGCGTCGCGGGCCTCCACTACGCGGTCGCGACGACCCTGCTCTCGCGGACGTTCGACGACCTCGGCACCGCGGTCGGGCTCCACTCCGTCGGCGGTCCGCTGGCGGGACTGGTCGCGCCGGTCGCCGCCGCCGGGATCGGTGTTCGATGGGGATGGCGGCCCGCGGTCGCCTCGACGGCGGTCGTCGGGGTCCCGATCTTCGTCCTGTTCGCCCTCCGGGTCCGTCCGACGGAACCCCGGAACCCCGGAAAGCCGCTCCGGGAGGGACTCGAGTTGGCTCCGCTGCTCAATCTCCTCTCGCGGCCCTCCGTCGCCTTTCCCCTCGCCATCGCGGTCGCCGGAACATACGTCGCCCAGGGGCTGCTCTCCTTTCTCCCCGCCTTCCTCGTCGGCTTCCACGGCTACACGGCGACCGCGGCCGGGGTCGCGTTCTCGGCGTTTTTCGTCGTCAGGACGGGCGGCCAGATCGCCGTCGGGCGCGTCTCCGACACCTACGGCCGGGACGCCGCGATCGCCGGCTCGATGGCCGCCGGCGCGGTCGGCCTCCCGCTGCTCGTCGTGGCAGGCGGGCTCGCCACCGTGGCGGCCGGAATCATCCTCGCCGGGCTCAGCTCGAGTTTCTTCTCGGCGATCGACCCCCGCTTTATGGACGCGCTCGGAGACGAGGACCGCGGGACCGGGTTCGGGCTCGTCCGGACGGTCTACACCGTCCTCGGTGCCGCGGGATCGGCCGGCGTCGGCCTCACCGCCGACCTCCTGGGATGGGGCGTCGCCTTCGTGACGCTGGGGGTGCTCCTGCTCGGCTGTTTCCTCGCGCTCGCGGCCAACCGCGTCCTCGCGCTCGGCTACTGAGCCTCGCCGCCGGTGCGGAGATGGTGGAAGACGTAGGTCTGGACCCAGCCCGCCTCACTCCCCCCGAAGCGCTCGCGGATCGCCCGCGAGGTCTCGGCGTAGGACCCCCGGTCGCAGTCGGGATAGCGCTCCTCGATCGCCGACCGAATCCAGGTGTCGAGGGGGACGGCCTCGTCGAAGCCCAGCGCGAACAGGCAGACGCAGTCGGCGACCTTCTCGCCGACGCCGACGAACCGGGTGAGGTACTCCCGGGCATCCTCGTAGGGGAGGTCGCGGGCCTCTTCGGGGTGGCCCTCGCCGGCGGCGACCATCTCGGCGGTCCGGACGACGTAGGGCGCGCGATACCCCAGCCCGAGGTCGCGGAGTTCGGCCTCGGTCGCCGCCGCGAGGGAGTCGGGGTCGGGAAAGGCGTGGTAGGTCCTCCCATCGAAGGCGACCTCCTCGCCGTAGGCCCGCGCGAGCGAGGTGACCATCGCGTGGATCCGGGAGACGCGCATCTGTGCCGAACAAATAAAGGAGATCAGCGTCGGGAACGCGGGGTCGTCGATGAGTCGGAGCCCCCGATGGCGCTCGAACGCCGTCTTCACGAGCGGGTCCTCGGGCGCCCGCCGGACGATCGCCCCGAGGTCTGCGTCGAGTCGCAGGAGGCGCCGGACCGTCCCCTCGGCGTCGGTCGTCGACTCCCACTCGAGGACGCCCTCGCGCTGGCGGACCCGGACGACGTTGCCGTCGGCGACGGTCGCGTACCACGCGCCGGGAGCGGGCTCGCCGCCGTACATCGCGCCGTCCTCGCGGCTCCAGAGGTAGGTCTGGCCGCTCTCGAGGGTACAGTAGAGGTCGAGGCCGCCGGGGAGGTCCTCGATCGGGACGGCACCGGAGACGGGGTCGCCTGCCATGGTCGTCGTGTCGGGAGCGGTCGCTTTTGCCTTTCGGAACCCGGCGGCTCCCTCCAGAGGCCCGCTACGGCCGCTCTCGGGGCAGGGAGAACCTTCATACTGCCGGCGACGGTACTCCGGGTATGGACTGCAGGGTCGTCGTCGAGGCTGCCGTGCCGGTGTTCGACGTGGAAACGGAGGACGAGGCGATCCGCATCGGCATCTCGAAGACCGGCGAGATGTTGAACCCCGACCTGAACTACGTCGAGATCGACATGGGCACCCGAACCTCCCCCTCGGGCGAGGAACTCCCCCCGGCGTTCATCGCGGCCGACGAGGCCCTCGTCGCGCTCGAACTCGAGATGACCGTCTTCAACGTCGAACGCGAGGAACACGCCTCCCGGATCGCCCGCAAGGAGATCGGCCAGCGCCTCGAGAACATTCCCCTCGAGGTCCTTGAGGTCGAGGTCATCGAGGACGATGGGGGAGATGACGACAGCGACGACGATGGATCCCCGGACGACGGCGACACGGATGCCGGCAGCGATGACGACGACATCCTCCCCGAGTTCGAGGACCTGGTCGAGTAACCCGGACCGTTTCGGCCGGAAACCGGGCCTTTCGACGGTGAAACGACGACCCGCTTCCCGGGTTCGCTCGAGTCGGCCCGGGAACCCCCCATCCTGGTCGGCGTCGAACGGCCCGGACCGACGGCCGTCCGAATGGATGTGGGTACCGTATCGACGTAGCAACGTCCTCCCGGAACCGGTGACAGGAGTTCTGAATCCGAACCAACCGTCGTGAACGGTCGAGTCTCGCCAGTAGGACGTGCGTTCGGACTGCGACGACGTCTCCTCGTTAGTCCGCGGTCGCGGCGACCGGTCGGGACTCGGCTTCGTCCATCTCCTCGGTGATGCCCGCCGCGAGCGCGAAAACAGCCGCCTTGTGGTCGGTCTTCGACTTGTGGATCGACGTCGGTCGAATGCCAAGGGAGTCGTACTCCTCTAAGTCGATCCGACAGTCGTCCCATGCCGCACACTGGTTCGATACCTCCGCAAGAAGCCCGTGAAGGTGGATGAGTTCCTGTTTCTTCATAACCATCCTCGCCTATCCACCGCAGGGTTATATTATTATCTTGAGCCTCGTTACCATACTGAGTCCACCGGAACCCGTTCATGTAACTCCGAGGACGGTTCTCGGCGCGGGCCGGTAGGAGAACCAAACGGGGTGAACGGTCGCAGAAAGGCGCGATTACGAACGATCCTGAACGATTTATGGTCGTATGTTGTTGGCGAACGGGGAGCTTCCGGGAGGGGTTGAACGACCGGCCGGACGGGGTTAGCCGAGCTGTTTCAGCGTCTGCAGATCGCGGTCGGTCCGGGTGAACTCGGCGGTCAGCCGCGAGGCGTGACAGTTCGGGCAGTGGAACAGCTCGGAGGCGCCCGGAAGCTCGCTCGGGCCGAGCTGCCAGTCTTTCGCACATTCCGGACAGAGAAGTTGTACGCTCGTTTCGTCCATGCTGCGTGTGTACAGACCACTAACCCAAAACGTTTCGCATCGCGGCGGGAGCGTCGCCACTCGCGGAGTCGCGTACGGCGTCGGCGAGAATTAAGGGCGGAGAACGATGGGTGCCGTCGTCGCGGTCGTCGGGTCGGTCATCTCAGGCCGCCGGGGCGGTCTCGGAGGCCTCGAGGAGCTCCTTGTAGCGGTTGCGGATGGTGACCTCGGAGATGCTCGCGACGCCAGAGACCTCGTTCTGGGTCACCTTCTCGTTGGTCAGCAGGGCGGCGGCGTAGACGGCCGCGGCCGCGAGGCCGACGGGCGATTTACCCGAGTGGACGCCCTCGTCGCGGGCGCTGTCCAGCAGGTCCCGGGCCATTCGCTCGGTCTCGTCGGAGAGATCGAGGTCGCTGACGAACCGCGGGAGGTAGCTCTCGGGGTCGGCGGGCTTGACCTCGAGGCCGAGTTCCCGGACGATGTAGCGGTAGGTCCGGGTGAGCTCCATCTTGTCCACGCGGCTCACCGAGGCGAGTTCGTCGAGGCTCCGGGGGGTGCCGGCCTGGCGGGCGGCGGCGTACAGGCTGGCGGTCGCGACGCCCTCGATCGAGCGCCCGGGCAGGAGGTCGTCCTCCAACGCTCGGCGGTAGATGACGCTCGAGGTCTCCCGGACGTTCTCGGGGAGGCCGAGCGCGCTCGCCATCCGGTCGATCTCTCCGAGGGCCTGTTTGAGGTTCCGCTCCTTGGAGTCACGCGTGCGGAAGCGCTCGTTCCAGGTGCGCAGGCGCTGCATCTTCTGGCGCTGGCGGCTCGACAGGGACTTGCCGTAGGCGTCCTTGTCCTGCCAGCCGATGTTCGTTGACAGCCCCTGGTCGTGCATCATGTTCGTGGTGGGGGCGCCGACGCGGGACTTCTCGTCTTTCTCGCTGGCGTCGAACGCGCGCCACTCGGGGCCGCGATCGATCTCGTCTTCCTCGACGACGAGCCCGCAGTCCGTACAGACGGTCTCTGCGTGTTCGTCGTCGGAGACGAGCCGGCCGCCACACTCCGGACAGTGCTCTTGCTCGCCGGCCTGTTCCTCTTCGGTCTCCTCGGTCCGGGCGTTCGTTCGCTCCGTTTCTTCGGTATAGCTCCGGGTAATGGTGTCAGTCATTGTTGGTCTGTTACTCGGGGCTCCCGGGTGGGTGAAACCAGAAGAACCCCGGACGCCCCAGCTAACATAGCGTAAGTCCGAAAGCCGTATAAAGCTTTCGCCTCCATAATAAACGACTTACTATGTAGTTTATGAAGGTTTCGGCCGGCCCGGCGGTCGCCCGGCCGGAGTCGGCGCCTCGACCGTACATATCGCTTCCGGTCGTCAGACCGTAAAGAGGTGGCCCTCCTCGGGCACGTCGAAGAGCCCGATCCGCGCACCCGCGTCGAGCCAGGCGTGGCCATACGAAAAGGCCGCGAGGGCGTTGACGGGGTCACCCTCGGCCCGGAAGTGCCGTCCGTCCTCGAGGTAGGCCTCGGCCATCTCGTAACACTCCGTGGCGGCCTCGGCCATCGGCGTCCCGTCGGGGGGAGCGATCGCCGCCGCCTCGAGGGCCGCCTTGAGCAGTTCCCCGTAGCGGTCGGTCTTCTCCGAGAGGTCGGCCGGCATGGGTGGGGGTTCGCCCGTTGCCTAAACGCTCTGTCGGTTTCGGACAGGCGTAAGTAGCTGACCGTCCTGGGAGCCAGACGTTAGATGCGGGAGATTACGCTACTGGTGTCGGGAGAGGACGTCGAGGCGGTCACCGGCGTGTTGAACGACGAGAACATCGACTACGTGGCCGCAAGCGAGGAGGAAAACGGCTCCGACGCGATGGTCATCGAGTTTCCAATCCCGACGGAGGCCGTCGATCACGTCCTTTCGCGGGTCAGGGAAACGGGGTTCGACGACGGCGACTACAGCGTCGTCTCGACGATCGAGACCGCACAGACGACGAACATCGACGAGCTCGAGAAGCGGTTCGTCAGCGGATCCGAAACTGATGACTCCGTCGCCCACGAGGAGATCAGGTCGAAGGCCATCGGCATGACCCCCGGCGCCGGGACCTACTATGCGATGACGCTGCTCTCGGCGTTCGTCGCCACTGCCGGACTGCTGCTCGACTCGCCGGCGATCGTCGTCGGCTCGATGGTGATCGCCCCGCAGGTCAGTGCCGCGATGACGGGCACCGTCGGCACCGTGATCAACGACCGGGAGATGGTCGTCGACGGGCTCTCCTCGCTGCTCGGCGGGCTGGTCGTCGCCGTCTGTGGCTCGCTCGCGTTCGCTGTGCTCGTCCGCCACGGCGGGTTTTTCCCCTCGACGATCGACGTCTCGGCGATCCAGCAGGTGAACTCCCGGATCTCTCCGGGACTGCTCTCGACGGTCGTCGGCGTCTCGGCGGGTGCGGCCGGAGCCTTCGGCCTGGCGACGGCGCTTCCCGTCTCGCTGGTCGGCGTCATGATCGCCGCGGCCCTGATCCCCGCCGCGGCTGCCGTCGGCATCGGCGTCGCGTGGGGCGAGCCCCTCATCGCCCTGGGGGCGCTGGTCTTGCTCCTGACCAACGTCGTCGCGATCGTTCTCGCGGGCCTGGTCGTCTTCTGGCACCTGGGCTACCGTCCCGACGGCTGGAACGCCGGCCACCTTCGGGCGAACCTCAGGCGCGACCGGATCGGAACGATGCTGACAGCGGTCCTCGTCCTCTCGGTCGTCCTCCTCGCCGGCGGCGCCGTCCTCGGCCAACACGTCGCCTTCGAGAACGAGGTCCACGACGAGGTCCGGACCGTCCTCGCCGACGAGCGCTACGAGGACCTCGAGGTGGTCGGCGTCCGCGTGGAGTTCGAGGACCGGGGGCTCCTGAGCGAGACGAACGAGATCGCGGTCTCGGTCAGCCGTCCGGCCGACCGGGCCTATCCCGATCTGGCCGAGGCGATCGACGAGCGGGTGAGCGAGCGCACCGGACGGGACGTCGCCGTCACCGTCGAGTACGTCGAACAGACCACTACCGAGAGCGGGAATCGGTAAGCGAGCCGACCCCGTCGTGTCTACCGGACAACGGTGGCGCGAGCGCAACGCGTATACGGCGCGTTTCCCTACACATGACCATGAGCGACCAGCCCCGGGTCGATATCTACACCAAGGAGGAGTGTCCCTACTGTGAGAAGGCAAAGGACCTCTTCGACGCGAAGGGCATCGAGTACGAGGAGTACAACGTCACGGGCGACGAGGAGCGCTTCGAGGAGATGGTCGAACGCGCCGACGGCCGCAAGACCGCCCCCGAAGTGTTCGTCGACGACGAGCTGATCGGCGGCTGGGACGAGACGAGCGCGCTCGAGGAGACCGGCGAACTCGACGAGAGACTCGGGATCGAAACGGAGGACGACGGAGAGGCCGAGCACCGAACGCTGCTCGTCGCGGGAACGGGGATCGCGGGACTGACGGCGGCGATCTACGCGGCCCGCTCGAACAACGAGCCGCTGGTAATCGAGGGCGACGAGCCGGGCGGCCAGCTCACCCTCACGACCGACGTCGCGAACTACCCCGGCTTCCCCGAGGGGATCGGCGGCCCCGAACTGGTCAACAACATGAAAGAGCAGGCGACCCAGTTCGGCGCCGAGCTCAGAAACGGGATCATCGACGACGTGGACGCCTCGAGCCGGCCGTTCCGCGTCGAACTCACCAACGGTGACGTCTACACCGCCGACGCCGTGATCGCGGCCTCGGGGGCGAGTGCGCGCACCCTCGGGGTCCCCGGCGAGGAGGAGCTGATGGGCTACGGGCTCTCGACCTGTGCGACCTGTGACGGCGCCTTCTTCCGGGACGAGGACATGCTCGTCGTCGGCGGCGGCGACGCCGCGATGGAGGAGGCCTCCTTCCTCACGAAGTTCGCCGACACGGTCTACCTCGTCCACCGCCGCGAGGAGTTCCGCGCCGAGGACTACTGGATCGATCGCGTCCAAGAGCAGATCGAGGCCGGCGACATCGAGATCATGCGAAACACCGAGCTGACCGAGATCCACGGCTCCCAGGAGGAGGGCGTCGATCACGTCACGCTGGTCACGAACGACGCCGGCCATCCCACGGACCGCCTGGACGACCCCGAGACCGAGGAGTTCGCGTTCGACGTCGGCGCCGTCTTCTTCGCGATCGGCCACACCCCGAACACGGAGTATCTCGAGGGGACCGGCGTCGAGACCGACGAGGAGGGGTATCTCGAGACGCGTGGCGGCGAGGGCGGCGGCCAGACCGAGACCGACGTCCCCGGCATCTTCGGCGCCGGGGACGTCGTCGACTACCACTACCAGCAGGCCGTTACCGCCGCAGGGATGGGCTCGAAGGCCGCCATCGACGCCGACGAGTACTTGGAGGACCTCGAGCGGGCGGAAGCCAGTGCCGGCGGCGAGGCCGTCGCCGCGGACGACTGAGCCGGGACTCGTCGCGGCGGGCCCGCCGACTCGTCGGACCGACCTGGGGACGTGAGCTACAAGGGCTTCCTGATCGAACGGCCGGCATGGACCTCCAGGACCTTGCCGACCGGCTCGACGACGAACTCGGGACCGCCGACTACGCCGACGTCGACGCGAGCGCGAACGGGCTCCAGGTGGGCCCCGGCGAACGGGAGGTCAAGCACGTCGCCTTCGCCGTCGACGGCGTCGGAGAGACGTTCGAGGCGGCGAGCGAGGCCGGCGCCGACGCCCTCGTCGTCCACCACGGGCTCTCCTGGGGCGGGTTCGAACGCGTGACCGGCCGGACCTACGACCGGATCGCGGCGCTCGTCGAGGCCGACCTCGCGCTGTACGTCTCCCATCTCCCGCTCGACGGCCACCAGGAACTCGGCAACGCCGCCGGCCTCGCGCGTACGCTCGGCCTCGAGGAGCGCGAACCGTTCGGCGAGCTCGGGAGCCAATATATCGGCCAACGGGGTACGCTCCCGGAGCCGCGATCGCTCAAGGAGATCGTGAGTCGGTTGAACGACGAACTCGATACCGGCGGCGAGCCGGTTCGGAGCCTCGAGTTCGGCCCCGAGGAACTCCAGCGGGTCGCCGTCGTCACCGGCAGCGGCGTTGACTGGCTGGACGAGGCCGAGGCCGGGGGCGCCGACGTGTTGATCACGGGCGAGGGCAAAGGGAAGGTCTACCACGAGGCCCGGGAGTCGGGGGTCTCGGTCGTGCTCGCGGGCCACTACGCGACCGAAACCTTCGGCGTGCGCTCGCTCGCGGACCTCGTCTCGGACTGGGGACTCGAGACGACGTACGTCGACGCTCCGACGGGCCTGTGAGCGCGAGCCGAACCAGTTACTGGGCGGATCAGTTCGAGTGCCGTATCCGTACCCGAAGGTAGGAATTCGTTACCGGGACGGGGGTCGCTGCTCCGACAGGTCAGGGACGATCTCGGTTCGGGATGGCGAACGGACACCCCTGAGATGGCAGTCGCTAGCGGCTGATACTCCTGAACTAACAATAGTCAGGGACCGAGGACCGTCCTCCATCCCTCGGACGACCGCGAGGGAGCCACCATGACGGACCGAAAACGACTCACTCGACGGGACAGCCTCAAAGGAATCGCCGCGGCCGGCACGGTGATCGGCGGCGCGACGCTCGGGCTCTCGACCGCGATGGCCCACGAGGAGGGCGACGGGAAGGAAAGCGACGAGCACGGAAACGAAACGGGCGAGGACGGCAACAACGACGGCAAGGGAGGAAAAACGGACGACGGGAAAGACCGCGATGGCAAAGACGGCCGGAAGAAGGACGAAAAACGCGGCAAGAAAGACGCCGGGAAGGGCGAGAACGAAAAGGAATACGACGAGAGCGACGGCAGAGACGACAACGGCAAGCACGACGACAAAAAGGGCGGGAAAAAGAGCGACGGGAAGAAGGACGACGAAAAAGACGGCAAGCACGACGAGAAAGACGACCACGGGAAGGACGGGAAGAAAGACGACCACGAGAAGAAAGACGACGGCAAGCACGACGGAAAAGACGGCACGTACGACGACGAGAAGGACGATCACGGAAAGGACCCCGCCAAGCGGATCGACCTGGCCCCGGTGTGCTACGAGTCCGGCGGGAAGAAAGGCAACGAGAAGTACGGCACGTTCCGCGTCGAGAACCACGGCAAGCAGGACGTGAAGGTCGGCTGGAAACGCCACTGCGACGGGAAGCGAGACTACATGGCGGTCGCCGCGGGCAAAAAGGAGTGCTTCCAGGTCGGCCTCGGGAACTCGGGAACGGCGACGGTGTCGCTTTACTACGACGGGAAGAAGATCGCCACCGCGGACGCGGAGACGGATATCGGCTGCGACTGCAAGGACTGATCCCGACTGATCCGGCGGCTCGTCGGTTCGGGCGACCAGTCTCTCGCCGGGACCGATCGCGGCGTTGAAGCCCCCGGCGGTTTCATCCTTCGACATGACCCACGACGGGACGGGAGACCGGGAAACGTTCTCCCACGATCCGGTCGGCCACGCCGAGGCTCGAGCGGGGATGACGGTCGGGGACCTCGCCGACGAGTACGGGGCTGCGGGCCTCGGCGCGACCGACCTCCACGAGGCCGTTTCGATTACGGAGGCGATGTTCGACGACGACGTGAGCGTCTTCTTCGGGCTCGCGGGGGCGATGGCCCCCTCGGGAATGCGCCGGATCGTCTCCGATCTGATTCGTGACGGGTACGTCGACGTCCTCGTGACGACGGGCGCGACGCTGACCCACGACTCGATCGAGGCCATCGGCGGCAAACACCACCACGGCGAGGTCTGTAGCGAGGGCAAGACCGAGCGCGAACACGACGAGGCCCTGCGCGAGGAGGGCGTCGATCGGATCTACAACGTCTACCTCCCACAGGAACACTTCGCCGAGTTCGAGAGCCATCTCCGCAGCGAGGTGTTCCCCGAAGCCGAGGGGACGGTCTCGATCGAGGAGTTGACCCGCGAACTCGGGCGAGCGAACGCCGCGGTCAACGACCGCGAGGACGTCGCGGAGGACCCCGGTATCGCCGCCGCAGCGTACGAACACGACGTCCCGATCTACTGTCCGGCGATCCAGGACTCGGTGCTCGGCCTCCAGGCGTGGATCTACTCCCAGACCAACGACCTCACGCTCGACGCCCTGGGGGACATGACCTCGCTGACCGACCGGGCGTTCGAGGCCGAGGAGGCCGGCGCGTTCGTCGTCGGCGGTGGCGTCCCGAAGAACTTCACGCTCCAGACGATGCTCGTCACGCCCGGCGCCTACGACTACGGCGTCCAGCTCACGATGGACCCACCCCGGACCGGCGGGCTCTCGGGCGCCACGCTCGACGAGGCCCGGTCGTGGGGGAAGTTCGAGAAAACGGCCGAGAACGTCTCGGTGTACGCCGACGCGACGATCACGCTCCCGCTGGTCGTCGCCGCGGCCCGCGAGCGCGTCGAGTCCTAATAGGTGCTGTAGGTCGCCGACCCGATCTCGACCCGGACGAACTCGTTGTCGCCGTAGGAATCGGCGCTCGCGCCGTACTTCTCGTTGATCCGGGCGATCGCGGCCTCCGCTTGCTCCCTCTCTTCGACGACCCGCGCAGTGCCACGCAGGGAGACCATCCAGCGGGCGTCGCCGTCCTCGTCGTGCTGGACCGAGAGCGCGACCCGGGGGTTCGCCCGGACGTTCTCGAGCTTTCGGCCCCCGATCGAGAGGTCAATAGTTCCGTCCTCGTATCGGTACCACACCGGGGCCACGTGCGGGCGATCCTCCACCGAGGTCGCGAGGTGGGCCATCAGCGGTCGGCTCTCGAGCAATCGCTCGGCCTCCGGGGGGACGCTCATGGGCGACGTACGGTGAGGACGGCCAAAGCGGTTTGGCCCGGCGGTCAGTACCCCGACCGAAGCCGGGCGGCGTCGAGAGCCAGATAGTGGACGGCGGCGCCGGTGAGGCCGCTGTCGGCGATCCGCCGGCCGGAAGTCTCGACTAAGACTTCGGGACAGTAGCCGGTCGGATACCGGCTGCCGAGCCGGCGGCTGTAGGCCGTGTCCTCGTTGCCGACGTTGGGGAACCCGCCCGACGCCTCGTAGACCTCCCGGCGGACGAGGAGGTTGAATCCGGGGAGGATCGGCCGCGAGAGCCGGGGAAAGACGTGGTTGATGGTCGCTTCCATCAGCTTCGCTCGCCAGGGACCCGTGATCCGACACCGCGAGGAGGCCCCGGCGAGCCCCTCCCGGTGGGCGAAGCCGAGCAGTTCGGTCAGGTAGTTCGCGCGGAGTTCGGTGTCGGCGTCGACGAACGCGAGCCACTCGCCGTCGGTCTCCGTGGCCCCCTGGTGGCGGGCCGCACCGATCCCCGTTCCCTCCTGGGCCACCAGTCGGGCGCCGGACTCGCGGACGATTTCGGGGGTTCCGTCCGTGGAGCCGCCGTCGACGACGAGAGTCTCGTAGACGTAGTCAGTATCGAGGTCCCGGATGCTTCCGAGAGTTTCCCGAACGTAGTCGGCCTCGTCGATCGCCGGGACGACGAAGCTCACGTCGGGTGGGTCCGTCCGCGCCATCCCTCCCGATTCCGACCTCGAGGGTCTTAACCGTCCGTGCTTTCGGCCCGCAGGCGGGTTACAGCCACTCCGGATGCGAGGATGTCTCCTCCTCGACGCCTCGCCAGGAGACGGCGGGTTCCCACCCCAGCAGCTCCTCGGCTTTCGCGTTCGAGAAGGCCGACTCGTCGCCCGAGAGCCCGTGGTCGGCCGGGAGGTCGTGACCCGTCGCCTCGATGAGCTCCGCCGTCGGGTGGCCGAGGTGGTTCTCGTCGGCGGTACAGCAAAAGACCTCGTGGCCCGGCAGGTCGGCCGCGAGCGCGGCCTCGGCCATCCGGGCGACGTCCCGGACGTCGACGTACGACCAGAAGTTCCCGCTGAGTTCGGCCGAGGAGAGGTCAAAGCCCTCGCGCTGTGGGCGGGCGCGGTACTCGCCGGGGGTGTAGATCGAGGTCGGACGCAGCGTCGTGACGGACACTCCATAGCGGCGGGCGACCATCGCCGCGATCTCCTCGCCGGCCGCGTTCGAGGTTCCGTACGGGTCTTCGGGTCGGAGCTCCGTCCCCTCGTCGATCGGCAGGTCGTCGGGCACCCAGGGCTCGGCGGCGAACAGGGGTCCGTACACCGCCTGCGAGGAGGTCCAGACGACCTCCGCGTCGGCCCGCCCGGCGGCAACGAGCGTGTTGTACGTGCTCATGACGTTGTTCTCGTAGACCCGCGTCCCCGGATCGTCGAGCGGGCCCGAGATCGCCGCACAGTGGATTACCGCGTCGGGGTCGATCTCGTGGATCGTCTCCCAGGTCGGTCCCTGCTCGGTGAGGTCTACACTCCGAAAGTGGGCGTTCGAGCGGGTCCCCTCCGGCAGATTCAGGTCGAGCCCGACGACCTCCACGCCGTCGTCGGCGAGCCGATCGGTCACCCACGAGCCGACGCTCCCCGCCGCGCCAGTGACGACCGCGGTCTCGACCGCGTGATCGAACTCGTTCTCGCCGTCGTCGGCCTTCGTGTTCGCCATACGCGGGGGCTCGCGCCGGACCCACTAAAACCGTCCCGATGTGGGTCGTCCCCGCTCGAACGGGTCGCAAGGGTCTTTGGCCCGACGACGGTAGATCGGGGTGGCCGATGACGAATCATCCGCTCCGAGCCGGACTCGGCATCCGGTCGTGACGAGCCCTATGAGTGCCGAGGCCAGCTTTCAGGCACCAACTCGAGATCAGGGGCGATCGAGAAAGAGAGTGAGGTGGCTGACGATGGTCCGACTCTCCAGTCCGCCCGCGAGTGCACCCGAGAGGACGCCGATAGTGCTGATGAACGCGCCGGTCCGGACGAGGTCGGCGAGCCCGACCGAGGGATCCTCCAGGCTCGGCCAGTTTCCCATCAGGTTCGGCGGGAAGACGACCAGTTCGATGACGAGGATGATCGCCCAGACGAGCGTGAACAGGCCGGCCATCGCCAGCACGAGGACGAGAAAGACCGTGACGTTGACCAGGGCGGTGTGTTCGGTGACGATCCGGTGGCGCTTCCGGGGGAACTGGAGGTTCTGGGCGAACAGGAGATAGAGCGCCGCGACGAGGACGCTCGTGGCGGCGAACAGCGCTGCGGTCGGGTTCCCCATGTGGAAGCCGACGTCCCAGGACTCGGCGCTGAAGACGATGACGAGCGTCGGCGTCACCGCGGCCGTCGAGAGCTTCGGCAGCGAGAGGGGAAGCAGGGGTGCCCGGCTGTCGAGGAGGGCTCGACCGACCATGCGGGAGTTCCGGACGGCGCTTCCCGCGTGGAAGGCGAGGCGGGAAAGCGGTCCCCGCGGGCGGATTTCGGATGCGGGGATCTCGCCGGCGAGCCGGTGGAGGGAGGCCTCGACGTCGGCGTCGAAGGGAGGAACCTCTCGCCGGTCCGG
The DNA here is from genome assembly GCF_020177375.1 of Saliphagus infecundisoli. Classification (GTDB taxonomy): domain Archaea; phylum Halobacteriota; class Halobacteria; order Halobacteriales; family Natrialbaceae; genus Saliphagus; species Saliphagus infecundisoli. The sequence goes on along the minus strand of NZ_JAIWHV010000001.1, from coordinate 766,591 downwards.
GTCGAACCGGAACCGGTCCATGACGCCGCCGCCCTCGCGGTGGCGGGCGCCGAGGACGTGTCCGACGAGGTGGACCACGAGCGTCGCCGCGTTCCAGCGGACGGGCGCCCCATCGAGGGCGTAGCGCGGTCGGCCCCGCCGCGCACGCCGGAGGGGCCGGGTCGAGACGACCGCGACCCGCGAGAGCGGCGACGCCAGCCCGGGGACGACCCGCTCGCGCCGCGAGATCAGCGGGACGTCCGTTACGACCACCACCGCGTCGTAGGGGCCCTCGACCATCCGGTGGGTCGCACGGTCGAGGAACTCCGAGGGCCGGCGCCGGTCGTGGTCTGCCAGTCGGGTCGAGTCCTCGAGGTAGAACCGCCAGGTGACGTCCGTCGCCGACGCCAGTTCCTCGACGGCGTCTCCCGCTGCCCGCCTCGCGAACGACCGAAGGTCGTCGGGGTCGGTGTCGGGAGCGTGGGCGACGACCACGCCGACATCCACTCGCAGGTCGATCGCCCCCTCGCACTCGGCGGCCACCAGTTCGGGATCCTCCGGGCGCTCGCCACCGGACGGGCGATCCGGGCGATCTGGGGGGTTCGAATCGTCCGGACGCTCCGGGCGGGAATCGGCCATCACCGACGACGTTCCTTCCGGACCCACTTAAGGTCCGCCGGGGAGACACGCGACGGGTCGGCGACGACACGAGTCTCATCGCCGGAACGACAACACGTATCCCCGGCGGGACTCACCGGTCGGCCATGGAGTACACCACCCTCAGAAACACGGGCCTCTCGGTGAGCGAACTCTGCCTGGGCTGTATGAGTTTCGGAAGCAGGGAGTCGTGGATGTTGGACGAGGAGGAGAGCCACGAGATCATCGATCGGGCGATCGACCTCGGGGTCAATTTCTTCGACACGGCGAACATGTATTCGGGCGGCGAAAGCGAGGAGATCCTGGGTTCTGCCCTCGAGGGCTACGACCGCGAGGAGTTCGTCGTCGCAACCAAGGTCCGGTTTCCCTCCGACACCGACCACCCGAACTCGGCGGGGCTCTCCCGGAAGACGATCGAGACGGAACTCGAGAAGTCCCTCGGGAGGTTGGGGATGGACACGATCGACCTCTACCAGATCCACCGCGCCGGTCCGGAAACGCCGATCGAGGAGACCCTCCGGGCGCTCGACGACGCGGTCCGCCGGGGCCAGGTTCGGTATCTGGGGGCCTCCTCGATGTGGGCCCACGAGTTCGCCGAGGCACTGTACGCGAGCGACCGGCTGGACAAAGAGCGGTTCGTCTCGATGCAGAACCACTACAACCTCGCCTACCGCGAGGAGGAACGCGAGATGCTGCCCCTCTGTGAGCGCGAGGGCGTCGGCGTCGTCCCGTGGGGACCGCTCGCCCAGGGCTTTCTGACCCGGCCCCACGAGGACCACCGGGCGACGACCCGCTCGGATCCCGACAACAAACACGATCCGGGCGACGTCTACCACGAGGGCGGCGGCCACGAGATCAACGAGCGCGTCGAGGAACTCGCCGACGAGAAGGGCGTCTCGATGGCCCAGATCGCGCTGGCCTGGCAGTACGGCAGTGAACTGGTCACCGCGCCGATCGTCGGCGTCACCTCAATCGATCACCTGGAGCAGGCCGTCGAGGCGATGGAGATCGGTCTCACCGAGAGCGACCGGGAATATCTCGAGGAACCGTACGAGCCGCTGCCGGTGTTCGGGATCTAACCTCTAGTCGCCGCCGACCCCCTCGAAGTATCGCGCTCGGCGTTCGTCGGTCGCGGGCGTCGTCACGAGCGAGACGCCGACGGTGAGTGCGAGCCCGATGGCCATCCCGACGACGCCGGGGGTCCACCCGGCGTACGTCGCCGGGAAGATCGCAGTAAAGAGGCTCGCGAGGTAGAACGTCTGGCTGGCGGCGATCCCGGCAGTGATCCCCGCGCGGGTCGTCCCCCGCCAGTAGAGTGCGACCATGAGGGGAAGTGCGAGCTGGGCGAAGCCACTGAAGGCGGCGTCGCCGATCTCGAAGAGAGTGGCAGGATTGTAGAGGCTCGCGACGAAGGCGGCGGTCGCGAAGAGAACGACGCCGACGCGGGCGATCAGGTCCTCCCGGTGGTCGGAGATCGAGCCGTCGATAAACGGCCGGTAGAGGTCTCGGGTGAAATAGGAGGAGCCGGAGAGCAACATCGAGTCCGACGAGGACATCATCGCGGCCATCGCGCCCGCGATCACGAGCGCGGCGAGCCAGGTCGGGGTGTATTCGGCGAGGATCACCGGCAGGACGTTATCGCCCGCAGGCACGGAGAGCTCGAGCCCGGCGGCCCACGAGCCGAGCATGAACGCGGGGACGAAAAGCAGGACACAGAGGATCGGCCACAGCGCCAGCGACCGTTTGAGGACTTTTCGGGAGCCCGCAGCGAAGAATCGCTGGTTGACCTGGGGAAAGAGCGCGACGCCGAAGCCGATCGTGATCGCCGTCGAGAGCATCCACTGGGGGGTGTAGAAGTCGCCGCCCAGCGAGAGGAAGCCGGCGGTTTCGGCGGAGTCGGCGAGGGTCGCGGTCGCAGCGGAGGGGCCGCCGATGGCGACGAGCACCCAGAGGAGCGCGACCCAGGTCATGACGAGCATGAACGCCCCCTGGAGGGTGTCGGTCCAGGCGATCCCGCGCATCCCCGCGAGGACGACGTAGACGATCATGAACAGGGTGATGAGCCCGGCGCCGACCGAGTAGGGTATCGCCCCCTCGGTCAGCGCCTCCAGGGCCGTGCCGGCACCGACCTGCTGGAGCATCACGTACGGAAAGAGCCAGAGGAGGCTGACGCCGGCGACGAGTCCCCGCAGGTACCGAGAGCCAAACCGGTCGCCGAGCATCTCGCCGACGGTGACGTAGCCGTACTGGCGGCCCAGGAGCCACTGTTTGTAGCCGATGACGTACCAGAGGATCGCGAAGACGATGCCGTCCATCAACCCCATGACGAGGATCCACTCGGGACCGTTCGCGTAGGCGATGTTCGGCCCCGCAAAGAACGTGAACGCCGACAGCAGCGTCGCGAACGTCGTAAAGAGGAGGACGACGGTCCCCAGGGTACGGCTCGCGAGATAGAAGTCCTCGGCGGTCCGGTCGGTCAGCCGGTAGGCGTAGACCCCGACGAGGAGCGCGAGGATCAGGTATCCGACGATGATCCCGACCTGGAGGGCGACGCTCATCGGGACTCGACACCCCGCTCCGTGTGGTCGGAGTCGCCGTCCGTCCCGTCGCCGGTTTCGATTCCGATTCCCCAGGCACGGTCGGCGAACAGCCGGAAGACCACCGAGGCGAGGAGCATCCAGCCGACGTGCCACCAGAGCCAGACCGGCAGGCCGGCGGCGGTCGTCTCGACTCCCCAGAGGAACCAGGGGATCGCGAGGGAGACGAGGACGACCGCCACGGCGATCCAGCCCGCCAGTTCGAGGCTACCGTGGTTCATGACCGGGCTTGCCGTGGGCGGGTGGTAACGCTTTCCATCCCGGCAGCCGTCCAGTGAGGACGGTGAAACGCCCGTTTTCCAAGGTGAAACGGCGATTTCAGGTAGCAGAAGGGATTATACGTGTCGCTTCGAATGACCGACCTGAGATGGCCCGGCTGTTCCCCCTGCGCTCGGAGACGCCGGAGACCGACGACCGACCCCGCGTCGTCGACCTCGAGGGCGAGGACGCCGACGCCGTCTTCGGGGCGCTGTCCTCGACGACGGCCCGGCGGATCTACGGCCACCTGGCCGCAGAGCCCGCGACGCCGAGCGACGTCGCCGAGGCGGTAGACACCTCGATCCAGAACGTCCGCTACCACATAGAGAGCCTGGAGGAGGCGGGGCTGATCGAGGTCGTCGATACTTGGTACTCCTCGCGGGGCAACGAGATGAGCGTCTACGCGGCCAGCGACGGCCCGCTCGTGGTCGCGGCCGACCGCTCGCGGGCGGACCGGCTCCGGGAGGCCCTGTCGCGGTATCTCGGCGGGCTCGCGGTGCTCGCGGGCGCGAGCCTGTTCGTCCAGTACGGCCTCGAGCGACTCGCCTCCGCGATGGGGTTGTTGGACTCGTCGGGTTTTGGCGGCGACGACGCCGGTCCGGAGGACGCCTCGACGGACGGAGACGACGCTGGCGAGGGCGGCGGTACCGAAGGGGACGGCGACGAAGGGGACGACGCGCGCGAGACCGAGGCGGCCGACGAGGAGGACGCCCTCGAGGAGGAGGGTGCTGGGATAGAGGACGTGGGAGGGGCGAACGAATCGAGCGGCAACGACACTGGCGGCGTTGACACCGGCGGCGGCGCGAACGAGACCGGCGGCGTGGACGACGGTGCCGACGCGAACGCGACCGGTACGAACGAAACGGGCACTGGCGGGGCCGACACCCCGACGCCGACCGAGACGTCCACCCCGACGGAGACGCCAACACCGACCGAAACCGAACCGGTCGGCACCGGGACGCCCGCCGACGGGGCGCCGGAGGCGGCCGACGCCGTCCTCGGTGCGGTCCCGCCCGGTGTCCTCTTTTTCCTCGGCGGGTTGTGCGTGCTCACCCTGGTGACCGTCTGGTGGTACCGCAGGCCCTACTGAGACCGACCGGGAGGTCAACAGGTATTTGCACGTAACGTCCGTACGAGTATCCAATAGATCGCCGGCGCGGGCCCGCGCCGGTCCCCCGAGAGGGGTGGTTCCATGGAAGACACGTCGAAATACCTCATTCACGCGGACGTCACGGCCGACGGGGTCGTCGAGCGAAGCGACGTCGTCGGCGCCATCTTCGGGCAGACCGAGGGGCTGCTCGGCGACGAACTCGACCTCCGGGACCTGCGCCACTCCCAGAAGGTCGGCCGGATCGATGCCGAGATCGAGAGCACGGAGGGCCGTTCGAGGGGGAAAGTCACGATCGCGACCAGCCTCGACAAGGTCGAGACCGCGACGCTGGCGGCCTCCCTCGAGACCATAGACCGGGTCGGCCCCTGTCGGGCCGAACTCACGGTCCGCGAGATCGAGGACGTCCGCGCGGCGAAACGAAAGCAGGTGGTAGACCGGGCGACCGAACTCCTCCGGACGGGGTTCGACGACACCGTGATGAGCTCCGAGGAGATCTTAGCGGAGGTCCGACAACACGTCAGGGTCGACGACGTCACCGAGTACGAGGGGTTGCCCGCGGGCCCGCGGGTCGAGGAGGGCGACGCGATCATCGTCGTCGAGGGGCGGGCGGACGTCCTCACGCTTCTGAAGTACGGCATCAAGAACGCGGTCGCCGTCGAGGGGACGAACGTCCCCGAGGCCGTCGCGGCGCTGTCCGAGGAGCGGACGACGACGGCCTTCCTCGACGGCGACCGCGGCGGCGACCTCATTCTGGAGGAACTGACCCAGGTCGGTGACGTCGATTACGTCGCCTTCGCGCCCGAGGAGCGCTCGGTCGAGGAACTGGGCCACCACGAGGTGTTCACCGCGCTTCGCAACAAGACCCCCTACGACGCCGTCGCCGAGGAAAGCGCCCCCAGGGAGGTCGCGGCGACCGACGGGAGCGCGACCCCGGCACCGGCACCCGATCCGGCGCCGACCCCCGAGTCCACCGGAGAACCGGAGCGACCGCCGGAACCGGACGGCGCGAACGTGGGATCGGGAAAGGGTACGGCCACACCCGGCGAGGAAGGAACCGACACGGACGGCGACGAGGACGACTCCGGGGGCGACCCCGCCAGGACCGTCTACGACCACGCCACCGAGATCGTTCGCGAGGGAACCGGCCGGGTCCGATACGTCGACGACGCCGGGACGGTCATCGCGGAGACCGACGCCGGCGAGGCCTACGACCGTCTCGCGTCCCTCGAGACGGTCCCCGAGACGGTCGTCGTCGACGGCGTCGTCGATCAGAAGCTGGCGGACCTGGCGGCCGACCGGGGGGTCGCCCGGATCGTCGGCCGGTCGCTGGGGGAGTTCACGAAACGCCCTACGGCCGTTCGGCTCCACTCGATCGCCGACGTCGCCCCGGAGAATCCTTAAAACAGGAACACCGCGAGGGCCCCAACGAGAGCGCCCGAGAGCGTCGCGAGGAAGTTGACGCCCTGGTTGCCGACGGCTCCGCCCTCGATCGTCGCGCCCAGCAGGCTGTCGACGGTCATCCCGACGACGCCGGCGACGACGACGACCGCCGCGCCGGCGGCCCCGACGGTCGGGAAGAGCGCGTAGACGATGCCGGCGACGGCCGCCGCGCCGGCGATCCCGGCGAGTTCGCCCTGCCAGGTGACGGCGCCGTCGGTGCCCGGATCGACGGGCTTCAGGGTCGTGATCAGCCGGGGCGTATCGAAGACGCCGCCGACCTCGCTCGATAAGGTGTCGCTCAGTGCGGTCGCCAGCGAGCCGGCAAAGGCAAAGAGGAACGGGTCGGGCGGGACGGGAAGGAGGTCGGCAGAGCCGGCGGCGTAGCCGAGGACGGCCGCAAGCGCGACCGCGGAGTTCGCGAGGACGTTCGAGCTTCCCCGGGCGCCGTCGTTTTCCTGTGCGATGCCCCGGCTTCGCTTCTCCTCGTAGCGGAACTTCGTCGAGACGCTGCCGATCCCGAAGAACGCCATGAGGACGGCGAACCAGCTGTATCCCCCGAGGACGATCGTCAGAAGCGCGAGCAACGTTCCGGTGAGCATGCCGGCGACCGATGCCGCGCCCAGGGCGACGGCGGCGTAGCCGACGGCGGCGGTAACCGCGAGCGCACCCGCGATCTCGACGGTGCCGACGACGGGCTCGAAGCCGGCGAGCAGCCAGGCGAGCAGGCCGACGGCGAGCATGACGATCGGGTCGTCGTAGGGGGTGAGCACGTCCCGGAGGAGCGCCCCGAGCAGGCCGGCGCTCGTGGCGACGAAGACGACCAGCGGGAGCGCGGGCTCGACGGGGGCGGCGAGGAGCCACCGCGCGAGGGTCTGGCCGGCGACGGCCGCCGTTGCACCCCCTAGACAGAAGGCGACGGCGGGGGCCACGTCGCGGTCGGTCCGGTCGCCGGCGGCGACCGCCGCGAGGTTGCCGTAGCCGACGAGGACGACGGCGGCGACGAAGACGGGGATCGGGAGCCCGAAGGCGGCCGCGAGCAGGCCGAGGGCGGCCGCCGCGAGGACGAACGTCGCGAGCCCGTAGAGACGCTCGTCCTCGTAGTCGCCAGGATAGGCAAAGAGATCGAACAGCGGGCCGTCGCGGACGGCGACGACCCCGGCGAGAACGACCGCGGCGATCGGAGCCGCGGGCGCCGGGCCGACGAGCGGGACGGCAAGCGAGAGCGTCGAGAGCGCGGCGAAGGCTCCCGCCCGCCGAACGGTCGATGTCACGGTGTCGCTTCTTTCCGTGGGGGTTACTTAACTTCCCCTTTCCGTGAGTTTCGACCCGAAACCGGTATCGTTAGGATTCCGGGCCGGGAACGGGAGGCCGTGGGACTGTACGAACGCTACCTCTCGGTTCGCCTCCGGCGCCACGAGGGCGACCCCCCCGATCACGTCGCGCTCGTGATCACCGAACGCGACCTGCTGGAGCAGGGCGCCTACGGGACCCTCACCGACTTCTTCGAGTGGGCGATCGAGTACGCCGAGCGGGTGACGGTCTACGTGAGCGTCCTCGATGCTGCAGCGGTCCCGACGCTCCGCCGGGAGTTAGAGGGGATCGACGCCCCGCGAGCGGTCGCCGTCCGGGGACCCGACGACCGGACGCCCGCGTCGGCGCCGATCCAGATCGGGATCGGCCTCGGCGGGAAACACGAGTTCACGAGCGCGGTCGAAACGATCGCCGGCGGCGTCGAGGCCGGCGAGCTGTCCCCCGAGGAGATCGACGACGGCCACATCGAGGACCACCTCGTCTTCCCAGAGGAGCCCGACCTGGTGATCAAGACCGGCGCCGAACGGCTCTCCGATTTCATGATCTGGCAGTCGGTCTACTCCGAACTCTACTTCACCGACGTCAACTGGCGGGACTTCCGCAAACGGGACTTCCTTCGGGCCGTCCGCGAGTTCTGTAACCGATCGAGGCGCTACGGCGAGTAGGCGACACCGACGTCCGATCAGGCCCGGTCGGCCGTGACCACCGCCGCCGCGAACGCCTCCGCGGAGAGCCCACGCTCGACGACGAGCCGACCGTCATCGCGCTCACGGTCGAGAAGACCGTACTCCTCGAGTTTGGGGAGCGTGACGTGGACGAGTTCGATCCTGACGACGTCAGCTCGGACCGTGCTCTCAACCCGGAAGACAGCCTCGACGAGGCGATCGATGCCGACGACCTCGTTCTCGCGGAGGACCAGAAGCGTCGTCCGGACGCGGCTGTCGGCGAGCAGTCGGTACGCGTCGTCCGTCCCGATCCTCGTCCGGTCCCGGAACCGTTCGACGTCGATCGGGGTGGCCGTCGATCTCATTACCAACGGCAACTCCTGGTTATGTTATAAATATAACTCCATCCGCGGACCGCGGGCTACAGCCGGGGGGACTCCCCGCCGTCGGCGACGCGGGCCGAATCCGCGACGTCGCCCTCTATGTCCTCGGCGTCGGGGCGTTCGGCGATCGGCAGCGAGTCCCGGAATCGGGCGAGGACCTCGCGGGCCTCGGCGAGTTCGGTCTCGCCGACCGCACGCAGGAGAGAAAGCGCCCGGCGGGCCCGGGTCCGGCGCCAGGAGGCCTCGCGGTGCTCGTACGTTCGAATGCCCCGAAGGAAGTCGGTCTTCGAGAACTCCGGCCAGTAGGGCGTACAGAAGAAGACGCCGGCCTCGTTGCCGTTGGCGTGCCAGGGCAGGAAGTTCGAGGTCCGCTCGTCGCCACCGGTCCGGATGATGAGGTCTACGTCCCGCACGGGGTCGTCGTACAGCCGCTGCTCGATCGTCCCGACGTCGATCTCCTCGGGAGCGAGCTCGCCCCGGTCGACGTCGCGGGCGACGCTCCGGGCGGCTTCCAGTAGTTCGGAGCGGCCGCCGTAGGCCAGCGCGATGTTGAGCACGAACCGGTCGTAGCCCTCGGTCCGGCTCTCCGCGTAGTCAACGACCTCCTGGACCCGTCCTGGAAGCTGGTCGATGTCGCCGATCGCGCGGATACAGACCTCGTTGTCGTGGACCTCATCGGCGTCGGCGAACTCCGAGAGCTTCTCACAGAGCAGATCGAACAGCGCCTCCCGTTGGTCCTCTGGCCGGTCGAAGTTCTCCGTCGAGAACGTATAGAGGGTCAGCTCCTCGACGCCGACCTCCTGGCACCACTCGAGGACCCGCTCGGTCGTCTTCGCGCCTGCATGGTGGCCCTCCGTGGGCTCGTCGCCGGATTTCCGGGCGTAGCGACGGTTTCCGTCTTGGATGACCGCGACGTGGGTCGGCGCTTTCCCGACCTCCCGGCTCAGCAGGCGCTCGTAGGCCGCGTAGACGCCCCGGCGAAGGCGACGTTTCATTCGTCTCCCCCATGCCAGCCGACGACCATGATTCTTGCGACTCGGCGGCCCCCACAGGAATCCCGACAGTCGATCACGGACACCGATCGTGAGCGCTATCCGTCCGGCCCGCCACCTCACGAGCATGCCCGACTCGATCGACGACGACCTCTACCGGCGGACACAGGCCCTGCTCGAGCCCGGCGAGATCGAACTCAACGGCGCGATCGTCCACACCGACTACGGCTCCGACGCGGAGGTCAAGATGATGCAGGCGACGATCGACGCCGGCGACGTCATCGCCGCAGCCGCCGGCCACGACCCCGCCGACTGCTACGTCTACTCGGGCAACGACGACACCGACTTCTCCTCGAACCAGCACCAGGGACGGACCTTAGAGGACGAGGCGTTCGTCTGGGAGTGCCAACAGTTGCTCCGGGAGGGGACCTTCGACGTCGTGCTCTACTACGAGGCGACGGCCGACCACGAGGCGATCCTAGAGGAGATCCGAGAGATGGGCCACGAGGTGACGGGCGTGGTCCCCGACAATCAGGTGGAGTAAGCGGTTTCGACAGGTGGAAATATCGTTCGTCGCTGTAGGGTCGGAGGGATTGTGAACTACGCCCGAGAACCTGCTTGCTTCGCTCGCAGAACCTCGGTCTCGTTCAAATCCCACGAGTTACATATCTGCCGCTCGTGGATTTGCTCGCGGCAGAGGTATGGGGTCGGAGGGATTTGAACCCCCGATCGACTGATATCTCCGGTGCGCCTCGGAACTCCAGAGGGTCATCACACCGACGGTGATCAGCCGCCGGATCAGTATATCAGTCTGGAGTTTCGTCCCGGGCGCATACCTCTGGAGTCAGTCGCCATTCCTGGCTTGGCCACGACCCCGCGTCCCTCCGTTGGGTGATCCCGCCTAAAGTGGTTTCGGTTCCCCCTACAGCCAGGGGGCGCGTTCCTCGCCGGAATCGCCGCCGGGATACGCCTCGTCGATCGCTCCCGACTCCCCCTCGCTCGCGCCGTCGGCGCCCATCTCCGGGCTCGCCTCGGGCTTCTCCGGAGAACCGCCATCGGTGGTCTCCCTCGAGCCGAACGCCCCGGTGACGGCGTCGCCGAGGTCGACGTCGCCGGGGTCGAAGGCGAACAGCGCGCTCACCGCGAGCACCGCCAGGGGAGCGTTTCCGAAGGGCATCCCGAGCACCGCAAGCGGGAGCAAGCCGAGCGCGACGGCGCTGCCGAACCGGAACCGGTCGAGGTCGACGTACGCCCGGAGGTACGGTCCCGAGAGCGAGAGCGCGAGCGCGAAGGTCACTGCGACGACCGCCGCGGCGGTCGCGTTGACCACGAGCGCGGTGTCGTGCAGGACCGCGAACTCGGCGCCCGAGGGATCGAGGCTCGCAACCAGCCCGAGCGCGATGATGACCGCCGAGCTGGGGAGGTAGTCGCCGATGGTCGCGCTCGCGGTCTTGGCGGCGACCGCCATGATGACGAGCGCGGCGAACCGTTCGAAGATCGCGATATCGAGCACGCTCGCGATCGCGGGCGCCAGCGCGGCCTGGATCGCCGCCAGAACGATGAGCGGGACTCCCACGAGGAGGACGACGCCGGCCTGCTCGCGGGGCGTTCCGGTCATGTCCGCGAGGATGACGGCGACGGTGGCGCTGCCTCCGAAGATGAGCAGGCCGACCTGGACGGCCCCGACAACGGTGTCAAGGGCTCCCGAGAGAACGAGAGCAACGAAGATCCCGTCCACGAGCGGCAGGGCCATCACGAGCGCGAGCAGGCGCGCGTCGTTTCCCACGATCGACTCGAGGCGCAGCGCAACGGGGTGGCGTGAGGTGCTCATCGATCGTGGCGGGGGCCCCGTCTTTCGGGTCGGGCGGCTCCTCGATCGGGGTGGCTCCACGTCGCGGGGGCGAGCCAGTCCATCGACCGTGTAAAACCGCCCGTCGCTGCAAAGGGGGTGAACGTGCCCGTGAACGCTTTGGCGCCGCCGCTGGCGTCGCCGTTCGTCCGACCGCCGATGCGGGCATCGTTCGTTCCTGCAGCGAACATAATAGATCGCAACAGACTTGCGTCAATAAAGATTGCGTGAGACGCGCCCCCATCCGCCACGCGTTTGTCCTCGAAACAGCGGCCGACCGTCCGGAAACGGTCACCGATGAACGTATCCGATCACCGAACGTGGGGTTCGGTCCGTGAAACCCCCTCCCTCGCAACCCTTTTGGGGCGGGGTTCCACACAGTTTACATGGCGAACGATGTAGACGAGCCGTTTTCCTCGAAGCTTCGTGTCCCGGAGGCGCTCACCTTCGACGACGTCTTGCTCCGTCCCAAAGAGAGCCGGGTCGAACCCGACGAGGCCGATCTCGGCTCGCGGGTCTCCCGGTCGGTCGAGGTCTCGGTCCCGATCCTCTCGGCGGCGATGGACACCGTCACCGAAGGAGAGATGGCGGTCGCGATGGCCCGCCACGGCGGGATGGGCGTCATCCACCGGAACATGAACGTCGACGGGATGGTCAAGGAGATAGAGAAGGTCAAACGCGCCGACGAACTCATCATCCCCCTCGAGTCGGTCGTCACGGCCCACCCCGAGACGTCCGTCCGCGAGGTCGACGAGCTGATGGCCCGGGAGGGCGTCGGGGGCGCACCCGTCGTCAACACCCGCGGCGAGGTGCTGGGGATCATCTCGAGTACGGACATCCGGCCCCATCTGGAGGTCGGCGAGGACGACCCCGTCACCGAGGCGATGACCGACGAGGTGATTACCGCCCCGAAGGACGTTGATCCCCGCGACGCCTTCGAGTTGATGTACGACCATAAGATCGAGCGCGTTCCCGTGGTCGACGACGAGAACCTGCTCGTCGGCCTGGTCACGATGCAGGGGATCCTCCAGCGCAGAGAGTACAAGGAGGCCGCTCGGGACGGAAACGGCCAGCTACGGTGTGGGGTCGCCGTCGGCCCCTTCGAGGCCGACCGCGCGGCCGCGGCCGACGAGGCGGGCGCGGACGTGCTCTTCATCGACTGTGCCCACGCCCACAACGCGAACGTGATCGACAGCGCCCGCGAGATCAGTAGCGAGGTCGACGCGGACGTCGTCGTCGGCAACGTCGGCACCCGCGAGGCCGCCGCCGACCTCGTGGAGTTCGCCGACGGGATCAAGGTCGGCATCGGTCCCGGCTCGATCTGTACGACCCGGGTTGTCAGCGGCTCGGGAATGCCCCAGATCACGGCCGTCGCCCAGGTGGCAGACGTCGCGAGCGACCACGACGTTCCCGTGATCGCCGACGGGGGAATCCGGTACTCGGGCGACGCGATCAAGGCCATCGCGGCGGGCGCCGACGCCGTCATGCTCGGCTCCTATTTCGCGGGCACCGACGAGGCGCCGGGCCGGGTCGTGACGATGAACGGCAAGCGATACAAGCAGTACCGGGGGATGGGCAGCGTCGGCGCGCTGAAATCCGGCGAGGGCAACCGCTACCAGAAGGATAGCGACGAGGAGGAGGTCGTCCCGGAGGGCGTCGAGGCCGCCACGCCCTACAAGGGCACGCTCAGATCGGAACTCACCCAGCTCACGGGCGGGATGCGCTCGGGGATGGGCTACGTCGGCGCCGGCTCGATTCCGGCGTTCAAGGAACGCTCGGAGTTCGTCCGGGTCTCGAGTGCGGGCCAGGCCGAGGGCCACGCCCACGACGTCGTCATCACCGACGAGGCGCCCAACTACAGTCCGGGCGAGGAGTAAAGGGAAGGCATACGGTCGTCGACCCCTTCGGTTCGACCGTGAACCGCCGTACGCTGCTCCGGGCCGGAACCGCTCTCCCGCTGGCCGCGCTCGCGGGCTGTCTCGGCTCGATCCAGGACCTCAGGCTCTCGACACCGGTGACGCTACGGATCGAAAACGAGAGCGACGACAACCGAAACGTCGTGATCGTCGCCCACACCGTCGACGACGACCGTCAGACCTACGACGAGGCGGTCTCGGCTCCCCCCGAACAGTCGGCGAGCGTCGGCCACCTCTCGGACGAGGAACAACACCTCCGGGTCGAACTGGTCGACGAGAGCGGCGAGGAACCCGAAAGCGGCGAGGTGATCGCGAGCGAGGAGACGTTCATCGGCGCCGACACCCGAAGCGTCGTCGTCTACGTCTCCACGGAGGACGTCCGGGTCGAAGTCAACCGACGGGACTGAGCCGATTACTGGGCGTTCTCGTAGGCCTCGCCGACGCCGGCGATCAGCCGGTGGATCGGGAGGGTGACGCCGGCCTGGCGGGCGGCGATCGCGAGCGGCATCATGGCGATACCTGCCACGAGGCAGAGTTGATACAGTGCGAACAGCGTGACGCGGCGGACACGGGATTTCATCGACGTTCGCCCGTCCCGAGCCCACGGTTGTATATAAACGTTCCTCCTCGGCCCCGGGGTGTATTATCGTTCGTTACCGTTTCAGGTCGCCGCCTGCCTGCGATTCAATCGTGGTTTCCTCGAGGACAACTGTACCCGCAGTTCGGGCGATCCATGCCTATCCGTACGACAATCGACTCGTTCGATTCCGATAAGTTATCGCCATTATCGGGCTCTCGTGCGCGGCCGGCCCGAACCACAAAGCAGGAAAGGGCCGGGCGCGAGGAGGCGGTATGGGAAACTATCTCGTCGGGATGGAGGCCGCGTGGCTCGTCCGCGACGTCGGGGAGATCGACGACGCGATCGGCGTCGCCGTCAGCGAGGCCGGCAAGCGACTCAACCAGGAGGACATGGAGTACGTCGAGGTCGAGGTCGGCGCGACGGGGTGTCCGGCCTGTGGCGAGCCGTTCGACTCGGCGTTCGTCGCGGCCGAGACCGCCCTGGTGGGCCTGGCCCTGGAGATCGACATCTACAACGCCGACAGCGAGGAACACGCCTCCCGGATCGCAAAGAGCGAGATCGGCGGCGCCTTACGGGACGTGCCGCTGTCGGTCGTCGAGGTGTTCGAGGTAGACGGCGAGGACGACGAGTAACTAGAACCGTCGCTTCATCTCGACGACCCGGCCAGTGACGCCGGTCGATCGCGCCGCCGAGAACTCGTGGCGGTACGCCCGAACCCGCTCGTAGCCCCGCGACTCGTAGAAGCCGACCGCGTTCGCCGACGCCGTCAGCCCGAGGCGGGAGACGCCGGCTTCCCGTGCTCGTTCCTCGAGGGCAGCGAGGAGCCGCGAGCCGACGCCCCGGCCGGCGTCGGCGGGATGGACGTAGACGCCGGTGACCTCGCAATCGACGTCCGCGGCATAGTCCTCGGGTGGACCGACCGACAACGAGCCGAAGCCGACGATTTCGTCCCCGTCGGTCGCGACGAGGAAGGGCTCTTCGCCCTCGATCCCCGCGACGTAGTCGGCGTCGGCACAGCCCGCCGCCCAGGCCGCGACCTGCTCGTCGTCGTAGGCCGCCGGGCCGAGCCCCAGGATCGACTCGCGGTGGACCGCCCGGATCGCCTCGCCGTCCTCGAGGACCGCCTCGCGAACGGCCACCCCGTCCTCCGAGTTCCGACCGGACCCTCCCGACATACCCGGTGAATGGCGTCTCGGACCCAAACACATTTCTATAACCCGTGGTTATCCACGCACATGGAGCTCCCGACGCCCGCGGACCTGCGCCAACGGCGGACAGATCTCGACTTGACCCAGAGCGAGTTGGCCGAGCGAGCCGACGTCTCCCAGCCGCTGATCGCCCGGATCGAGGGCGGCGACGTCGATCCGCGCTTGTCGACGCTGCGGCGGATCGTCACCGCCCTAGAGGAGGCCGAAAGCGACGTGATCCACGTGGGAGACCTGATGCACGAGGAGGTCGTCAGCGTCTCCCCGGACGAGACCGTCGGCGATGCCGCGACACTGATGGAAGAGGAGGCGTACTCCCAGCTCGCCGTGATCCAGGATGGGGTGCCCGTCGGCTCGATCAGCCAGGGCGACCTCGTCGGCCTCGACTCGGCGGCCCGGGACGAACCCGTCTCCGAACACATGAGCGAGAGCTTCCCGACGGTCTCGCGGGACGCCACGATCGACGAGATCTCGAACCTGCTGGACCACTACAAGGCGGTGATGATCACCGAGGGCGGGGGAACCGTCGGGATCGTCACCGAGGCCGACCTCGCGGCGCGGCTCTCCTGACTGCCGGCCGTACCCGTATGGCGGGTCCCGATGTCGGTCCTCGCGAGATCCCGAACGACGAAGAGCCGGGAACTCCGGGACCGTCGACGTCGGGACGGATCCTGTGGCGTCCCGCGGCTCTCTCCCGTTCGCAGGATTCGTTTCACGGCCCGGAGAACGATCACGAAACCCTTATACGGGTCAGCCGTCACTCTACGAAGGCAATGGCGAAAGGCAAGGTTGATTTCTTCAACGACACGGGCGGTTACGGTTTCATCGAGACTGACGACGCGGACGACGACGTGTTCTTCCACATGGAAGACGTTGGCGGTCCGGATCTCGAGGAGGGACAGGAGATCGAGTTCGACATCGAACAGGCCCCCAAGGGCCCCCGGGCGACCAACGTCACCCGGCTCTAAGCCGGACGACCCACTGCGGTCGGCCGAATCTACTTCGACATTTTCATTTCACCCTCGTAGCGACGGCTCACGCCCTCGTGTGGTTGGGTCCGCCGGCCACCGCTGGGAACCCGTCGACCGATCAGGAGCGATCAGGAGTGACTCGAGACCCGGACCGGCTCGTAGGGCTCCTCCAGATACTCCCGGTCGCTCGCCGACAGGTCGATCTCTATGGCCTCGACCGCCTCCTCTAGGTGCTCGACGCTCGTCGTGCCGACGATCGGGGCGTCGACGGCGTCCTGCTCTAAGAGCCACGCGAGCGCGATCTGGGCCATCGTCGCGTCGTACTCGTCGGCGAGTTCCTCGACGCGCTCGTTGATCTCGCGGCCGCCGCCCTCTCGGTAGGGGTGATCGTAGAGGCGATCCTCGTTTTCCCCGCGGGTCGTCGCGTCTACCTCCTCGTGAGGGCGGGCGAGGTAGCCCCGGGCCAGCGGGCTCCAGGGGATGACGCCGACGCCCTCGCGCTCACAGAGGGGCAGCATCTCGCGTTCCTCCTCGCGGTAGACGAGGTTGTAGTGGTTCTGCATCGTCTGGAACCGCTCTTTGTCCAGCCGGTCGCTCGCGTGGAGGGCCTCGGCGAACTGGTGGGCCCACTGCGAGGAGGTGCCGACGTAGCGGACGTCCCCGCGACGGACGGCGTCGTCGAACGCACCCAGGGTCTCCTCGATGGGCGCGTCGTAATCCCAGCGGTGGCTCTGGTAGAGGTCGACCGTGTCCATCCCCAGCCGATCGAGGCTGGCCGCAAGCTCCTGGTCGATCGCCTTCCGGGAGAGCCCCCCGCGGTTGGGGCCGTCGCCCATCGAGCCGTACACCTTCGTGGCGACGACGAGTTCCTCCCGGTCGTAGCCCTCGAGTGCGGAGCCGAGGATCCGTTCGCTTTCGCCCTGCGAGTAGACGTTCGCGGTGTCGAAGAAGTTGATCCCGAGATCGATCGCCCGGTCGATGATCTCCCGGCTCTCGTCCTCTTCGAGAACCCACTCGCGCCAGTCCGGCGAGCCGAAGCTCATACAGCCCAGACAGATCTTGCTGACCTCCATCCCCGTCGATCCGAGGGTCGTGTACTCCATACGCGGGCCATGCGAACGGGGACCAAAAGGCTACGCGAGCCGGGGAGTATCGCCGGGACGGCCCCGGCCGCCGTCGACGGTCGGCGGCGTTTCGCGGCTCGGTCGCGAGAGCCGAGGGCTCGAGAGGGCGTCTCAGTCGTTCGCCCGTTCCCGTTCGGCGGGTCCCGGGGTCGTCCCCCGGTTCCCGCCCTCCCGGTCGGACGTCGGGGAGACGGAGGGATCGCCCCGTACGATCGCGTAGCCGACGGCGACGAAGAGCAGTCCCCACACCAGGAAGGCGACGTCCCAGAGGACGACGGGTCCGGGACCGGCCGGCCAGACGTGGTGGATGCCGAGGAGGTGGTGGTTGAGTATCCCTTCAACGGTGTTGAACAGTCCCCAGCCCGCGATCGTCGAGCCGAACAGCGTCCGGCGGGAGGCGGGGACGCCGGAGAGCCGCCAGGCGCGCATGAGGAGGGTGATCCCCAGCAGGGTGAGGACGTACGTCGCCCCGTGGAAGAAGCCGTCGGCCACCACGTTCAGCCGGAAGTCGTTCGCGACGCTCGGGTCGGGGTACGACGACACCATGTTGTGCCACTGCAGGATCTGGTGGAGGACGATCCCGTCGAAGAATCCGCCCAGCCCGAGTCCGAGGACGACGCCCGCGACCACGAGCGGTCTGGCGAGTCGCTGGATGCCGAGCCACGTCTCCGAGGAATCGGGTTTGCTCATGGACCAGTCAACCGCGACGACGCGAAAGGCCCTTCTCCATTCCAATGCAGGGCGGACGGCCCCGGCCGGTCGGATTCAAGGCCAACGGTTAACGGTCGTCCCGCCCGACCATCCGTATGGCAGACGACGACGTCAAGGCCGGACTCGAGGGAATCGTCGCGGCCGAGACCCGGCTGAGCACGATCGACGGCGAGGCGGGGGAACTCGTGATCGCGGGCTACCCCGTCGAAGAGCTCGCGGGAAACGCACGCTACGAGGAGACCCTGTACCTGCTCTACCACGACCGGCTCCCGACGGAGGGGGAACTGGCGGAGTTCGAGGACGACCTGAGTGCCCACCGGGAACTCGACCCGGCGACCCGCGAGGTCGTCGAGGCGGCCGGCGAGGCCGGCGAGTCGGCGATGGACGCCCTCCGGATGGGGGTCGCGAGTTCGACCCTCGCCCGCGGGGAGGAAGAGCCCGAGCGGGATTCGCTGCTCGCGGTCGCACAGTTGCCGACGATCGTCGCGGCCTACTGGCGCGCCCGCCAGGGCGAAGCGCCCGTCGAGCCCCACGACGACCTCCGGCACGCGGCGAACTACCTCTACATGCTCCGGGGCGAAGAGCCCACCGAGGAGGAGGCGAGGGGGCTCGAGACCTACCTCAACGCGGTCGTCGACCACGGCCTGAACGCCTCGACGTTCACCTCGCGGGCAATCGTCTCGACGGAATCGGACCTGATCTCGGCGGTGACCGGCGGCGTCGGCGCGCTGAAGGGACCTCTCCACGGCGGCGCGCCGGGGCCGGTCCTGGAGATGCTCCGGGAGACCGCCGACGGCGACACGGAGTCGATCCTCCGGGAAACGTTGGAGGACGGCGATCGGCTGATGGGCTTTGGCCACCGGGTGTACGACGTCCGTGACCCGCGGGCGGCAGTTCTGGAGGAGGCCGCCGAGCGCTTCTACGACGGCGACGCGCCCGACACCGAGTTCTACGAGAGCGCCCGGGAGACCGAAGAGGTCGCCCAGGAGTTGCTCGAGGAGTACCAGCCCGACCTCGATCTCGCGACGAACGTCGAGTTCTACACCGCCGTCTTGCTCCACGGCGTCGGCGTCCCCCGGGAGCTGTTCAGCACGACGTTCGCCGTCGCCCGGGTCGGCGGCTGGACCGCCCACTGCCGCGAACAACTCTCGGACAACCGGCTGATCCGACCCCGTTCGAAGTACGTCGGCGACCGCGGGCGGGCCTGGACGCCGATCGACGAGCGCGAGTGAGAATGGCCGACTCCGGCCCCGCGATCGACGCGGTCCGGTCGATCGCCGTCGACCCCGAGGCGGTCGTCGACGCCGTCGTCTACACCCGCGAGAACCCCGGCACGGCCGTGCTCCGGGTGACGCCGCCGTTCCACGGGCGGATGCGCGCCCGGATCCACGTCTTCCGGGACGCCCCCGGGAGGGACGCGGCCTACTGCCGGCCGGCAACGCTCCTCGAGGAGGAGGTCCTCGCGGTCTACCCCTCCCCCGGAGACGCGACGGAGAAGTCGGACGACGGCGATCCCGACGACCGCGCGTCCCGCGTCCGTGCGCTCGAGGACTGGCGCGACCGGGCCGAAGGGGCAGTCGTCGAGCGAGCGGTTCTCGAGCGCGGCGACGAGCGGGTCCGAGTCGACGTGGCGGTCCTCGGCTAACCTTCGCCGATCGTCTCGACGATCTCCTCGGCCTGCTCGAGGGCCGTCTCCTCGCCGACGCCCTTCTCGATCAGCACGCTCTGAACCTCCCACTCGTCCTCTCGTTTGCCGGTCCGGACCTCCGAGACCGACCGGGCCGCCTCGGCGGCCCAGTCGGGGGTGCGGATCGTCTCGTAGCGATCCGGATCGCGGTACCTGACGTGGATGTACTCCTCACCCGTCTTGAGGAGTACCTCGCCCGCGAGTGGTCCTGATGCGGTCGGGGGAGGGGTCCAACCCCGCGGACGCGAGTTCGCGGACACCACATCCCCCTTCGTTACCGGAGCGGGAACCTCGTGTCGACGGATCCGCGGGGTCGCTGTGACGAACCGGCCGGTTCGTCGTCGCGCCCGGCGAGGGCGGCGATCGCCTCGCCGACCGTCACGATCGCGAGGTCGTACTCCAGAGCGGTCTCGATCGTATAGCGGAGGCGCTCCTCGGGGAACGTCTCGAACTGGGAGTGGGCGCCGACGATCGCGAGAACGTCTTCCGTCGCGGCGGTCTCCATGAACGCCGCGATCTCGGCCTCGCTTGCCTTGTCGGTCTGGACGTACCGCCGGCGCATCGTCGTCGGATCCAGCCCGTCGATCCCGTTGTGGCCGCCGCCGTAGCGGTGGTTCGCGACCGCCCCGTAGCGCTCGCGGACGATCCCCTCGATGGCGCCGTGGTACCGGTCGTAGGGGTAGACGAACCCGGAGACCTCGACCCCCCACGACTCGAGACGTGCGTCGGTTCTGGCGAGAACATCCCGCATGAATCGCTCGGGATACCTGACGTAGCCCGACGCGCCGATCGACTCCGAGAGGGGGGCCTCGAACTCGACGAACTCGCCGGTCGGGTCGCTTCCCCGCCCCGCGACGGTGGCCGAGACGGTCGTCTCGTCATCGAAGACGACCAGCGGATCCCCCTCGAACCGGCCGTGGCGATGGGCTTCGACGTACGCTCGCCGGTCGCCCTCGCGAGCGGGTTCGGCGAGCCCGATCCGCCCGAGCGCGCGGTGGCGATACGTATGCGAGAGGACGCCCCACCCGTCGCCGTGCATCTCCCGGAGGTGGCCCGGCTCGAGGAACCCCCCGGAGTCCTCCATCCGCCCGGGACAGACGGCGAGACAGCCGGGGACGCCGTACTCCCGGTGGACCCGGTAGGTCATCGTGTAGTCCTCGATCGGACCGTCGTCGTATGTGAACACCACCAATCCCGCCGCCTCCTCGAGGGGCGCCCCTCCGGCGTCCCCGTCGGTCGATCGCCGCTGGTCGCGTCCCACGTGAGGGGTGGCATCGGGAACGAGCGCGTACTCCCGCAGCGCACAGCCGTTGGCGACGACCCCCGTGAGGAACTCCCGCCGATGCATGACCTGTTGGATCCGGCGACAGTAATTCGTTATGATCCGATTTCGAGGGGCTAATCCCCACCTACCCACTGTTTCGGGACCTGCACAGACTGGGTCCGTTCGAGGCCGATACGGTGCCCGACCGGGCGACGGGTCTCCCGGTCGCGCTCGGAGCCGGTACGACTAACCGCGAGGGGGACCGACCGCCGGTATGCGACTCGCACGACTCTCTACGCCGGAGGGCCCGGTATCGGGACGCTACGACGACGGCACCGTCCACGCCGAGGACGGCCGCTACGAGGTCGGTGTCGACGGCGACCTCCTCCCGCCGTGTCGGCCGACCGCGCTCTACTGCGTCGGGCGCAACTACGCCGAAACGCTGGAGCAGATGGAGTACGACCGTCCCGAGGAGCCGGACTTCTTCATCAAGCCCCCCGCCGCGCTGGTCGCCCCCGGCGAGCCGATCCCCTCCCCCGAGTTCACGGACGAACTCACCTACGCGGGCGAACTCGCCGCGGTGATCGACGAGCGCTGTCGGAACCTCGCGCCCGAGGAGGTTCCCGGAGCCGTCCGGGGCTATACGATCCTGAACGACGTCGACGCCCTGGATCAGCAGGGACGAACCGCCCGGAAGGCCTTCGACGGCTCCGCGCCGCTTGGCCCCTGGATCGAAACCGACCTCGATCCCCGCGCCATCGAGATGTGGACCGACGTCGCCGGCGAACGCCGCCAGGAGGCCTCGACCGAGCTGATGTTGTTCGACCCCTACGAGGTCGTTTCCTACCTCTCCGAGCGCTTTACGTTCCGGCCGGGCGACGTCGTCGCCTTCGGCAGCCCCGCGAACCCGGGACTGCTCGAGCCGGGAGACACCGTCGAGATTACCTACGAGGGCGTCGGAACGCTCGAGAACGCGGTCGAAGAGCCCGGCGAGCGGCGGCCGTAGCTCGTCTGAATCGCTACTCGAGGTCGAACCGGTCTGCGGTCATCACCTTGTGCCACGCGTCGACGAAGTCCTCGACGAACTCCTCCTCGCCGTCCTCGGAGGCGTAGACGTCCGCGATGGCGCGAAGCCGGGCGTTCGACCCGAAGACGAGATCCGCGCGGGTGCCCGTCCACTCGACCTCGCCCGTCTCGCGGTCGCGCAGTTCGAAGACCTCCCCTGCGTCCGCGGGCTCCTCCCGGTCCATGACGTCCTCGGAGTCGTCGGTCTCGATCCCCTCCCACTCGTAGTCCATGTCGAGGACGGTCTCGAAGAAGTCGTTGGTCAGCGCCCCCGGCCGGTCGGTGAAGACGCCGAGTCCCGTGTCGTCGTAGGTCGCGCCCATCGCGCGCATCCCGCCGACCAGCGCCGTCATCTCGCTGGCCGTCAGATCCAGCAGGTCGGCTCTGTCCACCAGCAACTCCTCCTGGGACCGGTCGTTGTCGTCGCCGAGGTAGTTACGGAAGCCGTCGGCTTCCGGCTCGAGGACCTCGAAGGAGTCGACGTCGGTCTGTTCCTGGCTGGCGTCGGTCCGTCCCGGTTCGAAGGGGACCTCGACGTCGTAGCCGGTCTCCGCCGCGGCCTGCTCGACGGCCACGTTGCCGCCGAGCACGATCAGGTCCGCCAGCGAGACGCGCACGTCGTCGGATCGCGAGCCATTGAACTCCTCTTTGATCCCCCGAAGGGTGTCGAGTACGGTCGCCAGTTGCTCGGGCTCGTTTGCCTCCCAGTCGCGCTGGGGACGAAGCCGGATCCGGGCGCCGTTTGCCCCGCCGCGCTTGTCGCTGTCGCGGTAGGTCGAGGCCGCCGCCCAGGCGGTTTTCGCGAGCTGGGAGGTCGAGAGCTCCGACTCGAGGAGCGCGTCCTCGAGTTCGGCGACCTCCTCCTCGCCGACGAGATCGTAGTCGGCGTCGGGGATCGGGTCCTGCCAGAGCATCTCCTCGTCGGGGACCTCCGGGCCGACGAGCCGCGAGGGCGGGCCCATGTCGCGGTGGATCAGCTTGTACCACGCCTTCGCGAACGCGTCCTGGAACTCTCGGGGGTCGTCCTGGAAGCGCTCGACGATCTCGCGGTAGTCGGGATCGCGCTTCAGGGCGACGTCGGTCGTCAGCATCATCACGTCCTCCTTCTCGGCGGGATCCTCGGTGCCCGGCGCGGCCCCATCGAGGGAGTCGTCGACCGTCGTCCACTGCCAGGCGCCACCGGGGCCCTTCTCGGGTTCCCACTCGTGGTCGAGCAGGTTGTCGAGGTAGCTCGTGTCCCACATCGTCGGCGTGGTGTTCCAGGGCCCCTCGATCCCGCTCGTGATCGCGTCGCTGCCCTTCCCGGAGCCGTGCTCGCTCTCCCAGCCAAGCCCCTGCTGGTCGATGGGCGCGGCCTCGGGCTCGGGACCGACGTGCTCGTCGGGGTCGTCGGCGCCGTGGACCTTCCCGAACGTGTGGCCGCCGGCGATCAGCGCGACCGTCTCCTCGTCGTTCATCGCCATCTTGCCGAACGATTCGCGGATGTTCGTCGCCGACGCCTCCGGGTCGGGCTCGCCGTCCGGGCCCTCGGGGTTGACGTAGATCAGTCCCATCACCGTGGCTGCGAGGTTCCCCTCGAGTTCGCCCTCCTCTTCGAAGCGCTCGGAGGCCTCCCACTCGTCCTCGGGCCCCCAGTCGACGGCCTCGTCGGGCTCGAAGGCGTCCTCGCGGCCGCCGCCGAAGCCGAACGTCTCGAAGCCCATCGACTCGAGGGCGACGTTCCCGGTCAGGACGATCAGGTCCGCCCACGAGAGCTTCCTGCCGTACTTCTGCTTGACGGGCCAGAGCAGCCGCCGGGCCTTGTCGAGGTTGGCGTTGTCCGGCCAGCTGTTGAGCGGTGCAAAGCGCTGGGTGCCCCCGCCGGCGCCGCCGCGGCCGTCGGTGGTCCGGTAGGTGCCCGCGCTGTGCCAGGCCATCCGAATCATCAGGGGTCCGTAGTGGCCGTAGTCCGCGGGCCACCACTCCTGGGAGGTCGTCAGCACGTCCTCGATGTCGGCTTTGACCTCCTCGAGGTCGAGTTTCTCGAACTCCTCGGCGTAGTCGAACTCCTCCCCTCTCGGGCCCGCCTGGCGGGCGTTCTGGTCCAGGATCTCCAGGTTCAACCGGTTCGGCCACCAGTCTCGGTTGGATCGGCTCATCGATCGGTGGTTGTCGCTCTCCCCTGTTAAGATTGTCTAATCCAGTAAGGAAATCCCTGTCACGACCTAACTGCCCTTTTCGATAGGTGAAGTTTTATTCCCCGTTCGCACACCCGATCGAGGACAGATCGCGCCCACCGTCCCCGAACGCAGTCGTGAGCCGGCCCGTCCCACCGCCGACCGGATGCCAAAGACACTTGGCTTTCGCCCCCCTCGATCGAGCCGTGAGCGCCGAGCGCCCCCGAATCGAGGTCTACCCCGGTCGGGAGGCCGTCGTCGAGTTCGACCCCGACCTCACCTTCGAGTGTGTCGACGACTGCACCTGGTGTTGTCACCACGGCGTCTTGCTCTACGACCGGGACCTGCTCGAACTCGCCGCGCGGGCGAACCTCGCGGAGACGACCACCGACTTTCGCGGCGAGAAGTTCGTCGCTCGCGAGGACAAAGGGAGAGAAGAACACGTCGACGACGACGGGAACGCGTGTGCCTTTCTCCGCGAGGACGGCCTCTGTTCGCTTCACGCGGAAGAAGACTGGAAGCCCGCCCGGTGTTCGGTGTTCCCGCTGGGCGTCTGGCGCGAGTCGGGCGACCTCCACGTCGGAATTCGGGACTCGGCCCACGACCACTGCGAGGGCCTGGGCGTCAGCGAGCGCCGGGTGATCGACGAACTCGACGCCTTCCTCCCCGAACTGCTCTGGGAGATTCCAAATCCCGACAGCGACCGGGAACTGTAGCGGGCGGGTCTCGCGGCGCGAGGGCTCGCGGGCTCGAAAAAGTCCGAAAAGAGGTCCCGAGTTACTCCTCGGCGTCGAGTTCGACGTCGCCCTCGCCCTCTAGCTCCTCGACGATCTCGTCGGCATCGACGTCGGCGTCCTCCAGGGCCTCCTCGATGTCCTCCTCGCCGCCCATTCCGCCCATGCCACCCATACCGCCCATCATGCCGCCCATGCCCATCCCGCCGGAGCCGTCGATGACGTCCTGGACGATGACGCGATCGACGCCGACGTTCTCCATGACGTCCTGGGCGATCTGCTGTTTGGAGAACATCCACTGCTGGTTCATCGTCAACTCGGGAGTGGACTCGACGTAGAGGGTCTCCTTTTCGACCGTCTGGGTCTCGGTCTCGGGTTCGCTCTCCTCACCCTCGTCTTCGTCCTCGTCATCACTCTCGACTTCCACTTCTTCCTCGACCTCGTCTACCTCGATGTGGACCTCGGGGCTGACGTCGACGTACATCTCGAAGAGGCCGGCTGCCTGCTGGGATCGGTCGTCGACCTCCGAGAGCACCTCGTACTCGTACTCGACGTCCTCGCCCGCAAGCGGGTGGTTGAAGTCGACGCGGGCGCGCCCGCCGACGACGGTCGTGATGTTGCCGTGCTGGCCGTCGATCTGGACGTGGGCGCCGGGATAGCGGTCGTCCTCGTCGATCTTCTCGGCGCTGATCGTCTCGACGTCGTCGGGGTCGTACGCGCCGAAGGCGTCCTCGGCGTCGATCGTCACGGTGCCGGTGTCGCCGGCCTCGGCGCCGACGACGGCCTCCTCGACGTCCTCGAAGATGTGGCCCTCGCCGAGGATGATCGTCCGGGGTTTGAACTCGTGGTCCTGGTCGGCGACGCCCTCTTCCTCTGCGACCTCGATGTCGGTCGTGTCGACGAGCTGGCCGTCCTCGACGGTGCGGGCGGTGTACGCGATCTCGACGAAGTCGCCCTCGGCGAGTCCGTCCTCGCTTTCGGCATCGGTCTCGGATTCCTCGACCTCGTCGGCGGCCTCATCGGCCTGTGCGTCGGTCTCGGCCTCGTCGTCCTCGGTCATACCCAAACGTCCCCCCGTCGCCATTTAAGGACGACGTTTTGGGCCGGCGGTAACCGACCGATTCTTCCCCTCGCCGTCGGACTCCCCCGTATGTACGAGGTCGAACTGAAGGTTCCCGCCCACCTCGAGGCCGTCCGGGCCCGTCTCGAGGAGCGCGACGCCGCCTTCCGCGGGCGGGTCGTCCAGGAGGACACCTACTACGACGCCCCACACCGATCCTTTCCCGAGACCGACGAGGCCCTCCGGGTGCGCCGGGAGTCCGCCGACGGCGGCGACGAGAGCCGGCTGACCTACAAGGGCCCCCTCGTCGAGACGGAGTCGAAGACCCGCACGGAGATCGAGACCGCGATCGAGAGCGGCGAGGCAGTCGACGCGATCCTCACCTCCCTCGGGTTCGAGCCGGCCGCCACCGTGCGAAAGGAGCGCGAGCGAGTCAGGGTCCGCGAGTACACCGTCACTCTGGATCGCGTCGAGGGCGTCGGCGAGTTCGTCGAGGTCGAGACCGAGGCCGAGGAAGGCGAGATCGAACCCGCCCGCGAGGGCGCAGTCGCGGTCCTCGACGAACTCGGGCTCGACGCCGACGATCAGATCCGAACCTCCTATCTGGAACTGTTGCTCGAGGAGTGAGGTCGGGCGGTGATCGTAGCATCACGACCCGTCGGAGAGCCGAGCGAGCCGGCGATCCATCTCGCCTTCGACCCACGCCGCGAGTTCGTCGGCCGGCTCCTCGCGGTACGCTACGTATTTCTCGAAGAATCCGGAGACCCCCAGAAAGCGAACGGCATCGTAGATCGGACGGCGTCGCTCGTACCCCGACGGGAGCCCGCCGGCCTCGGCCCGGTACCCCTCGTGGAGCGCCTCGACGAGCCTGTCGGGGCCGCACCCGCGGAGCGGGGCGATCTGCTGGTCGCAGGCGCGGTGGAGTTCCCTCGCCGGGTCGCCGACGTGGGCGATCTCCCAGTCGAGGAAGCCGACGCCCCGCTCGTCGCAAAAACAGTTCGGGCGAGCCGGGTCGCCGTGAACCAGGGTGGCGGGCGCCCCCTCCAGCAGGTCCCGGTCGGCCTCGACGGCCTCGATCACCCGGTCGAAGTGGCGATCGAAGCGGTCGGCGGGTACGAGCGATCGCATCGCCTCGATCCGTTCGACGAGGACCGTCGTCCACGGTCCGGTTTCGACATCGAGTCCCTCGGGACCGCTGCCGGTCACGTGACCGTGGTCGTCGAACCGGACCCGGTGAAGGCGCGCCAGCGCCCGTCCGACCGCTCGAGCGAGCGCCGCCCGTTCCGCCGGATTCGCCTCCATCCACCGCTTCTCGAGCGATCGGCCGGGGACGGGTTCCGTCACGAGGTACGGAGTCTCACGATCGACGTCGCTCGCCACCACGCGCGGTACCGCCACCGCATCGGTCGCCGAGACGAACGCGATCACGGCCCGCTCGCGGGTGATTCGGGTCCCGTCCCCGTCGATGGCGAGTTTCAGATAGATCCTCTCGCCGTCGGCGAACTCGACGCCGACCGTCCGGTTCGCGTCGTTCCAGGAGGGGCCCGTCGAGGCGACCGTCTCGACCGTCCGGTCGGGAAAGGTGTTCTCGAGAGCCGCCGCGACGCGGTCGTCCATGGACCGACGACGGAGATCGTCGCCAATGAGCGTTCCCCACGTGTGGGGCGTGGTGACGGGAGGCGTCCGCGACTGTCCCACAGTTATAATCCACGTCGAAATCATCTTCGCAAGTTATAGAACGGCCGGCGGCGAAGGCGAGACAATGACCGAACGGAACGTCCGCGTCGAGGCGATCGATCGACGCGCAGTCGAGGATCAGGAGGTAGAGATCGTCGAGCGAAAGGGGCTGGGACACCCCGACTCGATCTGTGACGGGATCGCCGAGAGCGTCGCGAGCGCGCTCGCCCAGGCGTATTTAGACCGAGTGGGCCACGTACTCCACTTCAACACCGACGAGACCCAACTCGTCGCCGGCGAGGCCGAACCCGCCTTCGGCGGCGGCGAGGTCGTCGATCCGATCTACCTGCTGATCGTCGGCCGGGCGACGAAACGATACGAGGGGACGACGATCCCGACCGAGCGAATCGCTCTCGAGGCCGCCCGGGAGTACCTTGCCGAGACGATCCCCCAACTCGAGTTCGGGACGGACATCATCGTCGACGTCAAACTCGGCGCGGGCAGCGGCGACCTCCAGGACGTCTTCGGTGAGGACAGCGAAGAGGCAGGCTCCTCGGACAGTTCGAGCGGGCAGAGCCCGCGAGAGGAGGTGACGGCGCCGATGGCCAACGACACGAGCTTCGGCGTCGGCCACGCTCCCCTCTCGGAGACCGAACGGATCGTCCTCGAGGCCGAACGCCATCTCAACGGCGCCTACGCCGAGGAGAACCCCGAGATCGGCTCGGACGTGAAGATCATGGGCAAACGCGAGGAGGATGCGATCGACGTCACCGTCGCGGCGGCGATGGTGGACGAACACGTCGCCGACATGGACGACTATCGCGAGGCCGTCGAATCCGTCCGCGCGGAAGTCGAGGAGTTGGCGGGCGAGTACACGGATCGGGAGGTCTCGGTCTACGTCAACACCGCCGACGACTACGACGAGGGTTCGATCTATCTCACCGTCACCGGCACGTCCGCCGAACAGGGCGACGACGGTTCGGTCGGCCGCGGGAACCGTGCAAACGGCCTCATCACGCCCAACCGGTCGATGAGCATGGAGGCCACGAGCGGGAAGAACCCGGTCAACCACATCGGGAAGATCTACAACCTTCTGAGCACCGAGATCGCGGAGGCGGTCGTCGCCGACGTCTCGGGTATCCGCGACCTCCGGGTTCGGCTCCTCAGCCAGATCGGCCGGCCGATCGACGAGCCCCACGTCGCCGACGTCCACGTCGTCACCGAGGAAGGCGTCACGGTCGAGGACGTACGCGGCGAGATCGAGGCGATCGTGAACGACCAGCTCGCCGACGTCACCTCGATCACCCGCCGCGTGATCGACGGCGAGCTCTCGACGTTCTAGAAGTCGACTGCAGAATTTGCTCACTTCAGGTGCGAGTATATCACTTGTCTGACTGCGCGTATCGGTCGTACAGCCACCACGGAACATCGAGTACTATGGCCAGTGCGACTACTACTCCAAGTCCCACAAGTAACCCATCAGTAAGTCGAGTTGCGAGGAAGACTGCAGTAACGCTCACAGCAACCCTCACCACTCGGTTCAGATTCCAATCGAAAAAGGCAGACCGAAGCGCGGACATACTATTCAGTCAGACGGAAGGAATTATAATTGTTCTGTAAATCGAAGCTCTGACGGGAGTAAACCGGTACGTACACGCACTGTACCAAGCACGAGATTCCAGTCCAAATGGGTCGAAAATAATCCACAACGGCCCATGACTCCCTAGAAGTCGGTCACCCGCGACTGGATCCGGCCGTCCTCGACTCGCTTCTCGCTCGCGAGCGCGTCGGCCAGCTCTCCTCGTGGAACGTCGTCGCTTCGCTGGAGGTAGGCGAGTTCGGAAAGCGACAGCGTCTCGCCGTCCTCGAGCCGACGGAGCAGCTCCTCGCCCGACAGCGCGTGGAACGTTCGCTCGAACTCGACCGAGACCGCACGGTCGCGGTCGGCCTCCGCCAGCGCGACCCCCTCCCGGAGCACCTCCTCGACGTCGGCGTCGGAGTCCTCGATGCCCCGATAGAGAAAGGCCATCGCCGCGACGAGCGCGTCGAACGCCTCGGGACCGTCGAGTTCCTCGAGACGCTTCTCGAAGACAAGGCCCCGGTCGCGTTCGGGGAGGTGTTCGATCAGGAGTTCGAAGTCCCGGAGCGACTCGAAGACCCGCTCACGGATCCGCTCGCGAGTGTTCCGCTCGGACTGGACGCTCCCCGGTTCGTACTCGCCCCGGAGGTACGCGCGGTCGGACGGGGTCAGGATCCCGCGAGATCGATCGTTGGTAGACATAACCCGTTTCAGGTTACGATATCTGATTGAGTCATATATAGATAACTGATATCGGATTATCCCCCTCGAACACCCAAGCATATCGACATAACGATTATACGGTCCGGGCGAGTACGTCGTTCCGGGATCCGAGACGCGATCGGCCGGTTTCCCTGCCAGGATCGCCCGGCCGATCGAAACGCGGAGGCGGCTGCCCCCACCGTCGGGTGGAACCCCGCACGGATAGCCGTTGCTCCGTCGGTCGAGGGTCCCGCCATCATGACCACGACCGACACCCGACCGACGCGAACGGAACAGTACGACGACGAACCTCCGGTCGAACTCGTCTGCTCGGCCGACACGCTCTCGACGACCCTCGAGGCCGTCGGGAGCGTCGTCTCCGAGTGCCGGCTCCGCCTCGCTCCCGACGGACTGGGGATCTCGGCGATCGGTCCGGCGACCGTCGCCGCGGCGAGCGTCGAACTCGAACCCGCTGCCTTCGACACCTACCGGAGCGACGGCCGGACCCTCGGGATCGATCTCTCCCGGATCGACGACGCGCTCTCGGTCGCTCCTCGCGGGCCAATCCGGCTGTGGCTCGATCCCGACGGCCGGCTCCGGCTCGCGGCCGAGGGACTCGAGTACGCCATCGGCCTCCTCGATCCCGACTCGATCCGGGAGCCGCCCGACCTCGAAGCGTTCTCGATGGACGGGGCGGCGGTCCACACGGAGGGCGAGACGGTCGGCTCGGCGATCCGGGCCGCGGGAACGCTCGCCGACCACCTCACGCTGGGGGTCACGGACGACCCCGCGCTCGTCGCCGCGGCCGACGGCGACACCGACGAGATGTCCCTGACCGTCCCCGAGTCCGATCTCGAGGGGCTCGAGCGGCCCCCGACCGAACCGTCGAGATCGACGTTCTCGCTGTCGTATCTGGAGGCCATCCATCGAGTGCTCCCCGACGAGGCGGTCCGGCTCCGACTGGGCGATGACGAGCCTCTCGAACTGGCGTTCGATCTGGCCGACGGTGCGGGTCGGGCCCGGCTGGTGGTCTGTCCCCGGATCCGGAGGGGATAGTTAGTAAAAGAGTTCGACGACGGTCAGCGTCTCGAAGGGGTAAGACTCGTCGGCGCGGGCGACAGCGCTGAAGCCGGCCTCGCCCGCTCGCTCGACGACCTCCGAGACGCCGGCGAGGCTGCTCACGAGCAGGAGGACCCGCCCGTCGGAGGTGAGCACACGCCCGACGCGTTCGAGAAACGCCTCGATCACCTCCCGGCCCGACTCACCCCCCGAGAGCGCCCGCTCCATCCAGTCGTCCCACTCGTTATCGGGGTCCGTCGGGAGGTACGGCGGGTTGAAGACGACGGCGTCGAACGCGCCGTCTGCGAAGGGAGAGACGAGATCCGCCCGAACGGCCTCGACACCCCGCTCGCGCGCGCTCACACAGGCATGGGGGTTGACGTCCGAGGCGATCACCCGGGCACCGGTCTCCTCGGCCATCCGCTCGGCGACGTACCCCGAGCCAGTGCCGACCTCGAGGACTCGCCGTGCGTCCGCAAGCCGGGAGACGGCGACGCTCGCGAGCAGCCGGGAGTCCTCGGCGGGCTCGTAGACGTCGGTCTCGAGCCCGCGGCGGTCGGCGAGGTCCCCCATTTACCCGTCTCCCCTCCCGACGTCGTCGGCCAGGGCCGCGAGGTCGGCGAAGTCGGTCGGCGCGAGCGCGCCGGCGCGTTTCGAGAGGAGGGTCTCGTCGGCCGCCGCGACGACCGCATCGGGGTCGTCGAGCCCGGAGATGTGTGCGGTGTTCCGGATCGCGTTCCGGATCGTCTTCCGGCGCTGGGTGAAGATCGCTTTGACGAACCGGAGGAAAAAGTCCTCGTCGCCGACCTCGTAGTCGGGTTCTCGGGCGGTGGTCCTGACCACGGCGCTCTCGACGGCCGGCGGCGGCGAAAACGCCTCCTTCGGGACGGTTTCGACGACCTCGCAGTTGGCGTAGTGTTGTGCGGAGACGGAGAGCCGGCCGTACTCCGGGGTCCCCGGCTCGGCGACCATCCGGTCGGCGAACTCGCGCTGGAACATCAGGACCAGGGGGCGCTTTTCGGGGAGCAGGCGAAAGGCGATCTCGCTCGAGACGCCGTAGGGGAGGTTCGAGACCGACGCGGAGAACTCGGGGAGGTCGGCGTCGAGAGCGTCGCCCTCCACGACCGACAGTCGGCCCGCGTCGATCTCCGCCGCGAACTCCTCGCGGAGGAAGGACGCGAGGCCGGGGTCGCGCTCGACGGCCGTCACCCGCTCTCCGGCGGCGAGCAGACGATCGGTGAGCGCGCCGGTGCCGGCGCCGATCTCGAGGAGGTGGTCCGTGTGGGGTCCGTTCTCGGCCCCGTGGACCGACTCGAGGTAGCCCGGAAGCCGATCGAGGACCCGGTCGTCGATCAGGAAGTGCTGGTCGCGATCGGGGTTCCC
Source organism: Saliphagus infecundisoli (assembly GCF_020177375.1). GTDB lineage: Archaea > Halobacteriota > Halobacteria > Halobacteriales > Natrialbaceae > Saliphagus > Saliphagus infecundisoli. The sequence goes on along the minus strand of NZ_JAIWHV010000001.1, from coordinate 734,476 downwards.
GCGGACGCCGGCCCGCGCGATGAGGGCGTCAGGGTCCCGCCGTGGCTCGCTCATCGCCCTGGGTTGGCGGTCGCCGGCTGTAAACGCACCGTCTCGCGCCCGCTCGTCGCTGGCGCGCCCCGTGGAGGATCGTCCCTTTCATGGGTCCCCCCTTCGATTCACCCCGTATGATCGAGTCGGGCGTCGGGACGACCGCGAACGCGTGGCCGCAGGGATGAGCCTCGCGACGCCGGTCGGCGACCCGATCGCGATCTTCTTTCTCGCGATCGTCGCCTTCCTGGTCGCGCCCGCCGTCCTCGACTACGCTCGCCTTCCGGGGATCGTCGGGATCATCCTCGCCGGTGCCGTCGTCGGCCCCAACGGGCTCGCGATCCTCGAGCGCGGGGAGACCGTCGTCCTGCTCGGCGAGGTCGGCCTGCTCTACTTGCTCTTTCTCGCCGGCCTCGAGATCGACGTCGCCCGGTTCGTCGAGAGCCGCTCGCGGAGCGTCGCCTTCGGCCTGCTCTCCTTTCTGGTTCCCCAGGCCGTCGGCACCGTCGCGGGCGTCGCCCTCTTCGGCATGAGCCTCCCCGGAGCCGCGCTGTTCGCCTCGATCTTCGCCTCCCACACCCTGCTCGCCTACCCCGTCGCCTCGCGGCTCGGGCTCGCCGACCGCGAGAGCGTCGTCGCGACGATCGGTGGCACCGTCGTCACCGACACGATCGCGCTCCTTCTGCTGGCGGTCGTCGTCGCGGCCGACGCCGGGACCCTGGGGTGGGCGTTCTGGCTCCGGTTGGGGGTCGGCGTCGCGGGCTTCTTCGCCGTCGTCTGGCTCGCCGTTCCCCGGCTGAGCCGCGCCTTCTTCGCTCGCGGCGGGCGCGAGGGGACAAGCGACTACCTCTTCGTGCTCGCGGTCGTCTTCGGCTCGGCGCTGCTCGCGGAGGTCGTCGGGATCGAGCCGATCGTCGGCGCCTTCCTCGGCGGGCTGGCGATCAACCGCCAGATCCCCCACCGCGGGCCGCTGATGAACCGCATCGAGTTCGTCGGCAACGCGCTGTTCATCCCCTTCTTCCTGCTCTCGATCGGAATGCTCGTCGACGTCCGCGTGCTCGTCGCCGGCAGCGAGACGCTCCTGCTTGCGGCGTTCCTGATCGTCGCGACCCTCGCGACCAAGTGGGCCGCCGCCTGGATCGCCGGCGCGGCCTTCGGCTACTCGTCGGCCGAGCGGATGACGATGTTCGGGCTCTCGCTCGGCCAGGCCGCCGCGGCGCTCGCGATCGTCCTCGTCGGCGTCCGGATCGAACTGTTCGACGACACCGTCCTCAACGCCACCGTCCTGTTGATTCTCGCGATGAGCGTCGTCAGCCCCACGGTGGTCGACCGGTACGGCCGCGAGATGGCCGGCGAGGGCGGGCCGGCCGGCGATCGCACCCCCACGGCCGGCGACCGGCTCCTGCTCGCGCTCTCGCCGTCGGCCGACCACGCCGAGGGGCTGGTCGAACTCGCGCTTTCCCTCCGGGACCCGGGTGGCACGCTCTCGGCGCTCACGGTGGTCCCGCCGGGCCGGTCGGTCGAACGAAACGTCGAGGCCGCAAGCGAGGCCCTCGAGGACGTCGCCGACCACGCCGCGGCCGCGGACGCCCCGATGGGCACCCGAACGCGAGTCGATCACGGCGTCCCGGCCGGCCTCGAGCGCGCGGCCGTCGAGGACCGGGCGTCGGCGATCCTGGTGGGCTGGGACGGGCGAGCCGGAAGGCGACGGACGATCGGGCGGACGGTCGATCGCCTGCTCGCCGGCAGCGACCGGCAGGTGGTCGTCGCGCGCGTCCGCGAGCCGATCGCGGCGACCGCGGCGGTTACGGTCGTCCTCCCGGCCGGTATCGAGGGGGAGTGGGGCTTTCCGGCTGCCGCCCGGAGCGCAAAACGGATCGCCGCGGCGGCGAACGCGCCGGTCTCGGTTCTCCTCGTCGGCGGCGAGTCGGGCCGTGAGTCCTTCGAGCGAGTCGATCCCGAACTCCCGGCCGCCTTCGAGCGCGTCGGCTGGGACGACCTCCCGGAGGCCCTCGGCGAGGACGGCGAGCGGACGACCGTCCTCCTCTCGCCGCGACCGGGCGCGCCCGGCTGGAGTTCCGAACTCGAGGCGCTTCCCGCGACGATCGCCACCAGGTCGGGCAACCTCGCGGTCGTCTACCCCGCCCGCCGCGAGCGCGACGACCGGCGCTTCTTCGAGCTGCGCTGAGACGGTCGGAGACCGCCGACCCCTCGAACGCGACTCGCCGGTACGTTCGAGGGGGAGTGGCGTTCCCCCATCGTATGACCGTAGCCGATAAACCGCCGCCGTCCCAACCCCTCACTATGCAGGCGCTCGTCATCGCGGCCCACGGCTCGCACTTGAATCCCGGCGCCGCTCGGCCGACCTACGCCCACGCCGACACCGTCCGTGACACCGGTGCCTTCGACGAGGTCCGGGAGGCGTTCTGGAAGGAAGAGCCCCACTTCCGGGAGGTGATCCGAACCCTCGAGAGCGACGAGGTGTACGTCGTCCCCCTCTTTATCAGCGAGGGCTACTTCACCGAGCAGGTGATCCCCCGGGAGCTTCGCCTCTCCGAGTGGGACCCCGACCGCTGGGACTCCGAGGGGACGGACGCCGACTGGGCGACCCTCGAGGCGGAGGGGAAGACGATCCACTACTGTGGCCCCGTCGGGACCCACGACGCGATGACCGACGTGATCGTCCGGCGCGCGGAGTCGGTGACCGACGACCCCGACGTCGGGAAGGGGGTCGGCCTCGCGGTCGTCGGCCACGGCACCGAACGAAACGAGAACAGCGCGAAGGCCGTCGAGTACCACGCAGATCGCATCCGCAATCGGGGACGGTTCGACGAGGTCGAGGCGCTGTTCATGGACGAGGAACCCGAAGTCGACGACGTCACCGACTATTTCGAGAGCGACGACGTGGTCGTCGTCCCCCTCTTCGTCGCCGACGGCTACCACACCCAGGAGGACATCCCCGAGGACATGGGGCTGACCGAGGACTACCGCGAGGGGTGGGAGGTGCCCGCGGAAGTGGAGGAGCACCGGATCTGGTACGCCGGCGCCGTCGGCACCGAGGCGCTGATGGCCGAGGTGATCCTCGAGCGGGCGGCCGACGCGGGTGCGGACATCGAGAACGCCATCGACCGCGTGAAACGGGCGACCGCCGAGATGGCGGACGCCGACGACCGGGGTTCGCGGGCGGAGGCGGGTGACTGAGCCGTGAACGCCGAGCGAGCGGTCGAGGCCCTCGTCGAGCGCGTCGATGGCGGCGAGACCGTCGACTGCGACGGGCTCTCGGTCGAGGCCGGCCCGGAGGGGTACCGACTCGAGCTCCCCGAACTCGAACGGACCGGACTCTCGACGGAGGAACTCCGGCGGACGCTCTCGGCGTTCGGCGAGTACGCGACGAACTGGCGCTACTGGGATCGCGTTGGCGGCGCGGGCACCGCCCGCCGGGCGTTCCTCCGGTGGTGTGAGCGCGCGCCCGTTCCCGGCGAGGCGACCCCCGGCGAGTCCGATCCCGAGCCGCTGGCGGTCCCCGACCGCTACGACGCGCTCGCGGAGGGTATCGACCGCGAGTGGGGTCAGCTCCTGCTCACGACGACCCTTGCTGAGAACGGAGACCGAAGGTACGACCTCCGCCACGTCGAGGACGCCGGCGCGGCCGTCGAGGACCTCGACACGTACGACGAGCCCCGCGAGGCTCGCGAGCTGACCACCTTCGACGAGGACGGCCGCTACCGGCCGCTGAAGACGGCGCCGACGCTCGTCCCCGGTTGGGTGTTCCCGTCGCCGTCGGCGACCGAACTCGTCTCCGCCGTCGGCTTTTTCTACCCCGCCACGGTCGAAAACTGGCACCGCGAGCGCGAAGGCGAGCTGGACGTCGATCACTGGATCGACACCGCGGAGCGCCAGACCGGGATCTACGACGTGATCGACGAACTCCCACGGGAGGCCGTCGACTGGATGGCCGAAGCCTGCTGTGTCGACTCCCAGTGTCTCCGCCGCCGGGAGTGGGAGTACGATTCCGAGGACCCGATCGACGCCCCCGGCGGCGAGGGACCGTTCCCCTGTCGGGAGCCCTGCTCGCTCGTGATCGCCGCCGCGCGGAGCTGGGCGATCGACGAATCCGAGGAGAGCCACACCTGGGAGGTCGAGTTGACGAGGGGCGAACGCAACCAGATCGAGGAGATCGTCGACGCCGTCGCGGAGGGCCGGACAGAGGAGATCCGCGAGGCGGACGTCGGGGAGGGGGCGAACCGCTACCGGGCGCGATACCTTCGGGCGAAACGGTTCGGCGGAGAAGACGACGGCGACGAGGGTGGAGAGGGATTCGGCGACCTCGTCGAGTGACCGGGAGCGATCAGGCGGTGTAGGCGAGCCAGCCCGCGACGGCGACCGCCGCGGCGACCGCGAGGACCGCGAGGAATCCCCACGAGCCGCCGACGACGCTCGCGGACACGACGGCGACCCCGATCGCGACGACGCCGACGAGGGTCACCGCGAGGGTCGTCCGGTCGATCTCCCCCGTGGCCGCCCGGTTCCGGCTCCGGGTTCGGCCCGCCGACCCGCCGGTCGTCGGCTGGACGAACCGTCCGCCGCCGCCCGACCCCGAGGAGCCGCCCGCGGGGATCCCCAGGGTCTCGTCGACCTCGATCTCCTCGGGCGCCGCCGTCACCGCGAGCCCGACGTAGACGGTAGTGGCGCCGTACCCCGTCGAGATCGCGAGCGTTCCCTCCAGCTCCCGGTCGACGTCGGGCGCCCGAAGCGAGATGTAGGCGTCGGAGTTGGCCTCGACGTAGTGGTTCGACTGGTCGATCGAGAGGTAGTCGCCGAGTTCACCGGTGATCCGGCAGTGGACGTGGGCCGACGATCCCTCGTTCTCGATGGCGATCCCGAACCGGTCGCCCGCGAGCACCTCGAGCTTCGAGGGGCGGGCGTCCAGTGGCTGTGGGCCTTTGCGGCTGACCGTGACGGTGACCTCTTCGGGGGGCACGGTACTCACCCGTTAGGCCGGCGTCCCCTCGCGCATGTCCGGCGGGAGCAGGTTCGGGATGCCGTCCTCTATGGGGTAGCGTTCGCCACACTCCGTACAGATGAGGGTACCGGAGACGACCTCGTTCTCCTCGTACTCGGCGTCCTCGAGCTCGAGGTCGTGTTTGTCCAGCGGACAACAGAGGATCTCCAGGAGCGACTCCTTCATACTACCTTCGCTATCCGCATTCAGCAAAAGGTTTCGGGAAGAGCCCTATGGCCGTTCGACGACGACCGTCTCCTCGCGGGCGGGGCCGACGCCGACGGCGTACACTGGCGCGTCGAGTTCGTCGGCGACGTACTCGAGGTACGTCCGGGCGTTCTCGGGGAGGGCGTCGTACCCCTCGGTCGCGACGTCCGCCCAGTCGACGTCGGGCCAGCCCTCGAACGTCCGGTACTGGGCCTCACACCGGCCCCACTCCTCGGTCGTCGCGGGCATCGTCAGGCGCTCCTCGCCGTCGACCTCGTAGGCGTGGCCGACGTTCAGTTCGTCGAGACCGGCGAGGGTGTCGACGTGGTTGACCGCGAGACCGGTAAAGCCGCTCGCGCGGGCCGCGTGGCGCAACATCGGCATGTCGAGCCAGCCGACGCGACGGGGACGGCCGGTGACGGTGCCGTACTCGCCGCCTTCCTCCCTGATCTGGTGGGCGAGTTCCTCGCTCTCGGTCTCGGGATTCGAGGGATCGCCGTCGTACCCCGGCGTGTCGCCGGGGACGCCGCCGAGTTCGGTCGGCATCGGGCCGCTGCCGACGCGCGTGAGGTAGCCCTTGACGACACCGACGATCTCGCCGTCCCCAACGACGCCGGGGCCGAGTCCCGACCCGGTGGCGGCGCCGCCGGCAGTCGGGTTTGAGGAGGTGACGAAGGGGTAGTTGCCGTGGTCGATGTCGATGAGCGTTCCCTGTGCGCCCTCGAACATGAGGTCCTCGCCCTCGGCCATGCGGTCGGCGAGGAAGTCGCCGCTATCGACGAGCATCCCCTCCTCGGCGAGGCGCCGTCCGTACTCGGCATACTCCTCGTGGAGGGCATCGACCGAGAGCGCGTCGGGGTCGTCGAGACTCCCGATGTCGAGGCCGAAGACGTCCTCGACTAACGCGCGCTTCTGGGGGAGGACGTACGCGAGGCGCTCGCGGAGTGTGTCGGGGTCGGTCAGATCGGCGATCCTGAGCCCCCGCCGGGCGGCCTTGTCCTCGTAGGTGGGGCCGATCCCGCGGCCGGTGGTGCCGACCTCGTTGTCGTCCTCGCTCTTTCGGTCCTCCTCGATGCCGTCGAGCAGGCGGTGGTAGGGAAAGATGACGTGTGCGCGGCGGGCGACCCGGACGTCGGGGTCGACGCCCCGCTCGCGGAGGGCGTCGATCTCCGAAAAGAGGGTTCGGGGGTTGACGACGCAGCCGTTACCGAGGACGTTCACCTTGCCCCGGATGGCCCCGCTGGGAACCAGCGAGAGCTTGTACTCCTCGCCGTCGTGGACGACGGTGTGGCCGGCGTTGTCCCCGCCCTGATACCGGACGACGACGTCGGCGGAGTCGCCGAGGACGTCGACGATTCCGCCCTTGCCTTCGTCGCCGAGTTGGGACCCGACGATCGTGACGGTCATAACAGCGCCGGGTTTCTCCCCGGTCGATAAACCGATTACGGTCTCCCCGGTCCCGGGTGCCGCGACCAGAAGCGTTAACTCCTCCCACGAGAAAACTCGGATCTCACCCCTCGTCCCGGATCCCGGAGAGAAACTTTTAAAGGGCCCAAAGACAAGTTAACAAATGCCATGATAGATCGACTCGAGAAGGAAGTAGACATGCTGGAACGACACCTTCAGGTCCTGAAGATGGTCATCGAGAACGAGCCCATCGGCATCGTGAAGATGTCCAACGAGACCGGCTATCCCCACCACAAAGTCCGGTACTCGCTTCGGGTCCTAGAGGAGGAGAACCTGATCGAGCCCTCGAGCCAGGGCGCGATCAAGACCGAGCGCACCGAGGAGTTCGTCGACGAACTCGACGGCAAACTCGACGAGATCGGCGAGAAGCTAGACGGGATGAAGATCGAGGACGTCGCCGAGATCGAGGGTTAGAGGTCGGGCGTCGAGAGATACAGTTCCTCGCGTCTGGCCTCGACCAGACAGAGGTGATAGCCGCGATTTCTCGAGAGCGTGACGTAGCTTCGCTTCGGGCTCCGTCGCAGGAACCCCCCGCCGCCGGTGACGCCGTCGACCACCTCCAGTGCGTCGGGGTCGAAGTAGCTCGCGGCGACGACCATCGCCGCCGCGATCCCGGGATACGTCGAGGTCGCTCGCGAGGTCGCTTCCTCCACGCCGGCGACGACCTCCCGGCTCGCGGGCTCGCGCGACTCGTGACACCGTGCGGTCACCAGGGGGGTCCCGTGTCTGTCGAAGGCGACGACGTCGAAGGCGACCGACTCGCCGCCGTCGAGGTCGAGCGTGGCGTCGAACGTCGCGCGGTCGATCCGCGGGATCGCCTCGGAGAGGTCGGCCAGGGCCTCCTCGCTTCCGGTGTCTCTGATCTCGAAGGGGAGGGTCCCGACGAGCCAGTCGACGAACCGGTACTCGATGGTCGACTCGAGAAAGTCCTCGAACGGCCGGCCCTCGACGCTCGCACCCTCCTCGAACTCGGTGTGGTGGTCCAGGCGGAGGTTCGAGCGGACGGCCTCGGGTTCGGCCGAATCGAGGCCGGCCAGCGTCGACTCGCCCTTCGAGGCGTAGCGCACGAACAGGTTCGTCCCCGCGATCGCCTCCTCCGGCGCGACGTCGTCGCCGGCCGCCCGCTCGCCTCCCCCGCCAGCCTCGAGTTCCTCGATCCGGGCCTCGAGGCGGTCGACGGTCTCTCTGAGCACCCGGTTTTCCGCGACCAGCCCCGCCTCGCCCTCGCGCTCGATGGCATCGAGGCGGGCCTCGAGCCGGTCGAGTCGATCCCCGTCGCCGTCGTGGTCGCCTCCGGGCGGGTCGCCGTCGACCGTCGGCCCGAGGTCGGCGGGATCGACCGGCGCGAGCGAGACTTCGACGACCTCGTAGCCCTCGAGGGCCCTCGAGACGTGTTCGACGGCCCCGGCCCCCGTGAGGGGCTCGCCGCCCCCGACGGCGACGGCTGCCTCCCGGCTCCCGTCCTCGTAGACGATCGCCCACTCGTCGCGGGGTTCGGGGCCGCCCGCGGGATCGACGTAGCAGGTGCGCTCGTCGGCCGCGAGCACGTCGTGGAGCGCCTCGGGCGGCGTCTCCGCGGCGTCGTAGCTCCGTCGGGTTTCGCTCTCTCGCTCGGTCATCGCGTATCCGAGCACGAGCGCGGGGGCGGGAGCGACGTGGAGCCGGCCCGTTCGGACGACCCGCTCGGGGTCGCCCTCGCTCCCGACGATCCGGCCCTCGTGGACGAACAGATGGCCCTCCTCGGCGAGGACGACGCCCGATACCCCTTCCGCGAGGTCCCCTACCGCGCCGGTGAGCGACCGGGTCTCCCAGCCGTCGATACGTTCGCGGAGGCGGGGGTCCATGCGGTTTCGGTTCCTAGATCTTCGACTCGGCGTCGTCGGCGAGTTCCTGCATGCGCTTGCCCAGCCGGCCTGCCGAGGAGAACTCGTCCTCGCTCATCGCGCCCGCGAGGGCGTTGCCGAGGACGAAGACGGCGTGTTTGTGCTCGCTTTTCGATTTGTGGACGTGGGAGGGGTCGACGTCGAGCCGGCGGTAGGGCTCGAAGAGGTCCTCGTCGACCTCCTCGCGGTCGCTGAAGTACTCCATGATGACCACCAGTTCGGCGTGGAGGTCGAGCAACTCGTCCTTGTGCATACGTCCGGGTACGGACGGTTTCGGTTTAAGGATTGTGTGCAGGAGAGTGCCAAAACCCGTTCCTGGCACGGACACCGCCGGTTTCGACGGAGTTCGGTTAGCTCCGGTCGAGCAACCGGACGGCGGCGACGGCCGTCCATCCGCCGAAGAGCACGGCAGCAAGGAACTCGACGAGGCCGAACCACGCCCCCGATTCGAGGAGCCCGACGTCGATCGCGAGGAGCCAGCCGCCCCACAGCAGGAGGTGTGCCAGCCCGACCCCGACAGTCACTGCGCCCCACCGGCGCTCGCCGGCACGAACGGCTCCCGCGCCGAGCAACAGGTTCGCGACCGGGGCGCCGGCGAAGAAGGCGAGCGCGACCGGGCCGTGCAGCGACCGCCCGAGGTACCAGTCGGTGTGCTCGAGGAAGAACACCCCGACGAGGGCCATCCCGGCGATCGCGAGGCCGTAGCAGACGACGCCGGCACGCTCGAGGGGAGTCCAGGCCTCGGCCCACAGGCGCCCGACGAACGGCGCGCCGACGACCCCGCCGAGAACGAGCCCGCCGTTGAACAGGGGGAAGGTGGCGGTTCCCGGTCGACCGAGATCCGAGAGGGCGTGGCCCGACCAGGTAAAGGGGTCGGCGAGGGCAGTCGAGAGCAGGATCGCCGACAGCACGAGGACGGGCGCGGCGATTCCACAGCCGGCAGCGACGCGCCGGGACGAGAACGATCCCATCGGGTCCCCTCCTCGCCGCGGGGTTATCAGTTCCCGGCCTCGGCGATCCGATCGCTCCCGATTCGCCGCCCTCGCGGCGGTCTCGAATCCCGGCGTCACTCCCGTCGCCCGACGGTCACGAGCGGACGTCATCGATCCTGGAGGACGACGGCCGCGGCGACGAGCGCGAAGACGGCCATGGCGGCGGCGAGCAGCGCCATCGCCGCCCCGATCGTGTACCGGCCGGCGACCCCGCCCATCGCCGCCGGAAAGACCGCGAAGCCGGCGCCGCTGGCGACGAAGGCGACGGCGTTGACCGGGCCGCTGTACTCGGGGACGTGGTCGGTCGCCCACGCCAGCAGGGTGGGGAACATCCCCGCGACGAGGAAGCCGACGACGGCGACCGCGCCCAACATCGCGTATCCCGACGTCGAGAGGAATCCCACGAGCGCCGCCGTCGCGAGCGCGGCGCTCGCGAACACCAGCGCGATCTCGTCGACCCGCTCCGTGGCCCGGCTGAACGCGTACCGGCCGGGAACGTACGCCGCGAGGTACAGCGACAGCGAGAGGTTCGCGACGCTCCGGGGGAGCGACTCCCCGACGTAGTAGGGAAGCCAGGTGAAGATCCCGCCCTCGACCAGGCTCAACAGAACCAGCAACAGCGCCATCGTCCCCACCGTCGGCGTGCGGAGGAGGGAGGCGAGTTCCCGGGGAGCAAGCGCCTCCTCGGTCTCGAAGCCGGGGGCCTCGAGTCGTCCGAAGGCGGCGACGACGGGGACGAACGCACAGGCGAGAACGAGGAAGGCGAGGCGCCAGCCCCGGACGACGAGCGCGGCGGTCGCCAGCAGCGGGCCCAGCGTCGCCCCGACGGCCCACGCCATGTCCTGGAGGTTGTAGATCCGGCCCCGACGGTCGGGGTAGAGGTGGCTCAACAGGGGCCGGTCGAGGGCGTGGAGGCTTCCCTGGGCGAGTCCGGCGGCGCCAAAGCCCGCCAGCAGGACGGCGTACGTCGGCGCGAACGCGAGCGCGACCAGCAGGGCGACGAAGCCGACGCCCGCGACGACCAGCATCCGGCCGACGTCGATCCGGCTGACGGCCGTCCCGACCGCGGACACCGAGACGAGGGTGCCCGCCGAGGCCGCCGAGGCGATCAGTCCGAGCTCCCCCTCCGAGACCGCGAAGCTCTCGCCGAAGCTGGGGAGCAGGGCGCCCCGGAGCTGGAGGAAGGCCCCGAGGACCCCGACCGAACAGAAGATACAGACGGTCCACGCCCGGCGATCTCTCACGACCTCACTCTCGAGGGCGGGACCAAAAAGCGCGCGAAAGCGGCGACCGGCAGTGCCGTGGCAAGCGAAAGGGCGTTGGCGCTCCGGCCCCTCCGTTCGGGAAATGGGCGACGCGAGCCAGTGGCTCCACGGACTGTGGCGGTTCTATCTCGGCTACACCGACCGGCCGGTCCACGCCGCAAGCGCCGCTCTCCTGGCGATCTTCGGGATCCTCGTCTTCGTCGATCCCCTCTTTGCGATCCTCGCGGTCGCGGCCTACATCGCCCCGCCCGTGATCCTCTACATCCGCGCCGACGACCCCGAGGCTCAAGCGAGCCGACATCGGCGAGTGCCGGATCGGGACCCGCCCGCCCCCCGAGGCGATGTCGGGAGGGAACCGGCATCGAGTGGCGGACGGAGAGGTGCGGTGGGCGACGCCGGTTCGGATTCGGACGCCGATTCCGACGGCACGGACGCGGACTCGGATTCCGATGGAGGCGATGGCGACTCCGATTCCGACGGCACGGATACCGATTCCGACGGAGACGACGGCGACACGAACTCGGACTCCGATGGCACGGACACCGACACGGACTCCGATGGCTGACGCTTCCCGGAGGATCGACCGAGCTAGTAAACTTGACTAGCGTTTACTCTTCTGTGGAGGGAAACGTTGAAACGGCCTCCGGTTGGACGGACGGTATGGAACTCGAGGACGTCAACAGCGTCGCAGTTCTCGGCGCCGGGAACATGGGCCACGGGATCGCGGAGGTCGTCGCGATCGCGGGCTACGACGTGGCGATTCGGGATATCAACGAGGACCTCGTCTCCGACGGGTACGACGACATCGAGTGGTCGCTCGGGAAGTTGGTCGAGCAGGACCAACTCACCGAGGAGGAGGCCGACGCCGCCCTCGAGCGAGTGGAGCCGGTCGTCGAGATGGAAGCGGCCGTCGGGGAGAGCGACGTCATCATAGAGGCCGTCCCCGAGAAGATGGAGATCAAGAAGGACGTCTACGGCGAGGTCGAGGAGTACGCGCCCGAGCGCGCGGTCTTCGCGACGAACACCTCCTCGCTGTCGATCACGGAGCTCTCGGAGGTCACCGACCGGCCCGAACGGTTCTGTGGCATGCACTTCTTCAACCCGCCGATCCGGATGCCCTTAGTCGAGGTCATCTCGGGTGCTCACACCGACGAGGGGACGCTGGACCTGATCGAGGCCCTCGCCGAGGACGTCGGCAAGTCCCCGGTCAGGGTCCACAAGGACAGTCCGGGATTCATCGTCAACCGCGTGCTCGTCCCGCTGATGAACGAGGCGGCCTGGATGGTCCACGGCGAGGAGGCCACCGTCGCCGAGATCGACTCGACGGCGAAGTTCGACATGGGGCTGCCGATGGGGCTGTTCGAACTCACCGACCAGGTCGGCCTCGACGTCGGCCTCCACGTCCAGGAGTACATGCACGAGACCCTGGGCGACGCCTACGAGCCGTGTCCGCTGACCGTCGAGAAGGTCGAGGCGGGCGACCTCGGGAAGAAGACCGGCAAAGGCGTCTACGACTACGAGGACGGCGAGGGCGTCGAGATCCCGACCGACGAGGGCGAGGAGTGGATCGCCGACCGCCTGCTCGCCGTGATGGCCGACGAGGTCGCCCAGTTGATCGACGGCGACGTGGCCGGTCCCGATGCCATCGACGAGGCGATGCAACTCGGCGCGGGCTTTCCCGACGGCCCCGCGAAGATGGCCGATAAGCGCGGCCTCGCCGATCTGCTCTCCGCGCTCGAGGACGCCCACGAGGAGACCGGGGCAGCCCGACACGCCCCCTCCGAGGCCCTCGGTGGGTTCGCCGACGACGGCGGCTTCTACGGCGCCGACGACGGGAACGACGACGGTGGCGACGAGCCCGACTACGAGGCGATCCGGGTCGAGTACCCCCGCGAGAAGGTCGCCCACGTCGCCATCGACCGTCCCCACCGGATGAACACGATCAGCTCGGACCTGCTCGAGGAACTCGCCGGCGCGGTCGAGGCGCTCGACGGGGACGACGACGTTCGCGCGATCGCGCTCACCGGCGCTGGCGACCGGGCGTTCTCGGCGGGCGCCGACGTCCAGAGCATGGCCGCCGGCGGCGGTGATCCCATCGAGGGGATCGAGCTCTCCCGGCAGGGCCAGGAGACGTTCGGCTCGCTGGAGGAATGTGACCTCCCGGTCGTCGCCGGCATCGACGGCTACTGTCTGGGCGGCGGGATGGAGCTCGCCGCGTGTGCGGACATGCGCGTCGCGAGCGAGCGCTCCGAACTCGGCCAGCCCGAGCTCAATTTGGGACTGATCCCCGGCTGGGGGGGAACCCAGCGGCTCCCGCGGATCGTCGGCGAGGGCCGCGCCAAGGAGATCGTTCTGACCGCCGAACGCTACGACCCCGAGACGATGGCCGACTACGGCTTCGTCAACGAGGTCACCGACAACGACTCCCTGGAGGAACGCACGCTCGACCTCGCAGAGGAGATCGCCGCGGGCCCGCCGATCGCCCACCGCTTTACGAAGCGGGCGATGCGTGCCGGCCGGGACGACATGGAGGCGGGCCTCGAACTGGAGGCGACGGCCTTTGGCCACCTGATGGGGACCGACGACCTGATGGAGGGGATCACCGCGTTCATGGGCGACGGCGAGCCGGAGTTCGAGGGCAAATAACCGAGTCGCGGGATTTATCAGCCGTTGTCACCATTCAGGAGGCGTGACTGGAGTCGCCGGGAGGCCGGGGAAGTGGTCGCGGTGAGCGAGCCCACCGTGCTCGTCGTGGACGACGAGGCCCGCCTGGCTGACCTCTTTGCGACCTGGCTCGAGCCGGAGTACCCGGCACGAACGGCCAACGACGGCGAGGCAGCCCTCGAGGCGATCGACGACACGGTCGAGATCGTCCTGCTCGACCGCCGGATGCCCGGACTCTCCGGGGACGAAGTCCTGGCGACGATCCGCGAGGAGGGGTACGACTGCCGGGTCGTGATGGTGACCGCGGTCGACCCCGACTTCGACATCATCGAGATGGGGTTCGACGACTACCTCGTCAAGCCGGTCTCGAAAGACGAGTTGCTCGAGATGCTCGAGTCGATCGCGGCCCGCACCGAGTACGAGTCGGAGATCGGCGAGTACTACGCGCTGGTCTCGAAGAAGGCCCTGCTCGAATCCGAGAAGACCGAACGGGAGCTCGCCGACCACGCCGAGTACCGACGCCTGTGCGAGCGCGTCGAGGAGCTCCGCGAACGGGTCGATACGACCGTGACGGGGCTCTCCGAGGACGGCTTTGCGGGTGCCTTTCGGGACCTCGATCCGGAGAATTGAGCGGATCTCAGGGCGCCTGCCGGTAGATCAGGTTGCGCTGGATCTCGTTTGCCCCCTCGTAGATGACGGGGATCCGGGCGTCTCGGAACACCCGCGAGATCCGGCGTTCGGCGAGGATCGACCGGCCGCCGTGGAACTGCATCCCCCGTTCGGAGATATCGACGGCGGCCTCCGTCGCCTCCGTCTTGGTCAGCGCCGCCCAGTAGCCCGCCTGGGTACCCTCCTCGACCTTCTCGCAGGCCCGCCAGGAGAGCGAGCGGGCGGCCTCGAACCGTCTGAGCATGTCGGCGAGGCCGTGCTGGACCGCCTGAAACTCGTTGATGTTCCGGCCAAAGCCCTCGCGGTCGTGGACGAACTCCCAGGTGGATTCGATGGCCGCCGCCGCGAGGCCGATGCCGTGGCCGCCGACGATGACCCGGCCGTGGTTGAAGAACTCCGCGAGCATCCAGAAGCCCGCACCTTCGGTCCCGATCAGGTTCTCCTCGGGGATCCGGCAGTCCTCGAAGGTGATGTGGGCCTGTTTGGAGGCCCGCATCGCGATCTTCTCGGGGATGTGTTCGGCCTCGTAGCCCTCGGTGTCGGTCGGGACGATGAACATCGAGTGGTTGCCGTACCGGTTGGTCTCGTCGTCGCCCGTCCGGGCGTAGACCGTGACCCAGTCGGCCTCGACGCCGTTGCCGATCCAGTACTTCTCGCCGTTCAGGACGTACTCGTCGCCCTCCTTTTCGGCGCGGGTGTCCATCCCCGCGAGGTCGCTTCCCGTCTCGGGTTCGGAGACCGCGAGCCCGGAGATCTGGTCGCCCTCGGCGACGGGGCGGACGTACTCCTCGCACTGCTCGTCGCTACCGTACTCGTAGGTCATCTCACAGCCGAAACTCGCGAGTTGGAGGGTGAGCGCGATGCCGGCGTCGGCCCGATAGAACTCCTCTGCGATCGCGAGCGTCTGCGCGAGGTCGTACCCCTTGCCGCCCCACTCCTCGGGAACGTCCTGGGCGACCAGACCGGCCTCCTGGCCCGCCTCGAGTATCTCGTGGGGGTACTCCCCCGATCGGTAGTACTCCTCTGCGTTCGGCGCGATGTGTTCGTCGGCGAACTCCCGGGCAGTTTCCTTGACGTCGCGGGCGCGTTCGGGGACCGGATCCGGTTCGAGAAGCTCCATGTCCCCCCTGTCGTCCGCGGCACCGATATAGCTCAGGGAACCCACCGACGATTCAACGCGGGGAAACTACCGGAACGTTTGCAGGCGTTCGGCCGGCGGCCGGTCGTCGGTAGCGGCCCCCCGGACGTCCCAGACGAGATCGGAGACGACGTGGGCGTAGAGGACGACCGCCGTCAGGACCGCCAGCGGTCGGCTCGCGAGCACGAGGGCGGCGACGGCGAGTCCGCCGATCAGGTGGTGAGAGAGGAGCCGCGAGAGGACGCCGACGTCGCCGGGAGCGAAGATCTCCCCCTGATCGGAGAGGGCGATCCGGGGGCTGGCGAGGCAGGTCTCGAGGGCGTCCCATCCCCCGGTCCGGAGCCGCGCGATGAGGAAGTGATCGAGGTCGATCAGGACGCCTGCGGCGACCGCGTAGAGAACGAGGACCGCGGGCGGGACGGCGGCGCCGAAAAGGGAGACCGGAGGGAGCACGAGGACGGCCGCCAGTCCGACGACCAGGGAGACGATCGCGTGGTGGACGGAGTACACGGATCAGCCGGCAAAGCCCGACAGCAGCCAGTCGTCGTCCTCGTCGTCGTCCCCCGAGAAGTTCGGGGCGCTGACGAGGACGAACGCGCTCTCTTCGTTCCCATTTCTGATCTGGCGGGTCGACTCTGGTGGAATGCGGAGTGCGTCGCCGGTTTCCATCGCGACGTCCTCGCCGTCGACGTCGATCGTCGCCCGTCCCTCGATCAGGACGTAGACCTCCTCGTGGTCGTTGTCGGCGTGGTCGTGGGGCCGGCTCTTCCAGCCCGGATCACACCGGGCGACGGTGACGCCGACGCGCTCGGTCTGCAAAGGGTCTCGCAGGAAGTGCATCGCGTTCGAGACCTGGTCGACCTCCTCGTAGTTGACCTTCGTGTACGACATGATACCCGTGGTTTCGTCGGCAGCGTAGTAAAACTACGCTCCCGTCTCAGGCGCCGTCGGCGACCGGATCGAAGTCGTCAACCGGGATCACCGAGTAGTCGACGGTCAGAACGTCCTGGGTCGCTCTGATCTTGCCGACGAACGTCGAGATGTCCTCTAACTCGCCCTCGAGGACGAACAGTTCCATGCAGTGGTGGTCGCCGACGTGGGTGTGGAAGTTCGAGGCGACGAGGGCCTCGTGTTCGTGGCGCAGGCGCATCATCCGCTCTTCGACGCTCGTCGTCTCGTAGTCGAAGAGCACCGTGACGACGCCCATCAGCTCCCGGTCCTCCAGGCGGGTGTCCTCGAACTCCCCCAACAGGTTCCGACCGGCCTCCCGGACGACCTCGCTGCGGCCGGTGTAGCCGTGGTCCTCGGCGAACTGGTCGATGCGCTCTAAGAGCCCGTCCGGCATGGAGACGCTGACGACTGCCATGTAACAACTCGACGCGCTTCGACTATTAAGGATTGGCATTCCCCGGGTGGGAGAGTGACGGGATCGCTCCGCGACGGACCGCTACGCGATGTCACGGCTCGTGTCGATCGAGACCCGTTCGGAGAGCTCGAGCTTGATCGTCTCCGTCGGCGCGCCCCCGCCACGGAGTTTCGGAACTGTGAGGTAGGTCTCGAGTTCGGTCGCGCCGACGGCCGACCGGAGGTCGAAGACGGCGTCGGCGACGTGGAGCGTCGTCGAGCGAGTCGATGGAGGGGACTCGACTTTGGGACAGTGCAACACCGCGATCGAGCCGGTCTCGACGAGGTGTTCTTTCAGCCAGTTGAGAAAGGCGGTGTAGGCGGTGCGGTCGGTTCGCTCTATGACGTCCATCGTATCGACGATCAGGTTTGCGTCCGCGGGGAGGGCTCCGACCAGCTCGCGGGCCTCCGCCAGCGGCTCGTCGTCGCCGACTCGCCGGATCCGGGGGGTGCCGACGGGCGCCGCCGTCCGCTCCATCGCGTGTGAGACCGCCTCGGCCGACCGCTGGGTCGAGAGATACAGCGTTCGGCGGGCGGCCGTCAGTTCGTAGAGCAACAGCTCGGACTGGCTCGCCGGGCGGGCGGTGTAGGCGACGATCGTCCCGGGGGGGAGGCCGCCGGCGAGCTTTCGATCCAGCACGTCGATACCGGTGGCGACCGGATCTGCCATTCGGCGAACAACTCGTCCGTCTCGGTCATAACCTTTTGGTCTGCGAACCGGGCGCGCACGCCCGTCCCCCCGAGCGCTCCCTTCGGCCGGGAGTCCGCCCGACCGGGGTGACGAAGGGGGAGATTCAAGGTCGCCCGGGGCGCCATCACGGACGAATGCGCCAGGACCACCTCGTCACGAGCAAACAACTCTCCCGGGCGGACGTCGAGGCCGTTCTCGACCGCGCGGCCGAGATCGACGCCGACCCGGGGGCCGTCGCCGACCGCCACGCCGGCTCCCTGCTGGGCCTGCTCTTTTTCGAGCCGAGTACGCGCACGAAGATGAGCTTCGAGGCCGCGATCAAGCGCCTCGGCGGCGACACCGTCGACATGGGAGCGGTCGACGCCTCCAGCGTCACCAAAGGCGAGAGCCTCGCCGATACGGTCCGGGTCGCAGCGGGGTACGCCGACGCGCTCGTGCTCCGTCACCCGCGCCAGGGCGCGGCGACGATGGCCGGCGAGTTCGTCAACGTCCCCCTGATCAACGCCGGCGACGGCGCGGGCCACCACCCGAGCCAGACCCTGTTGGACCTCTATACGATCCAGGAGAACGCCGGGCTCGACGACCTCACCATCGGGATCATGGGCGACCTGAAGTACGGCCGAACCGTCCACTCGCTTTCCTACGCGCTGACGAACTTCGAGGCCGACCAGCACTTCATCAGCCCCGAGAGCCTCCAGCTTCCCCGCGAGGTCGTCTACGACCTCCACCTGGAGGGCGCGACGGTCCGCGAACACGAGGGCTACGAGGCGATCCTCCCCTCGCTGGACGTCCTCTACGTCACCCGGATCCAGCGCGAGCGCTTTCCCGACGAAAACGAGTACCAGCAGGTCGCCGGCGAGTACCGGATCGACGCCGACGCCCTCGAGGCGGCCGAGGACGACCTGACGGTGATGCATCCCCTTCCGCGGGTGGACGAGATCGCACCCGACGTCGACGACACCGACCACGCGGCCTACTTCGAGCAGGCCCACAACGGGGTTCCCGTCAGGATGGCCCTGCTGGACATGCTCCTGGGTGATGGGGATGAGTGAGAACGGAGACGACGCGAGCCACCAGCTCCGGGTCAGCAAGATCCACAACGGAACGGTGATCGACCACGTCCGGGCCGGCCAGGCACTGAACGTCCTCGCGATCCTCGGCATCGACGGGGGCGACGGCGAGAGCGTCTCCGTCGGGATGAACGTCCCCTCCGACCGCCTCGCCCGCAAGGACATCGTGAAAGTCGAGGGCCGGGAGCTGAGCCAGGACGAGGTCGACGTCCTCTCGCTGATCGCCCCCGACGCGACGATCAACATCGTCCGCGAGTACGACGTCGTCGAGAAACACCGCGTCGAACGCCCCGACGCAGTTTCGGGAGTCCTCTCGTGTCCGAACTCGGGGTGTATCACGACCGCCGACGAGCCAGTCACCAGCCGGTTCGAGGTCCTCAAGGATGGCGTCCGGTGTGGTTACTGCGGGACGATCGTCCGCGAGGGGATCGCCGACCAGATCGACACCTGATACGGGCTTCTGTAAATCATTACCGGCGAAACCGCAGAACTATCGCGGTTTCGCCGGTAAATCGTTACAGCAATCCGTATGAGAGGAACGGCTAAGTGGGAGGGGCCCGACAGATCACACGCTATGGCACGTCTGCTCAAACTCGCGGCGGTAGTGGTCATCCTGGGAGCCCTCTGGAAGGTCCTCGGCGGTGGGGACGACGACGAAGTCGAGATCGAGTACGAACCGACCGAGTAGTCAGGAGGGCTCGCCGTGGGAGACCCCTTCACGCTCGTCGGCGCGCATCCGCCGGATCGCCGCCCGGGCGTTGCCCGCGTCGTAGCCGAAGAGGACGCCCTCCCCGTAGGCGGCGGCGACCTCCGTCGCGTGGATCAGCTCCTCGACGCCGACGTCGACCGCGTAGAGTTCGATGCTGAAGGGGGTCTCGAGTGCGCTCTCGAACCCGCGGGCGATCGTCTCGAGCCAGTAGGTCGTCCCGTAGTGGGTGTCGTACAGCGGGATCACGAACTCGTCGACGTGGTCCGCTAGCGCCGGGAGGTCGATTCCCGCCCGCTCGCGGAGGTGGCCAGGGTAGGGATCGGGATGGAGCGTGAGATACGTTCGGCCCGGAACCCGCGAGGCAGCGTCGGCGACGAACGCCGTAATCACGCTCGCGCGCCACTCTCCCCACTCGTCGTACGTGTTCTCGGCGAAGGCCTCCTCACAGCGCGAACACCGGCAATACTCCCCGCGGGGAAAGCCGACGTCGTCGAGGCGGACGTCGCCATTTGCCGCGGCGCAGTCCTCGACGATCTCGAGGAGTCCCGCGCGGTAGTTCGGGTCCGTCGGACAGATGTACGCCCAGTCGAAGTACGGCTGCTCGCGGGTCGCACGATTGCCGTCGCCATCGACGGGAACGAGGTCGGGTTCGGCGTCGGCCGCGGCGTTGTCGGCGAAACACGAGACCATGTTCACCGCCGACTCGAGGGGCTCCTCCTGGCGCCCGGAGACGTCCTTGACCTCGAAAAAGCCCCGGTCGAACTCGGGCCACTCAAGGTCCTCGGGGTTGCGGGTGACGACGCCGTACATACCCGCAGTGGGGTCCGGGGACTGAAAACGGTTGCTCGTCGGGCTCACAGCCGGTCGCGGCGCCAGGCCTCCAGGTGCTCGCGGTCGCGGGTGTCCTCGGGGAGGTCCTCGAACCACCGTGCCTCGGAGATCTCGTCGTCGGGGTCGTCGATCTCGGGCACCAGGCTCTCGGCGCGGGCGGCGAAGACGGGCACCAACCCCCAGGTCTCGTAGCCGCCGGTCTCGAGCCCGATCCGTGTGAGCAGTCCCAGCCCGTCGTAGCTGGCTTCGATCCCGGCCTCCTCGGCGAGCTCGCGTCGGGCGGTCTCGGCGAGGGATTCGCCGGGCTCGACGCCGCCGCCGGGGAGGACCCAGCGGCCGACGCCCTCGTGGCGGACCAAGAGGAGTTCGCCCGAGGGACGGTAGACGATCGTGTGGGCGCCGTAGGGCGCGCCCGTCCGGCGGATCCGGTCGACGAGCGTCGCAAAGCGCCGCCGCGAGACGCTCCGGCGGTCCTCGCGCTCGATGAACTCCTCGTGGTGTCCAGCGAGGTCCCGATAGCGCTCGGCGGCAGTGCGGGCGGCGTCGTCGGCGCGGACGGCGAGTTCGTCGAACGTCATCGCCCGCGCCCGGCCGATCCGACAGGTTCGGCGGTCGACACGTCCATCGTGTGCCGACGTATATCGGGGAGGGAGGATAACGCTTCGGTCGTCACGACGGTCCGGCGCCGCTTTCGCCGGTCGTCGCGGCCGTCGTCGGACATCGTTTTGGTCCTTGGAGACGTACCACGAGGGGATGTACGACCGGATCCTCCTCCCGACCGACGGCAGCGAGACGACCGACCGCGCGCTCGCTCACGCCGCCGATCTGGCCGATCGGTACGGCGCGGACCTCCACCTCCTCTACGTCATCGACGTGACCGTGTTCGCAGACGACGTCGAGACGGCGGGGATCGTCTCGGAGTTCGAAACGATGGGCGACCGGATCGTCGACCGCGTCGCGGCGGAGGCCCGGGAGGCCGGGGTCGAGCCCGCCGCGACGGCCGTCGTCCGGGGGACGCCCCACCGGACGATCCTCGAGTACGTCGACGAGGAGGGAATCGACCTCGTCGTGATGGGGACCCACGGCCGGACGGGACTGGACCGCTATCTGCTGGGCAGCGTCACCGAGAAGGTCGTCAGGCTCTCGGACGTCCCGGTCTTGACCGTCAGGGGACCCGGAGCGGACGGGGACGAAGGGTGACCGGACCCGACGGAACGCGACGGGGCTGAGAGCGGAGCGTGACGGATGGGGGTGTGACGGGCATGGAACTTTGAGACCCCCCGACGTAGAGCCGGTCATGTCCCACTCGACGTTCGACGTGACCGCAGACGGGGAACCAGCCGCCGACGTGCTCGTCGTCGGCCTCTCGAGTCCCGGCTTCGCCGGGGTCACCGCGACCGACTACCTCACCAGGCACCTGCCGAGCGAGGCGGTCGGCCACGTCTCGCCCGCGGAGTTCCCGACGATCACCCCGTTCGCGGAGGGACGCCCGCGCAACCCGACCCGGATCTACGATATAGAGGACACCGCCCTCGCCGCCGTCGTCGGCGAGCTGTTCGTCCCGGTGCCGGCCGCGCCGGCGTTCGTCGACTCGCTGCTCTCGTGGGTCGAGGAGGCGGGGATCTCCGAGATCGTCGTCCCCTACGGCATCCCCTTCCCCCATGGCCCCGAGGAACACGACGTCTTCACCGTCGCGACCGACGCGTTCCGGGAGCACCGCCTCGAGGGAAGCGGGTTCGACGGGCTCCGCGGGGGGGTCCTCGACGGCCCGGTTGGCGAACTCGTCGCCCGGAGCATGAACGGCGCCGCGCCGCCGACGGGCGCGCTCCTCACGCCCGTCCACTCGCCCGGTCCCGACCTGGAGGCCGCGATCCGGCTCGTCGACGCCCTCGAATCCCTCTATGGAGTGGACGTCGACGAGGGCGAACTGCGCCGCCAGTCCCGGGAGCTCCAGGAGTACTACGCGACGCTGGCCGACCGAATGAACGCCATCGAGGAGGGCAGCCGGGACTACCCTGAGGACCGCTCGTACATGTAGCGGTCGCCGCCGCTATCCGGATCGCACGCGACAAGGGACGAGTCGGCGAGTTCGGTGCCTACAGGAGGCTGTCGTCATCGTCGTCGTTGCGGCGGGTATCGTCGTCGCCGAGGAGGTCGTCATCGTCGTCCGTGAGCCCCGAGTCGTTCCCGATGCCGGCGTCGTCGCCGACGCCGGACGTGCCGGGGCCGGTCCCTGCGGCCCCGCTGGCGCCCGCGAGGTCCTGTTCGAGTCGGACCTCGTCGTCGGTGACGCGGCTGACGGCGTGGTCCTGAAGCGGATAGGTCTCCTCGTTGGTGTCCTCCCAGCCGAGTTTCGCCCGGATCGTGTCGGTGATCCCCGGGTCCGGTTCGACGCGGGCGGTTCCGTGTTCGATGGCCGAGACGATGCCGATCTCGTCGCCGCTCGCGTTGACGACGGTCTTGCCGACGTCGTCGTCGGTGAAGGTTGCACACATTGCGGCCTGATCTACCACGGTTTTACACAAGCCCCTGGTGCTTGCAGCCTCCGCGGTCGGAGTCGCCGGATCGGGGTCGTCCGCGGAATCGAAACAGTCAAACCCGCGACTGACCGTTCAGTTACCAACGTGGAGGCACTCTCGACCGGGGTCCGCGACGGGGGTGGGAGGGGCGACTCCGAGACGTCCAACGTCGTCCTCATCACGGTCGACTCCCTCCGGACGGACGCGATCGGTCCCTACGACGACGGCCGCCACAGCCCGGTGATCGATTCGCTCGCCGAGCGCGGGACCGTCTTCGAGCGGGCGTTCGCGACCGGAAACTGGACCCCCTTCTCCTTTCCCTCCATCCTCGCCTCCCGGCCGGTGTTCGCCGACACCGGCCGGATCGGCGTCGACGAGGTCCCGACCCTGCCCGAAACCCTCTCGGAGGCCGGCGTCTCGACGGCCGGCTTCAACGCCGCCAACGGCTTTCTCACCTCCAGTTGGGGATACGACGACGGGTTCGACGAGTTCGAGCCGTTCGTCGCGAGCGTCGGCTCGAGCATCTACAGCCGGTACCTCGCGACCCACCCGACCGTCGAGGCCTGGCTCCAGCTCGCGGCCTCGCCGAT
Organism: Saliphagus infecundisoli; assembly: GCF_020177375.1. GTDB lineage: Archaea > Halobacteriota > Halobacteria > Halobacteriales > Natrialbaceae > Saliphagus > Saliphagus infecundisoli. The sequence continues at coordinate 711,345 of NZ_JAIWHV010000001.1, read as the reverse complement.
CAGGCGCGCGGCCTCGCGGCTGCGGGGCAACGCCGACGACCGCCCCTTTCTCGACACCTCCCGGATGTTCGACGTCGAACACGCCGCGACCGACTTCATCGAGGGAACCGACTCGCCCTTTTTCCTCTGGATCCACTACATGGACACCCACACGCCGTACGTCCCCGCACCCCGCTACATCCGCGAGGTGTCCTCGGACCTGATCGGCACCCCCCGGATGATCCACGCCCACACGCGAACCGGACTGGGCTGGGAGGTCGGCGACCGGACGCTGTCGGACCTGCGGACGCTCTACCAGGCGACGGCCAGACAGGTCGACGCCAGCATCGGCCGCCTCCTCGAGGCGCTGTCGGCGGCCGGCGCCCGCGAGGAGACCGCGATCCTCCTGGCGGGCGACCACGGCGAGGAGTTCCAGGAACACGGCCACCTCGCTCACTACCCGAAGCTGTACGACGAGCTGATCCGGGTCCCGCTGATCGCGGACGTTCCCGGCGCCGACGGCCGACGGATCGAGGGCCAGATCGGCCTCGACGCGATCCCGCCGACGATCGCGGAGCTGCTCGGCGCCGACGCCCCCGAGATCTGGGAGGGAGAGAGCCTCGTGTCGACCGTCCGCGAGGGCGACGCCCCGCCCGACGAGCCGGTCGTCTCGGTCACCGTCCGGGGCCAGGAGGTCACCGCCCAGCCGATCCCCCGCTCGCTTTCGGACGGCGACCTGCTCGTCTCCGTTCGCGACAGGGACTGGACATACATCGAGAACGTCGACACCGGCGACTCCGAGCTGTACCACCGCCCGTCGGACCCGATCCAGGGGACCGACCGCTCGGTCGATCCCTCCGAGGAGGAACGGGCGGTCGTCGAGGAGTTCCGTCCGATCGCCCGCTCGCACGCCAACAGGCTCTCGGACGGCGACGCCGCGTCGAAACCGGACGTCGACGACGATCTCGAACGACGGCTGGAGGCGCTGGGATACAAATGATCCGTTCGTTCGTCCGAAACCTCCGGAGCGGTCCGCTCGCGCTCCGGCTCCGGCGGTTCGTCCTCGTCGGGGCGATCACCGCCGGCGTACAGATGGTGTTGCTCTGGCTGTTCGTCGACACCGCCGGCTTGAACTACCTCCTCGGGGCGCTGATCGCCATCGAGATGACCATCGTCCTCTCGTACGTCCTCAACAACGCCTGGACGTTTCGGAAGAGTCGCAACACCGGCACCGGCGAGTACCTCGCCGGCCTGTTCAAGACGAACGTCGTCCGCGGGACGGCGATCCCGATCCAGCTGGCGATCCTGTTCGTCCTCGTCGAAGGGGTGAACCTCCTGTATCTGGTGGCCAACGGCGTCGCCATCCTCGTCAGCGGAGTGTACCGATACGTACTCGACGCACGATGGACGTGGGACGTATGATCGGGATACCGGCGCCGCTCCTCGTCGACTTTCTCGCCGGGGGGTTCGAGGGAATCGTCGAGTCGGCGACGGGCTGGCCCGGAATGGGCATCATCTTCGTCTACTCGTTTCTGATCGCGTTCGTGCTCCCCGGGCCCAGCGAGATCGTCCTGGTCGCACCGCTCGACCTCGGGCTCCCGACCTGGGCCCATCTCGGGAGCATCATGATCGTGAGCGCGGTGGGGAAAGCCGCCGGCAGCGTCTTCGCCTTCCACATCGGCCAGGAGGTAAAGGAGTCCGGCCCCGTCACCCGATGGCTGCGGCGCTCGCGGTGGGACGTCCTCGAGTGGTCGGAGGCCCGATCGGTCCAACTCGCCCAGCGCTACGGCTACGGCGGACTCGCGATCGCGCTGTCAGTTCCCTTTTTCCCCGACACGATCTCGATCTACGCCTTCGCCGTCCTCGAGAAGGACTACGTCCGGTTCGCGATCGCGACGTTCCTCGGCAGCCTCGGGCGCCTCCTCGTCACGATCGGGCTCCTCGGCGGGGTCGTGACGGTGTTTTAGGTCGGGGCCTCGCCATCGGTCCCGCGAGCCCGACCACTCGGTCACGCCAGTGACACGCCGTGGCAACCCTTATGCGCCGACGCCCCGTAGGCCGGAGACCGATGAACGGCCGTCCACCCGCTCCGACGACCCTCTCGCTGTCCAGGGAGACCTGCTGGACGCTCCACCACGCGCTCCTGTCGCGTCTCGAGGACGGCACGGAGCCCCGACCCGAACTCCTCCGGACGTTCGAGCGGGTAGACGCCGGCGAAACCACCTTCACGGCCGCCGAACTCGAGCGCATCCGGGACGTTCTCGCCGACTACCACCACGCGACGGGCTGGCCGGAGCTCGAACGTGCCCGACTCGAGGAGCTCCTCCACCGGGTCACGGAGGCCCTCGAGTCGCCGGAAGCGGAGCCGATGCGGTGATCGGTGGCCCTCGTAGCGAGCCCAGCCTCTCGCTGATCGGGCGGCGCCTCGGTGGGCTCCGTCGGGAGGCGAGGGGCACATCGTTGCCGGGACCGCCACGGCGGCCGACGGGCCGATCGCGTCCGAACTCAAGTCGCCGTGTCCGACGCGTTCCGGCGCCGGGCGGTAGACCTCCGGCAGGACCCGGGGCCGTCGAGCGTAAGGCGTGACATTATGGCGGAGGAGGCGGTTCGGACCTACTGACGCATGGACGACCACATCGGCATCGAACTCGTGACACCCACCGTGGCCACGTCGAGTATCCGGTCCGGACGGGCGGCCGGTGACGGCCGGCCGATCCGGCCATCGTCGGACCGGAGAGCGATCCGACCGCCACCCAGCCAGTACCGTCGGCGTACGGTGAACGGATGCCGATAGTCCGATCGCTCGTCGAGAACGATCGGGTGAACGCGGCGCTCGCATGGCTGATCGTCTCGGCGATCGTCGTTGCAGCCGCCGCGACCGCCTGGCAGGAATCGCTCCTCTGGGCGTCCCTCGGAGCGAGTATCGTCGTTCTCGCCCTCGTCCCGCCGATCGTTCGGCGCGATCCGTCGTCGGTGCCTCCCTGGGAGGTGCTGTTGATCGCCGCCGTCCCGATCTGGGTTCGACTGTACGGTACCCTCCCGATCGCCGGCTTTCTGACCGTTGCGGCGATCGCTCTGCTGGTTACCGCCGAGATCGACGCCTTCACGCCGATCAGAATGTCCCCGCGGTTCGTCGTCGCCTTCGTCGTGCTCGCGACGATGGCCGTCGCCGGCCTCTGGACTATCGGCCAGTGGGTCTCGGACGTCGTCTTCGCGACGTCGTTTCTCACCACGAAGAACGAACTGATGTGGGATCTCGTCTACGCGACCGCGTTCGGCGGGCTCGCCGGTGTCCTCTTCGTGGTCTACTTCTACCGCCACGACACGGCCGGCGGGGAGCATCACAGCCAGCTGGGTGATTCGTCGTGACGGACGAGGGCGGCGCCATCCCGGGACTGTCCGACCGGCGGTGCTGGCACGGCGTTCGACTGATCCAGATCGCGCTGGGGCTCATCGTCGGCTACGCGCTCGTCACGGTCGATTTCGGGCTGGTAGTAAACGCCGGCATCCCGCTGGCGCTCACCGTCCTCCCGGCGCTCATACGCCGCGAGTTCGATCACGAGATGGGTGCCCCGCTCGCGCTCTGGATCGCGCTGGCGTCGTTTTTCCACGCGGTCGGTGCGCTCGGTCCCTACCAGACGTTCGGATGGTACGATTCGATGACCCACACGGTGTCGGCGACCCTCGTCGCGGGCGTCGGCTACGCCGTCGTGGACGCGCTCGACCGATCGGCCGATTCGGTCGAACTCCCCGGCGAGTTCCGGTTCGTGTTCATCCTCGTGTTCGTCCTCGCCTTCGGCGTCCTCTGGGAGATCGGGGAGTTCGCCTCGGCCGGGCTGGCGGCCGTCGTCGGCGGCGAACCGGTGTTGGCACAGTACGGAACGAGCGACATCGTCTTCGATCTCCTCTACAACACGGTCGGCGCGCTCCTCGTCGCCCTGTGGGGGACCGGCTACTTCGACGGCGTCGCCACACTCGTCAGCCGGGGAGTCGGCGGGGCGGGCGACTCGAGGTGATCGCTCCATACGCCCGTCGTGTCACGACCGATGGACAAGTTTCGCCACTCGCGGTGTCGCTCGGAGCAGAAGCGGGCCGGGCGCGATCGTGAACTACGACCAGAAATGCTCGCTTCGCTGCGCCTTTCTGGTCTCCTTCAAATCGCTCGTGGACGCTTTGTTCCTCACGTCCTACTCACGGTTCCCTCCGGTCACCGTTCCCGAGGAGCTCCCGCTGGTCGCGCCTCGTTTTCGTCGTAAAAGCGGGCCGGGCGCGATTTGAACACGCGACCGTCTGATTAAGAGTCAGACGCTCTGCCGGACTGAGCTACCGGCCCTCGTATCCGAGATTCGGCGGCGCGTTGAAATACGTTTTGTTTGGCAGTCCCGTCTTTGGGGGTGTCCCGGAGGTTCCGGTCTTCGGGACCGTTAAGTAGACCGGGAGCAAGCTTTCGCCAACATGAGTTCCGGGGTCAGTATCTCTACGATTTCGGACTACGCGATCCTCGGCTGTGGGAGCGTCGGCTACGCCGTCGCCGAGGAGCTCGTCGAACAGGGCAAGGACGTGTTAATCATCGACCGCGAGGAGAGCCGCGTCGAGTCCCTGCGCGACCAGGACTTGGACGCCCGGACGGCCGACATCCGCGAGGAGACGGTCGCCAGCATCGTCGAGGATCGGGGGGTCGTCCTCATTCTGGCCTCCGACGTCGAGGCCAACAAGCAGGCCGTCGAGCACATCCGCGAACAGAACGGCGACCAGTTCGTCGTCGCGCGGGCAAGCGACCCCGTCTCCGGCGACGAGCTCTCCGACCTCGGCGCCGACATCGTCATCAACCCCTCGGCCGTGATCGCCGACTCGGCGCTGCGGGCCCTGGAGTCGGGCGAACTCGAGTACAACGCCGGGAAGCTGACGACGGTGTTAGAGGAGACCGACGAGAAGCTCGCGATCGTCACCCAGGACAACCCCGATCCCGACTCGATCGCGAGCGCGGCGGCGGTCCAGGCGATCGCGGCCCACCTCGGGATCGACGCCGACATCGTCTACTTCGGCGACATCGGCCACCAGGAAAATCGTGCGTTCGTCAACCTTCTGGGGATCGAACTCCTCCAGTGGGACGACGTCGAGGACCCCTCGATCTACGACACGACTGCGCTCGTCGACCACGACACCTCCGCCGAGTTGCCCCTCTCGGTCGACGTCGTCATCGACCACCACGAGCCCGAGCCGACGGAGGCGTTCGACCCCTCGTTCGTCGACATCCGGCCGAACATGTCCTCGACGTCGACGATCCTGACGAAGTACATCCAGGAGTTCGACATGAACGTCTCCGAGGAGGTCGCGACCGCCCTGCTCTACGGCATCCGTGCCGAGACCCTCGATTTCAAACGCGACACCACCCCCGCGGACCTCACCGCCGCGGCCTACCTCTATCCCTTTGCGAACCACGACACCCTGGAGCAGGTCGAGTCGCCGTCGATGTCCCCCGAGACCCTGGACGTCCTCGCGGAAGCGATCGCCAACCGGGACGTCCAGGGGAGCCACCTCGTCAGCAACGCGGGCTTCGTCCGGGATCGCGAGGCCTTGGCCCAGGCCGCGAACCACCTGCTCAACTTAGAGGGGGTGACGACGACCGCCGTCTTCGGGATCGCCGAGAAGACGATCTTCCTCGCCGCGCGCTCGAAGGACATCCGGCTGAACATCGGGAACGTCCTGGCGGACGCCTACGGCGAGATGGGCGAGACCGCAGGCCACTCCACCCAGGCCAGCGCGGAGATTCCCCTCGGCATCTTCACCGGAATCGATATCTCCGAGGACACCCGCGACACCCTGCTCGAGCTCACCGAGGAGGCGGTGACGCGAACGCTGTTCGAGGCCCTGGGCGTCGACGGCGAGAACGGTGGCTGATCAGGCCGCGGCGGCTTCCTTTTCGTCTTCGACCTCGCCTTCCTCGTCGGTCTCGCCCTCGCTTTCCTCCTGGGTCCGTTCGACGATCTCGCTGACGAGGATCACGTCGTCGACCGCCCGCACCCACCGGTAGGGAACGATGACGCCGCGGGCGCCGCGGTTGGCCGCACTGAAGAGGTCGCCGTTTACGTTGCCGATCGCGAGCCCGGTAACGGTCTCGCGTCCGACGTCGAGTTTGACGTCGTCGACCTCGCCGATGTAGGTGCCGTTGCTTGAGTAGACGTCCCGGCCGACGAAGGAGGTGAGCTCCTGTCGTGTCTCGTCCATGCTTCGGGCCACGGAGGGCGCACTCTTAATTGTTGGTCAGACGGGTCCGCGGGTCACAGCGTCGCGAAAACTCGTCGGACCGTCGGTCGCGAGCCGCCGGGACGATCCCTCAGGAAATCGATCTCTCCGACCCTAATGGGTCGAGAGCCGGGCGACCGACCGGCTCGAGAGGGCGATCGCGGCGAGGTAGATCCCGATCGCGACGACGACGATCGACCCCCCGGAGGGGAGGCCGGCGGCGATCGAGAGCGCGAAGCCGCCGGCGATGGCGGCCTGGCCCGCCAGCACCGAGAGCGTGATCGTCTCCCGGAACCCGCCCGCGAGCTGGGAGGCTGCGGCGACGGGGACGACGAGCATGCCGGCGACGAGGATCACCCCCAGGACCTGCATCGCGCCGACGACGACGACGGCGGTCATCACGACCAGGAGGGTGTTGTACGCCGAGACGTTGAGCCGGGCGACCCTGGCTGCCTGCTCGTCGAAGGTGATGAACAGGAGCTGTTTGTACGTCAGGGCAACCCCGGCGACCACCGCGACGCTCAGGGCGGTCATCAGCCGCGCGCCCGAGGGGGTGACGACCGCGAGGTTCCCGAAGAGGTAGTCCTCGATGCTGATCCCGGTCTGGCCCCGGCCGTAGCTGACGATCAGCGTCCCGACGGCGAAGCTGCCGGTGAGCATGATCGCGATGGGGACGTCGCCGTAGGCGTCGGTTCGTTCGGCGAGCCACTGGACGCCCAGCGCCCCGAGGATGCCGACGACGAGCGCGGCCAGCAGGGGCGAACCGTTCCAGCCGAGCGTACCGGCCGCCAGAAAACCGACGGCGACGCCCGCGAAGGCGGTGTGAGCGAGGGTCTCGCCGATCAGCGCCATCTGGCGGTGGACCAGGAACGTGCCCACGAGCGGGCCGACGACGCCGATCAGGACCCCGGTCGCAATCGACTGCCACATGTAGGGGTGACGGAAGACGTTCGTTCCCAGATAGTAGTCGAGCCACTGGCCGGCGATCCGGTACTGCTCGTATGCGGCCCCGAGAGGGGGATAGTCCTGGAGCCAGTAGCAGAGGACGAACCCGACCATGAGCGCCGAGAGGGCGGCCGTCGCGGCGATCCCGAGGCGCTCGATCCGGCGGCGGAGCCCGGCCATCAGTGGTCGTGGTGGACGACCTGGCCGGTCGCCCCGTAGGCCTCGGCGAGCGCGTCGCTCTCGACGAACGAGTCGACGTCGCCGTGGTGGAACAGTTCGGTGTTGATACAGGCGATCCGGTCGGCACGGTCGGTGACGACGCCGATGTCGTGTTCGATGAGGACGATGGTGATCCCCGACTCGTTCAGCGAGTCGAGCAGCGCGTAGAAGGCGTCGCGGGACTCGGCGTCGACGCCGACGGTCGGTTCGTCCAGGGCGAGCAGGTCGGCCTCGCTCGCGAGCGCGCGGGCGATGTAGGCCCGCTGGCGCTGGCCGCCCGAGAGCCGGCCGATCCGCCGGTCGGCGAGCCCGGAGATGCCGACGGTCTCCATGGCCTCACTCACGGCGGCGCGGTCATCCTCGTCGAGTCGGGAGTGGCCCGCGTGGGCGAACCGCCCCATCGTCACGCTCTCGCGGACGGTAACGGGCATCCCGCCCCCGCCGCTGGTGGCTTTCTGGGAGACGTAGCCGATGCGCTCGCCGTCGGTGAACTCGTCTACGGGCTCGCCGAACAGCTCAACGCGGCCGCTGTCGGGCGCGAGCAGGCCGAGCATGAGGTGGAGCAGGGTCGTCTTGCCCGAACCGTTGGGGCCGATCAGTCCCAGGAAGTCCCCCTCCTCGATCGACAGCGTGACGTCGCTGACCGCGGGCGTCTCGCCGTAGGCGAACGTCACGTCCTTCACGGAGACGACGTCGGTCACTGGTTGTCGTGGGTCGCCGTGCGGTTTAGTTCTTCCAGTTCCCGCGTCGCCGTCCGTGCCGGTCGCCCGCCGGGACCCCATCGTGCTCGCCATCACTCGGCTCCGAGGGCCTGTCGGAGCGAGGGGAGGGTGACCTCCTCTAGCTGTTCGACCCAGCCCCAGCCCTCCTCGTCCCACTCGGCGGTCGTCCCCGCCGCGGGCGTGACCGGCGCCGTCTCCGTCGCCGGACTGTTCTCGACGATCGTCTCGGCGAGCGGGGGCACCTCCCCTTCGGGTGCCTCGAAGGGGTCGTAGAGCACCGTATCGATCCCCTCCTCTTCGATCACTTCGATCGTCCCGGCGATCTCGCCCGCGCTCGGGGACTCCTCGGGGGAGGCCGAGACCGGGGTGTGGAGCTCGAAGCCGTACCGGTCCTCGACGTACCGGAAGGAGTCGTGGCCCGCGAGGACCGCGACCTCCCGGTCTGCCGACGCGACCAGTTCCTCGAACGCCTCGCCGACGCCGGCGATGCGTTCCCCGTACTCGGCGGCGTTGTCCTCGTACGTCTCCGCGTTGTCCGGATCGACCTCCGCCAGCCCCTCGGCGATCGTTCCGACCATCGCCTCGGCGAGAACCGGATCGACCCAGACGTGGGGATCGTGGCGGGCGCTCGCCCCGCCGTCCGTGTGGTTCCCCTCTTCGTGGTCGCTCTCGTTGCTGTGGCTGTCGTCGGCACCCTCGTGGCTGTGGTTGTCGTCACCCTCCTGAGAGTGGTCGTGATCACCGTCCTCGTGAGAGTGGTTGTCGCCACCTTCGTGGGAGTGATCGCCCGTTTCGTTGTCGTTCTCGTGATCACCCTCGTGGTCCTCGCCCTCCCCGTGATCGCCGCTCCCGTGGTCGTGATCCGCATGGTCGTGTCCGCCCTCCCAGGGGAGGAGTTCGGACTCGAGGACCGCCATCGCGTCGATGACGGCCACGTCGTCGTAGTCGTCCTCGAGCTGTGAGGCGACGTCCTGGGCCCACGCGAACTCGGGGCTGTCGAGGTAGACGAAGGCGTCGGTGTCGGCGGCCTCGCCGGTGAGTCCCTGATCGGGGCTCCAGCCGTGGCCCGCCTCGCCGACGCCGACCGGGTTCTCGAACCCGAAGGCGTCGCCGCCGACCTGCTCCGACCAGTCCCAGAGCGCGAAGAAGGCGGCGTACCCGCTCCGCCCTCTCTCTTCCCCGCTCTCGGCACCGTCGTCGGGCTCGCTCAGACAGCCGGCGAGCGCGGCGAGTCCGCCGGCCCCCGCCAGCACGGATCGTCGTGTCGGGCTCATACCCACCGGTTGCCACCCCGGAGGTAAAAGTGTTATTATATCTAACCTATTTTTTAATAACTCGTGGTATCGAGAGGAGGGGGGTTAGCAACGTGGCGAACCGCGTGTCGGCTCACTTCAGAGAGACGACCGGGTCGACGCCATCGAGACGGCGGTACTGTCGACTCCCGTCGGTAGACCGAACGATCTCGAAGGCCGACAACAGGACCACGAGCCGTCCGGGGCCGACCGTCGCCCGGAGGACGGGGCCGCGGCTCGTGACGACGACGTACGGCGGCGCCGCGACGGGCGTCGCCGGAAGGTCGTAGCCCGCCGCCCCGACGGCCTCGACGAGAACCGTCGCCAGGCACTCGAGCAGGCCGCGGTCATCGAGGCAGTCCTCGAGCCGGCCGGCGACTGCCGCGGGCTCGGTCGCCGACCCTCCGTCCCACTCGCTGGCGACCCGATCGGCACAGTCGCCGACCGCCGCGATCACGTCGGCGCGTTCCGAGCGGAGATAGCGCTCGACGGCGCGGACGGGGTCCGGAGGACCGGTCACTGTTCGGAGAGGAGGGCATCGGCGTCCGCCCGGTCGGGGAGGGCCGTCATCGCTCCCGCGGCCGTCGTCGCGCGGGCGGCGACCGCGTTCGCGAACGCGAGACAGCCCTCGAGGCCCTCCCCGCGGACGAGCGCGTCGATCGCGCCCGCGAGGAAGGCGTCGCCGGCGCCGGTCGTGTCGGCGACCTCGACGTCGAAGCCGGCGTGGGTGGCCCGCTCCGTCCCGTCGATCCAGGGAGCGTCCTGCCGGGCCAGCGCGAGGGCGCCCTCGCCGCCACGGGTGAGGAGAACGGTGTGGGGACCGCAGTCGAGCGCGTCGCGGGCGCGCTCCTCGGCCGTGTCCCCCGCGAAGCCAAGGGCGTCGAGTTCCTCGACGGTCGCCTTCAGGACGTCGACCGCCGGGAGGACCTCCCGGACTTCGCTCGCGAACGCGTCCTCGCGCTCCCAGAGCTCCGGGCGCGCGTTCGGATCGAAGGAGACGGTACAGCCCCGGGCCGCGGCCCGTTCGAGCAGGTCCCGGGTCGCCGAGCGGGCGGGCTCGCTCGCGAGCGCCAGCCCGCCGGCGTGGACCCACTCGAGACCCTCGAGAGCGTCGTCGCCGACCCGACCCGGCTCCAGGCGGGTGTCGGCGGTTCCCTCGCGATAGAAGGTAAACGCCCGGTCGCCCGCCTCGTCGTGGGTCACGAACGCCAGCGTCGTCTTCGCGTCGGGGTCCCGCTCGACGTACCGCTCGGAAATCCCCTCATCGCGGAGGACGTCCTCGAGGTAGCGCCCGAACGGGTCCGCCCCGACCCGGGTCCAGAACAGTGGCGGGGCCCCGAGGCGGGCGAGCCCGACGGCGACGTTCGCGGGCGCGCCGCCGGGCCGACGCTCGAACCCGCCGACCCGCGAGAGCGGACCGGGGCCGTCGGGCAGCATGTCGATCAGGGTCTCACCGGTGACGAGGACGTTCGGCGCCATCCGTTTCCCGTCGCCTCGCGACCCGGTTAACGGTTTCCGGACGCGGCGTCCGTGTGATTGGCTATCGAACAACCGAGATAGCGAAAACGAGAATTGAGGTTCCCAATACGGAAACTATTATTCGGGCCTGGGAAATCTTTAAGTGGTCGGGGGCTGTAGATGGCGACGAGATGAGTACCCAGAAGGAAGTCCGCCAGCAGGCAGGCACTGTCGAGGAGAACGAACTGCGACTCGACCGCGAGAAGGCAGAACAGGTCGTCGACGCGCTCAACACCGAGCTCGCGAACTCGTACGTGCTCTACCACCAGCTCAAAAAGCACCACTGGGTGGTCGAGGGTTCGGAGTTCCTTCCCCTTCACGAGTTCCTCGAGGAGTCCTACGAGCACGTCGAGGAGGGCGCCGACGTCATCGCCGAGCGCGCCCAGGCGCTGGGCGGCGTTCCCGTCTCGGGACCCTCGAACCAGGAGGACCGGGCGACCGTCGAGTTCGAGGGCGAGGACGTCTACGACGTCCGGACGATGTTCCAGAACGACCTCGAAATGTACGGCGACATCATCGAATCGCTGCGCGGGAGCATCGAACTCGCCGAGAACCTCGGCGACTACGCCACCGCCGAGATCCTCCGGGAGATCCTCGTCACCCTCGAAGAGGACGGCCACCACTTCGAACACTACCTCGAGGACGACACGCTCACCCTCGAGGAAGCGACCCACTGAGACGGTCGGCGGCTGTCGAGAACCGTTCGGATCGAAGAACCGATTTTAGGGCTCGAGATCGACCGCGACCGTGCTCGAGATCCAGCCATCGCTGTTGTTTCGCTCGGTGAGCACGACCTTTCCGGGACGGGTCTCGTGGCTCGAGACGATCGACTCGACAGGGGCAGGTCCGTCGTCGGTGGCGTCGGCGTCCTCGCGCCGACGGGCGGGCACGTCCATCACGAGAGGTTAGGTGGGCCTAAATCTAAAAGGGTTTTGGTCTACCTAAGACGTGCCTTCCGCGACCGGCATGCGCGAGGAGCGGAGACCGCGGGCCTCCGGTTTTATGTCGCCGGTTGCCGGCCTATCCGTATGGTCGATGCCGGTTCGTCCGACTCGCCCCTCGAGGAGGTATCCGCCGGGGCGTACGCGACGGAGGCGTTCGAACTGCTCGGCAACGAGACGCGGCTGGCTATTCTGGTCGCGCTGTGGGAGGAATACGATCCGTTCGGGGAGGTCACCGTCCGGTTCTCGGAGCTTCGCGACCGGGTCGGGACGGCCGACAGCGGTCAGTTCAACTACCACCTCGATCGTCTCGAGGACCACTTCGTCCGGGCGACCGACGGCGGCTACGAACTCTCGCAGGCGGGGCTGAAGCTCGTCCGCTCGGTGATCGCGGGGACGGGCCTCGAGGAACCCACGCTCGAGTCGACCGCGGTCGATATGGCCTGCAAGCTCTGTGGCGAACCCGTTGCGGTCGCCTACGAGGACGGCTGGGTCTACGTCCGCTGTACGGAGTGTGCGGGGTTGTGGACGGATGCCGGCGATCGGTCGAGGGGACACCTCGCCAAGTTCTCTCTCGACCCCGCGGGACTCGCCAACCGGTCGGCGGGCGAGATCTACGCCGCGGCGTGGGTCCACAGCTATCAGCGGATATACGGCATGCTTGAGGAGGTCTGTCCCACCTGCTCCGGACCTGTCGAGCGGTCGCTCGCGATCTGCGAGGACCACGAATCGGGGGGACCCTGTCGGAACTGCGATCGACACCTCCGGATCGTCGCCCGGCTTCGGTGTACCGTTTGCAAGGAACTCGCCCAGGCACCGTTGGGAACCGTCGCGAAGTACCACCCCGCCGTCGTCGCCTTCTGTGACGAACACGGCCTCGAGTTGCAGTACGGGTTCAACGACCTGGATCACATCGCCCGGCGCCTGGAGGTCGGCGGCTCGGCCGTCGAGCAGGTCTCCGAGGAGCCGCCCCGCGTGCGGGTGACGACCGCGATCGACGGCGACGAGGTCGCCCTGGAACTCGACGACGGTCTGAACGTCGTCGCCGTCGAGTGACGCCTTCGACCCAACGTTTTGGGGCGGCGGACCGTACGCCCGCGCATGGAGTTCGAGGTGATCCGGGGCGATATCGCCGCACAGTCCGCCGACGCGCTGGTCAACGCTGCGGGAACGAGCCTCCGGATGGGTCCCGGAGCGGCCGGCGCGCTCCGCCGTGGCGCGGGCGGGCGGATCAACGAGGAGGCGATGGAGAACGGGCCCGTGGATCTCGGCGAAGTAGCGGTCACCGGCGCTTACGATCTCGACGCCGACTACGTGATCCACGCCGCCGCGATGCCCCACTACGGGGACGGGCAGGCGACGGCCGAGAGCATCCGCGAGGCGACCCGGAACGCCATCGCGGCCGCGGACGACCGGGACTGCGAGTCGCTGGTGATCCCCGCGCTGGGCTGTGGCGTCGCCAGCTTCGACCTCGAGGAGGGTGCGGCGATCATCGGCGAGACGATCCGGGAGTACGAGCCCCGGACGCTGTCGGACGTCCGATTCATCGCCCACAGCGACGAGGAGCGTTCGACGATTCGGGACGCGACGGCGGAGTGACCGGGCGATCGTCGGACCTGCCGTGAGGTCGCCCTATCCGGACAGCGACAGGCCACGGATCTCGACGCTCTCGCCCGCCGCGACGCGGCCGATCACCCGGCCGTCGGTTTCGGCGGCCAGGGATTCTGCCTCCTCGGGGGCGAGCGCGAGGACGAACCCCGTCCCCATGTTGAACGTCCGGTACATCTCCTCGGCGGAGACCGAGCCCTCCTGCTGGACGAACTCGAAGATAGGCTGGGCGGGAAGCGGGTCCTCGATGACGTACCGGCGCTCGCCCATCCGGAGGAGATTCGTCCAGCCCCCGCCGGTGACGTGGGCCGCGGCGTGGATCTCGTGAGAGCCCATCGGCTCGAGCAGATCGGTGTAGATCCGGGTCGGCCGGAGCAGTTCCTCGCCGATGGTCACCTCGGGGTCGAGCGGGAACTCGTCGCCGTACTCGTGGTCGCGGGTCACGGCCTCGCGGGCGAGCGTGAGCCCGTTCGAGTGGATCCCGCTGGAGGGCACGCCCACGAGCGCGTCGCCGACCTCGGCGTCGCCGTCTATGACCTCCCCCTTCCCGGCGAGACCGGCACAGGTCCCCGCGAGGTCGAACCCGGAGACGACTTCGGGCATCACCGCCGTCTCGCCGCCCAGCAGCGTGAGGTCGGCCCGTTCGAGGCCGACCGCGAGCCCCTCGCCGATTTCGCGTGCCAGCCGGTCGTCGGGCTCGTCAACCGCGAGGTAGTCGACGAACGCGACGGGGGTGACGCCCGCGGCGACGAGGTCGTTTGCGTTCATCGCGATGCAGTCGATCCCGATCGTCGAGAACTCCTCGAGTGCGTCGGCGACCATCAGTTTGGTGCCGACGCCGTCGGTCGCCAGCGCGAGGTAGCGGTCGCCGATGTCGAGCAGGCCGGCGTACTCGGTGGTGAGGTCGCTGCCGAACGCCGCGAGCAGCGCCGCGGTCGCGTCCTCGCTGTCCCCGATGTCGACCCCGGCCTCGGCGTAGGTCAGCGAGTCTCCGTCGCCGCCGTCGCTTCCGGTCATGTGCCGACGAGCAGCGGGAACGGGCAAAAGCCCACCGGTCGGATCGAAACCCTTACTCCCGGTCCGAGAGTGCGAGTGAACATGAGCGACGACGCCGTCTCCCCCGAGGAGGTCCGCCACGTCGCCGAACTCGCCCGGATCGACCTCGCAGAGGACGAGGTCGAGGCCTTTACCGGCCAGTTCGGCGAGATCCTCGCGGCCTTCGAGACCTTGGACGAAGTACCCGAAGTCGATCGCGAGGCCGACCTCACGAACGTGATGCGCCCCGACGAGAGCCGGGACCCCTTGGAGCGCGAGCGGGCCTTAGAGAACGCCCCCGAGACCGAGGAGGGCTACTTCAAGGGGCCCAACGTCTCATGAGCGACGCGTTCATCACCGAAGAACGGATCGAGGGACGCGACGAGGGACCCCTCGCCGGACGGACGGTCGCCGTCAAGGACAACATCTCGACTGCGGGCGTTCGGACGACCTGTGGCTCGCGAATGCTGGCGGAGTACGTCCCACCGTACGACGCGACGGTCGTCTCCCGACTGAAGGAAGCGGGCGCGACGGTCGTCGGCAAGACCAACATGGACGAGTTCGGGATGGGCTCGACGACCGAAACCTCCCACTTCGGCCCGACCGAGAACCCGGTCGCACCCGGAAGAGTTCCGGGGGGCTCCTCGGGCGGATCGGCGGCGGCGGTCGCCGCCGGCGAGGCCGACCTCGCGCTGGGTTCGGACACCGGGGGATCGGTCCGGTGTCCCGCCGCGTTCTGTGGCGTCGTCGGCATCAAGCCCACCTACGGACTCGTCTCGCGCTATGGCCTCGTCGCCTACGCGAATAGTTTGGAACAGATCGGCCCGTTCGGCGAGACCGTCGCGGACGCGGCGGCCTTGCTCGACGTCATCGCCGGAAGCGATGATCGGGATGCAACTACCCGAACCGAGGGCGACGACTCGAGCTACGCCGACGCCGCCACCGGCGACGTAGAGGGGCTCACGATCGGCGTTCCGACGGAGCTGTTCGAGGGCGCCGACGAGGGGGTCGTCGAGACCACGAGGGCGGCGTTAGGGGAACTCGAGGACCGGGGCGCCGAGACCCGCGAGGTGAGTCTTCCCTCGATCGAACACGCCGTCGAGGCCTACTACGTGATCGCGACCTCGGAAGCCTCCTCAAACCTCGCGCGGTTCGACGGGGTCCGGTACGGCCATAGCGCGGAGGCGGAGGGCAACTGGAACGAGGCGTTCGGGCGGACCCGCGAGGAGGGGTTCGGCGAGGAGGTCAAACGCCGGATCCTCCTAGGGACGTACGCGCTCTCGGCGGGCTACCACGACAAGTACTACGCGAAGGCCCAGGACGCCCGCGCGTGGGTCAAGCAGGACTTCGATTCGGCCCTCGAGGAGGCCGACGTGCTGGCCAGCCCGACGATGCCCGTCCCGCCGTTCGAACTCGGCGAGAGTCTCGACGATCCCCTCCAGATGTACCTCGCCGACGCGAACACCGTCCCGGTCAATCTGGCCGACTTGCCCGCCATCTCCGTGCCCGCGGGCGAAACCGACGGCCTTCCCGTCGGTCTCCAGCTCATCGGCCCCGCCTTCGGCGAGCGGCGGCTGATCCGGGCGGCGAGCGCGCTGGCGTAGCCGGCGACCTGCCGGCGCCACAAGAGTTTTCCTGCAGTGATATGATCCCGGAAACGAGGGACTCATGGACACGCAATTCACTCACCGCCCGTCGTACAGCCACCTCGTCGTCGATCTCGACCCGGGCGAGGCGATCGTCGCCGAACCGGGCGCGATGGTGGGCCACTCCTCGACGGTCACGATCGAGACGACGAGCAGCCGCGACGGGCTCGTCAGTTCCGCGAAGTCGATGCTGGGCGGGGAGTCGATGGTCGCCAACCGGTTCGTCGCCGAGGACGAGCCCGGACGGGTGACGTTCGCCCCGCCGACGCCCGGGGACGTCTTCGCGTACGAACTCGCCGACGAGACGCTGTACAGTGTCGACGGCGCCTTCCTCGCGGCGACCGAGGGCATCGACATCGACTCCGAGCTCGGCGGCCTCACGTCGATGCTCGGGGGCGCGAGCCTGACGCCGCTGGCACTGAAGGGAACCGGCACGGCCTTCCTCGACGCCTACGGCGGGCTCGAGCGCCTCGACCTCGAGGCCGGCGAGACGTACACGCTCGACAACGAGCACCTCGTCGCCTGGGAGGACGGCGTCGACTCCTCGACCCGGCGGGTCGGCGGGCTGAAATCGACGCTGTTCAGCGGCGAGGGGCTGGTCTTCGACTTCACCGGACCCGGCTCGGTCTGGTACCAGACGCGGGACCTCGATGGGCTGGTCGACCGGCTGGAGCCGAAGCTGTCGTCCGGCGGCGAGAGCTAGTCCTCGTAGGCGAGGTTCATGATCCACTGAGAGAAGGCGTCGCTGTTGGGATCGACCTCCTCTTCGCCGATAAAGGGCGAGAGCATGTCGCCGGCCATCAGCAGCGTGAAATCGAGGTCCTCTGCGGTCGGCGTGATGTAGTAGGTGTTGTGACCGCCGTAGACCGCCTCCTCGCGGTCGACGAGTTCCTTCTCGACCAGCGACTCGGCGATCCGGCTCCCCTTCCGCGAGGAGACCTCGAGTTCCTTCCAGAAGTCGCTCTGGTGAATCCCGCCCGACTCCCGGACGAGCGCGAGGCCGGCGCGTTCGTCCTCGGAGAGTTCGGATTCGATCTCCGAGACGCTCACGGCGACCACCCGACCGACGTGGCTCGGCCTATCCACAGGGGTTCGTCCATACGGGGAGACGGACCGCGATCCGCTTAAACCTGGCCCTCGCGGTCGCCCTCGGCGTCCGTCCGCGTGTCCGGCCGCACGTCGTCGCCCCACTCGACCGCGCCGTCGACCCGCTCGTAAGCCGTCCGACACGGCGGTCCGTCAGCGAACAGATACCGAGCACCCTCGCCGACGGCAAGCAGCGACGACGACCGGGTCCCGAAGCCGTCGCCGTGGACACAGACGCCGTACTCGTGGTTCGAGAGGACGTCGCCCGCGCGGTCGAGCCATCCCTCGACCCCCTCGTTCTCTCCCACGGTGAGTTCCCGTCGAACCCGCCGGGCGTTCTCGGCCTGCTGTCGCCCGACCTCCGCCCGGCGCTCGGGAATCGAGAGCCGGTCGTCGACGGCGACGTTGACGACGACGTGGACGCCCGGCGAGAGGTCGGTGATCGAGAGCTCCCCGTCCCACTCTGCGACGACCGCCCGCTCCCGGTCGGCGATCGTGAGGTTGAACGCGTCGTACTCATGGCGGTCGGTCTCTCGAGAGACGAGGTCAATCGCCTCATCGGCCGATTCACAGTCGAGGACGTCGGCGACGAGCAGGCCCCGGGACCGGTCTCCGGCGACCTCGCGGTCGGTCCAGCGGTTGGTGATCGCCGCCACGAGTCCCCCTCGGGTGACGCCGATCCAGGTCCCCCCGGCCTCCAGATCGCGGGGCGCGAGGACGCCCGCGGCGAACTCCCCTGGGGGGTCGGAGGGCCGATCGGCCGCCTCGTCGCGGTTCGCGGCGACGGCGATCGGCGTCCCGTCGAAACAGTGCCAGGCGAGGACGAGCGTACACACGACCGGAGAGAGGGGGCCGCGGGGCTTAACTCCCGTCCCCGAACTCCTCTTCGGGCCGCGTCCCGGCGCTCTCGAGGCGATCGCGGACGGCCTCCCGGTCGACGGTTCCGGACGCCGTCCGGGGGAGCGAATCGGCGAACACGACCGTCCGCGGGTGCTTGAACCCCGCAAGCCGATCCTCGTAGTGCTCGCAGAGTTCGCCGGAGGTCGGCGCCTCGCCGCGGGGGACGATCAGCGCCCCGACGCGCTCGCTCCACTCCGGGTCGGCGAGGCCGACGACCGCCGCTTCCGCGACCGCTGAATGCGCTTCGAGGACCCGGCTCACCTCGCCGGGATCGACGTTCTCCCCGCCGGTGACGATCCGGTCGCTTCGCCGACCCGCGATCCGGAGGTAGCCCTCGGCGTCGCGGGTTCCCACGTCGCCCGTCGCGAGCCCGCGGGGACCGAACGCCTCCTCCGTTCGATCGTCGTCGAGATAGCCGGGAGTCACCATCGGCCCGTCGACGACGACCTCGCCGACTTCCCCTGGCGCGACGGGCTCGCCGTCGTGGCCGACGATCGAGACCGACGCGGAGTAAAGCGGCTGGCCGACCCCCTGGGCGAGCGGGTCCTCGGCGGGGCTCGCGGTCGCGACCTGGGAGGCGGCCTCGGTCATCCCGTAGGTCGGACAGACGGTGACGTCCGCGTCCCCGGCGCGCTCGAGCAACGTCGGCGCCGCCGGCGCACCCCCGAGCAGGACGAATCTGAGGGAGTCGGGGGGAGTCCAGCCGGCCTCGAGCAGCCGGCGGAGCATCGTCGGGACGAGCGAGAGGCAGGTCACGCCCTCCCGGTCGATCACCTCCGGCGTCCGGTCGGCGTCGAACCCGCGGTCGATCACGACCGTGGTTCCGTACAGCGCGCACCTGATCGCCGGCGCGAGCCCGCCGACGTGGTACATCGCGAGCGGCGAGAGCCACCGATCACCCGGGACGACCCCGAGCCGGTAGGCCGAGGCCTGCGCGCTCGCGAGCAGGTTGCCGGCGGTGAGCCTGACACCTTTGGGCTCGCCGCCGGTTCCCGAGGTAAAGGCGATCAGCAGGGTCCGGTCGGGCTCGAGCGGTGGACGGTCTCGGGGACCGTCGGCGACGGGACCGGTTGTGAGCGCCTCGACGGTCGCCCTCGTGGGCTCGTCGACGGAGTACGCCGGGACCCCCGCGCTCTCGGCGAGATCGACGGACGTCTCCTCGGTCGAGTCCCCGCAGACGACCGCGTCGACCCCCGCGCGATGGGCCTTGGCCGCGAGTTCGGGAACCGTCTCCCGGGTCGGGAGGAGAACGAGGGAGGCGCCGGCCCGCATCGCCGCGAACGGGAGGAGGGCGAACGCGGGCCGTGCGGGGAGCAGGACGGCGATCCGCGCCCCCGGATCGAGGGCGGGCGAGCGCCGGAGTGTCTCGACCCGTCGGTCGTACTCGCGGTAGTCCCAGGACTCCCCCGCCGCGTCCGTGAGCGCCGTCCGGTTCGGGGTCGCCTCCCGGCGATGGGCGACGGGATCGGTCGTCGGCCAGTCGGGCGTTTTACGCATCCCGACCACCCCACGCGCCCGCGACGCCGAGACCGGGCTCCTGGGGAACGGTCGCCTCGCCGCCCTCGAGTTCGACCGGGTCGGCCGCGAGGTCCTCACAGAGCAGGTCGGCGGTCGCCAGCCCGCTCGCCGGTCGCTTCCCCTCCGTGGGGATCGCCGCCGCGAGGTGGACCGCCGCCGTCCGCGCGAGGACCGCGTCGATCGTCGTCGTCACGACGGGGACGACCCCACACTCCCGGGCCCAGACCGCGAGCTTCATCCCGGCGTCCACCCCGCCGACCGCCATCGGTTTCACGACGATGGCGTCGGCCGCGTCCGCCCCGACGACGGCGTCGATCCCGCGCTCGTAGAGCCCCTCGTCGATCGCGACCGCGACGCCGCGCCCGCGGAGGTCGGCGTGGCCCGCGAGGTCGTCGGAGGAAAGCGGTTGCTCTAGCAGGTCCACGTCATCACCGAGGGCCTCGACGGCCTGCTCGGCCTCCGCACGCGACCAGGCGCCGTTGGCGTCCAGCCGGAGCTCGAGGTCGGCACCGACGGCCTCCCGAACCCGCCGGACCCGCCGCACGTCCCGCTCGACGCTCCCGACGCCGGCTTTCAGCTTGCAACACGAGAAGCCGTCGTCGACCGCCTCGCGAACGTCCTCGGTGGTTTCGTCGGGCGAGCCGTCGCCGACGGTGGCGTTGACCGGTACCCGCTCGACGCCGTCGCCGCCGAGATGGCGGTAGAGCGGTGTATCCGCACCGGTGGCCGCCCGGTCGAGTGCGGCGAGCGCGAGTCCGTGGCGGGCCGCCGGCGCATCCGAAACCGCCTCAAGGGCGCCCGCGAGTCCCTCCTCACGGGCCGCCTCCCGCGCCCGCTCGATGGCGCGCTCACAGTCCTCGATGGACTCGGTCCAGCCGGGTAGGGGAGTCGCCTCGCCGACCCCCTCGCCGCCGTCGTCGTCGGTCAGCCGGATCAGAAACCCCTCGCGGGCCTCGATCGGCCCCCTCGAGGTTTCGAGGGGCTCGGCGAGCGCCAGCGAGAACTGGCGATACGCCAGGTCGGTCACCCGATCGCCACCCCCGCGGCAAAGAGGAGTGCGAACCCCGCGAGCAGTTTTCCGGTTCGCTCGAGGGCGGGGTTGAGGGCCTCGCCGTCGGTCCGAGTCGAGAGGGTCCGGGCGACGAGGGCGGCGTAGGGAAGGGTCAGGAGGGGGAGGAGGACGGCGGGCGAGAAGCCCCGCGCGAGAAACCAGAAGGGAGTCAGGTACGCGAGCGCGAGGAGGGCGGCGTACTCGAGCCGGCTGGCCCGGTAGCCGAGCCGAACCGCGAGCGTTCGCTTGCCGGTCGCGGCGTCGGTCTCCAGATCGCGGACGTTGTTGACGACGAGGACGGCCGTCGAGAGCCCGGCGACCGGGAGGCTCGCGACGGCGGCTTCGGTGGTGACGGTGCCCTCGGGGGCCCCCATCGGGAGCGGGGCCGCCAGGGTCGCCGCGGCCTGGACGTAGAACGTGCCGACGACGGCGACGAGCCCGAAGAAGACGAAGACGAAGAGGTCCCCGAGGCCGTGATAGCCCAGGGGATAGGGGCCGCCGGTGTACGCCCACCCACAGAGGACGCTGATCAGTCCGATCGCGAGGATCGGGAGCCCGCCGACGTAGACGAGGTACGTTCCCGAGAGAATCGCGAGCCCGAACGTAAGCAGGGTCGCGCGCTTGACGCTCTCTTCGGCGATCAGTCCCGACTGGGTGACCCGGGTAAAGCCCTCGCGGTCGTCGGTGTCGGCGCCTTTCTTTGCGTCGTAGTAGTCGTTCGCGAAGTTGGTCCCCACCTGGATCAGGGCGGCACCGACGAACGCGAACAGCGCGGGCAGGGGAGCAAAGAGTCCCTCGTGGATCGCCACCCCGGTGCCGACGATCACCGGCGCCGCGGCCGCGGGCAGCGTCTGTGGCCGGGCGGCCATCAGCCAGGCCCTTCCCACCGAGAGCTCCGCCGTCTCGCTCATTGCCGGGGTTTAGACGAGGGGAGCCAAAGCGGTGGTGGTTCGGTCGAGTGTCCCGGCAGACGCTCCCCTAGTAGTGCCAGGGGAAGCCATCGAACTCCGGTTCCCTCCCCTCGACGAACGCCTCCCGACCTTCCTGCGCCTCGTCGGTCATGTAGCCCAGCCGCGTCGCCTCCCCGGCGAACACCTGCTGGCCGACCATCCCGTCGTCGGCCATGTTGAACCCGTACTTGAGCATCCGCATCGCCGTCGGACTCTTCGAATTAATGCGCTCGCCCCACTCGAGGGCTCGCTCCTCTAACTCCTCGTGGGGAACCGCCTCGTTGACCATCCCCATTTCGGCTGCCTCCTCGGCGCTGTAGGTCTTCCCGAGGAAGAACACTTCTCGGGCCTTCTTCTGGCCGATCTGTTTGGCGAGGTACGCCGAGCCAAAGCCCGCGTCGTAGCTCGCGACGTCGGGGTCGGTCTGGAGGAATTTGGCGTGTTCCTCGCTCGCGATGGTCAGATCACAGACGACGTGCAGCGAGTGGCCGCCGCCGACGGCCCAGCCGGGGACGACGCAGACGACGACCTTCGGGAGGTGGCGTATGAGCCGCTGGACCTCGAGGATATGGAGTCGGGGAGCCGCCGACTGCTCGCCATCGCCATCCCCGTCGTCGTTCCCCCCACCTTCGCCGTCCGTGCCGTCCTCGCCGTACTCGTAGCCCTCGTCGCCCCGGATCGTCTGATCGCCGCCCGAGCAGAACGCCCAGCCGCCGTCCTTCGGCGAGGGACCGTTTCCGGTCAGGAGGACACAGCCGACGTCAGTCCGGCGCTTTGCGTCCCGGAGCACCTCGAGCAGTTCGTCGACGGTCTCCGGCCGGAAGGCGTTCCGGACGGCGGGGCGGTCGAAGGCGATCCGGACGGTGCCCGAATCGACGGCACGGTGATAGGTGAGATCGGCGGGGTCGAAGCCCTCGACGGGCTCCCAGCGGTCGGGATCGAACAGGTCCGAAACCATGTCCTCGAATTACGCGGAGAGCGCCAAATAGGGACCCGGTTCGGAGTCGCGACGATCTCGCCGTTCACAACGGCGATCGCGGTCTCCTCGTGGATGGCGAGTCGCCCGTCGACCATCGTCAGCGCCAGTGTGTCGGTCACCGCGAGGTCGGTTGGGACTGGTTCTCTCTGAACCCGCGATCGGCCTCCGGGGAGGGCTACGCGTTCGATCCGCTCGGTACCGTCCCTCCCGGCCGCCGCTCGAAAACGAGGTAGGCGGTTACGCAAACCCAGAGCGCGATAACGAAGCCGTACGTTCCGTCCCCCACGGGATTTCCCGTCGCGCGAAGCGCCCCGATCGCGTAGGCGAGAACGGCCGCCCCGATCGGAACGCCGACGTACAGCCGGACGGACGGGAGCCGGTCCGTGGCGGGGTCCCGGGGCGCCGTCACGTCGATGAACAGCCCGACGAACGCGACGACGGCGGAGACGACGAGCCCGAACACACCCACGATAGAGAGGACGAGGCCGACGCCGCTCTCCGGTCGAACCCAAAGCACATACACCAAGACGACCGGTGCGACGACCGCGTAGACGAGAACGGCGAGCCACCATCGTGACCGACCGGTGGCACCCGTCTCCCCGCTTCTCGCTGCCCGGTTTCGCCGATCCCGCTGGAGCCGGGTCGTGGCCCATCCGCCGACCAGTGCGGCGACCGTCGTGAACGCGACCGTGAGGGCGACGCCGAGCCCGACGACGACCGGCCCCAGCACGGCCGCGAGCGCGACCATCCACAACGAGTCCGGCGGAACCGTCGTGACCGTGTTGGCAACGAAGACGGTTACCGTCCCGATCGAGGCCGCGAGGCCGGTCCAGATCCCGGCTCGGCGAGCCCCCCGGTTGCGATACAGGGAGCCGACGACGAGTCCGGCAGGAGCATGGGCGTCCCCGAGACGGAGCCACCGACGACGACGGTGTCGCCGGCCGCCGGCTCCCAGGAGAGCACGAGCGTAAACGGAATCGTAGCGAGGCCGACGAGGATCGCGGTCCGTAACGAGTCGTCAGCCAGGCCCTCGCGGAGGAATCGAACGGGATCCATTCGTCGGATAGACGTCCATTTCTGAGAACGTATTTCTCCCGGATTCGTTCACCTCGTGGAGCCGGAATATAAAGAACCTCGACCGAACACCCGCCGCGGTCCCCGGGCCGACTACTCGTCTCCGTTTCCGCCCGTCAAACTCCGTTCCTCCAACTCCTCCCGCCGACGATGGCTCGCCTCCGCGTCGAACGCCACCGAAAGCACCTGGGTTCCCGCACTCGCCAGCGAGGCGCGGTACCGCTCGGAGAAGTCGGCGGGCGCGACGCACTCGAACTCGAGACCGTAGCACTCGGCGAGGTACGAAAACTCGAGGCCGTGGGGCGTCTTGAACTGCTCCGTAAACGGCGGATCGAACTCCTCGATCGGGAGCATGTGGAAGATGCCGCCGCCGTCGTTGTCGAGGACGACGATGGTCGCATCGACGCCACAGCGCCCGACGGCGAGCAACCCGTTGGAGTCGTGGTAGAACGCAAGGTCGCCGGTCACGATCACGAGGGGCTCCTCAACCGCCGAACCGGCACCCAGTCCCGTACTCGTGATGCCGTCGATCCCGCTCGCGCCCCGATTGGCGAGCACCGAGAGCTCCGCCGCCCGGGGCCGGCCGAAACGGTCGGCGTCCCGGATCGGCATGCTGTTTGAGACGAAGACGGTCGCGGGGTCGGGCGCCTCGGCGAGCGCCGCCGCCAGCACCGCGCCCTCGAAGGGCGCTGCGGCCAGCCGATCGGGGTCGGTCGCCCGCTCGACGACCGACCAGTGGGCGGCCTCGCGGCGATGGAAGTCCTCGAGCCACTTGCCGGCGGATCCCGACGTGCCCGCGTCACCGCTCCCGTCGTTTCCGTCGGTCTCGAGAACCGCGAGGAGGTCGCCGACCAAGCGGTCGGGATCCGCGACGACGAGATCCGTCGCGGCGTAGGTCGCCTCGCGCCACCCTCCCGCGGGGTCGATCAGGAACTGCTTCGGAGCGACGTCGGACAACCAGTTCCGAAGCGGCTTCGAGGTCGGCGAGGCCCCCACTCGGAGGACGACGTCGGGAGCGAGGTCGGGATCGGGGAGGTAGGCGTCGTACCCGCCGAAGACGACCCTCGGCGACTCCCCGTCCCGCTCGCGGACGTGCTCGCCGAAGCGCAGTCCCGACAGCGGGTCCGCGAGGATCGGGGCGCCGACCGCCCTGGCGAGACCTGCGATCCTCCCGGCGTCGATTCCCGGGGGGTCGGCGGGGCCGGCGACGACCAGGGGCCGGTCGGCGCTCTCCATGGTCTCCGCGATCCGGGCGACGTCCTCGGCTGCCGGGACCGGCGTCCCCCCGGTCGTCCGGACGGCGGGTCCCTCGTCCCCATCCCGGTCGATCCGGTCGAGAAAGTCGGCGTCTATCTCGCCCGTCTCGACGGGCTCCAGAGGCTTTCGGAACGGACAGTTGAGGTGGACCGGGCCCGCGGGCGTTCCGGTCGCGGCGGCGAGCGCCCGCGCGGCGGTCGTCCAGAGCATTTCGACCGGGCGCTCCTCGAGCCTGGCCTCGGGGAGATCCATTGCCCACCGGACGGCGTCCCCGTAGAGATCGACCTGGTCTATCGTCTGGTTGGCGCCGCTGTCCCGGAGGTCCCGGGGCCGGTCGGCGGTGAGCAGCAGGAGGGGGACCCGGCCCTGGTGGGCCTCGATCACGGCGGGGTGGAAGTTCGCCGCCGCCGTTCCGGAGGTCGAGACCAGTGCCGTCGGCTCGCCGGTCCGGCGGGCGCGCCCGAGCGCGAAGAACGCAGCAGAACGCTCGTCGAGATGGGAGTAGACCTCGACGTCGGGATGGGCGGCGAAGGCGACCGTCAGCGGCGTCGAGCGGCTCCCGGGGGCGATACAGACCGCGGAGAGCCCGTCCGCGGCGAGTTCGGACACCAGAACCTCGGCCCAGAGCGTCGAGGGGTTCGGCGGCCGGCGGTCGGTCATCGTTCGAGCTCGTCGAGGACGGGCCGGAACTTGAGCTGGATCTCCGCCCACTCCTCGTCGGGGTCGCTGTCGGCGACGATGCCGTTGCCCGCAAAGAGGGTGACCTCGCGCTCGCTCGCGACTCCCGACCGGATCCCGACGGCGAACTCGCCGTCGCCCTCCGCGTCGAACCAGCCGATCGGGGCGGCGTACCACCCCCGGTCGAACCCCTCGACCGCCCGGATCGTCTCGATGGCGGGATCGGGGGGAAGCCCGCCGACCGCGGGCGTCGGGTGCAGGGCGCCGACGACGTCGAGGACGTGGTCGGCCGCCCCGGCCCGGGCCGTAATCGGCGTCCTGAGGTGCTGGATCGTCGCCAGCCGGCGGACGGTCCGCTCGCCGACCGAGACGTCGGCGGCGATCGGCGAGAGCTGTGCTTGGATCGCGCGCACGACGACCTCGTGTTCGCGCTCTAGCTTCTCGTCCTCGCGCATCCTGTCGGCGAGTTCCTCGTCCTCCTCGGGGCTCTCCCCGCGGGCGACCGAGCCCGCGAGTGCCTCGGTCTCGATCCGGTCGCCCCGCATCGAAACGAGCCGTTCGGGGGGGGCCCCGAAGAACGTCCGCCCGCCCGCGTCGGGATCGATCAGGAACCGGTAACAGCCCGGATACTTCCGGCGGAGGCGTTCGACGGTCGCCGCGACGTCGATTCCCTCCCCGAGTTCGACCGCCAGGGTCTGGGCGAGGACGACCTTCTCCAGATCGCCGTCGGCGATCCGCGCCAGGGCGTGTTCGACCCGCTCGCGCCAGGCCGACCGCGAGGTGGGCCGCCGGCTCCGTTCGACCCCCGGCTTCGTCCCGCTGGGGCGCATCGTCGCCAGCCTCTCGAGGCGCTCCTCCCACTCCGCGAGCAGGTCCGTCGCGGCCCGCTCGCCGTCGCCGACTGCAGTCAGCCACGTCCCTCGGTCGGTCCGCGTGAGCTGGATCCGCGGCACGAGAAAGGACGCCGCGGGGAACCCGGTCCAGGGCGGAGTGGGGCCGTGGTCGGCGTGGAACGCGAGGCCGCCCAGGGCACGCGACCGGCTCTCGGGGGGACCGTCGTGGTCGAGCCGATCGAAGAACGCGGCCGCCGCCGACCGGACGTCCTCGATCCGGTTCCCGCCAGCGGCGGTAAACGCCGCCGCGACGCCCCGCCCGAGCAGCTCGAGTCCGTCGGGGGCCGCCCACTGGACGTGGGCCCCCTCGCCGACGTCGGCGACGGCGCCGAAGGAGACGTCCCCGAGTTCGCGGCTCCGCCCGACCGGGTCGGCCGCGATAGTCTCCCCAGCCACGTCGCCCGACGATCGGTTCATCTACCCGGACTCGGGCTGGGGACGCCTTCAGCCTAACTATCTCGCTCCGGGGGGCCGATCGTCGTCGCCGTCGGCCCCGTCGCCCTCTCCGGATTCCTCCGTGTCGTCTCCCTCGTCATCCTCGCCATCGGTGTCGATGGACTCGTCCCCGCCATCGAGGCCGTCGGCCTCCTCGCCGCCCTCCTCGGGCCTGTAGCGGTCCCGAAGCGTGTCGAGTTCGGCGTCGACGTCCACGTCCGTCTCCTCGTCCTCGTCCTCCTCGTCGGGCGACGTCACCTCGATCGTCCGGGCGTCGCGAACGCGGTCGGAATCCCGCCCCCGTCGCTCGCGGCCCTCGGTCGCGTCCCGGAGCCGGTCGTCGATCTCGTCGCGCAGCTCGCGGGCGTCGGCGAGCAGCTCGCGGGCCCGTCGATCGGTCGGCTCGCCCTCGACGGTCCGCCCGAGTTCCGCGAGCACGTCATCCAACCCGTCTAGGGTCCGGTCCCGGAGGCCCTCGACGCGCTCGCGGCTCCGCTCTCGGGTCTCGCCCGTCCGCTCGCGGACCTCCCGCTCTCTGCGGAGGAGCCCGACGGCACGCTGGAGCCGTTCGAGGGCCCGGATCTGGGCCTCGAGGGCGCGGATCAGGAGCGGGATCGCGACCTCGTCGGCCATCCGGAGGAGCTCCCCGGGTGTAGGCGGGCGAAGCGGCGGTCCCCGCCCCGGTCCCGGGCTATCCGGCTCGAGTTCCCCCCGGAGTTCCTCCAGGGTGTCCACGAGGTCGCCGATGGCGTCGGCAGCGTCGTTTCGCTCGGCCATGGGGAGCGATACGGTCGGCCGGATGAAAAGTCGGCCGGTTCCGCGGGGTCCCGCCGTCGCCGGAAACCCGTACGCTTTAGATCACACGCGCCCCAGAAGGGGTGTGCGAATCGAGAACAGCTTCATCCCGGTTCGTGGCGTCGGCGAGCGAACCGAGCGGAAGCTCTGGGAGTCGGGGGTCACCCACTGGGACGAGTTCGCGGGGGACGTCGTCGGCCCGACGACCGCAGACCGGATCGAGGCCTACATCGAGGAGGGTCGGACCCGACTCGCCGACGACGACCTTTCCTTTTTCGCCGACGAACTCCCCGCCTCGAGCCGGTGGCGCCTCTACGAAAACGCCTCTCGGAGCGCGTGTTTTCTGGACATCGAAACGACGGGACTGGACGCCGACTCGAACGACGTGACGACCGTCACCCTCCATCGGGGCGGCGAGACGACCACGCTCGTCGCCGGCCGCGATCTGACGGCCGAGCGCCTCCAGGCCGAACTCGACCGCTCGGCGCTGCTTGTCACCTTCAACGGCCAGCGCTTCGACGTTCCCTTTCTCGAGACCTGCTACGACGTCGACGCCTCCTTGCCCCACGTCGATCTCCTCTACCCCTGTCGGACGCTCGAGCTTACCGGCGGGCTCAAGCAGGTCGAACGCGACCTCGGGATCGAGCGCGAGCGACCCGATCTCTCGGGGCGGGACGCCGTCCGCCTCTGGCACCGGTACGAACGCGGCGACGAGGACTCTCTCGAGCGCCTGATCGAGTACAACCGGGCCGACACGGTGAACTTGGAGACCGTGACGGAACGGGTCGCCGACCGCCTCCACCGGCAGGTCTTCGAGTCGGCGTGTGCGGACTGATGGAAAACCAGCGTCGGTCGGCCGGAACCGTCAGTTCTCGATCGAGACCTCGCCGCCGTCGGTGACGGTGACGTCGTAGCCACAGTACCGGAACTCGACGCGTCCGGAGGCGCGCTCGGCGCCGTTCTGACGGGGGGCGAACAGCGCGTCGAGCGCTTCGGGATCCAAGACCTCGTACAGCGCCTCGTACTCGGGGGGTTCGATCTCGGTCGGATCGACACCCTCGCGTTCGGCGACGGCCGCGATGATCTCGAAACTGAGCGACCGGGTAGAGTCCCGGTCCGATCGGTCCACTGAGAGGAGCATTGACCGGACTCACCACCTTCCTACTGATAAAGACTGTGGATTCGATTCCACCGTTATCGGCGGTTGCGGCCGGTAATACGAGGGTTTCGGGTCGAATCGCTGCACGACCGTCGTCCGTCGATTCCCTCCGGTGGACGGTCGGGATTCCGTCGTTCGTTCCTGACTGTTTCGACGGGATTCGAACGCCGGACTAACAATATATTTTATAGATCCTCACCAAAACGTTTTTGCACCCGCTCGTAGACGGAGGACGTATGGAACGACGAGAGCTGCTGTACGGGAGTGCGGGCGCGTTGGCCGTCGCCGTCGCCGGCTGTACGGGGCGGGCCCAGGAAGGCGACGACACGGACGGCAACGAGACGTCCGACGAGACCTCCAACGAAACGGGCGGCGGCGAGGAGACGGCCGACGGAAGCGAGAACGGCACCGACGAGAGCGGCGCCGACAACAGCGACGACGGGACGGCCGGCGAGGAGAGCGGCAACGAGGAGTCCGACAGCGAGGACGGTCCCGACGCCGACTACGACGGCGACGTCGAGGGGATCACGGGGTTCGACGCTGACGGGTTCAGCGTCGGGGGCGACGCCATGACCGTCGACTGGATGGCCTGCGAGGAGGGCGTCCTCGTCGTCAACGGGGTCGTCGACACCAGCCGCGAGGACCTCCTCGGGGAGGTCCCGATGTCGGCGGAGGGCCTCGGGATGCTCGCCGAGATGGACCCCGAATCGATCTCGGCCGAGGACGCCGAATCGATCTCGAGCGAGGACGTCGAGTCGATGTCGGCCGAGGAGATCGAGCCGATGCTCGAAGCGATCGAACCGATGCTGATGGACACCGTCGAGTCGGTCCCGACCGACACCGTCGAGTCGATCGGCGACATGGACGGGTTCAGCACCGACATCCACGAGGTCCGCGTCACGCTGTGTGACGAGACCGGTACCGAACTCCTCTCCTTTACCATCGACGTCGACTGGATGCTCGAGGTCGTCGCCGACCTCATGACCGACGAGGAACTGGTCGCACGCGTCCGCGAGACCGTCGAGTACCTCGTCGAGGACGACGAGCTGGTCGAACGCGTCATCGCCGCCGCCGAGGACGCCGAATAACCGTCACGAACCGCTTTCTTCTTTCGTATCGAGACCGCCTTCCGCCGTCTTTCGTCTCCGGGCCGGCGGGGTCAGTCATTTCGTTCGTGGTCGCCGACTGCCGGACGTAGCCGCCGGATTCGGGTCGTTCGGAGCCACAGGGTCGGAACGTGAGTCAGCGCACTGTCGATCGCAACCTGGCGCTGCGATCGAGCGGTACATCGTCGTCTCCGACCGTCTCAGCCGAAGTTCTCGATCGCCGCGTCGTCGGGGTCGCCGCCGGCCGCCTCGATCGCGTCCGCGACCCCGCGGACGAACGCCTCGAACCCGAAGACGTAGAACCGGCCGTCCTCGACGTGGTCGGCGACGCGGTCGGCGAGCTCTTCGTCTCCCCCCTCGCTGCCCTCGAGGAGCGCCACCGACGCGCCCGACTCGGCGAGGGTCTCGAGACGGTCACCGTGGGCCGGATCGCCGTCGTACTGATAGACGACCGCGGCCTCCCGGCCGGCCTCGCGGGCGGCTTCGGCGATCGCGACCGCCGGGCCGATCCCGGGGCCGCCGGCGACGGCGACGACGTCCTCGCCGCCCTCGTAGGTGATCTCGCCGAAGGGGCCCTCGACGTGGACGGTTTCGCCGCCCGACAGCGAGGCGAGCCACGGCGAGAGGTCGCCGTCGGGATCGATTCCGACCGTGATCTCGAAGCGCTCTCCCACCCGGGGCGAGGAGAGGGTGTAGTGGCGGGCGATCTCCTCGCCGTCGACCTCCGCGCGCAACAGGACGAACTGGCCGGGGGCGGCGTCGAACCCCGCGGGAGTCTCGAGCTCGAGGGCGACGGTGTCAGGGCCGACCTCGCGGACGTCCGCGACGGTGACCGCGGTGCCTTCCATACCGGGGCGAGTCCCGGGAGGGCAAAAGGCGTTCCCCATGCGGTCGGCTACTCGTCTTCCGTGGGCACCGCCGGCTCCCGCTCGGCGGACGGGACCGTCGTCTCCTCGCGGTCGGCGTCGGGGTACTCCTCGAGACGAGACTGTCGCCCGGGTCTGCTCCCGAGGACGTACGGGAGGAGGATCGTGGCGGCGTTCGTCGCGAGCACGAGCACGATCGGGACCAAGAAGAGCCCGTAGAAACCGAAGACGACGGGGCCGACGATGTACGAAACCATCAGGAGGCCGGTGTGGGTCCGCTCGCCGCTGACCAGCGCCCGGATGAAGAAGTCGGGGATGAAGTCGATGACGACGGCGCTCACGGCAGCGAGAATTCCGACGGGGACCAGTAACGCGGGCTCGCCCGAGAGCACGGCGGTCGCCCCCAGCCCGAGGACGACGGGGACGTAGACGAGTTTGATCCCGACGACGGGGATCAGGCTTCCGAGCCCCGCGAGCGCCCCCACCAGCGCCGGGAACGGCACCTCGACCGTCGGCGGGACGAAGAAATTGTAGGCGTAGAACGTCGAGACGCCGACGATCGCCGTCACGAAGACGTTGACGATGTTACCGAAGAGCGTCAGCGACAGCTCCGGATCGACCGCCCGGGCGTACCGCCGGAGGGCGCCGGACTCGTCGAACGTCTCCACGATCCAGGCGACCAGCCGCGGGCCGTCGATCAGCATGTAGTAGGTCACCACGACGACGACGAGCAACTGGACCAGCGCCGAGCCGACGGCGCTGACCGCGCCACCGAGGCTCACGAGGGCGACTCCGAGGGAGGCCTGGGCACCCGCGCCGGCGAGGGCCTCCTGGAGCTCGTTCAGGTCGATCCCCGCGACGCCGAACTCCTCGATCGCCCGCTCGACGAGTTGGGTCTGGAGATCGTAGGTCTCGACGAACCCCTGCACCTCGAGGGCGACGATCATCAGGGTGTACCCCACAAGGAGGAGGAAGGGGACGCCGAAGAGGACCAGTGCGAGGCCGGCCCGGGTGCGCCTGGGGAGCCCGAAGCGTCCGAGCGAGCGGTAGATCGGGCGAACGGCGTAGTAGAGAAAGACCGCGAAGACGACGGCCGCGACGAAGCGCCAGACGATGTAGCCGACGACGGCCGCGAGCGCGAGGACGACGAGTCCGAGCCCGATCCGTCGCCGGAGTTCGCGGTCGATTTCCATGGCACCCGATACGGACGACGGTCATTTCATCCCGTCGATGGTCCGAACTCCGACAGGAACTCGACGCGGAGGCGATGGCTACCCGGGATGGGGAAACCGTAGCGGAAATTTACTCGGGGATGAGTAGCCGAGACGATCGTTCGGGGCCGGTAAGGGTTTCAGAAGCCTTTTCATTTGCCGAGGGTTAGGGCCGCCATAACATGGCCGAGGACCTAAACTGGGCGGTCGGCGGCGAGGCCGGGGACGGCATCGACTCGACCGGGAAGATCTTCGCCCAGGCGCTTGCCAGGGCCGGACGACACGTCTTCACGTCGAAGGACTTCGCGTCCCGGATCCGGGGGGGCTACACGGCCTACAAGATCCGAACCGCCGTCGACGACGTCCAGAGCGTCGTCGACCGCCTGGACGTTCTCGTCGCCCTGACCCAACGAACGATCGACGAGAACGTCGACGAACTCCACGACGGCAGCGCGATCATCTACGACGGCGAGCGCTCCTGGGAGGCCGACATCCCCGAGGAGATGACCGCCGTCGACGTCCCGCTGAAGTCCCTGGCCGAGGACGCCGGCGGC
This sequence comes from Saliphagus infecundisoli, assembly GCF_020177375.1. GTDB lineage: Archaea > Halobacteriota > Halobacteria > Halobacteriales > Natrialbaceae > Saliphagus > Saliphagus infecundisoli. Next base: position 678,682 of record NZ_JAIWHV010000001.1, on the reverse strand, counting down.
GCGATCATGCGAAACGTCGTCGCGCTCGGAGCGGCCTGCGAGCTCGCGAGCTTCGACGTCGAGTATCTCGACGAGGCCCTCGAGAAGCGCTTCGGCGGCAAGGGCTCGAAGATCGTCGACAACAACAAGGAGGCCGCCCGCCTCGGTCGCGACTACGTCCGCGAGAACTACGACGACCTCGATCTGGGCTACGATCTGGAGACCACCGACAGCGACTACGTCCTGCTCAACGGCGACGAGGCGATCGGGATGGGCGCGATCGCGGCGGGCTGTCGGTTCTATGCCGGCTATCCGATCACCCCCGCGACGAACGTCATGGAGTACCTGACGGGCCGGATCGAGGAGTACGGCGGCCACGTCGTCCAGGCCGAAGACGAGCTGTCGGCGATCAACATGGCCCTCGGGGCCGCCCGCGCCGGCGCCCGGTCGATGACCGCGACCTCCGGTCCGGGGATCGATCTGATGGCCGAGACGTTCGGGCTGATCGCCACCAGCGAGACGCCGCTCGTGATCGCCGACGTGATGCGGTCGGGCCCTTCGACGGGGATGCCCACCAAGCAAGAACAGGGCGACCTCAACATGACCCTCTACGGCGGCCACGGCGAGGTCCCCCGGTTCGTCCTCGCGCCGACGACGATCACCGAGTGTTTCTGGAAGACCGTCGAGGCGTTCAACTACGCCGAGAAGTACCAGACCCCCGTGTATCTCGTCTCCGACCTCGCGCTCGCGGTGACCGAACGGACGTTCCCGCCCGAAGCGTTCGACATGGACGACGTCGAGATCGAACGCGGCAAGATCGTCGACGACGAGGAGGCCCAGGAGTGGCTCGACGACCAGGGCCGCTTTCGGGCCCACGCCGACACCGACGACGGCGTCAGCCCGCGGGCGCTTCCCGGCACCGTCGACGGTGCCCACATGTCGACCGGGCTCGAACACGACGAACTCGGCCGACGGACCGAGGAGGAAGGCGAGCGCGTCCAGCAGGTTGACAAACGAAACCGGAAGCTCGAGACCGCCCGGGACGAAGAGGAGTGGGACTACCGCGAGTTCGGCGACCCGGACTCGGAGAACCTCGTGATCTCCTGGGGCTCGAACGAGGGTGCGCTCGTCGAGGCTCTCGATCTCATGGACGAAGACGTCCGGGTGCTCTCGGTACCCTACCTCTTCCCGCGGCCCGACCTCACCGACGAGATCGAGGCCGCCGAGAACACCATCGTCGTCGAGTGTAACGCGACCGGCCAGTTCGCCGACGTCATCGAACACGACACCCTTACCCGCGTCGACCGAATCAACAAGTACACCGGCGTCCGCTTCAAGGCGGACGAACTCGCCGCACAGATCGACGACCAACTCGCCTCGGAGGTGCCAGCACAATGAGCTCAGACGTACGATTCGTCGACTTCAAGTCCGACAAACAGCCGACGTGGTGTCCCGGATGCGGTGACTTCGGGACGATGAACGGCATGATGAAAGCCCTCGCCAACACCGGCAACGACCCCGACAACACCTTCGTGGTGGCCGGGATCGGCTGTTCGGGCAAGATCGGGACCTACATGCACTCCTACGCGCTCCACGGCGTCCACGGGCGTGCGCTCCCCGTCGGCACGGGCGTCAAGATGGCCCGTCCCGACATCGAGGTCATGGTCGCCGGCGGCGACGGCGACGGCTACTCGATCGGCGCGGGCCACTTCGTCCACGCCGTCCGCCGGAACGTCGACATGAGCTACGTCGTGATGGACAACCGGATCTACGGGCTCACCAAGGGCCAGGCGTCGCCGACCTCGCGCTCGGACTTCGAGACTTCGACGACCCCCGAGGGCCCCCAACAGCCCCCGGTCAACCCGCTCGCGCTGGCGCTCTCCTCGGGCGCGTCGTTCATCGCCCAGTCCTTTAGCTCGGACGCCCAGCGCCACGCCCAGATCGTCCAGGAGGCGATCGAACACGACGGCTTCGGCTTCGTCAACGTCTTCTCGCCCTGCGTCACCTTCAACGACGTCGACACCTACGACTACTTCCGGGACACCCTGGTGGACCTCGAGGAGGAGGGCCACGATCCCAACGACTACGACGCCGCGGCAGACGTCATCCTCGACGGCGAAAAGGAGTACCAGGGCGTGATCTACCAGGACGAGAACTCGGTGCCCTACCACGAGCAACACGGCGTCACCGAGGACATGTCGGAGATTCCCGACGGCGCCCCCGAGGACGGGATGGACCTCGTCCGCGAGTTCTACTGACCTCCGGGTTCCGGCCGCCCGTCTCCCTTCGATCGACCCTCCGGACCGACAACCGGAACGACTATTCCCCCGAGACTGACACGTCGATCCGTGAACCAAACGCCCCTCCTCGCCGTCCTCGTCGGTCTCGCGATCGGCGTCGCTCTCGTCCGGTTCGCGGTCGGGTCGACGACTGCACTGGTCGTCGGCCTCGTCTATACGGGCGCCGCCTACTTCGTCCTCGCGTCGGACCGGTCGCTGCTCGAGGCGAGCCCCGACTTCGAGGGGCGAGCGGCGACGGTCGCCTACGGCATCGGCGTGTTCGCGCTGTCGGTGAGTCCGCTGGCGTTCGGCCGGCGGACTGCGGGGGGCGACCTCGACCCGGTGTTCGTCGTCTGGCTCGCGGGCGTCATCGCCTTCCTTGAGTTCGCCCGGTCGGCGGCCGAGTGAGTCCGGGTAACCGTCCTTCCACTCGATCCAGCATCCGCACCCCGCTCTCCGAGACGAACCCTTATCGGCCGCGACGGCGTCTCCCGACTGGATGACCGAGACGAGCGTCCCCGAGGAGGTCGAGGAGTGGTTGACCACGGGCCGGGAGATGGCCCATCTCGCGACGAGCCGGAACGACCGGCCCCACGTCGCCCCGATCTGGTATCGCTACGAGGACGGCGTCGCCGAGTTCGTCACCGGCGGGAAGAAGTTGGAGAACATCCGGGCGAACCCGCGAGTCTCGCTGTCGATCGAACGCTCCGAGGACGGGGTAGGGCAGTGGCACGTCGTCCTCTTCGGTACCGCGACCGTGATTACCGACGAGGAGAAGCTGTGGGCGGGCCGGACGCGGCTGTTCCAGCGCTATCGCGGCCGCGATCCGAGCGTAGAGGAGGACGGTGAGCCTCCGGAGGCCCTCGTCAGGGTCGAGGTGGCGTCGGCCTCCTGGGGCTGACGTTCGCCGCAGGTCAGTCGGTCGCCGACTCGATCGCGTCGATCAGGATCGAGATCCCGGTCTCGGCCTGAGCCTCCGTCATCACCAGCGGCGGGAGCAGCCGGATCACGTTGTCGCCCCGGCCGCCCGCCCAGACGAGGACACCGTTCTCGTAGCAGGTCGTCCGGACCGTCTCCAACAGGTCGGGCGCGGGCTCGCCGTCGTCGGTGACGAGTTCGAGCCCGACGAACAGCCCCTTCCCGCGGACCTCGCCGACGTGGGGGTTTTCCGCCTCGCACTCGGCGAGGCGGTCCACGATGAACGCGCCCAGCTCCCGGGCGTGGGCGAGCAGGTCGTGGTGGCGGGTGTATTCGATCGCGCGGATCGAGGCGCGCATCGCGGGGTTGAACCCGCGGAAGGTGCCGGTGTGGCCGCCGGGGCCCCACGCATCCAGATTCTCGTCGTACATCGTCCCCGAGAGGGGAAAGCCGCTTCCCAGTGCCTTGGCCATCGGCATGATGTCGGGGGTGACGTCGTAGTGCTCGCTGGCCCACCACTCGCCGGTCCGGCCCATCCCGGTCTGGATCTCGTCGACGATCAGCGGGACCTCGTACTCGTCACAGAGGTCCCGGAGTCCGGAAAGGAAGCCCTCGGGCGGGACGACGGTCCCGCCCTCGCCCTGAATCGGCTCGACCCAGACGCCCGCGGGGTTGGCCATTCCACCGTAGCGATCGCCCAGGAGGGTTTGGACGTCCTCAAGGGCTCGTTCAACCAGCTCCTCGGGCGAGCCGTCCTGGCGGAACGGGTAGGGATACCGGGCGTGTTCGACCTCCGGGAGCAGCGGGGTGTAGTGGCGCTTGTACTTCGTGTCGGCGGTGAGGCTGTAGGCGCCGGACGTTTCGCCGTGAAAGGAGCCCCGGAAGGCGATCAGCCCGTCGTTTCCCGTCACCCGCTTTGCGAGCTTGATCGTCGCCTCGACGGCGTCGCTGCCCGTCGGCCCGCCGAAGTTCACCCGGTTTCGCCCCCGCAGTCCCTCGGGCGCGATCTCGTCCAACGTCTCGATCAGTTCGACCCGGGTCCGGGTCGGGAAGTCAAGCGTGTGGGGGAGGCGTTCGGCCTGCTCGACGGCCGCCTCGGTGACGTAGGGGTTGGCGTGGCCGACGTTCAGGACGCCGATGCCCGCGAAGAAGTCGAGGTAGAGGTTTCCGTCGACGTCTTTCAGCGTTGCGCCCTTCCCGTTCTCGAACGCGATCGGGACGTCTGTCGGGTAGAGGACGGCGCCGCTCTCGATCTCGGCTTGTCTGCGGACGAGCCGCCGGGATTCGGGACCCGGTGGGGAGTCGACGGCGGGTGCGTCCTCGAAGTGCAGTTCCTCGATGGCGGGGAGATCCATGGACGATTATGTGGGATATCGCCCGGTCTATATCTTCGCAAACGGGAAAACGAGCGCGGGATCGGAGCCCGCGGCGTCCGTCGGTCGGGCCTGCGGTACGTGGATCGCCGGGAGGGCCGGATGAAGACTTATCGCGCCGTCGTGACGACGTAGCCGTCGAAATTGAGGATGACCGCCTGGGCGGTGTCGCCGAAGATCGCCTTCCCGGTCGGGCTCCGCCGGCGTCCCAGGAGAAAGACGTAGTCACAGCCGCGCTCCTCGGCGACCTCGAGGATCGCGTCGGCGCGGTCGCCGTCGTCGTCGACGTACCGGCCGACGGCCTCGGTCTCGACGTCCCGGTCGGCGAGCAGGTCGTTGATGGCGGTCTCGGCGACCTCCTGGGCGTACGTCGCCGGCTCGACGCTGTAGGACGAGCCCTCCATCTCGGCGATGGCGCCCAACACCTCGGCATCGTTCTGGTACTCCTCTTCGGTGACGACGGTCAGGACGGTAAGCGGGGCCCCCGAGAGCTCCGCGAGCTCCCCGGCCTCCTCGATGACGTCGACGACGCTATCACTCGAATCGGTGACCACGAGCGGTCGGTCCATACCGATCGATGATCGAAGAACTATTAGAAGCTTGTGGCGCGCCGTCGTCGGATCCGCGAGGGACTCGACGGGCCCCGTCGGCCGAACCCCACTGACGGTCACCCGTACGAACGACGGGAGAAACGTTTTCGGCCTGCTCGACCAGCGGGAACCATGACCGATCCCGGAACGCGGACGACCTACGAGACGGTCGCCGACCGGTACCGGAAGCGAAACGAGGACCGCTCTGCCGTCGAGGAACTGGTTTCGCGGTTTCTGGCAGCGATCGAGGACACCACCGATGGGCCGGCACGGCTCCTCGACGCGGGCTGTGGGCCCGGCTGGGAGACCGCGCGGTTCGGGGAAGCGGGCCACGAGCCGGTCGGGATCGACCTGACGCCCGCGTTCCTCGAGCTCGCACGCGAGGAGACCCGGAAGGCGTCGTTCGCGCGAATGGACATGCGCCGGCTCGGGTTCCCGGCGGCGACCTTCGACGGGATCTGGGCGTGTGCCTCCTTTCTCCACGTCCCCAAAGCGGACGCACGGGCCACGCTCGCCGAGTTCCGCCGGGTGCTCCGGCCGGAGGGTCCCGTCCACCTCTCGGTGAAACACGGCGAGGGGACCTGCGAGGGGTCGGCGTACGCGGACGACGACCGGACGTTCGTCCTCTACCGACCCGCCAAACTCGAGGAACTGCTCTCGGCGGTCGGATTCGCCGTCGAGACGGTCGGGACCGACGACGCCGACGAGTGGGTCCGGGCGGAGGCCCGGGCGTAGCCGGCCGGGCGTCGATCCCCAACGACTATAGGTCCGTCAACGAGTTTTTCATCGTGGTTTACGAAACCGGAAACCCGACGATCGACGGCGCGGTCCGGCGGGTACTGGAGGGCGAACGCCTCGACCGGACCGACGGGATCGCACTGGTGGCCCAGCCGGTCGACGAGCTCGCCGCGGCGGCCGACGCCGTCCGCGCCCGACTTGGCGACGGCACCGTCGACGCCTGCAGCATCGTCAACGCCAAGGCCGGCAACTGCGCGGAGGACTGTGGGTTCTGTGCCCAGTCGGTCCACTTCGACGCGGGGGTCGACGGCTACGATCTCCTCGAGCCCGAGGAGATCCTGGCGGCGGCCCGGCGGGCCGAACGCGACGGCGCCCAGCGGTTCGGGATCGTCGTCGCCGAAAAGGGCGTCTCGAAGGAACGCCGTCCCGAGGAGTGGGAGCGTGTGCTGCGGGCGATCCGGCTGGTCCGCGAGGAGACCGACGTCGAGGTCGACGCCAGCCTCGGGATCCTCACCCGCGAGGAGGCCGCGATCCTCGCCGACGAGGGGATCAACCACTACAACCACAACATCGAGACCTCGCCGCGGTACTTCCCCGAAATCGTCTCCACGCACGAGTTCAACGATCGGGTGGAGACCCTGGAGGTCGCAAAGGAGGCGGGGATGGACCTCTGTGCCGGCGTCATCCTCGGGATGGGCGAGAGCCCGGCCGACCGGATCGACGCCGCCATTGCGCTCCAGGAGGTCGGAATCTCCTCGCTGCCGGTGAACGTCCTCAACCCGGTGGCGGGGACCCCGCTGGGCGAGGAGATGGGGGAGTCGGCGGCGATCACGACCCGGGAACTGATCCGGACGATCGCGGTCTACCGGCTGCTCCACCCCCACGCGCGGGTCCGCCTGACCGGTGGCCGGGAGGCGAACCTCGCGCCCGACGAACAGCACCTCCTGTTTGAGGCCGGCGCCGACGGCATCCTCACCGGCGACTACCTCACCACGGAGGGCCAGTCGGCCGGCGAGGACATCGCGGTCATCGAGCGGGCGGGCCTCGAGCCCAACACCGACGTGAACGAGTTCGATCCCGAGGACGTGAAAGCACGCGCCGGCGGGGACGGCGGTGGAGCCGGGACGGCGACGGGAACCACGACCGACGGCTGACTCGTCCCCCCGGGAGGCGGCGCCGAATCGCAGGATACTCGGTCGCGGGCGGGACCGATACGAACGGCGATGGGATCCACCACGGCGGCGCGGCTCCGCGGGCTCGGCCGGTTCGACGCGCTCGTGTTGACGGCGCTGATCTGGTTTCTCGCGAAGTTCCTCCGATACGCGTTCCCGCCGCTGTTCGAGCCCCTCCAGGCGAGTTACAGCGTCTCGAACACCGCCGTCGGCGCCGCCTTCACCGCGTTCATGGTCGTCTACGCCCTCCTGCAGTTTCCCTCGGGCCTGCTCGCCGACCGGCTGGGCTCGGTGACGGTGATCGTCGGCGGCGCCCTGCTCGCGGCCGCCGGCGCCTTCGGGGTCGCGCTCGAGCCGCCCTTCCTCGCCCTCGTCGCCGCGATGGTCGTCATCGGTGCCGGGACCGGCGCCCACAAGACGGTCGCGATCCGGCTGCTCTCGCGGGCCTACCCCGCCCGGACGGGCCGGGCGCTCGGCGTCCTCGACACCATCGGGACCTTCGGCGGGGTCGCCGCGCCCGCCGCGGTCGTCGCCGTCGCGAGCGTCCCGCTTCTCTCCCCGGGCTGGCGGACGCTCTTTCTCGCCGCGGGAGTCACCGGGGTCGCGCTGGCCGCGGCCTTCCTCCGGCGGGTACCCGAGCGGCTCCCCGACGCCGGGGCCGCAGGCGGGAGCGACGGAGGCGTCGCTCTCCGGCAGTACCTCGCGGTGTTCGCAGCGCCTCGCTTTGCCGCCTTCGTCGTCGCCACGCTGGCGTTCTCGTTTGCCTACAACGGCGCGGTCGCGTTCGTCCCGCTCTATCTCTCCCAGGAGGCGGGCCTCTCCTCGGCGGCCGCCAGCGGCCTCTACAGCCTCCTTTTTGCGCTCTCGCTCGTCCAGCTCGCGACCGGCGAGGTCGGCGACCGGGTCGGGACCCTGCCCGTCATCTTCGCGGCCCTCGGGGTCGCGACCGTCGGGCTGGTCTCGCTGGTGGCGCTGACGCCGACCGGGAACCTCCTCGCGCTGGGGGCCGCGGTCGTCGCCTTCGGGATCGGCTCGCACGGCTTCCGACCCGTTCGGGGCTCGTTCCTGATCTCGTCGTTTCCCGACTCGATCGCCGGCGGGAGCCTGGGGGTCGTCCGGACGCTGTTGATGGCCGCCGGCGCGATTTCCCCGGTCACCGTCGGCTACCTCTCGGAGACCGTCGGCTTCCGGCCGGCGTTCTGGCTGCTCGCGGGCTCGGTGGCGGTCGCGACCGCCATCTGTGCCGCCCTGCTCGCGATCGGCGACCGCTCGTAGCGGTCGGCGACCGGGAGACCTTTGCTCTCGAGGTCCCTTCGATCACCGACGCATGAGAGAGGAAGCCGAAGCCGTCCTCCGGACCGACCCCGTGATGGCGGAGCTCATCGACGATCACGATCCCTACAGCGAACCCGACTGGAGCGAGTACGAGCGCCTCTCGATCTCGATCATCAACCAGCAGCTCTCGACGGCCAGCGCGGCCGCCGTCAGGGAACGCGTCTTCGAGGTTCTCGACGGCGAGGTCACCCCCGAGACCGTGCTCGCGGCCGACGAGGCGGAGCTCCGGGAGGCGGGGCTCTCCCGGATGAAAGTGGAATACGTGCGAAACGCCGCCAGGGCCTTCGAACGGGAGGACTTCTCGCGAGAGGGACTCGCCGGGGTCCCCGAGGAGGAGGTCGTCACGCGCCTGACCGAGATCAAGGGGATCGGGGAGTGGACGGCCAGAATGTACCTCCTGTTCGTCCTCGAGCGCGAGGACGTCCTGCCCCTCGGCGACCTCGCGGTCCGGCGGGGGATCGAGCAGTTGTACGGCGACGGCGAGGAGCTGACCCGCGGGGAGATGCGCGAGATCGCCGAGGGTTGGCGTCCCTACCGGTCGGTCGCGACCCGGTACATCTGGGCGGAGTACGAGTCGGAGGGGTGAGCTACTCCTCTTCTTCGGGCGTGTCCTCGACGTCCGCATCGACCCGCCGGCCGACGTCCACCCGGTAGTGTTTGAGGATGTCCCGGCCGAGGATGACGGGGTAGTCCATGTGGCTTCGGTCCTCGACGCTCGCGGTGACGGTGTGTTGGGTGCCGCCGACGCCGACGACGACGTCGACGACCGGGCGGCTCTTTGCGGTCTTCTGGCTCCCCGAGCGCACGCGCGTGATCGACTTGATCGGGCCGGCGCCGATGTCGGCGGCGAGCTGGGTGTCGATGCTCGTCCGGGTCGCGCCGGTGTCGGACTTCGCGTACACCGTCGAGGAGCCGCTGGTTCCCGAGAGGACGACCTCCTCGGTGTAGCCGATGACCGACGGTTCGCCCTCCTCGGTCGGGAGCGGCACGGGCATCGCCCGCGGGGTCGAGTCGTCGAGCGTCGCCGCGAGGTCCTCGACCCGGTCGTCGTCGACGCTGCCGCCGCCGCGCTCGATCGCGAGGCGAGCGATGTGGGGCGCCGGACTGATCCCCGTTGCCTCGTGGAGCCCCTTGAACCCCGCCGTGGGGTTGACTTCGAGGACGAACCAGCCCTCCTCGCCCTCGACGAGATCGACGCCGGCGTAGTCCAGCCCGACGACCTCGGCGGAGCGGCGGGCCATCTCGCGGGCCTCCTCGGGGAGATCGGCGGTGGCGTCCTCGACGCTGCCCCCGAGGGCGACGTTCGTCCGCCAGTCGTTGTCGGGCGCGTAGCGGTACATCGCGGCGACGATCTCGCCGCCGACGACGTAGACCCGGACGTCGCGGTGCCGCTCGTCGTCGCGCTCGATCAGCTCCTGGAGGAAGGCGTAACGGTTGCCGACGGTGGCGTTTACCCCCTCGCCGGGGCCGACCTTCCAGGTACCGCCGCCGTGGGTCCCGATCGCGGTCTTGTAGACGGCTTCCTCGCCGAACTCACCGCGAGCGGCGTTGAGCCGGTCGCCGGAAAGCGCCAGCAGGACGTCGGGGACCCGGACTTCGGCGTTCGAGAGCGCCGCGGCCGTCGAGAGCTTGTGGAAGGCCGTCAGCGTCGCCGCCGGCTCGTTCAGGGTGGGTACGAGCTGTGCGAAGGTGTTCGCGAGCCCGAGCTCCTCGCAGGGCTGGTCGGTGTTCGAGAGCAACATCCGGTTGGCGATCACGTCCACATCCGGCTCGAGGGCGACGCTCCCCTCGCCGATCCGGACGGTGGTGTTCTCGGCCCGGAGCCACTCCGCACGGTGGCCCAGATCCTCGACGGCGTTACAGATCGCCTTCGTCTCCTTGCTCGTGTGGAGGCTCAACACGCCGACACGGACGCGCTCGTCGCGACTCATTGGAGGTGATTCGCCGGGAGGCCGGAAAAACATTACCAGATCCGGCTCCGAGGCGCCGGCTGACCTCAGCGTTCACACATTTCTGGATCCGATCGGCCGGTTTCCGTTGCATGCGGACGTGAATTATTCACTCGATCACGACCTTCTCTCGCCACGAACAAACACCTCGGCGGCCACGGGACTCGCTCGAGCGGGCGGGCGAGCACGCGAAACTCGGCGTCTCCGGGAGACGGTCGAACCCGCCGGGACCACGCTCCGGGAGCTCTCGGGCCGGGAGAAAGAACCCGGACCCTCCCGCCTCGAGAAGCGCCTCGCCGGCCTCGAAAACGCCGAACGCCGCATCGAGGGCCAGACCCGGGCGGCGATCGCCCACGCTCGCGACGCGCTCGAGTCCTCTCGCTCGAGGCAGTAGGACGCCGGGAGGGAGGAACGTTTAAGGCGGGCCACCGGCTACGACCGCGTGCGGGTTGGTGATCTAGTCCGGTTATGATACCTCCTTCACACGGAGGAAGTCGGCGGTTCGAATCCGCCCCAACCCATTTCTGCCGAACGCACCGCCGAGCGCTAGCGAGGCGACCGTGAGGCGGAATGGAACGGGCGGATTCGAATCAGGGAACGGAGCGACGCGGAGTGACCGTGGTTCGAATCCGCCCCAACCCACTGATTTTGCTGCGAACGACTCGTGAGGCGCGAATCCGTCCTAACTCGGAGTGATTCGTAGAGCACAACGCCGCGACCGACGGGACCCCGACACTGAGGGGGCCAGCAGAACCACCCTACGATAGTTCTCCCCCTGGATCCGACCGAACTGCCAACAGCGATAATACAGCTACCTCGCCGCAGTCATCCGATTCACCTACGAAAGGTTTAAATAGTTTGCTGGCTTACCTTGGGTTAGTCGAAGATGAACATCCAGCAACTCGCCCGCGACGACGGGCAGATGGTCAGGCAGTACGCATACGAGGATAGCGACGTCTACGCGATCGACTTCGGCCCCGCAGGGGACGAAACCACGGTCGACGTCGCCGACGGCACCGTGATCGTCGTCACCGGCGACGACCAGCGGGAGTTCGACCTCCCCGAGGATGCAGGCGACGCGCAAGCGTTTATGAAAAACGGCGTCCTCACCATCGAACTGGAGGAAGACCGATGAAACTCACCGTCAAACCCCTCAAACAGAAGGACGCCGGCCGCGGACTCGCCGCGATCGACCGCGCCTCGATGCGCGAGCTAGAGCTCGAGAACGGCGACTACATCGTCCTCTCGGGCACCGGCGACGGCCAGACCGTCGCCCGCGTCTGGCCCGGCTACCCCGAGGACGAGGGCCGGGGCGTCGTCCGGATCGACGGGCGGCTTCGCCAGGAGGCCAACGTCGGCATCGACGACCGCGTCGAGGTCGAGGCCGCAGACGTCAAGCCCGCCGAGTCGGTCACCGTCGCGCTCCCACAGAACCTCCGGATTCGGGGAGACATCGGTCCCCTCGTCCGTGACAAGCTCTCGGGGCAGGCGGTCACCGAGGGTCAGACCGTGCCGTTCTCGCTTTCGTTCGGCCCGATGGCCAGCTCCGGCCAGTCGGTACCCCTGAAGATCGCGAGCACCTCCCCCTCGGGGACGATCGTGATCACCGACTCGACGAGCATCGAGATTTCCGAGACCCCCGCCGAGCAGATCTCGTCGGGCGGAGCCTCCGGCCAGGGCGCCCCGGACGTCACTTACGAGGACATCGGCGGGCTCGACAGCGAACTCGATCAGGTCCGCGAGATGATCGAGCTCCCGATGCGCCACCCCGAGCTGTTCCAGCAGCTCGGCATCGAACCGCCCAAGGGCGTCCTGCTCCACGGCCCGCCGGGCACCGGTAAGACCCTGATGGCCAAGGCCGTCGCAAACGAGATCGACGCCCACTTCGAGACGATCTCCGGCCCCGAGATCATGTCGAAGTACTACGGCGAGAGCGAAGAGCAGTTGCGGGAGGTGTTCGAGGAGGCAGAAGAGAACTCGCCCGCGATCGTCTTCATCGACGAGATCGACTCGATCGCCGCCAAACGCGAGGAGGCCGGCGGCGACGTCGAGCGCCGCGTGGTCGCCCAGCTCCTCAGCCTGATGGACGGCCTGGAGGAGCGCGGCCGGGTCACCGTCATCGCCGCGACCAACCGCGTGGACGCGATCGACCCCGCACTCCGGCGGGGCGGCCGCTTCGACCGCGAGATCGAGATCGGCGTCCCGGACAAAGACGGGAGAAAAGAGATCCTGCAGGTCCACACCCGCGGAATGCCCCTCTCGGATTCCGTGGATCTCGACCAGTACGCCGAGAACACCCACGGGTTCGTCGGTGCCGACCTGGCGAGCCTCGCGAAGGAGGGCGCGATGAACGCCCTCCGGCGGATCCGTCCGGATCTCGACCTCGAGAGCGAAGAGATCGACGCCGACGTCCTAGAGAACCTCCGGGTCACCGAGGCGGATTTCAAGGAGGCGCTGAAGGGGATCGAGCCCTCGGCGCTCCGCGAGGTCTTCGTCGAGGTCCCCGACGTCACCTGGAACGACGTCGGCGGCCTGGACGACACCAAAGAACGGCTTCGCGAGACGATCCAGTGGCCGCTCGACTACCCCGAGGTCTTCGAGTCGATGGACATGCAGGCCGCAAAGGGCGTGATGATGTTCGGCCCACCGGGTACGGGCAAGACCCTGCTCGCGAAGGCCGTCGCCAACGAGGCCGACTCGAACTTCATCTCGATCAAGGGCCCCGAACTGCTCAACAAGTTCGTCGGCGAGTCCGAGAAAGGGGTCCGGGAGGTCTTCGAGAAGGCTCGGTCTAACGCCCCGACCGTGATCTTCTTCGACGAGATCGACTCGATCGCGACCGAACGCGGCCAGCGCACGGGCGACTCGGGGGTCGGCGAGCGCGTCGTCTCCCAGCTGCTGACCGAACTCGACGGGCTGGAGGAGTTAGAGGACGTCGTCGTGGTCGCGACGACCAACCGGCCCGACTTGATCGACCCCGCCCTGCTCCGGCCCGGACGGCTGGATCGCCACGTCCACGTCCCCGTGCCCGACGAGGAGGGTCGCAAACGGATCTTCGAGGTCCACACCCGGAACAAGCCCCTCGCCGACGACGTCGACCTCGAGGAACTCGCCTCGCGCACGGCGGGCTACGTCGGCGCCGACATCGAGGCGGTCTGCCGGGAGGCCTCGATGGCCGCGACCCGGGAGTTCATCCGCTCGGTCGCCCCCGAGGAGATGACCGACGCGGTCGGTAACGTCCGGGTCAACCGCGAGCACTTCGAGCACGCCCTCGGCGAGGTCCAGGCGAGCGTCACCGAGGAGACCCGCGAGCGCTACGACGAGATCGAAGACCAGTTCCAGCAGGCCGAACCCGCCGAGGAGGACCAGCTCGGCCGGACCTTCCAGTAGGACCGTTTTACGGGGGTCCTCGTTCGCGTTCGCTCACTCGAACCGTTTGTCAAAGTCTCCACGAAAAACCCGAGCGCGTAGCGTCCGGGGAACGGCGGCGAAAGCCCGCGTATGCTTCGGTGGTTCGCATGCCGTGGGTCGATCTCTCGCTGAACCTCGTCGCTTACTGTAGAACCCGAATCCTCCCGTCAGCCACTCGTTTCCGAGGGGTTCAACTCGGCCCCGCAGTCGGGACAGACGAGTTCGACGTCCTCCGCGCGAGCGATCCGCATCTCCCCCTTGCCACAGCCGGACAGGAGACGTCGGTATCGAGAACCGGAATCTCGGCGATTCGGACGTCATCGCTGTCCCGTGGCGCCCCGATCGCGATCGCCTCCAGCCGCCGGTCGCCGTCGTTTCGCCCCGACTGGAACTCCCCGGGCGAAAACCGGATCGCCTCGCTCGCGCCCACGATCACCTCTTCCTCGCGCGTTTCGAACGTCGCTTCGCCCGCGAGCACGAGGAAGACTTCCTCCTGGTCCATGTGGGCGTGGACGGAGCCGCTGAACCGCTCGCCGGGTGCCAGGACATAGCGGTTGATCGCGACGTGCTCGGTAGCCAGGGCGTCGGTCAGCGACTGGCACCCGCCGCCGTCGGCGGGTTCGCGCTCGACGTCCTCGAACGAAACGCGTTCCATGCTTCGACCTCGGTCCCCGGAACCAAAAACCGGAACGCTCGGGTCAGGACGACTTTTCGTCGATTCCGTCGAGGACCTCTCCGGCGTGGCCCTCCGGCGAGACGCCCTCGTAGACGGCCTCGATCCGGCCATCCGGTCCGACGACGTACGTGTTCCGGAAGACGCCGTCGAACGTGTTGCCGAACATCTGCTTTTCGCCGTAGGAGTCGTAGGCCGCGGCGACCTTCCCCTCTTCGTCCGAGAGGAGGTCGAACTCGAGGTCGTACTCCGCGGCGAACTCCGCGAGGTCGGAGACCGGGTCGTCGCTGATCCCGACGACGGCGGCGTCGTGCTCGTCGAACGCGGGCAGTTCGTCCCGGAAGCCACAGGCCTCGGTCGTACAGCCCTCGGTGTTCGCCCGCGGGTAGAAGTAGACGACGACCCGGCCGTCGAACTCGTCGAGCGAAACGGGCTCCCCGTGCTGGTTGGGCAGTTCGAACTCGGGTGCGGGCTCGCCGATCTCGAGCATGGACCGGGGTTGGGCCGTCCCGGGGGTAGCTCTTGTGGTCCCCGGGTCCGGTTACTCGAGCGGTTCGGCGGCGTCGCGCTCGAGGAGGGGCGTCGCGTTGCGCTCGGGGAGGGTCACGACGTCGTCGTCGGCCAGCGAGTATTCCCGGTCGTCGACGCCCAGGATCGAGCCGACGTCGCGGGTGATCCTGACGGTGACCCGATCGACGTCCGCGGAGCCCGACGCGGGGGCGGTTCCGCCGCCGTCCGTCGATCGATCCCGCCCTCCCTCCGGCCGACCCGTGTCGGGTTCGTCGTCCGGTTCGGCCCCGCCGGAATCGGGGGTCGCCGATCCGGGACCGGGACTCGAGTCGGTCCCCGCTTCGGCGGGTGGGGAGTCCCGACCGGATCCCGGTTCGGCGTCGAACTCGTCGATGATCTCGTCGGGGTCGAGTCCGCCCTCCGCGCCGGACGCGCTCCCCGTCTCTAGTTCAGGTGTGGGACCGTCGCCCCCGGCGTCGGATGCGGGCGAGCGCTCCTCGAGATCGCCGCCCATCGCGTCGGCGACGGAGACGCCCTCGGAGTCCGAGGGCTCCGCCGGTTCGGCTCCGGCGGCGTCGGCACCAGGATCGTCGGGCGTGGGCTCCCGGGATTCCCCCTCGACGTCCGTCCCGTCTGCGGCCTCCTCGCTCCACTCGAGAACGTCGAGCACGCGGCCCTTGTTCGCCCGGATTCGGTCGATGAGATCCGAGAAGAGCTCCGCTTCCTCCTCGGTCAGCCCCTCGTCGTCGGCGGGCATCCCCGCGGCCGCGAGGCTGGCCTGTTTGACGAGTTTGCCCATCCGGCGCTCGTAGATCGCCTCGACGACGTCCTTGGCGGTCTCGATCTCGTCGGTGAGCCGGCCGACCTCCGGCGAGGAGAAGGGGTCGCTTGCGGCCTCGGCCGCGCGCTCGCGTTCGGCTTTGAGCTCCGAGATGTACTCGCCGACCTCCCGGTAGAACGAGGGACGCAGGTTCTGGAGGCTGTCCTTCTGGCGCTCCTTGCTCTGGACCGAGCGGAGTTCGTCGAGGTTCATCCGAGCTATACGGGTTAGGCGAACAGGTGCCGACGTTGTAAAGATACCGACCCGGAGCGTGGTCGCCGGCCCGTCGTGACGGGGACCTCCGACGTGCCGGATACGGTGAGTATATGGTGGAGCCACGGACTACCTGGAACCGATGCGACTCAGGAACGTTGCCGTGATCGCGGTCGTGGTACTCGTCGCCCTCTCGGGATGTGCCGCCTTCGGACCGGGGGCCGACGATCCCGCAAACGACACCGGCGAGGACGAAGACCCAACGGACGCAACCGACTCGAACGAGTCCGACGGCGAGAACGACTCGACGGAGTCCGATACGGAAGCGAGTGAGGGCTCGGCGGACGACCCCGAGGAGAACGCGAGCGACGGCGAGAACTCGAGCGACTCCGACGGAGCGGGGTCAACCGGCGCGGAGAACCAGTCCGACGGCAAGGACGAAAACGAGTCGGACGGGACGGACGAGAACTCCAGCCTCGGAGACGCCAACGAGAACGCGACCGACGAGGAGAACGCGACCACCGGAAACGAATCCGACGAGGACGACGGGTCCGACGCCAACGACACCGAGGGCAACGCGACCGACGACGAGGAGGGGAACTCGAGCGGTCTCGAGGACCGGACGGACGACTCCGGCGAGGACGCTGGCGACGATGGAGCGGACGACTACGTCGACGACACTGCGGACGCCGAGTGGTCGCCGCCGGAGGAACCCAACCGGCCCCTCGAACGGAAGGACGACGACGCGGACCGGATCGAGAGCATCGAGTTCGTCGATACCGTGGCCGCGGCCGACGGCGAGGGGTACTCGAACTTCAACGTCGAGGTCGTCGCCAACACCAGCATGGAGCGCGTCGACCCGCCCGAACACGGCGACGTGGTCGGCGAGCCGTACTTCTTCGTGAAGATCAACGAGGGCGCGGACAACCAGAAGATCGTCGAGCGTACCGGCGAGGTCGAGATGACCGAGAACGGCACCTTCCACATCCCCGTCCGTCCCGACGGGCTGACGGAGTTCGGCGAGCGCGAGGACCTGACCGTTGAGGTCTTCCTCGTGGACGAGGACAAAGACTGGGACGACGTCTACGACGCCGGAAGCGAGACGATCCACTTCAATCCCGGCGACGGCGGGAACGAGACCGACGAAACCGACGAATAACCGACCTGGCTGGGCTTTCAAGGGACCGCTACGGTCCATCAGACTCCTCGAACGTCCGTGTTCCTGGACGGCGTCAGACGACTCGCCGGAGAGGGCGTTGAAGCGGGAGGCTGCGAAGTGTGCCAATTAGACACATACCCTCCGCTTCAGCCCCTCTGACGTGGCGGACTCGTTTCGTTCGTGACTCGCGTCGAGTCGGGGAGCAGTCGCCACAACAACCCCACTCGATCGCCGCAAGCGTCGCATATTCCCCGCAGGCGGTCGAACCTCGAACCGAGATGCCTCCCGAGATGACGGCCCACGTGATCGAGGAGTTCGGAGACCCGGACGTGTTCACGGAGACGACCATCGACGTTCCCGACCCCGATCCGGACGAAGTCCGGGTCGAGGTCGTCGCCTCGAGCGTCAATCCTGTCGATTACAAGATCCGGCAGGGGGCCATTCCCGACTTCGCGCCGGAACTCCCCGCGACGCTCCACTGTGACGTGTCGGGTGTCGTCGACGAAGTCGGCGCGGACGTCACGCGCTTCGAGGAGGGCGACGAGGTGTACGGCATGCCCGGTGGCGCGGGCCGGCAGGGCTCGCTCGCGGAGTACGTCGTCGGCCACGCCGGGACGTTCGCCCACGCCCCGGCATCGATCCCGCTCGAGGACGCCGCGGCGCTGCCGGTCGTCGCGCTCACCGCCTGGGAGATGCTCGCCGACAAGACGACCGTCTCCCTGGGCGAGGAGGTACTCGTCTACGGCGCGACCGGCGGCGTCGGCCACGTCGGCGTCCAGTTAGCCGACTGGTTCGGCGCCGACGTGACCGCGACCGCCTCGAGCGAGGAGAAACGCGCGCTCGCCGAGGAGTTCGGTGCCGACGCGACGGTCGACTACACCGCGACCGACGTCGCGTCGTACGTCGAGGAGTACGCGGGCGGCGACGGCTTCGACGTGGTCTTCGATCCGGTCGGCGACGACCACCTCCAGACCGCATTCGAGGCCGTGAGGCCGTTCGGAACCGTCGTAACGACCGAATCGAGTTCGGCCCAGGACATCTCGGCGATGCACGAACGGTCGCTCGAACTCGGCGTCGTGCTCGTGATCCTTCCCGTGTTGCTCGGCGAGCATCAAGAACGGATCGGGGACGAACTCGCGGACATCGCCACGCTGGTCGACGACGGCGTCGTCGAACCGCACATCGACGCCCGGTTCGCCTTCGAGGACGTCGCCGACGCACATCAGCTGGGCGAATCGGGCGACTTCCAGGGCAAGCTTCTGCTCGTCAACGAATAAGAGGTCAACACAGTCTCCTTGTTTCGACTCCGTTGATTCACTGACGTTTCCCGACCCTGTCTATCGTTTCAACGCACCCCCTCGGACCTACTCCTTTTCCTTCTCGGCGCGTCCGCGAGCCATCAGGAAGATCCCGACGTACTCCGGCAGCGACTGGGGCCCCTCCTCGACCGTTCGGATCTTGCCGCCCAGTTCGACCTCGCCACCTTCCTCGACATCGACCGCGATCTCGTGGCCGACGAAGGGGTCGGGAACCGCGTCGGCGAGCGGGTCGAACGCCTCCAACTCGGCGCGGTCTAGCCGGCAAACGGCGAGCCCGCTGCCGCCGTGGAGACTGCCCGGCAGCCGAATCAGCCGGTTCGTGTCGGTCGTGACGGGCTCGTCGATCGGCGCGTTGTCGCGTTCGACGGCCTCCTCCAAAAAGCGTTCGGCGAGCTGGGAGACGGCGGTGTGGACGGTGACGTTTCCGGCCTCCAGTTCCTCGCGGTTGTTCCGGGCGGCGTTCAGGGTCGCCTTCGCCTTGCCCTCGCCGATCCCTTCGAACGCCGTGAGCCGTTCGAGCGCGTCGTCCTCGGGGAGGTTGAGCAGTTCCTCGATAAAGGCCATGAAGTACCCGTGAACTCGCCGGCCCCAGCCGCCGTCGATCCGCAGCGTTCGGCGCTCGGTCGGGGTCTTCCGGCCCAGTCCCGAGACGGTCTCGCGATCGACCAGGTGGTCGTACTCGAGACCGATCCCGCGGACGTAATCGACGATCTCGCGGCGGTGGTCCCGTTCCAGATCGAGGACGGCGTCGTCGCGGACGTGGACGTGATACCCCCGTCCGCCCGAGAAGACGATTTCGAGTTCCGAGAAGCCGAAATCGTCCTCGAGAAAGTCGAGCAGGCGATAGAGGGCGTCCTTGCAGATCGCGAGCATCTCGGCGTAGCTGTCCTCGCCCAACGTTACCCCCGGCAGGTGGTCGGCGTCGAGATCGAAGACGAGATCCGAGGAGCGCCACCCCTTCTCCCCCATCGAGCCCGCGCCGGGGTCGTCGTAGCGCCCCACCGAGAAGTAGACGTGCCGGGGACGCTTTCGCTCGAGGAAGTCCTCGATGTCGCCGAGCTCGAGCAGCGAGCGGTGGCGGACCATCGTGGTCCCGGGACCGTCGGTCCAGGGGATAAATCCCCACTCGCGCTCGTCGGCCTCGGGCGGCGGGGTGATCTCCGTCCGGCGATAGTAGTCCCGGAACCGCCCCCGGAGATAGGCCCGGGTTCGCTCCTCCATGGCCCGTGGTCCTCGGGCGGGTCTCAAAAGGGTGCCGTTCGCCCTGGGGCTACCTGCCGTTACCTGCCGAGCAGATCCG
Source organism: Saliphagus infecundisoli (assembly GCF_020177375.1). Taxonomy (GTDB): domain Archaea; phylum Halobacteriota; class Halobacteria; order Halobacteriales; family Natrialbaceae; genus Saliphagus; species Saliphagus infecundisoli. Next base: position 658,944 of record NZ_JAIWHV010000001.1, on the reverse strand, counting down.
AGAGCCGGTCGCGGATCCCGCCGCCCTCGCCCAGCGTGAGGTAGTAGGCGTCGCCGCCGTCCTCGTAGTAGTTGTCGATCCGGCGTTCGATCTCGAAGCCAACCGACTCGTAGAACTCGAGGGCGCCCTCGTTGGTCGTCCGGGCGTGACAGCTCACGGACTGGTTGTCCTCGACGACCCGGGCGATCAGGCGCTTGCCGATCCCGTCGTCGCGGTAGTCGGGATCGACTGCTAGAAAGAGGACGTAGCCGTCCCGGCGGACGGTGGCGAAGCCGACGATCGCGTCGTCGGCGAGATAGCAGTAGACCGTCGAGCGTCGGTAGGCGTCGGTGAAAAAGCCCCGGCGCTGCTTGAGCACGCCCTCCTCGCGGCGGATCCGCTCCTTGAGCCCCCAGGCGTCCTCGAGATGGTCGTCGTCGCCGGGGGAGACGACGCACGTGTCGAGATTGACGCTCACTGCCCTCCCGTAGCACTGACGCGAATATAATTCCACCGGCAGCGGGCCCCGACCGACGGACATACGGCCGCGGGCGGCAAAGCCCGACCGGATGACGATCGAGCCCCACTTCGAACTCCGGGATCACACCGCCGATATCGGCGTGTGGGCGAGCGCCGACGACCTCGCGGGGCTGTTCGCCGCCGTCGCCGACGGGCTCGCCGCCGCGAGCTGTGAGACCCCCGAGCAGACCGGTGGCGAACGCTTCTCGCTTTCGGCGAGCGCGGAGTCCCTCGAGGCGCTGCTGTTCGAGTACCTGGACGAACTGATCTACCTCCGGGACGTCCGCCTCGAGCTCCCGGTCGAAAACGAGATCGTCGAACTCGTGGTTCCGGGGTGTGAGGAGACGGAAGGTGCGGGCGAGCACACGGACGAGGAGTTCCGTCTCGAGGCGACCGCCCGCGGACTCCCCCTCGATGCGATCGACGCCCGGGAGATAAAGGCCGTCACCTACTCCGAGATGCGGATCGAGCGCGTCGAGGGCGGGTGGGAGGGGTACGTCGTCTTCGACGTCTGATGGGGTCGGTCGTCGTCCGTTACCGGCGATCACCGGTATATCGCTACCACCGACCCCATGAGCCCGGATCGAAAGCCGTGGAGACACACCTTTCAGCCTTCGCGTTCGACTGTCGGCTATGACCGCGCCCACGTTCGACGCCGGCGACGTCACATTGGAGCAGGTCCGGGAGTTCGTCTGGGAGATCCCCCAGGAGGGAGAGATGGGCGCACCCGCCCGCGTGCTCGCGAGCGAGGCCCTCCTAGAAGAGATCTCCGGCGACAAGACCCTCCAGCAGCTACGGAACGCGACCCACCTCCCGGGGATCACGAACCACGCGATCTGTATGCCCGACGGCCACCAGGGCTACGGCTTTCCCGTCGGCGGCGTCGGCGCGATGGACGCCGAAAACGGCTGTATTTCGCCGGGAGCTGTCGGATATGATATAAATTGTGGCGTCCGAATGATGCGGACGAATCTGACGTACGACGACGTGAAGGGAAACGAGGAGGAGCTCGTCGATTCGATGTTTGCCAATATTCCGTCAGGTCTCGGTGGTGGCGGCGTCGTCGAGAGCGGCATCGACACCGTCGAGGCGGTCCTCGATCGGGGCGTCGAGTGGGCCCTAGAGGAGGGGTACGCCGTTCCCGACGACCTCGCCCACTGCGAGGACGAGGGCGTCCGGGAGGGCGCCGACCCCTCGAAGGTGAGCCAGAAAGCGAAGGACCGGGGAAAAAACCAGCTCGGCTCGCTGGGGTCGGGAAACCACTTCCTCGAGGTCCAGCGGGTCACCGACGTTTTCGACCACCAGGTCGGCGAAGCCTACGGTCTCTCGGAGGAGCAGATCGTCGTCCTCATCCACTGTGGCTCCCGAGGGTTAGGCCACCAGACCTGCAACGACTATCTCCGGAGGATCGAGAAACAGCATCGGGGACTGTTGGAGCGCCTGCCCGACAAGGAACTCGCGGCGGCGCCCGCGGGCTCACAGCTCGCGGCGGACTACTACGGCGCGATGAACGCCGCGATCAACTTCGCGTGGGTCAACCGCCAGCTCGTGATGCACCGCACCCGGCAGGTCTTCGAGCGCGTCTTCGACCGGCCCTGGGAGGAGATGGGGATGGAGCTGCTGTACGACGTCTCCCACAACATCGCGAAAAAGGAAACCCACACAGTGGAGGGCGACGAACGCGAACTGTACGTCCACCGGAAGGGCGCGACGCGGGCGTTCCCGGCGGGCCACCCGGAGGTGCCCGCCGCCTACCGCGAGGTCGGCCAGCCGGTGATCATTCCCGGGAGCATGGGCGCGGGCAGCTACGTCCTCCGCGGGGGCGAGCACTCGATGGATCTCACCTTCGGTTCGACCGCACACGGCGCCGGCCGGCTGATGAGCCGGACCCAGGCGAAAAACGACTACTGGGGTGGGGACGTCCAGGACGACTTGCGCGACCAGCAGGTGTACGTCAAGGCCCAGTCGGGGGCGACGATCGCGGAGGAGGCCCCCGGAGTCTACAAGGACGTCGACGAGGTCGTCCGGGTCTCGGACGCGCTGGGCATCGGCGACAAGGTCGCACGGACGTTCCCGGTCTGTAACGTCAAGGGGTGAGTCACTTCAGCCGGAACTGGCTGTCATCGCTCCCGCCGGCCTCGTCCTCCCGGTCCCCGTCGTAGGCCCGCCGGGCGGTGATCGTGACCGACGCCTCGGGGTCGTCCTCGTCGGCCCAGGGGCTGTCGTACGCCGAGAGTTCGAGATCAGTGACCTCCCAGCCCTCGCTTTCGAGAAGCGCGACGAGCCGCTTCTGGTCCGCGAGCATGTCCTCGTCCATACCGCCGGTTCGGGCCTCGCAGGGGTATCTCTTGTGCCGGTCAACGCTCCTCGGTGCCGGTCGCGACCGCGTGCTCGACGAGAACCCGGTGGGCCCGCCGGAGGCGTTCGGACAGTGCCTGGCGGGAGACGCCGAGTTCGTCCGAGAGCGCTGCCATGTCGGCGTCGCGGGGGATCTCGTAGTAGCCACCGCCGAACGCCGCCACGAGCGTCTCGTGTTGGGCGTCGGTGAGCCCGTCGCAGCCGTGGCGGTCGTCCTCGAGCCCGTGGATCCCACGGATCTCGACCGCGAGCCCCTCCTCGGTCGCGAACTCGTAGGTCCGCGAGACCGCTTCGCGTTCGGAAAAGAGGACCCGGAGCCGCCAGCGCGAGCGGTCGCCGGTCGCGTCCAGAAGGGTCGCTCCCTCCTCGGCGAGTGCGTAGCAGACGAGAGCGACGTCCTCGACCCAGCCCATCCGGTAGAGGCGTTCGTCGCCGAGGTCGGTCAGAGACTCGACCGCCTCGACGCTGGGATCGGCCGCGAGGCGGTCGTCGAGCCCCGAGAAGGCGTCGGCGTCGGGGGCGGAAAACCAGACGTAGGGCATCACGCGATCGGAATCGTAGGCGGCGACGCGCTCGATCTCGACGTCGACGGGGAGGTCGGCGAGGGCCGCTCCGAGCGGGAACTCCGCGGCGGGCACAGAGAACTCGGCGATCGTGCTCATGGAGATCCCTGGCGGGCCAGCGCCAAGAGCGGTCCGTGCGCAGACACAGGGTGTAACCAAAACCGGTTACGATATCGGCGAACCGACCGCGCGCTTATGCGGGTGGAAAGCGAAGGGCGGCCAAGCGATGCTCACCGACGAGTTCGATCGGGACGTCACCGGGATCCGCGTCTCGCTCACCGATCGGTGTAACTTCGACTGCGTCTACTGTCACAACGAGGGGCTGGGCGACACCCGCGGTCCGATGGATCCCCGGGAGAACGAGATGGGGACCGACGACGTCGTCCGCGTCTGTAAAACGGCCGCCGAGTTCGGGGTCGACAGCGTGAAGTTCACCGGCGGCGAGCCGATGCTTCGGGAGGATCTCGAGGAGATCATCGAGCGAGTTCCCGACTCGATGGAAACCTCGCTGACGACCAACGGGACCTTCCTCCCCGGTCGGGCCGAGGGCTTGGTCGAGGCCGGCCTCGAACGGGTCAATATCTCCCAGGATGCGATCGATCGGGAGGCGTTCGCCGAGATCACGAAATCCGGAGGATTCGACCGGGTGATCGAGGGCGTCGACGCCGCCCTCGACGCCGGGCTCGACCCGGTGAAACTGAACATGGTCGTCTTCGAGGCGACGGCGGGCTACGTCCCCGAGATGGTCGATCACGTCGCCGAAAACGACGGACTCAGACTCCAGCTCATCGAGTACATGCCCGAACTGACGGGCAACCCCGAGTGGGCGATCGACATCGGGCGAGTCCACGACTGGCTCGCAGAGCGGGCCGTCGAGATCGAACGCCGGGAGATGCACGACCGCAAGCGCTACTGGATCGAAGGCGAGGACGGCGACGGCAGGGGGATGGTCGAGATCGTTGACCCCGTCGGCAACCCCACGTTCTGTGCGAACTGCCACCGGGTCAGGGTCACCCACGAGGGGTATCTAAAAGGCTGTCTCAACAGAAACGACGATCTGAAGCCGATGGGCGAGATGAGTCGCGGGGAGATCCGCGAGGCGTTCCGCGAGGTCGTCGCCGACCGGGTGCCCTACTACGGCGAGTACCTCGTCGAGACCGACGAGGGCGGGTGGGAGATAAACGAGAAGTACCTCGAGACGGCCGACGCCTGAACCGGTGGAGCTACCGGTGGCTCCTGTGGGCCGACCGCGAGCGCCCGCTCGGCCGCGAGCGGCGGGCGCCCAGCCCGACCGTCACGAGCGCGGCCGCGAGCAAGAGGAGCACGAGCGCGGCGGCGGGCTGGCCGCCGCCGGCCACGAGGTACAGCGCGTAGCCGGCGCTGACGGTGACGACCCCGATCAGAACGCTCGAGGCGACGTGGACGGCCTCGAGGCGGGTCGTGTCGGCCTCCCGACCGAGTTGCTCGCCCAGGTCGATCGCACACTGGCCTAAGTCCCAGGCGACGACGCAGGCGACGGTGCCGACGAGGGTCGCCTCGACGGAGTCGCCGACGAACCCGCCCGCGAGGACGCCGACGAACAGGAGGAGTCCGGCGACGTCTACCGCGGGCCGCCGGCCGTAGAGCAGGCCGAGCGCGAGCAGTGAGGCGCCGACGAGGGCGAGGCCGAAGGCAGGGAGCGAGCCGTAGGCGGCCGCGGCCGCCGCGAGGACGGCGCTCCCGGCGGCGACCCCGCCGTCGATCGTCGTCGGGCGCCGGGTCGCCTCCCGTCCCGCGGCGTCGGGGTCGGCGGCGTCGATCTCCTCGAGGTCCTCGTCGTCGGTATCGGCCGCTTCCTCCCCGCTCATCGAACCCCACCTCCCGTCGCTCCGACGCGGGCGAACGCCTCGTCGATCGATTCGTCCCCGCGCCAGTCGATCACGGGGACCCCTTCGCGCTGGAGGTCGAACCGGCGGAGCCGGCGGGCGACGCTCGCGAGGCGCCGGCCGGTGGTGTCGCCGGCGGTCGGGTCCGGACTGACGACGGTGACGGCGTGGCCCCGCGCCTCGAGCCAGCGGACGATGTGGGGGGCTGCACGATCCGAAAGCGGCGAGAGCAGGACGACCTGCGTGTCGCCCCCGAGCCGGCGGTGGATCCGCCGGATCTGAGGGATCCAGCGGCGGCTCCCGCCGGGGGGGATCGTCGAGAACTGGGGATGGGTCGCGAGCAGCTCCTGGAACCGGGCCCGGTGGGTGTGGCCCGATCCCGGCGCGAGCCAGCACTGGTCGTCGCCCTCGCCGCGGTCGTCGACCGGACCGATGGCGGCGAGGCCGACCGTGTCGCCGTCGGCCATGAGGGTGGCGGCGATCCGGCCCGCGGCGGCGACCGACCGGTCGACCGCGTGGGGGGCCTCGGGGCCGGGCGCGACGTAACACGACTCGCGGGCGTCGACAAGGACGAGCACCTTCGCGGCCCGCTCCTCGTGGAACTCCAGGGTCGCCAGCTCGCCGGTGCGGGCGTGGCGGTTCCAGTCGATCCGGTTCAGCGGGTCCGAGCGGCGGTACTCCCGGACGGAGTGAAACTGGGTACCGGAACCGCCTTCGTCGGTCGTCAGCCGTCCCGAGAACGTCGCTGCGGTCTGGCGCAAGGGGACGCCGGCGGCGATCGGCCGAAGGACGGGCTCACAGACCAGCGTCGTCTCCGCCCCGACCAGGAACTCGCGTTCGACCGACCGCGAGAGGTCCCGCGTGAGAACGAGGACGGGGTCGAACTCGTGGGTCCCCCGACGGGCGGTGACGGTGTACTCGAAGGAGACCTCCTCGCCGGGCCGGAGCGCGGTACCCAGACGGGCCGCGCCCTCCGTGACCGCGAGCCCGGGCGGGACGCCGTCGACGATCCGGAGGTCCGGGAGGAACCGGCCGCTCTCGTTTCGCACCTCGACCTCGATCGCGATCTCGTCGCCGGGTTCGGGGCTCGTCTCGCTCGGGGTTCGCTCGACCTCGATCTCGGGGGTCGGCGCCTCGAGGGCGTCGGCGACGGCCGCGTAGCCGATGCCGACGGCGCCGGCCATCACGACCGCGGCGGACTCGGCGAAGGTGCCGATCCCGATGGCGGCCAGGGCGATCACGCCGATCCCGGTCCAGTGGCCCGTCTCCCGGCTCGCGCGCTCGACGACCCCCTCGACAACGGAGGAGTCGGTCCGGGGAGCGGTTCCCGAGCCGGTCGCCCCGCCGTAGGCCGGCAGCTCTCCCCGGTCGTCGGTCCCGCCGTAGCCGACGGCCGCGACCGCGGCGGCGGTCCGGCGGACGCCCTCCCGAAAGCGGGTCTCGGAGGCGAGCCGGCCCGTCAACCGCTCGCGTAGCGACCGTTTCGGCGGGTCGAGTTCCGGAGCCAGGAAGGCGGCGGCGTGGGGGTCGTCGGTCCAGGTCCCCTCCTCGACGCGCTCGCGGGCCTCCACCTCCGAGAGGCCCCGAAAGCGGGTCAGGACCGCGACCGCGGCGTCGGAGAGCCCCTCCCGGATCCGGGTGCTCGGGGAGAGCCGGCGCTCGTACTCCGACCGAAACTCGGTGACGGTCGCCGAGAGGTCGGTTCCGGGGATCGGGACCGGCGCGCGGCGTTCGGGGTCGGGCGTCTCCCCGCGGTCGCGGGCGCCCCGACGGCGGGCGAGGACGTTCAGTGCGACCAGCAAAGAGATGACCGCGATCGGGAAGGCGAGCCAGCGGCCGACGTCGAAGACGACGACCCCACCCAGGATCGCCACGGCGGCGACGAACGCCGCGACCCCCATGGCGAGGGTGACCGATCGAAGCCTCATTCGTCCTCACCGCCGTCGGCGCCGTACTCGGCTTCGATCCGCCGGAGAGTTTCGACCGCGCGCCGTTCCTCGACGTCGGTCGTCTCGCGGTGGCCGTACCGGACGTCCTCGAACAGCCGGGTGAGGTCGGAGACGTCCTCGCGTGCGATGCCCGCCTCGACCGCGCTGTCGGCGAACTCGCCGGGGGTGGAGCTCTCGGGACGGTCGACCTCGAGCAGCCGGGTCATGTCCCGCCAGGCCCGATAGACCTCGTTGTCGACGTCCTCGCCGTCGCCGGCCTCGATCCGTTCTGCCGCCCGGCCGGCGGCTCCGGCGACGGCGGCGGCCTCCTCCTCGCCGTCGCCCGCCTCGACCGTCCCCGCGGAGTCGGGCGGGCCGGTGTCGCGCCTGCTCAGCGCGAGCGCGCCGACGAAGACCGCGAGGACGGCGCCGACGGCGAGCAGGACCGAACTGATCGGGCTCGTGTCGACGGTCGCGTCGCCGTCCCCCGAGCCGGGGTCGCCGACGGACTCGTTTTCCTGTGGGAGTGGTTGTGCCGGCGACTGGTTCCCGCCGCCTCCGAGATCGAGCATCGAGAGGCCGTAGATGAGCGCGATCAGGACGAGGACGACCGCCACCAGCATCGCGATGATCTTGACGGCCTCCCGCCGGTGGTTGATCAGGTACCACGCGAGGGCGACCGCGACGAGGACGACGGCCAACAGGAGGAGATACTCGAGAAACGGAGGGACGTCGACGGCCGACACCGGCCCCTCGGTTGCCTCGGGCACCGGCGTCCCGCTTCCCGTCCCCTCGCCGCCGGTGCCGCCGTCGCCGCCGGGCTCGACCGGGTCGTCGATCGTCGCCGCCGCGAACGCGATCGCGACGACGCCGACGACGGCGCCGGCCAGCCTGACGAGGAGGGTTCGTCGGGACACTTGTTGGGGGAGCTATCGGTTCGGGGTACATAAATCACGCCGGTCCGGACCGATCGGTCAGTTTGGTCGGCGTGGCGACCGGGAGCGGGCGTTTCGTTGGGCTTAAGTACCCGACAGGGGTAGGTTCGTCCGCACTACGATGTAGGGGTACGGTGCCCCGAGTCCGGAAGGGCGACGATAGCGGAGACCGGTGTCGTGGTAGCCAAGCGGCCCAAGGCGCATGGTTGCTAACCATGTGGCGTCAAGCCTCCGGGGTTCAAATCCCCGCCACGACGTCGACTGCGGCGGGCCGGCGAGGAGCCACCGTCGCACGCGAGAGACACCAGACGAGACACTCACAACATGAGCGAGACACAAGACACGGAGGACGAGGACGACATTCGATACTTCGTCCGGATCGGCCAGACCGACCTGGACGGGACGAAGTCCGTCGAGCGGTCGCTCTCGGAGATGAACGGGGTCGGCCGACGCACCGCCCGGATCATCGCCGACGAGGCGAACATCGACCGGACGGCAACGTTCGGCGCCTTGGAGGACGACGAGATCGAGAGCATCGTCGAGTTGGTCGAGAACTACGCCACGGAGGTCCCCGAGTGGCTGGCCAACCGCCGCCACGACTTCTTCTCGGGCGAGACGAGCCACGAGGTCGGCAACGACCTCCAGCTCGCCCGACAACACGACATCAACCGGATGCAGATGATCGACTCCTACAAGGGCATCCGCCACCAGCGCGGCCAGAAGGTCCGCGGCCAGCGGACCAAATCGACGGGCCGCACCGAGGGAACCATCGGCGTCAACGTCGAGGAGATCCGCGAGGAACAGGCCGAGGAAGCCGCCGAGGAGGAAGACGACGAGGGAGGTGAGCTCTGATGCCGATCGGAACGAAGACCAAACAGTACGAGACGCCCAACCACCCCTATCAGGGCGAACGCATCTCGAGCGAACACTCCCTGATCGACCGCTACGGCCTCGCCAACAAGGAGGAGCTCTGGCGCGCACAGTCCGAGCTTCGCTCCTACCGCCGGGAGGCCCGTGACCTGCTCGCCCAGCCCCAGGACGACGAGACCGTCGAGCGCCGACGCGAGGAGTTCCTCGGTCGGCTCGCCCGGCTGGGGATCCTGGGCGAGGCCGACGAACTCGGCGACATCCTCGGCCTCGAGGTCGAGGACGTCCTCGAACGGCGGCTCCAGACCGTCGCCTACCGGAAGGGGCTGGCGAACACGCCCCAGCAGGCCCGACAGTTCATCGTCCACGGCCACGTCGTCGTCGGCGACCGGCGCCACCAGGTGCCCTCCTACCTCGTCGACGTCGACGAGGAGGACGCGGTCGCCTTCGACGAGACGAGCCCGCTGGCCGACGAACTCCACCCCGAACGCGCGGAGGACCAAGAATCATGAGCCAGGACGACGACAAGTGGGGGATCGCCCACGTACACGCATCGTTCAACAACACCATCATGACCGTCACCGACCTCACGGGCGCCGAGACCATCGTGAAGTCCTCGGGCGGGACGGCGGTCAAACAGAACCGCGACGAGGCCTCGCCGTACGCCGCGATGCAGATGGCCGAGTCGGTCGCCGACGAGATCAAGGCCGCGGGCATCACCGGACTCCACGTCCGGGTTCGCGGCCCCGGCGGCAACCTCCAGAAATCGCCCGGCCCCGGCGCGCAGGCGACGATCCGCGCGCTCGCGCGCTCGGGCATCGAGATCGGTCGCATCGAGGACGTGACCCCGGTCCCACACGACGGATCGCGCGCACCCAAGGGCAAGGGCGGATACTGATCATGCCAGGGGAGTACGACGTCGAGTTCGTCGAACGCGGCGACCGGGAGGCCCGCTTTCTGGTGCGGGGAGCGACGCCCGCGTTCGCCAATGGAATCCGCCGGGCGATGGTCGCCGACGTGCCGACGATGGCGATCGACGAGGTCCGCTTCATCGAGAACTCCTCGGTGATGTTCGACGAACAGCTCGCGCTCCGGCTCGGGCTCGTCCCGCTGACGACCCCGCCGGAAGGCGAGTTCGTCGAGGACGACGTCGTGACGCTCTCGCTCGACGTCTCCGGGCCCGCGACCGCCTACTCCCGGGACCTCGTCTCGGGCGACGCCCTCGTTACACCCGCCGAGGAGAACGTCCCGATCATCGAGCTGAAGGAGGGCCAACGCCTCGAAGTCGAGGCCGACGCCCGGATCGAACGGGGCCAGACCCACGCCAAACACCAGGGCGGCGTGGCCGTCGGCTACCGACACCTCCAGCGTGTCGAGGTCGTCGGCGACCTAGAGGAGTTCGAAGACGAGGAGAGCCGGATCGTCCGCGGAGTGATCGAGGACGAGGGCGAACTCCTCAACGCCGAGGAGTTCGACAACGACCTCGCAAAACGGTATCCCGGCAAGGAAGTGCGCGTCGAGGACGTCCCCGACGCGTTCGTCTTCCACGTCGAGACCGACGGCTCGTTTACCGTCGAGGAACTCGTGACGCGGGCGGCCGACTCGATCGAGGCCCGCGCCGACGAACTCGAGGAAGCAGTTCAGCTGTAAACAGCGATGTATCGACACCCCCACACCCCGACTCCGAGGCCTGTGCCGGCCGCCAGCGCGGCGTGTCGGACCGAAAGGGGTTTTACGGGGCGAACGATAGGAAGTGATGCGGGCAGGGATAGCCAAGTCAGGCCAACGGCGCAGCGTTCAGGGCGCTGTCTCGTAGGAGTCCGCAGGTTCAAATCCTGCTCCCTGCATCACTTTTCAGCGACCTACAACCAATGAGTAGCAAGACCAATCCGAGACTGACAGACCTCATCGCCGAGTTGAAGTCGACGTCCAGAGAGGCGGACGCCGACGTCTGGCGAGACGTCGCGGACCGTCTCGAGAAACCCCGGGGGAGCCACGCGGAGGTCAACCTGGGGCGCATCGAGCGGTACGCGCGCGAAGAAGAGACCGTCGTCGTCCCCGGCAAGGTGCTCGGGGCCGGCGCCCTACAGAAGAGCGTCACCGTCGCGGCCGTCGACTTCTCGTCGTCGGCGGCGACAAAGATCGACCAGGTCGGAGAGACCCTTCCCCTCGAGGAACTCATCGAGGACAATCCCGAGGGAAGCGACGTGCGGGTGATCGCATGAGCGTCGCCGAGTTCGAGGCCGACCTCGTCGTCGACGCCCGAGACTGCATCATGGGCCGTGTCGCGAGCCAGGTCGCAGAGCGCGCCCTGGAGGGCGAGCGCATCGCCGTCGTCAACGCCGAGGACGCCGTGATCACCGGCGACAGCGAGGACGTCTTCGACACCTACCGGACCCGGCTCCAGCTCGGGTCCGACCGAGGACCCGCCTACCCCAAACGCCCCGATACGATCCTGAAGCGGTCGATCCGGGGAATGGTCCCCTACAAGAAGCCACGGGGGCGCGAGGCGTTCGAGAACGTCCGGGTGTACGTCGGCGATCCGTACGAGGACGACGACGCGGAGATCCTGGAGGGAACGTCGCTGGATCGACTGTCGAACATCCGCTTCGTCCACCTCCACGAAGTCAGCGAGCAGCTGGGTGCTAACGTCACATGGTAACCAACACGAGCGGCAAGAAGAAGACGGCAGTCGCCCGCGCCACCGTCCGGGAGGGCGAGGGGCGGGTGCGGATCAACAGCCAGCCCGTCGAGCTGGTCGAACCCGAGATCTCGCGGCTGAAGATGTTAGAGCCGTTCCGGATCCTCGGCGACGACCTTCGTGGGGAGATGGACATCGAGGTCAGCGTCGAGGGCGGCGGCGTCAGCGGCCAGGCCGACGCCGTGCGGACGGCGATCGCCCGGGGTGTCGTCGAGTACACCAACGACGCCGAGCTCCGGGACGCGTTCATGGAGTTCGATCGGTCGCTGCTGGTCAACGACGTCCGCCAGTCCGAACCCAAGAAGTGGGGCGGCCCCGGCGCACGGGCACGCTACCAGAAGTCCTACCGGTGATCTCCCCATGATGGTACCGGTCCGGTGTTTCACCTGTGGCAGCGTCGTGGGCGAACACTGGGAGGAGTTCGAGGAGCGAGCTAAGGAGGGCGACGAGGATCCCGAAGCGGTCCTCGACGAGCTGGGCGTCGACCGCTACTGCTGTCGGCGGATGCTCGTCAGCCACACCGACCTCGTCGACGTCGTCTCACCCTACCAATAATGCAGGGCCAACAGTACAACCGCTACGAGAAGGCACGCATCCTCGGCGCACGCGCGCTGCAGGTCTCCTACGGCGCGCCGGTGTTGATCGACACCGATCAGTCGGAACCGATCCTGATCGCCGCCGAGGAGTACGACGCCGGCGCCCTGCCCTTTACGGTCAAGCGGGGGAAGGATCGACGATGACGCTCGTCACGGACGTCTCGCTGCGGAAGATCCTCGACTCGAGGGGGAATCCGACGGTCGAGGCCGACGTCCACACGGAGCGTAGCGGCTTCGGCCGCGCGGCGGCGCCCTCGGGCGCTTCGACGGGCGAGTACGAGGCCGTCGAACGCCCGCCCGGCGAGGCGATCGCCGCGGCCAGAGAACACGCCGTTCCCCGGCTCGTGGGCAACGCCTACGCGGGCGACCAGCGGGAGATAGACGCGATCCTGCGGGGTGCCGACGGCACCGACGACTTCTCGGAGATCGGCGCAAACAGCGCGGTCGCCATCTCGATGGCCGCCGCGAAGGCCGCTTCCGACGTGCTCGGCGCGCCGCTCTTTCAGCACCTCGGGGGGACCTTCCGCGGGGAGAACTTTCCGATCCCCCTGGGGAACGTCGTCGGCGGCGGCGAACACGCCGCCGACGCGACCGACATCCAGGAGTTCCTGTCGGCGCCCGTCGGGGCGCCGAGCGTCTCCGAGGCCGTCTTTGCCAACGCCGCGGTCCACGCGGCGGTCGCGGACCTGCTCGAGGAACGCGGCCATCCCTCGGGGAAAGGCGACGAGGGCGCGTGGGCGCCCTCGATCGACGACGAGGCGGCCTTCGAGATCGTCGCCGAGGCGGTCGAACTCGTCTCCGACGACGTCGGCTTCGAGATCGGGTTCGGACTCGACGTCGCGGCCGCCGAGATGTACGACGCCGACTCCGAAACCTACGAGTACGAGTCGGAGGGGATCAGCCGCGACACCGACGAACAGATCGAGTACATCGCGGACCTCGTCCGCGAGTACGACCTCGTCTACGTCGAGGATCCCTTGGACGAGAACGACTACGACGCGTTCGCGGAGCTGACGGAGGAAGTCGGCGACCGGACGCTCGTCTGTGGCGACGACCTGTTCGTCACGAACACCGAGCGCCTCACCGAAGGAATCGATCGCGGGGCGGCAAACAGCATCCTGGTCAAACCGAACCAGATCGGGACGCTAACCGAGGCCTTCGACGCGATCGAGCTGGCGACCGAGAACGGCTACGACGCGGTCGTCTCCCACCGCTCGGGAGAAACTGAGGACACGACGATCGCCCACCTCGCCGTGGCGACCGACGCTCCGTTCATCAAGACGGGCGCGGTCGGCGGCGAGCGAACCGCCAAGCTGAACGAACTCATCCGGATCGCAGACGACGCAACATGACTGAGAACGAAACCCAAGAGGAGGGGCTCGACGCCGCCGAGGAGGAGATCGACGAGGAGCCGGACGCGGGGATGGGCCCCGGGTCCGACCAGGACGACGGCGACGTCGAGTCCACGGACGGAGAGGAATCGAACGAGGTCGACGAGGCCGCGAGCGACGAGCCGGCCGGCCCCACGCTCGACGACGACGTGATGAGCGACGAGGAGGCCGACCTGCTGATCCCCGTCGAGGACTACCTCGGCGCGGGGGTCCACATCGGGACCCAACAGAAGACCGAGGACATGGACCGGTTCATCCACCGCGTCCGGACCGACGGGCTCTACGTGCTCGACGTCTCGAAGACCGACGGGCGGATCCGCACGGCCGCGGACTTCCTCTCGAACTACGCGCCCGAACAGATCCTGATCACCTCGAGCCGCCAGTACGGCCGCTTCCCCGCCGAGAAGTTCGCCGAGGCCGTCGGCGCCCGCGCGCGCACCGGCCGATTCATCCCCGGGACGCTGACGAACCCGAAGTACGACGGCTACATCGAACCCGACGTCGTCGTCGTCACCGACCCGATCGGCGACGCCCAGGCGGTCAAGGAGGCCATCACCGTCGGCATCCCCGTCATCGCGATGTGTGACTCGAACAACGGGGTCAGCAACGTCGATCTGGTCGTCCCGACGAACAACAAGGGTCGCAAGGCCCTCTCGGTCGTCTACTGGCTGCTCGCCAACGAGACCCTCGATCGCCGCGGCGCCGAACCCGCCTACGCGCTCGAGGACTTCGAGAGCATGCCCTGATTCGGTTTCGAGATATTCACGTTCTCCGGACGCTTCTCCGTCGGCCAGCGACGGCGACCGGGCTCACTCCGCCGACCGATCGTCGAGCACCGCCGAGGCGTGCTCGCGGACGTCCTCGCTGGGGTCGTCCTCGGCGACGGACGCGAGCCGTTCGTCTATCCCCTCGTCGTCGAGTGCCGCGAGCGTCCAGACCGCGTTCCCCCGGACGCTTTTCAGGTCGTGGTCGAGCAGGGCGAGGACGGAGTCGGCCATCGGCTCGACGGCCTCCGGGCGCTCCTCGGCGACGTACGCACAGAGCCCGACGGCGGCGTTCGCGGCCACGTCCTCGTCGGACTCGAGCATCTCCCGGATGGCGTCCCCGCGGGAGGCTGTGGCGTCGGCGACCGATTCGGGGTGTTCCTCGGCGAGGATCGCGAGCAGAAAGGCGGCGTTGGCACGGACGGTCACGTCGGCGTCGCTTTCGAGGATCGCCGCGATCGGTTCGATCCCGCCCTCGAAGGCGTTCGGACGCGCCTCGGCGACGGTCGCGAGGATCGCGAGGACGTCGGTCCGGATCTCGGGATGGTCGCCTCGACCGGCGACGGCGACGAGGACGCCGGCGTCGTCGGCGATGGCCCCGGGATCGGCCTCGGCGACGCGTCCGAGCAGGGAGACGGCCCGCAACCGGCGCTTGCCGTGGGCACGCATCGTCGCCGGCGAGTCGTGTTCCACGACCGTGCCCTCGGCGAGCCACGCCTCGGGCGTCTCGCCTTCGAGACCCTCGCGGACCTCGAGAAACTCCACGACTTCGGGGACGGCGGGCGCGACGGCCTCCGGCTCGTCCTCGCTCATCCCGTGGAGGGCGTCGAGGGCGTGGCAGGCGTTGGTCCGGTCGTCCAGAGCCTCGACCAGGTCGGGGACGAGGTGGTCCAGCCCCTCCCAGTCCTCGCGGCCCTCGACCAGCGACCGGATCGCCTCGCGGCGGCTCTCGGGGTCGTCGCTGGCCAGGCCCTCGCGGATCGCGTCGACGGATGGCTCCTCGGTCATAGCGAGTCGATCGTGGCGGGCGACAAAAGAGCCGGCGGTGTCCGTCACCAGGTGAGCATCCTTAATACCTGCCGGGAGCACGAGGAGGTATGCACACGCGCGACCTCTCCGATCACGCCACCTACGAGGCGGGACGAGGGATCGAGGAAGTCGCCCGGAAACTCGGCCGCGATCCGGGGGAGTTCGTCACTCTCTCCTCGAACGAGAACCCCCACGGTCCGTCGCCGGCGGCCGTCGAGGCGATCCGCGAGACCGCCGGCGAGGTCAACGACTACCCCAAGGCCGCCCACGCCGACCTCCGGGAAGCGATCGGCGACCGCCGGGGCGTCGATCCCCGACAGGTGTGGCTCGCAAACGGCGGTGACGGCGCGATCGACTACCTCTCGCGGGCCTTCCTCGAGCCGGGCGACGACGTGCTGGTTCCCGATCCCGGATTCGCCTACTACGGGATGAGTTCCCGCTTTCACCACGGCGACGTCCGGGAGTACGCGCTCTCGAAGGGAGAGGGCTTCGCCCAGGACGCCGAGACGGTCCTCGGAACCTACGACGGCGAGCGGATCGTCTACCTCACGAGCCCCCACAACCCCTCGGGCTCGACGATCCCCCTCCCAGAAGTCGAGACGATCGCCGAGCGAACCGGCGAGGAAACCCTGATCGTCGTCGACGAGGCCTACGGCGAGTTCGCCGATCGCGAGAGCGCGCTGGCGCTGATCGAGGGCCGCGAGGACGTCGCCGTCCTCCGGACGTTCTCGAAGGCCTACGGGCTCGCGGGCCTCCGGCTGGGCTACGCGCTCGTTCCCGCCGCCTGGGCGGACGCCTACGCCCGGGTCAACACTCCCTTCGCCGCCAGCGAGGTCGCCTGCCGGGCCGGCCTCGCGGCACTCGACGATACGGAACACGTCGCCCGCTCGGTGGAGTCGGCCGCCGCGGCCCGGGCGGCGTTCGAGGAACGCGTCGAGGCACCCGTCTGGGAGAGCGAGGGCAACTTCGTCCTGATCGAGGTCGGTGACGCGACCGCAGTAACGGAAACGCTCCAGAAGCGGGGCGTCATCGTCCGGGACTGCTCTAGCTTCGGACTCCCCGAGTGCATCCGGATCACCTGTGGCACGGACGAGGAGACCGACCGGGCGATCGAGGAACTGAACGCGGTGTTGGCCGAGCGATCCGCGGAGGCCGAACGATGAGACTCGCAGTCACCGGCACCCCCGGAACGGGAAAGACGACGGCGACGGACCTCCTGGAACGCGAGTACGGGATCGACGTCGTCCACTGCAACGAACTGATCGAAAACGAGGGGATCTCGACGGGCGTCGATACCGACCGCGACAGCGCGATCGTCGATCTCGACGCCCTCGAAAGTCGACTCGCCGACCGCGAGGACTGCGTCCTCGACTCCCACCTCGCCCACCACCTTCCGGCGGATCGGGTCGCCGTCCTGCGATGCGATCCCGAGGATCTCGAGGACCGGCTACTCGAGCGCGGCGAGCCCGAGGCCAAGGCCCGGGAGAACGCGGAGAGCGAGGCCCTGGACGTGATCCTCGCCGAAGCGGTCGATCGCCACGGTCGGGAGGCGGTGTACGAGATCGACACCACGGATCGGGAGCCCGGCGCGGTCGCCGACGAGATCCATGCGGTCCGGCAGGGGACCCGGGAGCCGAGCGCGGGAACGGTCGACTTCGTGGGGTATCTGGCGTGACCCTCGACCAACTGCGGCCGTACGTCGCGGGAGTCATCGACCCGTTCGTCGAGGGGTTCGACCGGGCCGGCTTCACGCCCAACGGGGTGAGCATGCTCGCGTTCGCGGTGGCGGTCGCGGCCGCCGTCGCCTTCGCCCTCGGGGGCGTCTCGGGACGGGGCTGGTACGCCGTCGGCGCCCTCCTCGTCCTCCTCAACGGCTGGCTCGACGTGATCGACGGCGCGCTCGCCCGCCGTCAGCGGGTCGCCTCCGCCGGCGGCGACCTGCTGGATCACGTCCTCGATCGCTACGCCGACATCGTCATTATCGGCGGGCTCGCGGCCGGAATCGGCTCGTTCCTGCTCGGCTTCCTCGCGGTGACCGGCGTCGTGATGACCTCCTACCTGGGCACGCAGGCCCAGGCGGTCGGGCTCGAGCGGGTCTACGGCGGGCTCGTTGGGCGGGCCGACCGGCTCGCGATCATCGCCGTCGTCGGCGTGCTTGCCTACCCGCTTGGCGGCGCGGTCGCGGGGCTGACGATCGTGGGCTGGCTGCTTGTCTTCCTCGCGGTCATCGGCCACCTGACTGCCGTCCAGCGGTTTCTCTACGCCTGGCGGGCCCTCTAGAAGCCATCCGCCGACCGATACGGCGGAGCAGTTAGGACGGCTTGTCGTCCGGATCGACCACCCCGACCGCACGAACCGGCGCGCCGTCGCCGCCGATCGGGAGCGGGTGGGCGCGCAGTTCGAACCGCTCGGGCACCCGATCGAGGCCGGTCAGGTTCTCGAAGATCAGCCGGTCGTCCCCCAGCAGGGCGTGGTGTGCCGGGGCCCCGTCGGGTTCGGCCTCCCGGGCGTTCGGCGACGGCGTCGGGTCCGGGTTCAACGTGTCCGTGCCGACGGCGTACCCCTCCCGGACACACCGCCGGGCGGTCTCGGGGCTCAGATACGGATGGTCGAGATACCGATCGGTCTCCCAGTGGTCGTCCCAGCCGGTGTGGAAGACGACGCAGTCGACGTCGCTCTCGGGCACCCGGTCGGGCAGGATCGGGTCGCGAGCCGAGAGGTCGAGGCAGTCGACCCGGACCGTCTCGAGGACGAACCGCTCTATGGGGAACTCCTCGAGGGCCCTCCCGTCGCGTTCGGTGTGTGCGGGGGCGTCGACGTGGGTCCCAGTGTGGCTGCCACAGCCGAGTTCGCGCACCCGGTAGCCGTCGATCGCGAACTCCCGCGTCGCGGCGAGGCTGACGTCGGGATCGCCCGGAAACGTTTGCATCGAGGGTTCGATTGGGTGTGACAGGTCGTACACGATCGGTCGAACGACGGAGTCGGGGATATGGATTGTGCACGGGCCCGGAAGTCGTCGCCCGCGGGACCCTCACCGGACGCGGGTCGTCGCATCCTTTAAGCCGCGCCGGGGTATAGCATCGGCTATGGTTCAGTGCGAGATGTGTGGCGCCGAGACGTCGTCTCCCAAGACCGTCAAAATCGAGGGGGCCGAGTTGGACGTCTGCTCGGACTGCACGGACTTCGGCACCGAGGTACGTACCGAGAGCGCGTCGAGTACGTCGACCAAGTACTCGACGGACTCCGACTCCGCCTCGGGGTCGGGATCCGGTTCGACGGGGGGAACCACCGCCTCGGCCGGCGGTGGCGGCGGCTCGCCCCCGGACATGTTCGACGACATGGACGAACTCGTCACTGACTACGACGAGCGGATCCGCTCGGCCCGCGAGGACCGGGAGCTGAGCCAGTCGGATCTCGCCGACGAGTTGAACGAGAAGGCGAGTCTCATCCGCAAACTCGAGCGCGGCGACACCCTGCCGAGCGACCGGGTCCAGTCGAAACTCGAACGGTTCCTCGATATCGGGCTCTCGGCCGACGGCGGCGCCGGGGGCGACTCCGAGTGGAGCGGGGGCTCCTCGACGGGCAGCTACACGCTGGGGGACGTCGTCAAGCGAAAGGACTAGCGTCGAAACCTATTTCTTCCGCCGGCCACCCTCTGGGATATGTTCGTCCTCGTCAACCTGAAGACCTATCCGTGTGACCCGGTCGAGGTCGCCGAAGCCGTCCGCGACGTAGACCGGGAGACCGAAGCGACCCTCGCGGTCGCCCCCCAGGCCGCCCATATAGAGCGCGTCGCCGAGACGGGCGTCGAGACCTGGGCCCAACACGTCGACCCGATCGCACACGGCAGCAACACGGGCGGGACGCTCGCCGAAACGGTCGCCGACGCGGGCGCGGTCGGCACCCTGATCAACCACTCCGAGCGCCGCCGCCGGCTCGCGGACATCGACGGCGCCGTCCGGGCGGCCGACCGGGCGGACCTCGAAACGGTCGTCTGTGCGAACAACCCCGCCCAGATCGGCGCCGCGGCGGCGCTCGGTCCCGACCGGGTCGCCGTCGAACCCCCCGAACTGATCGGCACCGGGACCCCCGTGAGCACGGCCGATCCCGATATCGTCGCCGAGGCCGTCTCGGCCGCGGCGGGCGTCGATGGCGAGGTGTCGGTGCTCTGTGGGGCGGGGATCACCGACGGCGAGGACGTCCTCGCCGCGGCCGACCTCGGCGCGGAGGGCGTCCTGCTCGCAAGCGGCGTCGCGAAGGCCGACGATCCTCGAGAAGCGCTCGAGGCGCTGGTCGAACCCCTTTGAAGCGCGGCACGACCGAACCGGGAGAGCGATAGGCCCGGAGTCCCGACTCCCGGCCATGAGCGAGACCGCACGCGCGCGCTCCGGGCTGGTCGCGATCGATCACCGGACGGCCCTCGTGGCGGCCGGCGACCTCCTCCTGTTGGCGGGGCTCCTGATCGTCGGCGTGATCCAGCACGGGACCGATCCGCTCGCCGACCCGCTCGCGACCGCGGAGACGATGGCCCCGTTCGTGCTCGCCTGGCTCCCGGTCGCCGCCCTCGCAGGGCTGTACGCCGCCGACGCGTTCGCGTCCCCGGGGCGGGCGATCCGGCTCGTCACGGTCGGCTGGCTCGCGGCCGCGAACGTCGGCCTGATACTGCGGTCGTCGCCGGCTTTCGACGGCGGCGCGGCCTGGCCGTTCAACCTCGTGATCGCCGGCCTGGGACTCGTCGTACTGGTCGTCTGGCGCGGGGCGGTCGCGGCCGTCTCCGCGCGCCGCTGAAGCGACCGACGTAGCCGAAACCTTCCTCGAAACCGTTCGTATCGACAACCAGTTCCGGTCGAGAGGATTTTTCGATGATGAGTGGTCGTTCGGATCTCTTCTCGGAACGAAACCACACATTTGAGGGAGAACTCCGGGTATTGGAGTTCCTGATAGATAATGCAGGAAGTGGCTGATCCCGTATGATTCGGCCGTTCTCACGAGAAATAACACTCGTATAAGTTATCGGTCCCGTTCTCAGTGATTCCACAGCACTTCCCGAATCAATATTCCCCGATTATGGGGAACACTTATATGGCTATTTCCCATACTATGGAGTAGATTATGGCTGGATATTATGACATCGTCTTGGGCCTCATTCCGCTCGCACTGCTCGGCATCACGGCCGCACTGACCGTCGTCGGCGCCTCCGTGACGACCGCCGTCCCCGTCGGCGCCGTCGTCGCCATCGGCCTCATCGGCCACGCGATGTTCGTCAACGCACCCACGGACTCGCCCGCGGCCGGCCGACCCGCCCGAAGCAACCAGTCCCCGCTCAACGCTGACTGAGCCGATCGCCTCTTTTTTCTCTTCGCGCCCGTATTCCCGTCCATGACGCTGTTTCTGACGAGCGAGGAGGTTTCCGGCCTTGCGACGCCCACGGAGTACGTCGAGGCCGTTCGCCGGGGCTACCGCGAGCGCGGCGAGGGCGCGCCCGCCGAACCCCGCGAACGGTTTATGCGCGAGGAGCCCGCGGGAATGTTGACGAGCTACGGCGCCCTCCTCCCGGAGACGGGCGCGATGGGCGGCTACATCTACGCCGCCGGCTTCGGGAGCGAGGACGCCTGGTTCGTGACCCCCATCTTCGACGCCGACAGCGGCGAGCCCCTCGCCCTCCTCGACGGTGCGAGCATGAATCCCTACAAGACCGGCGCGGCGGGCGCCGTCGGCGTCGACGCCCTCGCCCGCGAGGACGCCCGGACGGTCGCAGTGATCGGCTCCGGCGCCCAGGCGCGGGGCCAGCTCCGGGCGACGGCGACCGTCCGCGATCTCGAGACGGTTCGGGTGTTCTCGCCGACGGTCGAGAACCGCGAGGCGTTCGCGAGCGAGTTCGACGACTCGCTTTCGGCGGACGTGCGGGCGGTCGAGTCGGCGGCGGCCGCCACGGAGGGCGCCGATATCGTGATCACGGCGACGACGGCGAGCGAGCCGGTCGTCGAAAGCGCGGACCTCGCGGCCGGCGCCCACGTGACCGCGATGGGTCAGTACCATCCCGACAAACGCGAACTCGACGCCGACACGATCGCGCGGGCGACGTACGTCCCCGACCTCCGCAAGCGCGTGACCGAGGACGCGGGTTCGTTCATCGCGGCGATGGAGGCCGGCGCCGTAAACGAAGCGGACGTCCACGCCGAACTCGGCGACGTCGTCGCGGGCGAGGCGCCCGGCCGGACGGACGACGAGGGGTTGACGGTGTTCGACAGCGGCGGGACCGGGATCGAGACGGTCGCCGCGGGCGCCATGCTCTACGAACGTGCCCGCGAGGAGGGATTGGGCACCGAGATACCCTTCGCGCCGGCCAGCGAGGCGCTGACTGGGCGCTGAGGCGTCCCCGCCACCGATCTCGGGACGGGCGGGGGCGGCGGGTTCAAACCCTCGGACCGCGTACTCCGTGGCATGTCCCGCGCGGCGGAGCTCGCGGCGACCCTTCAGGAAATCGACTCGCTCGCGGTCGTCGCCCACGACAACCCCGATCCGGACTGTCTCGCGAGCGCGCTCGCTCTCGAGACCATCGCGGAACGCGAGGGCGTCGAGCGGACCGTCATCGTCTACGGCGGCGAGATCTCCCACCAGCAGAACCGCGCGTTCGTCCAGGTGCTGGAGATCGGCGTCCGGAAGGTCAACGACGTCGACTTCGGCGAGTACGACTCGGTCGCCTTCGTCGATCACGCGGGACCGGCCTCGCGGGTCGGCGCCGACCTCGAGCCGACCATCGTCGTCGACCACCACCCCGGTACCGAGAGGGAGGCGGCGTTTTCGGACGTCCGGACGGGCTACGGCGCGACGGCGACGATCCTCGTCGAGTACTGTCTGGAACTCTCGATCCCGTTCTCCTCCCGGCTCGCGTCGGCGCTGCTCTTTGCCCTGCACCGTGAGCGCCTCGACTTCGTCCGCGAGCCGACGATCCGGGAGTACGAGGCGGCCCTCGCGGTCTACCCCGGAGCCGATCTCGAGGTCCTGGAGGGACTGTACGGCGCCGCGTTCACCCCGGAGACCATCGACGCCATCGGCCGGGCGATTGCCTCCCGAGAGCGCCGCGGATCGGCGCTCGTCGCGAGCGCGGGCCGGACCACCGAAACCGACGCGCTCCCCCAGGCCGCCGACTACCTGCTCAACGTCGAGGGCGTCGATACGGTGTTGGTCTACGGCGTGACCGACAGCACGATCCGGCTCTCCGCGCGCTCGATCGACCCCCGGATCCACGTCGGCAAGGCCGTCGAGCGGGCCTACGGCGATCTGGGTGCCGTCGGCGGCCACCACGACATGGCCGGCGGCCGCATCACGTTGGGGCTGTTCGCCGCCGAGGTCGACGACGACCGCCTGCTCGCGCTCGCCGGCGAGCGCGTCGCCGGCCGGTTCTTCGCCGAACTCGGGCTCGCGTAGCCTGCAGTCTCCGGCGAGGGCTTTTGGCGCCGACGCCCCTACGGCGGGTGATGACAGAAGCCCTGTTCGTCGTCAGCGAGGAAGGCTACTGGGGAGAGGAATGCGTCGAACCGCTCGAGACGCTTTCGGATGCGGGCGTCGAGATCACGGTCGCGACGCCGTCGGGCTCGCCGCCCGTGATCGACGAACGGTCGATCGATCCCGACGAGGTCGGCGCGGAGACCGCCGCCCACGTCGAGGAGGTCCACGCGAGCGACGAGCGGCTCAACGACCCGATCCCGGTCGCCGAGGCCAGCGCGGAGGAGTACGACGCCGTCGTCTTCCCGGGCGGCCACGGCACCGAGTGGGACGTCAACCAGGACCGCCACGCTCGCGGGCTGCTCGCGGCGGCCGTCGAGGACGAGGCGGGCCTCGCGCTCGTCGTCTGTCACGCCGTCGGCCTGCTCGCCTTTACCCGGGATCGCCACGGGGCCTTCCTGGTCAACGGCCGGTCGGTCACCGGCTTCCCCAACGAGTGGGAGGAGGGGATGGTCGACGACGCCGACCGGATGGACGACGGCCGGAAGCTGCCGTACATGGTCGAGGACGAGGTCGAGGCCGCCGGCGGCGACTGGGACGCGGAACTCGACGCCGAGACGAGCGTGACCGTCGATGGCGACCTGATCACGGCGCGGGGCCCCGAATCCTCGGCGGCTGCGGCCGAGACCCTCCTCGACGAACTCGAGGGCTGAACACGCCCCTGCCGGGTACATGCCTTTCTGCCGGGACCGGTAACCCGTGGACACACGATGAGTCCCATGATTCCCACGATGGCGCGAACCGCCGATGGCGAGACTGCCGAAGGAGCCGTCGGAGCGATCCCCGAGCCGGTCCGGAAGCTGATCGGCGAGTACGGGCGGGACGGCTCGATCTCGATGGCCGCCGGAGCGATCTCGGTGGTCCGCGGGCTCCAGCTCATGCGGTCGAACCGGAGCCGGGGGTTCGCGAAGCTGCTGTTCGGGGCCGGCTGGATCATGATCGGGCTCGTCCAGCGCCAGTACGCGACCGACGGCGGCCGCGGGGACCGCTCGGAGGAACTCGACGAGACCCTCGGCGACGAGATCGAGGCCGACGACGTGACGCCCGGCGAGACCGACGACGACATGGCCGCCGCGAACACGATACCCCCGAGCGGCGTCGGCGAGCCCGAGGGCCACGACGTCGGCGAGGCCGGCGAGGTCGAGACGGCAGCGGAGCCCGCCGAGATGACGGGTCCGAGCGGCGAGGACGCCGTTCCCGAGGAGGACAAAACGACCGTCCCCGACGAGCCCCCCACGAGCGGCGTCTCGATGGTCGGGGAGGACGACGAGGAAACGGACGAGGACGAGGCCGACAGAAGTGGCGAGGACGACGAAGCCGACGAAGCCGATCAAGCCGACGAAGCCGAGGAGGACGAGGAGTAGCCGCCGAATCAGTCCACTTTTACCCGACGGCGGGGAACGGAGGGGTATGAGCTTCGAGGAAGACGACCGGGTCGTCCTGTCGGACAAACACAGCGAGTTCGACGGCGAGACCGGGACCGTCACCCAGACGATGGAGTCGATGTTCGGCGACACCACCTACACCGTGAGCTTCGAGGAGGGCCAGGAGACCGGCGTCCCCGAGGACGCCCTGGAGGCCGCCGAGGAAGACGACGACGGGGACGACGTCGACGCCGAGGAGTAAGGTCCCGCGATCCCGCTGCACTGTCCGAGATGCCACATATCCCGCTTCACTACGTCGACTTGCGGACGTTTTGCTACGCCACCGAGGACGAAAAGCGCGTCGAGTCGGCGCTTCGGACCCTCCTCCCCGACGGGTTCGAAATCGAGCGCGCCGAGAGCGAGGGCCACTACGGCGACCGCATCCTCGTCCTCTCGGCGCGCGTCGAGAACGCCGACGGGATCCGGACCGTCCTCGCGCGTCTCGCGGCGATCGAGGAGGGAGACCGGCTGGTCTCCGAACTCGACGAGCGGGTGACCGAGAACACGGAACTCTTCTTCAGAGTGGACAAGCAGGCGGCCTTCCAGGGGGAGGTCGTCATAGGCGAGGGGATCACCGTCCGCGCGAAGGTCGAGGCCTACCCGGCGACCAAGGAAGCCGCCGTCGAGAACGCCCGCGAGGTGCTGGAGGAACTCGAGGCGGAATCCGGCGAGGACCACGAGGAGGCCAGCGGCTAATCGCTCATCCGCGAGCGGGTCGCTTTTCCCAGTGGGGGTCAAGCGGCTCGTATGGACGTACACATCGTCGGCGGTGACCCCGTTCGGGAGGCCGTCGTCGCCGCCCTGGAGGACGTCGAGGTCCGGGTCCGGGAGGGCGACCCCGCGGGCGTCGCGGAGGCCGACCTCGCGGTCGTCGCCGCCCGCTCCGGAAGCGGGACGCTCGAGCGGGCGAACGAGGCCGCCATGGCGGGCGGGACGCCCTGGATCGCCGTCGAAGTCGGCGGCGTCGGCGGGAGCGGGGGCGTCGACGCCGCGGTCGCGGGCTTTCCGGGGATCGAGCCCGGCTGTTATGACTGCCTGCGAACGCGGGTCGAATCGACGAGTGGCGATCCCGGCGGAGAGGAAGACGGGGAGACGAGCGCGGACGCACCGGAGGGGGCTGAGACGCCGGAGGTCCCCCGCCACGTCGCCCGCCTGGCGGGCGCGGTCGCCGGCCGGGAGTTCGTCTCCCTGCTGGAGGACGACGACCGTTCGATCATGGGCCAGGTGGTCGAACTCCCCCACGCCAGACGCCGGCTCCTCCCGGTTCCCGGCTGTGAGTGTGGTCGCGAGCGCGAGCGCGACCTCGGGCGGGACGACGACTCGCTGGGAGTCGAGGCCGCGGTCTCCCGCGCCGAGGCGGCGATCGACGACCGGGTCGGGATCGTTTCGACGATCGGCGAGGTCGAGTCGTTCCCGGCGCCGTACTACCTAGCGACGATCGCGGACACGACCGCCTTCAGCGACGCCGCGGCCCCCACCAACGCGGCGGGGGTCGCCGAGGACTGGAACCCGGCGATGATGAAGGCCGTCGGCGAGGCTCTCGAGCGCTACTGTGCCGGAGTCTACCGCGAGACGGACTTCCACCACGCGCCGCCCGCCGATCTCGGGCGGGCGGTCTCGCCGACGGACCTCGTCAGACCCGACTCCGCCCCGGAGATCGACCCCGACGCCGAGCGGCGCTGGGTCGCAGGCGAGGAGCTATCGACGGGCGAGTCGGCGTACCTGCCCGCGGCGGCCGTCCAGTTCCCCCAGCCCGGAAAGCGGCTGGTGCCCGCGATCACGACCGGGCTCGGGCTGGGTTCCTCGACGGTCGGTGCCCTGCTCGCCGGGCTGACCGAGACCATCGAGCGCGACGCGGCGATGCTCTCGTGGTACTCGACGTACGAGCCCCTCGAGCTCGCCGTCGACGACGAGGGATTCGAGGCGCTCGCGGGCCGCGCCCGCGGCGAGGGCCTGTCGGTGACGCCGCTTCTGGTGACCCAGGACGTCGACGTCCCGGTCGTCGCCTGTGCGGTCTCGCGGGAGGGCGAGTGGCCCCGCTTCGCGATCGGCTCGGCGGCGGGCCTCGACGCGAACGCGGCCGCCAGAGGCGCCCTGGAGGAGGCAATCCAGAACTGGATGGAGCTTCGGTCGATGGGCGAGGAGGGAAGCGACGCGGCCTCCGGCGCGATCGGCGAGTACGCCGACTTCCCCGAGCGGGTCCGGGAGTTCCTCGACTGTGAGGGGCGCGTTCCCGCCGACTCTGTCGGCCCCGATCCGGTTCCCGAGGGGAGCGAGGCCCTCGACGCCGTCGTCTCCCGCGTCGAGGCGAGCGGACTGACGCCCTACGCGGCCCGGATCACGACGCCGGACGTCGCCGACCTGGGGTTCGAGGCGGTTCGCGTCGTCGTGCCGGGCGCCCAGCCGCTGTTCACGGGCGAGCCCTTCTTCGGCGAGCGCGCCGGGACGGTCCCCGAGAGCCTCGGGTTCGAGCCCCGACTCGACCGCGAGTTCCACCCGTATCCGTAGGTCACCCCCCGGTAGCGGGATGGAGTTGGAGAGAGCCGGGAGTGAGGAACGAACCGAAGCCTCGGCCCCGTACCATTATGTAGGTGTATTTATAAGATGTATTCATGCGGAGCCGAATGGCGGCGCTCGGGGCGGTTTTCCTCCTGATCGGGGGCGTTCTGACTGCAGTCATCGCGCTCACGTTCCCGGAGTTACCGTCGACGTACTGTACCGACGTTGGATACAGAGGCGATCCGCCGGGCGGGTTCGAGTATTACAGCTATGCCGGGCTATCGATGGTCTACTCGCCGGACGGAGGCGTGAACCGATGTGATACGCCGGTCGTGACGTACGCGATCGCGTCGGTCGCCGTCGGCTGTGGCGTCCTGGGTTTCGAACGCCGGGGCCGATGAACCGGCTCCGGACGGGCACGAGTCGGCGCTCGGAAGAGAGTAGCTGTGAAGTGGCCGATTCGGCGGGCTGCCGCTCCCTACGCCTCCCAGCGGGCGTCGGCCAGCGTCCGCTGGACGACCTCGTTGCCGACCGCTTCGGCGAGGGTCTCGAAACCCGCACGCTCGCTTCGATCGCCCGCGTTTGCCACCAGCCGCGAGACGATGAACTCCGGGGTCGAACGCCCGACGGTGTCGAAGCGGGGCTGATAGTCGACTACCAGATCGAGGTCGGGATCGAGCCCCTCCGCGAAGATGCCGTCGACGCGTGCTTCGGGGGGAAGGGGCTCCAAGTCGTCGGCGAGGTGGGTGACGAAGACCCCGAGCGCCTCCCGGCCGACCGTCAGCCGGACCAGCCCGTGGAGCAAGTCGGCGGCGCTTCCGGGCTCGGTGATCGCCTCGAACTCGTCGACGAGCATCAGGGTTCGGCCCTCTCCCGACAGGGGCGGGACGATGGACTTGAGCGTGGACTCGAGGACGCCCGCGTTGAAGCTGGCGTGACGGCGGTGAAAGACGAGCGACTCGACGGGCGTCACCTCCGCGCGCTCGGCGGGCACCGGCAGCCCCATCGTCGCCAGCAGGACGACCTGACAGCAGGTCTCGAGCAGCGTCGTTTTCCCGCCGCTGTTCGCGCCGGTGAGGACGGCGACCCGCCCGGGCGGGACTTCATCGACGCCGTGGTCGCCGAGCGCGTAGGTGACCGGCTGGACCGCCTCCCCGCCCGCGGCGAGCGCGAGGTTGCGCGCCCCGACGACCGCGAGCGAGGCCTCCCTTCCCTCCCGGAACGCCGGGCGGGTGCAGTCGTAGGCCTCGGCGAACCGGGCCAGCGAGAGGTGGAAGGCGATCTCGTCTACCGCCTCGATCGCGACCTCGACCTCCGCTTTCGTCTCCTCGAGGGTCTCCTCGAGGTCGGCCCGGACCGCCCGCTCGCGGTCGTCGGCGGCCTCCCGGAGCTCCGAGCGGAGTTCCCGCAACGTGCTCCCGACGAAGTCGGTCGCGTCGGTCGCGTCCGTCGGCATCGCTGCCCGGACCCGGTCGATCGTGACGTCGGCCTCCGAGCGAAGCCGCTCCTCGAACGCGTCCCGAAAGCCCTCGACGTCCGCCACGCCCGCGGACTGGAGCTCCTCGATCAGGGAGAGCGCGTCGGCGTCCATGTCCTCGACGGCGCCCAGGCCCGTCCGGAGCCGGTCGAGTTCCTCGTCGGCGCCCTCCCGGACCCCCTCGTCCTCCAGGCCCTCGAGCGCGGTCGCCGCCGCCGCGAGGCGCTCGCGGTCGATGTCGGCGATCGCGCCGAACGGCCCCGCCTCGACCCCGGCGTCGATCAGGGCGAGAGCGGCCTCGACGGCGGCGCGGTCGCTTCCGCCGCGGTCGTCGTAGCGGCCGTAGGCCGCGAGGACCGCCTCGCGCTCTCCCTCGGGGAGCCCTGCCCAGGCCTCGCGGGCCCCGAGCACGCTATCGAGGCGGTCGTCCATCGCCTCGACGGTCGTCAGCGGCGTCAGTACCCGGATCCGGTCTGCGGCCCGCCCGGTGACCGCGTGCTCGACCGCGAGGTCGAGGACCTCCTTGTACGCCCGGCGGGCGTCGCTCGTCGCGAGGGTGTCCATCCCCTCGCCGCCGGTGGCCCGCCGGAGGATCCGCGTCGCCCGCCCGCGGGCCAGCCCAGCGTCGGACAGCGCCCGGACGTCCCCGCGCTCGATCGCCCGTACCGCCCGTTCGGCGCCGAGTTCGGAGACCAGCCGCTCGCGGGTCTTCGGCCCGACGCCCCAGTACTCCTCGAGTCGCATGCCCGATGGTTCGGAGGAACCGTCTTGAAGACTGTGACCGGCGGCCGAAAACGGAGGCCCGGCGACCCCACGGCGACGGGGGCCGGGTGGCGGTGGGGCCGGGCGGTGGGGACGCCGCCCGGAGAGAGACATGAGCCGGTCGGGGAACCGACGACCGCGGGGCCGGCGTCGGCGAGCGACTCCGGCGGGGATCTCCTCCCCGCGGCCGACCGGACGGTCGAGACGACCTTCGTTATGCGGAGACTGTAGCCCGGGCCGCGATCGCAGGGCCCGCATACGGCCCCTCTCCCCCGCCGGCAGCCCGCTGTCCGCCCCTACGCCAGCGTCCGCTCGACGTACTCGAGGATGTTATCGGATTCGGACATCGTCACGCCCCGATCCTCGTCGACCAGGACGGGGACCCCCCGCTGTCCCGAGACCCGCTTGACCTCGTTGCGATCGGCGTGCAGGGCGTCGGTCCAGACCGTCTCGTACCCGATTCCGATCTCGTCGAGTCGGTCGGCGACCTTCTCGCAGTACGGACAGCCCTCGAGTTGGTACAGGGTGATCGCCATGCCCGTCACTCGCCGCCGGAGCCTAAAAGAGCCGAGGGTGGCGGTCGAGCCCGCCGGAAAGGCGGTCGGCATCGCCCGGTTTCGCGGGTAAACGATCGCATTCTCCGGGGTAATACGGTGTATATCCGGGGTAATCGGAGGATGGGATCGCGACCGCCCGGGTTACAGCCCGGATAACTACGATCCGATACCGGGTGTGCACTGCCATGATCGAATGCGCGAACTGCGAGACCGCCCAGTTCCTCCAGATCACCCGGAGCCGCGTCTACTTCGAGGCGGACGAACTGCTCCGCGAGATCGACGAACGCTACGAGTGTACCCTCTGTGGGGCCACCGGGAGCTACACCTACACCGGAACCGACAACGAGGTCGATCCCGACGCGAGTGCGACGGTCGCGGGCGGGGTCACACTGACCCGGCGAAAGCCCGAGCACGCCTGATTTTTCACTCGCCGTTTTCGCTTTCGTCGCCGACGTCGAGGGGCCCGTGCTCGCCGTCGTCGTACTGCCGGCGATCGACCGCCGCCGCCCGCCGGCGGGCGTCCCACTCCGAAAAGAGGCCGTACTCGGTCATCGTCTCCATCCCCGCGATCGCCGCACTAAGCTTGATCCCCACGAGCGGGACGTCCGCGACCGTGACGATCACGTCCGCCCGCAGGATCGCGCCGTCGCGGAGGACGACGTCGAGGAGGTCCACGAGGGCGTCCTCGTCCTTGCTGGGTTTCACTCTTCACCCCCGCCAAGCTCCGGAACGAACGTGTACGGCGGCCACGGCCCCGTAAATCGGACCTCGATCCCCTCCCGATCGGCGACGGGATCGAGCGCGGCACCGACCGCCTCCTCGCGCTCCTCGGCGACGAGCAGCGTCAGCCGGCAGATCGTCTCTCCCTCCCGCTCTCTCCCACTGCCTCCGGCGAGATCCGCGGCCGGCGACCGGTCGAGCTCGTGGACCTCGCGTGTGTGCTCGGCGAGGCGGTCGGCGAGATCCGCCGTGAGCTCCGCCCGGCGGTGCTCCCGCAGCGTCTCGACGCGTTTCTCGTACTGCTTCTCCACGAGAAACCCCGTTCCCTCCCCGCTCCCGTCGATGCGCTCGCGGAGGTCGGCGAGCTCCTCGTCCGTTTCTTCTAGCCGATCCGCGGACGGCGGGTCCCGTTCGACGACCTCGACCCGGTACTCCCAGTGGCCGGCGAGCGACGCCAGCAACTCCCGAAGCCGGTCGCCCTCCGCGGCGAGCCACTCCTCGACGGCTTCGTCGTCACCCCGGAGGATGGTGTCGAACTGGAAGGGAATCGGCGTGCCGAAGGCCTCCCCGGCGTCGTCGACGACCGACTGGTGGCGGACGAGCCACCGCCGCACGCGCCCGAGGTCCGCCG
Organism: Saliphagus infecundisoli; assembly: GCF_020177375.1. Classification (GTDB taxonomy): domain Archaea; phylum Halobacteriota; class Halobacteria; order Halobacteriales; family Natrialbaceae; genus Saliphagus; species Saliphagus infecundisoli. Next base: position 627,870 of record NZ_JAIWHV010000001.1, on the reverse strand, counting down.
AGTCGTAGACCTCCTCGCAGGAGTGGACCACCGCGGCGATCCCGCCGTTCGTCACGACCGATACGGGTTCGTCGGAGACGCCCGTCGCCTCAAAGGCCTCGACCGGGCTCCCCTCGTCGACCGAAACCACACAGTAGAGGTATCGTCCCTCGTCGATCTCGGGGGGCCCCTCGCCGTCCTCCGCGTCGGCAGCATCGACGTCGCCGGCGGCCACGCCCGGATCGAGCGGCCCGTCCCCCGTCACTCCCCTTCACCCCCGAACACGGAGTAGCCGGGCTCGTGGGGCGAGGTCTCGCTTCCGAGGCGTTCGATCGCGTCCGAGACGATCCCGTCGAGATCCCCCCGGAGGTCGGAAACGCCCTCCTCGATCCCCTGATCGTCTTTCAACTGCTCGATCTCGGCTTCGATCGCCGCGAGCTGTTGGCCCAGCCGTTCGACCTCCTCGTCGGAGAGCGTCCCCGACTCCATCCGGCGGATCGCCTCCCGCTCCAAGGCGTCGACGAGCAGTTCGACGACCGTCACGACCAGCGTCATGACGCCGTCGCTTGCCTCCCCGCCCTCGACGTCGATCGTGGTCATTCCCCACCTCCACCGCCGTCGCCGCCGGGTTCGGCCTCCGCCTCCGCTCTCTCGTCCGCACCGCCGTCGTCGTTTTCGGACCCGTCCTCGCTTTCGGACCCGTCGTCCGTATCGAGCGGTCCGCCGTCGAAGACGTCGACGTCCCCCCCCGTCGGCGTCTCGGGATCGGGGCGCGCGCTCCGGCTGTCGGTGCTGCGATCGTTCGCCTCGCTCTCCTCGCTCACGTTCACCCCGCGGGTCGCGTCGATCGGTGCCGTCGCCTCCTCCTCGGCGATCGAGGGGTCGCCGACGGCCGCCGCGACTCGTTCCATGTCGGTCCCTTCGGGGAACTCGAGGCCGTACTCCGCGGCGGTCTCGAAGGAGGCCAGCGCCGCCCGGAGCTGGATCCCCAGGAGCTGGGTGTCGCCGACCGAGACGGCGATGTCGGCGTTGATCACGACGCCCTTGTCCAGCAGCATCTCGACGACCTCCGCGAGGTCGGCCTGCTGTCTGCTCGGCTGGACGCTATCGACCATCGTCACCCCGCTGGGCGCGCTGGCGCTCTAGCTCCGCCTCGAACCGCCGTCCGTAGATCCGCTTTCGGGTGGGACCGTTCGAGTGACGGACCTTCCGGGGCACGGTCGAGGTCCGGGCGACGGAAGGCAGGTCGCCCCGCTCTACGGGCATCGTCGAGGCCGCCGTCGGGTTCCGCGAGGAGGAGCTTCGGTCGGTCCGGCGCATCTTCTCTCTGTTGAACTCGTAGAGAGACTGGAACTCGCCGTGGGTCGCGATCAGCGCCTCGCGGAACTCGTCGATCCCCGCCATCGCGGCCTGCTGGATCATCGCCTGGTAGGCCTCGGTCTCCTCAGCGTCCATCCCGAAGGAGTCGCCGTCGCTGAAGTCGATCGAGCCGACCTCCTCGGCGAACTCCTCCCCGAACTCGTCGCCCAGGTCGCCGAGGTCGTCGGTCCACCCCTCCCCGTCTCCACCCTCCTCGTCGATCATCGACTCCGCCGCCTCGTCCAGAAGGCTTCCCTCCTCGCTTTCCTCCTCTACCTCCTCGAGTTCGTCGTCGAGTTCGCGGGCGGACTCGAGGAGGTCGTAGATGTCGACCGCGTCCCACAGCTCCGTGACGTTGATCGCACGGGCCAGCCGCCCGATCCGGACGACGTCGTCGCTCTCGCCGTCGGCGATCGCGTCGGGGATCTCGCCCGTGTCGATCGCCTCGAGGGCCGTCTCGCGGTCGATCGCCTCGGGGAGCTCCGAGAACTCGATCGCCTCCAGGAGGTCGATCGCCTCCTCGACGAGTTCCGAGAGGGCCTCGAGATTACCGACTAGCGACTCGACCTGGTCGTGGGTCAGCTCCTCGAAGAGAGTTCGGTCGTCGGGGTCGCTCCCCTCGAGTTCGAGATCCATCTCGTCGAGGTCGTCGATCGCGTCCTCGGCGGCTTCGAGGAGCTCCTCGAACCGATCGCTCATCGTGTCTCGCCCCCCTCGCCGTCCTCGTCGTCGGGTTCGACGGTGACGGTGAGCATGCCGTTCCGGACGACGGCGTCGGCGGCCGAGTCGGGCCAGGGGACGTGGACGCGTTCTAGCTCCCGGCCGGCGACGCCGACGACGAGCGTCGAGTCGTCGAAGCCGACGGTGACGTCGTCGGGATCGGCCCCCGAGATGTCGGCGGTGACGATCACCTCGTCGTCGTAGGTCCGCGTCGAGACGTGGTGGTCGTCCGAACGGCGCCGAACGCGGCCGCCTCCGTCTCCCCCGCGCGAGCCGGGCGGCCCCGAGGGCCGCCCGGCGCGCGAGGGCCGCCCGGCGCGCTCGGACAGTCCCGTATCGCCGCCCAGGCCCTCGAGACCCGACCGGATCGAGACGTCGTAGTCGAGCCCGGACCGGCCCGACCGGTTCTCCAGGCGTTCTAGGGCGTCGATGAGCGTCGAGATCCACGACCCTCCGCGGGCGCTCTCTCGCCGGTCGTCGCTCCGGTCTCCGTCGTTCGGTGGTCGGTCGGTCATGATCAGGTCTTCACCTCCACGCGCCCGCTCGCGAGGTCCTCGTGGACCTCGCGGGCGAGTTCGAGTTCGGCCTCGAGTCGCTCTCTGGTCTCTTCGTACTCGGACTCGGGGCGCTCGCCGAGTTCGTACAGCAACTGGTTTTCCTTGAGTTCGTCCTCGATGGCCTCGACGTCGTACAGCTCGTTCAGTGCGAGGGTGTGGAGCGTGTCCACGATCCCGACGAACGGCCGAACGAGGAGGTCGTCTACGATGAACATGGTCACTGGGCCCCGATGTGGACGTCGACGAAGCTGTAGGGGGCGAACGGACCCGTATACTGGACGAGCAGGTCGCCGCCCTCCTCGAACTCCGCTTCGAGCCGGCCGATGGCTTCGTCGAACGCCTCGCGGTTCTCCCGGTCGACGAGATACGACCGGTTCAAGACGAGCCGGTCGCTGAACAGTCCCTCCTCGACGCTGTCGGCGGCCAGTTCCTCGAGTTCGTCGTCGACGGCTCCTCTCACCGCGTCGTCGTCGACCTCCGCCCCCTCCTCGCGGACGAGCTTGAGCCCGAGTTCGACGCGGCCCTCGACGTCGGAAAGCGCCCGCCGGAAGGCGGGGCGCCCGCCTCGAAGGACGTTCTTCAACGCGCGGTCGTTGTCGAACACCATCCCGAACTGCATCGGAACGATCGTGCGCTCGCCGCCGTCCATCAGCTCCCGGAGGATATCGTCGTGGCGGCGGGCGTCCTCGTCGGTCCGTTCGGGCTCGGTCGTGTCGATGTCGGAGACGACCGCGCCCAGCCGGCTGTGCTCGATCGTGTAGATCCGGTCGGCGCCGCCGACCGCGTCGATCTCGCGGTCGACCCCGTCGCCGGCCTCGACGACGCCGTAGACGTAGCGGTTCGTCACCGGCGGGTCACCCCGGGCTCCGCTCGGCTCCCGTGACCGTCGTGGCCACCGTCGGTCCGGTCGCGATTCATGCTCGTCCTTCCGCTCACGCAGGGATAAGTTGCCGGATTTGATGCCCTACTGATCGGTTTCCGGGGCCGCCTGCGTCGGCGCCCGGTCGGTCCCGGGCGGAACCGACGCCGGAAACGGACGGAGGCGGGACGGCTACCGGCGAGCGATCGGCTCCCCATCATGGACGTCCCGTCGCGTCGGCCAGTCCTTATGATGGTGCTTGCACTGGCAGACTGAACCGTCATACTGATCCGTCCGCGAAGTGAGGACGCGACTATGGCACAACCACAACGTAGCCGGCCGGATTCCTCGAGCCTCGCGGAAGTTCTCGACCGTATCCTCGACAAGGGCGTCGTCATCGACGTCTGGGCGCGAGTGTCCGTCGTCGGGATCGAACTGCTGACCGTCGAGGCCCGCGTGGTCGTCGCGAGCGTCGACACCTTCCTCCACTACGCCGAGGAGATATCCAAGATCGAACAGGCGACCTCCGAGGGCGACTTGGAGGACTTAGAGGAACTCGACGTCGAGACGCGACCCGAGTCCTCGCCGCAGTCGGCCTCCGAATAACTCGATGGCCGACGGATCGAGAGAGCGCAAGGTCCGGGGCCGGAAGATCGCGACCGACCGCGAGCAAAAGGAGCGACGGTGGGCGAAAAAGCGCCTGCGATCGAACGGGGCCGCCGATGCGTCCGGATCGGCCAGCAGCGCCGGAAGCGGGGACGCCGGCGACGCCGACGGGCTGATGAGCCCAGAGGAAGCCGCCCCCGATCCCTTCGTTCGGACCGACGAGATCGAAGCGCTGTCCGACCGGATCACCGGCTGGATGGCCGCCGACCAGCCGGTCCACCTGATCGGTCCGACCGGCGCCGGCAAGACCGCCCTCGCGCTCGCGGCCGCCGCCGACCGGGGCCGGCCGGTCGTCTGGATCAACGGCGACGAGGCCGTCGACACCGCCGCGCTCGTCGGCGCCCACGCGGGCGCCGAGCGCTACGAGGAGGACGATCAGTACGTCAGCGGCGTCCGCAAACACACTGAGATCGTCCGGGAGCGGTGGGTCGACAACCCGCTGTCGGTCGCCGCCCGCGAGGGCGCGACGCTCGTCTACAACGAGTTCTCCCGGAGCCCGCCCGCCGCCCACAACGTCCTGCTATCGGCGTTCGAGGAGGGAATCCTCGAACGGCCCGGCAAACGTGGCTCGGAGCGAACGATCGACGTCCACCCCGAGTTCCGCGCGGTCCTGACCTCGAACACGATCGAGTACGCCGGCGTCCACCGCCCCCAGGACGCCCTCCTCGATCGCACCGTCGGCGTCCATGTCGGCTTCTACGACGAGGAGACCGAACGCGAGATCGTCGCCGCCCACACCGATCTCGACGAGGAGCGGATCGAGCGGGTCGTCGAGGCGACCAGAGCAGTACGGGAGGAACTCGACGGCGACGTCGTCGTCGGCACCCGAGCCGCGATCACGGCCGCGAGGGGGCTGGTCGTGTTCGGCAGCGACGACGCGGACGACGCCACGCTCGCCGACGTGCTCGCGGACGTGCTGGCGCCGAAGGTCGCCGGCGAGGACGACCTGCGCGGACTCCGCGACCGGATCGAGTCCGCGATCGCGTAGGTCTGCGGGGCCGAGCAGTCGAGAGACGGCGACACACCTACCACACAGGGACCCGAACACCCCACTCATGGCCGAAGCCGACACCGCATCGGACGCGCAGTGCAAGGCACGAACCGTCGGCGGCGAGCGGTGCTCGCGTCCGGCGGGCGAGGACGGGTTCTGTCACCAACACGACGAGAGTGATCCAACAGTGAGCGACTCAGAGACCGAGAGCGACGAGTCGGAGAACCGGAACGAAGACGAAGAGCTCACCGAGCCCGAGGACGTCGGCGTCGATCCCGAGGAGGCCGGCGAGGTCGACGCCGACGACGACCGGATTGAGGGCGTCCTCGCGATACGGGAGACCGTCCAGGCGACCGCGGGCGAACTCATCGGACGCCCGTTCGACGGCGTCACCGAGGTCACCGCGACCCAGGAGGGGTGGCGCGCGATCGTCGAGGTCGTCGAGCGCCGGGCGGTGCCCGACACCCAGGACGTCATCGGCCGCTACGAGATCGAACTCGACGAGGACGGCGTCATCCAGGGCTACCGCCGGCTCGATCGCTACCGCCGCGGGGACACCGCCGCCTTCGAATAAGGGGAACCGGCAGTCCTTTTGGCCGTCGGCGTCTCGACCAGCGGTATGGATCCGGCGTGTGGCCCACCCGACGCCATGGCCGAGAAACGCGACGAGCTGACGCCGATGATGGCCCAATACGAGGCGCTCTGTCGGCGCTACGACGACGCGCTCGTGCTCTTCCAGGTCGGGGACTTCTACGAGGCGTTCTGTGAGGCCGCCGAACGCTGTGCCCGCATACTCGAGATCGCGCTCACGAGCCGCGAGGACTCGACCGGCGAGTACCCGATGGCCGGCATTCCGATCGACAACGCCGAGAGTTACATCGAGACCCTCCTCGAGGCCGGATATCGGGTGGCGGTCGCCGACCAGGTCGAAGAACCCGGCGAGAGCCCGGGGGTCGTCGAGCGCGCGGTCACTCGCGTCGTCACCCCCGGGACGCTCACCGAGGACGAACTGCTCGCCGGCGAGGACAACACCTTCGTGGCCGCGCTCGCGCGCTCTGGCGAGCGCCTCGCGGTCGCCTTCCTCGACGTCTCGACGGGCGACTTCCTGACGACCGGCTCGAGCTCCGAGGCGGCGATCGCCGACGAGATCAGCCGCTTTGCCCCCGCCGAGGCCGTCGTCGGCCCCGACATCTCGCCGGAGCTCCTTCCCGCCGACCGCGACTGCATGATGACCTCCTACGAGAGTCGCGCGTTCGACCGCGAGCGGGCCGGAGAACGGGTCGAGGCATATTTCGGCGACCCCAACCGGGTTCTCGGGGGCGACGCCGAGATCCGGGCCTGCGGGGCCCTCCTCTCGTACGCCGAGTACGCCCGCGGGGGTGTAGACGAGGGTGCATCCGATGGAGAGGGCGACGGCTCGCCCGACGACCCGGAGGAGGGGACCCGACTCGAGTACATCACCCACGTCACCCGCTACGACCCTCGGGAGTACCTCCTTCTCGATGCCGTCGCCCTCCGAAGCCTCGAGCTGTTCGAGCCGCGCGCGGTCCACGGCCGCGAGGACGCGACCCTGATCGGGGTGATCGACGAGACCGCGAGCGCGCTGGGCGGCCGCAAATTGAGGGACTGGCTGCGCCGACCCCTGCTGGAACCCGACCGGATCGAGTCACGACTGGATGCGGTCTCCGAACTCGCCGGCGGCGTCAGGGCTCGCGAACGGCTCCACGAGGACCTCGCGGCGATCTACGATCTCGAACGCCTGATCGGACGGATCTCGCGGGGACGGGCCGACGCGCGGGACCTCCAGTCGCTGCGGACGACCTTGGAGGCGGTGCCCGAGATCCGAGAGTCGCTGGCCGACGCCGACTGCGACCGTCTTCGGGGACTGCACGCCGCCCTCGACCCCCTGGCGGACGTCCGGAAGCTGATCGAGAGCGCGATCGCCGCGGAGCCGCCCGTCGAGATCACCGAGGGCGGCGTCGTCGCCGAGGGCTACGACGAGCATCTCGACGATCTGCGGGCGACCGCGCGCGAGGGAAAAGTGTGGATCGACGATCTGGCCGAGCGCGAACGCGAGCGGACCGGTATCGACTCGCTGAAGGTCGATCACAGCTCCGTCCACGGCTACTACATCGAGGTGACGAACCCGAACCTCGACTCGGTGCCCGAGGACTACGAGCGCCGCCAGACGCTGAAGAATTCGGAACGGTTCGTCACGCCCGAACTCCGCGAGCGCGAGGGCGAGATCGTTCGCGCGGAGGGGCGGGCCGACGACCGGGAGTACGAACTCTTCCGTGAAATTCGCCGGGAGGTCGCAGAGGAGGTCGAGCGCGTCCAGGACCTCGCCGACGCACTGGCGACCGTCGACGCGCTCGTCTCTCTGGCGACCGTCGCCGCCCGGTACGACTACTGTCGGCCCGAGGTCGTTGCGGACGATCCCGTGATCGAGATCGAGGGCGGGCGCCACCCCGTCGTCGAGCGCACCCGGGAATCGTTCGTCCCCAACGGCGCCCGCCTCGACGAGGAACGCCGGCTCGCGGTCATCACCGGCCCGAACATGTCCGGGAAGTCGACGTACATGCGCCAGGTCGCCTGCATCGCCGTCCTCGCCCAGATGGGGAGTTTCGTCCCCGCTCGCAGCGCCCGGCTGGCGCCCCTCGAGCGGATCTTTACCCGGGTCGGGGCGAGCGACGACATCGCGGGCGGGCGCTCGACGTTCATGGTCGAGATGGAGGAGTTGGCGACGATCCTCCAGGAGGCGGACGGCCGGTCGCTGGTCCTCCTGGACGAGGTCGGACGGGGCACCTCCACGGCCGACGGGCTCGCCATTGCGCGGGCGATCGTCGAGCGCCTCCACGCCGAGGAGGTACTGACCCTCTTTGCGACCCACCACCACCCGCTGACCGAACTCGCGGCGGCGTTAGAGGGTGCCAAGCGACTCCACTTCGAGGCCGGCGAGGACGACGGCGAGGTCGTCTTCTCCCACGAGATCGAACCCGGTGCCGCCGAGGGATCGTACGGAATCGAGGTCGCGGCCGCCGCGGGCGTCCCCGAGGACGTCGTCGAGCGCTCCCGGGAACTGGTCGCGACCGCGGCCGAACGCGGATCGGGCGAGAACGACGCCGGAACCGATGCACACCCCACCGGCGAGAGACGGTCGGCAACGACCGCCACGGCGACCGCCGATGGCGGCGAGCGACCTTCCGGTTCGCGATCCACGCCGGATTCGTCGGACCTCCCGGACGACGTCGCGGCCGAACTCCGCGCGCTGGACCTCGCTCACCTCACGCCCGTCGAAGCACTGACGGAACTCGATCGGCTGAAGGGGTTGCTCGAGGAGTGAGCAGGCCACTGTTCGGGAGCGTCACGCGGTCGGTGCTGCTCGGATTCGGACTGTCCGGTTCTCACCGTCACGGATCGGTGACGGCTCGAACGGACGTTTTTATCCACGTTTCCGTTCGAAAGACCATTAATCGGTAACGATGAATACAAGGGTATTTGAAGCGGCGATGGGTTGGTCGAGCCATGTTCGAGAACCCGGTGATCGTGTTCGGTATCGGACTCGTCGCGGTCGTCGCCCTGTTGGTCTGGCTTCGTATCCCGGCGTTCATCGGACTGGTGATCGCGACGCTGGTCGTCGGCGCCGCGACCGCCGAAGTCCCGCTGAACGAGGTCCCCGCCGAGACGGCGGCGGGGTTCGGCGAGACGATGACCGGCGTCGGGATCCCGATCCTGATGGCCGCCGTCATCGGGAAGACGATGATGGAAAGCGGCGCCGCCGAACGGATCGTCCGCTGGTTCCAGTCGTTTACCTCCGAGGAACGATCCTACCTCTCGCTCGGTGGCGCAAGCGGCGTCCTCGCGATTCCGGTCTTCTTCGACAACGTCTTCTTTCTACTTGCGCCCCTCGCCCGGTCGATGCGCGCCCGGACCGGCAGAGACTACGCGCTGTTCATCACCATCGTCGGCGCGGCCGGCGTCACCGCCCACGGCTTCGTCCCGCCGACGCCCGGCCCGCTCGCGGTCGCCCTCGAACTCGGCGTCGACCTCGGATACACAATGCTGGTCGGGATCGTCGTCGCGATCCCGACGGTGTTCGTCTCCGGCGTGCTCTACGGCAAGTGGATCAACAGCCGGATCGAGGTCCCGCTCCGGGAGACGATGGGATCGTCGGTCGAGCGCGTCGAGGAACTCGCCGACCGGCCGACGTCGGCGCTGCCCGGCATGGTCGAGGCCTCGCTTCCGATCCTGCTTGCGGTCGTGTTGATCGCCTCGAACACGACCGTCGATTCGCTGATCGACGCCGGATTCCTCGTAGAAGGCGGGACCGCCGACGTCACGGCGAGTTTCGTCGGCGACGCCAACATCGCGCTGACCGCCGCCGCCCTCGCCGCGGCGGCGACCTACCTCCGGACGGAGGCCATAGACCGGGACACCTGGTCGGACGAACTCGTCGATTCGCTCCAGAGCGGCGGCCACATCGCGGCGATCACCGCCGCCGGCGGCGCGTTCGGGGCCATGCTCGCGGCCTCGGGGATCGGCGACTACATCGCGACCGCCCTCGAGGGGCTTGGCATCCCGCTTCTGGTCGCGGGGTTCGTGATCGCGGCGACGATCCGGATCGCCCAGGGCTCTGCGACCGTCGCCTTGCTGACGACCGCGGGGATCATGGCGCCGCTGATCGGCGACCTCTCGGTCAACCCCGTCTACCTCGTGATGACGATCGGCTCCGGCGGGACGATCTTCTCGTGGTACAACGACAGCGGGTTCTGGATCGTCAAGGAGATCGGCGGGCTGACCCAGGAGGAGACGTTCAAGATCTGGACCGCGCTGACGACCATCGTCGCGATCACCGGGTTCGTCGTCACCATGGTCGTCTCGACGGTCTTCCCACTGGCGTAACCCCGATCAGCGCTCGGGCGGCTCCGCCGCGACGAACTCGAGGCCGTGCTCGGCGAGCAGGCGCTCGGCCCGGTCTGTCACAGAGGGCGCGACGAGGATTCCCCGAACCGTGGCGTCGGCGTGGAGGTCTCGCTCCAGAGCATCGACGTACCGGCGGAGCTGGCCGACGGCGTCGGGACCCACCCGGCGGCGCTTGAGCTCGACGACCACGGCGCGGCCCTCGCTATCCTCGCCGTAGATATCGACCGCGCCCGCGGGCGTGTCGCGTTCGGTCGCGAGCGGGGTGAACCCGGGTTCGACCAGCGCGGGCTCCTCTAAGATCCGCTCGCGGAGGTCCTCCTCGGTGCCGACGACGGCGAGTTCGCGCTCGTCGGCGAGAACGAAGGCCGAGACCTGGTCGATCCGCTCGAACGTGACCGCGAGACGCTCGGCGGGCGTCGAGCGCAGGCTCTCGATCCGGAGGGCGCCGTCGGAAAGCGAGACGCCGTGGTCGCAGCCGGGCGGTTGCCAGTTGACCGGCTGTTGGCCCTCGTCGGTGTGGACCAGGGTCGCGCCGTCGGGCTTGAGCATGACGTGCCGGTCACCGGGCTCCAGGCGGCTCGCCGCTCGGCCGTCGTACTCGACGGTACAGCGGCCGACGACGGTCACGAGCGCCTCGCGGTCGATCCCGCGCTCGATCGCCTCGCGGGCGGCCGCCGGCGCCGGCTCCCGGAGAGTGCGAGCGACGTCTACGGGTTCGGCTCCGTCCCGATTCACGCCGAGGGATAGCGACCGGACCGCCAAAAGGCGGTCGGTCCGGCGGGGAGATCGGAGGGCGTATCCGCCTCCGGCGCCCGTCTTCGGGCATGAGCGAGGACCACAACCGACGACGGGTTCTGCGGCTCGCGGGGGCGGGCGCCGCGGTCGCGCTCGCGGGCTGTTCGGCGCTTTCGGGCGGCGACGGCACCGACGACACCGGCGACACCCCGGAACCGCCGCCGGAGGTCGAGGACGCCGACGTTCCCGAGTCGGCGGTGACCGCGTTCGTCGAGCCCGACCAGGAGGAGGTCCGGGCGATCCAGGAGGAGCTCAGGGGACGCATCGAGAACAACGAGACCAGCCAGATGGAAGCCCAGCGCGAACTCCGCCAGCGCCAACTCGAGCTCGTCACCGAGGAGGTCGAGGCCGTAGAGGAATACGCCGCCGACACGGACGGGCTGACCGTCGAGGAGACGATCGTTCAGGCGGGAGTGCTCCTGATCGACGGCGATCCGGCAGTGATCCGGGAGGCGCTGAACGCCGGCGAAATGGACGGCCTGCTCCCCGGCGGGCGGTTCGTGGAGATCAGCCAGCAGGCCACAGGAGCCACGGGAGGACCGGCCGCGAACGAGTCGGCGGGAGCGGGCGGGAGCGGTTCGACGGAAGGTAACGCGACCGGCGATAACGAAACGACCGTCGGCAACGCGACCGCAGACGACGGGACGACCGAAGGCAACGAGTCGGCGGGAGCCGACGTGCCGACCGCAAACGGGACCACGGAAGGCAACGACTCCGCGGGCGAGGAGGGTGCCGCGAACGGCTCCACGGGAGACAACGAGTCGGCGGGTGCGGCGACGGGCGGGAACTGATCACTCCACTGCGAACGGACTCTCCTCGTCGGGCCACCTCCAACCCGACAGCCGCTCGCCGAAGCCGGCCGCCAGTGCGGCCTCGAGGTCGTCGACGCCGGCCGCCTCACCGGGCGAGCCGTGGACGTGGATATCGGCGTAGTGGAAGGTCGCCTCGCCGAGCGTCCGCAGGGGCTGGGTTCCCGCGATCGTCGCCGCGAGCTCCCGGCCGAGCAGCTCGTCGACGACGAAGCCGGGATAATCACCCTCCACGTCGAGTCCGCGGAGGAGAGAGGCGAGAGCGGCGACGTTGACCGCGAGATCGCCGTCGGCGAACACCGCGTCGACCTCCTCGCGGTAGGCCGCCCGGTCGACCGGCGCGACGTCGATCCCGAACCGCTCGCCGAGTTCCCCGCGAACGTCGTTGATGAGGGGGACGACGCGCTCGCCGCGGTCGCGGATCCGATTGCGTTCGGCGGCGACCCGGGCGGGGGTAAGCTCGAGGCGTGGGTCCATACGTCCCCTTCGACGCCCGGGGTTCTGGGGTTTGCGAAGGCTTTTATATGCACCGGCAACTACCTACGTCCAAGCGGGTTCTCTCCGAAAATCGTCCCGCCCGAGACGGGTGCGGCCATACGTGCGCGCCCGTCGATGATACCACGGACTACTGTCACGATGATTCGGGATAGCAGACGGTTCACGGCACGGGCCCGGCCCTCCACGGGCGAGGCGTGCGAGCCGTGGCCCTCCTCCCGGACCCCGTCCCGACGCGTCTCCCACCCGATCGATCGGGCCACACCGGTCGGATCCGGGATGGATGCCGGGACGCCGTGGACGCGGACGCCGACGACCCTCTGTCGACTATGAGTACTGTAGAGCAGCAACTCGACGAACTGGAAGCAACGATCACCGACGAACTCCCCGCCGGCGTCTCGGTCACATCGGTCGCCTACGAGGGCCCCGAGCTGGTCGTCTACACCCGGGATCCAAAGCGGTTCGCCCAGGAGGACGACCTCGTGCGCGGCCTGGCGAGCCGGCTCCGGAAACGGATCACCGTGCGGCCCGACCCGAGCGTGCTCTCCCAGCCAGAGCGGGCCCGCGAGGAGATCATGGACGTCGTCCCCGAGGAAGCGGGCGTCACCGACCTCGACTTCCACGCCGACACCGGCGAGGTCGTCATCGAGGCCCAGAAGCCGGGGATGGTCATCGGGCGCGGCGGCGCGACCCTCAGAGAGATCACGAAAACGGTGGGGTGGACCCCCGAAGTGGTGCGGACCCCGCCCATCGAGTCCTCGACGGTCACCAACGTCCGGAACTTCCTCAAACAGGAACGCGAGGAACGCCGAGAGATCCTAGAGCGAGTCGGGCGCCAGATCCACCGCGAGGAGATGTCCGACGACGAATACGTCCGGATCACGACCCTGGGGTGTTGTCGCGAGGTGGGCCGGGCCTCGTTCATCCTCTCGACGCCGGAAACCCGCGTGCTCGTCGACTGTGGCGACAAACCCGGCGCGGAGGGCGAGGTCCCCTACCTCCAGGCCCCCGAGGCCCTGGGCGCCGGTCCCCAGAACATCGACGCGGTCGTGCTCACCCACGCCCACCTCGATCACTCCGCACTGATCCCGCTCCTGTTCAAGTACGGCTACGACGGCCCGATCTACACCACCGAGCCGACGCGGGACCTGATGGGTCTGCTCACCCTCGACTACTTAGACGTCGCCGCCAAGGAGGGCCGGACCCCACCGTACGAGTCGGCGATGGTCCGGGAGGCGATCAAGCATACGATCCCCCTCGAGTACGGCGACGTCACCGACATCGCACCCGACGTCAAACTCACGCTGCACAACGCCGGCCACATCCTCGGTTCGTCGGTCGCCCACTTCCACGTCGGCGACGGCCTCTACAACGTCGCCTTCACCGGCGACATCCACTACGGCGACACCCGGCTGTTCGACGGCGCGGTCAACGACTTTCCCAGAGTGGAGACGCTCGTGATGGAATCGACCTACGGCGGGCGAAACGACTACCAGACCGACCAGGACGACTCCGAACGCAAGCTCAAGCGACTCATCCGGGAGGCCCACGAGAAGGGCGGGAAGGTCCTGATCCCCGCGTTCGCCGTGGGCCGCTCCCAGGAGATCATGCTCGTCATCGAGGAGGCGATGCGCGAGGGCGAGATCCCCTCGATGCCCGTCCACTTGGACGGGATGATCTGGGAGGCGACCGCAATCCACACCACCTATCCCGAATACCTCCGGGACGACCTCCGTAGCCGGATCTTCCACGGCGAGGACAACCCCTTCCTCGCCGACGAGTTCAACCACATCGAGAGCGGCGAGGAACGCCAGGAGGTCGCCGACGGCGACCCCGCCATCGTCCTCTCGACATCGGGAATGATGACCGGCGGCCCGGTCATGTCCTGGCTCGAGTTGCTCGGCCCGGACTCGGACTCGACGCTGCTGTTCGTCGGCTACCAGGCCCAGGGCACGCTCGGCCGGCGCATCCAGAACGGCCGGCGGGACGTCGCCGTCGGCGACGGCCGGGACACCGTCTCCGTGAACATGGACGTCGAGACCGTCGACGGCTTCTCGGGCCACGCCGACCGCGCCGGCCTCGAGAACTACGTCAAGACGATGAGCCCCCGCCCCGAGAAGGTCCTCTGTGTCCACGGCGACGAACGCTCGGTCCAGGACCTCTCCTCGGGACTCTACCACGACCACAACGTGCGGACGTTCGCGCCGAAGAACCTGGAAACCTTTCGCTTCCTTTAGGTGTATTCCGCGGGCGCATAGACGCTCACCGTCTCGAGGTCGTCCTCGCCGCCGTTTGCGATCTCGTGGGTCTCTCCGGCCTCGATCAGGAAGAGGTCGCCCGGTCCGATCTCGTGGGTCTCGCCCTCAAGGGTCACCTCCCCCACCCCGGATTTGACGTAGAGCCACTGATCGCTGTCGGGGTGGCGGTTCGATGGCCCGCCCGTGGACTGGCCGGACTCCAAGATCATCGTCGCCGCGTCCGAGCGCTCGGTGCCCCCGACCACGGTGAAAAAGCCCTCGGCCTCGTCGGTGTCGATGAGGTCCATGATAGGGATTGGCTCGACGGAGTGAAAAGGGCGATGGCAAGCGAACTCCCGCCTTTGAAAACCGGATTCTCGCCGGCGATGCAGACGCTGTCCTGACGGACTGAAAGGAGATTTGGTTGACTCGAGTAGGGCAAAACCGAAGGGTTCGCAGACCTTCGCGCGGTTTCACCGTCCGAAGACGGAGCAAGCGCGATGTTCGCACGGTGCGTCTCTCGTTGATTCAGTGGCCCCCGATCAGCGCGAACGGGTGTGACACGCGAGCAGGCGGCGCGAAATCGAAGGTTCGTCGTTCCGGCGAACGACGCCCGATCCGGAGGTTACAGAACGCCGAAAAGAACGGGGTAGGCCTTAGATGAACTGCGAGGAGCGCCGGCTGACGAACCTGCGCGTTGTGGCCCTCCGATCTCCGTTGTCGTAGGATTCTTCGAGGGCCACGTCGCCTTCGGCGTCCTCAACGATCACGGTGTCTCCGGTCTCGTCCCAGACCTGGGTCCGGAGCCCCCAGTGGAGCGTGTCGTCCCTGTCCTGGCTCTCGTCGCCGCCGGTATGGATCCGGACGAATTCGCCGGCGTCCAGCGTGAATCCGTCCGGGAAGCGAAACGGCGATGGCCCGTCAGGAGAACCCACCACCCCGTCCTCGCGCCGGTCCCGCATCGTCCAGCCCGTGAAATCGATAGCGGCGTCGCCGTCGTTTTCGATCATGACGAACAGCCCGGCGAACTCGTCGTCGCCCTTGTCGGCAACGTTGATCGCTCCGAGCGAGAGGTCGGCGTCCGCGGCGTCGGTCACGACCTCGTCTTGATCATCTATTCCCCCGTCCTCGTCCCCGGAGCCTTCGCCTTCACCCGCCTCCTCCCCCTCTTGGTTCTCCCCGCCCCTGGCTTCCGTGATCGCATCCTCGGTGTCGGCGTCGGGGCGGATCTGACCCCGGATCTCTCCGGCGGGATAGGCCTCGGTATGGACGTTAACGTAGGCGTTTTCCTCGATCAGCGCCGTGACGATTTCGTCTGCGTCGGCGCCCTCGAGTGGCCCGACGAGGTCGTCGGCGGTGAAAGTGCCCTCGGCGAGGGTGCCGTCGAAGCGACCCTCGATCGGTTCTGGTTCCTGAGCCTCCTCGGGATAGAGCCAGACGACGACCGGGCCGTCCTCGTCCACCTCGCCGAGGTGGATGTGGGCCTGGGTGGCGTGACAGAGCCACTCGGCGTCGATCGAGTAGTGGATCCGGTGGTCGTCGGGCGGGATCTCGAAGGTCGCGTGGCCGCTCGCGGTCGTCTCGACGTCGTGGGTTTCCGCCTCCCCCGTCAACTCGGCTTGGAAGATCCACGTCTCCTCGTGGTCCGCGCTCGCCGTCCCCATCACGATACCGCTGCCGATCGCGACGCCGGCGGTCTGCAGGACCCGCCGGCGGGTCTGCCGTGTAAGTTCCATGATGACTGCCCCCACATCACACGTGTGAAGACAGACGGGTAGTCTGCACCGCCACGGATAACTCTTCGTGTGAGTTCTCGGAGAGGCTCGGGGAACTATGCGCGAGAACGGATTCGAACCACACGCGAAGACGTGCTCGCTTCGCTGCGCTTCCGGGCTGTGACTCGCAGGGATCTCTCCGATCATTGCGCATACATACCTCTCATGGGCATTCGAGGCAGTATGCGCGGGACCGGATTCGAACCACGGTCGTTCTGCTCACGTCATTCGCGCCACTCCCTGATTCGAATCCTCCTCACGATGCTTCTCCTCGCGGAGATGCCCGGAGAAGTATGCGCGGGACCGGATTCGAACCGGCGGACCCCTACGGGACAGCGTCCTAAGCGCTGCGCCGTTGGCCTGGCTTGGCTACCCGCGCGCACTCCGGCGTACCCGCGAGTCGAGTAAGAACCTGTCGGTCCGACCGAACGGTTATCGAACGGCGCCACGAGGGACCTCCATGGACCGTACCGAGATCCACCCCGACGGGCTCGCCGACTCCAGACCCCACCACTTCACGCCCGCGACGGTCGCCGACGGGCGGCTGTACGTCTCCGGTCAGGTCGGGGTTACCGCCGACGGGGAGCCCGCCGGCGACGACGTCGCCTCCCAGAGCCGCCAGGCCTTTGCGAACGTCGAAACCCTCCTCGCTGACGTCGGCTCCGGCTACGGCCTCGACGACGTCATCAAGCTGACGAGCTACCTCGTCGACGTCAGGCGAACCTACGAGCCGTTCCACGCCGTCTACCGCGAGGTCTTTCTGGCTGAACCGTACCCGTGTCACACCGTCCTCGGGGTCGACGGCCTTCCCACCGAGGCGTTGCTGGTCGAACTCGAGGTCGAGGTTCCGCTCGGCTGAAGGGACGCCCGAGCGCGAGTTGGGGTTGCCCGGCCAAGGACCCTGTTCACTCCTCCGTTAGCCGCGAGATCGGGACCCACTCGGTTCCGGTGTGCCACTCCCACTCCTCCCAGGGGTAGTCCCATGTGTAGCCCTCCTCGCCCCGGATCAGTTGGTCGAACTCGCGGGTCGCCCCCGAGGGGCTCCGGGAGTCGCCCTGAAACTGGATCCGTCCGTCCTCGACGGTCGCGAAGATCACGACGTCCGCGTAGGGTCCGCGCTCGAGGTACGTCCATCTGAGCGTGGTGCCGTCGGGCAACATCGGTAGCTCTGGCTCCGGCATACGACTACCGTACCCCGTGTTGGACCCTAAATCCGTGGGGTGGGAATCACTCGAGAGGGCCACGTCCCACGAACCGCGAGGAGACCGGAATCAACTGATGAACTTGTTGTCCCGCCAGTCGACGCCGTTCTGGGAGGAACCCCGGTCGCGTGGGCCCTCGACGACCTCGACGTCGGCGGGGCGGACCTCGCCGTCGACGATCCGGGTCGCCTCTAAGTCGCCGTCGCGCTCGGAGATCGCGGTCAGCGTTCCCTTCTCGCACTCCTCTGCGATCCCACAGAGGACGCGGAACATCTCGTACTGCAACAGGGAGTTCTGGAGGACGGTCTCGCGGTCGCCCTTGAACGCGGCGAACTCGACGAGTTCGGACTCGATCTCCTCTTCTTCCTCGTCCCACCGAAAGGAGTTGCGCCGCTCGTCGGGGTCCTCCTCGTAGACCCGGTTCTCGGTGACGCTGGCCTTGAGCTGGGCCGATGGCGTGTACTTGCTGACCGTCTCGTCGTCGGAGACCGCCTTCAGGATCAGCGTGTTGTTCCGGCGGGTGATCTCGACGTCGGTGATCGCCGGAGGCAACGAGGCGTCCTCGAAGTGTTCGTGGAGCTCTTCTAGTGGCAACTCGAGCGTCGAGTGGAGCCGATACACGTGGCCGGATTCCTCAGTTGACATGATGGGGGGAGGTGTCGGCAGCCTTGGGGGGTAGTACGCGTGCGTGATTTATATGACCTGCTATTGGGTTCCGGACCGATCGGTCCTGCGTGTCGGCCCGGAAAGCGGTCACCCGAGGGTCTCCGCCAGCTCGCCGCGTTCGTCGAGCTCCGCTAAGACGTCGCTGCCGCCGACGAACTCGCCGTCGACGTACGTCTGGGGGATCGTCTCCCAGCCGCTGTGTTCGGAGAGGGCAGCCCGGTACTCCTCGAGGGATTCGAGGGTATCCACCGTCTCGTACTCCTCGCGGTGGCTCCCGATGAGCTCTAAGGCGCGCTGGGAGTAGCCACACTGGGGCATCATTGGAGAGCCCTTCATGAAGAGGACGACCTCGTTCTCCTCGATCGCACGCTCGACGCGATCGTCGACCTCCGACTGGTCGAGGCCGGCGTTCGGTTGGAACGTCATGCCTTCCAATACGGGAGTGATCCGGATAGTCCTTGCGCCCTTACCGGGTACTCAACTCGTCTTTGTCGCTGACGAGTTGGGTCTCGGCCTCGCCGCTGGTGTTCTCGTTGACCACGTCGTAGAAGTCGTTCTGGAGGCCCGCCGGGAAGGTGACGACGCCGATCCAGGAGCCGTCGGGCTGCCACTCCTCGCGCTCTAGGTCGCCGTACTGGCGGATCTTCGCCTGGGCACTACCTGCGTACTCGGCGGGGATCTGAACCGCGACCGTCACCTCCTCGAACCGGATCGGGATGAGCGGGCGGAGGTCGTCCAGAGCATCGTCGACCTGGTTCTCGACGGGCTCCATCGGATCGACCGTAAACCCCGCCTCCTCCAGGGCGTTCTCGATGCGCTCCGGGGGATGGGGCGCGTTGTCCATCTGGGGGTTGACCGCGTTCCGGGCGATCCGGTCGATCAGCTGGCGGCGCTTCTGTTCTTGCATCTCCCGGCGCTGCTCGGCCGTGATCTGGATCTCGCCCTCGCGGATCACTTGGGGGATCACCTCGAGGGGTTCGGTCGTTCCGAACACGTCCTCGAGGTCGCTCTCGGCGGGGCGATCCCCCCGGGAAGCGTCCTCGAAGACGTCCTCGGCGGCGATCACCTCCTCCAAGTCGCCCTCGAACTCCCCGCGTCTGATCGACAGCGCCGCGTCGGGATCCACCAGCACCTCGAAGCGCGCGCCGTGGGACTCCAGACGCGCGGTCACCGCCTCGTCGAGCGAGATCATGCCCGGAGCTAGCGGAGGGTGCCTAAAAGAACTTTCCTGCCGACTACTCCTCGCCGTCCTCGTCGCTCTCGTCGTCCTCGCCGTCGTCGAGCAGGTCGTTCTCCTCGAGTTCGGCCTCGATGCGTTCCTCGTCGTACATGTCGAACTGTTCGGTCTCGACGTCGACCGTCGCGAGGCCCAGTTCCTTGGGGAGCAACGAGCCGTCGTTGACCGAGGCCAGCGCGTCGAGCGCGAGCGCGATGCCGCCCGCGAGGTCGGCCTCCTCGTCGTAGTTGTCCTCGAGGTACGTCTGGAGTTCGCCCCGGTCAGCGCCGACCGCCAGGGCCTGCCACTCGTAGGGGGTTCCCGAGGGATCAGTCTCGAACAGGCGGGGCTCGCCGTTCTCGATGCCGCCGACGATCAGGGCGACGCCGAACGGACGTGCGCCCCCGACCTGGGTGTACTGCTGGATGTGGTCGGTGATCTCCTTCGTGAGCCCCTCGACGCCGATCGGCTCGCCGTAGCGAAGCTGGTTGACCTGGGCCTGGCGGCGCGCGAAGTCGATCAGCTGGCGGGCGTCGGCGACGTGGCCGGCGCTCGCGATGCCGACGTGGTCGTCTGCCTTGTGGATCTTCTCGACGCTCGAGTCCTCCAGAAGCGGGGAAGGGACGCGCTTGTCGACGGCGAGTACGACGCCGTCGGCCGTCCGAACCCCGATGCTGGCGGTGCCGCGTTTGACCGCCTCCCGGGCGTACTCCACCTGGTAGAGCCGTCCGTCCGGCGAGAAGATCGTGATCCCACGGTCGTAGGCCTGCTGTTGTTGTTGTCCCTGCATAGTTAGATCCGAGGTCTGTCGTGGATACGTACACCGGCGCCCGCGGATCGACTCGCGTGCGCGACGACCCGCTCGGCAGTATCGAACACGACGTTTCTCTCTCCCGAACCTTGCCGACGGCGTCCTAAATACTTTTCTTCCCGCCCGTCGGGCTCCCCGATACAAAGGTTCAAACGTGGTGAGTCGGCGGCCTCAAAGGTGGTTCTCCGCCGTCGCCCGGATCGTCCCGCCGATTCCCCCGACGGAGAGCCCGACGGGCGTCCCCTCGACGGTATCGACGCAGGCCAGCGCCGCCCTCGCCGGCCCCTCCTCGCCGCGGCGGGCCTTGACGACCGCCGACCCGCCGCCCGGAGAGACCGAAAACCGGACGACCGAGAGCACGGCGTCGGCGCTGCCGGGGTCGCCCAGCAGGTTCTGGCCGGCGTACCACAGTTCGCGCTGGAACGCCCGCCGGCCGACCGTCTCCCCGGCGGGCAGGTCGATCCGGACCGCGAGATACCGCCACCGTGGGCGGAGGTGTTTCGGGAGATGTTTCATACCCGGCGTTCGGCGACGAGCACGCCGACCTGGTCGGCGACGCGCTCGACGGCGGTCAGCGAGAAGCCGGCATCCGTGAGCGCGTCCGCGAGCATCCCGACGGTCGCGGGGTCGTCCACCTCGGGCGAGTAGAACGGCTCGTCGGGGTCGGGTTCGCCGAAGAACATCACGTCGCCCAGCACGAACCGCCGCGGACCGAGTTCGACGATCCGCTCGATCGCCTCCCGTTTCTCCTCGTCGGCGAGGTGGTGGAGCGCGAAGTTCGTGGTGACGATATCGACGGGACCGTCGTAGTCGGGTTCGCGAAAGCGGCCGATCCCGAACGCGGCGTTCTCGATCCCCGCCTCCGCGGCCTTCCGCTCCGCCTCCGCGAGCATCCCCTCGCTGACGTCCCGGCCGACGACCCGATCCGCCCGGTCGGCGAGCGCGAGCGCGATCGCACCCGTTCCGGTACCCAGATCGAGGACGACGTCGTCGGGGCCGGGGTCGGCGTGCTCGATCACCAGATCGCGACACTCCAGATACTCGGGAGAGCCGCCGTCGTCGTACTCGTCGGCTTTCTCGTCGAAGCGTGCCGCGTGGTCGTCAACGGTCTTCGTCATACCGTCCCGCTTGGACCCCGGGCTCAATGAACGCCTCGGAGTCGATCCGTCGGTTTCGCTCGGCCAGCCGGCCCCACTCCGCCAGCCCGTCCTCGATGGTCTCCCGGTCGAAGCCGATCGCCTCGCCGACCGCGGCCAGTTCCCGGGGCGCCCGGAGCTCGAACCGGGATTCGGGATCGGCGCTCACGACGACGGGTGCGTCGTAGTAGCCGACGACCTCCCGGAGTTTGCGAAGCGACTGGAGCGCCCGCACGCGGCGGCCGCCGCTCTGCCGGAGGACGGGCGACAGGGAGAACTCGAGCCGGACGCCGTTCTCGACGGCCGCCTTCGCGAGCACGTGGTTGACGTCGCCGTCGCCGGCCATCGGGCGGGCGAGCACGTCGACTTCGGGGCGCTCGACGGCAAAGCGGTTCATCGTGTCGGTTCCGCCACGGACCGCGAGGACCGTCCGCTCCTCGCGGAGGGCGTTCACGCGTCCGTCGGCCTCGCCCGGACTCCCCGCCCGGATCTCGACGCCGGCGACGACGTCGATCCCGTGCTCGGCGGCGAGGGCCTCCGGGTCGATCCCGGACTCAGCGTCCGGGTCGAGCCACAGGACGACCCCCTCGAAGCCGTAGTCGGCCGCGGTCCCGACGAGCCGGTCGGCGCACTCGCCGTCGGCGCCGGAATGGACGGCCTCGTACATGCCCCGAAGAGGGGGGACCGCGGACTTGGGGGTTGTGATTGTCGCTCACTGGCGACTAGAACGCCGGAGCCGGACGACCGCGTCGTCGCGCTCGCGAGGGAACGGCTCGTCCGCGCGGGTCATCCCGTCGCGGTTCGACGTGAGCACGAGGGGGGTTCCGTCGGGAGCCGCCACGACGCCCCGCAGCCGACCGAGTTCGTCCTCAAGGACCCGGTGGGCCGTCGCCGTGTAGGCGTCGTCGAGCCAGTCGGCGTCGAACCGGCGGCCGCGGTCGCCGACCGGCGGGAGGTCGGCCCCGGGCGGGGTCAGCGTGACGACGTCGAGGTGCCGTCCAGAGAGGGTCGCGACCAGCAGCCGGCCCCGCCAGGAGGGGATCGCCCCGCCGTCGTAGACCGTACAGCCCCCCGGTGCCCACGTCTCCTCGCCGGTGTTGACCAGGGGTGGCGCGTACTCCTCGCCGTAGGCCTCGTACTCCGGATCGTCGGGTCCCCCGCGGGCGACCGGCCAGCCCGCGTCGTCGCCGGGGCGGAGCCGGCGGATCTCGTCTCGCCCCTCGGGCCCGTGGTCGGTCGCGACCGGCGTCCCGTCGGGGAGGAACCCCACTCCCTGGGGGTTGCGGTGGCCGTAGCTGAACACCCGCGGGTCCGCAAGCCCCGGGTTCGCCGGGGAGGGCGTTCCGTCGGGCCGGAGCCGCAGGATCGTCCCCCCGAGCGTCGAGGGATCCCGGGCCGGGTCGCGCTCGGCGGTGCCGGCAGTGACCCAGAGATCGCCCCCGGGACCGAACGCGAGCCCCGTCCCGATCGTGTGGTCGCCGACGATCCCCTCGAGGATCGGCTCGCGGTCGCCGGGGGTATCGGGGTCGAACCGCTCGACTCTGGTCTCGCCGTCGGCGTGGGCGGCGACGTACACCCACCGCTCCTCGGGATGGACCGCGACACCGAGCAGGCTCTCGGCCGGCCACTCGCGGCGGCCCTCGAAGTCGGCCGCGTCGATCGGCTCGCCCGAGAGCAGTCGCTCGGTGTCGATCCGCGTGAGATGGCCCCCGCGTTCGGTCAGGAAGGCTTCCTCCCGCGCGAACGCGAGGTCCCAGGGGACTTCCAGGCCCGTCACGAGCGGCTTCCGATCGACCGATAGCGCCGGGGCGTCGGTCGGCGGCTCGGGGTCGTCGCCGTCCTCGCCGTCGTCTCCGTCGTCCTCGCCGTCTGCCTCCGTCCCGTTCGTCTCCGTTTCGGGTTCACCGCCGGCCTCCCCGTCGGTGGACCCGGTCTCCGTGTCGGTCCCCGACTCGTCAGTAGGCTCGGTTTCCGTCTCGAGGTCGTCGGTCGCGGACCCTTCGTCCGATCCGTTTCCGTCGCTCGCGTTGCTCTCGTCGGTATCGTTCCCCTCGGGCGATCCTGTCGGCGTATCGGTTACCTCCGGCGTCTCGCCAGTGTCCTCTCCGCTCTCATCACCGTCGGACCGCGAGAACGTACAGCCGGCGAGCACGAGGCTTCCCGCCGTCGCGAGAACCCGGCGGCGGGAGCGACGGGTCATCCGACCGATCAGCCCAGAACGTCCGTCGCGCTGGCGGCGAGGTCCCCGCCCTCGGCGTCCCGGAGCCGGTCGTCGCCGATCTTCAGCCGGAGTCGGGGCCGGCCGACGTCGATCGGGACCTTCTCGGTGTCGATGAGACCCATCTCCTCGAGGCGGGTCTTCGTCCGGGAGAAAGTGGCTTTGGAGGCGATGCCGACGTCCTCGCCCCACTTGCTGATATCGTACAGCAGGGCGTCGTTTTTCGCCGCGACGAGCAGCGAGATGGTGACCTCATCCAACCCCTCGCCGTCGCCGCGGGCGGTCTCCAACGAGTCGAGGATCGCGACGAAGTCGGCCTCGGCCTCCTCGGAGATCTCCTCGGCCAGGGTCTCCCGGACCCGCGAGATCGGCGGCGTCCGGAGGGTGAACTCCTCGGCTGCGTCCCAGCGATCGGCGTAGGCCTCGGTGGCGGCCTCGACAAACCCCTCGTCGTCGGTCGCGAGCCCGCCGACGCGGTCGCCGGCGGCGACGACCGCGACCACCCGGTCGCCGGTGATCAGAAGCGAGTTCTCGGGGCTCTCGTCGAGCGTCCGGAAGGAGAGCGAGCCGTCGGCGACCAGGTCGGCGGCGTTGCTCGCGACGATGAAGTCCTCCATCACGTCCTTCAGGGTCCGCTCGTCGGCGAGCAGTCGGACCAAGGGGAGTTCCTCGTCGAACTCGGTCGCGACGGCGACGAACGACTCGACGCCCTCGCGGGAGGGGTTGACCATGTAGATCTCCCCGCTCGCCTCGGCGAGGACCGCAGAGAGGACCTCGTCGATCCCGCTATCGAGTAAATTTGAGCTCATCTTACTGGTCAACTAAAAGTCCGCTACTTACTTAATTTTGTCGGCCGTTCGTTCGCCTCAACTTATAGTCGGACCACCTTACCGGTAATTTTTGTCCGTTCTTTCGTCATTTCTCTCCGATCGAGGCTATATCATCGATCTTTCGAGCTGGTTTAGGTCCGAAGATCCTGATATTATTAGCTATGAGGTGTGGATATATCCATCGGAATTAATCGAGAAGCGGTCCCGTGAGTCGTGCCAACGAGGGGCTTTCATCGGTCGATCTTCGGGTGAAAGGTACACTTATGGCCGAGCCAGGATACGATTCGAACATGAACCACGACCGCGTCAGAGCCGTCGATCCGGCCGTCGCCGACGCATTGGAGGGCGAGATCGATCGTCAGGAGTCGAGCCTCCAGATGATCGCGAGCGAGAACCACGTCAGCCGGGCGGTGCTCGACGCCCAGAGCAGCGTGCTCACCAACAAGTACGCCGAGGGGTATCCCGGCTCCCGGTACTACGGCGGCTGTGAGTTCGCCGACGAGGTCGAGGAGCTGGCGATCGAACGCGCCACGGAGCTGTTCGGCGCCGACCACGTCAACGTCCAGCCCCACTCCGGTACGCAAGCCAACCAGGCCGTCTACTTCGCCATGCTCGAGCCGGGCGATAAGGTCCTCTCGCTGGATCTGACCCACGGCGGCCACCTCTCTCATGGCCACCCCGCGAACTTCACCGGCCAGCTCTACGAGGTCGAACAGTACGAGGTAGACCCCGAGACGGGCTATCTCGACTACGACGGCCTCGCCGACCACGCCGCCGAGTTCGAGCCCGATATCGTCGTCTCGGGGTACTCCGCGTACCCCCGCGAGGTCGAGTGGGAGCGCATCCAGGAGACGGCCGAGGACGCCGACGCGCTCCACCTCGCCGACATCGCCCACATCACGGGTCTCGTCGCGGCGGGCGTCCACCCCTCCCCCGTGGGCGTCGCCGACTTCGTCACCGGCTCGACCCACAAGACGATCCGGTCGGGTCGGGGCGGGATCGTGATGTGTGACGACGAGTACGCAGACGACATCGATTCGGCGGTGTTCCCGGGCGGCCAGGGCGGCCCGCTGATGCACAACGTCGCGGGGAAGGCCGTCGGCTTCGGCGAGGCCTTAGAATCCGAGTTCGAGGAGTACGCCGAACGGACGGTCGAAAACGCCGAGGCCCTCGCCGACGGCCTCGCCAAACGCGGCTTCGAGGTCGTCTCGGGGGGGACCGACAACCACCTCGTGCTCGTCGACCTCCGGCCCTCCAACCCCGACACGACCGGCGGCGACGCCGAGGAGGCTCTCGAGGCGGCCGACGTCGTCCTCAACGGGAACACGGTCCCCGGCGAGACCCGTTCGGCCTTCGACCCCAGCGGGATCCGCGCGGGCACCCCCGCGCTCACGACCCGCGGGTTCGATACCGAGGACATGGAGACCGTCGCGGACCTGATCGCACGCGTGATCGACGCGCCCGACGACGGGGACGTCCGCGAGGCGGTCCGCGAGGAGGTCGCAGAGCTCTGTGCGGAAAACCCCCTCTACGAGTAGAACTGGCATCCCTTCGGGAGAGGGGAAACGGTTATTGACGTGGTAGCTGTGATATCGGTTGACAACGACCGATGCCGACGCATTACTCACAACGACCGTACGACTTCGAGACCGGCTGCTCGGGACTCGAGTGTGTGGCCGCGAGCGCCATCGACCACACCCTCGTCTTCCTCTGGGTCGGGCTCGCCGCGCTGGCCGTCCTGGGACTCGTCTTCCTCCCCAAAGCTCGAGAGGCCTGCGAGAGCGAGCGCGAGCGAACCCGAACCGAGGCCCGGGCGTTCGACCGGTTCGCCCGCCGGATCGACCGGATCGACACCGCCTCTCCGGAGACGACCGTCCGCGAACCCGCGGCGGGCCCACGGACCAAAACGCTCCTCCGCCCGCCCGACGCGACGGGCGACGGAATACGTGACGTCCGGGAGGCCTACCGCGAGACGGTGATGGCCGTCCCCCACTACGAGGAGGAGTACGACGAACCACTCGCCGAAAACGTCGCCGCGGAGTTCGACCCCGACGCCGCGGCCGCCCTCGCCTCCGGCGACCGCCTCACGCCCCAGGTCGAGCGCGCGCTCGTCCAGGCCGCGACCGACGCCCGCGAGGGCCGCGAGGACCTCGTCGACGCCCTCGACGCCGAGATCGCCTCCCTTGAGAGCTACGGTGAGACGCTATCGGGGCTCGAGCGCTCGCTCGACCGGCTCGACGACCGGCCCCTTCCCGGGCAGTCGTTCGACGAGCTCCGGGAGCGGTGGCGGGAGGTGGATCGGCTGCGAACGGAGCTCGGGGAGGTCCTCGCCGACCGCCAGGACGAGATCCAGTCGGGACACGCCCTCCGAGGCGGGTTCCCGGACCCATGGACGATGTACGCGTACTTCTACCAGTCGATCCCGACGACCCACCCCGTCCTGCGGGAGGGGGCGCGGGTGCTCGCCGACCTCTCGACCGCCGAGGACCGTCTCGCCCGCGCGCTGTCGCGGCGAGCGTAGCGATACCCACGTTCGTGGATACAATTCCCGGGTAGCCAGGCGAGATAGGCACGGATCCGAGGTTTGAAGGGTGTCGCCGTCGCCCTCTCGACCATGACCGAGATCATCGACGGCGACGCGGTCGCCGCCTCCCTCCGGGAGGAGTTAGCCGAGTCGATCGAAGAGCTGGCGGACGCGGGCGTCCAGCCGGGGCTGGCGACGGTGTTGATGAGCGACGACCCCGCGAGCGAGACCTACGTCTCGATGAAACGCGAGGACTGCCGAGAGGTCGGCATCGAGGACTTCCATCGCGACGTCGATTCGGGAGCCGACACCGAGGAGCTGATGGCCGTCGTCGCCGACCTCAACGAGCGCGCGGACGTCCACGGGGTCCTGGTCCAGACGCCCCTCCCCGACCAGGTGGATTCCGAGCGCGCGCTCCGCAGCGTCACTCCCCTGAAGGACGTCGACGGTTTCCATCCCGAAAACGTCGGCCGGCTCGTCCGGGGCGACCCGCGCTATCGGCCCTGTACCCCCCACGGCGTCCAGAAGTTGCTGGACGCCGCCGGCGTCGAGACCGAGGGCGCCGACGCCGTCGTCGTCGGGCGCTCGAACCTCGTCGGCAAGCCCCTGGCGAACCTCCTCTTGCGGAAGGCGCCCGACGGCAACGCCACCGTCACCGTCTGTCACTCCCGGACCGACGACCTCGCCGAAAAGACCCGTGGAGCCGACATCGTCGTCGCCGCCGCGGGCGTCCCCGAACTGATCGACGGCTCGATGCTTGCCGAGGGGGCGACGGTGATCGACGTCGGCTACAATCACGTCGACGGCGAGGCCGTCGGCGACGTCGCCTTCGAGAGCGCCCGCGAGACGGCGGGTGCCATCACGCCCGTCCCCGGCGGCGTCGGCCCGATGACCCGCGCGATGCTCCTCTACAACACCGTCAAGGCCGCGAGCATCCAGTCGGGGACCGATGTCTCCCTCCCCTAAACGTCGTCGAGCGCCTCGAGACGGTCTTCTGCGCGCGCGAGCGCGACCTCGTCGCCGTCCCGGAGTGCTCTCCCCAGGTCCCGGGCCGTCTCCACGAGCCGTTCCGCAATCTGCGGGGAGACGTCGCCGTCGAGCATCCGGATCCGGGTGACGTGCTCGCCGAGCGAGTCGAGGGCGCCGCGTTCGTCGGGGGCGAGCTCGCGGCCCTCGAGCCAACTCCGGACGTCCCGACGATACTCCCGGACGGCCTCGGCGTAGGCGAGCCCGCGGGCCATCGCGAGGCCGTGGGGAACCTCCGCGACGGGCGGGCGCTCGCCGCCGTCGGCGTCCCGGAGGAGCGAGACGAAGTACAGCTCCCCCTCGTCGGTCCGCTCGTGGGAGGGAGTCCGGGCGAGGACGTCGGCGACGTAGCGCAACTCGGCGGCCGCGAGATACGACTCGTCGAGATCGATCAGGTCCCCGCCACGGACGAACCCCCGGCGTCTGACGTAGGATCGGGCCTCCTCGGCCGCGCGCTCGGCGACCTCCTCGAGGGGGGCGTCGTCGATCAGCCCCCGGACCTCGGTCAGCTCGAGGGCGGCGTCGAGGTCGGTGTGTTCGGTCCGCTCGCCCGTGCCGACGCTCCGGAGGCTGCTACAGGCCGGACAGCCGACGCTGCCGGTCTCGTAGTACGACCAGCGGGTGCCACAGTCGGTGCACTCGCGTTCGCCCCGGATCTTCATGCGCGGGCGTAGGCCGGACGCGGGGAAAGACCCTCCGTTCGCCGTCCGCCCTGCTCGGCGGCGAACCCATCGGCCGCTTAGCGAGGGTCGAGACGGGTCGAGACGTTCGACGGAACAGGGCCACGCTGGTTTCGGCGGACCGCGGATTCGAGCCCGGCCACGGGACGTTCGTGACGAGAAGACTCTCGACCACGCGCGGGTGAGGGACTGTTCGGGGGCGAGCGAGACCCCCTCTTTCTACTTATGCCACCGTTTCACAACGAATATCCACTCCGTTATGAAGGTGCGGCAACTGCAGGCCCCATTGGAACCAACAGGACAGGCATAGCGGGTGAGTGTATGACCGAAGACCGATTCAGTCGACGCAGGTTCGTGACCGTCGCAGGTACCGTCGGTGCGCTGACCCTCGCGGGCTGTAGCGACGGCGGTGGTAACGGCAACGGCAACGGAAACGACACCGAAAACGAGACCGAAGAGGAGACCGAAACGGAGGAGGAAACCGAGACCGAAGAGGAGAACGATACCGGGATGGGCGAGGACAACGACACCGGTATGAACGACACCGAGGACAACGACACCGGTCTCGGCGATGACGAGAACGACACCGGTATGAACGACACCGAGGACAACGACACCGGTATGAACGACACCGAGGACAACGACACCGGTCTCGGCAACGACTCCGGCATGAACGATACCGAGGACAACGACACCGGCCTCGGCAACGACTCCGGCATGAACGATACCGAGGACAACGACACCGGCCTCGGCAACGACTCCGACGAGTAACGCCCGCCGCACCCACTGCCGGTCGAGTCTCCCAATTTTCGTTTACCGGTGACTGGCCAGCCACGCGTCAGCCTGTGAGAACGGACCACACCACCCCAACCGCTTTCCTCCGATCGGTCGTAGCAGGTCACATGACCCGGAGCGATCGAACTCCTGATCGGGAAATCCCCCGGCGGTAGCGAGAGACGCACGCCCCGACCGGCTCCCGACGGCACCACGACGGCTTCCGACCGGGACTTCCTCCGGACGGTCGGCCGCCGCCGCGAGGACGGCGCCTACGTCGTCGAACGCCGCGGCACCGCGGCGGGCCACCGCAAGGTCTTCGAGTCGTTCGCCGACTGTCGGGCGTGTTTCGACGCGCTGCCGGCGACGTTCGTGGCGGCCGACGTGGAGTGGCCCGGCGTCACCGGACGACGGCGCCACATGCTCGTCCACCACTTCGCCGAACACCCGGCCTTTCCCTGTCGGCTGGTCGGGCGCCAGCCCCTGTGCGCCCGGAAGCGAGAGGACCGGGACGGATGAGGGCAGTCAGCTTTTCCGGCTCCGCCGGGTAACCGGCGTATGCGAGACCAAGAGGAGATCCGCGAACAGTACGAATACCTGGCCGACCAACTCGAGAGCGAGGAGATGCGCCACGACGGCGTCCGAGAACTGTTCACCCACTACAAGCGGGCGCTGGGGTGGGTCCTCGAGGAGGAACACATGTAGACCGGTCGCGGACTCGGAGGGAGCACCGTTGGCTTCTCGGAGATTGCCGGTAGCTTTAAGTCGTTCCCCCGAATTTGGTCAGGTGACGCTTCGCTTGGAGGGCCGAAGCGTCAGCGGGGACCAATTCAGGGCGGCACGCGACCCGCGTGGCCTTTTTCACGCCCCGCGGGTCGCATTCCTGTTCGATCCACACGACCGAAAGCGACGCCCCCGCCCGGACGACACGGAACCGTATACGGCTCCGAACCCGCGCATCCGGAGTCGGTCGCTCCTCGAGTTCGTGACCGGTTCGGAACCGGCCAGGGTCGGTTCTCGGAGACGATGACACCGGTTCTCGGCTGTCTCGGAATACTTATTATAGTTCGGTAATGAGTGTGAACGAGACCTACCCAATGTACGACCTGACAGGATTCCAGCGTGACCTGCTGTACGTGATCGCGGGCGAAGGGGAGCCACACGGGCTGGCGATCAAGGAGGAACTCGAGAAGTACTACGAGAGCGAGATCCACCACGGGCGGCTCTACCCCAACTTGGACACCGTCGTCGACAAGGGGCTGGTCGAGAAAGGCCAGAAGGACCGCCGGACCAACGTCTACACGCTCACCCGTCGGGGACGTCGAGAGATCGAGGCCCGCCGGGAGTGGGAGGGCCAGTACGTCGAGGTGTAGCCGGATCCGGTGAGTCCGTGAGCGTCTCGGGCGGCCCCATCGGGTAACGAGCCGTTTATGACCCCCACGCTGCTACGTCGTGGGGTGAACGAGGCCGTCCCCGCCGTCGTCTTGCAGATCGCGGAAGCTCCCCTGGAGGAGTCCGTCGTCAGGATCGCGCTGGCGGGTGCCCTGGGGATGTTCCTGGGGCTCGAGCGCGAGTGGTCCCAGAAGTCCGCGGGGATCCGGACGTTCTCGCTGATCAGCTTACTGGGAGCGGTGTTCATGGTGCTCGTCCTCGAGGCCGACGCCGGCGAGAGCCTGCTCCTTCTCGGAGGGCTGTTGGTCATCGTCCAGGGAATCCTGCTGGCGGTCCAGGGGCTGTTGGACGACGACGAGGGAAGCGGCCTCTCGCTTACGACCTCGGTCTCGATGCTCGTCGCCTACGGCGTCGGCGCCCTGGTCGCCGCCGACTTCGTCATCGAGGGAGTGACCGTCGCCGTCCTCTCCTCGCTGTTGCTCGTTTTGAAACGCGAGCTCCACGAGTTCGCGTGGGGACTCACCCGCCAGGAGATGCGCTCGACGACGGAGTTCGCGATCCTCGCGTTCGTCGTCTACCCGCTGTTGCCCTCGACGTACCCCCTCGACCTCGGCGTCACCACGATCGAGCTCGAGCCCCAGGTGATCTGGCTGATGGTCGTCGCCGTCGCCGGCATCGGGATCGTCAACTACGCGATCGTCTCGACCTACGGCGGCCGAGGGATCGCCGTCACCGGCTTCTTCGGCGGGCTCGCGTCCTCGACTGCCGTCGTGGGGACGATGCTCGATCACGTCAACCAGCGCTCGGAGGCCGCCTCCTACGCCGTCGCCGCGATCCTGCTCGCCGACGCCGCGATGGCCGTGCGCAACCTGGCGATCGCCGTCGCCTTCACCGTCGGCAGTGGCGTCTCGCCGCTCGTCGAGGCGATCGTTCCGCTGGGAGCGGTCATCGTCCTCTCCGTGCTGATCGCGGGGGTGACCGCCGACTGGTCGGAGTCGACCCCGATGGACCTCGAGAGCCCCTTCTCGCTGAAGAACGCCCTCGCGTTCGGCGCCGTCTTCCTGGTCGTCCTCGTCTTCGGCTCGGTCGCCGAGGTCTGGTTCGGCACGCTCGGCTTCTACGCGACCGCGGTGGCGAGCGGGCTCGTCTCCAGTGCCGGCGCGACGACGTCCGCGGTCGTCCTCTACCGCGGGGGCCAGCTCGCCGCGCCGGAGGCCACGGTCGCGATCCTGCTCGCGACGGTCTCGAGCATCGTCGTCAAGGCGGTGCTCACGGCGACGTCCTCGAACACCCGGTTTCGAAACCGGGTCGCGGCCTACAGCGCCGTCCTCCTGATCGGGGGCGGGCTCGCCTCGCTTCTCGTCGTGCTCTGACCACCAAGGGTTAATCCCGACGGCCCCGATTGGAGGGCATGGACCGAGAGACGACCGAGCCGCGGGTCGAGCACGTTCCCGGCGACCGGGCCAGCGAGTGGGTCGAGGCCCACCACGCCGTCGCCGCGCCGAGCACCTACGTCTACGAGTTCGTCTGGGACGCCGGGGAGCCCGCCGTCGGCCCGTTCTGTACCGACGTCGACGGCAACGTCCTGATGGACTTCACGAGCCACGTCGCCTCCGCGCCGCTGGGTTACAATCACCCCGCGATTTCCGACCGGTTCGACGAGTTCGACCTCCCCGACCCCTCGAAGATCGCCGGCCAGGACTTCTACGTCAGCCCCGGCGGCCCCGTCGACTCCCCCGACTTTCCCGGCCCCACACAGCTCATGGAACAGCTCGTCGAGATCACCGACCACTACGGCATGGATCGGGTGTTTCTCTCGAACTCCGGGGCCGAAGCCGTCGAGAACGGGATCAAGATCTGTTATGCCTCCGGGAGACATCGCGCCGTCACCTGCGAGGGGGGCTTCCACGGCCGGACGCTCGGTGCCCTCTCGCTCAACCGCTCGAAAGCCGTCCACCGGAAGGGCTACCCGGAGGTTCCCGGCGTCATGGAAATCCCCTTCCCCTCGAGCTCCGAGGAGTACGAGCGCCGGTGGAAGACCGACGGCCCCGGCGGCAACGTCCTTGCCGACAAACTCGACCCCGAGCAGGGCACCGTCGATCCCGACGAGGTCGCCTTCCTGATCGTCGAGCCGGTCCAGGGCGAGGGCGGCTACCGGCCCGCCCATCCCGCGTTCATAGAGGACCTCGCGGCCCTCCGCGAACGCTTCGGTCTCCGGATCGTCGCCGACGAGATCCAGTCGGGGCTCGGTCGCACCGGCGAACTCTGGGGGATCGACCACTACGACCTCACGCCGGACGTGATCACGAGCGCGAAGGGCCTTCGCGTGGGGGCGACGGTCTCCCGATCCGAGATCTTCCCCGACGAACAGGCCCGCCTCTCCTCGACGTGGGGCGCCGGCGATATCCTCGGGGCGATGCAGGGCGCGCTCACGATCGACGTCATCCGCGAGGAGGGGCTCCTCGAGAACGTCCGCGACCGGGGCGAGCAGTTCCGTACACGATTGGAGGAAATGGCCGACGGGCGCGAATCGGTGATCGACGTCCGCGGGCTCGGCCTCATGCTCGCCGTCGAGTTCGACACCAAGGAGCGCCGGGAGGCGGTCGTCGAGGCCGCGCTCCGAAACGGCCTGCTCACGCTGGGCTGTGGCCACAAGACCCTCCGCCTGCTTCCACCGCTCGACGTCACGACCCGCGAGATAGCCCTCGCGAGCGACCTGCTGGCCGAGTCGATCGACGACGCCGGGTAGCCGGTTCCCGCTCACCGGCCGGGAGCGTCGGGCAGGTGTGCACCCTGATGGGTCCCGGCAGTCGCCACGGGGGCTCGTTTGGCCATCGAATTATACTCGTCGGGGTCGAACATCCCATATGAGGGTGCCACACGTACACAGACTCGAGGAGTTCGGAACCCGTTCGCTCGTGACCCACGGGCTGATGGTGGTGACGTTCCTCGGCGCCGTCCTCGCGGGACTGTTCGTCGAGGGCCAGTTTGGACTGGTGTCGTTCGTCGCGCTCGTCAACTTCACAGGCGGGCTCTGGGTCGCCCACTCGATCCACTCGCTGGGACACGTCCAGGGCGGCGGCGAGTACGTCGGCGTCCTGGCCGAACTGCGCGACGATGGCGATCCGGCCGAAACGGAGACCGACCGCGAGGGGTTCGACACGGGCCGGTTCGCCCGCCTGTTCACGCTCATCGCGGCCGTCACCGCAGTCTCGCTGCTGACGTCGGCACGGCTTCTGGGCGGGGCGCTCCTCGCGGCCGCGGTCGTCGGGGTCGGCACGATCGCGTTGATCACCGCGATGATCGGCTTTCTGATCTCGCTGGGGAGTTCCTACGACGCGGCCCAAGCACGAGCGACCGAGGACGTAGAGGCCGGATCCGAGACGAGAGACGTCTGAAACGCGGATCGGAAGAAGTGCTCCGTCAGGGATTCGAACCCTGGTCCTTGCCGTGAGAGGGCAAGATGATTGGCCGGACTACACCAACGGAGCCTGTCCTATCGTTGCTCCGTATCGTGTTTAAGCGTTCCGTTTCGAGCCCCCAGTGGCCCGGTCTGGCACACGCTCGAACGGCCGGATCACTCCTCGAACGGCGACTTCGTCGCCTCGGGTTCGAACCCCTCGAGGCTGACGATGTTCTCGCGGCCGACCCGGAGCTTGCTCACCGTTCCCTGGTCTTCCATCTCCGAGAGCAGCATGCTGACCTTCGACTTCGACCAGCCGGTCTCCTCGACGATGTTGACCTGTTTCATCCGACCGCCGTTCTCCCGGATCAGCCGGACGACCCGGTCCTCGTCGGTCATCAGCTCGGACTCGGGGATCGGGTCAGGCTCACCGGGGGCCGCGCCGGCACCCTCGGCCGCCGTGGTGGTCCCCGCGCCGTTGGTGGCCGGCTCCCCGCTCGGTTCGGGGGTGTCCGTCCCTCTTCGCTCTTCGGCGGCCCCCTCCGACGACCGATACCAGGCGAGGGCGACGACGGCTCCGATCCCGAGGGCGACCAGCAAGCCGCCCGCGACCAGCCATGTCGATCCCTCTACGGGTGTGAGCAGGCCCTCGGTGCCCTCGTTGGCTCCGGCCGCGGCCTCGTCGGGATCCTCAAGGACCGCGTAGGGCCGGCCGTCGAGGAACTCGTGTTCGCCGGACCAGGTCACCGACGAGGCCGCCTCCAGGGAGGTGCCCGGATACTCGGGTTCGGGTCGGGCCTCGCGGAACTCGAGGTCCTCGCCGGCGACGAGCTCGAGGGACTGGCTCTCGCCGATGTAGAGCCCGCCGTCGAAGACGTCGCCGACGACGACGGTGCCGTCGTCCTCGACCTCGGCGAAGTTCGTCCAGGTAAAGCGCATTTCGACGACGCCCATCGGACCGGGACGGTACTCGACGTCCGCCGAGCGATTGAAGTTCCTGCTCTCCATCTCGCGGTCGGTCTGCTCGCTCCCGGTGCCGATCAGCGCCCCCGCCTGTTCGGTAAAGCGGGTGTACAGCGGGCTCTCCTCGTCCTCCTCGAAGTTCTCGGCGAACGACTTGAACTCCTCGACCTCTTGGTTGTCGAGCTGGCGTTCGTGGCGGTGGGTCCAGGTCACCGTCCCGTTCTCGTAGACGACGACCTCGAACCGGGTCGTATCGAACTCGTCGGGGGCGACGACGGTCGCCGGCCGTTCGACCGCGGTGTCGCTCTCGAGGGGTCCGGTAGCTGACTCCGAAACCGCCGAATCGTCGGATCCCGAACTGGTTTGGCCGGGGCCATCCGCGACGACGAGACCACACGCGCCGAGGACGACGACGGCGACGACGAGCGCAACGGCGGCCGACCGGGACATTCGTCCTACAGTACGTCCCGTAGCTAAAAGAGCTTGTGAATCCGGGGTCCTGATAGAACCCGACACGCACAAACGGCCGGTCGCCGAAGGCCGGGCATGATCTCGAACCTCGCGGACGGCGTCGATACCTTTACGAGCAACGCCTTCCTGGTCGCCGGCGACCGCCCGACGCTGGTCGATACCGGCGCGAACTTCGACGCCGTCGCCGCCGTCGAGGAGCGCGGGATCGAGCCCGAACGGATCGTGCTGACCCACACCCACCCCGACCACGTCGGCAATCTGGGGGCACTCCGGGAGGCGTTCGACCCCGAGGTCCTCGCCTACGACCCCGACGCGGGGGACGGAGAACTCGACGACGGCGAGGCCCTCGCCATCGGCGACCACGACTACGAGGTCCTCTACACGCCGGGCCACAAGGATGACCACGTCTGTCTGTATGCCCCCAAGCCGGGGATCTGCTTCGCGGGCGATCTCGTCTTCGAGCGCGGGTTCGGCCGGACGGACCTCCCCGAGGGCGACCGGGCGACGCTCGTCGAGAGCATCGACCGCCTCGCCGACCGCGTCGGCCCCGACCTCCGGGAACTCCACCCCGGACACGGCCCGAGCGTGACCGACGATCCCTCCGGGACGATCGAACTCGCCGGGCGGATGGCCCGCCAGTAGTTATCTCCCCTCGAGGAGTTCGAGGAGCGCGTCGTACACCTCCCCGTAGGCGTCCGCGACCCGCTCCGGATCGGCCCGCTCGCGAGAGGAAAGCGCCGGGAGCCGCCGGCTCCCGACGGGGTCGATGTAGTCGACGACGTCCCCGACCCGCCGTTCCATCCGCCCCTCTCGCGGGGCGGAAGTCGCCACCTCGCAGGCCCGCAGGTAGCGGTCGCCCCGATAGAGCCGGACCCGGCCCGGCTCGACGGCGGCCACCGCGGCTGGCTCACAATCGAGGGGTAGGGCGACCTCGCCGTAGGACTCGACGACAGCGAACTCCGCCGACCGGACCTCGCGGGCGAGTTCGTCGAACAGCGGGAGATACCGCGCCTCGGTCAGCTCGTTCAACTCTCGAACGGAGCCGACCCGGGGGGCGTCCTCGAGGGCCAGGGCCTCGGCGACCCGATCGGGGACCGACGCCTCGGCGTTGACGACGAACCGCTCGCCGACGCGGTCGACGACGAACTCGCGGTCGCTCCGGCCGAGCAGCCCCGATCCACCCGCCGGTGCGGGCCGCCACAGCCGGTGGATCGGGTTCAGTTCCTCGGGGGTTCGATCGCCCCTCTCGGCGTCGGCGAGAGCGGCGGCGTCCTTCCCGTGGAGGCGGCCCTCCGCGAGCGAAGCGAGACAGTCGTCGTGGTCGAACCAGTAGTCGTTTCCCGCTCGGGGTTTGTACCCCCGCCCGCCGGTCCGGGCGAGCAGGCCGGTCGAAAACGTCGTCTTCCCCGCGTCGACCCGATCGGCGCCGACGACGAGGACCGTCGCCGTCATTCTTCGCCGTCGCGGAGCCCGTAGTAGCCGGGTTCGTCGTCGCTTCTCGGCTCGGCGACGGCCAGGTCGTCGGCGTTGACCATCACCCACGGGATCGCCCAGTCGAGCAGGACCTCCTCGGTCTCGACTTCGATCTCGGCGTCGGGATCTAACCCCTGGAGGAGTCGGGCGATCTCATAGACCGAGTACAGCTCGTCTGACTCTAAGAGGTCGGCAGGGTCGTAGAACTCGCAGGGAACGATCTCGTCGAACTCTGATCGTGCGACGGGCATGGCCGGATCTACTCGACGGAACGGAAAAACGGTGTGGATCGTAGAGCCGTGGCTGATCGGGAGGCGTCGAAAGAAATCGGTGATGTAGCGACCGAGTCGTCTACTCGAAGTGATCCAGGCAGGTCTGGTACTCCTCTGCGACCGAGTCCCAGTTGACGACCTCGAAGAAGCCCGAAACGAAGTCGCCGCGGTCGGGACCGTAGTCGTAGTAGTAGGAGTGTTCCCAGACGTCCAGCGCCAGGATCGGGTGAGCGCCCCAGAGCGCGCCCTGGTCGTGTTTGTCGACCTTGACGTTGCGAAGCTGCTTCGAAACGGG
Source organism: Saliphagus infecundisoli (assembly GCF_020177375.1). GTDB lineage: Archaea > Halobacteriota > Halobacteria > Halobacteriales > Natrialbaceae > Saliphagus > Saliphagus infecundisoli. Next base: position 590,353 of record NZ_JAIWHV010000001.1, on the reverse strand, counting down.
GTCGTAGACCAGCAGCGCCCAGCCGCCGGCGGCGCTCGCGGCGGCCTCGAACTCGCCTTTCCAGCCCTCGTAGGAGCCGAAGTCCTCCTCGATGCGGTCGGCCAGCTCGCCCTCGGGTTCGCCGCCGCCGTCGGGGGACATGTTCTCCCAGAACAGCGTGTGGAGGTAGTGTCCACAGCCGTTGTGGGTGACGTTCCCCAGCGCGCCGGCCGTCGAGCCGTAGTCGCCGGACTCGCGGTTCTCGGCCAGGGTCTCCTCGGCGCTGTTCAACCCGTTCACGTACCCCTGATGGTGGGTATCGTGATGCCAGGTGACGACCTGTTCGGAGATCGACGGTTCGAGCGCGTCGTAATCGTACGGCAGCTCCGGAAGTTCGTGTTCAGTCATTGTGTGACACCTCTAGGCCTACTATCACTGTCTCAGGTGTTAAAGGTTGAGGAGTACGATGATAGCATTTCCCATAGAAGCCCGCCTTCCCGCGGTCAACCCGCCTCGAGTCCGCGCGGCCCACTCGCCGATCACCCCGCCCCGCGCTCGTCGCGGACCGTTCGTTCGAGGCGATCGAGACCTTCCTCCAACCGATCGATCCCCGCCGCGAAGCTCAGCCGAAGGTGGCCCTCGCCGCCCGCCCCGAAGGCGGTCCCCGGCGCGGTGACGACGCCGTACTCCTCCAAGAGCCGGTCGGCGACGGCCTGACTTTCGCCCTCCAAGTCGCTCACGTCGAGGAAGGCGTAGAACGCGCCCTCTGGCGGGGCGAGCGAGACTCCCGGGATCTCGTCGACCCGATCGCAGACCAGGTCCCGGCGGCGCGCGAACGCCCGCGCCATCTCCTCGATCGGCTCCTCGGGACCCGTCAGTGCGGCGATCGCGGCGTACTGGGCCGGCGCGTTCGTCGAGGAGGTGGTGTGTTCCCGGAGTCTCGTCATCGCGCCCACGACGTCCCCGGACCCGACGAGCCAGCCGACCCGCCAGCCGGTCATCGCGTACCGCTTCGAACACGAGTCGACCGTGAGCAGCCATTTTCGGAGGTCGTCGTCGGCGATCGCCGCGGCCGGCGGCGGGACGTCGGTGTAGGTCAGTCCTCGATACACTTCGTCGGCGATCACGAACGCCGAGTGGTCGGCCGCAGCCCCCAGAACTCGCCGGATCCCCTCCGCTCCGAACGTCCGCCCCGTCGGGTTCGCGGGCGAGGTGAGTATCACTGCTGCGGTCTCCGGCCCGATCGCTGCGACGATCCGGTCGGGATCGGGCGAAAACCCCTCCGCGGCGGGCATCGGAACCTCGATCGGCTCCGCGCCCGCCATCCTCGCCTGCGAGATCGGGTTCGGCCAGGCCGGCGTCGAAACCACGACTTCGTCGCCCGGATCACAGACCGTCTCGAGTGCGAGGTGGAAGGCCTCGACGCCGCCGTTCGTGACGATCACCTCGCTTGCGGGGTCGGGCCGGGGCTCCCGCGAGTCGGCGATCGCTTCCCGGAGTTCGAACAGGCCGGCGTTCGCGGTGTAGTTCGTCCGGCCCGCCCTGGCGGCCTCGTCGGCCGCCCGGACGACGTGGGCGGGAGTGTCGAAGTCGGGTTCGCCGAGTTCGAGGTGGACGAGGTCCCGGTCGTCCTCGCTCTCGAGTCGGGCGGCCCGGTCGAACATCGCGCGGATCCGCTGGGGGCCGATGGCGGCGGCCCGCGCGGAGATCCGGTCTCCCGACGACCCGTGGCTCATAGCGACGCCGACGGGCGGGGTCGCCAAAGAGGTTGGCAACCGGCAGGATTATTCCGAACGGGCCCCGACCCCCGGCGATGGCAGAGGAGCGGGAACCGACGTTCTACGCCGCCCTCGCGTTGAGCCTCGTCTCCTCACTCGCCTGGCTCGCGGCCCCGGTGCTCGCTCTCTACACCCTCTACGTCGCCGCGACCGGCGGCGCGATCGGCGACCCCGCGTTCGCCACCGTCGCCGCGCTCTCGACCGGGATCGTCTTCGCACGCCTCGAGCGACGATACCAGCCCAAGGGGTTTCGGGACTAGCGCGAGCGGGCGAGGGTGACCGAGACGGGCGCCTCGCGGACGACCTCCTCGGCGACGCTGCCGGTCAGGATCCGCGAGAGCCCCGACCGGCCGTGACTGCCCATGACGATCTGATCCATCGACTCCGCGTCGGCGTATTCGACGATCGTTTCGGCGGGATCGCCGGCCCGGACGTCCGTGGTGACCGTCGCCTCGTAGACCTCCGCGCGGCTGCGGACCTCCTCGAAGACCTCCGAGGCGCGATCGGCCTCCTCCTCGGGGATCTCGGCACGGTCTCCCTCCATCGGGCCCAACCCGTTCGCGTCCGCGACGTAGAGGGCCGTAATCGCAGAGCCCGGGTGGACCTCGAGGGCGTGAGTGAGCGCGACCGTCGATGGCTTCGATCCGTCGAAGGGAACGAGTATCCGCTGATCCATGGGGGGTGGTGGCGGCCGGGACGCTAATACGCTGGGCTTTCGGGCGGCTACTTCGACGGGGAAGGCGTCTGGACGTGGGAGAGATAGGCCGCTAGGTCCACCGTCGTCAGCATCCCGATGACCCCCTCGTCGTCGTCGACGACGGGGAGGTGATGGAAGCCGTGTTCGATCATCGTGTCCGCGGCGTCCCGGATCGACGCCTGCGGGCCGATCGTGACGACGTCGGTCGACATGTAGCGCTCGACGGTCGTCTCGGCTTTCGGCTGGCTCTCGGCGACGATGCCGACGAAGTCCGTCGTCGTCAGGATCCCCTCGACCCTGCCCGCGTCGTCGACGACGACGAGCGAACCGATCCCGTCCTCGATCATCGCCTCGGCGGCCGTCTCGACCAGCGTGTCGGCGGTCACCGACTGGACCTCCGCGGACATGAGCCGCGCGACGAAGATGTCGTCCATACCCCGTAGTTCGGAGCCACCGGGATAGGCGTATCGACACCGGAGACACCCACCGCGCGACCTCCCGTCGGCCTCCGGGACCGACGCTATCGACGCTATCGACGCTGCCGGAGAAACGTTTAGGGAGGGCCGGACCCCCAGTCGACCCGATGCCAGAGAACCGCGTCGTCGAGGGACGGATGGTGACAGCGGAGAAACTCGCCGAACTGATCGAGGGCGAGTCGGTCCTCGAGGCGGAGGCGATCGAGGACGCCGACCGCGAGTGTCCCGACTGTGGCGGCGACGTCTTGACGGTCGGCTACATGCCCACGGTCACGGAGTTCGTCTCCGGCTACAAGTGCCAGGAGTGTTCCTGGGCCGAGACCAACCGCGAATAGGCGAGATCGGGGGGCGACCCCAAACTATTGAATCCCGGAGGGCGCCCCCGGCGTATGGACGACTCCCTCCGATACGGAATCGTCGGCTGTGCCGGGATCGGGAACACGCACGCCGAGGCCATCGCGGACGTCGAGGACGCCGACCTCGTCGCCTGCGCGGACGTAAACGAGGACGCGGCGAGGGAGTTCGTCGCCGAGCACGCCCCCGACGCCGAAACCCACGCGGAGGCGGGGGAGATGGTCCGCGAGAGCGACGTCGAGGCGGTCAGCGTCTGCACCCCGAGTGGCACCCACGCCGACGTCGCCTGCGAGGCCGCCGAGGCCGGCGCCCACGTCCTCTGTGAGAAACCCCTCGACGTCTACCGCGACCGGATCGACCGGATGATCGACACCTGCAAGCGGGAGGGCGTCACCCTCGCGGGCGTCTACCAGAAACGGTTCGAGCCCCACGCCCGGCGGGCCAAGCGGGCGATCGAGGAGGGCGAACTCGGCGACCCCGTCTCCGCGTCGCTGACGGTCGACTGGTTTCGCTCCCAGCCCTACTACGACTCCGGGGAGTGGCGGGGCACCCGCTCGATGGACGGCGGCGTCCTGCTGAACCAGGCGATCCACGCCATCGACCGCCTCCAATGGCTGCTGGGCGGCGTCGAGAGCGTGAGTGCGATGACCGACACGCTCGCCCGCGAGATGGAGAGCGAGGACACCGCCGCCATCGCCGTCCGGTTCGAAAGCGGCGCGCTCGGTACGATTCAGGCGACGACGGCGACCAAGGGCGGCTCCCGGCGGACGGAAGTGAACGCCACCGAGGGCACCCTCGAGATCGAGGGCGGCGAGCTCTCGATCGAGGTCGGCACGGGCGAGGAGAGTTACTACGGTGCCGAAACCGAGTCCCTTGAGGTCGAGGGCGTGGCCCACGACTGCGGTGCGGGCCACGTCGGCGTCGTCCGGGACTTCGTCGAGGCGATCCGAACGGGACGCGAGCCGGAGGTGCCCGCCCGCGAGGCCCGCGTGGCCGTCGACACGATCCTCGCGGCCTACGACTCCTCGGAGACCGGCGAACGGATCGAGCTGTAGACGGGCTGATCCGTGCGATCGCGGCGGAACGGCTTCTGCGGACTGGTTCACGTGGGCGCCGAAAGTATATAGTCGTCCGGTCGACAGGAGAGGGCATGTCGGAACTGCCCCTCGAGACCTACTACGATCTGACCCAGGTCGGCGAGGTCGCCGTCTCGCCCGACGGCGATCGGGTCGCCTTTACGACCACCGAGTACGATCCCGACGAGGACGAGCCGGTCGCCTCGCTGTTCGTCGCGCCCGCCGACGGCTCGCGGGAGCCACACCGCCTGACCCGGCTCCCCGGCGCCGGCTCGCCCAAATGGGGGCCCGAGGGCGACCGGCTCGCCTTCCTCGCCGGCCGCGAGGAAGACACCGAACGGCGCGTGGGCCGGGACGACGAGGACGAGGAAAATGGAGGTGACGACCCCAAGAGCCAGGTCTGGCTGTTCGACCTCGCGCTGGGCGGCGACGCCACTCAGCTCACCGAGTTCGACGAAGGAGTCCGCGAGTTCGACTGGAGCCCCGAGGCCGACCGCTTGGTGGTCTCGGCACGGGACCCCGACGAGGCCGAGGAGGCGTATCTCGAGGGTCGCCGCGAGGAGGGCGCCCCGATCGAGACCGAACGGCTCCAGCACAAACTCGACGGCGTCGGCTACACCGACACCGTCACGACCTACTTGTTCGTCGTGAGCGTCGGGGAGGAGGGAGAGCCCGACCGGCTCGACGACGCCTACGGCGGCGGGGCGATGGAGGGCCTCCGGGGGCTCCAGCCCACGTGGGGCGCGGGCGACCGGATCGCCTTCCTCTCGACGCGGACCGACGAGCCCGACGACACGATGGTCGCCGACGTCTACACGATCGACCCCGACGGCTCGGACCTGAAACGGTTGACCGACGGGGACCTCGGCTGTGGAGCTCCCACCTGGTCGCCGTCGGGCGACCGGCTGGCCTTTGCCGCCGGCGATCCCGAGAACTGGTGTAAACCCAGCGAGGTCTACGTCCACGACGGAGAGGGCTACGAGTCGCTGACCCCCGATCTGGACCGGTCGGTCGCCCGCACCGGAGGACCCCAGTGGACCGACGAGGAGACGATCTACATCCCGATCGCCGACGACTCCCGGACGCGACTGCTCCGGATCGACGGCGTCGGAGGTAGCGGTAGTGGGGACGGCGAGAGCGACGATCCGGAACGCGTCTTCGAGGCCCAGGGCGACGACCGCGCGCTCGCGGGATTTCACGCCGACCCCGAGAGCGACCGCGCGGCCATCGTCCTCTCCGATCCGGCCGACGGCCAGGACGTCTATAGCGTCGGCGTCGGAGACCTGGACGCCGACGAGGAGCCCGACTCCCTGACCCGGCTCTCGAACGCCAACGAGGAGCTGATCGGGGAGTACGAGATGCCGGCCGCCGAGCGCGTCAAGTGGGAGAGCGACGGCTGGACGATCGACGGCGTCCTCTACACCCCGCCGGAGTTCGACGCCGCCGAGGACGGGCCCGCGCCGCTCGTGGTCGCGATCCATGGCGGCCCGATCTCCTACGACGAGCCGATGTTTAGCTTCGCCCACGCGGCGCTCACCTCCCGAGGATACGCCGTCCTCCGCCCGAACTACCGCGGAGGCTCCTCGCGGGGCCGGAAGTTCGCCGAGACCCTTCGCGGGCGGTGGGGCACCGTCGAGGTCGAGGACATCGCCGCCGGCGTCGAGTTCGCCGTCGAGGAGGGGATCGCCGACCCCGATCGCGTGTTCGGCTACGGCTTCTCGTACGGCGGGATCGCCCAGGGCTTTCTCGTCACCCAACGGCCCGACCTGTTTGCCGCCGCGGCGCCCGAACACGGCATCTACGATCTTCGATCCTCCTACGGCACCGACGATTCCCACAACTGGATGGAAAACGAGTACGGGCTTCCGTGGGAGGAGAGCGACAAATTCGATGCCTCTTCGGCGATCCTCGACGCCGGCGAGATCGAGACCCCCCTCCTGATCACCGCCGGACAGGAGGACTGGCGGTGTCCGCCCTCCCAGTCCGAACAGTTCTACGTCGCCGCCAAGAAGTCGGCGGGCGAGGCCCGCCTCGTACTGTATCCCGACGAACACCACAACGTCGGCACCCCAGAGCGGGCGATCCACCGGCTGGAGGAGGTGCTGGCGTGGTACTGCCGTCACGATCCCGCGGTCGAGGAAGAAAGCGAAGACATCCACGGGCGGCTGGAGGACGGCAAGGACGAGAACGGAGACGATAGCGACGAGGACGACTGAGATGGACCGCGGTACGTCACTTCCGGAACACCCGCGACCCGTTGGGAAGCTCTCGGGAGCAGGTACGGGCGACCACAAGGATGCCGTACAACTGTTCCCCTACGGCTCCTGTCTTCGGTATGAGAGGAGGGTGACGGAGCTACTCGAAGCGGTTCCGTTGACTATACAGATAGATCGTGAGAAGGAGAGAAAGTACAACGGTGATCATGGCACCAGTGTCACCACCAAGTACATCAATCCCACCCCGGAGCGCTTCGACGAAGAATAGAACCATTGCAGCCACCAATCCCCGCAACGAGAGCGTCCACAATCCATACGCAGCAGCGAAGGAAACGGGAGTGAGAATCCAATGTAACGGTGACCCCTGAACAGCCAGCAGGAGACTACCAACTCCGATGAGAAGGCAGTAGACGGACACGATTTTGACACCAACTGTCGTAGAGTTGGATTGTCCCATGTAAAAAGAATTGTTATCCTTCAGTTGATAAATTCCTGGGGTTCATCAAGATAGATTCATATTCCGAGTGGAAAACCCGTCGAACGTTCTACGAAATCAATCCCGTCCACTGCTCGATGGACCCAGGACCGTCCCGATCCGGGCCGTCCGATCTCCGACGCGCTACCAGGTCAGCCCCTCGTAGACCTCGAGTCCCCCCTCGTCGACGGCGATCCGGCGACCGTCCACGAGCACCCGGCGGTTCATCCCCGAGAAGTCCAGATCGTCGAACTCCGCCCAGTCGGTCGCGACGACCGCGCCGTCGGCACCCGCGAGGGCTTCGCTCGCGGAGTCGGCGTACTCGACGTGGGGGTAGTCGGGCCGGACGTTCTCGCTTGCGACGGGGTCGTAGGCGACGACGTCGGCGCCGCGCTCCGTGAGATAGTCGATCACGTCGAGCGCGCGCGATTTCCGGACGTCGTCGGTGTCGGGTTTGAACGAGAGGCCGAGCACCGCGATCCGGGCACCCTCGAGGGGAACCTCCGCCTCGAGCAGATCGACCAGTTTCCGGGGCTGTTTGTCGTTGACCTCGACGACGGCATCGAGCAGAGAGGGGTCGTACCCCTGTTCGCGGGCGCCCGCGCGGATCGCGTTGACGTCCTTGGGGAAACAGGAGCCACCCCAGCCCAGTCCCGAGCGGAGGAACCGGTCGGAGATCCGGTCGTCGAGGCCGACGGCATCCAGGACCTCGTAGGCGTCGGCGCCGTACGCTTTCGAGATGTTGCCGAGTTCGTTCACCAGGGAGACCTTCGCCGCGAGGAAGGCGTTGTTGGCGTACTTGATGAGTTCGGCCTCGCGAACCCCGGTCTCGACGAGATGGGTCTCCTCGCGTGCGACGATCGGCTCGTACAGTTCCCGGACCGCGCCCCTCGCGACCGAGCTGTCGGTGCCGACGACGACCTTGTCCGGTTCGAGGAAGTCCGCCACTGCGGTGCTCATCCGGAGGAACTCGGGGTTCATCGCGAGGTGGAGGTCGCCGCCGACGCGCTTGCCCGAGCGCTCTTGAACGATGGGGCCGACGACGCCCTCCGTCGTCCCCGGCAGGACCGTGCTCTTGACGACGACGACGTGGTCGCCCTCTTTCTCCGCGAGGGCGTCGCCCAGCGACTCGGAGGCCGCACGCATGATCGCGAGATCGAGGCTGCCGTCGTCGTTCTGGGGCGTGGGCAGACAGAGCAGGGTGAGGTCGGTATCGCGGACGGCCCCGTAGTCGGTCGTCGCCCGGAGCCCGTCGCCGGCGTGGGCGGCGATCCGTTCGGCGAGGCCGGCCTCGTGGATCGGCGCCTCGCCGGCGTTGATCGTCTCGACGATGTCCTCGTCGATCTCGACGTTGACGACGTCGTGGCCCAGGTCGGCGAGGCAGGCGGCGATCGTCGTCCCGACGTAGCCGCTGCCGATGATGGAGACGTTCATGGCCGGAGAGAGAACGGGTGGGGGTTAGTGGTTTTTGGGTTCGGACGGCGTGGGCGGGTCGCGATCGTACCGACCGGCCGGGATCTCGAGCCGTCGGCGGCCGGAACGACCCCGTCAGCCCCCAACCACTGGAACGTCGAAGGGGAGGTTGTCCGTCACGGTCGTCCGGAACCGCGTCGAGATGACCAACAGCACGCAGATGTACGCGCCCGCGCCGACCCCCACGAGCGAGACGACGAACGGCGCGTTGTAGTCGGCGATCCAATACGTTTCCCCGACCCCCCGCGCGGCGTAGACGACCCCGCCCATCGCCGCCGCGGCGATCCACTGGCGGCCGATCTCGGCGTAGGGAACCGCGAAGTCGACGAGGGTTCGGGCGTACCGAAACGAAAGCGAGAGCCCGACGGTCGCCGAGAGGAAGGTCGCGACCGCGGCCCCGACCCAGCCGACGGTGGGAACGAGCGCGAAATTGAGCAGGAGGTTCGAGACGATGAAGACGGCGTTGGCACGGAAGGCCAGATCGGGGCGGTCGACGGCTCCGAGCGTGTTGAGCAGTTGCATCGTGTACGTATAGGCCAGAAGCGCGGCGACGAGGATCACGAGCACGCTCGTTCCCTCGACGAACCCCTCGCCGTAGATGAGCAGCAGTCGATCCCCCAGAAGCCCCCCGCCGATCAGGCCGGGGATCAGGAGCAGGCCGGCGTACGCGAGGGCGTTCTCGACGAGGTTCGAGACGGCCCGAGAGTTGTCCTCGGCGGCCTCCTTGCTGATCTCGGGGAACAGCGTCGTGCTGATGGCGCTCCCGAAGATGTTCAGGAACTGTGTGATCGACCAGACGACCGAGTAGATCCCGACCAGCCCCGCGGGGACGAAAAAGCCGAGCACGATGATGTCGACCGAGTCGAACGTCTTCGCGCGCATGTTTCCGAGCCAGGAGAACTTCGCGAACTCGACCAGCCGCCCGAAGTGCTCCCGGCGCGGCATCGCGGGCCTGAACCCGAGGATCCACAGCGAGGCGATGCCGACGACGATGGCGCCGGCGGCGTACCCGACCAGCATCCCGCTCAGCGCCCAGCCGGCCACGACGAGCCCGATCTGTGCGAGGCTTCGCAGACCCATCTTGACGGTCGCGAGCAGCGCGTAGACGTGGACGAGGTGGTGGCCCTGGAGCGAGGAGAAGGCAAACGACCGGAGCAGTTCGGCGAAGACGAGGAGGACGACGAACACCGCGACCGGCGCGCCGACGTAGCGGTCGATCGCTCCCCGGAAGGCCAGCGTCGCCAGGGCGATGACGACGAACACACCCCCCATCATCAGCCCGCCGGCGGTGATGTACGACGCCCGCTCTTCGCCCTCGCTCACGCGCTTGACGATCGCACCGGTAATACCGATCTTCCCGGCGATCGCGAGCCACGCGACGAGCGCGAGCGTGATCGAGTAGTAGCCGAGCACCTCCTCGCCCAGGAGTCGCGCGAAGTAGACCGTCGCGACGAACCCCAGCAGCGAGCCGACGACTTTCGAGACGAGATAGACGATCGACGTTTGGCCGAGACGCATTCCTCGAAGACTACCTGCCGTATCGGGCGCGGCGAACGGACTTATCGCTTGTCATCACGCGGTTTCGGTGGCCCCACGCGAGCGGATCCCGCGAGTTCGCTCGGACGACCGCCGTCGCCGTCGAGCGACGCCGAGCGGTCGAGACGCCACCGTTTTCACGCCCAGCCAGAAAGCGGAGGTATGAACCTCGACGGGCCGGTCGTACTGCTCACGGTGGACACGCTCCGGGCGGATCGATTGACGCCCGACTGTTTCCCGGAGTCGTTCCCGCTCTTCGAACGGGAGTTCGCACGGTTCACGTCCGCGATCTCTCACGGCAACGCCACGCCACACGCGTTCCCGGGGATCGTGACGGGCTACCCCGTCGTCGGCAACGGCGAGTTCCGGTCGGAAGCGACGACGATCGCGGAGATACTGGGGGGAGCCAGTTCCGGGTTCTCGAACAACGCGCATCTGACCGCCGAACGGGGGTACGATCGCGGGTTCGACCGCTTTCACGACCTCTCGCCGCCGGACTCCCGGTCGCCCGTCGAACGGCTCAAGCGCATCGAGGCTCTCCGCGACTCGGAGACGGTCGTCAAAGCCTACCGGCTGTTGCGCAGGCTCCGGGACGCGGCGAAATCGAACGGGGAGGAGGGCGTCGTCCACCCGTTCCCGAACCCGAAGACGACGGCCGACGTCGTCACCGAGTTCGTCGTGCGCCGGCTCGGCAAGGCCGACGACTTCGTCTGGGGTCACTACATGGACCCCCACAAGCCGTTTCACCCCGACCAGGCCGTCGACGGCCCCGAGATCGACCGCTCCTACGAGGAGATCGAGCACCTGAACTCCTACGAGCACACGAGAGATCCCGTCAACGAGGACGACATGGCGTTTCTGGAGTCGCTGTACGACTCGAACATACGGTACCTCGACCGGGAGCTGGCACGCTTGTTCGAAACCATGCGCGAGCGGGGCGTCTACGACGACGCGCTGATCGTCGTCGTCGGAGACCACGGCGAACTGTTCGGCGAACACGGGCTGATGTTCCACCCGATGGACGTCGATCCGGTCGACGAGCTCGTGCGGACGCCGCTGCTCGTGAAGTATCCCGGCGGGGCCCACGCCGGGGAGACGTTCGACCACCTCGTCCAGCACGCGGACGTCCTGGCGACGATCGCTCGAGTAACGGGAATCTCGTCGCCGGCGATTCCGGAGACCGCCCATCCGTTGACCGAGACCGATCCGAGACGGGTGATCTCGAAGTCGAACACCTCGATCCGGCTCACCGAACCCGACGGCGTCGCGTTCGTCCGACGGGACGGGACCGAAAGCGGGATCGAGGAGGTCTCCGAGGAGGGACGGGAGCGACTCGAGGAAGCCGAGTTCCCCGCCGTCGAGACCACAGGCGGAACGGTAAAGGGGGTCGAGGAGGCCGAACGGAAGCGGCGGTTGGAGGCCCTGGGCTACCAGTGAAAAAGGAGGGCCGTCACATGGAAGGCCCGCGCATAACCGGCTGGCCGTCGGAACCTCGCGGATGGGAGCCGCCTACCTCGAACGGGCCCTGGACCGGGCCGGACTGCTCGAGCCGACGAGTCGTGCGTACAACTCCGTACTCCGGTACCGAAACGGCGCGACGCTCGCCACCGAGGTCGGCGGCCTCACCGCGAGGTTTCACACCGAAAGCGCCCCCGAGTACGCCCACGTCCGAAACTTCTGGATGGACGACCTCGGCGGCGAGCGGGCAGTCCTCGAGCGCTTTCTCGCCGATCTGGAGCCCGAGGACGTCGTCTACGACGTCGGGGCCAACGTCGGAACGTACACCTGCTTCGCACAGCAGGTCGTCACCGAGGGTCGGGTCCACGCGTTCGAACCCCACCCGGAGAACGCCGCCCGCCTCGCCGACAACGTCCGCGAGACGGGCGACAGGGGGGTGACGCGGATCCACCGGGTCGCCGTCTCGGACGACTCCGGGACCGTCTCGCTCGCCGTCGGCGGGAGCATCGTCGGAAAGGGAACCCACAACGTCCTCGACAACGGCGGGTCGTCGATCCCCGTCGACGCCGAGCGGTTGGACGCCTATATCGAGGAACGCGGCCTCCGGTGGCCGGATGTGCTCAAGATCGACGTCGAGGGGGCCGAAGACCAGGTCCTCGAGGGTGCCGAAAGGGCACTCGAGGGCGCACGCCTCGTCTACGTCGAGGTCCATCCCCAACACGGCGTCTCCCTCGCGGGCGTCGAGAGCCGCCTCGAGGACGCCGGGTTCGCGATCGAACCAATGGAAGTGCGGGGGAGCCAGCCGTTTCTCCGGGCGTCGAAGGGAGGGGAGTAGGGCTCGGTCGGCCGGAGGACGCCGATCGACGGCTCCGGTCGCTGGCGTCGGTCGGCCGGCCCGGGACCTACTGTATGTATCCGAGGTCGCGGAGCCGGCCTCTCGTCTCGTCGTCGAACTCCGATCGCTCGCCGTCGTCGCCCCGGGACCACTCGATTCCCTCCCGCTCGAGGACGGCCGCGAGCTCGCTCGCCGTTTCGGGCTCGTCGGCCAGTCGGTCCTGGGACTCGTCGGGCAACCGATACAGCCGCTCGGATCGCCCGTCGGTGACGTACTTGTGCTCCGTCGTCCGGACGGCCGTGATCGGGTCCTCGAAGAACTCGGAGCCGAAGTCGGGGTCGTGCTCCCGGTAGGCCTCGAGGTCCGCGACACCGCGCTGGCTGATCGCGTACCGTCGACCCGGTTCCCGCAGGTCGCGGCCCTCGAACCCCTCGGTGGATGCACCGGCGAGCGCGCCGATCGTATAGGAGAGGTCGACGTGCTGTGAGAGTTCGTTGGGTCCGTCGGCGATGTCGTCGATTCCCGCCGTGACCATCGGGACCTTGACCAGCCCGTCGTGACAGACGAGGTCGTGGCTGAGGAGTCCGTACTCGCCGAACAGGTCGCCGTGGTCCGCCGTGACCACGATCACGAGATCGCGATCCGAACGCGACCGGGCCGTCTCGATGATCTCGTGGGTCGTCCGATCGGCGAAGCGGATCTCGGCGTCGTACAGCGACCGGATCGCCTCCCACTCGCCGTCGGTGAGGTCGAGACCGGTCGCGACCCGCCGGGTCATCTCCTCGCCGTCCGCATAGAGGTCGGAGACGAGCGAACACGCCTCCTCGACGTCCAGAGGGGCGTCGGAGGGATACGCGTCCAGATACCGGCTGGGCGGGAGGTAGGGGTGGTGGGGCGAGAAGACGTGGGCGTACGCGAAGAAAGGGGAGGTGCCCGACCACCGACGCTTCAGCCAGCGCCTCGCCTGATCCCGGACCAGGTCGTTCTTTCCGTCGCGGACGTCCTGCCGGAGCCTCCCCAGATCGAGCGTCGGGTTCGCGAGGACCCGATCGAACAGACAGCGCCAGCTATCCCTGGCCACCTCGTCGATCCCGGCGAAGTTCGAGGGCGTCATCCGGACGAATTTCGAGTAGTCGAAGCCCCGATCGAGACCCGTCGCCGCCGAGAGAAACGAGTTCGAGGAGAACAGCGCCGTCTCGTAGCCCGCCTCGGAAAGGCGTTCGGGCAGCGTCTCAAGGCCGTCGGGAATCTTGTACCCGGCTTTCCCGTCGGTTCCCAGGTCGTGCGTCGAGAGGTGGGTTCCGGTCAGCATCGACGCCGACGACGGCGGCGTCCAGATGGAGGCGGCGATCCCGTTCTCGAACAGGGTCGCGTCCTCGCGCTCGCACAGCGAGTGGAGGTACGGAGTCGTGTTCCGGCCGTAGCCGTACAGCGGCGTGTGGTCCGCACGGACGCTCTCGAGGGTGATCCAGAGGACGTTGGGCCGCTCCATGGCCCATCGCACGCGCCGGGGCGCAAAAAGCCCACCACTCGAGGCGGGGGCGAGTCCCGCCAGAATCACGAATCCGGTTCGATGGCCCCGAGACGGCCGACGGGGCTACTCCTCGCCGAAGAACACGTCCTCGTAGGCCGCCGTCACCACCGGGATCGAGAACTCGTCGGCGCGCATCGAGAGCGCCTCGGAGTCGGGCGGGTCGGAGAGCACCTCGTCGATCGCCCCCGCCATCCGGTCGGGATCCTTCACGGGGACCAGTGGACCGTAGGTGCCGTTTTCGAGTATCTCGCTCGGGCCGCTCGGACAGTCCGTCGAGACGACGGGGGTCCCACAGGCCATCGCCTCGATGAGGACGTTCCCGAACCCCTCGTACCACGACGAGAGGACGAACGCGTCGGCCCGTCCCATATATTTGAAGGGGTTGTCGACGAAGCCGGGAAACGCGACCCGTTCACCGACTGCGAGGTCGTCGGCCAGCCGCCGGAGCGCCGCCCGTTGCTCGCCCTCGCCCAGGAGGACGAGCCGGGCGTCGTCGTCAGCGAGGGCGGCGAACGCGCGAAGGAGCGTGTCGAACCCCTTCTGGGGGACGTGTCTGCCGGCGCTCGTCACCACCGAGAGGGAGGGGTCTGCGAACCAGTCGTGGTCCATGGGCTCGCCGGCGCGGCGCCTGATCCGCTCGACGTCGACGGGGTTGTGGATCACCGTGGCCTCCACGCCGACGACCCGGCGGAGGTCCTCGCGGACCCCGCGTGAGACCGCGACCGTCCGGTCGGCGTAGGGGTACGCCAGAGCCGCCAGCCGGAGCGCGAGCCGGTCTTTGATCCCGTCCGCGCTCGCCGAGGGCATGTTGTGCTCGCTGACCACCAGCCGCGTCCCGACCCCGGCGAGTCGGTGTGCGGCGACTGCGGCGACGTTGATCTCGGTCATCATCGCGTAGAGGACGTCGGGCTCCCGCGCCCGGAGGTATCGCCGGAGCGGGAGGGCACTGGTCGTCACCCGCGAGGCGTCGAGCCCGACGACCGAGATTTCCGGGGGGAGTTCCTCGAGAAGGTCCCCCTCGGCGGAGACGAGAACGAGATCGACCGTGTGGCCGTTCTGAACGAGACCCGAACAGAGGTTGAACGCGACGCGCTGGGCGCCGCCGATCCCCATCGAAGTCAGAAACACTGCGACGTGGCCCATCGTCTACTGCTCATCGGCGTACGGGCCCATAACTGGTTTGGGTTCGCTCGGCTTCGGCCCGCACGGAGCACGCCCTCGAGCGATCCCGCGGAGTGAGGACGCGACCGTGGTCTATTTGGATTCTCGGGGCCACGTCCCGGTATGAGCCGGAACGTCGTCCTCGTCTGTCTCGACACGGCCCGAAAGGACCTGTTCGACGAGTACGCACGCGAGATCCGGCGCCGGGCCGACGTCTCCTTCGAGGGGGCCCGGGCGGCGAGTTGCTGGAGCGTGCCGAGCCACGCGAGCATGTTCACGGGAACGCTCCCCTCCGAACACGGCATCCACTCGCACAACCCCTCGTTTTTCGGGCTCGATCGCGCGGAGACCGTGATCGGCGACCTCCCCGACCACACCGCGATCGGCGTCTCCGCGAACGCCTACGCGCGATCGGAGTTCGGGTTCGACCGGCTGTTCGACTCCTTCATCGACGTGAGCAGGGGAACGGTGTTCAACGAGGGGCTCGACGTCCCTGCCTGGCACGACCGGGAGGACCGCGAGGGCGTCCGGAAGTACCTCGCGTTCGCGCGGACGGTCGCCGGCCACGACCACCCCGCAAAGAGCCTCGCCAACGGCGTCGCAAACCAGGTCCACTACGCGCTCCCGCGGGTCGGGATCGCCAGCCCGCTCGACGACGGCGCCCGCGCGATCGCACGGAGCACGAAACGGCTCCTCGAGGACGCCGACGAGCCGTTCTTCCTCTTCGCGAACGTGATGGACACCCACGGCCCCCGGTCCCCGCGGCTTCCCTATGACGAGTCGATCCACGGCCTCCCCGCCGACTGGTCGTTCGGCCTCGACGACTGGGAGGTCAACCTCGCCGACGATCCCGAACGGTTCGAGGCGGAGTTCCGCGACCTTCGGCGGCTCATGGCCGCGGAGGTCGAGTACACCGACCGGGTGATCGGCGGATACATCGACCACCTCCGGGAATCGACCGACCGGGAGACGACGGTGATCGTCACCGCCGACCACGGCGAGAACGTCGGCTACCCGTCCGAGGACGGCCTCTACAAACACACGAGCAGCCTCTCGGAGGGACTGCTCCACGTCCCGTTCGTGCTCGTCAATCCGCCTGCGGGCTACGACCGGATCGAGGAGGGACTGTTCTCCCACGTCGATCTCCGGCGGCTAATCTGCGGGCTGGCCAACGGCGAGACGCCCGACGTCTTCCGGGAGTCGATCGCGGCCGAGACGGTCGGGATCTGTTCGTCCCACCGGGGCAACCTTGAAGAGGAGGACCTGGAGTACTGGGACCGGATGATCCGGTGTGCCTACCGGGGGACCGAGAAGGTCGAGTGGGACTCGCAGGGACGGAGCCGACGGTTCGAGATCGACCCGGACGCCCCGAGTTCGCAGACCGAACTCGAGACCGACGTCGAGGTTCCCGGCTGGGCGCTCGAGCACTTCTCCGAGGAGATCACCGCCGTCAAGGAGCGGGCGGTGGCCGAGGACCGGTCGTCCGAGATCGAAGACGAAATCTCCGAGGACGCGATGGGGCGGCTCGAATCGCTGGGATACGCATAACGCGGGTCGAAACCGACCCGTCATCGGAGTCAGGAACGGAGTCGGTCGATCAACCGGCGACACGCCTCCCCGTCCTGGTGTTCGTAGAGGAGATCCCGCAGGTCCTCCCGCCGGGGGCCGTAGCCGTCCTCGCCCGACAGGGCGTCGTCGAGGGCTCGTTCGAACGCCGCCCACGTCGTGGCCCGCGGACCGGGCGCCCGCTCCTCGTAGTCGTAGACGAAGCCGACCTCCTCGGCGAAGGTTTCGACGTCGTAGGGAACGAGGACGATCGGCCGATCCAGGGGGAGGTAGTCGTGGTACAGCGAGGAGTAGTCGGTCACCAGGACGTCGACCGCGGGGAGGATCTCGTAGACGTCGTTTACGTCGTCGGGACCGAGCACGCTCGCGCGGGGGACCTCCCCCTCGATCTCGGCCAGGCGGCGGTGGACGCGGTCGCTCGCCAGGTCGTGGGGATGGGGCCGGAACAATAGCTCCGCACGGTGGCGCTCGAGCAGCGAGGAGAGGTCGTCGGCGGCGAGGTCCTCGAAGGGGAGGAACTCGGTGTAACAGTCCTTCGCACGGACCGGATCGTACTGGCGCCACGTCGGCGCGTAGAGAACGGTCTCGTCGGTCCGTTCGCGATCGAAGCCCGCCTGGTCGGCGAGCCGCGCCGAGGCCCCCCGGTCGCCGCCGGTCCAGAGTGGGTCGTGGCGCGGGTAGCCGGTGACGACGGGCTGGTCCTCGGAGACGCCCAGACACCGCCGCTGGACGTCCGCGACGAACGGCGAGGTCGCGGCGATCGTGACCCCGCTCGCCCGCCACCGCCGCGACTGGGCGACCTTCTCCGGCGAGACCAGTTCGGGGTTCGACGGGCAGAGCTGGGTGTTCTTGACCGACTCGCCGTGTCTGAGGTTGACCAGGCGAAGCGAATCGGGAACGAGGGCGGTGTCGGGGGCGATGTCCGCCGTCGAGTGGGTGAAAAAGCCGGTGTCCGCCCGGAGCAGCGTCGAGATCCCCGTCCGCGAGAGGACCATCTCGACCGGTTTGCCCGCCGCCCGGAGGTCGTCGTACACCCGCCGGTTCTTCGTCATCCAGACCGCCTCGACGTCGGGTTCGTTCGCCAGCACCCACTCGTAGAGGTACTTGGCATTGTCGGCGTAGAACTCCCCCGCGTTCGAGCCGAAGACGTACAGGTCCTCGCGGCTCCCTGCCAGCCGGGCGGCTCCGGTCGTGGCGGCCCGGCCGGCGCGGCCGACCGTCCGGCTCCCGGTCAGCCGGTCGATCGGGTCAGCCATGGATCGTCCGCGCCCGCTCAAGATCCTCGACCGTGTCGATCTCCGACCAGGAGTCGGCATCGACCTCGACGGTCTCGACCCCGATCCCTCGAGCGGTCAGTTCGTTCAACACGTCGTGCCAGTAGACCCGCGACTCGCTCTTGAGGAGGGTCTCGACCGCGTCGTCGAACGCCTCGCGGGAGGCGGCCCCGCGGACGGCGACGAGGCCGGCGGACTTGGCGACCGGCTCGCCCGAGATCGTCTTGCCGACCTCCGCAAGGCGGCCATCCTCTATTGTCAGGTTCATGTCGTCGGGCGAGAACTCCTCGGCCGGGGAGACGGCGAGGTAGATTCCGTCGGCGTCGGAGTCCGTGACCGCGCGCAGGGCGTCGGGGCCGTAGATGGTGTCGCCGTTCTGGACGACGAAGTCGCCGTCGCCGGCCGCCTCGATCCCCCGCGAGAGCGAGTGGACCGGCCCCGTGGAGTCGTAGCGTTCGTTCTCGACGAGCGAGATGGGGACGTCCCCGGAGCGGGCGCCGACGGCCGAGCGAAAGCAATCGGCCTCGTAGCCGACGACGACAACGGCCTCCCGGATCGATCCGACGCGTTCGGATGCGTCCATGGTGAGGTCGAAGATCGAGTCCCCGTCGGAAACCGTGACGAGCGGTTTCGGGTCGTCGGCGGTCAGCGGCCGGAGCCGGGTGCCTTTCCCGGCCGCGAGTATGATCTGTTTCATTGAGAGAGGGGTTCTCTCCGTCTTCGAGGCAGCTACCAATGGGCTTTTTGATGAGGCCGTGCTCTCGACGGGTGAATCGTCGTATGGATCACGAACCATCGGTCGCCGTCTGCGTTCCCGTCTACAACGATCCCGAGGGAGTACGGACGACGGTCGAGTCGCTGCGCCCCCAGACCGACGACCGGGGAGCGCCTCTCTGCGTCGTCGACAACGCCTCGACGGACGAGACCCCGGACGTGATCCGCCGGTACGCCTCCGAGGGGTCGGTCACACACCTCCGCGAGGACCGCATCCAGTCGTCGTACGCGGCCCGAAACGCCGCCGTCCGGAACACCGAAAGCGAGGTGCTCGCGTTCGTCGACGCCGATATGACGGTGCCCGAGGGCTGGCTCGAATCGGCGCTCGCTACGTTCCGGTCTGCGGACGCCGACTACATGGGCTGTACCGTCGAACTCACGCTCCCGGAAACCCCCTCGCTCGTGGCCCGCTACGACCACCATACGGGGTTCCCGGTCGAGCAGTACGTCGAACGTCAGGGGTTCGCCCCGACCTGCTGTCTGTTCGTCCGCCGAGAGGTGTTCGAGGACGTCGGCCTCTTCGACCACCGGCTGATCTCCGGGGGCGACAAGGAGTTCGGAAACCGGGTCCACGACGCAGGCTACGAGATGCACTTCGCGAGCGACGTCACGATGTTCCACCCCGTCCGGGACTCCCTTCCAGCCCTCGTACGGAAGGACTTCCGCGTCGGCCGCGGGCTCTGTCAGCTCCAGCGCTACCATCCCGAGCGCTACGGTACCCCGGGCGTTCCGCCCCGACCGACGGGCGTCAAGTCACCGGATCGGAGTCTGCCCCTCGAGGACCGCCTGGCCTTCGGCGCGCTCGCGAAGGCGATGGTCGGCGTCAGGGGACTGGGCTACGGTCGGGAGTACCTCGCCGCCCGCCGGGACTCGGGGGAGGGCTCGCGGTCCGGGCCGCCCGAACTCGACTCCCGTTAGTCCTCGCCGACGAGCGAGTCGCTCGCCCGGAGGAGCCCGTACAGGTAGCCGAAGCCGACCGCCGCCGTGAACACGAGGATCGCGACCAGCTGTTTTAGCTTCGGGACCGTGGGCTCCTCCAGGAGGTCCCGGACACGCATCGGGACGAACCGGCCAAGGAGCTGGCGGAGGTAGTCACCCTTGTCGCCGGCGGCCTGGGGGAGCAGGAGGTCCATGATCCGTTTGGAGTACCCCTGCCAGAACGAGCGGGCGACGAGCCAGCGGAAGTCCCCACGATACGGAAAGAGGGTGTGGTTGACCCTCGCGTGCGTGTTGTAGATCACGCCCCGGCCGGTCGCCTCCCGGAGCCGGATACAGACCGGGGCCTCGTGGGCCTGGATGTGACGGTCGCCCTTCCGTCCGGTGTTGCCGTCGTAGCCGCCGACGGCGAGGAAGGCCTCGCGCCGAAAGGAGATGTTCGAGCCGTAGGTGTTGCGAAGTTCCTCCATGTGCTCGCCCATCCCGCGTTCGTCACAGCCGACGAGCCAGTAGAACTCCGCGGGGAAGAAGTCGGGTTTTCCCTCCACCCAGTCGGGGACGACCCGTCCGCCGACGGCGACGGTCCCCTCGTCGTACACCCGGGCGAGTTCGGCGATCCAGTCGGGTTCTGCGACCGCGTCGTCGTCGATGAAGGCGACGACCTCCCCGGAGGCGAGTTCGGCGCCCCGCGTCCGGCTGTAGGAGACGCCGCGGGTCTCCTCGTTCCGGTGGATCGAGAGTCCCTCGCGCCCGCCGAACTCCTCGCGGGCGCGCTCGTAGACCGCCTCGTTGCCGTCGACGACGACGATCACCTCGAGGGGCTCGTACGTCTGGGCGAGCACGCTCTCGAGGCAGTCGGCGAAGACGTCGTAGCGCTCCATCGTGTGCGTACAGACGACGACGGAGACTTCCATCGACTGGCGATTGCCAGAGGGCAGGAATAAGCGTTTCCGTCGGCGTATGGGAAGACTTATTCTCGGCGTGGGGCTGTGTGGCCCCAATGGGTGGCGACGCCGACCGCACGGACGGGCGATCCGTCCGTGCGGGGATCGTGGACGTGCTCGAGGAGTATCCGCTGATCGTCGTCGCGCTCGCGATGGGCTTCATGTTTCGCTCGCGGGCTCGCTCGTACGAACGGTTCCTGACGAACGACGGCGAGCCCGCTCTCGCGGGGATCGATCCGTGGTACCACTGGCGGACGGTGCAGTGGACCGCCGAACACTACCCGCATACGATGCCGTTCGAGGTCTGGACCGGCTTTCCCACCGGCCGGTACGTCGGCCAGTTCGGGACGCTGTTCGACCAGATCATCGTCACCGTCGCGATGGTCGCCGGGCTGGGCGATCCCTCGACGGAGACGCTGTATCTCGTCTCGTTGCTGATCGTTCCCGCGATGGCCGCGCTCACGGCCGTCCCGATCTACTTCGTCGGGCGCCGGCTGGGCGGACGACTCGGCGGCGTCGTCTCGGTGCTCCTGCTCGCGCTCTTTTCGGGCGAGTTCTTCCGGCGGACGACGGCCGGCCAGCTCGACCACACCGCAGGCGAGGTGCTGTTCATGGCCGTCGCGGTGCTCGCGCTGATGGTCGCCCTCGGGGTGGCCGAACGCCACAAGCCCGTCTACGAGCAGCTCCTGGATCGGGACTGGCGGGGGCTCAGGACCCCGACCCTCTACGCGGTCGCCGCCGGGATCGCCCTGACGTGCTACATCTGGGTCTGGCCCTCCGGGATCGTCCTGATCGGGATCGTCGGGGTCTTCTTCGGCATCCATCTCGTCGTGGACTACGTTCGCGGCGTCTCCCCCGACCACGTCGCCTTCGTCGGCGTCGTCGCGCTCGGGACCGCCGCCGTCGGGACGCTGGCGCTGCTCGAAGAGCCCGGAACGAGCATCACGAGCTTCGGCTACCTCCAGCCGATCACCGCCGCGCTGGTCGCCGCCGGATCGGTCTTCCTCGCCGCTCTCGCCCGCGGCTGGGACCGTCGGGGGATCGACCGGCGGCTCTACCCGGTCGCCGTCGCGGGGCTGGCCGCCGCGGGGCTGGCCGCGCTCGCGGTCGTCCTCCCCGACGTCTACGAGACGCTCGTGAGCAACCTCACGAGTCGGCTGCTCCCGATCGATCCCTCGACGGGCACGCTGACGATCTCGGAGGCCCAGCCCCCCGAGAACTTCCGCCAGCGATCGGTCGAGGAGTTCGGAACGGCGTTTTACACCATGTTCGCGGGGCTGGCGCTCCTGCTCGCCCGGCCGCTGACCGGACGGCCCTACCGCGCGGAGTACACCCTCGTGATCGTCTGGGCCGCGTTCCTGACGAGCATGGCGATGACCCAGGTCCGCTTTTTCTACTACTTCGCCCTGCCCGTCGCGGCGGGCAACGCCGTCCTCGTCGCCGACGTCGCTCGCCTGGTCCGCGTCGAGTTCGACGCCGACCCCCGGGAGACCCTCTCGTCGATCGAGACCTACCAGGCAATCGCTGTCGTGCTCGTGGTCGTCCTGCTGTTCGCGCCGATCGCGCTGCCGCTCGCGGACACGACGGCCTGGGAGGCCGGCGACCACACCGGCCCCCACTCCGACGCGATGGTCTGGGACGGCGCAAACGAGTGGCTCCAGGGCAACAGCCCCGAGCCCGGCAACTACGGCGGCGCCGGCAACGCCGACGAACTCGAGTACTACGGCGTCTACGACCGCCCCGCCGACGGCGACTTCGACTACCCGGAGGGCGCCTACGGCGTGATGTCGTGGTGGGACTACGGCCACCTGATAACCGTCCAGGGCGAGCGGATCCCCCACGCGAACCCCTTCCAGCAGAACGCGCGCTCGGCTGCCGCCTTCCTGACCGCCCAGTCCGAACGCCGCGGCGAGGCGGTTCTGGACGGGATCTCCGCGGGCGAGCCGGTCGTCGACCGACCGACGGAGGAACTCGAGTCCGTGGAGGCGGGCGACGAGGAGATGCGGTACGTGATGATCGACGACGAGATGGCCGGCGGGAAGTTCGGCCCGATCACCCGGTGGGCGGGCCCGAGCTACGGGAGCTACTTCGGCCAGGGCGAGTACACCGTCGACGGCGAGGAGCGGTTGCTCGCGGCGCCCGACGACTACTACGACACGATGCTCGCCTCGCTGTATCTCGATGACGCGAGCGGCCTCGAAGGCTACCGGCTGGTCTACGAGAACAATGACTACGCCGTCTGGAGTACGGCCTACGAGGGCTCGACGTACTTCGACTCCGAACGGTTCGACAACCTCCGGCTCATGGACGGCACGCCGCTTTCGGGCGAGTGGAACGCCCAGACCCGCTCGTTCTACGACCGGTACGCCACGGCCCGTGTGGCCGGCGAACCCACCAATTTCGGGATCGAGTCCCACGTCGTCTCCTCGGTGAAGACCTTCGAGCGCGTCGAGGGCGCGACCCTTACGGGATCGGTCGACGACGCCCCGGCGAACGCGACAGCCTACGCGACGGTCGAACTCGAGACCGGCCCGGGCCGAAACTTCACCTACACCCAGCAGGCGGAGGTCGAGAACGGGTCGTTCGAGCTGACGGTCCCCTACGCGACGACCGACGAACTCGGTACCGAAGACGGCTACACGAACAGCAACGTCGAGGCGACCGGCGACTACGAGGTCTTCGTCGGCACCGCGGGCGAGAACGGGAGCGTCGAGCAGGCCTACGTCGGGGAGACCGCCGTTCCCGAGACCGCCGTCGTCGAGGGCGAGGGGATCGACGTCGAACTCGAGGCGGGCGGCGAGACGGTCCCCGATCCGACCGCGGAGACGACGGCCGACGGCGAGCCGGTCGGCGTGAGCGTGGACGACGGGAACGAGAGCGGCGACGGGGAGAACGACTCCGCGGACGACACCGCCGACCTCCGGCTGCCGGCGAGGGCGCGGTAGCCCACGCACGACCCGGTGTCGGAACCGCCGCCGCGCGCGCGACGTTCTCCGACAGGCGGGATTGGTACGAAGGGGTTCAGATTGACGGACTTTCCAGCCGTCGGATCCATCGGAGATGTCGAACGGCAAGAGTACACAGCGAGGGCTCCAGACCGGCGATATCCCCCCAAATCATTATACGGAAAGAGCAAGTAAATCCGATAACCCGGTGACGAATCGTCTTCTCTATGCCTACAATTATTAAATAATCCCTCTGGAACTTTTAGATAAGTTGATTACCAAAGGAAATTATTGTTAGAGTGCGATGGAAGCAAAAGACGACCTCAAGGCGTACATCGAATCGAACCCCCGAATGATCGGCGCGCTGTTCACCGTGATGCTGCTGCTCAGCCAGGCTGGATCGGTGGCAGCAGGAGCTGTCTCTTCAAATCCCGGTCCGTGAAGATCAGCCAGATGATAGGTAGTTGAAGCCGGTTGCCTGCTACAGGAAATCAATCGAAGTAAGGTTCTCGTTCCAGATCAACTCGTTGCCGTGTAAGATTGGGACGTCTATCCACAGAAGATACTCGCTGAGCCTCGGATGCTCTATAGTCCCAAGTTCCATATCGCATGGAGTCAGGCGTTTTTCGATATTTGATTCAATATTTGGGCTGCTGACTGTTCCGACGGGGAGTTCTTTGGTGGGATAAGTCCGAAGGACAACATCGTAGACATCACCTTGCTCTTCTATCTTGACGACAGTAGGCGCTCCTCCGTCGGTCTGAGCAATATCGGTAGATCCATCCCCGACGATCAAGTACCGATTACCCAAAACTGTTGTCTCCCGTGCAAGTTCAAGGGCCGCACGAAGCGGGAATCCCAAATTCAGCAACCGAGCGATGGTCTCGCCCATCTCCACGGCGCCTTCGTTGGCGACGTCGGCGAGGGTGGCGACGCCGCCGAAGGCGCCGCGCTCGGCCATCGCGTACCCCTGCTCGTAGGAGCGACAGGCGTTGAGGAAGAAGACGCCGAGGTCGATCGAGGGGAGCGTCCGAACGTCGAGTTCGCCGTCGGAACACCGGAGGCCGTTGGGGGTCGCGTGGCCGATGTAGTGGAGGAAGTCGTAGCCGCCGTCGGTCAAGAGATCGGCGAGTTCGTCGGTCGTCACGCCGAACTCCGAGTGGACGTCGAAGGGGAGGGTCTCGCGCGCGCCGTAGGTATCGTCCAGGACGTCATGTTCCTCGATCATCCGCGCGTCGTTGCAGACCAGCAGGATCTCGATCGAGCGGTTGCGCTCGCCGCGCTCGAGCTGGCTTCGAAACGCCTCGATGGTCCCCTTCGAGGCGCCACGGGGGACCTGCGAGCCGAACCAGGCGTGTTCGATCGACTCGCCGGTGACGTCGGGTTCGACGAGGTCGAGCCCGTCGTCCTCCCCGGGCGTGAACACCGGCGCGCGGGCGGTGCCCGCAGAGCGGAGGAGCTGGGCCTCCCCGGCGGGCCGGTCTGCGACCGACTCGACGCGCTGTCCGCTTGGCTCCCGGACGATCCCCAGTTCGTTGACCACGAACGGGAGGACCTCGATGCCCTCCGGAATCGAGGGGACGTGGGCGGTCAGCGACCAGCGGGGGACGTACGGCTCCAGCAGGTCGACGGGAACGTCGAGGTAGCGATCGAGCCGTTCGGTAAGCGACGCGCGATACGTCTCACTGAGCGAGAAGGGGAGCCGCCCGTCGAGGGCCGAGCGTTCGTAGAGGTCGTACTGGAAGAGCCCGTTCATGCGGACGAGACAGTCGAGCAGGAAGACGTGTTTGAGCGTCCGGGCGACGTCGTCCTCGAGGGAGATCCCGACGCCGAGCTCGTAGCGGTCGCGGTCGGTGACGATCGCGGGATCGCCGCCGGGCCGGACGTCGGCGCCGAGGTAGAACGCGAGGGGTGCGACGGTGTAGACGTTCCGGTGGGTCGCGGGCACCTCGATCGTCACCGGCGTCTCGATCGGCTCGATCGGGTCGGGGACGTCGAGTTCGGGCCCGCGCTCGATCAGCGGAGGGTGGCCCCGAAGGGTCGGCCAGGACCGCTCGGGGGAGGTCGTCTTGAGCGCCGAGGAAAACGCGGAGACCGCGCTCATCATCGACTCGGGGTCGTCGGGCGTGGTGATCGTCCCGTGGGGGTTCTCATGGAGCGAGCGCGCGCCGATCTCGACGTCGGTCGGCTCGGAGAACTCGAGACGGATCGAGTTGATCCCGGCCTCGAGCCGGGCGTCGCCGGCAACCCGACAGTAGACCTTGATCGGCCCACCCAGGCCGACGAACTGCTCGTCGGCCCCGAGATGGATCGTCTCGCCGGCCTTCAACCCCTTCTCCCACCGGCCGTCGCCGTCGTGGACGTCGACGGAGTACTTCTGGTCGAAGACGACGGACTCCGTCTCGATCGCACAGGCCGTGTCAACCGGGAAACAGAACTCCGTCTCCGGGATCGGCCGGGGCGTGGCCGGTTCCGGCGTTCGGATGTGCAGTCGCCGTTGCTCGATCGGATCGTACATCTCGAGCCCTGCGGGCTCCGTCGTGCCGTCGAATTCGATCACCATGCCACCGGTCCTTGTTACCCCCCGATACCGTTCGGACCACCAAAAACTATCCGCCGCCGGGAGATACATACCAGTTTCGGTTAACGACCGGGCGGGGACAAGTGAGCCGGCGCGAGAGCCGTTCGTACGACGCCGACCGCGAGGGTTTAGGCCCGAGCGACCGAACCCGGGGCAAATGGCTTCGGACCCGCCGCTCGTCCTCGACATCGACGGCACGCTCACCCGCCCCGAGGGGTTCGGGATCGACCCCCGGATCTTCGACCCCCTCCTCGAATGGGACGCGCCGGTCGTGCTCGCAACCGGGAAGGCCTTTCCCTACCCGATCGCGCTCTGTCACTTCCTGGCGATTCCCGAGATCGCCGTCGCCGAGAACGGCGGCGTCGTCTACACCGGCGAGGAGGTGACCGTCACGGCAGACCGAGCGGCCGCCCAGGCCGTCCTCGAGGAGTACCGGGAGGCGGGCTACGCCGCCGGCTGGGGCGGCGACGACACGATCAACCGCTGGCGGGCGACCGAGGTGGCGATCAACCGCGACCAGCCCCGCGACCCCCTGGAGGCGATCGCCGCCGACTACGGCCTCGAGGTGATCGACACCGGCTACGCCTACCACGTCAAGGATCCCACGGTGACGAAAGGCCAGGGGTTGCTCGCGCTCGGGGAGGCCGCGGGTATCGAGGTCGCGGAGGCGGTCGCGGTCGGCGACTCGATCAACGACGTCTCGACGTTCGAGGTCGTCTCCCGGAGCTTCGCGGTCGCAAACGCCGACGCTGACGCCCGCGAGGCGGCCGACGAGGTCCTCGAGGAGACACACGCCGACGGCACCCTCGCCGTCGTAGAGCGCGTTCGCGCGAGCGGGGAGTGAACCCGGGGACGACTATCGGGGGACGAACTCGACGGCGGTGTCCTCGCCGATCCGCGATCCGCTCTCGACGCGCTCGATCCGGAGGACGACCTCTGCCCTCGAGCCACAGCCCCGGCTCACGAACTCCGGCCACTCCTCGCCCGCGGCGACCCGCCCCTCGTGGGCCCGCCGGAGGTATCGCCGGTAGCTCGGCTCGCCGAGGGCGTCCCCGATCCCGTCGGCCGCGGGGCCGTAGGAGACGACGACCGTCGCCGCCACCCCGTCGCGGTCGCTCATCGCGTTCCCTTCGCGACCGACCGAGAAACGCCTTCTGCCGGCACGGCCGGCGGACTACCGGTTGTTGTTCAGGTTGCGCTCGTGTTCCTCCAGTGCGTGTTCCTCGAGTTCGCGTTCGGAGTCGAGGACGTCGCCACAGACAGGGCACTCGTGGTTTCCGGGCATGAGCGGTCGTTGGCCTGCCGGGCGCAAAAAACGGCTGCCCTCGCACGAAAGCCGGGCCCGAAAGAGAGTGGAGACGACGACGCGTCGGCCTCACGCGGAACGCTTTTGCGCCGAGCGCGCCGACCCCCGGTATGGCATCGACCGCGGTCGCCCTCGTCGGCTTCGCGGCGTCGGTGGCGCTCTTCTGGTACGTCCGGCGGGACGCGAAGAAGAAGGGCGTCCCCCGACCGCTGCTGTGGGCCGTCGTCGCCGGCGGGACCGCCGCCGCCGGCGTCTCGCTGTACGCGTTCGTCCCCACCGCACCGACGACCGGCGTGATCATGACGGGCAACACCGGGCTCGTCCTCTACGGCTTTGAGCGGGAGGTCGTCCTCGAGGATGAAGGCCCGGCCGAGCCGGGAGAGCTCCCCGGCGGCCCCGGCTCGAACGGGGAGTGACGGCGAGCGACGGCGACCACACCACACGCCTTTTGTCGGCGCCGGTGCAAGCGGGTCCAATGAGCGACTCCGCCGACCGCGATGCCGGGTCGGGAGCCGGCCCGGACACCGACGGCGGCCAGGACGGGCCGGCCCAGGTCTCGAGCCCGGACTACCACAGCGAGAACCACACCGCGGCCCAGACCTGTGGCTGGACGGCGAACGCCCTCCGGGGCGAGGGAAAGTGCTACAAGAACATCTGGTACGGTATCGAGTCCCACCGCTGCATCCAGATGACCCCCGTCGTGCGCTGTAACGAGCGCTGTGTCTTCTGCTGGCGCGATCACAACGGCCACGCCTACGAACTCGACGGCGTGGAGTGGGACGACCCCGAAGCCGTCGTCGACGCCTCCCTCGAACTCCAGAAGAAGCTGCTGTCGGGTTTCGGGGGCAACGACGAGGTCCCCCGCGAGGTCTTCGAGGAGTCGATGGAACCCCGCCACGTCGCGATCAGCCTCGACGGCGAGCCCTCGCTGTATCCCCATCTACCGGAGCTGATCGAGGCGTTCCACGACCGGGGGATCACTACCTTCCTCGTGTCGAACGGCACCCGTCCGGAGATGCTCGCCGAGTGCGATCCCACCCAGTTGTACGTCAGCGTCGACGCCCCCGAGCGCCACACCTTCGACGACGTGGTCGGCGCGATGGAGGAGGACGCCTGGGAGAAGCTGATCGACACGATGGACGTTCTCGCCGCGAAGGACGAAACTCGGACCGTCCTCCGGACGACGCTTGTGGACGGCGAGAACATGCACAGCCCCGACTGGTACGCCGGCTTCTATCGCCGGGCGAAACCGGATTTCGTCGAGCTGAAGGCGTACATGCACGTCGGCCACTCCCGGGGCCGTCTCGACCGGTCGTCGATGCCCGACCACGAGGACGTCGTCGCCTTCGCCGAGGAGGTCGGCGAGCACATGCCCGACCACGACGAGGTGAAGGAAGTCCCCGCGTCCCGGGTCGCCCTGCTCTCGAAGACCGCCGACACCTGGGTTCCGAAGCTGAAGAAGGGAAGCGAGTTCTGGGCCGAGTAGCGTCCCATAATCGGTACGCTCCCCACATCCGGTACGCTTATGCCACGCCCGCTCGAAGCCGCGGCCATGAACGCGACCGCGGCGGCCGCCGTCGGCCCCGACGAGCTCGCCGTCCTCAAGCTCCTCGCGCTCGACGGCGGGCTCGCCGGCGACGTCAAGACCTCCTGTTCGGAGCTGGCCTCCCGCCTCGACGCCTCCAACCAGACCGCCTCCCGGCGTCTCCAGCGCCTGGAGGGCGCCGACCTGATCGACCGCGACACCGTAAGCGACGGCCAGTGGGTCGCGATCACCGAGAGCGGCGAACGGAGCCTCAGAAGCGAATACGAGGCCTACCGGCGGATCTTCGAGCGCGACCCCGAGCTCGAACTCGAGGGGGTCGTCACGAGCGGGATGGGCGAGGGCCGCCACTACATCTCGCTGCCGGGCTACCAGGAGCAGTTCGAGGAGAAACTGGGCTACGAGCCGTTTCCCGGCACGCTAAACGTCGATCTCGAGAGCGAGAGCGTCCGCCGGCGGAGCGCAGAGAGCGGGCTCGACCCGGTCCCGATCGAGGGCTGGGAGGACGACGAGCGGACGTACGGCCCCGCGGTCTGCCGGCCGGCGCGCGTCGAAACCGCCGGCGGCGAGGCCTACGAGGGCGCCCACACGATCGCCCCCGAGCGAACCCACCACGACGACGACCAGCTCGAACTCATCGCCCCCGCGAAGCTCCGCGAGGAACTCGATCTCGCCGACGGCGACCGTCTCACGATCCGCGTCGGGGCCGAGCCATGACCCGACGCCACCGGCAGGTCGGCGAGGGCGAACACGAGGGGGGCGACCCGCTCGCGGCCGCCCTCGAGGCGTTCGCCGCGGGCGAGCCCGTCTGCGTCCACGACGCCGAAGACCGGGAGGGCGAGACCGACCTGATCTACCCCGCGGGCGCGACCACCCCCGAGGCCGTCGCCCGGATGCGAAACGATGCCGGCGGGCTGATCTGTGTCGCCCTCTCGGATGCCGTCGCGGACGCCTTCGAGCTCCCGTTCTACGGCGAGACGGTGGATCACCCCGCGACCGAGGGCCACGACGTCGCCTACGACGACCGCTCGTCCTTTTCGCTGACGGTCAACCACCGCGACACCTACACCGGGATCACCGACACGGATCGGTCGCTGACGATCCGGGCGCTCGGCGAGGCCGCGAGCGCCCCTCGAGAGACCGAGTTCGCGAGCGAGTTCCGCGCCCCCGGCCACGTCCACTTGCTGCGGGCGGCCCGCGGCGGGCTCTCCGAACGCGAGGGCCACACCGAACTCGGGATCGCCCTCGCCGAGGCCGCCGACCTTTCGCCCGCGGTCGTTGTCTGCGAGATGCTCGACGACCAGACCGGCGGCGCCCTCGCGCCCGCCGACGCCCGCGCGTACGCCGACCGCCACGGGTTGGTCTATCTCGAGGGGCGAACGATCGCCGACCGACTGGGATAGACGGGCCGTTCTCGCCCGCGAGCTCGCGAGTCCTCCGTAGCGACCTCCACGGGGACCGGTCCCGCAATCATAAAGAGGACCTCCCCGAACCGTTAGAGCATGGGATTCGAGGAGATGGACGTCGACACGATCTGGATGGACGGCGAGTTCGTGCCCTGGGACGAGGCCCAAATCCACGTCCTCACCCACGGGCTCCACTACGGCACGGGGGTCTTCGAGGGCGCGCGCTGTTACGACACCGCCGACGGCCCCGCGCTCTTCCGGTGGGAAGAGCATATAGAACGGCTGTTCCAGTCGGCCAAACCCTACGAGATGGAGATCGATCACGACCTCGAGGAACTCACCGAGGCCACGACCGAACTCATCGAGCGCCAGGACCTCGCATCCTGTTACGTCCGCCCGATCGCCTTCTACGGCTACGAGAGCCTGGGTGTGAGCCCGGGCGACTGCCCGACCCGGACCGCGATCGCGGTCTGGCCCTGGGGCGCCTACCTCGGCGAGGAGGCGTTGGAGGAGGGGATCGAGGTGATGGTCTCATCCTGGCGCAAACACGCCTCGAGCCAGATCCCGACGAACGCCAAGACCACCGGCCTCTACGTCAACAGCATGCTCGCGGGCGAGGAGGCCCGCCGGAACGGCTACGCCGAGGCGATCGTGCTCAACAAGGAGGGCAACGTCGCGGAAGGCCCCGGCGAGAACCTCTTTCTCGTCCGCGACGACACCATCTACACCCCCGGGCTCTCGGAGTCGATCCTCGACGGCATCACCCGCGATTCGGTGATCGAAATCGCCCGCGAGCTGGGGTACACCGTCTCCGACACCGCCTCGCTCTCGCGGGGCGAGCTCAACACCGCCGACGAACTCTTCTTTACGGGTTCGGCGGCGGAGGTCACCCCGATCCGGAAGGTCGACAACGTCGTCATCGGCGAGGGTACCCGCGGCCCGGTCACCGAGGAGATCCAGCAGCGGTTCTTCGAGATCGTCGAGGGCGAGGCCGAGGGGTACGACGACTGGTTCACGTACGTCTGAGACGACCGGCCGTCACGTTCGGGTGCTGCCTCCGCCTCCGTCGTCGCCGGGATCGGTGCTCTCGCCGGCGTCGATCGTTCCCTCGCGTACCGCGCCGTCGGCGACGGCCGCGGCCGACTCCCGGTCGTCGACGACGTCGATCGGGACGCCGGCGTCCATCCCGCCGTGTCTGTCGGCGTCGCCGAAGCCCGCCGAGAGGATCCGGGTGAGCGCGTCCTCGACGTCCTCGTCGATCTCCATGAGTCGGTCGGGCTCGACCTCGATGACGTAGCCAGTGGTGATGTTCGGCGAGGTCGGCAGGAAGAGCACTTCGCGGTCGTCGTCGGTCGTCTTTCCCGTCCGGAAGGCGGTCATCCGCAGCCCCTCCCAGACCTCGAGCTTGACCGGTTCCTGCAGCGAGTCCTGTTCGCCGAAGGCGGTCTCGGCGGCCATCTTCGAGGCGTTGTAGACGACCCGCAGCCCCGGCACCCGGTTTGCGACGTCGTCGACCATCCGCTCGGCCAGCCCGCCGACGGTCGTCCGCATCAGGTAGCCGATCGAGAGCGTGAGCGCGGCGAAGACGACGAGAACCGTCGTGACCCGGACGAACTGGGCGAGCTGTCGGCGGGTCTGGGCCGCCTGGTCGCCGCTGCCGGGGACCAACCACTGGAGGGCCTCGGCATCGAGGATGACCGCGGGCGTGAAGCCGGCGACGAAGCCGTAGAGCCAGAAGAGGAGGTACAGCGAGACGAGGATCGGGCCGAGAACGACGAGCCCGCTCGCGAAATCCCGCTTCCACGAGGACATCTATGTCGTCAGCCTCACGCCACGGGATTATGAGCGCTTCCCTTCTACCGGCCGAGGATCGCCCGCAGGGCAAAGCGGAGGTTCCCCGTCTTCTCGGCAAGCCGCCGGTAGAAATAGGAGAGCCACCGGTCGCCGTAAGGGACGTACTGGTAGACGGGGTAGTCGGCGGCGAGGTCGTACTGGGCCTCCTCGCGGACGCCCATCAGCATCTGGATCTCGAAGGGCGTGCCGTGGGTTGCGTGGAGATCGGTCGCGTGCTCGATCATCGCGGGGTCGTGGCTGCCGACGGCGATCCCCCCCTCGTACTGCTCGAACGCGTACGAGAGCAGTTCCTCGTACGATCGGTCGATCGCCTCGCCGTCGGTGTAGGCGATCTCGGCGGGTTCATCGTAGGCACCCTTGACGAACCGGACCTTCCCCGGAACCCCCGCGAGGCGTTCGACGTCCTCGCGGGTCCGCCGGAGGTTCGCCTGGACGCAGACGCCGACCCCGCCGTCGTGTTCGCGCGCGAGGTCCTCGAAGGCGTCGAGCGTCGCGTCGGTCGTCGTGTGATCCTCCATGTCGATCCAGACGAAGACGCCCCGATCGGCGGCGCGGGCGACGACGTCCTCGAGATGGGTTCGAAAGAGCGATTCCCCGAGATCGAGACCGAGCTGTGAGGGCTTGATCGAGATGCAGGCGTCGAGGCCGCCGTCGGCGATGTCGCCGACGAGCCGGCGGTAGGCCGCGGCGTCTTCCGCCGCGGGTTCGGGCTCGTCGTAGTGTTCCCCGAGGCGGTTCAGGATGGCGCCGACGTCCCGGTCGTTTAGCTCGCGGGTCCGTTGGAGCGCGGTCGCGGGCGACTCGCCGGCGACGAACCGGCTCGCGATCGGCGGGAGCATACCGGAGCGTTCGGACGCCTGTTATAAGGGCGTTGTCGGATCGGGCCGCCGTCGCCGGACCCGGGATTTTAGCCGGAGTGGACCCTATCGCCGCCCATGACTCGCCGGATCCTCCTCGCGGTCGACGGCTCCGAGCCCTCGATCGCCGCCGTCGAATACGCCTTCGAGGTCTTTCCCGACGCCGAACTGACGGCGATCCACGTCGTCGACGAACTCGAGGCCCACTACGGGGGCGAACGCGCCGACGGCGACCCCGAGTTCTTCGAACCGATCGCGGATCTCGCCGCCGACCACGGAACCGAGATCGGGACCCGCGTCGCTTCGGGAACGCCCGCCGAAACGATCGTCGCCGCCGCCGAGGAGATGGACGAGATCGTGATCGGGAGCGCGGGCCGATCCGGGGTTTCTCGGATGCTGCTCGGGAGCGTCGCCGAGGCGGTCGCCCGTGGCTCGCCGGTGCCGGTAACGATCGTCGGCCCCTCGCGGTGAGTCCGGCGGCCGTACCCGATTCGAGACGGTCGCGCTCCCGGCTCGTGACGGTCGGTACGGGAGGAGTCGGGAACTCGATCCCCGAACCGCCGGGGTTATGGCGCAGATCCCGGTGGGCAGGCGACGAAGACGACGCCGAGCAACAGCGCCGAGAGGACGCCCCGGGAGCCATGGAGGTAGACCCACTGGGCGAGCGCCTCGAGGCGGCCATCTTCGCCGATCGTCGGATCGGGTTGTGACGCCGGAACATCGTCGTCTCCCCCGCCGGTCATCGGGTGTTGGTCGGGAGCCCCGTCGTTAGTAGCTCCGGCCTTCGTCAGCGGGGACCCCTCGCGGAGAGCCGAGCGTTCGTGGCCACGACGACGGTCGCGGCCGACGAACCCGGTTGGGGCGTGATCGGGAACTCACGCGGCTCGAGCGGTGATGCGGTGTCCGGATAAGCGTCGATCCGATCCGCGCTCGGAACTCGAGTTCGTTACCTGGTAGTTCACGAACTGAACGCGTACGGAGACCGTTCCCGGCGTGTCCGCCGTGATTCGGCGCTGTAGTGCCGCCGAGAGCTGTGGGTTCTCCCCGGTCGTCCGGTGGCCGACGACGACGGTGACGCTATCGGTGCCCTCGCTGTTCCGGGGGTAGAGGGAGTCCCCGCTGTAATCGGTCTGGACGTCGATGAGCTCGAGGTGGCGATACTCCTCCTCGGTGAGCACGTCGTCGACGTTGTGGTTGACAGTCTCGACGAGGATCAGGTACTGGATCGTGCTCACGACCGACGCGACGAGAACGACGAGAACGACGCCAGCCAGAATCGCGTATGCGGTCGACCGGAGATCGAATCGGAGGTGATCCCGGAGCCGGCTCGAGGAGGACGAGCGATAGCCGAACAGGGTGAGGGCGACGAACGCGGAGACGTTGATCAGGAGAACGTTCATCACCAGGAGGACGAGTGCACCGACCGCGAGCGACGGTTTCGCCCAGACGATACCGAGCCCGATGGCCGCAGCAGCCGGAACGATCGCCGCGGCGACCGCGACGCCGGCGAGCGAGACGTCGAGATCGGTCGCGAGCGCGAGCGCGCCTGCGGCCCCGGCGAAGATCGCGATGACGAACGTGAGCACGATCGGGATCGAGAAGGCGTTGACCTGCGAGATGTTCTCGATGGCGAGTCGGGGCGGAACGAGATACCCCCATCTGAAGACGGCCGCTGCAGCGGTCGCACTCCCGATCGCGACGCCGAGACCGAGGAGCTGGGATTTGAAGCTATCGAGGACCGATCTGTGGTCCCCGATCACCATTCCGACGCTCGCCGAGAGGGAGGACCCGGCGAACGGCGAGATCACCATCGCACCGACGATGACGATGGCCGAATCGAGGACGAGTCCGGCGGCCGCGACGATGGCGCTGAGCGCGGCGAACGTGACGAACAGCGTCCGGCTGGGCGTGACTTCCCTCGCGTTCGTCCGCAACGTCGCGTGTGAGAGCCCGACTTCGTCGTCGGGTCCCTGGGTGTACTGGCTCTCGAGTTCGTCGAACGCCGGAGTGGTCGCCGATTGGATGTCGGTGATGACGGTAAACGCGTCCTCGTCGAGCCCGTCCCGCCGGAGCCGGTCTAACACCTTCTCGACTGCACCGTCGGGAAGCGGGAAGTAGGCGATAACCCCGTCGCCGTCGCCGCCTTCATCGGCGATGACGTACTCGATGTTCTCCTCGTCGAACGTGTCGAGAACGCGTTCTTTCACCTCCGTTGCGATCCGGATCTGTACGAGGCGCATGCCGCCTCCTTGTCCCATGAATCGAATAAACTCACGGCTTCCCCAACGACATCGAATCACGATACCGGCCCGCCTCTCCCGTCTCGAATCCCTGGCCCGATCGTTCGAGTCGTGACAGTATCCAGTTAGATTCCGGCGCGGGCCGATCAGTGTGCAAGCGAGTGCGTTTTTCTCCCGTAGTATGAACTGACGGTATGGAGGTACTGGAGCCGCTGAGGGACCGTCCGACCACGAGCGAGGCGCTGCTCTCGACGGGGCGGACGCTGAGTCTTCTCGTACTTCTCGTCTTGCTGGCCTGGGCGACGGGACAGCCGTTCCTGTTTCCGAGCCTCGGCCCCTCGGCGTACGCACTGGCCGTGACCCCGTCGGCGGCCACGAGCCAGTGGCAGCGGACGATCGGCGGCCACCTGTTCGGCGTGATCGGCGGGCTGATCGCCTACCATACGATCGCCCCCGGCCTCACGGTCACCGACCTCCCGCCGGCGTTTTCGATGCCGGGACTGCAACTGACCGGTGCGGGGTTCGTCGCCGTCGGACTGACGACCGCCGCGATGCTTCGAACCGATCTGCGCCACGCTCCGGCGTGTGCGACCACGCTCATCGTCGGCCTGGGGCTACTGACCAGTCTGCTGGACGCGGCGATCATCATGTTCGCCATCTCCGCTCTCGCCGTCGCCGATCACGTGCTTCCGACGACGGGAGTCGACGAGCCGCCACAGTGAACCGCTGGGGCCCGGTCCCGCGAGGATCACTCCTCGCCGTCCCGGCGCTCGAACGGCCGGTCCCGAAACTCCTTGCCGGGCAGCATCGGCCCGGTCGAGGCGGTCCGGCGCGTGATCGTCGCGGTCCGGAGGATGTACGACGCCATCAGCGCGAGCGGCGAGACGATGACCGTGAGCAACGCACAGACGACGACCGGGAGGCGATCGACGGCGATCGCGGGGCCGCCGACGTCGGCGTACAGAAAGCCGATCAGCAGCGCCGAGAGGATCGCCGGCACCCCACAGAGGATCGTCAGCTGGGAGAAACGGGTGAGTTCGCGCTGGAGGTACGTCGTCTTGAACTGCTCGCGGGCGACGCCGAAGCGCTCTACGGCCTCGACCAGGTCGTCGAACGCCTCGATACTTCCCCGGTTGAGCTCCTCCTCGTGTCGGTTCCGAAGGCGTCTTGCGAGGTAGAACTGCCAGGCGTCGTCGTAGCGGACCGAGGCCGAAAGCGCCTCGAACGTGTCCGAACGGGCGCCGTCGATGCGTCGGTCGATCCGGTCGGTACTCTCCCGGACATAGTCGGCGTACTCCCCGACCGCCTCCCGGACCTCCTCGTTCTCCTGGCCCTCCACGCTCTCCGCGAGCGTTCCCGCCCTGGCGTGGATCGTCTCGAGGAGGAGCTTGAGCAGGCGCGCCGGGGCGGTCGGGCTCGCCGGGACCTCGGCGGCCGCTTCGACCTCGCGACGGAGGTCCATGACGCCCTCAAGCCGCTCGCGGGCCTCGCCGACGGCCGAGAACTCCCGCGAGAGGATGAGCTGGTTGATCGAGACGACGAGCGTCACGAGCGAGAACGTCCCTGCGACCATCCCGCTCGCCGCTCGGGTGATCGAGTTGTCGTTAGTAAAGGCGATCACGTCGAGGGCGTTCAGTCCGAGAAAGAGAACGAAGATCGCCGCTGAGAGCATCGCCGCGAGGACCAGCCGGTC
This sequence comes from Saliphagus infecundisoli, assembly GCF_020177375.1. Classification (GTDB taxonomy): domain Archaea; phylum Halobacteriota; class Halobacteria; order Halobacteriales; family Natrialbaceae; genus Saliphagus; species Saliphagus infecundisoli. Next base: position 553,386 of record NZ_JAIWHV010000001.1, on the reverse strand, counting down.
CCCGTCGAGCAGGATCCAGTCCCGGAGCCTGGCGACCACACCCGGCTCCCCCTCATCGAGGGCATACGGGTTCCCGTCACCGGGTTCGACGTCGCTCATGTCCTCCCGTTTCGCGTACGGAGTAAAAACGTCCCGCGTTGCGCAGTCGGTTCGCGCCCTCGGAGCCCGGCGGCTCCGCCCCCGGGGAGCGGATTCAAGGATCACACTGAAATGGAGCCGCCTCCTCCGGACGACCATGACCGGAACCGCCGTCCGTACGAGGGATCGCTCCCGATGACGCCCGCGACGAGCCGTCGCCGCCTGCTTGCCGCCGTCGGCGCCGGAACCGCGACCGCTCTCGCCGGCTGTAGCGACGGCGGCGGGGACCCGACCTACGAGGACGGCGAGATCGACGCCGACGGCGAGGGCCGCTCCGTCGAGGAGCTGATCGCCGCCGAGGGGGTCGCGATCACCAGCCCCCACCAGTCGGCGACCGCCCTCGAGGCGATCAAGCTCCGCGAGCACGAGTTCGTCCTCGAGGACGGCTACCTCGGCTCGACGGTCCAGGGCGTCGTCGAGAATACCGGCGACCCGATCGACATCGCCGAGGTCCGGGTCCGGGTGTACGACGACGCCGGCGACTACCTCGGCTGGTATCTCGCCCGGGCCGGCGACCTGGACGGCGGCGAGCGCTGGTCGTTCACGGTCGTCGTCCTCCAGGCCCCCACTGCCATCGCGAGCTACGACATCGCCGCCCTCGGAACGCCGTCGTAACCGGACGACGGCCACCGCGGCTACCGGCCGCTTTAAGAGGGGACCGTCCGTTCGGCCCGCCATGACCGTACTCGAGACGATCGCCGTCGCCGTCTGGGCGATGCTTCCCGCCTACGTCCCCAACAACGCGGCGGTGCTCGCCGGCGGCGGGCGCCCGATCGACGGCGGGCGGACCTGGGGCGGGCGGCGGATCTTGGGCGACGGGAAGAGCTGGCGAGGGACCGCCGTCGGCACCGCCGCCGGCGCCCTCCTCGCCGTCGCCCTGAACGCCGTCGCCGGCGACGTCGGGGCCGCTCTCGGCGCCGACCTGCCGACGTTTCCCCCCGCAGTGATCCTCGCGCTTCCGTTCGGCGCGATGCTCGGCGACGTCCTCGCCTCCTTTCTCAAGCGCCGGACGGGCCGCGAGCGCGGGGCCGCCTTTCCCGGGCTCGATCAACTGGACTTCGTCGTCGTCTCCCTGTTGCTCGCCTTCCTCGCCGCCCCCGACTGGTTCGTGGAGACGTTCACCCTGCCGGTGCTTGCCGTGATCCTGGTCATCACGCCCCTGCTCCACGTCTCGACGAACGCCGTCGCCTATCGGTTGGGGCTGAAGGACGAACCCTGGTAATCGGGCCGCGCCAGCCTGGCTACGACGGGCGTGCTCCGGACCGTTTATCCCCGTCGGGCCCGCGCCTCCGAGCGATGACCGACATACTCGACGCACTCCGGGCGGCCGACGCCGTCCGCTACGGCGAGTTCGAGCTCTCCCACGGGGGCACCAGTGACTACTACGTCGACAAGTACCGCTTCGAGACCGATCCCGACTGCCTGCGTGCGATCGCCGACGCCTTCGCCGAGCGTGCTCGCGGGACGAAACTCGCGGGCGTCGCCCTGGGCGGCGTCCCCCTCGCGGCGGCCGCGAGCGTCGCCGGCGGCCTCCCCTACGTCATCGCGCGCAAACAGCGCAAGGAGTACGGCACGGGGAACGTAATCGAGGGCGACCTGGAAGCCGGCGAGGAGGTCGTCGTCGTCGAGGACGTCGTCACCACGGGAACGAGCCTGGTCGATGCCGTCGAGGCCCTCCGATCCGCGGGCGCAACCGTCGAGCGCGCCCTCGTCGTCGTCGACCGCGAGGAGGGTGGCCGCGAGGCCGTCGAGGACGCCGGCGTCGAGATGGAGGCGCTCGTGACCGCGAGCGACCTGCTCGACGCACAGTGAGGGCATCACAACGCTTTTATCCCGGTCGGAACTACCCGTAGCCACGATGGTAGGTGTCCGTTTTACAGGGGTCCGCGCCCGCTTCTAACCCACACCTACCCCGTCCCGTCTCTCTCGATCGACCAGCCGACGGCACGGGAAGCGACCGCGAGCGCGGGCCCGCGAACGGACCACCCTGACCACCCTACAGCCATGTCAGAACCAGATTCGGAGTCACGATCGGAGATCGCCGTCGTCCTGCCGGACGGCTCGGAGCTCGCCGTCGAGGCGGGCGCGACCGTCGAGGACTGCGCCTACGAGATCGGTCCCGGTCTCGGCAGCGACACCGTCGCGGGCAAACTCGACGGCGAGCTCGTCGCCAAAGAAGAGCCGGTGTACGACGGCGCCCGTCTCGAGATCGTCACCGAGGACAGCGAGGAGTACCTCCGGGTGATGCGCCACTCGGCGGCCCACTGTCTCGCCCAGGCCGTCGAACGCCAGTTCGACGACCCGAAGCTCGCCATCGGCCCACCGACCGACGACGGCTTCTACTACGACTTCGACGACCTCGACGTAGACGAAGACGACTTCGCCGCCCTCGAGGCCGAAATCGAGGAGATCGTCGCCGCCGATTACGAGATCGAACGCGAGGAGGTGTCGATCGAGGAAGCCCGCGACCGGCTCGCGGACGAACCCTACAAGCTCGAACTCCTCGAAGAGCTCGCCGAGGAGGGCGAGCAGGTCACGTTCTACGGCCAGGGCGAGTGGGCGGACCTCTGTGCGGGCCCCCACGTCGAATCGACCGGCGAGGTCGGCGTGGTAAAGCTCCTCGAGATCGCGGGCGCTTACTGGCGCGGCGACGAAGAGAATCCGATGCAAACCCGGATTTACGGGACCGCGTTCGAGAGCGAGACCGACCTCGAGGCGTTCCTCACGCGGATGGAGGAGGCCGAAGAGCGCGATCACCGCAAGATCGGCGCGGAGATGGACCTCTTCTCGATCCAGGACGTGACGGGGCCGGGACTCCCGCTCTATCACCCGGCCGGGAAGACCGTCCTGCGCGAACTCGAACGCTTCGTCGAGGAGCTCAACGAGGACGCGGGCTACGACTACGTCGAGACGCCCCACGTGTTCAAGACGGACCTCTGGCACAAGTCGGGCCACTACGAGAACTACGTCGACGACATGTTCGTCTTCGACGTCGACGACGACGAGTTCGGCCTCAAACCCATGAACTGTCCCGGACACGCCGCGATCTTCCAGGACCACTCCTGGAGCTACCGGGACCTCCCGATCCGCTATGCAGAAAACGGCAAAGTGTATCGCAAGGAACAGCGCGGCGAGCTTTCGGGACTCTCGCGGACCTGGGCGTTCACGATCGATGACGGCCACCTCTTTCTCACCCCCGAGGGGATCGAACGCGAGGTCGAGGCGATCATGGACGTGATCATCGAGGTCCTGGAGACGTTCGACCTCGACTACGGGATGGCGCTTGCGACCCGCCCCGAGAAGTCCGTCGGCGGCGACGAGATCTGGGAGCGCGCCGAGGACCAACTCGAGAGCGTCCTCGAGAAGCGAAACTACGACTACGACGTAGAGGAGGGCGACGGCGCATTCTACGGCCCGAAGATCGACTTCGAGTTCGAGGACGCCATCGGCCGGGGGTGGGATGGCCCCACCGTCCAACTCGACTTCAACATGCCCGACCGCTTCGATCTCTCCTACGTCGGCGAGGACAACGAGGAACACGAGCCGGTGATGATCCACCGCGCGCTGTATGGCTCCTACGAGCGCTTCTTCATGATGCTCATCGAGCACTACGAGGGCCGGTTCCCGCTCTGGCTCGCGCCCGAACAGGTCCGGGTGTTGCCGATCAGCGACGACAACCTCGGCTACGCCCACCGCGTCGCAAACGAGTTCGAGGGCTTCCGGATCGAGGTCGACGACCGGGACGCGACCCTCGAACGGAAGATCCGGGCGGCCCACGACGACCGGGTTCCCTACCAGATCATCGTCGGCGACGACGAGGAGGACGAGGGAACGATCTCGGTCCGGGACCGCTTCGAGGACCAGGAGTTCGACGTCGGAACCGGCGAGTTCCGCGAACATCTCGAGGCCGAACGCGCGGAGAAGCGGTCGGAGCCTGACTTCCTCGCCGATTAAACGGACGAGCGCGATCCAGCGAGTTCCCGGAACGTTTTCCGGCCGACGAATCGCGGCGTTTGCTCGGCATACCGCTCGTACGCTCTTCCATACTGCTCGCGGAGCCAGGGTTCCTCGGCGAGAGGGAGCGCGAGCCACCAGCCGAAGAGGGGGAGACAGACGGCGGCCACCAGGACCGAGTTCGCCACGACGGCGAAGCCGACGGTCGCGACGACGTAGGCGACGTACTGGGGGTTCCGCGAGTAGCGATACCAGCCGCCGGTCCGGAGGTCGCCCTCGAGTCCCGAGGTTTCGGAGACGCCGAGGTCGTAGCCCGCGGCCAGCGCGGCGGCCATCCCGCCGATGAAGAGGATGCCACCGGCGGCCACCACGGGGATCGGCAGGCCGAGCGAGCCCCAGTCTCCGATCGCCAGCGCGAACAGGGCGACGTTGACGACCTGGGAGAGCCCCCAGTGGGCGTAGAAGTACCAGCCCCGCTCGCCGGGCGGCCAAAGGTCGGCGACCCCGACGGCGCTGGCGACGATGGCGGACAGGTTGGCGACGACGAGGACGAGGGCGACGGCGAACGCGGCCGTCGTCAGCGACACGGACGCGAAACCATCTCCGATCATGTCCGATCGTCGGGTCGCGGGAGGCCTGGAGCTTCTCGCGGACTCACTAGATCATTTATAACAAAGCGCGGTCAGGAACCGCCATGAAGTATCTCGACGTCCACCTCTCGCAACCGGAGCAGATGCTCCACCCGATGCAGCGGTTCATTCGCGAGCGGGAGGTCGTCCGCCGCGAGGAGCTCGTCGCCTGGAACGTCGCCGGCAGGGAGGGAGTGGAGTACGAGCTGTTCTACACGGAGGCCGACCTCGACCCCTACCGGGAGGCGATCGAGGGCGTCGAGTCGGTCCGGTGGTACGACCTGACGCCGATCGACGACGACGCGTTCTACGTCTACGTCTGCCAGGAGACCCGCACGGAGGACGTCCGGTGGCGCGGGGCGTTTGCCGCCCTGAACCTGCTGGTCGTCCCGCCGATCGTCTACGACGCGAACGCGGACTTCTCGATGACCGTCGTCGGCTCGGGTACGGACCTCCAGGCGATGATGGAGGGCCTCCCCGACGAGATCGGCGTCACGGTCCGGACGATCGGGGAGTACGACGCCCGGTCGGCGCCGATCGGGGGCGAGCTCACGGACCGCCAGCTCGAGGCGCTCTCGGCGGGAGCCGACCTCGGCTACTTCGAGGTCCCCCGCGAGGCGGGCGTCGAGGACGTGGCCGACGAGCTGGGTTGTGCCCCGAGTACGGCCGCGACCCTGCTCCAGAAGGGACAAGCGCGGGTCGTCCGCCGGCTGGTCGAGCGGCGCGGGCACCGTTCGTGAGGCCACGAACGTGGCCATCCCCGGGACGCTCGCGATCGAAACCCACATGGCCGTGGAGAGGCCCAGAACGGGCATGAACAGAGCCGAGAAGGCCGTCCTCCAGTTGCGGGCCGTCGACGTGCTCTCCGTGCTGAAGGAGACGCGGACCTACGACGAGCTCGCAGCGGAGACCGGCCTGCCGGCGGGGGATCTCAACAGATACGTTAACGGCCACGTCCTCCCGGGGGTAGACCGCGCAGAGCGGATCGTCGAGGACGTCGGCCGGGCCGCAATCGAGCGTGAACTCGAGGCCCGGATCCGGGTCGACGGCGAGGGTTACGTCGACAACTCGGGGGCCGTCTTCGACCAGCCCTTTTTGGACCTCGTCGCGCCCGTCGTCTCGACGGCATTCGAGTTCGACCGCCCGGACGTCGTGCTCACCGCGGCGACCGACGGGATCACGCTCGCGGCCTCGCTGGCGAGCGACGCCGGGGTCCGGTGTGCCTACGCGAAAAAAAGCAAGGAGACCGCCGTCGAGGAGTTCATCGAGGCCCGCAAGCGCCTCGAGTCGGGGATCGAACTCACCTACTACCTCCCCGCGGAGGCGATCGAGCCCGGCGATTCGGTGCTCGTCGTCGACGACCTCATCCGCTCGGGCGAGACCCAGGAGCTCCTCTTGGACATCGTCGGGAGCGCGGACGCCTCCGTCGCGGGCGTCTTTGCGCTGATCGCCGCCGGCGAGGAGGGGATCGAACGCGCCCGCGCGCGAACCGACGCGCCCGTCGGCGCGCTGACGAGGGTCTGACCGTGCCGGTTCCCGACCGCCGCCGGCTCCTCGAGGCCGTCAGTGCTGCCGGTCTGGTCGGGCTCGCGGGCTGTACCTCGCCCAGGGCGGACTCCCATACCTACGACCGCGACCAGGGCGACCTCGCCCACGACCCGCTTCCCTACACCGAAACGTACCCCGACGACGACGCGATCACGATGTACCGGGGCGGGCTCCGGCGGCTGGGCTACTACCCCGACGAAACCGTTCCGGACTCCGTCTCGAAGAACTGGGCGATCCCGGCGAACTACATCGGCCACACCGCCGCGAAGTCGACGCCGCTTCCGACCCCCGACGGCGAGACGGTCATCATTCCGGCCGACAGCGGCCGGGTCCACGCCCGCGATCCGAAAGGGCGCCACCTCTGGACCACACAGACCGAGGCGACCTACCAGGGGTTTCACGGGACGCCCGCCGTCGTCGACGGCGTCGCCTACGTCGGCGGCTACGACGGGGCGCTGTACGCCTTCGACGTCGCCAGTGGCGAGGTGCTGTGGCGGACCGATTCCTTCGACGACCCCGTCGCGATCGGCTCGAGCCCGGCCTACTGGGAGGGCGTCCTCTACGTCGCCATCGAGTACCGCCGGCCGAAGGAGGGGGCGCTGTGGGCCGTCGACGCGGAGACGGGCGCGACCCTCTGGTCGGACGACCGGATCTGGGGGATGCCCCACCCCTCGATAGCGATCGATCCCGACGCCGAGCGGCTGGTGACGGCCTCGAACGACGGCGTCTGTTACGCCTGGGAGTTCCCCTCCCTGGAGTTCGCCTGGGAGTTCCAGGCCGGCGGCCCCGACGGCCCCGACGGCGACCCCCAGGAAGGGGGCGCGTTCACCTGGGGCGCCCAGCTCAAGGGGACGACCGCGCTCTACGACAGCGCGGCGTTTTTCGGCTCCTGGGACGGTCGTTTCTACCGGGTCTCGCTTTCCGACGGGAGCGAGGAGTGGTCGATCGACACCGGAAAGCGGGTGATGTGCGACCCCGCGGTCGACCCCGAGCGCGACGTCGTCTACATGGGCGGCCACGACGACTCCGTCCGCGCGCTCGATGCGGGAACCGGCGAGGAGGTCTGGCGGGCCGACGTCGGCGGCGACGTCATCGGCGCACTCGCCACCACGGGGGAGACGGTCCTCGTCGGCTCCTACGACACGGGCGCCTACGCCCTCGACGCGGAGACCGGAGACCGGCGGTGGCGCGTGGGGAACCGGGGCACCGTCACGAGCGAGGTCGTCCCCCGCGACGGCCGGATCTACTACGCCGAACGCGCGGTCGTCTCGAACTACGACGGCGAGGACGCCGACGTGATCGTCGACGTCCCGGGCCACGCCTACTGCCTGGTCGGCGACTCCTGAAACTCGGTTCGGGAAACCTATTCGTCCCCCCGGCCCATCGTTGGGTCCATGGAGATCGTCGAGAACACCCTCGAGAAGGGGATCGAGGCGGTGCTCGACCGTCCGCTGTTCTGTTTCCTGGGAGCCGCGACCCCGGAGGGCCGTCCCCGGATATCACCGCTGTGGTTTCTCTGGGAGGACGAGTGCGTCTGGATCATCGCCGACACCGTCGAGAAGTCCTATGCGAAACGCGTCCGCGAGCGTCCGGAGACGGCGCTTGCGGTCGTCGACTTCGATCCGACGGAGGGACTGGTCAGACACGTCGGGATGCGCGGAGAGGCCTCGATCGTCCCGCTCGACGGCAAACGCGTCGAGCACCTGCTCGGAAAGTATCTCGGCCCCGACCGCGAGGAATGGGATCCGATGTTCCACGACCTCGATCCCGACCGCTGGGGACTGATCCGCTTCGAACCGGAGACCGTCGTCGCCCGCGACCAGTCGTACGCGGGAAGTCTCGCGTCGGTTCCGGAGCGCTAGCGGACGATCGTCACCGGCACCGGCGACCGCCGGGCGACGGTTTCGGCGACGCTTCCCAGGAGAATCCTGCTCGCACCGGTCCGGCCGTGACTACCGATCACGACGTGGTCGACGCCCTCCTCCTCGGCGTAGTCGACGATCGACCCCGGGACGCTGCCGACGACGTCGTCGGTCTCGATCTCTATGCCGTGCTCGGCTGCCTGCTCGCGGGCGTCCTTGAGGATCCCGTCCGCGCGGGTCTCGTGGCTCTGGCGGAGCTGCTCGTAGTCCACCATCCCGCCGGTCTCGACGCTCGTCGCCGCGTAGAAGTCCGAGGGATCGATCACGTGGATCGCGGTGATCCGGGCGTCGGGGTGTTCGTTCAGGGCGAACTCGAGGGCGTCTGCGGATCGCTCCGAGTCGTCGACCGGGACGAGTACGTGTGACGCCATGGTTGGCGATACGGTCGCCACCGGAATAAGTGCCCGCCACGCGTCACAAGGTTCCCGACGACGCAAGCCGTTACTTCCCGCGGCCGCGGTCGCCGTTGTTGCTCGGACGGACCTTCTCGGCGCCCGTGCCGCGGTTGTCGAGACCACGGTTCTTCTTGCCGGCCCCGGTGAGTCCGCGCAGCGCGCGGTTCTCGTGGTCGTCGCCACAGATCCAGCCCAGGTCGTCGTCGTTCTCGATCGCCGGGTGGTTCGGATCGACGAGGATCACTTCGAACCACTTCTGGGAGCCGTCCTCCCCGACCCAGTAACTGTTGAGCACCCGCAGGTTGGGATACTTCCGGGTGACGCGCTCCTCACCGATGCGCTGGATGTTCTTCCGGCGGCCGATCCGGTTGACGCCCTGGCGCTTCGATCGCCGGCCCGCCTTGTGGCGTTGCTTGCGGGCAGTGCCCTTCCGGACGGCGACGCGTGCGACGACGACGCCCTGTTTTGCCTTGTAGCCCAGTCCGCGGGCCTTGTCGAGGCGGGTCGGGCGCTCGATGCGCTCGATGGCGCCCTGGTCGCGCCACTCCTGTTTTCGTTGCCACTGGAGCTCCCCGAGCTTTCCGTCGCCGGGGTCCTTCCATGCCTCCTTGATGTGTGAGTAGAAGCTCTTTGCCATGGTGTACCTGCGGGCGTTTCCGGTTCAACCCCGAGAGGTCACATGCCGACCCGTGGCCGATTCCGAACGGGTGCCCACTGGTGCCCGCCGTCCAGTAGTTGCCCCCAGCTATCCGGTTTGTGAGTATAAGGGCTTCGAACCCCGACGGCGGGAGTCATTGACGGGACCGAAGCCCCGCGACGGCGGCGTCAAGGTCGAAACGCTCGCGGAGCCGGAGGGCGAGGACGAACGCACAGACGCCGATCACGAGCCCCGCGAGCGTATCCGAGGCGTAGTGGGTCCCCAGATAGACCCGGGAGACCGCGACCGCCCCCGCCAGGACGGCGACCGGGGCGACCGGCACTACGGCCGAGCGACGGGCCGTCATCGCGTACACCGCCACGACGGCGGCGTGTCCGGACGGAAAGGAGGTGGCGACCGTGGGGGACCCGTCGGTCAGACAGACCGGCTCCGGGGGGAACGGGCGCCGGATCGTCCACATCAACGCCAGGACGGCGATGCCGGCGAGCCCGAGGGCGATCCCGGCCGACCGGAGTTCGTCGGTCCACCCCGCGAGCCTGCACACGCCGAGGAAGACGAGCGCCGCGGTTGCCGACCCGAGGCCCGTCACCGACGTCAGCAACTTCGTCACCACCGGGTGTCGAATCGCGAGCATCAGTTCGACCGCGCGGTGGTCGAGCCACACGACGACCTCCAGCAGTTCGACGAGAACGGCGTCCATGCACCGACGCTACGGCCGCGCGGGATTAGTCTCACTGGTCGGCCACCCCGCGATCGATCACCCCGCGTCGGCCCGGCGAGCCCGGAGACGACTCCGGAGAGCGACGGCCGCCAGCGTCGTCCAGACGGCGACCTCGATGAAGAACGCGGGCGAACCGAGATAGTACCCGACGAACGCGCCCGGCGGGAGCCCGAGCGGATCCGGCGGCGAGATCAGGGGCCAGAACGCGAACAACGCGTCGGCGGGCCGGCCGTTGACGACGACGTGGGTCACGTCGAGGGCGAGATGGGACGCCCATCCCGTCGCGACCGCCAGGCCGGCCCGCCCCGAGAGCGCGATCGGCACGACGACGACGGCCAGGACCAGCGAGTGGCCCACGGAGTGAAACAAGGCGGTCACGCCGAGGACCCCCAGTGGCTTGTCGACGAGGTCGGGAACCGCCGCGCCGACGACGAGCCACGCCGCCGGCAGCCGCGTGACCCGGGAGAGCAACGCCGCCGCGAGGAGGTGGGTCGGAAAGAGCATACCGTTCGTGGGGTTCGAAAGGGGATCAGTCCTCGGCGCCGAGCCGGCCGGTGGCGTAGAGGTAGTCGCGCGCGAAGACGGCAAGCGAGGGCGCGAGGACGACGGGTGCGACGGCGTGGACGAGGCCGGTCGGTGCGGGCGGCGCGAGCGCGACGGTCACGAACGCCATCTGGCCGCCCGCGAGGTACTTCCCGAGGTCGCTGTCCGGAAGCGGGTGGACCTGCCCGCCCCGCCGGCGGTGGAGTCCGACGGCGGCGACAAAGACGTACCGCGCAGCCGAAAGGACGAGGTAGTACGCCGGCAACAGGCCCCAGAGCACCGCGACGAGGGGCGCGGCGGCGAACCCGAACGTGTCGAACGCCATGTCCAGGCGCCGCCCGAGTTCCGTCTCCCGGCCGACCGTGCGCGCGACGGCGCCGTCGAGTCTGTCCACGAGGACGCCGGCACCGTAACACGCCGCGGGGACCCACGCCAGCGCCGTCCCCGCGGGGACGACGACGAACCCCGCGACGACCGCGTACAGCGCCCCCCGGAGGATCGTCAGCGCGTTCGCCAGGCCGAGCCTGCCGAGGGTCGATTTCGCCCCGACGGCGTAGTTGACGTACCAGAGCTGACCCGTCCAGGCCACCCCGACGACGAGCACCGGGAGGATCGTCGGTGTGTCGCCGAGAGCGAACAGCGGCCAGAGGATAGCCATCAGACAGCCCGCGGCGACCGCCGGCCCGACGAGGAAGACGCCGGACCGGACGCGGGCGCTGGGCTCGCTGTTGGCCATCACCCTCCCCCCAGGCGGCGCTCGCGCGACCGACCCTCGCCGTTCACACGACCCCGGTTCGCCGGCGCCATCGACACGTTCGTCCCCACGTCGAGGACCGGAGAGCCATAAGCACGCGGGCGCCGGTTATCGGCGCACCAGGACCACCAACACGGCGAGGAGGACGACCTGTGCGATCTTGTCCACCGCGCCCAGGGTGCCGACGTCGCCGGGGATCGAGGCGTCCGTCCCCGCGAAGTTGACCGCGTACCAGAGGACGATCTGGATCGCGGTGAACGGGATGCCGACGGCGTACACCGCCCGGCGCCGGACGCCGGCGAGGACGAGGACGACCCCCCCGACGAAGCCGAGGCCGGCGAGGACGAAACTGATGCCGAGCGCCGAGGGGATCATTCGTACCCCCAACAGGAGGTGGACGCCGGCCGAGACGAGGGCAGCGAGGACGCCGAGCCAGTGGATCGCGCCGAGTGCGTCGATACCGGATGCCGTTTCGCGGGTCGTGGCCGTGCTCATGGCACCCACAACGTGGTAGGGACACATAGTCACACCGTCGGCTCACCGCTCGAAGCCGGGATCGGCGAGCGAGGCGACGCGGTCGCGGTCGCGGTCGGAGAGCCGGGTGGCCCCTGCGGCCAGGTTCGCCACGACGTGTTCGGTCGTGGTGCTCGAGGGGATCGGAACGACGCCCTCGCTCCGGTTCCAGGCGACGACGACGCCGGTGGGCGACAGCCCGTACTCGGCGCCGATCTCGGCGAGTACGGGCTCATCGAGCAGTCCGGGGGCCGAAAGCGGCGCGTGGGCGACGACCCGGATCCCGCGCTCGTGACAGAACTCGATCAGCTCCGAACGCGGCCGGTAGGGGTGGCGCTCGACCGAGACCAGCGCGGGGTCGATCGTTCCCGCCTCGAGCACCGTCTCGACCTGCTCGCGCGAGACGTTGCAGATTCCGAGGGTTCGCGCCCATCCCCGTTCGTGGACTTCTTCGAGGGTCCGCCAGGCATCGGCCAGCGCGATCGGTGCCGTCTCGGGGTCGCCGTCGTCGGTCTCGGGGAAGGCGAGCCGTTCGGCCTCCGCGACGGGCAGGTCCGCGAGGCGCTCGAGCGGGCCGCGGTGGGCCCAGGCCCCCGGCCAGTGGAGGGCGTAGCAGTCGAAGGCGTCGATCCCGAGCTCCGAGAGGCTGCCCTCGCAGGCGGCGAGCAGGTGATCGGAACGGTGGTTCGTCCGCCAGACCTTTCCGACGAGGAAGACGGCCTCGCGGTCGGGAGAACCCGGCGCCGCGAGCAGGTCGCCGATCCGGCGTTCGTTGCCGTAGAGCTCGGCGCCATCGAGCAGGCGATAGCCCGCATCCAGGGCCGTCGCGATCGACTCCCGGCGATCGACGTACGTCCCGTCGCGATAGCGCGAACAGCCGAAGCCGACCGCCGGGAGACGGAGTGCGCTCCGCTCGGAGGAGTGCCCTCCCGACGCGGGTGTCGCCCCCACCGGAGCGACGCGCCGGTCGGCCGCGGCCCCGACGCCCGCAACGGGGACCGGCCCCCCCGAGTCGGCGGCCGTCTCGATGGCGTTACAGACCGCGACGACGTGGGCGCCCCGGCGTCCGGTCGCTCGCTCGGGGGTCCCTGCCTCGACGGACGCCGCGAGCCGGTCGGGACCGTCGATGTAGCGCGCCGGCTCCGTCGGCCACTGTGAGGGAACGGAGGTGTACTCGCGGCCGAGGCGGCCGAACCGGAGGTCGTCCTCGTCGGTGTCCATCGCGCCGCTGCCCGCGAGATACAGCGAGCCGTCGTCGCCGTGAAGCTCGAGCCCGTAGAACTCCCTGGCCCGGTGTGGGGCGTAGAAGCTCGCGGTCAGCCTGACCGTCGGGCCGTCGGCGAACGACAGCGTCGCCTCGACGTGGGAGGGAACCGACGGCCGCCGGGACTCGCGTCCGGGCCAGGGGGAGAGCGCGTCGGCGACCCGTACGTGTTCGACCGGACCGAACCACGAGACGAGCAGCGTGAGCGGGTAGACGCCGCCGTCGTACAGCGGCCCGATCTCGAGGAACGACTCGGGGCGGTCGTGCCAGTCGGTCACCCGTCCGACGTGGGCGTGGGCGTATCCCAGCCGGACCGCCCCGAGTCGGCCGTCGGCAAGCAGGCCCGCCGCCCGGCGCTGTGAGGGACCCCGTGGAGACTCCGGCGCACACCCGAGCGCGAGGCCGCGGTCCTCGGCCGTCTCGACGAGGTCGATGGCCGTCTCCGCCGAGAGCGCGAGGGGCTTCTGTGAGTAGACGTGGCGCCCGGCCGACAGCGCGGTCCGCGTCACCGAAGCGTGGGCGCGGTGGCTCGTCAGATTCACGACGAGAGGCGCCTCGACGGCCGACAGCGCCGCGTCGAGGTCGCTAAAGGACGGACAGCCGAGGCGGGCCGCGAGGGTCTCGGCTCTGTCGGCGTCGAGGTCACAGACCCCGGCGGGGTCGAGACGACTCCCGTCGAGGCCGTCGGCGTAGGCCCCGGCGATCGACCCGGCTCCGACGAACAGGCAGTGCACGTTCCGAGGGGAGGTCCCGAGGGACAAATACGGTTCGGCGGGAACGGGATGTCGCCGGAGCGGTTTTGCCCGCGGCCGTCCAACGACGGCCGTGAGAGAACCGGGAATGGGACCTCTGGGGACGGCGTATCTGCGCACGCTCCAGGCCGTCGGCCGCCGACTCGACTACGGCGAGAACGTCTTCGAGCGCGAGTGGGACGTGCTGGTCGTCCTCGACGCCTGCCGGGCGGACCTGCTCGCGTCGGTCGCGCCCCACGTCCCGTTTCTGGGCGAGGTCGAGACGGTGCGGTCGGTCGGGAGCTGTTCGTCGGAGTGGCTCGAGAACACGTTCCCCGGGCGCCCGGAGACCGCCCGAACCGCGATGGTCACCGGCAACACCTGGACCGACCGCTACCTCGATGCCGGCGCGTTCGCCGCCATGGACGAGGTCTGGAAGTACGCCTGGGACGACGAGTCGGGGACGATCCCGGCGCGGGCGGTGACCGACCGGGCGATCGCACTCGCCCGCGAACGCGACCCCGAGTTCCTGGTCGTCCACTACATGCAGCCCCACCACCCGTTCGTTCCCGACCCCCTCGAGGGAGACGAGGGAATGGTCCGGTCGGGCGAGGAGAGCAGCCCGGCGAACCCCTGGATCTCGCTTCGCCGGGGGGAGATCGGGAGCCGCCGCGTCCGGAGGGCCTACGAGGCGAACCTCCGGTACGTCCTCTGCGAGGTCGAGGTCCTGCTCGAAAACGTCGAGGGACGGGTCGCGATCACTGCCGACCACGGCAACCTCTTCGGGGAGTGGGGGCTGTACGGCCATCCGATGTACACGCCCGTCCCCGCCCTGCTCGAGGTTCCCTGGGCGGTGACGACCGGCACCGACCGCTCGACCCGGAGCCCCTCGCTTGTGCCCCCCGAACCGTTGCCCGTCTCCCGCGTCCACGGCGAGGCGACCGACCGCGAGCGCCTGGCGGCGCTCGGATACCGCTGATGGTTGGGAACAGACTTATTCCGGGACGCTCCCGCGGTGGTGACGTGAGAATCCGGGAACGCCGCCGGAGACGCCCGCGAAGGGGCCGAACAGCGCCGCCGAGGCCCCTCGACCGATGAGCCGGCGATCGCTTTTCTTCACCGGCGAGCGGTCGGTCGAGGTCCGCGATCGGCCGGTGCCCGAGACCGAGGCGGGGGAGGTGCTCGTCCGAACCGAGCGCACCGCGATGAGCCCGGGGACGGAGCTGCTCGTCTACCGCGGGGAGATCTCCGCCGGGGCGGCGGCCGACGAGACGATCGAGGCCCTCGACGGCGAGTTCTCGTACCCGCTCCAGTACGGGTACGCGGCCGTCGGGCGGGTCGCCGAGACGGGCGCGGACGTCGGCGAGGAGTGGCTCGACAGGCGGGTGTTCGCGTTCAATCCCCACGAGAGCCACTTCACGGCCGACCCGGAGGCGCTCGTCCCGACGACGCTCGCACCCGAACGGGCGCTGTTCGTCCCCACCGTCGAGGCGGCGGTCAACTTCGTGATGGACGCCCGGCCACGGATCGGAAGCGGGGTCGTCGTCTTCGGCCAGGGATCGATCGGCCTGACGACGGCGCTGCTCGCCGAGTTCCCCCTCGCGGAGCTGGTCACGGTCGACTACGACGAGAAACGGCGGGCCGTCTCGGAGTCCTTCGGCGCCGATCGGGCGGTCTCGCCCGACGCGGTCGAGTCGGTGCTCTCCGAACCGGCCGACGTCAGCCTCGAGCTGTCGGGCAATCCCGAGGCGCTCGGCGAGGCGATCGACGTCGCCGGGTTCGCGGGGAGGGTGATCGTCGGCTCGTGGTACGAAACGAAAGACGTCAGCCTCCGGCTGGACGAACAGTACCACCGCAGCCACGTCAGGGTCCGCTCGAGCCAGGTGAGCCGGATCGACCCGGACCACGCCGACCGGTGGGACAAACGGCGCCGGATGGAGTACGTCACCTCCTGGCTGGCCGACGCCGACCTCTCTCCCGTGCTCACCCACGAGTTCGAGATCGGGGACGCAAAGCGGGCCTACCGGGTGGTCGACGAGCGCCGCGACGGCGTGATACAGGCCGCGTTCAGGTACGAGTGATAGGGTCGGAGACGACGAGTTACCGTTCGGCCGCAGCGCCGTATTGCGACCGACGGTGCACTGACTCGTCTCCGTCCCTATGAGACGGTCGGAGAACGGGACCGGCCGCTTCGCGCTGCCCTCGAAGGGCCAACAGGAGCCGGTCGATCCGTCCGAGGACGCCGTAGCCACCCCGCCTGGAGGATTTAGGTGTGTGGCCTCCCTCCGTTCGGACGTGTACGAAACGACGGTGTCCGTGGCGTTCGTCGCACAGCACTACCTCACCGTGCCCGATCCCGGGCCGGAAGGCGTCCCACACTCCCACCGCTACGAGGTGGAACTGACGTTCTCGGGCCCCGAGTTGAACGAGTACGACTACCTCGTCGACATCGACGACGCGGAGGCGACGCTGTCGGCGCTGGCCGATCGCTACCGCGACGAACTGCTCAACGACCACCCCGAGTTCGAGGGCACGAACCCCAGCGTCGAGCGGTTCGCGCGCGTGATCTTCGAGGCGGTGACCGAGCGCGTCGGCGACGAAACCGTCACGGGTCTCGGCGTCACCGTCCGGGAGGACGACGTGGCGAGTGGCGCCTACGAAGCGAGCGTATGAGGGTCGGCCTGGCGCTGTACGGGAGCATCGACGGGCGTTCGGGGGGGTTTCGGTACGACCGGCGGCTCGTCTCCGGGCTCCGGCGGGCCGGCGATACCGTCACCGTCATCGAACTGCCCTGGCGGGGGTACGGCCGCGGGCTGGCGGACAACGCCTCCCCGGGGTTCCGGCGACGTCTCGAGACCGGCGCCGACGTCTTGCTCCAGGACGAACTCGCACATCCCTCGCTGGTCTCGACGAACCGCCGGCTCGACCAGCCGATCGTCAGCATCGTCCACCACCTGCGCGCGAGCGAACCCCGGCGACTGGCGCCCCTGTACCGTGCCGTCGAGCGGCGATACCTCGACACCGTAGACGCCGTGATCTGTAACAGCGCCCCGACCCGCGACAGCGTCGTCGATCTCGGCGTCGATCCTCGGGCCTGCGTCGTGGCCCCGCCGGCGGGCGACCGGTTCGATCCGGAGATCGCCGACCGGACCATCGAGGAGCGAGCCGAGGAGGGGCCCCTCCGGGTCGTCTTCGTCGGGAACGTCGCCCCCAGGAAGGGCCTCGACACGCTCGTCGAGGCCGTCGCCCGCGCGGACGCCCCGATGGAGGTGACCGTTGTCGGCCGACCGGTCGATACGGACCACTTCCGGGCGGTCGCGCGTACGATCCGCGAGCAGGGCCTCGGCGATCGCATCCGGATGACCGGCGAACTCGCAGACGAGCGCCTCGCCGGGACCCTCGCGCGCTCACACGTCGTTGCGGTGCCCTCGCGCCACGAGGGGTTCGGGATCGTCTATCTCGAGGGGATGAGCTTCGGCCTCCCGGCGGTGGCGTCGAGCGCGGGGGGCGCACGCGACGTCGTCACCGACGGCGAGAACGGGTTCCTCGTGGCCCCGGACGATCCCGGGGCCGTCGCGGCGGCCCTCGATCAACTGGCGACCGACCGCGGGGAACTCGCCGCGATGGGGCGGGCCGCCCGACGGCGCTACGAGGCCCACCCCGGATGGAGCGAGACGACCGATCGCGTCCGTGACCTCCTGGCCGGCGTCGCGAGGGCCGCGACGTGAGCGGCTCGTTCCGGCGCTATCTCGAGGCGAAACGAACCGTCGACGACCGGGCGCTCGACCGGCGCCTGCTCTCGGCCCTCCGGGAGGGGCTCGCGGCGCGAGCCGACCGGGAGGGGCCGCTTTCGGTCCTCGAGGTCGGTGCCGGCATCGGGACGATGGTGATGCGCCTGCTCGAGTGGGAGGTGCTCCCGCCCGGCGAGACCGTCTACACGGCGGTCGACGTCCGCGAGGAGACGGCCGCGGACGTCACGAGTCATCTTCGGGAGTACGCTCGCGGGGACGCCGCCACCGTCGAGACCCGTGGAGATCGAATCGTCGTCGAGACGGCCGACCGGCGGGTCGCCGTCGAGGCGGTCGCCGCCGACGCCCTCGCGTTCGTCGAGCGCGACGACCGGAGCCACGACCTGCTGATCGGGGCGGCGCTGCTCGACGTCTTCGACCTCAGTGGGTTGGAGCCGTTGCTCAGAGCGGTCGCCCCCGGAGGATACTACTACTTCCCGATCACGTTCGACGGGGCGACGCGGTTTCGCCCGGCCCACCCCGACGACGGCGTGATCGAACGTCGCTACCACGAACACATGGACCACAAACCCGGAGGAAGCGCTCGCGCCGGCGGGGACGTCCTCGAGAGACTCCGGGCGATGGAGGGGATGGCCCTGACCGGCGTCGCGGGATCGGACTGGATCGTCCGGCCGTCCGACGGCGCCTACCCCGCCGACGAGGCGTACTTCCTCGGGCACATCCTCGATACCGTCGAGTCCGCCGTCGGGGAGACGATCGATGGAGACGAACCCCTGTCGTCGTGGATGAACGCGAGACGCGACCAGCTCGAGGCGGGCGAGTTGAGCTATCTCACCCACCAACTCGACTTCCTGGGTCAGGTCAGGAACCGATAGCGCCCTCGAACGCCGTGGTTCGAACGAACCCGTCTCGACCTCGCCGGCTCTCGGCCCCATCCATTCCGTATAGCACCCAGGAGTTTATCGAGCTAGTGCCCGCACCGACTCGAACGACCCCTCCGAAATCGCGTTCGCGACCCGCTCGGCGTCGATCTCGGGCACGGACTGGGGGTACTTCCGGCGGAAGTAGCCGATCAGGTTCTCCGCGTCGCGCACGAGGAACTCCGCGGCGTGGTCGTGATCCGTGGGAACCGCCTGGGGCCAGTCGAACACCGTGACTCCCTCCTCGCCGACGAAGACGTTGTACTCGCTCATGTCGGCGTGGACGTAGCCCGCGTCGTAGGCGCCTGCCATCTCCCGGAGGATCAAGTCGAGGACGCCGACCACTTGCTCGTCCTCGAGTTTCGCCCGCGAGAGCTCGACCCCGGCCATCTTCTCCATCACGATGGCGTGACGGTTGCCGTCGATCGGTCGGGGGACGCTGACCTCCGGGTATAACTCCTCTAGAATCTCGAGTTCGCGCTCGGCGGCCTTCCGGGCAGTGTACATCCAAGAGACGTGGTCGTTGTCGGAGGTGTAGTCGCGTTCCTTGTCGACCGCCCGGAAGTTGGTGTACCCCTCGCGGTGGTACTTCAGCGCCAGCGGTTTGTAGGATTTGACCTCGTAGACGTCGCTTTCCTTGCCGACCCCGAGGGGAGAGCCGAACTCGCTGATCGTCTCGCGTTCGGCGAGCGCGCGCAGGGCCAGGGCGTCGTACCCCTCGAACTGGAGGGTGTACCCCTCGTACTGGAGGGTTTTCTTCTCGACCAGTCCGCGTTTGAGCGCGCGCTCGAGTCGGTACTCGACGTTCTCGGGCGAGAGTCCCGAAAACTCCGGAAGCTTCCCCCGGTTTACCCACTCCGAGAAGCGCATTCCCTGTTCGACGCCCGAGAGGAGATAGAAGTCGTCCTGCTCGAGTTCCGGCATGAGATCGGCGACGTTCCGCACCATGGGCGGGGTAGCCTGCGCGGACGTAAAAGGGGTTCCCGTCCGGTAGCCGGCCCGTAGCACGGCCAATAAATCGTATGGCGCGATATGAAATTGCCGTGGCGAGCGAACACCGGCGCTCTCCCGCCCGTCACAATCGCTTTCTTCCCGTGGAACCTCCGACGAGCCATGACCGACCTCGCGGACCGCGAGTGGCGCCTGATCCGGGACGACCCACGCGAGGGGGCGACCCAGATGGCCATCGAGGAGGTCGCCGGACGGACGGCCGTCGAGGAGGGAGTGCGGACCGTTCGAACGTACTCCTGGGAGCCGAGCACCCTCTCGCTCGGCTACCGACAGGAACCCGACACTGTTGACTGGGACTTCTGCGACCGGGAGGGGATCGACGTCACCCGCAGACAGACCGGCGGCGGCGGAATCTACCACGACCGCCACGGGGACATCTCGTATACGATCGTCGCACCCGCCGACGAGGTTCCCGGCGATCTGATGGCGTGCTATGCCCTCTTCTGTGAGCCGATCCTCGCAGCCCTCGGCCGGATGGGCGTCGATGCCGACTTCGCGGGCGAAAAGCGAGAGGCGATCTACTACCCCTCCTGCTACCTTCGAGACATCAATCCCGCCCACGACATCGTCGCGCCCGCGGGGTCGGGTACCGAGGCGAGAAAGATCAGCGGCAACGCCCAGTACCGCCGGCGCGACGTGGTCATCCAGCACGGTTCGATATCGTTCGATCTCGAACCGGTCCGTCACGTCGGCTGTTTCGAGGGCGACGTCGCCTCCGAGATGTTCGAGAGGCGGGTGACGAGCATCCGCGAACAGGCGGGGATCGACCGCGAGGAGGCCGTCGAGATCCTGGGAGACGCGCTGGGGGAGTGGTGTGGAGCGGTCGAGGGCGAGTGGCGCGAGGAGGAGCTCGAGGCCGCACGAGACCTCGCCGACCGGAAGTACGGGAGCGAGGGCTGGATCCGCGACCGGGAGGGATAGGAGAGTTCGAAGTACCTATGCCGGGGGGATGCCGACTTCCGGCCATGAAGGTCGGCGCACACGTCTCGATCTCGGGCTCGCGCGTCTCCTCCGACGAGGAGACTCCACCGTACGACGACATCAGGAACGCCGTCTCCCGACAGCTCGCCTTCGGGGGCAACTGCGGGCAGGTGTTTACGACCTCGCCCCAGGTCTGGGCCGAACCCGAGATAAGCGAGGCGGCCGCCGCGGGCTTTCGAGAAGAGAGCGACGAAAAACTCGAGGGCCCGTGGGTGATTCACTCCTCGTATCTCGTCAACCTCTGTACGCCCAAGGACGACCTCCGCGAGAAGTCGCTGGCGTCAATGCAGGCCGAACTCGACGCCGCCGAGAAATTGGGGATCCCGTACGTAAACACTCACCTCGGGGCGCATACGGGCGCCGGCGTCGAGGGCGGCCTCGACAACGCCGCGAGCGCGATCGACGAACTCGACGTCCCCGAGGACGTCGAGATCCTGATCGAGTCCGACGCCGGCAGCGGAACCAAACTGGGCGGGGAGTTCTCGCATCTCGCGGGGATCATCGATCGAACCGACGAGGAGATCGGGATCTGTATCGACACCGCCCACACGCTCGTCGCGGGCAACGATCTGACGACGCCCGATGCCGTCGAGGAGACCGTCTCGCGGTTCGACGAGGAAGTGGGCCTGGAGTACCTGAAGTACATCCACCTGAACGACTCGAAACACGACGTCGGAACCCACAAGGACGAACACGCCCTCATCGGCGAGGGCTACATCGGTGAAGATGGGATCCGGGCGATCGTCACCCACCCCGATCTTCGAGAACTTCCGTTCGCGCTTGAGACGCCCACGGAGGACGGCAAGGGCTTTGCCTGGAACATCGCGCGAACGAAGGAGTTGCGCGAGGAGAACTGAAAGGCTGTTCGAGAGCGTTTACGCCGGATTACGCGCCCCGGAGCCGAACACCAGCGGCGCGAGAAACAGCGCCAGCGGGACGAGCACCCACACCTGCCCCGCGAGCACGTCGTACTGGGCGAGGGTGTCCTCGACGGGAATCCCCTCGAGATGGCCGACGAGGAACTCGAAGCCGACCGTGAGGACGACCCAGATCACCCCGACCGCCAGGAGTTCCGCTCGTCGGTAGTCGATTCGACTGCGCGAGAAGTAGCCATAGGAGAGAGCGAGGATCGCGGCGATCAACAGCGCGGTGCTGAGGAGGTGACCGGAGTAGTCGCCCATCCGCGGGACGATGGCCACCTCCCTGAAGACGCCGTTCGCGACGGCGACGACCGCCATCACGATCCAGAGCCCCAAGGGATAGACGACGGCCGCCGGGCGAACGGAACTCGTCGCGGATCGGGAGGTCACTCGACCGGCTACGACGGGCGAGCCGAAAGGGTTCGGGGTCGATTTCACCGCCCGAGAGCCCCGGGAAACCGACCCGTTTTTACTCGGATCCCTCGAATCCGAAGCCGTGCGCGAGTTCTCCGCGGAGTACCTCCGCCGGACCCGCGAGGGGATGTGGGACGACCGGGCCGCACTGGCTCCCCTCAGGCTCGAGAGCCGCGAGTCGGTCCTCGACGTCGGCTGTGGGACGGGAGAGCTGAGCCGCGTGATAGTCGAGGAGAGTCCCGGAACCGTCGTCGGCTGCGACGTCGATCGGGACCTGCTCGCGACCGCCCGCGAACACGTCTCCGTCGTCGCGGGTGACGCCCTTAGACTTCCCTTTCCCGACGACAGCTTCGATCTCGTCGTCTGCCAGGCCCTGCTGATCAACCTCCCGGAGCCTGCGGCCGCCCTCTCCGAGTTTGCCCGCGTCTCCCGGGAGCTCGTCGCGGCGATCGAACCCGACAACGCCCAGGTGAGAGTCGAGTCGAGCGTCGCGAGCGAGTCCGCCCTCTCGGCCCGCGCCCGAGAGGCCTACGTCGAGGGCGTCGAGACCGACGTCTCCCTCGGCGCCGACGCCCGCGAACTCTTCGCAGAGGCGGCCCTCGAGGTCCTCGAGAGCCGCCGGTACGACCACGAGCGCCGGATCGAGCCACCCTACGGCGAGGCGGCCCTCGCCGACGCCCGCCGGAAGGCGACGGGGGCAGGGCTCGAGAGCGACCGGGCGACGCTGCTTTCGGGGCCGATGGACGAGGAGGACTACGACGAGCTCCGGGGGGAGTGGCGCGAGATGGGGCGAGAGGTGATAGATCGGATGGGCGACGGGGCGTACCGTCGTCGGGAGGTCGTCCCGTTCCACGTCACCGTCGGGCGGGTTGCGGGAGCCTCGCCCGGGGAGTAACCGGTCGCGGCCGACTACCGGAGACCCGACAGCACCATGACGACCCCGAAGAGCGCGCCGATCACGACCAGGCCGGCCCCGGCCATCCCGATCAGTTCCGCCGAGGTCCACTCGGGGATCCGGTAGCCATAGCGCATCACCCCGGCCGAAACGAGCAGCGAAACCCCCGCGCCGAAGATCGTCGTCGCCAGATCGACGCCGAAGGGGTTTCCGATATCACCCATACGGACCGATTCGAGCGAAACAGGGGAAACCCTGGTGCCGTCTCACGCAACCCACTGAGACCACAATGCCGAATCGGGCCGGCCCCCTCGTTCGCGTGATCGGCCGGAGTCGAAGTTCCAACAGTTTGTTCTCCCCGCGGGGTATCGTGGGCGTATGGATCCACGGATCGAACGCCACGCGTCGATACTCGTCGAGCACTCGACCCGGGTCGAGCCCGGGGACAAGGTGTTGGTCTCCGCGCCCCCGGTCGCCGAGGACCTCGTCGTCGCCCTCTACGAGAAACTCGGCGAGATCGGCGCCCGGCCGACGCTGTCGATGCGTTCTGACCGCGCCAGGCGCGCGTTCCTGCGCGCGAGCGACCCCGAGGAGTTCGGACTGAACGAACACTCGCTCGCACGGATCGAGGAGACCGACGTCGCGATCGGTATCAGGGGCGGGACAAACACGAACGAACTCGGCGACGTCGACCCCGGAACGATCGCGGCCTTCGGCCGGGTCCAGAAGCCGATCAGCGACGAGTACACCGAGAAACGGTGGGTCGGTACGCAGTACCCCGCGCCGGGAAACGCCCAGGAGGCCGAGATGAGCACGGCAGCCTACGAGGAGTTCGTCTACGACGCGGTAAACCGCGACTGGGAGGCCCAGCGGGAGTTCCAGTCCCGGCTCGTCGAGCTCCTCGACCCCGCAAGCGAGGTGCGCATCGAGAGCGGCAACACCACCGACCTGACGATGAGCGTCGAGGGGATGGTCGCGGTCAACGACTACGGCGAGAAGAACCTGCCCGGCGGCGAGGTCTTCACCGCGCCGGTCCCCGACAGCGTCGAGGGCGAGGTCCTCTTCGACAAGCCGCTGGTGACCCGGGGCCGGGAGATCACCGACGCCTCCCTCGAGTTCGAAGCGGGCGAGGTCGTCGCCCACTCGGCGGCGAAAAACGAGGAGCTGCTGACCGAGATCCTCGGGACCGACGACGGCGCCCGGCGGCTGGGCGAACTCGGGATCGGGATGAACCGCGGCATCGACCGTTTCACGCACAACATGCTGTTCGACGAGAAGATGGGCGACACCGTCCATATGGCCGTCGGCCGAACGATCGACGAGACGGTTCCCGACGGCGGATCCGGAAACGAGAGCGCGGTCCACGTCGACATGATCGTCGACATGAGCGAGGACTCGAAAATCGAGGTCGACGGAGATGTCGTCCAAGAGGACGGAACTTTCGTCTTCGAGGACGACAACTAGACGACGTCGCCCCGCACCGTCACGCCCTCCTGACTCTCCCGCCAGGCGTGGACCTCGCGGGCGGCCTCGCCGGCCTCGTCGTCGTCCATCCCGAGCATCTCGAGGGCCGCCGACAGCGTCGGGAGCGCGAGTTCGCTCTCCCGGAGCTTGCGGAACGCTTCGTCGCTTCGGGTGCCATCGACCCAGAGACAGGCTCCACGAGGGTCCAACAACTGGGTGTAGTCCTCGCGCATCCGCGCGCCCCGCAGGCGCTGGGTCACGTTGTCCTCGAAGGAGGCGTTACAGACCTCGAGGTGGATCGGTTCGTCCTCCACCAGCAGGTGGGCCGCGAGGCACTTCTCGGGGGCGGCGTGGCCGTTGGCGTTCGCCCGGAGCGAGTCGGGATACGCTCTCGCCCAGTCGGCCCGGACCGACTTGCCGACGCCGGCGATTCCGTGCGAATCGCGAAACGCCTCGCCGGCATCCGGGTCGTCCTCGCCGACGAGTACGTCCTTCGTGAGGTAGACATCGAGGCGCTCGACCGGGTCCACGCCGAGGGTGACGTCGCCGTAGGCCCAGATCTCGCGGACCGGGACCGGCATCCGCTCGTCCTCGACCCGTTCGACGAGTTCCTCGAGGCGATCGACGGCGTCGTGTCGGGCGAGTTCGCTCATCCGGCGACCGTACGGCGCCGACGCCCAAAGCGGTTTCTCAGTCGCGACGCGAGGCCCGTTCTCGTCGCATCGATCACGTGGACGGTCTCCATTGACGAGGTCGACGGTGTAAACGCGGTCTACCGACTCCGCCCTCTCGAGGGAGTCCGGTTCGCTCAGGCACGTTTTTGACCCCACACGACGAACGCGGAGGTATGAGACACCGGATCTTCAACGACGAGGCCGACGAGGACCTCGTCTTCGTGATGGGCTGGGGCAACCGCTGGACCCACGAGAACGTGAGCTGGCTGATCGGGAGCTGTGCGAACGCCGGCTACCGGGTCCACGCCTTCGAGCTTCCCACCAACATCGACGACTTCAAGGCCGACTGGCTCGAGCCGATCGCCGAATACGTCCGCGATCTCGATGCCTACCAGTTGCTGGCCCACAGCGCGGGTGCCCTCGTCGCCCCCTTCCTCGACGGCGCCGAGAACCACGTCTATCTGAGCCCGTGGTGGGGCTACGGCGACGCCTTCCCCGACCGCCTGCTCGACCTCGTCGGCCGGGTTCGAACGGATTTCCCCTTCCTCCCCACCGGCGGATTCGACCGCGAGGACCTCGGCGAACGGACGACCGACCACCAGCTCTCGACGGCGCCGGGGTGGATCTCGCCCGCGTTCGTCCGCGAAACCCGCCACGCCCAACGGGACCTGCTCGCGATCGACCACGACGCCGTCGTCTTCTGTTCGCTTCGCGACCCCGTGATCTCGCTTCGCCCGATCGGCGAGCGCGTCCCCGCCTCCCACGTCGTCCTCTACGACGGCGGCCACGAACTGTTCTCCTCTTCCGCCCGCGACCAGTACGTAGACGCCGTCCTCTCGGCGCTCGAGGCAGGCGCGAGCGCCGTCGAGGAACGGCCCCTGGTCGCGGTCTGAGGAGCGAAACCCCCTTCCGCGCTCCCCCGCTATCGGGAGGCGATGGATTGCGATCGCTGCGGCGGGGAGGCGGTGGTCCACGCCGCCTACTCGGGCGCTCATCTCTGTGGCGACCACCTCCGGGAGTCGGTCGAAAAGCGGGTGCGCCGCCGGGTCCGCCGGGACGACCTCGTCTCCCGCGAGGCGACCCCCGAGAACCCCCAGACCTGGGTGATCGGCCTTTCGGGAGGAAAGGACAGCGTCGTCCTCACGCAGGTCCTCCACGAGACGTTCGCCGAGGATCCCCGGATCGAACTAGTAGGGTTAACGATCCACGAGGGGATCGAGGGCTACCGCGACAAATCGGTCGAGGCCTGCGTCGAACTCGCCGACGACCTCGGAATCCGCCACGAACTCGTGAGTTACGAAGAGGAGTTCGGGATCAGGATGGACGACGTCGTCGAGGACGACCCCGAGAACATGGCCGCCTGTGCCTACTGTGGGGTCTTCCGACGGGACCTCCTCTCGGAGTACGCCGAAAAGCTGGGCGCCGACCTCCTGTTGACGGGCCACAATCTCGACGACGAGGCCCAGACCGCCCTGATGAATATTCTAGAAGGTGACGTCGCCCAGATCGCCAAACACTTCGACGCGAGCCTCGGTCCCCTCTCCGAGCGCGAGGAAAGCGAGGAGTTCGTCCCCCGCGCCAAACCCCTCAGGGACGTCCCCGAGAAGGAAGTCGCCCTCTACGCCCACCTCCGGGACCTGCCCGCCCACATCACCGAGTGTCCCCACGCCAGCGAGGCCTACAGGGGCGAGATCCAGCAGTTGCTCTACGGACTCGAGGAGAACCATCCCGGCACCCGCCACTCGATCATCTCGGGCTACGAGGAACTCGCCGGGATTGCCGCCGGCGAATACAACAGCGAGGGCGGCGCCGATCTCCGGGACTGTGCGGAGTGTGGCTCGACGACGACCCGCGAGATCTGCCGGAAGTGTTCGCTGCTCGAGTCGATCGAGGCCGTATGAACCCCCTCGAGAGCGGGATCGCTCTCTCTGGCGGAGAAAAAGGCCTTCCCGCCGGGAACTGGCCGGGTCCGTCCGTGCGTCAGTCGCGTTCGTGGAGGGCCGGGGGACCGGGGCGATGGAACGTCAGCGGATGACGTCGACGCCGTTCTCGCGGCCGGCCTCGTCGCGGCCGCCGTCGCTCTGGGCGACGCCGGTCGCCGACTCCGCCGCGCGCTCGCTGGCGTCGAACTCGGTCTCGCTCTCGAGGCTCTCCCGGGAGCGGTCGGCCTGCTTCTGGGTCGTCGGACCCAGCACCTGGGCGCTCTGGACGCCCGTCATGATCGCCATCACGCGGACCTTGCCCTTGTAGGACTCCCGGATCCGGGCGCCCCAGATCACGTTCGCGCTCGCCTCGAGGCGTTCGGTGATGGAGTCGGCGATCCCCTCTGCCTCCTTCAGGGTGAGGTCGGGTCCGCCCGTAATGTGGACCAAGCCGCCGGACGCCCCGCGGTAATCGACGTCGAGCAGCGGGTGGTTCAGCGCGTCCTTGACGACCTCCTCGCTTTTGTTCTTGTCCTGGGTCTCCCCGACGAGCATGACCGCGACCCCGCCCTGGTTCATGATCGAGGTCATGTCCGCGTAGTCCAGATTGATCAGCGAGGGCTGGGTGATCGTCTCGCTGATCCCCTTTACCGTCTCGGCGATGATCTGGTCCATCACCGAGAACGCCTTCCCGATCGGGAGATTGGGGACGTAATCGAGCAGCCGGTTGTTGTCCAGCACGATGATCGAGTCGGCCTCCTCGCGGAGGCTCTCGAGGCCTTCCTCGGCTTTCACCGTGCGGGCACGCTCGACGTTGAACGGCGTCGAGACCATCCCGACGACGATCGCACCCTGGTCTTTGGCGATCCGGGAGACGACCGGCGCCGCGCCGGTGCCGGTCCCGCCACCCATCCCGGCGGTGACGAAGACGAGGTCCGCATCGCCCAGGACCTCCTTGATCGTGCTCTGGGCCATCTCGGTCGCGCGTTCGCCCATCTGGGGGTCGCCGCCGGCACCGAGCCCGTTCGTGAGCGACTTGCCCACGAGGACCTTGGTGTCGGCCTCGATCATCTTCAGGTGCTGCTTGTCGGTGTTGATCGCGACGGTGTCGGCGCCGTCGACCCCGATGTTGTACAGCCGGTTTACGGTGTTGTTGCCGGCGCCGCCACAGCCGACGATGACGATCCGGGGGTCACCGAACTCCTCGTCGTCGAGGGCCGCATCCATCTCGCGGGCCTCCTCCTCGGCGTTCTCGAGGGCGTCCTGGACGATATCCTGCATGGATTATGCCTTCGCCCAGCCGCGTTTGCCCGGTTGGGACTCCTCCCGGCGACCCTCCTGTTCGTTGATCATCTCGCGGACGGCCGCCCGGATCGCCTCGCTCCGGTTGGGGTACTCGCCCGTCTCGACCATCCGTTCGACCTCCTCGATCTGCTGTTTCGGAATCCGCAGTGTCACACGCTCCATTGTTGTATACCCTGTTGGGTAAGACGCGCGCCCTGTCAGACGCGTTCTGTCTTACGCCCGAATCGCACGAAGGCGCTCCCCTGTACCGTGCATGATCGGTCTGTAAGACAATCGTCTTACGCTGATACCCACAACTCCGTCATACATAATAAACGTTTCGGCCCCGGTGAACGTCCGTGTCTTACACCGTCACCCGGGCCGGCGGTCCGGGTCGAGCACGTCCGCCGCCGGCGTCCGACGCCCACAGCCCGGACAGAACGACCAGTCCGATCTGAGCTCGTCTCCACACTCACAGAACGCCCGACGGGACGCCTTCTCGCCGCAGTTGGGACAGTAGACGTGATCCCCGGCGAGGGTCTCCCCACACTGGGTACACCCCACCGGCGTCGCGCCGTCGGACGCTTCGTCGGCGGGCTCCGTCTTACGCACGGTCGTGTTCGTCTCCCCACCCGCAGCGTCCTCGCGAACGACCCCCTCGAGTCCCTCCAGGGAGATCGAGACGTCGACGTCGGGCGCACGTCGTCCGACCCGTTCGTCGAGGCGGTCCTCGACGCGTTCGTCGACGCGCTCGCGGACGAGGTCGTCGATCGACGGCGACGTGCCGACCTCCGTGCGCGATTCCACGCGGGAGGCGTCCTCGAGGTACGCACGCAGCGCCTCGCGCATGACCTCGCTTTTGGAGGCGTCGAAGGTCTCGATCCCCTCGACGAGGTCGTCGTCCGCGCGGAACGTGATCTTACTCATCGGCGGTTCGATACCCCTCCATTTCAGCGCCTCCCATATCAATCATTCTCTCGCGTCCGACGTTCGTAACACATCGTCGTCGATTCGAATGACAACCCTTATGTCCGTCTCACCGGTTAGCTGTGGGTGACCGCTCTTAGCTCAGCCTGGTAGAGCAGTCGACTGTAGATCGACTTGTCCCCCGTTCAAATCGGGGAGAGCGGACTCCGTTTCCGGTCGATTCCGATTGACGGGACGACGTCGGGTTTCGGTGGATTGTGGCCCGCTATCGCTCGGAGAGTTGACCATGTTACCCGGCCCGCGTCAACGCCGTCTGGCGGTTCACTACAGTCAACGAAAGGCTGAATAGATATCGGGAGCAACGGCAAGCGTCCCAAACGATCCCGTCGGCCGCGGGCTTTTGGGTACCACGGTCGTAGGGCCGGCCATGGAATCCTCGCCGACCGACCGGAACCGCCTCGACGAAGAGGAGAGCCCCTACCTGCGCCAGCACGCCGACAACCCGGTGAACTGGCAGCCCTGGGACGAGGTGGCCTTCGAAGCCGCCCGCGAGCGCGACGTCCCGATCTTCCTCTCGATCGGCTACTCGGCCTGTCACTGGTGTCACGTCATGGAGGAGGAGAGTTTTTCGGACGACGAGGTCGCCGACGCTTTGAACGAGAACTTCGTCCCGATCAAGGTCGATCGGGAGGAACGGCCGGACGTCGATTCGATCTACATGACGGTCTGTCAGCTCGTCACCGGCAGGGGCGGCTGGCCGCTCTCGGCGTGGCTCACCCCCGAGAGAAAGCCGTTCTACGTCGGCACCTACTTCCCGAAGGAGGCCCGCCAGGGGCAACCGGGCTTTCTCGAGCTCCTCTCCGACATCGGCCGCTCCTGGGAGCGAGAGCGCGAGGAGGTCGAGAACCGCGCCGAGCAGTGGACCGACGCGGCCCGCGACCGGTTGGAGGAGACCCCCGGCGCCGACGACGGCACCGAACCGCCGACGAGCGACCTGCTCGAGTCCGTCGCCGAGGCAGCCCTGCAGAGCGCCGACCGCGAGCACGGCGGCTTCTCCTCGGGCGGCCCGAAGTTCCCCCAGCCCGCCCGGATCCGGGCGCTGTTTCGCGCCTCCGAGCGGACCGGCCGTGAGCCCTTCAAGGAAGTGGGTCTCGAGGCCTTAGAGGCGATGGCCGCCGGGGGACTCTACGACCACGTCGGCGGCGGCTTCCATCGCTACTGCGTGGATGCCGACTGGACGGTGCCCCACTTCGAGAAGATGCTGTACGACAACGCCGAGATCCCCCGGGCGTTCGTTGAGGGCTACCGGCTGACGGGCGAGCGCCGGTACGCCGAGGTCGTCCGCGAGAGCCTCGAGTTTGTCGAACGCGAGATGAGCCACGACGACGGGGGCTTCTTCAGCACCCTCGACGCCGAGAGCGAGGACGAGAGCGGCGACCGCGAGGAAGGCGCCTTCTACGTCTGGACGCCTGAAACGGTCGGGGAAGCGATCGAGGACGACCTCGAGGCCGACCTCGCCTGCGCCCGCTACGGGATCACCGAGTCGGGCAACTTCGAGGGTCAAACCGTGCTGACGATCTCGAAGGGAGTCGAGGAGCTCGGAGAGGAGTTCGACCTCACGCCTACGGAGGTCGAGGAACGCCTCGAGTCGGCCCGCCAGACGCTGTTTCTCGCCCGCGAGAACCGACCCCGACCGCCCCGCGACGAGAAGGTGCTCGCGGGCTGGAACGGCCTGATGATCTCGGCGTTCGCCGACGCGGGCCTCGCCCTCGACGCCGAGGAGTTCGTCGATCGGGCCGTCGAGGCCTGCGAGTTCGTCCGTGAGGAGCTCTGGAACGCCGACACGGGCCGGCTCGCCAGACGATACAGGGACGGGTCCGTGGGAATCGACGGCTACCTCGAGGACTACGCCTTCCTCGGACGCGGGGCACTCGACTGCTATCAGGCCACTGGCGACCCCGAGCACCTGGCCTTCGCCCTCGACCTCGCCCGGACGATCGAGGCGGAGTTCTTCGACGCCGACCGGGGAACGCTCTACTTCACCCCCGAGAGCGGCGAGTCGCTGGTGACCCGACCCCAGGAACTGGGCGACCAGTCCACCCCGTCGGCGACCGGCGTCGCCTGCGAGCTCCTGTGCGCGCTCGATCCCTTCGCTGACGACGACTTTTCGGGGATCGCCGAGACCGTCCTCGCGACCCACCGGAATCGCTTGGAGGCCAATTCCCTCGAACACGTCACGCTCTCGCTCGTCGCCGACCGCCTCGAGCAGGGTGCCCTCGAGCTGACCGTCGCCGCGGACGCCGTACCCGAAGAATGGCGGCGCCGAATCGGCGAAACCTACCTCCCCGACCGGCTGCTCACCCGGCGGCCCCCCACCGAGAAGGGCCTCGAGGCGTGGCTCGACGACCTCGGACTCTCGGAGACGCCGCCGATCTGGGCCGGGCGGGAGGCCCGCGAGGGCGGGGCGACGATCTACGCCTGCCGCGACCGGACCTGTTCGGCGCCCCTGCATGACGTCGGGGACGCTCTCGAGTGGGCCGAGAGCGGAATCGACGTCGGCGGCGGAGCCGGACCGGGCGACGACGCGAGCGGGGAGGATCCGAGCGAGGACGGTCCCGAAAGTCCGTTCTAACCCTCGAGCTCGGCGTCGATCTCCTCGGCGAGCCAGACCGCCGGCGGAAGCTCCTCCTCCTCGACGAACCGGGTCACCTCCCGGCCCGCGTCGTCCTCGACGACGATCGTCGGAATGTACTCGATGTCGTACTCCTCGACGCCCTCGCCGCGTTTCTCCCGGTCGAGATCGATCTCGACGATCCGATCGTCGGGGATCTCGGCCGCCGCGAGGGCGGCGCCGAAGTCCGGAAGGAGCGCCCGGCAGTCCTTGCACCAGTCGCCGCCCCAGATCCGGTAGGTGAGGTCCTCGCGGTGGGCGGCGAGGGTATCGACGGTCGATTCGTAGGCCGTGGCGTCCCACGTCGGCGTCGGACGCATCGTCTCGAGGCTCATGTCACCGTCTTCTCGCCGTGCTGGCTTAACCGCGACGCTCCCGACGCCGGCGAACGCCGACGCCGGCACGCCCTGCCGGGGTCCGCCACGGCTTTCCGTTTCGACCGCCTACCCGGCGGCGATGGACGCCAGCATTCTGGGGACGATCGGGTCGCCCCTCGTCGAGGTCGGCTCGCCCGAGGGCGCGACGGTCGCCGCGAAGATCGAGTCGTTCAACCCGGGCGGCTCGGCGAAGGATCGGCCCGCGATGGCGATGATCCGCGCCGCCGAGCGCGAGGGCCGTCTCGAGCCCGGCGACAGCCTCGTCGAGCCCACCAGCGGAAACACGGGGATCGGGCTGGCGCTCGTCGCCGCCGCCCGGGACTACGACCTCACGGTCGTGATGCCGGCCTCGAAGTCCGAGGAACGCCGCCGGATCATGGCGGCCTACGGCGCCGAGATCGAACTCGTCGAGGGCGGGATCGACGCCGCCCGCGAGCGCGCCGACGAGATCGAGGCCGCGGGCGCGGTCCAACTCGGCCAGTTCGAGAACCCCGCCAACCCCGAGGCCCACTACCGGACGACCGGCGAGGAGGTCGTCGAACAGGTCGGCGAGCGCGAGGTCGATACCTTCGTCGCGGGCGTCGGAACGGGCGGCACCCTCACTGGGGTCGGCCGTCGCCTGCGCGAGGAGTTCCCCGAGATGGAGATCGTCGCGGTCGAACCCGCCCGCAACCCGGTTCTCTCGACGGGCGAGTCCGGCGAGGACGAGTTCCAGGGGATGGGTCCCGGGTTCGTCAGCGAGAACCTGGACACCTCGCTCATCGACCGCGTCGAGACGGTGAAGTTGGAGGACGCAGAGGCCGAGTGTCGCCGGCTAGCCCACGACGAGGGCGTCCTCGTGGGCCAATCGAGCGGCGCGACGAGCCTCGTCGCCCGAAGCGAGGCCGACGCGATCGCCGATCCCGAACGGGAGTGTCCGCAGGTCCCCGACGCCTACGAGGCGATGGGCGCTGCGGGCGGGCCAGGGACGGGGACCGAAACGGAGACCGACGGCGGGGAGGTCGAGGACTGCCCGCTGGTCGTCACCGTCTTCTGGGACAGCGGCGAGCGCTACCTCTCGACGGGCATGTTCGATTAGGGCTCGAGGAAGGTCCGAAGGATCCCGACGAACTCGTCGGGCCGCTCGCGGGGCACCCAGTGGCCACAATCGAGGGTCTCGAGCCTGGCGTCCGGGATCCGTTCGGCCGCACGCTCCGACCAGGCGACAGGAAACAGCGGGTCCGCCCGGCCGTGGACGAGCAGCGTCGGAACCCGGAGGTCGCCGAGGCGGTCGGTGTAGTCGGTCCCGACGCTTCCATCGGGGCGGAGTTCGGCCCGGACGAAGGCCTCGAACGCCCGGCCCGCACCCGGCTCGCGGGCGCGGGAGACGACGCTCTCGACGAACTCCGGCGGGAGCCCGCCGGGATCCGCGACGACGTTGCCGAGGCCCATCCGGGCGGCCGCCCGCGAGGTGCCAAGCGCCGCCCAGCCGGCGGCGTTCGCTCCGGGAACGTGCGCGAGGGACTTCCAGAGCGATCCCGCCGGGACCCGCGGGCCGAGCCCGTAGCTCCCGACGAGGACGAGCCGATCGACCCGCCCCGGATTCTCGAGAGCGTAGCCGAGCGCGGCCGCCCCGCCCATCGAGATCCCCGCGAGGGCGACCGGCTCGTCGGGAACGACCCGCTCCAGAAATCCCTCCAGAAGCCGGGCGTAGGCCACAGTCGAGTGTTCCTCCCGATCCGGGCTGTCGCCGTAGCCCGGCCAGTCGGGGGCGTACACACGGTGGTCGGCCGCGAGGTCGTCGATCGCGTGGCGCCAGGAGAGCTCGGCGTCGTCTATCCCGCCGCCGTGGAGGAGGACGACGGGCGGTCCCTCGGTCCCCGCGCGCCGGTAAGCCAGTCGCGCCCCGTCGATCGTGGTCGTGCCGCTACCGACGCCTGGTCCGTCGCCGGCGGCGCCGTCGTTCGGGCGGCTCACTGGGAGAACTCCTCCTCGGTGAGCCGGACGACGAGGGTGTCCTCGACCTCCCGGAGGTCGTACTCCGGCAGGTCGCCGTCGGTTCGGCGGACGTAGAGCGGTTCGACGAGCCGCGGGGCCGTCTCGACGACCGTTCCGGCCGCCTCACCCGCGTCCTCTCGTCTCCCGTCGCCGTCCGCCCCGTTGTCGGCGCGTTCGACGCCGTAGATCTTCAAGTACTCCCCCGTCTCCCCGGGCTCGATTCGGCCGTCCCGCAGCGCCTCCGCCAGCGGCCGCGAGAGCCACTCGTCGGGGTCGACGCTCGGTTCCTGGACGATCGCCTCCTCGACGAACCTGACGAGGTACCAGTCGAGGTCGTTGAGAAAGGAGACCGCGCCACCGACGCTGACCGTCCGGACCGCGATCGAGTTCTCGTAGGGACGGGAGCGGCCATAGGTCGCAAGCGCCTCCCGCGAGGTCTCTCGGGAGAGGAGTTCGTAGCGCAGATCGAGATCGTCCTTCCCGAGGAGACAGACGCGCGTCACGCCCCGAGGTGGGGCCGGCGGCGTAATGGGGGTTTCGCTCGCCAGTCAGGGCTCAACGACGGTGGCCTCGCTGGCCGCCCGCTCGGCGCGCGCCGCGAGGTCGTCGGGTTCGACCTCGAGCAGCCGATCGAGGCGGGCGTTGGTCTCGGCCTGGTCGGGCGCGATCCGGTTGCAGCCCGCGTCGATCGTCGACTCCTCGAACGTGCCGATCTCGCGGGCCGTGGCGATGATCTCCTGTTTGTCCCACGCCAGCAGCGGCCGGTGGATCGGGAGGTCGGTCACTTCGTCGGTCACGGCTAGGTTCCGGACCGTCTGGCTCGACTTCTGGCCGATCGCCTCTCCGGTGACGATCCCGCGGGCGCCCGTCCGCCCGGCGACCCGTTCGGCGATGAGGTAGAAGAACCGTCTGAGAGAGAGCATCCGCCCCTGCTCCATCGTCTCGGCGAGGTGGGCGACCGTCTCGCCGCCGGGAACCCGGTAGACGCTCAGGTCCGTGTTGGGCGCGTACTCCGCGAGCCGGGAGACGGTCTCGATCGCGCGGGCCTCGTGATCGGGGCCGCCGTAGTCGCCCAGATCGACGTACACCGGGACGACGGGGCTCCCCCTGCGCATGGCCTCGTAGGCCGCGACCGGCGAGTCGATCCCGCCGCTGACGAGCGCGACCAGGGGTGCCTGGGTCCGAAGCGGGAGTCCGCCGGGACCCTCCTCGACGTCCAGCGAGAGGAAGGCGACGTCGCCGTGGACCTCGACCGCGAACGTGAGATCCGGGTCGTCGAGATCGACCTCTGGTTCGAACTCGCCTTCATCCTCGACTACTCGCCAGACGGCGTCGCCGCCCTCGCGGGCGACGTCCTGGCTCGTAAACGGGAGCTCCTTGTTCGCCCGGCGGGCGTCGATCGCGAAGCTCCCCTCCTCGTAGCGCTCTCGGGCGACCTCCGCGAGCGCGTCGGTGATCGCGTCGAGATCGGGTTCGGTGGTCAGACAGGCGCTCGCCGAGACCACGCCGAAGGCGTCGCTCGCAGCCCCGCGGGCCTCGGCAACCCGGTCGGGATCGGTGTGGACCAGCGGACGATTCCACCGGCGTTCGACCTCCCCTGGGATCCCCCGATCGGCGAGCAGCGCTTCGACGTTCTCCGCGAGGAACCCCTCCATGCGCCGCTTGACGCGGCGGCTCTTCGTGTTGACGTCCCCGTGACGGACGAGGACGGTGTCGGCTCCCGGCGGATACATGGAGAGCGATAGACGGTGGGAGCTATAAGGGGGTCACGGCTTCGTGCCGCGAGCCTCGAGCTTCTTCACTCGAGTCGCGAGCGCGAGAAAGAGCGCCAGCAGCGTAAAGAGGGTCGCGCCCGCGGCGACGGCACCGAGGGCGGTCGCACCGAACCCCATCTCCGTCTCGCGGGCGACCGGGATCGCCGTGTGGTGGTAGCTGCCAACGATCGGGACGAAGAAGTCCACGACCAGATCGGTCGCGTACCACGCGAGGGCGACGGCGACGGCCCAGACCGGAAAGTCGGTGATCCGGTGGAGCACGAGCGCCTGGACGACCATCGCGAGGTGGCTACAGAACAGGAACAGGAACATGAGAGGATGCGTTTGGGCGGTGTAGGTCTCGTAAAAGACCAGCAGGGTGTAGGGGGTCCACAGCCCCAGGATGACGTTCCCGAAGAAGGCGAGCGCGGCCAGCCAGGGGAGGTCGTATCCCAGGCGCCAGGCCGCGAAGGCACAGGCGATCAGCAGCGTCGCCAGCGGACTGTCGGGGACGAACGGCCACATCACCGCCGGCTCGGCGGCGAACTGAGCCCGGTAGTACCAGAAGCCGAAGGCCGTCCCCGCGAGGTTGATCGCGACGACGAGCCAGACCAGGCGAAGCCCGAGGTCCTCGATACGTTTCGGGACCGGAGCGAGGTATCGCGGGAGCGGGTCCCGGTCGGGAACCCGTCCGTCGAGAACCTGCATCGTCGGGAGCGAGGACGGGTCGGGCCAAAACGATGGCGATTGGGCGCTCGAGGGGAACCCCCGCCGAAGATCGAACCGCCGACGGCGTGAGACCGAACCCGTATCAGCCCCCGGCGGAAATCGCGTGTCGATGGCCGAACCCGTCTCGCTGGACGGACGGACCCTCGTCGCCGTCGAAAACGACGCGGCGGGGAACGTCGGTCCGGACACCGTATTCGAGTTCGAACAGGACGGAAACCGCCTCTCTGCCACCTACTCCGGAGGGAGCGTCGTCGAGGGCCACCTCCTCGGAACGATCGAGGAGGACCGATGGGACGTCCGGTACGTCCAGGTGACCGCCGACGGCGAGACCGCGACCGGACACTCGGTCGGGGTCGTCTCCCGGCTCGAGGACGGCCGCGTCCGCGTCGAGGACGAGTGGGAGTGGGAGTCGAAGTCCGGCAGCGGAACCTCGGTCCACGAGGAGATCGAGGCGTAGCGACCGGGCAAGGGAGCCGGAAACCACCGCAAAACGCCGTTTCCCCCGATCGACGGAACGGATGATCCTGACACGCACGGAACGGACACGCGTAAGTGCGCCCGGTCCAAGCCGTAGGTATGTCAGAGGAAACCGGCGCCGGCGCCGACGCCGACTCCGACCTGGATCTCGAGGGGCTGCGACGCGGGACCGACCTCGTCAAGCGCGGGTTCGCCCGGATGCAGAAAGGCGGCGTCATCATGGACGTCGTGACCCCCGAACAGGCCCGGATCGCCGAGGACGCCGGTGCGGTCGCGGTAATGGCCCTGGAGGCGGTGCCCGCGGACATCCGCAAGCGCGGCGGCGTCGCCCGGATGGCCGACCCCGGGCAAGTAAGGGAAATCGTCGAGGAGGTCTCGATTCCGGTGATGGGCAAGTCCCGGATCGGCCACCGGAAGGAAGCCGAGATCCTCGAGGCCGTGGGCGTGGACATGATCGACGAGAGCGAAGTCCTCACGCCGGCGGACGACGCCTACCACATCGACAAGCGGGAGTTCACCGCGCCGTTCGTCTGTGGCGCCCGCGATCTGGGCGAGGCCCTCCGGCGGATCGGCGAGGGCGCGGCGATGATCCGCACCAAGGGCGAGGCGGGCACCGGCGACGTCAACCAGGCGGTCCACCACCAGCGAACCATTCGAGGAGCGATCGCCGAACTCGAGGGCAAGAGCCACGAGGAACGGGAAGCCTACGCCCGCGAGATCGAGGCGCCCGCCGAACTGGTCCACGAGGCGAGCGAGATGGGGCGGCTCCCCGTGGTGAACTTCGCCGCGGGCGGGATCGCGACGCCCGCCGACGCGGCGCTGATGATGCACCACCAGTGTGACGGCATCTTCGTCGGCAGCGGCATCTTCGGCGCCGAGAACCCCAAGGCGATGGCCGACGCAATCGTTCGGGCGGTGAACTCCTGGGACGACCCCGAGGCCCTCGCGGAGATCTCGGCGGGCCTCGGCAAGGGAATGCGCGGCGACGCGAACGTCGACCTTCCCGAGGAGGAGAAGCTCCAGGGGCGGGGCGTCTGATACGGATTGCTGTAACGATTTACCGGCGAAACGCGGAACGGTCACGGTTTCGCCGGTAATGACTTATACCGGTCCGTATGAGTCGGGTTCCGGAGTCGACGTCCTCCCACTAGGCGGAGGAAACCGTGCTCGCGGGTGAACCAGCCCCACTTATGGCCTCCGAGCCGAGACCACGACGCATGACGGATCACCGCGTAGCTCGAGTTACCCCGAAACCGACGTCACCCGGGCAATCGCGCCCGTGAGACGCGTGTTCCGCGACACGAACCCCCTCAGACGGAACGCCGCGCGATGAGCGACGAGGAACTCGCCAAGGACCTCGGCCCGCTGGCGGCGCTGACGATCGGGATCGGGACGATGATCGGCGCCGGGATCTTCGTCCTCCCCGGGACGGCGGTCGCCCGGGCCGGCCCGCTGGCGGCGGCCACGTTCGTCCTCGGGGGCGTCATCGCCCTGTTCACGGCGCTTTCGGCCTCCGAGCTGGGGACGGCGATGCCCAAATCCGGCGGCGCGTACTTCTACATCAACCACGCGCTCGGGCCGCTGTTCGGCTCGATCAGCGGCTGGGCCAACTGGCTGGGACTGGCCTTCGCCTCCGCCTTTTACATGTACGGCCTCGGTGAGTACGTCAACAGCTTCGTCGGCCTCTCGGCGCTCGAACTCGGCCCGGTCGTCCTCCAGGCCGCCCAGCTCATCGGGCTGGTCGGAGCCCTGGTTTTCATCGCCGTCAACTACTTCGGGGCCAAGGAGACGGGAGGCCTCCAGATCGTCATCGTGACCCTCCTGATGGCGATCCTCGCGATATTCACCGTTATCGGGCTCGCGAACGCCGACCTCGAGAGCCTCACCCCGATCGCGCCGCCGGGAGCGACCGGGGAGGTGCTGCCGGTGACCGCCGTCGTCTTCGTCTCCTACCTCGGGTTCGTCCAGATCACCTCGGTCGCAGAGGAGATCAAGGATCCGGGACGCAACCTCCCCCGGGCGGTCATCGGCTCTGTCCTCATCGTCACGGCGGTCTACGCGCTGTTTCTGGTCGTGCTCCTCGCGGCGGTGCCGACCGACCTCGTCGCGAACAACGAGACCGCCGTCGTCGACGCCGCACGGCTGCTGTTCGGGCAGTACAGCCTCTTCGGGTTCGACTTCGGCGCCGTCGGTTGGGCGCTGTTGTTGTTCGGCGGGTTGCTCGCGACGGCCTCCTCGGCGAACGCCTCGATCCTCTCGTCGTCGCGGATCAACTTCGCGATGGGCCGCGAGAAGATCGTGACGCCGTCGTTGAACGAGATCCACCCCCGATTCGGCACGCCCTACAAGTCGATCGCGATCACGGGCGCGCTCATCCTCCTGTTCTTGCTCGTCGGCAACCTCGAGCTGCTGGCGACGGCGGGCTCCGTGCTCCACCTGATCGTCTACGGCCTGTTGAACCTCGCCCTGATCGTGATGCGGGAGGCCGATCCGGCGGGCTACGATCCCGACTTCGAGGTGCCGCTGTACCCGGTCGTCCCGATCGTCGGCGCGGTGACGTCGTTCGCGCTGATCGCGTACATCGAACCCCTCGTGATCGGGCTCTCGGCGGGACTCGTCGGCTTCGCCGCGCTCTGGTACTTCGTCTACGCCCGCGCTCGCGTCGAGAGCCCGGGCGTGCTCGCGGGCTGGGTGCTCGACCGTTCCGAGGACCTCCCCGACCCCGCGGTGTCGGTGACGACGTCCGTCCAGCCCGGCGGCGACGACTACCGCGTCATGGTGCCGCTCTCGAACCCGGCGACGGAGAAACACCTCATCACGCTCGCGTCGGCGATCGCCGGCCGGCGAAACGGGACCGTCGTCGCGGTCAACGTCGCGAACGTCCCCGATCAGACGACGCTCTCGGCCGCCCGCGACCGGGGCGCACACGACGCCGCCCGCGACCTCCTCGAGCGGGCCCAGGCGGACGCCGAGACGTTCGGCGTCGACGTCGAGACCCACGTCGTCCTCTCTCACCGCACGTTCGAGGAGGTGTTCGACGCGGCACGCACCTACGGCGCCGACCTCGTCGTGATGGGGTGGGGCGAGGACTCCCACGGCGCGCCCGGGCGTGCGGAGTCGGCGATCGACGAACTCGCCCACTCGCTGCCCGCCGACTTCCTCGTGGTCCGGGATCGGGGCTTCGACCCCTCCCGGATCCTGGTTCCGACCGCCGGCGGCCCCGACTCCGACCTCTCGGCCGCGATCGCCCGCACCCTCGCCGCCGAGTTCGACGCCGAGGTGACCCTGTTGCACGTCGCCGACGACGCCGACGACGGCCGGGCGTTCCTCTCGGAGTGGGCCGGCGAACACGGCCTCCCCGACGCCGAGCTCCGCGTCGAGACCGGCGACGTCGAGCGCCACATCGAACGGGCCGCCGAGGACGCGACCCTGCTCATCATCGGCGCGACCGAGACCGGCTTTCTTTCCCGGCTGTTCCGGGGCTCGCTGGTACTCGGCGTCCTCGAGGACGTCGACTGTTCGGTCCTGCTCGCCGAGAAGAAACACGACCGTGGCATGATCGACCGGCTCGTCGGCTCCGGGCGACGAACCAAGACCCCCCCGGAGACCGCCGGTGGAGAGTCCCCGGCGGCCGCCCTCGAGAGCGACGACGAGTAGGGGCGATACGCTTATGCGTCCGTGGCACTATGTACCATACGTCGGCCCGCTGCGGCCGGCGTCACTCTCGCGTCGCACGACCGCCCCCGACATGCCACTCACGGGGGCGGTTCTCTTTCCCCGCTTCGTCGCTAGCTGAACCCCGTCGCGCCTTTCTGTCCCTCGAGTTCGCCCTCCCGTTCGTCGTCATCGTCGCCATCGCCGGAATCGGCATCCTCGTCCCGCGAGGGGCGCGGCGAGCGGGACCGGTACATCGCGGCGGCGACCGTGACGACCGCGAGCGCGCCGAACCCGCCGCGGACGGAGAGGGGAGCTCCCAGGAACGCCGAAACGACGCTTCCGACCAGACAGACGAGCGCGATCGTGCCGTAAGCGTTCGGCCGGGGAATCGAGCGATCCGCCATACGCCGACTCGTATCGCCTCCGGTAAATAACTCAGCCCGCTCTCAGCGTCGACCGGAACGTCCGACCGCGGCGCTCCCGGCCAGAACGAGGAGATACGCCGCCAGCGCCCCGACGACCGCAGGGAGGACCACCGACGGCGCGAGGACGGCCCCGAGAGCGACGCCCGAAAGCGCGAGAACGACCGAGGCCGCCTGCACGACCGGGCGCTCCCAGCGACGCCGGACCGCTTCCGGGTCCCGCGACGCGACGAGCTCGAAGCCGACCGTTCCGAGCGCGCCGAGGGCCAGCCAGCCGGGGGTGAGCCTGGCCCCGACGGCGGCGAGGACGACCACGGCCGCGACCAGCACCGCCCCGGCGAGGGCGGCGTCCCGCCGGGCGGTCACTCGTAGAGCCGGGCGCCCTCGCCGATCGCGGTCTGGTAGGCCCGGCTCTCGACGCCGCGGGCGTCGAACGCATCGAGCATCGCGCCGGCGACGCTCCGGCGGTTTCCCTCCCGGCAGACCGCGAGCAGGGTCGGGCCCGCGCCGCTTACGGTGACGCCGGTCGCCCCCGCGTCGAGGGCCGCCTCGCGGGCGTCCCCGTAGCCCTCGATCAGCGCGACCCGTTCGGGAGTGACGATCCCGCCGTCCATCCCGCGGCCGACGAGCTTCGGGTCGTCCCTGGTCATCCCGACCGCGAGCGTCGAGGCGTGGCCGACCGTCTCGACGACGTCCTCGATCGGCGCCGACCGCGGGACGACCTCGCGGGCGTCCCGAGTCGAGACCGATGCCTCGGGGAGACAGGCCACGATCGGGAGCGAGGCGTCGACGCGGACGACCTCGCCGCCCGCGACGATCGTGAACCCTCCGAGCAGGGCGGGCGCGACGTTGTCGGCGTGGGCGATCCCCGAGACGACCTCCTCGCCCTCGGCAGCGATCGGGACGAGTTCCTCCCGCGAGCGTCCCCGATCGTAGAGTTCGTTCAGCGCGACCGCGGCGCCCGCCGCGCTTGCGGCGGAGGAGCCCAGCCCGGAGGAGGGTCTGACGCCCTTGTCGATCTCGATGTGGGCCGGCGCGTCAAGGGCGTCGGCGACGGCCCCGACGGTGTTCTTTGCGGGGTCCTCGGGGATGTACTGGCTGCCGACCCCGGTGACCGTGATCGTGGTCTCGGGGGCGCGTTCGACCCGGATCACGTCGGCGGGCCGGTCGAGCGCGATCCCGAAGACGTCGAAGCCGCTTCCGAGGTTCGCGCTCGTCGCGGGGGCCCGCACGGTGAGCATACCCGCTGTTCAGACAGTGTGGCAAAAAAGGTAGCGACAGCGGCCGAACTTCGGCTCCGGGCGTCGCTACCGCCTCCCGGAGTCCCGGAGACGATCCCCGCCAAACACTGGGCGGCTCCCGCCCCGGCGGCGCCCCCGCTTCGCAACCCCCAAGGACCGCCCCCCGAAACGGCGACCATGATCGGCGTCGTCGGCGGCGGCCTCGCGGGGCTCGCGGCGGCCTACCGCCTCCGGGAAGCCGGCCGCGAGGTCCGGGTGTTCGAGGCCGGCGACGAGATCGGCGGCCTCGCCCGGAGCTACGAGACCGCCGGCGACCCCATCGAGGCCTTCTATCACCACCTCTCGAGGGCCGAGGAGACGATCCTCGAGCTCGCCGACGGGCTCGGCGTCAAGGTCGAGTGGCGCGTCGGCCGGACGGCGACGTACGCCGACGGCGTCGTCCATCCCCTCGACACGCCCTGGCAGATCCTCGCCTACCCCCGGCTCTCGACGATCGACAAGCTTCACCTCGCCGCGCTCGTGAGCGAGATCGACGTCCGGTTCGACGGCATGGTACCGAGAGTCGAGCGCTACGGCGACCTGGAGGAGTACGACGACGTCCCCGCCGAACGGTTCCTCCGCGAGCGGACCACCGACCGGGTCTACGAGAACTTCTGGGCGCCCCTCCTCGAGGCGAAGTTCGGCTCGCGGGCCGGCGAAGTGAGCGCGGCCTGGCTGCTCGGCCGGGTCCGTTTCCGGGGCGAGCGGGACCTCCTCCGGGGCGAGATCCTGGGCTATCCCGACGGCGGGATCGGCGTCCTCGTCGACGCCCTGATCGACGCCGTGGGCCGGGAGACCATCGAGACGGGCGCGCGAGTGACCTGCCTCTCTCCTGGCGACGCGGTCGAATCCCTGACCGTCGAGCGCGGCGGGAAGCGGGAACGCCACGAGGTCGACGGGGTCATCATCGCCGCGATGCCCTCCGTCCTCGAGAGCCTGACGGGCTACGAGTGCGGGATCGAGTTCCAGGGGACGATCTGTTCGGTCGTGAGCGCCGAGCAGTCGCTCACCGATACCTACTGGCTCAACCTCGCCGACGAAACCCCCTTCGGCCTCTTCGTCGAGCACACGAACTTCATCCCGCCCGAGCGCTACGGCGGCGAACACCTCTACTACCTCGCGAGCTACGTCCAGAACCCCGACGAGGAGCTCTGGGGGCTCTCGAACAGGGAAGTCGAGCGCCGGTGGCTCCGCGGCGTCGCCGACCTCTTTCCCGAGTTCGATCCCGAGAGCACGAACTGGGTTCGGACCGCGAGGAACCCCCAAACCGCGCCGATCTACGACCTGGGTTATCTCGACCGGGTGGTTCCGTACGACCTCGCGGAAGAGGTCGCAGACGGCGTCTACTACGCCGGGATGGCAAGCCGGGCGCAGTATCCCGAGCGGAGCCTGAACGGGGCGATCGAGGCGGGGTTTGCGTGTGCGGATCGGATCCTCGGGCACTAAAGGCGCGGGACGGACGCCTACTCCGCCGACCGAACCTCGCGGACCGCGAGAGCCTCGTCGATCACGACCGTCACGGACGCCGCCTCGATCTCGACGGCGAGCAGCGGCGGCTCCCGGGACTCGACCCGCGCCGTCGTCTCGGGGAGCTCCCAGCAGTACCTCCCGGTCTCGACGCCCGCCTCCCGGAGGACGGAGGCGACCCGTTCGTCCCCCCGGATCGCCGCGAGGGCGTCGATCCCGACGACGAACGGACAGACGTCGCAGGCGATCCCGACGTAGTGGGCCTCCGAGCCGACCGCATCCGGGCGGAGATCGACGGTCGTCGATCCCGCACAGTGAGGACACTGGCCCCCGCGGGCGAGTTCGAGGTGGTGGCGGACGCGATCGGAGAGCGCCTCG
The DNA here is from genome assembly GCF_020177375.1 of Saliphagus infecundisoli. GTDB lineage: Archaea > Halobacteriota > Halobacteria > Halobacteriales > Natrialbaceae > Saliphagus > Saliphagus infecundisoli. Next base: position 509,266 of record NZ_JAIWHV010000001.1, on the reverse strand, counting down.
AGCACCGCCTCGCCGTCCCGGCCCTCGAACCCGTTTCGCGGGAACGGGTACGTGAACCCCGGCCACCGCTCGCAGGCGTCGCAGTCGAGCGAGGCGAACCCGCGCTCGTACTCGAGAGCGAGGGCCGACCCACAGGCCGGACAGGCGGCGTCGATCGAGCCAGGATCGGGTTCGATAGAACTGGTCGGCCGGTGGGCCAGCACCGCCCGGTAGAGCGCCGTCGCGCTCGCGGTGGGGACGTAGCCGCCCTCGACCTTGCGGACGTACGCGCCACGCAGCCGCTGGAGGTGGTAGTTGAACCGGCCGCTGTCCTCGACCCCGACGGCGGCCATCAACTCGGCGTACCCCACGGGCTCGGTGTAGATCGCTTCCCACTCGGCGAGCAGGGCCAGCAGGATCTCGAGGCGGAGGTCGTGCCCGAGGAGGGCGAACGCCTCGCGGGCGTCCGCGAGGAGGTCCTCGTCCGTTCCCATACGCGGCGATACGCCGCGATCCGGATGACGATTCCGGATCGTCGTGACACGGCCTCACGTGAAACGGAGTTCACAGAACGGTTACGTTGCCGACCGTCGTCCGTCGACCCATGAACCGGCGGGAACCGCACGGACGGCCCGGACGCGCAGATCGGCCGTCGCGTCGGACGAGCGTGGAGGGAGAACCGAGAACTCGACTGGACGGGACTGGCCGGGAACCGGACGGGGGGAGGCGGCGATGACGGGTGCCGACAGGGAGCCGTCGGGAGACCGGGCGACCGAAGTTCGACGGCGGCTCCGGGAACTCGACCCCGCCCGGGTCGGCTTCCTGGGCGTGCTCTCGGCACCGGGCTACCTGTTCGAGTCGCTCAAGTTCATGCGGCCGTTGGCGCTCTGTTTCCTCGCGTTCTTCTGGGTGTGGATCGGACCGCTCGTCGACTACGCTCTGGCACGCCGCGCCGACGGGCCGGCAGAGCCGACCGACTGGATCCACATGGGCGACGGCCGGGAGTGGCTCGTCGCCTACCTCTCGATCCCGCTGGCCGTCCTGAACCCCCTCGCGATGGTCCAGGACCTGTTTCAGCTGGCCGGGTCGGCCGTCGCCATCGTGCGGTATCGCGGGTCGATCCCCGCGAGCCCGCGGTCGGCGTATCGCCTCCCCGTTGCCGGCACCTGGACCGTCGTCAACGGCAGTACCGAGAAGGACCACTCCCACTCCTGGTTCCCCGCGAACCAGCGCTACGCCTACGACCTCGTCGTCACCGACGACGACGGCCGGACGCGCCCCGAGGGAACCGACCCGGCGACGGCCGACTACTACTGCTACGACGAACCCGTCCTCGCGCCGGCGGACGGCGTCGTCGTCGACGCCCTCGACACCGACCTCGAGCCGGCGCGTGCGGGGGGGTTTGCTCACCCGCTGAAACGGGACATCCGGGGCAACTACGTCACGATCCAGCACGGCCCGGAGGAGTACAGCTGTCTGGCCCACCTCGTCCCCGGCAGCGTCGCCGCTTCCCCCGGCGAGCGCGTCGCCCGCGGCCAGCCGGTCGGGCGGGTCGGCCACTCCGGGAACTCCTCGGAGCCACACCTCCACTGCCAGTTCCAGGACCACCCCGTCTTCGAGATGGCCGCCGGCCACCCCCCGCTGTTCGAGAACGTCACCGTCGAGTCGCCGTGGACCGACGACGCTGCCGGAGCGTCCGCCGCCGGTCCCGACGGGGAGAGACCTCCCGACGACGCGACCACGATCACTGCCGGACAGCGCGTGACCTCGAGGGCCGACGAGGGCCCCGAGGACGACGTCGACGGCGCGACGACGGCCGGACGCGAAGCCGTCGCCGCCGCGGAGCGGGCGGCGTTCGGGGTCGCCGTCGGCGGCGTCGTAGCGTTCGCAGCCGGCCTCGCCGTCCCGAGGATCGCGGTCGGGATCGGGCTCGCCGGGCTCGCGGTCGTCGGCCTCGCCATCCGAGTCCTCGCCGGGACCGATCGGGTCCGGCGACCCGGCGGGCTCGGTGCCCCGCTGGGGCTCGGGCTGGTCGCCGCGCTCTGGACGGTCGGCCCGGCGACGGTCCGGTCGCCGGCCGGGCTCGTCCTGGCCGGGTTCGCGGTCTACACGCTGGTCGCGACGGTCGATCGCTACCGGCTGAAACGGGCCTTCGGGACCGGCGAGACGGCCCGGGAATCCCGACGACGAGCGGGATCGAACGCATAGGAATCAGTCGTCGGCCGTCGCCTCCTCGCCGACGCTCCAGAGCACCCAATCGACGCCGGCGGCGAGGGCGACCGCCAGCGAGGCGCCGACGAGTGCGAAGCCCGCGAGCATCGCGAAGAACAGTTCGAGCGAACTCCCGAGGACGAAGCCGCCGATGGCGATGCTCGCGGCGCCGAAGCCGAACTCGCCGAGATAGGTGTAACCGTAGGAGAGCCCGCGGCCGTCCGGCGGGGTGTAGACCGCGACGGCTTCCTGGTAGAACGGCTGGATGGCAAAGAGAAAGAAGCCCAGCACGGCACAGTAGGCCACGATCACGGGAAGTCCGAGCCCCGAGACGGGGACGAACGCGAGCGCGAGGAGAGCGAGGATCGCGAAGATGGCGGCGAGTCCGCGGGCCGCCCGGACCCGGTCGGTCAGCTTCCCGCCCGCGTACTGGCCGGCCATCCCGACGACCAGGAGGGCGACGTAGACGTACTGGCCGGGTTCGATGCCCTCGAGGCCGGCGCCGAGATCGACGCCGTCCATCGCGGGCAGCCCCTGGAGGATCTCGGGGAGGTAGGTGAGCGTCCCGCGGTAGAACAGGCCCTCGAAGGTGACGAGGACGAAGACGATCGCGAACGCGCTCGCAAAGAGCGCCCGGGAGCTCCCGAGCAGTTCCGCGGGCGAGAGCGACTTGGTCGATTCCTCGTCGGTGGTCTCGGCGGCGGCCTGGGGGTCGAACTCGGCTCGTAGCCCGTAGGCGACCGCGACCAGCCCCGGAAGGGCGAGGAGGGCGGCGACGTACTGCCACTCGAGGACGATCAGGAGCGTCGCGGCGACGAACGGGCCGAGGGCGATGCCGACGTTGCCGGCGATCCCGTGCCAGGCGAACACCGTCCCGCGCTCTTCGACCCCCGTCGAGATCAGCGAGAGGCCGGCGGGGTGGTAGACGCTGGCGGCGACTCCCCACAGCACGAGGCCGACGGCGATCGCGTAGATCGACTCCACGAGAGCGGCGGCGGCGATCGCGAGGAAGGCGAGGCTCATTCCGGCGAGACACGAGAGAATGAGCCGCTTGGTGCCGAAGCGATCGGCGAGGATCCCCCCGGGGAGCGCGCCCAGGCCGAAGGGGGCGTAGCCGAGCGCGACGACGACCCCGACGAGGGCGACGCCGACGTCGAACTCGGCGAGCCAGACGACCAGGAAGATCGGGATCGACGTCTCGAACCAGTGGACGAGCGCGTGGCCCGTCATCGTGAAGCCGGCGATCGACCGGTCGTTCGAATCGAGTGCCACGAGTGGGTCTTGGGCCAGAAACGCCCCCGGAACTACTTAGCGGCTCGGATAGCCGGCGGCGCTTTCGGGGGCCGACCGGCTCGTGGCCGGCACCTGGCTACGAACCGCCGTCGAACGACTCGAGGAACTCCTCTCGGGATCCCCGCCAGGCCTCGATCAGACGGTCGTAGAAAGGATCCGCCTCGGCGTCGTCGATCCGGTCGTGCTCGTCGAGATAGGTTACGGTTCGCTCGACGCCGCGCTCCCAGTCGATCGTGTACTCGAAGTCGAGGTCGCGTTCGGCCTTCGAGTTGTCGAACAGCGTGCTGTACTGGAGGAAGTCCTCGAGGAGATCCGTCCGCTCGGGCGCGGCCTCGATGAGGACGTCGGTCGGGATCGAGACGAGATCGGGCTCGGGGGCGTCGAGGGCGTCGGCGACCTTCCGGTGGTAGACCTCCCAGGTCATCACCTCCTCGCTCGTGACGAGGTAGTCCTCGCCGTAGGCGCGCTCGTTGCCGACCGCGTTGACGAACGCACGGGCGACGTCGTCCCGGTGGCAGGGGCCCCACAGTCCCGAGCCGTCGCCGTGGACGACGATCGGCTTCCCGCGACGGATCCGGTCGATGTAGGCCGTGTCGCTCCCGAGGGTGTGGAGGATCGTCCCGCCCTCGCCGTAGGTAGACCACGGACGGAGGATCGTCGTCTCGAAGGCCTCCTCGCGGTGGGCCTCCATGAACAGGTCCTCACAGCGGGCTTTCTTGGTGCCGTAGTCGGTCGGCGGCGAGCGCGGGCCGTCCTCGTCGATCGGGAGCGAGTCGGCCGGCCGGCTGTACACCGACTCGGTGCTACAGAAGACGAACTGGTCGGTCCGGCCCTCGAACGCGCGGATCGCGCTCTCGGCGTCGGCGGGATCGAAACAGACCATGTCGATCACGCAGTCGGGAGCGAGGTCGGCCATCCGGGACTCGAAGGCGGCGTACTCCGTCCGATCGGCGATCAGGTGGTCGACCGAGCCGGGAAGGTCGGCGTCGGTCTCCCCGCGGTGGACGGCGGTCACATCGTGTCCCTCACCGATCAGCTGGCGGACGATGCCGGTGCTGATCAGGCCCGTGCCGCCGATGACGAGTACGTCCATGGCAGGGGTCTATACCGGGAACGGATAACGCCTCGGGAACCGGCCGGATCGGCCGATCGACACGATCTACCGGTTCCAGGGACCGAAGTCGGGATCGATGACGCGGTGTTCGCGTTCGATCGCGTCGATGCGCGCCGCCTCCTCGTCGGTGAGTTCGAGGCGCTGAGATGACAGGTTGTCGCGCATGTGGCTCTCGCTGCTCGCTTTCGGGATCGCCGCAACGTTCTCCTTCCCGATCAGCCAGGCCAGGGCGACCTGGGCGGGCGAGACGTCGTGTGTTTCGGCGATCTCGGCGACGACCGAGTCCCCGGATTCCGCGTCCTCGAACACCGCACCCTGGGCGAGCGGACAGTAGGCGACCAGCCAGTGGTCGTGTTCGCGGGCATATGCGCGAAGCTCCTCCTGAGGAAGGAAGGGATGGCACTCGACCTGGTTCGCGACGATCGGCGCGTCGAGAGCGTCGCGGGCGCGGTCGAGCTGGTCGGACTCGAAGTTCGAGACGCCGACGTGTCGGATCGCTCCCCGATCGCGGAGCTCGTCGAACGCCGACAGCGTCTCCTCGGGGTCGTAGGCGTCGGTCGGCCAGTGGACGTAGAGCAGATCGAGGTACTCCGTCCGCAGGTTTTCGAGGCTTCGCTCGACGGTGTCGAGCACGTCGTCGTACGCGAGAGCGCCCGACGAGACCTTCGTCGCGAGAAAGAGCTCCTCGCGGGGGACGTCGGCAGCCTCGATCCCCTCGCCGAGATAGGCTTCGTTTCCGTAGTCCTGGGCGGTGTCGACGTGGCGATATCCCAGGTCGAGTGCGGTCCGTACGCGTTCGCCCCACTGCTCGCGGTCTCCCTCCGAATAGGTTCCCAGTCCGATCTTGGGTAGCTCCTCGAGTGGCATACTCGACGGGGGCGTCCGCCGGGACGTGGCTCTTTGGGTCCCGGTCGATCGCGCCCCGACCTGTCCTCAAGTCCGGCGGGCCGGGTGTGAGAGGGGCGGAGACGAGTCAGTGCGCCATCGGTCGCGACGGTACCCCGACCGAACGGGACATCGCCGTCTCCGACCCTACGAGTCACTTCGAGGGGCGATCGCCCACGTCGTCACCGTCGACGCCGACGGCCCTCGAGACGTCCACCTCCGCCGGACCCTCCTGGCCGCCGACGACGAGGTCGCCGTCCTCGGTCTCGACGTAGACGTCGTCGGCGAACCCGCCCTCGGCGTGTGGGTGCTCGGGGTCGTCGAGTTTCTCGGGGGTCGACGGCGCCTCGGGAATCCCGCCCTCGGGTTCGAACTCGCCCAACGGGTCGGCGATCGTGATCCCCCACGTCGAGAAGAACTCGGCGTGGCGGTCGTAGTGTTCTTCGAGTTCGTCGCCGGGGAACTCCATCATCTCGGTCCAGCCGTGGTTGTAGAAGTCGAAGTTCGCCTGGACGTGGGTGATCTCGCGGGCCTCGGCCTCGGAGTAGCCCGCACGGAGGGCCTCGAGGTAGGTGTCCATCGTCGCCTCGAAGAGGCCGTCGAGGTGGTCCTTGCGCTCCTCGGCGTGGGCGGGGTCTGCCTTCTTCGTGAAGACTCGGGTGTGGAGACGGACGAGGCCGGCGACGGCGAGCGAGCGGACGACGGGCGTCTCGAGGGCCTTCCGGGAGGCGAAATGGCGTGCGTTCTGGCTGATCTTCATGCGTGAGGCTGGGGGCGCCACCGTAAAGAGCGGTTCGGCCGCCGGGAGGGGATAGACGTTCGTACACCGTTCGCGGAGAATAGACGAGATAGCAATCCACTTTACCCCTCGTTACGAACGGACCGTACATGACCGAGTACGTCATCATCGGTGACGGCATCTCGGGCAGCTCGGCTGCCGAGACGCTCCGGGAGGAGGACCCGGAGTCGTCGATCACCGTCATCACCGATGAGGGGGAAGCTCTCTACAACCGCATCCTGATCAAAGAACACGCGAAGGGGAAGCTTCCCGAGGCGCCCATCTCGATCCACGACGAGGAGTGGTACGAGGAGCGGGACATCGAGCTCTCCTTGAACACCCACGTCACGACCGTCGACACCGACGGGAAGGTCGTCCGGGTCCACGACGGGGCCGACGTTCCCTACGACAAGCTCCTGATCGCGACCGGGGGGACCCCGACCCAGCTCCCCGTCGACAACAGCGACGCCGAGGGAGTCCTCCACTTCTGGACGTTCCAGGACGCCCGGGCGATCAAGGAGTACGCCGAGGACGCAGACCGGGCGGCGATCGTCGGCGCCGGCCTGCTCGGGATCGACTTCGCCGCCGTCTGTGGCGCCCAGGGGATCGACGGCAGCTACCTCATGCGGGGCGATCGGTGGTGGCGCTACGCGCTCTCGGGAGAGGGCGCCGAGATCATGCACGAGGGCATGCGCGAGGTCGGCGTCGAACCCGTCTTCGACAGCGGCGTCGATCGCTTCGAGGTAGACGACGACGGTCGCGTCGCCGCCGCGGTCGCCCCGGACGGCGACCGCTTCCCGTGTGACTTCGCGGGCGTCGCGATCGGCCTCGACTTCAACACCGAGTACCTCCACGACGTCCCCCTCGAGATGGACAACGGGATCGTCGTCGACGAGTACATGCAGACCAATCTCGACGACGTGTACGCCGCGGGCGACATCACCCGCTTCTACGACGTTCTGCTCGGCGAACACGCCCAGAACGGCTCGTGGGGCTCCGCCAAGGAGCAAGGGCGGATCGCCGGCGTCAACATGGCCGCCGGCGACGAAAGCGAGGGCTTCGAGTGGGTCTCCTCGTACTCGATCACGCACTTCGACTTCCCCTTCCTCTCCTTTGGCCACCCCACGCTGGGCGACGACCACGCAGAGCGAAAGTACAGCGACACCGAGTGGCGCCGGGTCGCGTTCAAGGACGGCAAGATCGTCGGCGGCGTCCTCATCGGCGACCTCGCCCCCCAGAGCAAGTTCAAGCAGCTGATGCGCGAACAGCGGTCGGTCGCCGACCAGAAGGAGGTCCTGCTCGCCGAGACCGTCGATCTCGAGGAGCTTGCGCCGGTTCAAGAACAGTCCTAGTCCAGGGCATCATAGAACCACTCGGGTTTGTTTTCACGGGGTACTCGGTGTACCGTGTGCTCACTTCAAGTGCAAGTCTAACGATTTTGTGTTGAGTTCTGAGATTGAGCCTTGAGGGCCTCGTCGTCCCAGTTGGGCCGTTCAACGGTCGTCTCGTTGATCGCAGTGATCTCGATCGTCTGCTCAATGGTGGTCTGCTCGTCGTTTTGGGTGATGAGCCGTTCTGCTATGGTCTGGCGTATGAGTCCGTCGTCGCGAACGAGCGTACGTACGTCGATTTCTTCGAGTTGGCCACCGATCACCTGCGAAGTCTCGTTCGAACGGTTTTCGCGGTCCTCGACGACGTAGTAGGTTCCCTCTTCGGAATCGACAACCCCGATAGTTGTTGTCTCCTGGGGGTATTGTAACGGATCAAGAAGTCGTATAGACGTCTGATCGAGGCGGTCCTCGACCGAAACCGGGTCGCTTGGGGCCGGCATGTACTCGATGGTCCCGTCCTCGTACTCTATCCGGACGAAGACTTTCTCTCCAATCCACTGTTTGATGGTTTGATTCCGTTGGATTCCAACGTACCCGTCCGTCTCGCCATCATTAGTGTAATACTCTTGAACCTCATAGATGACCTCAGCCTCGGGATCAACGTATGTCGTCACTTCGACCTGCTCACGTATTGTCTCGTTTCCGTCTTCGGTCAAGTATTCGGTTTTGCTCTCGATCGTATACGATTGGTTTCCGATCGCCTCTTCATGGACCTCGCGAAGTGAGTTCGTGTTCGTCACTCCTTCCGTCGTGAGCCCGGGAAGGAGTTCTTCTTCGTCCTCATCGATAGAGGCGTTGATCTGTTCGTCGACGCCGTACGGCTCGCGGTCGGGCGCGCCATTTCCGTCCGAGAAGCCACTACAACCTGCCATGAGAACGAGGAGGACAAGGAGGACGATCCCGAGACGCGACACGCGGGATAGGTGGGGGCTGATTCGATAAATGTCTTCTCATTAACTACTAGCATCGGTGTTTGGAGGAAATTGCGTTCACGGAAACTCCACCAGTTGAAAACCAAGTGCGACGTAAGCACCCTATATTGAGCGTGACGGGGCTGGTGGCGGACGGCGTGCGGGGACCGTTCTAAGGCGGTACGATCGAAGCCGTTTTCCCCCGTCCTGCCCCAATATCGGCCATGAACGGCGGCAGTGACATGATCCTCGCGTTCGAGCTCGAGGCGCTCCAGGGACTGGCCTCCCCGGAGGGCGTCTTCGGCGACGCCCGCCAGTGGAGCACGTACGTCGGGGTCGTCTCGGAGAAACCCACCTACGTCGTCACCAACTTCACGCGCAAGAACCGGATCCGCCAGGACTTCTTCTCGGGCCCGCGCGGGAAACGGGAGAGCCTGGAGAGCGTCGGCGACCAGTTCGATACCGACCGCCACGTCTTCGTCGGCACTGGCCCCGATGACGAGGACCTGGCCGAGGCGGTCGGCTGGGAGTACCTCGCTCTCGAGGACGCCGCCGAGGCCGCCGGCTGGGAACTCGCCGGCGAGGGAGGCGACGAGGCGGAGTCCGAACCCGTCCGCGAGGACTGGCCGTAGGATGGTCCTCGCCGTCGGGGGCTCGATCTCGGAGGGGCTCGACCGCCTCGGCGGACGGCTCATCCCGCACCTGCTCGGGCTGTTCGCCGTGATCCTCCTCGTCCAGGTCGGCACCCAGAGCCAGCTCGCCGCCCAGTCGCCCGACGTGATCGCGGACGTCCCGCTCGTGACCGACGCGTTCGTAGAAGAGCTGCCCCTCGCGGTCGACCTCTCGCTGGGGGCGGCCTGGCTCGTCTGGCTCGCGGGCGTGGTCTCGTTCGTCGCCGTCTCGCTGCTGGCCTTCCGGGCGCTCTCGGAACGCGCCGGCCCGGGCGGGGAGCCGACCGAGGGCGAGGGCCGCGAGCGAGAACCGCTCGACGCGGGGGCGCTCGTCGGGATGATCCTCTCGGGAGTCGCCGCGTCGATGGTCGGGCTGTTCGCCGTCGGGATCGGACTGGCCGCGCTCGTCGTGCCGGGACTCGTCGTCGCGACCCTCTTCGCGTTCACCCACCCTTACATCGCGACCGATCGCCTCGGGGTCGTCGAGGCGATGGGCCGGAGCTACGAGCTGACGAAGGGACACCGCATCCGGGTCTTCGCGATCCTCGCCGTGACCGTCCTCGCGTTCTACGCGGTGACGACCGTCGGCGCCCTGTTCGCGGTCGCGGTCGGGGGAATCCCCGTCGCCGCCGAACTCGTCAACGTCGCGTTCGGGGCCGTCGGCTGGCTGGTCGCGCTCTCGATCCTCGCGGCCGCCTTCGACCGGGTCGAGGAGCACCGGGCCGAACGCGAGGCGAAGTGGGAGGGGATCGACGACGAACTCCTCCCCTGAGCCGCGGCCCTTATGGGCGCGGCGGCCGAAGCGCCGGCGATGGCCGAACCCCGCGTTCCGGGCGGCGAGGCGGAGGATTTGGAGCTTCCGTGTGGCGAGACCGTCGACCCCCGCTCGATCGACCTCGGGATGCGCGAGTACTCGTGTGACTGTGGCGAACGCCACGCGGTCGTGACCGACGTCCACCCGCCCTCGCGGTTCGTCCCGGAGTCGCTCGTGGCGGTCCTGCGGGAGACGATCGAGACCGACGACGACTTCGAGGAGTTCGGCACCGCCCACCTGCTGGGCGTCGTCATGGAGGAGTTCCCCGAGGAGGTCGCGGTCTACGACGCGAGCGAGAGCGGGTCGCTTGGCTACAGCGTGCTCTGGATGACCGGCTTCGACGCCCGCCGGCTCCACGAGATCGTCGTCGAACTCGTCGTCGAACTGATGGAGCACGCGATCAGCCACGCCGACGAGGGCGCCGCCTCGGAGTTCGAGTCCCAGATGCTCGAGTTCGACGTAAGCGAGTTCGTCGATCAGTACCGGGAGGCCCGCGAGTTCGAGAGCGAACACGATCGCCCGGTCTGAAGGCAGTCGTCGCCCGTCGGTATCGTCCTCTCCCTTGAGATCGATCCCACGAGCCGGGCGTCCACCGCGGGCTGGCATACGAAATTCGAAATCGAGTTACGAGAATCGTATCGTTTCGTGGCTCTTATTACGATGAGCGAACTCGGGACGAACAGAGAAATGAGCGCGGACATCCAGGGCGACGGGGACGCCACGGCGGACGGACGCACGATCCTGCTCATCGGGAGCGGCCCGATCCAGATCGGACAGGCAGCGGAGTTCGACTACTCGGGCGCACAGGCCTGCCGGGCGCTCCAGGAGGAGGGCGCGCGGGTCGTGCTAGTCAACTCGAATCCCGCGACGATCATGACCGACCCGGAGATGGCAGACCGGGTCTACATCGAGCCGATCACGACCGAGGCGATCGGGGAGATCATCCGGAAGGAAGAGCCCGACGGCGTCATCGCCGGCCTGGGCGGCCAGACGGGGCTCAACGTCACCGCAGAACTCGCCGAGGAGGGCGTCCTGGAGGAGTACGACGTCGAGATCATGGGCACCCCCCTCGAGACGATCTACGCGACCGAGGACCGTGATCTGTTCCGCCAGCGCATGGAGTCGATCGGCCAGCCCGTTCCCGCCTCGACGACCATCTCGCTCGACGAGGGCGAGTCGGTGTCGGAACTGACCGAGGCCGATCTCGAAGAACGGGTCGAGGAGGCCGTCGACGAGGTCGGCGGGCTCCCCGTCATCGCCCGGACGACGTACACCCTCGGCGGGTCGGGGTCGGGCGTCGTAAGCGAGTTCGACGAGCTCCTCTCGCGGGTCCGCAAGGGGCTTCGTCTCTCCCGGAACAGCGAGGTCCTCATCACCGAGTCCATCGCGGGCTGGGTCGAGTACGAGTACGAGGTCATGCGCGACGCGGACGACTCCTGTATCATCATCTGCAACATGGAGAACATCGATCCGATGGGCATCCACACCGGTGAGTCCACGGTCGTCACCCCCTCCCAGATCGTCCCCGACGAGGGCCACCAGGAGATGCGCACCGCCGCGCTCGACGTCATCCGCGAACTCGGGATTCAAGGTGGCTGTAACATCCAGTTCGCCTGGCGCGACGACGGCACCCCCGGCGGCGAGTACCGGGTCGTCGAAGTCAACCCCCGGGTTTCGCGGTCCTCGGCTCTCGCCTCGAAGGCCACTGGATATCCGATCGCCCGCGTCACCGCGAAGGTCGCCCTCGGAAAGCGCCTCCACGAGATCACGAACGAGATCACGGGCGAGACCACGGCCGCGTTCGAGCCCGCGATCGACTACGTCGTCACGAAGGTCCCGCGCTGGCCCAAGGACAAGTTCGAGGACGTCGACTTCGAGCTGACGACGGCGATGAAGTCCACCGGCGAGGCGATGGCGATCGGCCGGACCTTCGAGGAGTCGCTGCTGAAGGCGCTTCGCTCCTCGGAGTACGACCCGGACGTCGAGTGGGCCGACGTGAGCGACGACGAGCTCGAGGAACAGTACTTAGAACGTCCCTCGCCCGACCGGCCGTACGCGATGTTCGAGGCCTTCGAGCGGGGCTACGATCTCGAGAAGGTCGTCTCGCTGTCGGGAATCTTCGAGTGGTACGCGGAACGGTTCGAACGGATCGCCGACTCGACCCGTGCCGCACAGGACGGCGACTTCACCGAGGCCGCGATCGCCGGCCACACCAACGCCTCGATCGCAACCACTGCGGGGACGGACGTCGACACCGTCGAGAGCGAGGTCCCCGGACGCACGTACAAACAGGTCGACACCTGCGCCGGCGAGTTCGCCGCCCAGACGCCGTACTACTACTCGGCGCGCAAGTCGGAGTTCGACTCCGGGCCGCTGCTGGGGGCGGCCGCGGCGGGCGAACTCGAGGTCGATCGCGACGTCGAGAGCGTCATCGTCGTCGGCGGCGGCCCGATCCGGATCGGCCAGGGCGTCGAGTTCGACTACTGTTCGGTCCACGCCGTCCAGGCCCTGCGCGAGCAGGGGATCGACGCCCACGTCGTCAACAACAACCCCGAGACGGTCTCGACGGACTACGACACCTCGGATGGGTTGTTCTTCGAGCCGATCACCGCCGAGGAGGTCGCAGACGTCGCCGAGGCCGCGGACGCCGACGGCGTGATGGTCCAGTTCGGCGGCCAGACCTCGGTGAACATCGGCGAACCCCTCCAGGACGAGATCGATCGTCGCGGCCTCGACTGTGCGGTGATGGGAACGAGCGTCGAGGCGATGGACCTGGCGGAGGACCGCGACCGCTTCAACGCCCTGATGGACGAGTTGGGGATCGCCCAGCCCGATGGCGGGGCCGCCTACAGCGAGAACGAGGCGATGGAACTCGCCCACGGGATCGGCTACCCGGTGCTCGTCAGACCGTCGTACGTACTCGGCGGGCGCGCGATGGAGGTCGTCTACGACGACGAGGAACTCGAGCGCTACATCGAGGAGGCCGTCCGCGTCAGCCCGGACAAGCCGATCCTGGTGGACGAGTTCCTGGAAGACGCCGTCGAACTCGACGTCGACGCCGTCGCCGACGGCGAGGACGTCCTCATCGGCGGGATCATGGAACACGTCGAGAGCGCGGGCGTCCACTCCGGCGACTCGGCGTGTATGATCCCGCCCCGGTCGCTCTCGGAGGACACTCTCGCGCGCGTTCGCGAGGTCACCGAAGAGATCGCGAGCGCCCTCGACACCGTGGGACTGTTGAACGTCCAACTCGCGGTGAGAGACGGCGACGTGTTCGTCCTCGAGGCCAACCCCCGTTCCTCCCGGACGGTGCCGTTCATCTCGAAGGCGACGGGCGTCCCGATCGCCAAACTCGCGGCGCGGGTGATGGCCGGCGAGTCGATCGACGAACTCGGAGTCGACGAGCGGATCCCCGAGCAGACCTCGATCAAGGAGGTCGTCCTTCCCTTCGACCGGCTGCCGGGCTCGGATCCGCGTCTGGGTCCCGAGATGAAGTCGACCGGGGAGGTCATGGGCAGCGCCGACGGCTTCGGGAAGGCCTACGACAAGGCCCAGGACGCGACCGGAAAGCCGATCCCCGACTCCGGGACGGCGATCATCGACCTCTCGGACGGGAAGTTCCCCGACCCCGACACCGAAGAAGGCGACCGGCTGGTCGCCGGCTTCACCGACCACTTCGAGCTCTGTGAGGAGGTCGATCTCGTCCGGGCCGTCCGCGAGGGGAAGGTCGATCTCATCGTCTCCCGGGACCGCGACCTCCTGGAGGTCGCCGTCGAGGAGGAGATCACCTACTTCTCGACGCCCGCGAGCGCCGCCGCGGCGCTCGAAGCCCTCGAGGCCAAAGAAGAGCCGATCGACGTCCAGGCGGTGAGCGATCGCCCCAAGCGAAGCGCGGAGTGGGGCCGCTCTCCCTGAGAGATCGGATCCTCGCTCACTGAGCGATCGGAGAGTCCGACACGCTAAAGCGAGCGGGCTCTCTGTGTCGGATATGGAGTACCACGAGGCGGCGGACCTGCTCTTCGATCTGCGTCGCTTCCGGCCAAGCCCCGGAACCGCCTCGACGGCAGCGCTGTTGGAGGAACTCGGCGACCCCCACGAGGACCTCGTCTGCGTCCAGATCGCCGGCTCGAACGGGAAGGGGAGCACGGCGCGAATGGTCGAGCGCGTCCTCCGGGAGGCGGGACTCTCGGTGGGACTCTACACCTCGCCACACTTAGAGGACCTCCGCGAGCGGGTCCGGGTCGACGGACGGAAGATCCCCCGGTCGGCGGTCGCCGACTTCGTCGAGGAAATCGAGGAGTACGCCGTCGACCGGGCCGCGGAGGACGACTCGCCGACCTTTTTCGAGGCGATGACCGCGCTGGCGCTCTGGCGCTTCGGCCGGACCGACGTCGACGTCGCCGTCCTCGAGGTCGGCATCGGCGGCAAGTACGACGCGACGAGCGTCGTCGACCCGGTCGCGAGCGCGGTCACGAGCGTCACCCTGGAGCACACGAGCGTCCTCGGGGACACCCACGAGGAGATCGCCCGCGACAAGGCCCACGTCGCCCCCGACGGGCGGCCCCTGGTGACCGGCGTCGATGAGGAATCGGTCCTCGAGGCCCTCCGGGAGGTCGCGGGCTCCGTCGAGACCGTCGGCCGCGGGAGCGACCGGGACGTGAGCGTCGCCTACGGCGGCCGGACCAACCGCGTCGAGGCCGCCGTCTCGATCGACGGCGACGGCTGGGACGTCGATGCCCGCCTGCCCCTGCTGGGCGCCCACCAGGCCGAAAACGCCGCCATCGCCGCGGTCGTCGCCCGCCAGGTCGCCGGCGAACTCGACCTCGATATCCCCCCATCGACGATCGCTCGAGGGCTCGGAAACGCCCACTGGCCCGGCCGGTTCGAGGTGATCGACACCGACCCCCTCGTGGTCCTCGACGGCGCCCACAACCCCGGCGCCTGCGAGCGCGTCGCCGAGACCCTCGGGGGCTTCGCGTACGACGATCTCCACCTCGTCTTCGGCGCGATGCACGACAAGGACCACCGGGGGATGGCGCGGGCGCTTCCCGATCCCGACTCCGTCCGAACCTGCGAGCCGAACCTCCCGCGCGCGGAGGATCGGGCGGTCCTTGCGCGAGTCTTCGAGCGGGCGGGGGTCGACGCCGGCCGTATCGCAGAGCAGTCGGCGGTCGCGGACGCGCTCGCCGGCGCGCTCGACGACGCCGACGAGGGCGACGCCGTGGTCGTCACCGGCTCGCTGTTCGCCGTCGCGGAGGCCCGACGGCGGTACACGCACACGACGACCCCGAAACGGGTCCGAAATCGCGAGGAGGCCCACACCGTCCTCGAATCCGCGAGCGTCTCCGAGGCGGGGGTCGAGCGGGCGACCGAGAGCGCTATCCATCGGGTCCTCACGACCCGGGTCCAGTACCGCCAGGCGACGACCCTCGAGCGGGAGCTTGCGCGTCTCGGGGGCGAGTGTGCGATCTCCGGGTTCGAACGGGACGACGAGCTCGTCGACGTCGTCCTGATGGGAACCGACTCGGAACTCTCGGCCCTCGTGGCTGCCCTCCAATCCGAGCCCCACGGACTGGGCGAGATCGCCCGCGAGGTCCGGGCGACGGTGGCGGAAAACCCCGGTTCGGTTTCGAACCGGAGTTCCGCCTCCGGCTACCCCTGGGAGGGGGAGGGGACGGCCGTAATGGGGATCCTGAACACGACCCCCGACAGCTTCCACGACGGCGGCGAGTACGAGACCCGCGAGGACGCCCTCGCCCGCGCGGAGGCGATGGTCGAAGCCGGCGCGGACGTGATCGACGTCGGCGGCGAGTCGACCCGGCCGGGGGCCGATCCCGTGTCCGTCGACGAGGAGATCGAGCGGGTCGTCCCGGTGATCGAGGGGATCGGCGATCGGGCGACGGTCTCCGTCGACACCCGGAAGGCGGCCGTCGCCGAGGCCGCAGTCGGCGCCGGCGCCAACGTCATCAACGACGTCTCGGGGCTCGAGGATCCCCGGATGCGCTTCGTCGCGGCCGACCACGACGTGCCCCTGATCGTCATGCACAGCATCGACGCCCCGGTCGTTCCGGGAAAGACGATCGAGTACGACGACGTGGTCGGGGACGCCATCGACGAGCTCCGCGAACGGATCCTGCTCGCCGAGAAGGCGGGCCTCGACCGCGAGCGGATCGTCGTCGATCCCGGGATCGGGTTCGGGAAATCGGCCGCGGAGAGCTTCGAACTCCTCGACCGACTGGGGGAGTTCCGGGCGCTGGGCTGTCCGATCCTCGTCGGTCACTCTCACAAGTCGATGTTCGAGCGGGCGGGCTGTGGCCCCGACGACCGGGGTGTGGCGACCGTCGCCGCGACCGCGCTCGCCGCCGACCGGGGCGCCGACATCGTCCGGGTCCACGACGTCCCAGAGAACGTCGCCGCGGTCAGGACCGCACTGGCGACCCGCGAGGGGGCGGCGTTCAGGACCGACCGCTGACCCGGGACGGGTCGAGTCCGGGGGAGACCGGACTCCTGCGGTCGATCGTCGAGCCGTTTCCGGCGCCGTCGGGGTTCACCCGACTGTCCTCGGAGGCGTTCGTCTCGCCTTCGAAACCGGTGGGATCGGCGTTCGGGATCCCGTCGCCGCCGGTGCCGTCGTCCCTGATCTCGGGGAGTCCAGTCGTCTCGTCGTCGAGGACGCCGACGGCGAGGACCGCGACGACGGCAGCGAACCCGATCATCGTGGCCGCGATGACCGCCAGCACGGTCCCGGTCCCGATCGGCTCCCCGTCCGACTCGAGGGCGTCGTCCATGGCGACCGGGAGATCCCGAGCGGCTTTGTTATCCGGAAGCGACGGGCTGTAGGCGGGGCCTACCGCCGACTTCCGCGATCCAAACCCATTAGCCGGTCGGTCGAGACGGGACCGGTGTGAGCTACGATATCGAGCGCTACCTGAACGTCCGCAGCGCCTACGGCGCCTCCGTCGGTCCCGAGGGCGACCGCCTGGCGTTCCTGATGGACACGACCGGCGTCCCCCAGATCTGGACGCTGGACGGGCCCCGGGAGTGGCCCGAACAGCGCACGTTCTACGACGAGCGGATCACCTTCGCCTCCTTCTCGCCCGAGCGGCCCGAACTCGCCTTCGGGATGGACGAGGGCGGCAACGAGCGCGCCCAGCTCTACCGCCTCGATACCGAGAGCGGCGAGATCGACGAGTGGACGGCGATGACCGACGCCAAACACCGCTGGGGCGGCTGGAGCCACGACGGCGACCGCTTCGCCTTTACCTCCAACCGCCGCGACGAGTCAGTGTTCGACGTCTACGTCCAGGGCCGCGAGGAGGCGGGCGACGACGCGGAACTCGTCTGCGAGGGCGACGGCTGGCTCTCGCTGTCGGGCTGGAGCCCCGACGACTCCCGGCTGCTGGTCACGCAGTCGTACTCGAACTTCGACCAGGATCTCTCCGTGCTCGACGTCGAGACCGGCGAGCGTACGCACCTCACGCCCCACGAGGGCGACGTCCGGTATCAAAGCGCGTGCTGGGCGCCCGACGGCGAGGGGATCTATCTCGTCACCGACCACGGCGACAGCGACACGCTCTACCTGGCCTACCTCGAGTGCGGGGCCCGCGAGACGAGAGAGCTGCAGACGGTCAAGGGCGGCGGCGAGTGGAACGTCGACGGGATCGCACTCGACGACGAGACCGGCCGCCTGGTCTACTCGCGAAACGTCGATGGCTACACCGAGTTGACCGTCGGCGAACTCGCGGGCGACGAGCCGACGGCCTACGAGACGCTCCCTGAACCGGAGCTTCCGGGCGGGGTCTCCGGCGGGGTGAGTTTCGGCCCCGACGCCGAGCGGTTCGCGCTGTCTACGGCCGGCGATGCGGTCAACACGAACGTCTTCGTCGTCGACATCGAAAGCGGCGAGGCCGAACGCTGGACCGCCGCGCCGACGGCGGGGATCCCCACCGAGACCTTCGACGAGTCCGAACTGGTCCACGTCGAGAGCTTCGACGGGCTCGAGATCCCCGGATTTCTCACGTTGCCCGACGGCGGCGAAGCCGAGGGTGACGACGGGAACGACGGCGAGATCCCGGTGATCGTCGACATCCACGGTGGCCCCGAAGGCCAGCGCCGTCCCTCCTTCTCGTCGATCAAACAGTACTTCGTCGACCGGGGCTACGCCTACTTCGAACCGAACGTCCGGGGATCGTCGGGGTACGGAAGCGAGTACGCGAGCCTGGACGACGTCGAAAACCGGATGGACTCCGTGGCCGACATCGAGGCCTGCGTCGGGTGGCTGGCCGACCGGCCCGACGTCGACGAAGAACGGATCGTCGCGATGGGGGGCTCCTACGGCGGGTTTATGGTGCTCGCCGCCCTCACCGAATACCCCGACCTCTGGGCGGCCGGCGTCGACATCGTCGGCATCGCGAACTTCGTCACCTTCCTCGAGAACACCGGCGACTGGCGCCGCGCGCTCCGGGAGGCCGAGTACGGTTCCCTAGAGGAGGACCGCGAGTTCCTCGAGTCGATCTCGCCGACGAACAACATCGAGTCGATCGAGGCGCCGCTGTTCGTCCTCCACGGCGCGAACGATCCCCGAGTCCCCGTCGGCGAGGCCGAACGGATCGTCGAACGGGCCCGCGAACAGGGCGTCCCCGTCCGGAAACTGATCTTCGAGGACGAGGGCCACGGCTTCTCGAAGCTCGAGAACCGCATCGAGGCCTACTCGGCGATCGCGGAGTTCCTGGCCGAACACGTCTGAGCGTCCCCAGCGGCGAATCGGGAACGGAACGTGCTCGATGGGCGGGGCGTTGGTGTCGGTGGGTTAATACGTTTGTGTGGATGATCCGAACATATGGCAGCGATCGAAACCACCGCCTTGACGAAACGCTTCGGCGAGGACGTCCTCGCGGTCGATTCGGTCGATCTCTCGGTCGAGGAGGGCGAGATATTCGGCTTCCTCGGACCCAACGGCGCCGGCAAGTCGACGACGATCAACGTCCTGCTCGACTTCGTTCGCCCGACGGAGGGGACGGTGCGCGTGCTCGGCCTCGACGCCCAGGCTGACACCGACGAGATCCGTCGGCGCATCGGCGTCCTTCCGGAGGGCGCAAGCGTCTACGATCGCCTCACGGGTCGCGAACACCTCCGGTGGGTGATCGAGACCAAAGACGCCGACGACGACCCGACGGCCCTGCTCGAACGGGTGGGCCTCGGACACGATGGCGACCGGCCCGCCGGTGGCTACTCGAAGGGGATGACCCAGCGACTCGGCTTCGCGATGGCGTTAGCCGGCGATCCCGACCTCCTGCTTCTGGACGAACCCTCCTCGGGGCTCGACCCCACGGGGATGCAGGAGATGCGCGAGATCATCCGCGCGAAGGCCGACGACGGCACCACCGTCTTCTTCTCGAGTCACGTCCTCGGGGAGGTCGAAGCCGTCTGCGACCGCATCGGGATCATGAACGAGGGCCGCCTCGTCGCGACCGGAACGCCCGACGCCCTCAAAGGTGATCTCGATCTGGGGGCGCCGATCACGCTCGAGGTCGACGCCGTCCCCGCGGATCTCGACCTGGAGGCGATCGCAGGCGTCCGGTCGGTGGCCGTCGACGGGACGACGATCACCGCGACCTGCGTGGACCCCTCGGTCAAAGCCGACGTCGTCTGTACGGTCGCCGACGCGACCGCCGTCACCGACGTCCTCTCCGAGGACGTCTCCCTCGAGGAACTGTTCAACACGTACACGAACGGCGGCCACCCGGATGCCGAGACGCCGTCGGAGGCGTCGGCATGAGCACGCTCGACGTCGCACGGAAGGACTTCCTGGACGTCCGGCGAGCGAAGATCGTCTGGTTCGTCGGCGCGCTGTACGTCGTGTTCATGGCGCTGCTCGTCTACTTCGGCCAGTACGGCGTCTCGGAGCCAAACGTCCGCGACGCGCTGTGGAACCTGACGGCCGTCGGCGCGCTGTTCATCCCGCTGATCGCGCTCGTGACGGCCTACCTCGCGATCGCCGGCGAGCGCGAGTCCGGCGCCATCAAGTACCTGCTGTCGATTCCGAACTCCCGACGCGACGTCGTTCTCGGCAAGTTCCTCACCCGAACGGTCGTCGTCAGCGCGTCGATCGCCGTCGCGTTCCTCGTCGGCGGGGCGCTCGCGCTCGCGCTCTACCCGTCCCCGGCGATGGACGTCATCGCCATCATGGCGGCGCTGACGCTGCTCTACGCGCTGACGTACGTCGCCGTCGCGATCGGTATCTCCGCCGCGACCGACTCCCGGTCCCGGGCAATGGGCGGCTCGATCGCCTTCTTTTTCGTTACGAGCGTGTTGAACGTCCTCGGTCCGCTCCAGCTCGCCATCGACTACCTCGCGAACGACCTGGCGGGGCTCGAAATCTCGTCCGAGCAGATCCTGTTCGTCCAGTCGCTGATCAGTCCGACCACGGCGTACGTCAACTCGACCGGCCTCGCCTTCCCCGACGGGTTCAGGACCATTCCCGAGGAGCTCCCGTGGTTTCTCGCGGGCGAGGTGATGGTCGTCGTCATGCTCGCCTGGCTCGTCGTCCCGCTCGCGCTGGGAACCGTGTGGTTCGGCCGCGCGGACCTCTGAACCGGTCGTCAGATCACGCCCGTTTGGCGCGCGACCTGTCGGGCGGCTTCCTCCTCCATCCCGTCGCCCAGGATGGTGTAGCGGTCCCGGATCGCGTGACAGGTCGAAAGCGCCTCGACGACGGTGTCGGCGTCGATGCCGAGCTCGTCGGCGGTCGTCGGCGCGTCGATGCTCGCCAGCGCGTCCCGAATGTCGGTCCAGATCCCGCGGTCGCCGCCGTGGAGGTAGGCGGTCATGATCGCGCCGACGCCGACCTGGTGGCCGTGGAGCGCGGCGCCGGGGACGAGCCGGTCGAGTTGGTGAGAGAAGAGGTGTTCGGCGCCGCTGGCGGGCCGCGAGGAGCCGGCGATGCTCATCGCCACGCCAGAGGACATCAGCGCCTTGGTGACGATCCAAGCCGACTCCTCGATCCCCGGCCGAATCAGGTCGGCGTTGTCCACGAGGATCTCGGCCGTCATCTCCGCTAAGGCGGCGGCGTACTCCGAGTATTCGACGTTCTTCAGTCGGTTCGCGAGCCGCCAGTCCATTACCGCGGTGTAGTTGCTGATGATGTCCGCACAGCCCGCGGTCGTCAGCTCCCAGGGCGCGTTCGCGAGGATCCCCGTGTCGGCGACGACCGCCAGCGGGGGCTCGGCGGCGACGCTGTGCCGGGTGTCGCCGTCGGGCACCGACCCCCGGTTGGAGACGATCCCGTCGTGGCTCGCCGCCGTCGGCACCGAGAGAAAGCCCATCCCGAGGTGGTCGCTCGCCATCTTCGCGATGTCGATGGGCTTCCCGCCGCCGACCCCGACGAGGTAGGCGGCGTCGCCGGCTTCTGCCTCCGCGATCACCTCCTCGACGGCGTCGAAGCTCGCGGTCTCGACCGTGACGACCAGGGGGTCGATCCCGCGTTCTTCGAACTGTGCGGCGATCGGGTCGGCCGCCAGCTCGCGGGGCGTCGGGCTCGTCACGAGCAGCGGCCGCCCCGAGAGGTGGACGTCGTCTACCACCTCGAGGGTCCGGCCCAACACCTCGTGGCCGACGACGACGTTCCGGGGGAGGCGGATCCACGTCGATTTCTCGAACATGGGGCCCCTTCCCCGCGAGCCCATTTACCTGTGGCGGGCCTCAGACGGGGACGCTGAAATCTCGTTTCTCCGGGATTCCGGCCTTGAGGACCGCGATCCCGTAGCGCTCGGTCGTCACCGAGAGCTCGACCCTGGGGTCGGCCGCGATCGTTCGCCAGGCGCCGTCCATCCCCTCCGAGTAGCCGACGACATCGTCGAAGACGACGACCGCGCCGGATTCGGCGAGCTCGTAGAGCGCCTCGAAGTACTCGAGGGTCGCCTCGCGGTTGTGGTGGCCGTCGAGGAAGGCTATCTCGAAGCGGGGGCTCTCCCCGCCCTCGAGGAGCACGTCCTGAAAGCGATCGTGGCGGACCGTGGTGTGGTCGGAGACCCCCAGTTCCGCGAACGTCTCGCGAGCGATCCCGACCTGGGGCTCGCCGCCCTCGACGGTGAGCAGCCGGTTGTCGTTGCGGAAGCCACCGGCGATGTAGGCCCCCGAGATCCCCAGACAGGTGCCCAGCTCGAGCACCCGATCGGGGTCGAGTTCGCGCGCCAGCGCGTACAGCAGGGGGCCGTACTCCGGCTTCGCCCCCGGGAAGTCGCTCACCCGGACCTCGTGGCGGTAGCCCTCGTAGACCTCCTCCGTGAGTCCCTCGTCGCTGGGCCCGTGGAGGTGGTACTCGACGGGCGTCTCGTCGGCCGCGAGGGCCTGCCGGCGCTTCTCGACGGCCGCCAGCTGCGAGCGTTCGTAGGGAAGAAACCCGTCCTCGTGGACACAGCGAAGCGCTCGCTCGACCGCCCGGACCGACGGATTGCGCGCTCGCGCCAGCTCCGAGAGCCCGCGGCGGATCTGGTACTCGTCGGCGACCGGCCGCGCCAGCCGGCCGGCCGCGCCCTCGAGGAGGCGTCCGTACTCGCCGTCCTCGAGGAGTTCTCGCGCCCTCGTTACGTCCCGCTGGAGATCCGGCAACACGTTCCCCGATCGAGCGCACCCCGTGAAAACGGTTGCGTCCTTCTCCCCACCGGGTCGGGAGCCATCCGATCGTAGCGGTTCCAAACCATGCGAACGTTTATCCCGTTATCAGCCGTTCGTCCACTAAAATAGTCTTATGTTGGCCGATACTACGCTTGAATCCAGTATAGGAGGCGGAGTCGTATGAAAACGAGCGTCGAAGTCGAATACTGGGTGATCGACCCGGACGGCGCGCTCGCTCCGGCGGCGCCCCTCGCCGCGGACCTCCCCTTCGCCGAGGAGGAGTTCGTCGAGCCCCTCTTCGAGCTGAAGACGCCGCCGTGTGCGACGATCAAGGAGCTTCGGGAGACGTTCGCCGATCGGCTCCGGCTCGCTCTCGAGGCCGCCGCGGAACGCGACAGGCTGCTCGTCCCCCTCGGAACTCCGATCGACGCCGGTCCGATCGAGACGCTGCCTTCCGACCGGACCCGGATCCAGGAGGTGGTCGTCGGCGACCCCTTCGCCCACACGAAACACTGTGCGGGGACCCACGTCCACGTCGAGCAGCGAAACGTCGCCGACCAGCTGAACGTCCTGACGGCACTGGACCCGGCGCTCGCGCTGTGTCATTCCTCGCCGTACTGCGGGGGACAGCGGGTCGCCGCCTCCGCACGCGCCCGCTGCTATCGCGGGCGGAGCTACGCCGACCTCCCCGATCACGGCCGGCTATGGCCCTACACCGGAACGGTCGCCGAGTGGAAACGCCGCCTCGAGAAGCGCTACGCGGAGTTCGTCGAGCGGGCGGTCGAACGGGGGATCGACCGCGAGCGCGTCGAGACGGAGTTCTCGCCGTTCGACGCCGTCTGGACTCCCATCAGGCTCCGCCGGGAGATGCCGACCGTCGAGTGGCGCGCGCCCGACGCGACGCTGCCGAGCGAACTGCTCCGGCTAGTCGAGGGGGTCCGAGAGGTGATGGATGACGTCCACACCAGCGTGGTCCGCATCGAGGGCGAAGAGGGGGAACGTACTGAGGACGAAATCGTCCTCCCCCGGTTCGAGGCGCTCTCCGAGTACGTCGAACGCGCCATCCACGATGGTCTGGCGTCGCTGGCCGTCACTGCCTATCTGGAACGGATGGGATTTCGGGTCGGGGAGTACGGCCCGCTGACCCACGAGTTCGAGGCCGACCGGATCGAACGCGAGGACGTTCGAG
Source organism: Saliphagus infecundisoli (assembly GCF_020177375.1). GTDB lineage: Archaea > Halobacteriota > Halobacteria > Halobacteriales > Natrialbaceae > Saliphagus > Saliphagus infecundisoli. The sequence goes on along the minus strand of NZ_JAIWHV010000001.1, from coordinate 485,415 downwards.
GGCTCCGGCTCGAGTACGCAGAGCGGCTCCGCGAGGACGTCGCCGGACTGACCGGCTGACTCCGCCGAGCGGGCTCACAGCGTGTCCAGAACCCCGAGCACGCGCTCCTCGGCCGCCCGGTCGGGGGCGTGTTCGCTCCCGTCGCGGTCGCTGTCGACGTGGTCTGCGACGCTTCGGTCGATCGCCTCGGCCACGGGCGTCGAGTCCCAGCCGAGAGCCGCGAGCTTCGCCGTCGATAGCACGTGAGGGTACTCCCGGTAGAGGACGTAGTCCGTGGGGGAGAGCCCGCCCGCCGCGAGTTCGCGGGAGCCGGCGTGGACGACCTCCACTTCCTCGCCCATGGCGTCGGCGATCAGCTCGATCGACTCCGCCAGGGTGACCAGTCGCCGGTCGCCGACGTTGTACGCCTCGCCCGCTTCACCCGCTTCGGCGACGACCCGGAGTGCGCTCGCGACGTCCCCGACGTAAGCGCGGTGCCAGAGGGTGGTGCCGTCGCCGGGGACGATCACGCGGTCGTACTCGCGGACGCGGTCGATCCAGAAGTCGAACCGTTCGGTGTAGTCGTGAGGGCCGTAGACGATACAGGGACGGACGCTCATGGCCCGAACGCCCCGCTCTGCGGCCGCAAAGACCGTCCGGTCGCCCTCTGCCTTCCGGTTGCCGTACGTCTCCCCCGAGTCGTCGGTCGCCTGCTCGTTGGTGCAGGGCTCGAGGGCGGTCTCGCCCTCGCGTTTGGGGATCTCCTCGTCGGCGTAGGCGGCGCCACTGGAGACGTAGACGTACGCCGAGTCGGCGAAGATCCGCGTCGCCGCCCGCACCTCCCGTGGCTCGTAGGCGACCATGTCGAAGACGATGTCGGGGGCCGCTCGTTCGCGGGCGAGTTCGAGCGCCGAGTCGTTCGTCCGGTCGCCCTCGATCCGGTAGACTCGGTCGTCGTCCGCGAACGGGTTCCCGTGATTTCCGCGGTTGAAGACGGTGACGTCGTACTCGTGGTCCAGAAGGTCGTTCACGAGGTGTCGACCGATGAAGCGGGTACCGCCGATCACTAAGGCGCCGGTCATGCGCGAGGGTCGGTCCGCGGGAGTGAAAAACCCTCGAGTGGCGGGCCCGTCCGAGAGGACGGCGGTGAGGCGGGTTCCCCTGGCTTCCGGCTCGAACCGGGCCGCCTCTCTCAGGCGCTGCAGGTCGGCTCTCAGGTTCTGGAAGGGGGCTCCCGCATTGATTGCCCGGGACGTCACAGGTGTCGGCCACCGAATGAGACGCCTTCGATCGGGAGCCGTGGGCCGGAGCGGTGGGGTATCGAGAGACCGGCGGGGAGTCGTGACGGTGCGTCCGGCCGACGACGGCGCGCCCGCGACCGGGGTGGGGAGATGAGCGACCTCCACGGCACGGTCGGCGCCGACGCGCCGGGCGCGTTCGACAACTGGATCGGAGTCGGGGGGACGGTCCACGAGGCCGACGGCCTCTCGATCGCCGCCGGCTCGCGATACCCCCGCGACGGATCTCCCGGGACGGACGAACGAACGTGCTGGGTGCTCGGCGAACTCTACGGCCACGACGCCGGCGCCGCCCACACCGATGGTTCCGGAGGTCCCGACGGTTCCGAGACGGTCGGCCCCTCGAGGGCGTACGAGCCGCGACCTGCCTCCGTCGCCTCCGCGAACTACGCGCTCGCGCTCTACGATCGGTACGGGAGGTCGTTCGTGTGCGGGCTCAACGGGAACTTCCTGCTCGCGATCCACGACCCCGAGCGCGGCCAGTTGCTCCTCTCGACCGACCGGTTCGGGACGGTGCCGCTGTACTGGACCCGCCCCGACGACGGGACGGTCGTCTTCTCGACCAACGTCCAGACCCTGCCCTACCACCCGGCGGTCGACACTGCGTTCCACCCCGGCTACCTCCACGAATACCTCGCGTTCCGCCGGACCTTCGGCGTGAGAACGCCCCTCGAGGGCGTCGAAAAACTGCGCCCGGGAACGGTCACGACGATGGACCTCACCGACGGCACCGTCTCTGCCGACCAGTACTGGCGCCCCCGATACCGCCCCTGTGAGGTGCCGTTCGAGCGGTTCGTCGACGAGTTCGTCGGCCGGTTCCGGGCGGTGCTCGACGAGTGGCTCCGCGAGGATCGGGAGTACGGCGTGCTCCTGTCGGGCGGGAGCGACTCCCGGCTCGCTCTCGCCGGGCTCTGTGACGCCGGCGCCGACGCCACGGCGTTTCACATGAACGACTGGATGAACAGGGAGGCACGGACCGCCGAGCGGGTCGCCATGGAGACCGGGACGCCCTTCGAGTGGCTCCGTCGCGGACCGGGCTACCGGATCGGGGCGACCGAGCGAAACCGGTGGGCGACGACGTTCAACGGCTGGTTCAGCCAGCCGTACACGAGCGGGTTCGAAGCCGAGATAACCGGGCGGGTCGACGGACTGCTCTCTGGGCTCTACGGCGACTCGCTGTTCCGTGGCTACGGCGTACCGTCGCCGACGGTCCCGCTCGGCGGGCTGGGATCGGTGACGCTCCCGGTCGAACGGCCCGTCGACTCGATCGACGGCTACGTCGACCTCCTCGTCGAGCGGGCCCACGACGGCTACGACCTGCCGACGGAACTCCGGAGCGTGCTCGACGAGGAGATCCACCGCGACGGCGGGAAGATTCGCCACCACGGCGTCGTCTACGACTCGCTCGACGACCTCGTCTACTACGGCGGCTGTTACCCGCTCTCGAACGACGACGACGTGCGCTTTCAGACCGGGCTCCGCAAACTGCGTCCCTACCGAACCCCCTACCTTGACAACCGCCTCCTCGAGCTCTCCCTGTCGATGCCGGTCGGCTACCGGCTCCGGCGGAACGTGATCGACCGGGCGGTCGCCCGGCTCGCCCCCGACCTCGCGGAAATCGCCCACGCGAGCACCGGCGTCGCGCTCTCGCGGCCGTTCGCGGTGAAGTACGCCGGCGAGCACCTGACGGAACTGCGCCGGAAATGTGACTCGACCCGGGCTCCGCCGGAGCCGTATCTGACCCAGGGTCCGTGGCTCGACGACGCAGAACTGCTCCGCTCGAGCCGGTTCGTAACCGAGGTTCTGACGGAGAACCGCGCGCTCGCCGACGCGGTACCCGGCATGAGCGCCGGGGAAGTACGGCGGCTGTACGACGAGCACTGCAACGGGGAAAACCACGTCGGCGAGCTCTACACCCTCGTGACCCTCCTGACGATGCCGGCCACGGCACGGGTCCTCGCGGGCGACCCCGGCACACCGGACCGAACTTCGTCGGCGGAGCCACCGGTGCGTCCCCCGCGTCGGGTGATCGCCGATGACTGACCGGAAGGGTGGCGCCGTGGTCACGGCGTCGCGCTATCCACACGGCTACGCCTCCGTCCGGTCGCTCGGCAAGCAGGGGGTGAGAACGATCGCCGCGGTCGACGACCCCGACCTCGGGACCTCCGCCTCGCGGTACTGCGACGACTCCGTACTGATCCCGCCGCCGAGCGATCTCCCCGCCTACAGGGACGCGCTGTTGGCCCTCGCCGCGCGCCCGGACGTCCGGACGATCGTTCCCCACCGCCCGCAGGACCCCTACCTGCTCTCGCGGTACCGCGAGGAGTTCGAGCGGTATATCGACGTCACCGTCCCGCCGTTCGAGACCCTGCGGGCCGTCCACGACCGCAAACGGCTCGCAGACGTCGCCGAGTCGGCCGGCGTCGCGGTTCCGGAGACCCGACTCCTGACCGCGGTCGACGACTGGCGTGGCGACCGGATCGTCAAATCGCGGTACAACCTCCTCACGGAGGCGTATCTCGACGATCTCGAGCCCGGAGAGTCGAGGATCGCCAAATCGATCGAACACGTGCCCGCCGGCGAGCGGCCGGACGTCGACGGGCTCCTCTCGACGATGGGCCACGAGCCGATCGTCCAGGAGTACGTGTCCGGAACGGAGTACCTGTTCGGCGCGCTGTACGACGAGGGCCGTCCCCTGGGAACGTTCCAGCACCGCCAGATCCGGGGCGACTCCTACACCGGCAGCGGCGGCGTCTTCCGGGAGTCCGTCGACATCCCGGAGCTCGAGGCCGCCGGGCGGGCGATCCTCGACGAACTCGACTGGCACGGCCTCGCCTGCATCGAGTACGTCAGAGACGAGACCGGCGAGTTCTCGCTGGTCGAGATCAACCCTCGCATGTGGCAGTCGCTGGCGTGTGCGACCCGGGCCGGTTCGGAGTTCCCCTGGTGGTACTGGCTGTCGGTCACCGGACGCACGGACGGGATCGACGCCGGCTACGAGCCCGGCGTCGGCAGCCACTACCTCTACGGCGAGGTCGAACACCTCGTGAGCGTCCGCCGGAAGGAGTCGGCGCTCGTCGAGCGCCCGTCGCTGCTCGCCCGGGCGGCGGAGATCGGTCGCTCCTGTTGTGAGGTTCCGGCGTTCGACATGCTCCACCCCGACGACCCGCGGCCGGTCGCCCGCCAGGCACGGACCGAACTCGAGCGAGCGATCCGGCGACGTGGCGGCTGACGTCCCGTTCGGTGTCGCCGGGCCCCGTGCTACGACCCGGTCCGGGGGGAGTCAGTCGAGGGGTCCGCCGGGAGGTCGACGGAGAGATCGACCCGGGTCCCGTCCCGCTCGTAGGCCTCGATCTCGCCTTCGGCCCAGCGTCGGGCCTCCGGGTCGGTAGTCTCCAGTAACGCCCGCGGCTCGCCCGCCTCGTCGACGCCGATCTGGACGATATCGTCGAGGAGTCCGACGAAGTACGGGATCGAGCCGTCGTACCGGGAGAGCCGATACCGGCCGGTCGTCGCAAGCTCGGCCGTCATGTCGGCATAGGCCGGATCAGTCCGGAACGTCCGGGCGACGTCGGGGCTGACGATCAACTCGGCACGCCCGCCGGCCACGACCCCCTCGTACACCGCCTCGTAGGCGTGTAACCCGGTCAGGGGGAGCACACACCGGACGTCGTCGGCCGCCTCCAGGGCCGCGACGTGTCGGTTGACCATGGCCCAGGGGTCGCCGGGTTCGGGCACCCACAGCTCCGCTCCCGAGAGATGTTCGAGGCCGAGATCGAACTCGCCTTCCGGAATCCACTCGAGGAACGGCTCGAGTTCGATCCGGCGCTCGACGGTCTCCACCAGCGCCTCGAGCCCGCTCGCGACGGTCTCGCCAAGCGGCGTGACCCCGTGGTCGCCCTCGCGGTACTCGACGACGCCGATGGACTCGAGTTCCCGGACCGCCCGGTCGACCGTCGATCGGGAACAGTCGACGTCCCCGACCAGCGCCCGCTTGTCCTTCGGTTCCTCGCGCAGGCTGTCGACGACCTCCCATCGCTGGAGAACGACGGACAGGATCTCGGTGTCCATGCGATCACCCACCGGGAGTACGGTGGACCGTACGAACAGTTAGCAGTTCGGGAAAATACTCCCCGAAAGACGGTTGAACTATTCGGACGGCAGCGTGGATCGTTCGGTACGTTTTTGTACGGGAACGCAGGTCGCGAGAGGGTGCACGGACCGTGAGCTAAAGCGGCTGGGTGTCGGGAAAGGGCGTATGAACGGTCTCGAGGCGAGCACGCAGTCGGGGCGGTGGGACTGATGGGGGAGTGTCCACACTGCGGGGAGGAGATCACGCCGGTCAGAGACGAGTCCGCGACGCCGGAGGGAGGCGGCGAGGGGGTCTCGGGCGGGACGTGGATCTGCCCGGCCTGTGAAACCATCCTGTCGGTCAGCGAGGTCGACGTCCTCTGATCGGAGGGCGCGACGGTCGACCGACCTCCCGCGGATCGGCCAAACGAGTTTTATAGGGGTTTCCAGCCCCCGCTCGCTCGATCAGGAGGTGACGCAAAGTAGGAGGCCCACGGAGGAGCGATCCGGGGGAAGGAGGCGAGAACGGTGGTGGGGGACCCCCGAGCCGACCATTATTCGGATTCCCGTATCGGGCCCGCTGACTCCGAGGGCCACGACACCGGATCGAACCCTGCAGCGGCGGGAACCGATCGGGCCGGGAACCGACGACGCTCGAGGGACGACTCCCGGTCGAACGCTACACGAGTTCGTCGTAGATCCCGGCGAGCTGTCCGACGGAGTGTTCGACCGAGAGCATCGACCGGCGGCGCACGCAGAGATCGGAGAGACGGTCGCGTTCGGCGAGGGCGCGCCGGATTGCGTACCGGAAGTCCTCGACGTCGCCCCGGCGGTAGCGGTAGCCGGTCTCGCCGCCGATGACGAACTCGGTGAGCGCGCCGGCGTCGACGGCGACGACGGGCGTCCCACAGGCCGTCGCCTCGAGGGCGACCAGGCCCTGGGTCTCGACGGGGCTCGGGAAGACGAAGGCGTCGAGCGCGGAGTAGAACGCGGGGAGCTCCGCCCGGTCGAGAAAGCCAAGGAAGCGAACGTCGGCGTCGGCCTCGCGGGCCCGGGCCTCCCACTCCCCGCGAGCGGGGCCGTCGCCGGCGATTGCGAGGGAGACGCCGGTGCCGGAGACGGCGTCGATCGCCTCCCCGAGGTTCTTCTCGGGGCCGTGGCGACCGGTGTAGCCGACCAGGGGGGAGTCGGGGAGGTCGTACCGGCTCCGGAGCCTCGAGGGATCGACGGGGCGAAAGAGGTCGGTGTCGATCCCGTTCGAGACCACGCGGGCGTCGACGTCGGCGCCCACCGTCTCCAGGAGGTGCCGGCGTGCGAAGGCAGTCGGGACGATGACGCGGTCGGCCCGCTCGAAGAACGCACGCTCGTAGCCCCGACAGACCGAGCGGAGCCCGTCCGAGAACGGCCGCGGCGCGATCCGGTCGGCGCGCTCGCCCAGCAGCGTGTGGTAGGAGGCGACGACCGGCAGCCCCCGCTCGCGGGCAAAGCGGAGGCCCGCGTAGCCGACGGTAAACGGCGTGTGGACGTGGACCAGGTCGGGCGCTGCGAGCCCGTCGGGGACCAGCGGGAGGCCGAGTCGGTATCGCGGGAAGAAGGGTGCGCGGACGCTCCGCACGGGGTGTTCGTCCTCCGCGGGCTCGTAGCCCTCGACCCGCGGGTAGACGACCGACATCGGTCCCCTGCGGGCGGACCAGTGTTCGCGCCAGAGCCCGACGGTGGAGGTGACGCCGTTGACCGTCGGCAGGTAGAGATCGGTGAAGGCACCGACGGTCTCCGTGTGGGACATGGGCACCCTTCGTCGGGTCGGGCCGTAATACGTGGGGTCAGATCGGCCCGCGACGAGGACCCTGGGCGAGGACGACCGTCCCGCCGCCGACGACGAGCGGGAGCCAGTAGGTCCCGCCCCGGTAGAGCAGGGTCGCCGCGGCCGCCGTCGGCGCCGGCACCCCCGCGGCGGCGACCAGCAGGACGATGAGGACCGACTCGACGCCGCCGATCCCGCCGGGAACCGGGAGGACGTTCGAAACCGCGGCGATGGGGACGGCAAAGAGGGCGACCGCCGGCGACGTCGCGTGGCCGACCGCGTACAGCGCGAACCACAGCGCTGCCGACAGCGAGAGCCAGCCGAGCGCCGAGTAGCCGAGCCCGAGCGCCAGGCTCGAGCGGTCGTCGGCGACGGACTCGACCTCCCGGACGAAGGTTCGGATCCGGGCCTCGAGGGGCGCCGGCCGGACCGGGCGCACGCCCGGGACGACCCCACTCATCCGCGTCGAGAGCCCGCCGATGGTCGTCGCGAGGGCGACGGCGGCCCGGTCGCGCCGGCGCCAGCCCGCGACGACGACCGCGATCAGGGCGAGCAGGGCCGAAAAGACCGCGGCCAGGGCGAGTTCGGTCCGCCCGCCGACGACGGCCGTCGTCGTCACGTAGAGGAGTCCGACCCCCGCCAGGGGCACCATCGGCGCGTAGTTCAGGAGATCGGTGCTCGTGACCGCGGCGAACCCGGTCTCGTAGCCCGTCCCCGTCCGCCGCGAGAACAGGAACGCCGCGAACGGCTCCCCCCCGAGGTACGTCGAGGGCGCGACGCTGTTGGCGAAGACGAGGTTGCCGAACAGCAGTCCGGCCTCGACGGGACCGTGGGCGACCCCGAGGACCGAGAGGACGATCGAGAGCGTGTACGACCAGGCCACGGCCCAGAGGGCGACCGCACAGCAAAGCGCCGCGAGGCCGAGCCGGTCGGCGCCCACGAGGACCGAGACCGTCGGCTCGAGCCCGACGACCGCGAGGACGACCGAGAGAAGGGCGACGGCGGCGACGAAGCCGCCGACGACCGTCGCCAGTCCGAGGTCGGGGGATGTCACGGCGGCCGATACGACGGTGGGTCGGAAAGTCCTGCGGGTCGACGGCTCACTCGATCGAGAACGCGACGCCGTTGTCGGCGAGCAGCGACCGCATCCGGGAGACGCCGCCAGCGGTGTCCCACCCCTCCGAGACGTAGTGTTTGTAGGGGTGTGTCAGCCAGGAGTACTCGCGGTGGGCGAAGACCTCAACGGTATCGTGCTGGCCCACGAAGAGCGTGACGTGGAGTTGCCAGTCGGCACCGATGGAGGCCCTGTGGACCCAACTGCCGGCCGACCGGCGGCCGTCGGGGTGGGTCTTGAGCGAGGCGATCGGTTCGGGTGTGAACTCCATCGCCCGGAGATCGGCACGGAAGGAGGCGAGATCCCGCCGAACGGTCCCGACGTACTCGGAGGGGTGGGTGATACACTGAGCGAACCCGCCGAGCGGTTCCTTGATCCGGTGGACGGTCGGGAGCACGCGCCGACGGAAGCGGGTCATCCAGGAGAGAGCGGGGTTCGGATCGGCGTTCGTCGACACGGGTTGAGATAGCGATTCGGAGGTCAAATGCGTTGTGGACCCGGCCGCGAGTCCGAACGGGCCCGGCCGTCCCCGGGAGACATATACCCTCCATCCCTTACCCGAAGCAGTGACTCAGTCCACGACCGAGATCCACACGGCACCGCGGACCGACGTGATCCGGGACCAGGGAGGGTTCCGGACGGCCTTCGACTTCCCCGGACGGAACCTGCCCGGCCACGACGACCACGGCTACGGCCCGCTCGCGACCGTCGTCGAGTCCGTCCTCGATCCCGGGACGCTGATCGGGATGCACCCCCACCGAAACGAGGAGATAATCTCCTGGGTTCCCGCGGGCGTCATGCGCCACGACGACCGCGAGGGAAACCGGCTCGTCACCGACCCAGAGAGCCTGCTCGTGATGAACGCCGGCAGCGGCTTTTGGCACGAAGAGCGGACCACCGACGACGATCCGCCACTGCGGATGCTCCAGATCTTCGTCCGGCCCCGGGAACTCGATCTCGAGCCGGGAATCCAACACGGTCCGGTTCCCGACCCCACGAGCGGCGAGTGGCGCCACCTCTTCGGCCCCGAGGGCTCCGGCGCGCCGTTTTCGGTCCGCAACGACGTCGATCTCTACGACGTCCGGCTCGAAAGGGGTCGCGAGACGGAGCTACCGGCGATGGCGGGCAGGGACGCCTACGTCTACGTCTTCGAGGGCGAGATCGGGGTCGGCGACGCCCGACTGGGCCAGGGCGAGAGCGCCCTGCTCGTCGGCGGGGGATCGGAGCCGATCCGGGCGACCGAGGAGTCGGTCGTCGTCGCCTTCCTGATCGATCCCGACGCGCCGGTCACGCGCCAGGGGACCATCGGTCGGTAGCCCGTCGTAGGTAGCTCGAGGACAGCCGACCGAAAAATCGCCTGGGAATTTCACCGTCGTCTCCACCGCTGTCCTACCGGGTCCACACCGACCGAACGGGACTCGATAATCAGCCCCCACACTTTGAGGAGGACGAGGGTGGTAGGAAGAGACATGACCCTCGTGATCGGAACCGACGACGGCGTGTATCGCGCTTCCGGACCCTCCTTCGACGACGCGACCCGGGAACTGGACTGTGGCCGTGTAATGAGGGTCCGGAAGTTCGCCGGCACCGACGGCGTCTTCGCCTGCTCGAAGGCCGGACTCTACCGCTCGAGTGGCGGAGAGTGGACGGACATCGAGGTCCCCCGCGAGGAGGTCTACTCCGTGCTGGCGAGCCCCGACGGCGAGCGGCTGTACGCCGGGACCCACCCCGCTCACCTCTACGTCAGCGACGATAGTGGGGAAAGCTGGCGCGAACTCGAGGGCTTTCAGGACCTCCCCTCCCGCGAGGAGTGGTTCACGCCCCGCCACCGGAACGAGGCCCACATCAGGAGTCTGGGCGCCCACCCCGACGCGCCCGACCGGGTCGTCGCCGGCGTCGAGGTCGGCGGCGTCCACGTCAGCGAGGACCGCGGCGAGAATTGGACGGAGCGCCGGGACGGCCTCCAGGACGACGTCCACCACGTCCTCGTTCGGGGTCCCGAGGAGTTCGTCGCCTCGTGTGGCGACGGGCTCTACCGCACCCGCGATGCCGGACAGTCATGGAATCGACTGGACGGGGCGCTCTCCCACCGGTACTTCCGGGAGGCACTGATCCACGACGGGCGGCTCTACGCGGCGGCGGCCCGATCGTCGCCGGGGACCTGGAGCGGGGCGGACGGCGCCGACGGCGCGCTGTTCGTCTCCGAGGACGGAGAGAGCTTTCGGCGGGACTCCTACCCCGGCGAGCCGGAGGAGGTGATCCTCGCCTGGACGGTCGAAGAGGGGACCGTCGTCGCTGGGACCAACGAGGGGCGGGTGCTCGTCGATACCGATGACGGCTGGGAGACCGGCGGGCACCTCCCGGCGGGCATCCGGTCGCTGTCCGCGGTCTGATCAGAGTTCGGTGATCGCCTCGCGAATCTCCTCGTCGGCGAGGTCCATGTTCGCGTGCTCCTCGTCGGTGTGATGTCGCATCGCGTCGGCGGCCTCCCGTTCGGTCTCCGCGCGGGTCTCGAACTCGCAGCCGTACTGGACGCACTCGACCTGATAGGCCATGGGACGGGTACGCCGGAGGCGCCCCTATCGCTGGTGCTTGTCAGCGACTGCCAGCTATCCCGGCCGTCCGCGTCGCCGGGACGTGCGAATCGATCTCACACGACCGGAACGGCTTTCGGTCCGCGCAGGGACGATCCCGGCAGGCGAATGGAGACCTCGATCCGTTTCTGAGCGGCCCCCGAACCGGAGGAAGCCACACGGCCAGCGTACCGTTTTCGACCGCCCAGCAACGGACATCCATGCAAGAGACACGAACCGAATCGACCGCCGTCATCGCCGCCAGATCGACCGACCCGCCCGTCGAAACGACCGAGATCGAGGACCTCGCCGCGGCCCGTGGCTACGACGTCGCCGCGACCGTCACCCAGGCCGGCCCCGAGGACCCGGGTACCTACCTCGGCCGGGGGAAATGCGAGAAACTCGCCGCCGCCGTCGCCGAAACCGGCGCCTCCCTCGTCGTCGCCGACGGCGACCTGACCCCGAGCCAGCACCACGGGTTGCGGGCCGAACTGCCCGATGGAACCGAACTCTTCGATCGCTACCGGCTCGTCCTCGCCATCTTCGAACGGGGCGCCGGCACGCGCCGGGCACGACTCCAGGTCGAACTCGCCCGGCTGCGCTACGAACTCCCGAGAATCGTCGAGTCCGCCGACGAGGGGATGCTCAACAAGCGCACCGAGAAGGGCTCGCCCGTCTACGACGTCCGCGACCGGATCGACCGCCTCGAGGCCAAACTCGACTCGCTTCCCGATCCCGCCGAGGAGTTCCGCCGGCGTCGCCGCGAGGAGGGGTTCGACCTCGTGACGATCGCCGGCTACACCAACGCGGGGAAATCGACGCTGTTGCACCGCCTCGCTGACGATCTCTCGGTCGACGAGGCGACCGACGGCGAGCGCGAGGGACCGAACAAGGACGCGACCGCCTCGGCAGCCGATCGACTGTTCGAAACCCTCGAGACGACGACCAGGCGGGCAACGGTAGGGGGTCGGCCGGTCCTCGCGACCGATACCGTAGGATTCGTCTCCGACCTCCCCCACTGGCTCGTCTCGTCGTTCAGCGAGACCCTCTCGGAGGCCGCCGCGGCCGACGCCGTCGTCCTCGTCGCCGACGCCAGCGATCCCCCCGAGGTTTTCCGGGAGAAACTCGAGATCTCTCTCGAGCTCCTCGCCGACCAGGGCGTCGATCGAGAGGACGTGGTCACGGCCTGCAACAAGACTGACCTGCTCCCGGCAGGGGAGCGCGAACGGCGTCTCGCAATCGCCGCCGAACGCGCGCCGGAAGCGGTCGCGACGAGCGCCCGCGAGGGGACGGGCCTCGATCGCCTGCGGTCGGTGGTCGGCGATCGGTTACCGACCGAGGAAGCGCGGCTGGGGATGCCGAACTGCGACGAGGCGATGTCGATCGTCTCGCAGGCCTACGACCGGACGACCGTCGAAAACGTGGCGTACGACGGCGATCGTGTGACGGTCGTCTGCCGGGGTCCGCCGACGGTGATCGAGCGGCTTCGGGCGCGGGCGGACGCTATCGACGGGTGAACGCGTCGTCGACGAACGGTCACTCGTCGAACGTCGCCGAAGTGAACCCGTCGTCTACCGTAACGATCTCCCCGGTCGTGTAGCTGGCCGCGTCGCTCACGAGGTAGAGTGCCGCGCCGACGATCTCCTCCGGTCGGCCCAGCCGGCCGGTCGTCGTTCGCTCTCGGATCGTCTCGAAGCGGGGTTCGCCCTCGGTGTACGTGCCCTCGGTCTGCTCGCTGCGGACGAACCCCGGGCGGATCCCGTTGACCCTGATCTCGGGGCCGAGTTCCTCGGCGGCGACCCGGATCAGCGTGTCGAGCCCGCCCTTCGCGACCGAGTACGCCGCGAGGTTCGGGATCGCCGTCTCCGCCGAGGCCGAGGCGATGTGGAGGATCGACCCCCCGTCCATCTCCCGGGCGAAGAGCTGGGTCGCCCGGCGGGCGCCGGTCAGCTGGACGTCGAAGACCCGCTCCCACTCCTCGTCGGTGACCTCGAGAACGCCCGCACGGGCGATGTAGCTCGGCGCGTAGACCACGACGTCGACTCCGCCGAAAGTCTCGAGGGCGGCCTCCCGGAGTTCGACCAGGTCCTCCCGGACGGTGACGTCACAGGTCCGTTCGATCGTGTCGGCGCCCCGCTCGCGGAGTTCGTCGGCCGTCCGCTCGACGCGGTCGGCGGATCGGGAGGTCGCGACGACGTCGGCGCCCTCCGCGGCGAACCCCAGCGCGATCGCGCGACCGATGCCGCTGGTCGCACCGATCGCGACGACGGTCTGCTCGCTTACGTCGATCGGCGTGTGTGAGTACTCGAGTGGCACGTCCGGCGGAAAGGGTGATCGGGACATAGTTCCACCGTCGCGGCAGAGTGGGAGCGGCGAGGGCATCGAGAGTTCGATCGGTTCATGTGAACCCGGACACACGCCCCCCGAAGACTATACGAACCGATCCGTACGGCCGGGCATGGCCCATGACGGGTTGGGAATCGACGGGGTGGAGGGGGTTCTCTCGGAGGCGGGGATCGAGGCGACCGGCTTCGACGTGCTCGCCGACGGGATCAACCTGATGGTCGCCGTCTCGACACCCGGAGATCGGTATCTCCTCCGACGACCGAACAAGCTACGGGATACCGATCTCTTCAACGATCTCGAACGGGAGTATCGGCTCCTGAAACGCCTCGAGGCGACCGAAATTCCCGCGCCCGAGCCGGTCGCGTTCCGCGGGGGCGAGGACCCGGTCCTCGTCACGACGTATCTCAAGGGCGAGACCGTTCCCCTGGGATCGGGTCTCCCCGAGGGGTTCCGTACTCCGGAGGGGCGTCGGGCAGTGGCTCGCGACCTGATCGACGTCCTCGCCGACGTTCATCGGCTCGAAACGGAGCCGTTCGAGGACGTCTGCGAGCGCCAGACCCCCCGAACGCAAGTCGAGCACGCGACCACACGGCTCGACCGGGCGACGGCGGTGACGGGCCGGGAGTTCGCCGACCTCCGGACCGTCGGTGACCGGCTCCGGGAGACGGCGCCCGACGAACGGGAGACGACGCTCGTCCACGGCGACTTCAGGCCGGGAAACGTCCTCCTCGACGACCGACGGGGGATCACGGGCGTCATCGACTGGGAGACCGCCATGCTCGGCGACCCGCGGACCGAACTCGGCTACCTCCTCCTTCGGTGGCGCGACGACGGCGATCCGGTTCCCTCCCTCGACGGGATCGACACCCGGTATCCGGACTCCGAGGCGGTTCGGGACCTGCGGGAGTCGAACGAGGCCGGACTCGCGCCGTTTACGGGCAGGGAGGGGAGCCCCGACCGATCCGAACTGATCGCCCGCTACGAGGAGCGGACGGGAATCGCCGTCGAGAACGACCGGTACTACCGAGCCCATGCCGCCTTCATGCTCGCAGCGGTCTGGGCGGACCTCCACCGGTATCGGGTCGAGGCCGGCGAGGACTCCGACCGGGAACCGTACATCGAGTACATGACACGGGTCGCCGAGGGAATCGCCGGCGACGGACGCGGCGGACGCGACGGGTAGCGGGCCCCTTATGCCTCAGCTCCCGATACTCCCGACCGATGGCCCGCGGCACCTACGTCCTCGCGATCGACGTCCCCCCGATCGAGGTCGAGATCGGCGCCGCAGGCGAGTACCGCCTCGAGGGACCCTACGCCTACGTCGGGAGCGCGTTCGGTCCGGGCGGCTTCTCGCGGATCGAGCGCCACCGCGACCTCGCCGCTGGCGAGCGCGAGGTCCGCCACTGGCACGTCGATTACCTGCTCGGCCACCCCGAGAGCGAACTCGCGGCCGTCGCGCGCTTTCCCGGGGCCGACCGCGAGTGTGAACTCGCCGAGAGCCTTCCCGGAGAGCCAGTCGGGGGCGTCGGCGCCTCGGACTGTGACTGTCCGGCCCACCTCCTGTCGGTCCCCGACGTCGGGCGGCTCCGGGAGGCCCTCGAGAGCGAGGGCGGCGTCGTCGGCTGATCGAACGCGCGAACGTTCGAATTCGACCCGGCCGATCCACCGGTAGTACCGCACGTGACACAGTCGTCGATCGCCGGGGCCGCTCGAGGGATCGGTTCCGGGGTGGCGGTTCTCGCGTTCCTGCTCGGTCGGATCGGCGGAATACCCCGCTCCGTTCTCGGGGCACTGCTCGCCGTCGACACTGGGACTCTCGTCCTCGTCGCCGGCCCATCGGTGATCCGGGAGGCGTTCGGCCGGGACCGACCGACCGGGGACGGCGAGGGCGAAACGGCTGACTGGTGGCTCGCGAACCTCGAGCGCAGGCTCGAGGACGTCTGGAACCGATGGTCCGACCTCGTTCTCGTGGTCGGGTTGGCGGGACATCGGGTCGTTCGCCCTGCTCGTGAGCTCGCCCGATCCCCACCTGGGGCTGTTGGTGACGGGGTTCATCGGCACGATGGGCGCGATCGTCGTCCCGGCGTTCGCGTTCGAGGACGAATAGAGCGCGGTCCCCGGGACGACGATCGGCGTACGATCAGTCGTCGCTCGCGGCGTAGTCGGGCGCGCGGGCCTCGACGTCGGCCTCGGCGCTGCCGGGGAGGAGCTCGCGGACGTCGTCGCGGCCCTCCTCGCTGATCGCGTCGTGGTAGGCGTCGGGCATCACCTTCACGAACGAGTCGAGTTCGGTCTCCCACTCCGCCAGGAGCGCGTCGGCCCGGTCGGAGCCGGTGTAGGCCGCGTGGTTCTCGACGAGGCGGCGGAGCATCGCCTCGTCGGTCTCGTCGAGGTCCTCGTGGAGGGTCACCATCCCGGTGTTCGTCCGGTCGGGGAACGTCCCGTCGGGGTCGTAGACGTAGGCGACCCCGCCGCTCATCCCGGCGGCGAAGTTCTTCCCCGTCTCGCCTAAGACGGCGACGACGCCGCCGGTCATGTACTCACAGCCGTGGTCGCCGACGCCCTCGACGACCGCCTTCGCGCCGGAGTTTCGCACGGCAAAGCGCTCGCCGGCGACGCCGTTGACGTAGCACTCGCCGTCGGTCGCGCCGTAAAGAGCGACGTTGCCGATCGCCATGTTCTCCGCGGCCTCGTAGGCGGCCCTGTCGGGCGTCCGGACGGCGAGTTTCCCGCCCGAGAGCCCTTTGCCGACATAGTCGTTGGCGCCGCCGGTCAGCCGTATCGAGATCCCGCTGGCGAGGAACGCGCCGAAGCTCTGGCCGGCAGTTCCCTCGAGGTCGACCGTCAGGGTCCCCTCGGGGAGCCCGGACTCGCCGTAGCGGTCGGTCACCCGGTTCGAGACCATCGCGCCGATCGTCCGATCGACGTTGGTGACCTCCGCCGAGAGCGTCACCGGCTCGTGGTCCTCGATCGCCGCCTCGGCCTCCTCGATCAGGCGCCGGTCGAGTTTGTCGCCGAGTTCGTGGTCCTGTTCGCTGATCTTCGTGCGGACCTCGCCCGCGGGTTCGGCGAGCACCGCCGAGAGATCGACGTTGCGCGCCTTCGGGTGATCGACGTCGGTGCGTTGTTCGAGGACCTCGACCCGGCCGACCATCTCCTCGACGGTCTCGAAGCCCAGGTCGGCCATGATCTCTCGTAGCTCCCCCGCGATGAACGTCATGTAGTTGATGACGTGGTCTGGCTCGCCGGGGAACCGCTTGCGGAGGTCCTCGCGCTGGGTCGCGACGCCGACCGGACAGGTGTTCTTGTGACACTGGCGGGCCATCACACAGCCCGAGGTCACCAGGCTCGCAGTGCCGAAGATGTACTCCTCTGCGCCCAGGAGGGCGGCGACGGCGACGTCCCGACCCGTCTTCAGCCCGCCGTCAGTCGAGACCCGGATCCGGTCGCGCAGGCCGGTCTCACACAGCATCTGGTTTGCCTCCGCGAGGCCGAGCTCCCAGGGCAGGCCCGCGTTCTTGATCGACGTCCTGGGCGAAGCGCCCGTCCCGCCCGAATCGCCCGAGATGTGGACGACGTCGGCGTTGGCCTTTGCGACCCCCGCCGCGATCGTTCCGATGCCGGCCTCGCTCACGAGTTTGACGTTGATGTCGGCCTCTTCGTTCGCCGTTTTCAGGTCGTGTATCAGCTGTTTCAGGTCCTCGATCGAGTAGATGTCGTGGAGCGGCGGCGGCGAGATCAGCCCGACCCCCGGCGTGGACTTCCGGACGTGCGCGATCATCTCGTTGACCTTCGAGCCCGGCAGGTGGCCGCCCTCGCCGGGCTTGCTCCCTTGGGCCATCTTTATCTGGAGCTCGTCGGCGCTCGAGAGATACGTCGAGGTGACGCCGAAGCGGCCGGAGGCGACCTGCTTGACGTTGCACTCGCGTTCGGTGCCGAAGCGTTCGGGGGGCTCGCCGCCCTCGCCGGAGTTCGACTTCGCGCCGATCCGGTTCATCGCGATCGAGTTGTTCTCGTGGGCCTCCGGCGAGAGGCTCCCGAGGCTCATCGCGGCCGTCGAGAAGCGCCGGACGATCTCCTCGACGGGCTCGACGTCCTCTATCGGGATCGGCTCGCGATCGGAGTCGAACTCGAGCAATCCCCGGAGGGTCTGGAGCTCCTCGTTCTGGTCGTTGATCATCTCGGCGAACTCGCCGTAGCGCTCGGCGTCGTTCGCTCGTACCGACTGCTGGAGCGCGCCCACGGTTTGGGGATTCCACTGGTGGAAGATTCCCCCCGAGCGGAACTCGTACTCGCCCTGTCGGTCGAGGGTGGTCTCCTCGCCGTCGTCGTGAAAGCCCCGCTCGTGGCGTTCGACGACGTCGCGCTCGATCTCCGCGAGACCGATGCCCTCGGTCCGGTTCTCGGTCCCCTCGAAGTATTCGGCGACGAGATCGCTATCGAGGCCGACGGCCTCGAAGATCTGGGCGCCCTGGTAGCTCTCGACCGTCGAGATCCCCATCTTCGCCATCGTCTTCAGGAGGCCGTCCTCGAGGGCGGTAATGTACGCCGAGATCGCCTCGTCGGCGTCGGCGCCGTCGGGGCCAGCGGTCATGTCCTCGATCGTCTGGAAGGCGAGGTAGGGGTTGACGGCGCCGGCGCCGTAGCCCACGAGCGTCGCGAGGTGGTGGACCGCACGCGGGTCCGCCGACTCGACAACGAGGCCGACGTGGTTGCGAAGCCCGTTGCGAACGAGGTGGTGGTGGACCGCCCCCGTCGCCAGCAGGCTCGGGACCGCGAGCCGGTCGGGATCGGTCGCGCGGTCCGAGAGGATCAACACCTCGGCGCCGGACTCGATCGCCTCGACGACGTCCTCGCGGACCCGCTCGATCGCGGCTTCGAGGGCCTCCCCGTCGGCCTCGTCGGGACGCTCGTAGGTGATGTCGACCGTCCGGGCCGTAACGTCCCGCTCCTCGTTCTCCCGGATCGCCTCGAGTTCGGCGTCGGTCAGCACCGGCGAGTCGACGACGAGCTGGCGGGCGTGTGCCGGCGATTCCGAGAGGAGGTTCCGCTGGTGGCCCAGCCGGCTCTCCAGCGAGGTGACCAGTTCCTCGCGGATGTAGTCCAGCGGCGGGTTCGTCACCTGGGCGAACAGCTGCTTGAAGTAGGTAAACAGCGGACGGTTGAAGGGGGTCAACACCGAGAGCGGGGTGTCGTCGCCCATCGACCCCACCGGGTCCTTGCCCTTCTGGGCCATCGGTTCGATCAGGTTCTCGAGTTCGTCGTGGGTGTAGCCGAACGCGGCCTGGTGGTCCCGGAGTCCCGAGACGGGCGCCTGGGTCGTCGGGTCCGCGGTCGTCGTGATCTCGGGGAGAAGAAGCTGGTTCTCTTCGACCCACTCGCCGTAGCGGTCGTCGGTGAGGCCCTCGAAGACCTCCTCATCGGGGATGACGCGCCCTTCCTCGGGGTCGGCGAGGAAGAGCTGGCCGGGCTGGAGCCGGCCGCGTTCGGCGATCTTCTCGGGCGGGGTTTCGACCGCACCCGCTTCGCTCGCCATCACGAGCCGGTCGTCGGTCGTGACGTCGTACCGGCAGGGTCGCAGGCCGTTGCGGTCGAGGACGGCGCCGACGCGCTCGCCGTCGGTGGCGGCGACGAGGGCGGGCCCGTCCCAGGGCTCGATCAGCGAGGCGTGGAAATCGTACCAGTCCCTGCGAGCCTCGTCCATCGTCTCGTCGCCCCGCCAGGCCTCGGGGACGAGCATTCGGAGGGCGTGAGCGAGGTCCCGGCCGTCGGCCATGAGGAGCTCGAGGGCGTTGTCGACGCTCGCGGTGTCCGATTGGTCGGGGTCGTCGATGATCGGCTTGACCGCCTCGAGATCCTCCAGCACCTCGCTCTCGATGTCGGTCTCGCGGGCGCGCATCCAGTTGATGTTGCCCTGGATCGTGTTGAACTCGCCGTTGTGGACGATGTTGCGGTAGGGATGGGCGAGGTGCCAGGCGCCGAGCGTGTTCGTCGAGAACCGCTCGTGGACCATCACGAAGTTCGACGCGACGCGCTCGTCGGTCAGGTCGGGGTAGTACGAGGGGACCTGGACGCCCTTCAGCAGTCCCTTGTAGACGACCGTGTCGGCGTCGAGCGAGCAGACGTAGAAGCGTTCCTTCCCCTCGATGTCGGCCGCTTCGACCGCGTTCTCGACGGCCCGGCGGGCGACGTAGAGCCGGCGGTCGAAGCTCTCGCCGGAGACGTCGTCCGTGGCCGCGACGAACGCCTGCCACACGTCGGGCTCGGAGTCGAGGGCCGTCTCGCCGAGCCCGTCGTTGTCCGTCGGGACGTCCCGCCAGGCCGCGACCTCGAGGTCGTAGTCGGCCAGCGCGTCCTCGACGAGCGCGACCAGTTCCTCGCGAGCCTCGTCGTCCCGAGGAAAGAACACGGAGCCGGCGGCGTAGCTCTCGGGCAGGTCGCAATCGAGAACCTCCCGGAAGAAGGCGTCGGGCGTCTGGAGCATGACGCCGGCGCCATCGCCCGTGTTCTTTTCTGCGCCGGTCGTGCCGCGATGCTCTAGGTTCGTGAGAAGCTCGAGTCCGTCGGCGACGACGTCGTGGCCCGATCCCCCCTCGAGGTCCATGACGACGCCGACGCCGCAGTTCGACCGTTCGTCCGCCGGGCTCGCGAGGCCCCGCGGACTGCCGGTGGAATCCACTCCCGATGGCTGTTGCATGCCACCTACTGAACGGACACTGCATAAGAGGTTATCCCATAATGGCTAAGTGTATTATAAACGCATACAAGGAGATAATAGGACTTCGTATATCGGGCGTTCGTCCATCGAATCCCGGCTCTCGGAAAACGATCGCCGGTCAGTCGGAGGCACGTCCCGATCCGCCAGAACGTCCGCGGTTGGCCCGCGAGGGCGGAGGGATCTCGCCGTCGGCGCCGTCCGCGCTCGCCGGCGAAGAACGGGGCAGTTCCGGGAGCACGCACCGGTCGGGCGTGCGGTTGACATGTTCGTACCGGCCGGGCGCGTTCGCGAGGGGATGAGCGGGGTTGCGGTCGCTCTCGATCCGGGCGGCTCTGGCCTCGGCGAAGCCGGTGAGCCGGGCCCGGATCCCCCGCCAGTGGTTCGCGCTCGCGGGCGGTACGTCCACCGGATGCGGGGACCGCCCGTCGGGATGGTCGGCGGCGAGGACGGCGCCGTTGACGTTGCTCGCGAGCGCGTCGTGGTCGACGAGGACGCCGACCCGCGCCTCGGGCGGCGCGCGGGCGGCCAGCACGTCGAGGCCCAGGTGGAGCGCCCGGTACTCGGCGACGTTGTTGTCGGGAGGGGTGTCGGTCGTCGAGAGGCGCGCGACCCGGGTCCCGTCGCGCGTTTCGATCACGGCACCGAGCCCGCCGCCGGCCTCCCGGAAGGAGCCGTCGGTCGCGACGTAGAAGTCACGGTGGTGGGTTCGGGGCGGGTGGGCGATGTGGGGCGTCGGCGACTCGTCGAACAGGTCCCGCAGCGCAGGGCGGCCGTGGGCGGCCATACCAAACGGTAGGCAATCCAGCGGTTTAACTGTACTGCCGGCTCGCGTGACGTGCGGGCGAAAACCGGGATACGGGCCGACCGCTCCCGGTGGATCGATTCTGCTTTCGATCCGCGCGCGCGCCGGCTCGGCCCCCGGCTGTCGCCGCCTCGCGGACCGATCCGAAGGAAGTGGACGAACGGCCGTTTCCTCGGCCGCCCATATCTGTACATTAGTGGATGGGTTTCCTCAATTCTTCGTGGGAATAGATATACGTCTACTGAACGAGGGCAATTTATAAATAATGCCCAGTCCACCTACGGGGTATGTCAGATGGGAACGAACTGACGGTAGACCGCAGAACGCTCCTCCGGATGACGGGGACGACGTCGACCACCGCAGCTCTCGCGGCGCTTGCGGGCTGTATGGGCGACGACGGGGGGAACGGAAACGGCAATGGAAACGGGAACGGGAATGGAAATGGAAACGGGAACGGAAACGGCAATGGGAACGGAAACGGGAACGACGACAACGAAACCGGGAGCGGTGACGGAAATGGGAACGGGAACGGCAACGAAAGCGAGGGCGACGGTAACGAAAGCGGCAACGGCGGAAGCGGTTTGAACGAGATCACGATCACACTCTCGCAGTTCCCGGACACGATCGACCCGCTCGATCACATCACCGGGGACTACTTCGACGTGTTCGATCACATCTACGAGCCGCTGTTCGACTTCGAGCCCGGGGAGGGGATCTTCCCGAGAGTCGTCGAGGAACAGGAGGTCCAGGGGGAGGGGACGACCCATCTGATGTTGCGCGACGACGTCGTCTTCCACAACGGCGACGACCTCACGGCCGAGGACGTCGCCTGGACGATCAACCGGACGCTCGACCCGGAGATCGGCGTGGAGAGCCCGATCGGCACCTTCGGCCTCGGCTCGATCGAGAGCGCGGAGGCGGTCGACGACCTGACGGTCGCGGTCAACTACGGCGCCGCACCCGGCCTCGCGGAGTTCGAGTACGGCAACTATGGCCGGGCGATGAACGAGCAGTGGGCGATCGACAACTACGACGCCGAGAACTCGGCGATCTCCGGATCCGATCCGGAGGCGTTCAACGGGACCGGACCCTACGAGGTCGTCGACTTCACCTCCGGCGAGGAGATCGTCTTAGAGCGGTTCGACGACTACTGGGGCGAGCAGCCGCCCTTCGAGACGGTCACGTTCCGGGCCAACAGCGAATCCAGCGGCCGTGCTGCAGCCCTCGAGGCCGGCGAGACCGACCTCACGATCAACATCCTCCCCGAGGACGTCGGGACGATCCAGGACGCCGAGGGCGTCGAGGTTCGGAACGTGACGAGCTTCCGGACGGTGTTCTGTCCGATGAAGAACACCGTCGAGCCCTACGACAGCCAGGAGTTCCGCCAGGCGATGAACTACGCCGTCGACAACGCGGGCATCGTCGAGAACGTGCTCAGCGGGTTCGGCGAGCCGGTCGGACAGCCGGTCGCACCCGCGATAAATGGCTACAACTCCGACATCGAAGCGTACGAACAGGACATCGGGCAGGCCGAGAGCCTCGTCGAGGAGAGCGGCTACGGCGGCATGGAAATCACGCTGACCGCCCCGCAGGGCCGGTATCTCAACGACGCCCAGGTCGCCGAGACGGCGGCTGACCAGATCGATCAGCTCGGCAACGTCAGCTGCGAGGCGAACATCGTCGAGTTCCCGGTCGTCTCCGACGAGAACAACGCCGGCGTCGAGCCCAACAACATCGAACACCCCTTCTACATGATCGGATGGGGAACGATCACCGGTGACGCCGACTACGGGACCCAGGGGTTCTTCACGATCCCGGACAACCCGAGCAGGACGTTCGAGGACGAGGAGCTCAGCGACGCGATCATCGAGAGCCAGCAGATGGAAGACCCCGAGGAACGGACCCAGCAGCTCCAGGAAGTGATGCAACTGGCTCACGAGAAGGCGCCGTGGCTGTTCCTCCACGTCCAGGAGAGCATCTACGGGGTCAACGAGGCCATCCAGTGGGAGCCCCGTCCCGACGAGGTCGTCTACGTCTGGGGCATGGACGCCTGACAGTGAGGCGGCCCCACGATCGGCCACGCGACCTCGGCGGGCGGACGCGAACCCGACTACGGGAAACGAAAACGTCATGATAGTCGTTACACGGTTTTGGGATAGTCAATGTCGATGCTGAAGTTCCTGCTCCGGCGGACGCTCCAGGGCGTCTTCGTCATCTGGGGCGTCGTGACCGTTCTGTTCGGGCTGAGGGCCGTGTCGCCCGGCGACCCGGCGTCACTGATGCTCGGACAGGGGGCGACCCAGGAACTCGTCGAACGGGTCAGGGAGGTCGAGGGATTGAACGAGCCGATATACGTCCAGTACGCGGATTACCTCGGTAGCCTGGTTCGGGGCGATCTCGGATACTCCTGGCGCTCGGAGCGCGAGGTCGAGATGATGGTCCTAGAGCGCGTCCCCGCGACGATCGAACTCGCCGTCGCCGCGACGGTAATCGCGTTGCTGATCGCGGTCCCGCTCGGCGTCGTCTCGGCGACGCGCCGCGGGACCGCCTCCGATTACGGCGCGACGCTGTTCTCCCTGCTGGGGATCAGCACGCCCAACTTCTGGCTCGGCCTGATGTTGATCCTCGTGCTGGGCGTCTGGTACGGCATCCCGTATCCGTCGCTCTCCGGGAGCGGGTCGGTCCCGATCGGGGTCGGCTTCGTCGACCTGCCGACCGGCCGCCGGGCGGTCGGCTTCGGCGAGGCCCTCATGGCGATCGTCCAGGAGGGATCGTTCGGCGAGATGGGGCTCTGGCTGAAACACATCACGCTCCCCGCGATCACGCTGGGGACGTACTTCACGGCGCTGATCACGCGACTCACCCGGAGCGGCATGATCGACGAGTTCGGCAAGCCCTACGTCACCGCGACGCAGTCGAAGGGGCTACCGGGCGTGCTCGTCCGGTACAAGCACGTGCTCCGGAACACGATGATCCCGATCATCACCGTCCTCGGCCTCCAGATGGGGACGCTGATGGGCGGGGCCGTCATCACCGAAACGGTGTTCAACTGGCCGGGGCTCGGGCTTCGGCTGATCGACGCGCTGGGCGTCCGCGACTGGCCGCTCATGCAGGGGATCATCCTCTTTATCGCAATCATGTTCGTCACCATCAACATCGTCGTCGACGCACTCTACACGTATCTGGATCCGCAGGTGAGCGTCGAATGATCTCGGATCGCGTCAAGCGGAACCTGACACGGACGTTCCGGGAGAGCATGCTACCGAAGCTGGGACTGGTGTTGCTAGTCGTGATCGTCGTCATGGCCATGTTCGCGCCGATCCTCGCAACGCACGACCCGACCCGGACCGGATACTTCCACGAGGAAGGCGGGCCGTACCCGCCCCCCGGATTCGAGTACACGACGACGGTCGCTTCCGACGGCGAGATCGGCGACGTAGAGGTCACCTCGACGAGCGAGCACCTCCTCGGGACGAACACGGTCGGACAGGACGTCTACTCGCGGTTCCTCTATGGAGCCCGGGTTTCGCTTCTGGTCAGCCTCTTCGGCGTGAGCCTGGCGCTGCTCATGGGCGTACCCTTCGGGCTCGTCGCGGGCTACTACGGCGGCCGGATCGACGACGGACTGATGCGGCTCGCCGACGTCATGCTCGCGTTCCCGGCGCTGGTGCTCGCGCTCGCGCTGATCGGCGTGTTCGGATCACAGCCCATCCAGGTACCCGACCCCATCGTCCTCGCGGGCGTTGCCGACGGGATGCCCGAGTCGATCCCGATCCCCGGGAGCGTGACGGTCGTCGTCGCGCTGGTGACGTGGGTCTGGTTCGCCCGCGTCGCCCGCGGCGAGGCCTTATCGATCCGCAACGAGGAGTACGTCAAGGCCGCCAAGAGCTTCGGGACCGCCGACTGGCGGATCCTGCTCAAGCACGTCCTGCCCAACAGCCTCACGCCGATCATCGTCCTCGCGACGATCCAGATGGCGATCATCATCCTGATCGAGGCCTCGCTCGCGTATCTGGGGTTCACCGGGACGACGCTCTCGTGGGGCTACGAGATCGAAACCGGGCAGGACGTGCTCCGGACCCGGCCGTGGGTCGCGATGGTCCCCGGTATCGGCATCGTCCTGGCGGTCATCAGCGTCAACCTGCTCGGCGACTGGTTCAGGGACGCCCTCGATCCCAACATCGAGGGGAGCGAACGGGGGGCCTGAGATGAGCGAGGACCTCCTCCGCATCACGGGGCTCTCGACCCGGTTTTTCACCGACGAGGGCCAGGTGAACGCGGTATCGGACCTCGACGCGACGGTCGAACGCGGCGAGGTGTTCGGGATCGTCGGCGAGAGCGGCAGCGGGAAGAGCGTCACGGCGCTTTCGATCATGGACCTCGTCGAGTCGCCGGGGGAGATCACCGCCGGCTCGATCGAGTACCGCAACGCCGACCTCGCCGCGGACGTCCGCGAGGACCACCCCGAGGCCGTCGACGGCGAGTTCGTCGACCTGCTCGGAGTGACGTCGTCGGTCCGCCGGTCGCTGCGCGGGACCGCCTTCAGTATGATCTTCCAGGACCCCGAGAGCAGCTTCAACCCGACCCTGACCATCGGCGAACAGATCGCCGAGGCCGTCGAGGTACAGCGCCGGGCCAGCGCGACGCCGCGGCTGTCCCGGGGCGTCGAGTACTCGTTTGCATCGCTCATGGCGTCGACGGTCCTCGGGTCGAAGAAGTTCGTCACCGCGGAGAGCCGCGAGCGCGCAATCGAGTTGCTCGAGCTCGTCGGCATCCCCGACCCCGTAAAGCGCGCCGAGGAGTACCCCCACGAGTACTCGGGAGGGATGCTCCAGCGGGCGATGATCGCCCAGGCGCTTGCGGGCGAGCCGGACGTCCTCGTCGCCGACGAGCCGACGACGGCGCTGGACGTCACCATTCAGGCCCAAATACTGGATCTGCTGGCGGACCTCCAGGAGGAAACCGGGATGACGATCCTCCTGATCACCCACAACCTGGGCGTGATCGCCCGGATGTGCGACCGCGTCGGCGTGATGTACGCGGGCGAGATCGTCGAACGCGGGACCCTGGCGGACGTCTTCGACGACCACGTCCACCCCTACACCGAGGGGTTGCTCGGCAGCGTCCCCGATCTGGAGCGGGTGGGCGACCGGCTTCGGCCGATCCCGGGGAACGTCCCGAGCCTGCTCGACGACGAGATGGACGATCGCTGTTACTTCGCCGACCGCTGTCCGAAGGCGATGGACGCCTGCCTCGACCACCCGCCCTCCTACGACGCCAGGGGCGAGGAACACGCCGCTCGCTGCGTGCTCGCCGAGATGGATTACGACGAGTCCCGGGCGCTCCCCGAAGGCTACTTCGGCGAGGGCGAGCGGCCGGCGGCCGACCGGGAGGCAGAACCCCACGGCGCCGAGATCGAACCCGACGGCGCCGGCGGGACCCGCGAGCGGGGTGAGAACGAATGAGCACCCCGACCGAGCCCCTGGTCCGGGTCGAGGGGTTGGAGAAGTACTTCTGGGAGGACGACTCGGTCCTCGACCGGCTCATGGGGTCCGAGCCGACGGCGGTCCGGGCGGTCGACGGCGTCGACTTCGAGATCCACCGGGGCGAGACGCTCGGGCTGGTCGGCGAGAGCGGCTGCGGGAAATCGACCGCGGGCGAGACCGTACTCCGGCTCCAGGAGGCCACCGGCGGTCGGGTGGCGTTCGACGGCGAGAACGTCTTCGAGCTCTCGGGCGACGAACTCACCGCCTTCCGCCGGGAGGCTCAAGTGGTGTTCCAGGACCCGTTCTCGAGTCTCGACCCGCGGATGACCGTCGGCGAGATCGTCGCCCAGCCCCTGCGGGTTCACGGCGTCGGCACGAAGGAGACCCGCCGCGAGCGCGTGAGGGAGTTGCTCGAACGCGTCGGGCTCGCGGTCGATCAGCTCGATCGCTACCCCC
Source organism: Saliphagus infecundisoli (assembly GCF_020177375.1). GTDB lineage: Archaea > Halobacteriota > Halobacteria > Halobacteriales > Natrialbaceae > Saliphagus > Saliphagus infecundisoli. The sequence goes on along the minus strand of NZ_JAIWHV010000001.1, from coordinate 458,768 downwards.
ACGAGTTCTCCGGCGGGCAACGCCAGCGCATCGGCATCGCTCGCGCGCTTGCCCTGGAGCCCGACTTCCTCGTCCTCGACGAACCCACGAGCGCGCTCGACGTGAGCGTCCAGGCCCAGGTCCTGAACCTGCTGGACGACCTCCAGGACGAACTCGACCTGACCTACCTCCTGATCAGCCACGACCTCTCGGTGATCCGCCACGTCTGTGACCGCGTCGCCGTGATGTACCTCGGCGAGATCGTCGAGATCGGTCCCGCCGAGGAGCTGTTCGGCGACCCCCAACACCCCTACACGCAGGCCCTCCTCGAGAGCGTCCCGCGGGCCTCGACCGACGAACAGGACCGCGAGCGCGAGACGCTGTCGGGGGACGTCCCCTCTCCCAGGGATCCGCCCTCGGGCTGTCGGTTCCGGACCCGGTGTCCCGAGGTGATCCCGCCGGAAGGCCTCGACATCGATCGGGAGACCTACCGCTCGGTGATGGACCTCCGCGAACGCGTCGAGAGCCGCGAGCTCACCATCGCCGCCGAGGAAGAGGCCGGAGCGGGAACGGCGACGGTCGAGTCTGTCAAAAAGCGCTTCTTCGAGGAGCCGCCGTCGGGCGACGACGAGCGGGCGATCACGTCGGCGCTGGAACTCGCGGCCGACGGCGAGTGGGAGCGGTCCGAAGAGACCCTCCGCGAACGCTACGAAAGCGTCTGCGAGCGCGAGAACCCCGCCCTCGGCGAGGGCGCCCACCCCGTCGCCTGTCACCTCTACGGCGACCTCGACGACGCCGACAACGTCGGCGACTGAGCCGAAAACGGAACCGATAGGGACCACGGGTTCGGATCGTCGCCGTGACCCGTTACCGGAACCTCGCGGCCTTCCTCGTGCTCTCTTCGATCTGGGGATCGGCGTTCGTCGCGATCAGCGCCGGCCTCAAACACTTCCCGCCCGTCCTCTTCGCCGCCTTACGCTACGACGTCGCCGGTCTCCTGATGCTCGGCTACGCCGCCGTCGCCGTCGAGGACTGGGTTCCCGAAAGCCGGGCCGACTGGGCGGAGGTCGCCGTCGGCTCGACGCTCCTGATCGCGGCCTACCACGTCTTCCTGTTCGTCGGCCAGCAACACACGACCGCCGCAGCGGCGGCCGTCCTCGTGAGTCTCTCGCCGGTGTTGACGACCGTCTTCGCCCGCGTCCTCACGCCCGCCGACGCGCTCGGTCCGGCCGGGACCGTCGGCCTCCTCGTCGGACTCTGTGGGGTCGCAATCGTCGTCGGCCCAGACCTCTCGGACCCGCTCGCGACTGACGCCGTCGCCCGACTCCTGATCGTCTGTGCGGCGACCTCCTTCGCGCTCGGGGCCGTCCTCACCCGCCGGATCGACGGCTCGCTCCCGGTCGAGACGATGGAGGCCTGGTCGATGCTCGGCGGCGCCCTCCTCATGCACGCGATCAGTGCCGCGATGGACGAACCCGTAGAGCCGGCGGCCTGGACCCACCCCGAGGCTCTCGGCGCGCTCGCCTACCTCGCGGTCGTCGCCAGCGCCCTCGGCTTCCTGCTCTACTTCGACCTGCTCGACCGGCTGGGCGCCGTCGAGATCAACATGGTGTCCTACGTCGCGCCGGTCGCCGCCGCCGTCGTCGGCTGGCTCTACCTGGGCGACATCGTCGGCGCGACGACCGCGGGGGGGTTTCTCGTGATCGCCGCCGGCTTCGCGCTCGTCAAGCGTCGCGCACTGCGAAACGCGCTCAGTTGACCCGGCGGTGGGAGTGGCCGACGTAGAGCGCGAGCGCGTTCGAACAGAGCAGACAGAGGAAGAGGGCGGTCTCGAGCGCGCCCGAGAGCCCGGTAAAGAGAAGGGGAACGTAGAGGAAGGGGAGCACGATCGCGGACCAGAAGCTCGCGACCCGGATCGGCTTCGCGAGCGTCGGCAGGTACCGCTCTAACCCCCCACGTCCGGGATAGCCGTCGGCGGAGTACCCCGAGGCGCGGTCGCGGGTGGAGTGGGAATCGGTCATCGAACCACGCCCGGTCAGTCCACGGCGGGTCACATATAGCTCGCCGAGCGTTCGCGCGGATCGGCGACCGTTTAGGCGACTCAATCCCGATTCACGCTCCGGGCACGGACCCGCTCGCGGGTTAGGGACCGCCTTCCGAACCCCTTCGGGCGACCCGACGGGGCCATTGCTCGCGGCGGGTGGAGAAACGAGGGATTAACCGGGCGCTACTGGAAGCCGATCCGGCTCCCGCGGCGGCCGGCACCGGGTTCGGTCGTCTGGCCGCCCCGGAACTCCTCTTTGATCTGCTCGTAGTACTCGAGGATGTCGTCGGTGATCGTCGGGCGGACGTTCTCCAGGGCCTGTCGGAAGTGGCGCATCTCGACGATGTCGGCCTCGTGGTCTTCCCGGAGGGCCTCGATGGCGGCCTCGCGGGCGATCGACTCCAGGTCGCTGCCGACGTAGCCGTCGGTGATCTCGGCGATCTCTCTCAGGCTGACGTCGGAGGCCAGCGGCGTCTCCCCGGTGTGGATCTCGAGGATCCGCTCGCGGCCCTCGACGTCGGGCTCGCCGATCATCACCAGCCGGTCGAACCGCCCCGACCGCAGCAGTGCGGGGTCGATCATGTCCGGACGGTTGGTCGCGCCGATCACCATCACGTTCTCCATCTCCTCTAACCCATCGAGTTCGGTGAGCAGTTGGTTGACGACGCGCTCGGAGACGTTGCTTCCGACGTCGCCGCCACGGCCCGGGGCAAGCGAGTCGAGTTCGTCGAAGAAGATCACCGTCGGGGAGACCTGGCGGGCCTTCCGGAACGTCTGGCGGATCGCCTTCTCGCTCTCGCCGACCCACTTGCTCAAGAGTTGGGGGCCACGGACGGAGATGAAGTTGGCGTTGGTCTCGTTGGCGACGGCTTTGGCCATCAGGGTCTTGCCCGTCCCCGGCGGCCCGTAGAGCAGGACGCCCGCAGGCGGGTCGATCCCCAGCCGGTCGAACCGGCCGGGGTTCGAGAGAGGCCACTCGACGCTCTCTTTGACCTGGTCCTTCGCGTCGTGGAGCCCGCCGACGTCGTCCCAGGAGATCTTGGGGAGTTCGACGAGCACCTCCCGCATCGCCGACGGCTCGACCTCGTTCAGAGCGCCCCGGAAGTCCTCCCGTTTGACGATCATCCGGTCGATGAGACTGGGGGGAATGTCCTCCTCGTCGAGGTCGATCTGGGGGAGGTAGCGCCGGAGGGCCTTCATCGCGGCCTCCTTCGTCAGACTCTCGATGTCGGCACCGACGAAGCCGTGGGTCTCGTCCGCGAGATGCGAGAGGCTGACGTCGTCGGAAAGGGGCATCCCGCGGGTGTGGATCTGGAGGATCTCCTCGCGGCCCACCTCGTCGGGCACCCCGATCTCGATCTCGCGGTCGAACCGGCCCGGCCGCCGGAGCGCGGGATCGACGCTGTCGACGCGGTTCGTGGCGGCGATGACGATGACCTGGCCCCGGGACTCGAGCCCGTCCATCATCGTCAGCAGTTGTGCGACGACCCGGCGTTCGACCTCGCCGGTGACGTCCTCGCGTTTGGGCGCGATTGAGTCGAGTTCGTCGATGAAGATGATCGACGGCGACTCCTCGGTGGCGTCCTCGAAGATCTCCCGCAGTTGCTGTTCGCTTTCCCCGTAGTACTTCGAGATGATCTCGGGGCCGGCGATCGAGAAGAAACTGGCGCTGGTCTCGTTTGCGACCGCCTTCGCGAGCAGGGTCTTGCCCGTCCCCGGCGGCCCGTGGAGCAGGACGCCCTGGGGGGGCTCGATCCCCAACTTCTTGAAGATCTGGGGGTGTTTCATCGGGAGTTCGACCATCTCCCGGACTCGCTGGATCTCGTTGCTGAGGCCGCCGATGTCCTCGTAGGTGATCCCGCCACCGGTCTTCTCGAACCCGCTGATCGGCTCTTCTCGCAACTCGACCTCGGTGTCCTCGGTGATGAGAACGACGCCCTCGGGCTCGGTCTCGACCGCAATGAGCGGAATCGCCTGGCCGGGCGAGCGCATGAAGGGGTGGTTCGTCGAGGACATGACGGGAACGATGTCGCGGCCGACGACCGGCCGTTTCAGGATCTGGCGTTTGACCATTCCCGCGGCGTCGCTGCCGAACTGGACGGACGCCTCCTCGGGCGGCGCGAGAGTCAGTTTGTCGGCTTTCGTCGCTTCGGCCTTCCGGATCGTGACGCGTTCGCCGATGCCGACGTCGGCGTTCTGGCGGGTGAATCCGTCGATGCGGACGGTGTCGGTGTTCCAGTCCTGGCGGTCGGCACGCCAGACTTTCGCGGCGGTCGTGTCGGCGCCTTCGATCTCGATGATGTCTCCCGGGGACAGCTTCAGGTGCAACAGCGTGTCCGGATCGAGTCGGGCGATCCCCCGACCCGAGTCGTTCGGGTACGCCTTTGCGACCTCCAGTTGGACTTCGTTCATTGGTTGGGGTGGGCGGGGTTAGCTCTCTCTCCGACTCGGACTCGGATAGATGTTTTGCTGTGGTGAGCCATCATTTCGAGGCCTTTCCCTCGCCGTACCGTTCGGGTAGAAGCGACATAGAACTACCGGCGGGCGACCCCTTAGAAGGGGTCCGAAGAGTCGATAGATGGCTTTTTTGGCCGGCGACGTCCTCTCTCGAGTATGCGACTCCTGGCGTTCGACGGCCGGTCGGGTGCGAGCGGCGACATGGTTCTCGGGGCGCTGCTCGCTTCCGGCGCCGACCCCGCCCGTCTAAGACCGGTCGAGGACGCCCTCGGTGCCGAGTACCGGATCGGATCGACGACGACCTGCGGAATCGCCGCGACGACCGTCGACGTCCTTCTCCCGGACGACGGAACCGACGAGGACCGCCGCCACGACCACGACGAGGGCGACGAAAACGACCACGATCACGAACACGGTCACGACCATCACCACGGGGACGAGGAGGGTGGCCACGACGGTCACGGCAACCACGACCATGCACACGGTCACGAGGGGGATCACCAGCACGGGGACGCTGACCACTCCGGCGCCGTCCCCGCCGAGGGCCACGGTCCGAGCCGTTCGTACGCCGAGGTCGTTGAACTCGTCGAGGACCTGGAACTCGAGCCCGCGATCGAACGGACGGCTCTCGCGATCTTCGAACGCCTCGGGCGCGCCGAAGCGGCGGTCCACGGCACCGAACTCGACGACACCCACTTCCACGAGGTCGGCGCCGACGACGCGATCGCGGACGTCGTCGGCGCGGCCGTCCTGCTCGCCGACCTCGACGCCGACCGGATCGTGACGACCCCCCTCGCGGTCGGCGGCGGGACGGTCTCGATGAGCCACGGCGAGTACCCCGTGCCCGCGCCCGCGGTCGTCGAGATCGCCGGAGGCGCCGACTGGACCCTGAAGGGTGGACCCGTCGAGCGCGAACTGCTGACGCCGACGGGCGCGGCGATCCTCGCCGAGGTCGCGGAGGGCGTCGAGAGCCTTCCCCCGATCGCGGTCGAGGCGAGCGGCTACGGTGCGGGGAGCATCGATATCTCTCCCCACCCGAACGCCCTTCGGGTCCTGGTCGGCGAGACCGAGAGCGAACTCGCCCGCGAGGAGATCGCGGTCCTCGAGACGAACGTCGACGACGTCAGCCCCGAGATCCTCGGTGGGCTCCAGGACCGGCTGGCCGACGTCGGCGCCCGGGACGTCTCGATCGTCCCGACGACGATGAAGAAGTCCCGGCCGGGCCACCTCGTGAAGGTGATCTGCAAACCAGAAGACCGGGAGCGGGTCGCTTCCCGCCTCGCGCGCGAGACGGGTACCCTCGGCGTCCGGGAGGCCGGCGCTTCCCATCGCTGGATCGCCTCCCGACGGGTCGAGGAGGTCGCCCTCGAGATCGACGGCGAGCGCTACGAGGTGGCGGTGAAGGTCGCGAGCGACGAGGACGGTGCGGTCTACGACGTCAGCGCGGAGTACGACGACGCGCTCGCGGTCGCCCGCGAGACCGGCCTGGCGGTCCGGGAGGTCCTCGCGCGGGCCGAGCGGTCCTTCGACGCCTGAGTCAGCCGCTCCCGTCTGTCCCGTCTGACCTCTCGCTTTCGCCGCCCTCGCGGTGGACGTCGAGGGCCTCCTCGATCGTCAACTCGCCGGAAGCGACCCGCCGGGCGAGGGCGGCGTCGATCGCCCGGTTGCCCTCGCTTCGCTCCCGGGAGCGGTCCTTGATCGTCTGGATCTCCCCGGCGGTGGGCTCGACGATGCGCTCCTCGCGGACCTCGCCGTCGATCCGGGCGATGTTGACCGCCGCGAGCACGTCGCCCATCCCGCGTGCACCGGCGCCGAGGGCGGGCGTCGTCCCCGTCTCGTCGACGAGTTCGACCCGAACGTCCTCCAGATCGTTGACGATCCGGGCGCCCTGGATCCGGGCGCCGTCGCCGACCCGAACCACTGGGTCGGGGGCGTCGGCGACCGCCTCCCGAATGGTCGAAACGGCGTCACCGAGAGGTACGTGAAAGGCCTCGACGACGACCTCGCCGGCACAGACGACGATCCCCGGGCGCCGGCCCGGATCGACACCGACGATCGTCCGCCCGCCTCCACCACGGACGGCCGCGAGCGCGCGCTCGACCGCCCGCCGGGGATCGTCGGGGTCGGCGACGATTCTCGGGAGATCCGTCTCGATCCGGTCGTCGGCCGCGGTGACGACCGCGGTCGCCCCCTCGGGAAGTTCCTGGTCGGGTTCGATCGTCGTAAAACGGGCGCCGCGCTCGCGAAGCTCCGTGACGACCCCGTGGTAGACCTCGAAGTCCCCTGTCGCGACGACGATCACGCCCGTTCTACGCGGCGCGGGCGAATAAACATGGGCGATGGCACGGGCGGAAATCAGGCATCCGATTCGGGTGCTTCGGCGGGATCGACGACCTCTTCGGTGTCGGGATAGACGCCGACCTGCGCACAGAGGTCGGCCATCGGGCAAGCCTCGGGGTCGTCCAGGCAGGCCGGTTTCCGCGCAGTGCAGTACTCCCGGCCGAACTGGATCGTCGCCGTGTGGCCGAACCCGCATTTCTCCGCGGGCACCTCGCGCTCGACGACCGCACGGACCTCCTCGTGGTCGGCGTCGGCGGGCGCGATCCCCAGGCGACGGAAGATCCGGTGGACGTGGGTGTCAACCGGGAAGACTCCCCCGCGACCGCCCGAAAACAGCAGGACGCAGTCGGCCGTCTTGGGACCGACGCCGTCGATCTCCAGTAGGCGGTCGCGGACCGTTTCGGGTTCGCCCTCCCGAACGAACTCGTCGAATCCCTCCTCGGACCCAAAGTCCGTCCGGATCTCCTCGGCGGCGGCGATCATCACCTCCGACTTCCGGTTGTAGAGCCCCGCGGAGCTGATCGTCTCGGCGAGTTCCTCGCGGTCGGCCTCCGCGAGAGCCGCCACGAGGTCGCCGTCCGCGCCGGCCGCCGGGCCGTCCCCGCCGTAGCGGGCCATCAGGTTGTCGTGGGCGGGTTGGCTCGCCTTGTCGCTCGTGTTCTGGCTCAGGATGGTGCGAACGAGACACTCGAAGGCGTCCTGGCCGCCGTACGTTTTCTGCCAGTAGAGCTCACCTAGACGGTCGATCACGGCCTCCGCGCGGGTGTCGGCGGTCGCCGGATCGAACTCTGCGGGAGTGCCCCCGCCCGCGCTCCCGCCGCTGATGTTCTCGGCGGGCTCTCGGTCGGACTCGTCGCTCATAGCTGGAGTAGGGATTCGGGCGCCAAAACGACCGGGGAACTCGGCGAACTCACTCCACCGAGAGGGTCACCGTCGCCTCCGCTCCGTCCGCGAGCGCCGCCACGAGCTCCCGACCGAACCCCTCGGCCGCCGCGTCGCACTCGAGAACGACCGTCCGGTCGTCGACGTAGTCGCTGGTCCGACCCACTGCGCTTCGCTCGCTCTCGAAGGTGAGGTCGGGGTCGCCCCGGCCGACGACCGACTGACTGCGTCCGCCAGCCTCGACGGTGACGGTGATCTCGGCCTCGCGATCCCGGCAGGCCGCGACGAACGCGGGGTCGAAGTCGGCGGGGGCACGGTCGGCCTCGACGGCGAGGATGCAGTCGCCCGCGGGCGTGAGGTAGTCGTCGGTCGTCACCTCGAACGTACTCGCATGGGTGGCAGAAACGTTCTCGTGGCCGCGTGCGTGGATGACCTCTTCCATATCTCCTCGGGTTCCGCCGGCCGGAAAACGGGCTCGATCGACTACAGCAGGCTCGCGCCGTCGAACTCGCCGCGACTGTACTCGACGTCCATCAGGTCGAGGATCGTCGGCGCGATGTCGAAGAGGTCGGCGCCGTCGGTCGAGACGCCGGGCTCGTCGACGTACAGCGAGGTGTCGTCGAAGCTGTGCATCCCGTTTCGGGGGCCGGTCGCGAACACGTCCACGTCGCCCTTGAAGCCGGCTTTGAAGTCGAACCCGTTGGCCGGGATCGCGACCAGGTCGGGGGCGATCTCGTCGTGGTCGCCCCGGAAGGCGTCTTCCTTCTCGACGACCCGATCGACCACGTTCCGGCCGTCGGGACCCTCCAGGTCCTCCAGCATCCCCGCGAGTTCGTCCCGGACCGCGTCGTACTCCTCCTCGGGGACCGATCCGCGGGGCTCGCGGCCCTCCAGGTTGATGTAGAACCGACCGGGGATGAAGGAGTACGCCCGGGTGTCGTCGGCGATGTCGCCGAGCTCCTCGGGCTCGTCGGTCGAAAAGGAGAGCCAGCCCTGTTCGGCGAGCCAGGCGTTGAAGTGGACCTCGTAGTCGAGGCTCGTAAAGCCGTGGTCGGAGGCGACGACGAGGGTGACGTCCTCGGGGAGGGCCTCCCGGATCCGGCCGAGGTAGTCGTCGACGGTCCGGTAGAACTCCATGAACTCCTCCTTGTACTCGCCGTCGCGCTCGTAGTCCTTGAACAGGAAGTGGTTGACCCGGTCGGTCGTCATGAAGACGCCGAAAAAGAGGTCCCAGTCGTCGGCCTCGATGTAGTTCCGGAAGGCGTTGTATCGGGCCTGGACCGTCTCGCGGGCGTCCTGAATGAACTCGGACTTGTCCGCGTCGTGGCCGAGTTTCGGGTTGACGTCGATCCGGTAGTCCATCCCCTCCAAGGTATCGCGGACGTCGTCGGGATAGGCCGCCTTCTCGAGGTCCGGCGAGAGGAACCCGGAGACCATTCGCTGGACGTCGCGCTGTGGGGGGAAGGTGACGGGAACGTTCATCACGGTCGCCTTCCGACCGGCCTGCGTGACCCGGTCCCAGACGCGGGTCGCCTGGACGTCCCGGCCCATCGGGACGTACGTGTCGTAGGTTCCTGACTCGCGGTCCTGGAAGCCGTAGACGCCGGTCTCGCCGGGGTTCACGCCGGTGGTAAGCGAGGGCCAGCAGGCGCTCGATTCCGGCGGCACGATGCTGGATATCTCGCCGGCCGAGCCGTCGCCGGCGATCGCGGCCATGTTGGGGAACTCCTCGGGATGGTCGGAGAGTAGACTGTACGGCACGCCGTCGATTCCGATGAACGCGACCCGGGGATCGCCGTCGCCCCGCAATCGGTCGAACAGACCCATGGAGCCCGGTAGTCCGACCGGATACAAGAAGGTTCGTTTCCGGACACTGTTTTCGGTGAGGGCGGCCGCCGGCCCCTAGTCGTTCTCGTCGCCGCCGTCGTCGATGTCGATGTCGATCGGATCGACCGCGCTCCCGTCCTCTCGGCCCCCGCCACGCCCGCTCTCGCCGCCCCCCGGGATCTTCGTCCTGAGCTCGGAGGCAAACGACTGGACCTGGTCGCGGATCGTCTTGACCTCCTCTTTGAACTCCTCTACGGTCCGCTCGACGTGGTAGACCCGCTCGGCGGGGATCCGCCGAACCAGGTCCCGGCCCTCCTCGTCCTCGCCGGTCTTGATGATCCAGTGGTCCTGGAAGTACGCGATGTGTTCGTTCGGCACGGTCCAGTCGTCTACCTCCCCCTCGGGGGTCTCGTAGACGATCGTCGCCTCTCCGACGTCGCGGTCGAGCTCGAGGTCGTCCTCGGTGTCTCCCATACCCCTCACTCGGGGGCGGCCCCGAAAAGAACCCCTGGTTGCAGGGCCAAGCCTTCACTCGAAGCGGTCCCTGACCGCGAGGGCGGCCTCGCCGCCGTAGGCATCGACCAGCGGGCAGAGCGCGTCGCCGAGCGCCCGCATACACTGGCCCGTCGAGTGATACCCCAGGAGGTCGGCGGCGGCGGCCCACTCGCGGGCCTCGAGGACGCGGGCGACGAGCAGGCGTCGTTCGCGCGCGGAGAGCCCCAGTTCCCGCCCGTCGAGAAAGTAGCGGACGACCAGCGTCCGAAAGGGGCCGGGGTCGACGTCGAAGAGGCCGGGACCGTAGGCGCTGCCGGCGACGATCCGCCACTCGCCGTCGGAAAGCGAGAGGGCGGGCGGATCGATGTCGATGCTCTCGAGTAGACCGCGGGCGACGTCGGGGTCGAGATCCGACAGCGAGTCGGAGGCGATCGCCGGAAAGCGCCGGGCGAAGCGGGCTCCGTGGCGGTCGGCGAGCTCTCGGCCGGCCTCGCTCGTCGGCGCGAGCATGATCGTCGAGTACTCGCCGCTGGCGTCGTTTCTGGTCGTCGAACAGTGGACCGCGCCGTAGCCGTTCTCGTCCCAGAAGGAAACCAACTCGGGGGTCGCGCCGAAGCCGGTTCCGAGCCAGTCGGCGTCCCCGAACTCCTCGCGGACCCGGCGGAGAAGCAGCGAGCCGAGGCCCCTCGAGCGGGCGGCGTGGTGGGTCGCGATCCGCATCACGCGCAGCCCCCGGAGCCGGCCCGCCTCCTCGTCTCTGAGCTGGCTCGTGAGCACGTCCGGGATCATGTTTCCTCGAATGCGCTCGCCCTCGTACATCCCCGCGCGCCACTCGGCGGAGAGCCCGCCCTCGCGGGCGAGCAGACAGACAGCCACGACGTGACCGTCGTGGGTCAGCGCCCGAACGTGGAGGTTCGGCGCGTCGAGCACTCTGGCCAGGTCGTCGGGCTCGGTCCGGTAGTGTGCGAGGACGAGCAGGCCGAACGCCTCCCCGAGGAGGGTCTCGTCGGTCGCGAGTTCGTCCGGGTCGAGCCGGCGGTAGCTCGCGGTCTCGGGGGTCGCGTCGGCGACGACCTGGCCGACCGCGGGGCGAGCGCCGAGCTCGAGGGCGTGGCCGGCCCAGGCCTCGACGGGGTCGCCCGCGGCGTACCGGATCGGCTCGGCCAGGGCGAGTTCCCGGACGTCGTGGCGGCTCTCGGCGAGCCGGTCCATGAAGCGAACCGAGAACCCCCGGCCCGCGCCCTCGTAGCCGTGGACCGTCGTCGCGAACGCGAGCCGGTCGGCCGCGAGCAGGTCGGTGAGCCGTCGGACCGGGACGGCGGCGGCCTCGTCGACGAAGGTGAGGTCGGGCTCGCCCGCCCCGGCCGCCTCGACCACCTCCTCGGGGGGGCGGAACTCGACGGAGCCGTCGCCCGCGTCGACCTGGCCCGGCTCGGGGCGCTCGGTCGTCGAGTCGAGTTCCGTGAGGAACTCCTCGGCCCGATCGAACAGTTCGCGGGCGTTCCGGAACGCCGGCGCGGTCACGAGAACGTCCTCGCCGCGGGCGGCGAAGCAGGCGGCGGCGAGCCCGAGAGCGCTCGACTTCCCGCGGCCGCGGTCGGCCTCGCAGACGACCGCCCTCGGCTCCGGCTCGACGAGGGATTCGAACGCCGCGAGCGCGTCGGCCTGATCCCCCGTCAGGCAGGCGTCGTAGGCCGCCGTCGGAAACAGGTGATCGTCGGGGAGCTCGAAGCCCTCGTCGGGAAGCCGCGGGGTCGGATGGGTCAGGCCGTCCCGGAGGAGCCGGTCGCGATCGACGTCGGCGATCGCGACCCCGCGGTGGGCCCCCAGGGTCGAGACGAGGCGCTCGCGAAACCGACCCGACACGTCCTCGAGGCCGAACGGCGGAACCGCGAGCGACTCGTCGAACCCGTCCCGGCGGTCGGGCCAGCCCTCGAGGGCGGGCGCAAGCAGGATCAACAGGCCGCCGCCGTCGACTGCCCCGACGACGCTACCCAGGGCGTTCGGCCGGAGCGTCGCGTGGGCGTCGACGGCAACGACCGACCGGGTCGCCCCCAGAAGCCGGCCGCTTTCGGCCGTTTTGAGGTGCTCACACCGGAGCCGGTCGTCGGGACCGACGAGCGTCGTCTCGCCGATCCCGACCGGGAGCGCCTCGAGGACGGTTTCGAGGGCGTCGTACCCCCGCTCGCGGTCGCCTGCGAGCACGAGCAGCCGCCGCTCGGTTACCTCCCGGGCTTCCGCCGAGAGGGCGAGGGCGGCACGTTCGACGTCCATACCGTCCAGTTGTCGGCGCGGGCGAAAAGCCTCCTCGGTTTTCCTCGGGACCCAACGGGACGGATCGGGGCGAAAAAGGGACGGATCGTGAACGAAACGGGCGTGCGGGGGGCTCTCACCCCCTCGTCCGTTTGAACACGCTTTTAAAGGGTGATACGCTACGTGGTCGTACAGCCTGCGCGGGGTTGATGATGCTCCTAGCCCTACAGGAACTCCGCCGGTACCCCGGCCCGGGACGCGCCCGGACGGCAGGGGAGCGCGAGCCCACGCGCGGGAGGTGACCACAATGCCAGTCTACGTAACCACCGACGTGCCGGCCGACCTCGCCGAGGACGCCTTAGAGGCCCTCGAGGTCGCCCGGGACACAGGAACGGTCAAGAAAGGAACGAACGAAACGACCAAAGCGATCGAGCGAGGCAACGCCGACCTCGTCTACGTCGCGGAAGACGTCTCCCCCGAGGAGATTGTCATGCACCTTCCCGAACTCGCAGAGGAGAAGGGGATCGAGGTCGTCTTCGTCGAGACCCAGGACGACGTCGGCCACGCCGCCGGCCTCGAGGTCGGCTCGGCCGCGGCGGCCATCGTCGATCCCGGCGAGGCCGACGACGACGTCTCCGAGATCGCAAGCAAACTCGAGGACCTCGACTGAGGTGAATTGAGATGAGCGCTGAAGAGGGCGAAAGCGGATCCACGCCGGCCGAGGTCATCGAGATCGTCGGCAAGACCGGCATGCACGGCGAGGCGATGCAGGTCAAGTGCCGGATCCAGGAGGGAGAGAACCAGGGTCGAATCATCACCCGGAACTGCCTCGGGCCGGTCCGCGAGGGCGACATCGTCCAGCTCCGAGAGACCGCCCGCGAGGCCGACTCCATCGGGGGCCAGTAGGATGGTCGAACACCGCACCTGCGACTACACCGGCGAGGAGATCGAGCCCGGCACGGGCATCATGTACGTCCAAACCGACGGCTCGATCCTCCACTTCGTCGACTCGAAAGCCGAGAAGAACTACAAGCTCGGCCGCGAGCCCAGAGACCTCGAGTGGACCGAGGAGGGCCGTCGCGGGAAAGGCCCCGCCGACGCCGCGACCGACCCGGACCGTGCCGAGGAAAGCGAGTTCGACGACGACGGCGAGACGGCGACCAGCGACCGGGTCGAAGCCGAGACCGAGCCCCAGGACGAGGTCCACGAGGACGACGAGAGCGAGGAGGGCGACGGCGGCGAGGACGCAGACGGGATCGACGCCCAGGAGGACGGAGACCAGTGAGCGACCACGAGCGCACGTTCGTGATGGTCAAGCCCGACGCGTTCGCGCGCGGGCTCGTCGGCGACGTGATCTCCCGGCTCGAGGAGCGTGGTCTGAAACTCGTCGGGATCAAAGTCGAGACGATGCCCCGCGAGCGCGCCGAAGAGCACTACGGCGAACACGAGGACAAGCCGTTCTACGACGACCTCGTCGAGTTCATCACCTCCGGTCCCGTCGTCCCGATGGTCTGGGAGGGCCAGGACGCGACCCGGCAGGTCCGCCGGATGATCGGCGACACCGATCCCGCGGAGGCTGACCCCGGCACGATCCGGGGCGACTACGCGTTAGACCTCGGCCGGAACGTCGTCCACGCCGCCGACCACGCCGACGAGGGCGCCAACGAGCGGGAGATCGGACTCCACTTTGACGAGGACGAACTGACGGAGTACGACGCCCACGACGCCGAGTGGCTCTACGAGTAACGAGCTTGCACTGAGCCTCGCGGCCGGAGGGCGCCGTCGTCCGGTCGGTTCCCGGACCGGTCGGTTGTATTACTCGATTCTCGGGAGCGAGAAGGACTGTCTCGTGAGAGCTGTCGCCGGTTCGCCGGCCGATCGGCCTCCGTCGACTCCTGGCGCCGACCGGACATATTGTATGTTGGAGGGACACAACAACTAATGTCGATGGGGGAGTAGCCCGCATCGGTGGTCACGAATGGTAACTCACGGTAGGTGGTGTGTGGATGCGTGAGACCGAGCGATCGACCGCGCGCCTCGTGCGGGAGGCGCCGTCGCTCGATCTCGTCTTCGATCTGCTCGCCGACCGCCAGCGGCGGTACGCGCTGTACTACCTCTCGGAGGCCCGCGACGGCGTCGCGACCGTAGACGACCTCGTCGAACACGTCTCCCGTCTCGAGGACGGTCCGGGCGAGCCGGGGCGGGCGTCGGTCCGGGCCGCGCTCGAACACGTCCACCTCCCGAAACTGGCCGATGCAGGCGTGATCGAACACGACGCGAGATCCGGGACGGTGCGTTACTGGCGCCAGCCCTCGATCGAGGAGTGGCTGGAGCACGCCCGGTACAAGGAGCGTTCGTAGCCGGCAGGCTTTTGAGAGCCCCGGGCGAGCGGCCCGCATGGACGTCCTGCACGCGGCGATCCGGGTCGACGACGTCGAGGCGATGAAAGCGTTCTACACCGAGGGTCTGGGCTTGGAGCGCAGCCGGGAGTTCGAGCGAAACGGCGTCACGAACTACTTCCTGGCCGGCGAGAGCGACACCGAGATCCAGTTCAAGTACGGCGAGGGGGTCTCCGCGGGCCCGAGCCCGAAGGAGGGGTTCGATCACACCGCGATCGCCGTCGACGATATCGACGACGCCGTCGATCGACTCGTCGCCGACTACGGCGGGGAGCTAAAGGAAGAGCCCACGGAGTTCGGAGACGTTCGGGTCGCGTTCGTCGCCGATCCCGACGGCTACGTCGTCGAGTTGATCGAGGAGTAGCGGGCGGATTTATGACGGTCGGCTCCCCTTCTCCGGGCATGTCCGAGGGAGAGTTCGAGGGTTACGGCGGCCGACACGTTCCCGAGCCACTTTTCGAACCGCTCGCGACGCTCGCGGCCGCCTACGACGAGGTCGGCGACAGCGAGGCGTTCCAGACCGAACTCAGGGGATACTTGGAGGACTTCGCGGGCCGACCGACCCCGCTGTACCACGCGGCGAACCTGAGCGAGCGCTACGGAGCGGAGATCTACCTCAAGCGCGAGGACCTCCTCCACGGCGGCGCCCACAAGATCAACAACTGCCTGGGCCAGGCGCTGCTCGCCAAACGGGCGGGCCGAGAGCGCCTGATCGCCGAAACCGGCGCCGGCCAGCACGGGGTCGCGACCGCGATGGTCGGCGCCCTGCTGGGCCTGGAGACGGAGATCTACATGGGCGAGAAGGACGTCGCCCGCCAGGAGATGAACGTCTTCCGGATGCGCCTGATGGGCGCGGACGTAACCGAGGTCACTCGCGGGGGCGCGGGGCTCGCGGATGCGGTCGACGCCGCCCTGGAGGACTTCGCCGAGAACGTCGACTCCACTCACTACCTCGTGGGCAGCGTCGTCGGCCCCGACCCGTTCCCGCGGATGGTCCGGGACTTCCAGAGCGTGATCGGCCGGGAGGCCAGAGAACAGTTCCGCGAGCGAGTAGGTGAATTGCCCGACGCCGCCGTGGCCTGCGTCGGCGGCGGCTCGAACGCCATCGGCCTCTTTCACGCCTTCCGGGACGATCCCGTCGACTTCTACGGCGCCGAGGGCGGCGGCGAGGGAAGCGAGTCGGATCGCCACGCCGCGCCCCTCGCGCGGGGCGAGGACGGCACGATCCACGGGATGCGAACCCGGGTCATCGACGACGACGTCGAGGTCCACTCGGTGTCGGCGGGACTGGACTACCCGGGCGTCGGCCCCGAGCACGCGATGTTCCGGGCCGTCGGGCGGTGTGAGTACACCGGAGTCACCGACGAGGCGGCGCTGGCGGCGTTCCGGGAACTGGCCGAGACCGAGGGGATCATCCCGGCACTGGAGTCGAGCCACGCGGTCGCGCGGGCGATCGAACTCGCCGAGGAAGGAGCCCACGACACGATCCTCGTCAACCTCTCGGGACGGGGCGACAAGGACATGGCGACCGCGGCCGAGAAGTTCTCCTTCCAGTAGTTCCGCCGGCCGACGACTACTCGGCGAGTGCGAGCGCGAGGCCGGTGCCGACGTTCGCCATCGTCACCGAGACGCCGACGACGAACAGCCCCAGGACGAACGCGAGATCGACGGCTACGGGCACCTGGGGCACCATCAGGCCGGTCACGGCGAGCGCCGACAGCCCGCCGAACGCGCCCGACCAGAGCCGCGGGCCCGATCCCCAGTCGGAATCGCTCCGTAGCAATCCCGGGATCGAGTCCGCGTTGTGAACGGCCAGTCCCGCCCCGATCGCCCAAGAACCCTCCGGCGTAGACGGCCAGCAGAGGGGCGCCGGCGGTCAGGAAGGCAACTCCGGCGACGCCGATGCCGAGCGCGATCGCCGCGATCCAGGCGTGCGTCCGGGTCATGTGTGTTACTAGTTAATAGCTCATGATAAGTCCGTCGTGGATTCCTCCGACCGGGAGGCCCCGCCGCTGGAGGTCCCGTCGCCGACCCCCACGAGCCCCGCGTTCGCCGGCAGCCCGTTTTTCGGGCCGGCCGCCGTACCGTCGGCCATGAGCGACGGACCCAGCCGCGACCGCGCCCAGGATCGAGCGGAGGCACGGAAGTCCGAACGTGCCGACCGGACCGAGGCGGTGTTGGAGGAGGTCGAATCCCACCTCGGCGGCCTGGAGTACCCCGTCACGGGCGAGGAGCTGGCGGTCGAGTACGCCAACGATCCGATCGACCTGCCCAACGAGACCGAGTCGCTGGGAAGCGTCTTCGACCGGCTGGCAAACGAGGAGTTCGAGACCCCCGAGGAGGCCCGCGAGGCCGTCCATGGCGAGATCACCGGCGAGGCCGGCGGTCCGGCGGAAGCGAACCCCGAACGCGACCTCGAGAGCATAGAGGAGGAGAGTCAGGGGTCGCTGTCGGACGCGGGCGGCGACCAGCACTGAGGACGAGAGCAGAACGGATTTACGTCGCCGACCCCCACTAAGGGTATGGATTATAGCTCGAGTCTCGACCGTGCGATGGAGGAGGTCCCCGACATCGGCGGGGACCAGGAGCGTCTCGACATCCCCGACCCGACCGCACAGAAAGACGGCGCCTTTACCCGGTTTACCAACCTGGGGGAGATCGCCGACGTGCTCTCGCGGGAAGCCGAACACGTCCACCGGTTCGTCCAGCGCGAACTGGGGACCAGCGGGAAGTTCGCCGACGGACGGGCCCGCTACAACGGCTCCTTTTCTGGCACCGAGTTCGGCGCGGCGATCGACGCCTACGTCGAGGAGTACGTCCTCTGTTCGGAGTGTGGCCTCCCCGACACCCGCCTCGTCCGGGAGGACCGCACCCCTATGTTACGGTGTGACGCCTGTGGGGCCTTCCGACCCGTCACGAAGGGCCGGTCGGGCGGCCAGCAACAACAGCAGAAGGAGGCCGTCGAGGAAGGGAAGACGTACACCGTCGAGATCACCGGGACGGGACGGAAAGGCGACGGCGTCGCCGAGAAAGGCGAGTACACGATCTTCGTCCCCGGCGCCGAGGAGGGCGACGTCGTCGAGATCTACGTCGAGAACATCTCGGGCAACCTCGCGTTCTCGCGACTGGCGTAGTCGGGCGAGAGGTTAGGGGTCGTACGGTTCGGCGTCGTCGACCGCCGGCGCGCCGACCGCGAGGACCGAGACGGGAGCGTCGGCGCCCGCCGGGTTGTGCGCCCGATGGGGGCTCCCCGGGTCGGCGACGAACGCCTCCCCGCGTCCGACGACGAACTCCCGCTCGGGGGTCTCGACGTGGAGGGTCCCCTCGAGGACGTAGAAGACTTCCTCCTGTTCCCCGTGGACGTGGTAGGCAAGCGGGAGCTGTTCGCCCGGCTCGGCGTCGTAGCGCCGGATGCCGACGTTGTCCAGGCCCGCGGCGTCGGTGATCGAACGCGCCGACGAGGGGCGGTCCGGGAGCGGATCGAGGTCGTCCGGGTCGATGACGTGATAGCCCATGGCGGACGATCGGTCGCGGGGCCCATAGTCCTCACCCATGTTGGCGGGCTCCCGCGGGCGGTCAGACCTGTACGGTCTCGCGATGCCATCCCGTCGCCCCGTCGGGGAGCGTATCCGCCTCCTCGTCGGTCTGGACGGTGCCGTCGGCCTCGATCGCGCGGACGACCACCTCGAACTCCGAGCCCTCGGGCGCGTCGAACGCGTATCGCCACCGCCGCCACGCGTGGGGGCCCAGTTGGGCCTCCAACTCGCCCTCGTTCCAGGTCTCGCCGCCGTCGACGCTGACCTCGACCCCGGCGATCTCCTCGACGCCCGTCTCGAGCCCGCCGAAGGCGACGCCGCCGACCGTGACCCGGTCGCCCTCGCGCGTGGCGGCGCGGACGTACGACATCGTGTTGGCGATCGCCCGCTCGTTCCAGTCGCGTTGCTCCCAGTAGGCCTCGTGTTCGGCCTCGGCGACCTCGATCCGGGTGATCCACTTGGTCATCTTCATCCCGTAGCGGCCCGGGACGAGCAGGCGCGCCGGGAACCCGTGGCTCCGCGGGAGCGCCTGCTCGCCCATCCCGTAGGCGATCAGGACGTCCTCGCGCTCGACGAGCTCGAGCGGGATCGCCTCGCTGTAGCCGTCGGCGGCGTGGGTCACGAGATCGACCGCCCCCTCCGCCGGCTCGGCCGCCTTGACAAGCGACGACAGCGGGACGCCGGTCCAGTGGGCGGTCCCGATCAGGTCGCCCCCGACCGGGTTCGAGATACAGATCAGCGTCGTGGTCTGCTCGACGCTGTCGTCGTGGCCGCGTAGCTCCTCGTAGCCCAGTTCGTATGGCTCCTCGACCGCGCCGTCGATCCCGAGGCTCCACGATTCCGGGTCGATGTCGGGGTCGTCGACGCTGATGTCGATGGTGTAGTGGTTCCGGGGAGGCGTGACGGCGGCCGGCATCCCCTCGAAGTCGAAGGCGGGGTCGCCGGAGGGTGGCGAGATCGACCGTGACAGGGGCTCGCCGGCCCGATCGCCGCCTTCAGACTCGAACCGGGAGAACAGCGCGCGGAGCCCGGCGGCCGAGACCGCCCCGGCGGCCACGACCCCGCCGATCCGGCGGAGGAACCGTCTGCGGTTCGGCGGTGCCGGCGGGCGCGTCAGGTACTGTGCCGCGAGATACGGCGCGCCGACCGCGACGACGAACGCGACGGCGACCCCGATCGAGAGGCCGCCGCCGGTCGCGAGAAACAGCCACGCCGTCGCGACGGCGACGGCGACGGCGTACGCCGGGGTGAGCACGTCGGGCGCCCGCGGTCGGACGATCTCCGCAATCGCGGCCGCGGCGAGAACCGCAGCGACGACGCCGGCGACCAGCGCCGGCTGGGCGGCAAAGCCGAGGAGGCCGATCGCCGACGACGACAGCCAGCCCGGCGAGCGAACGATGACCGCCTCGGCGACGGTCACGACCGCAAAGCCGCCGACGAGCGGCGAGACGACGAACGACGCGGCGATCCACGTCGCCGCGACGACGATCCCGGTCGCCGCCCGTTCGAACCGCGTCGAGGCCGTGTTCATGATACGTATTGGCTTGGGGATGCCCCGTGATAGCTTCCGCGGAGTTTCCCCCTTGAATACCGGGGAGGACGCCGGACGGAAAAGCGCGACGCCGAACAGTGATGGATCGGGGCCGTCCGAGGAGGGTGGGAACGAAGCGAATCGCGTCCCGTCTACCGAGTGAGGTCGATCCCGAGGACGAAGTCGGGCTCCTCGCTGACCGCGCCGGCGACGGAGGCGGCGTCGCTCACCGTCTCGGCGGTCTCGGGGAGACAGACCCGGACCTCGCTGGCGCCGACCGCGGCGGCGTCCCGGGCGATCGCCCCGAACAGCGCGCGGGCGCCCTCGAGGTCGGCCCAGGCCGCGCCGGCGTACTCCGCCCGGGTCCGGACCTCGCCGTCGTCGCCGGTCCGTTCGTCGACCCGGCTCCGGTAGGCCGAGCCCCGGAGGCCGTCGCCGTCGGCGACCGCGAGCGCCGGCAGTTCCGTCAGGTCCTCGCGGGTGAGCTCCCGGAGTGCCCAGCTCTCCTCGGGGGCCAGCCCGAGCCCCCGGAGGTGTTCGCGGGCGGGGCTATCGGTCCAGTAGCGCCACGCCGCCGCGGGCTTTTCGAGAACGTCGTACCCCTCGGGGATCGCCGCGTCGGGGTCGGGCTCCGGGTGGGCCCACCGGAACTCCGTGATCGGCTCGAACCCGCTCGAGCGCGCGGCGGCGAGCGAGGCGACGTTCCACGAGAAGATCATGACCCGACCGACGGTCGCTCCCCGGTCGCGCGCCCAGTCGAAGGAGGCGCGGTTGAGCCGGCCGCTTATCCCCTGCCTGCGGTAGTCGGCGTCGACCCGCATCGTCTGGAACCAGGCTTCCTCCGGGCCGACCAGTACGGCCTGGACGATCCCCGCGACGTCGTCGCCGACCTCCGCGACGAATGTCTTCGTGTCCTCTGCGCCCTCCTCCTCGAGCCAGTCGTGGTAGATCTCGGGGAGGTAGTCGCCGCCCCGATCGGCCCAGACGTCCTCGACCATCGCGACGACGGCGTCGTAGTCGTCGTGGGTCGCCCGACGGATCCGCACGTCCGAGACGCTCATGCCCACGGAGTCGACCGCCGGCGGAGTTCGCCCGAAAGCGAGGTCTCCATCGCCTCGGCGGGATCGTCGGCGTTCGCTAACGCCCACATCAGCTTGACCTTCGCCGTCCCGGGGAGGGTGTCGCCGGCCTCGATCACGCCCGCATCGAGCAGGTCTCGGCCGGTGTCGTAGACCCGATCGCAGACCCGACCGTCGAGACACTGGCTCGTCATGACGACCGTCGTCCCGTCGTCGACCAGTTCCTCGATCCGCGGGATGAGGTCGGTGTGGACGTGACCCAATCCCGTGCCCTCGATGACGACTCCCGACTTCCCCGCCATCGCGTCGAGGAGCGCGGGGTCCATCCCGGGAGTGAACTTGAGGAGGTCGACGTCGTCGGCGAGTGCGGGCGAGAGGGCGAGTTCCGATTCGTTTCGTCGTTGGTGATCGCGGTGGAAGACCGCCTCCTCGGTGTCGTAATCGATGGTTCCCAGCGGGCCGCTTCCGACGGTCTCGAAGGCCGCCCGGCGCGACGTGTGGTTCTTCCGGACGCGGGTCCCCCGGTGGAGCGCACAGCGGTCGTCGCTCCCGGTGGCGTGCATACAGACCAGCACCTCCGCGCAGTCGGCTTTGGCGGCCTCGACCGCACAGACCGCGTTCATCACGTTGTCCGAGGACGGGCGGTCGGCCGAGCGCTGGGAGCCGGTGAAGACGATCGGGACCGGCGTCTCGAGCATGAAGGAAAGCGCCGACGCGGAGAACTGCATCGTGTCCGTGCCGTGCATGATGACGACGCCGTCGGCGCCGGCCTCGATCTCCTCGGAGACCGCGCTCGCGAGCTCCTGCCAGATCGGGACCTCCATGTTCTCGCTCAGGATGTTCGCGACGACCCGGCCGCGGTAGTTCGCCCGGCCCGCCAGGTCGGGCACCGCCCGGAGGACGTCCTCGGCGTCGAAGCGGGCGGTGACGGCGCCGGTCCGGTAATCGACCGTCGAGGCGATCGTTCCCCCCGTCGAGATCAGCGCGATCGTCGGCAGCTCGTCGTCGAACTCGACGGCCGAACGCTCGCCCTCCGCGTCCCGGGCCTCCCCGATATCGTGGACGCCCTCCGCCAGCACGTCGACCGACGCGGCCTCCCGGTCGATGCCGACGTTGTAACCGCCGTCGAGTTTGACGACGAGGTGGGCGTCGGTGCTGGAGGGAAGCACCACCCCCTCGTAGGTTCGGTCCCCGCGGTCGGCACGAACTCGGTCGCCTGGATTCATGCCTGGAGGGTCGGGCCCGCCGGACTTCAAGCCATCCGTTCGGCCCCGCCCGCGAGCCAAAGACCCATAGGGCCCGCCGACCACGCCACCACCATGAGCGACCGAACGGAATCGACCGCCGGCGGGAGTTCGGACGGCGAGTCCTGGCTCGCGTCGCTGTCCGCGATGCCCTCGATGCCGGGGGCAGAGAGCTACTTCTCGCTGCGTGCGACCGTCGGGATCGCCCTCGCGGTCGGCGCGGGCATCCTCCTCGGGGGAATGACGCTCCCGGCCGGACGGCTCACCGGGCTGGCCGCGGTCGCGGTAACGATCGGCGCCCTCGCCCCGCGGCGCCTGTACGCGGAGGTCGTGACCGCCGGGATCGCCATCGGCGGCATCTCGGCGCTGTTCAACCACGCCTTACTGGCCGCCGGGTCGGGCGAATCGATGGCCGCCGTCGGGTTCTCGACGGGCCTCATGGTCTGTCTCACCGGCTACTACCTCGGGCGGCTCGCTCGCTCCCGGCTGGGAATCGGAGGGTCGTAGGCCGACCGCCGACCCCACAGTCATGACGCAGACACCACCCGACACCTGGACGACCTACCTCGTCACCCAGGAATCGGTCTCGGATCGCTCCACGCCGGAGGTCGTCCGCCGCGCGCTCTCCGGCGGCATCGACGCCGTCCAGCTCCGCGAGAAGGGGACGGCGGCCGTCGACCGCTACGAACTCGGCCGGCAGCTCCGGGAGCTCACTCGCGAGGCGGACGTCCCCCTGATCGTCAACGACCGTGCTGACCTCGCGCGGGCGATCGACGCCGACGGCGTCCACGTCGGCCAGTCGGACCTCCCCGTCCCCGTCGCCCGCGAGCTGGTCGGCCCCGACCGGATCGTCGGTTGTTCGGCCTCGACGGCCCCGGAAGCGAGGCGCGCGGAGGAGGCGGGCGCGGACTACCTCGGCGTCGGCGCGGTCTACGGCACCGACTCGAAGGACGTCGCCGACCGCAAGGACGGGATCGGCCCCGAACGGATCGCGGCGATCGCGGAGGCGACGTCGATCCCCGTCGTCGGGATCGGCGGGATCACGGCCGACAACGCCGGGAGCGTCGTCGAGGCCGGCGCCGCCGGCGTCGCCGTCGTCGGCGCCATCGCCGCCAGCTCGGATCCCGAGGGCGCGACACGGGGGCTTCGGGCGGCAATCGAAAGCGAGTGACCGATGACGATCAGTCGGTCGGGGGGGTCTCGGCTTCCGCCTCGCCGGTCGCCAGCTCCCAGCCCCGCTCCGAGCGCCGGACGATCCCCTCGTCGGCCATCTCCTCGAGGAGCTCGCCGATGACCTCCCGCGGGGCGTCGACCTGGTCGCTGAGCGTTCCCACTCCCTTTGGCTCCTCGCGGATGCTCGCGAGCACGTCGGCATAGATCCGGCTCTCGGGTCCGGTGCCGACGTGCTCGGAGATGCGATCGAGGACGTCACAGAGCCGGCCCTGGACCCACCGCTGGGCCAGCGAAAGCTCGTTTTCGAGCCCCTCTAGGTCCTCCAGGGCCCGGAGGAGTTCGTCGAGTTCGCTCGAATCGTCGTAGGAGACGTCCAGCGAGAGGTGCCGACAGGTGGTAATGTCGAAGCTGTTGTTCGATGGGTAGGCGCTTTTCGCGCCGAAGCCGTACGGCGAGACGCTGACCTCGAGGCGGACGTTGCGGGCGATGTGGAAATATTTGCGGCGCTGGTCGTCGGTGCGGCTCTCGACTAACCCTGCCTCCTCTAGCTTCCGGAGGTGTTCGATCACCGCCTTCGGGCTCACGCCGAGGTAATCGGATATCTCGGTGACATAACAGGGTTTGTGCGCTAGCAGTCGGAGGATCCGGCGGCGGTTCTCGTTGCCCAGAAGGTCCAGAAGCGCCGCAGAGTCCATCGGTGGACGGTAGGAGCCGGGCGCTCAAAAGGGTGTCTGACCGACAGCGATCCGACAGGAATCAGGACGTTCCAGTCGCGATCCCGGCGTCCGTACGGTTCGACTCGGCCAACTCCGCCGCCCCCGTCCGAAGCTCCGCGACGCTCTCGCTTTCGATGCCGACCTCGTCGGCCCGGGGCGCGAGCTCGTCGATCGCTCGCTCGAGGGTCTCGATTTCGGCCTCGAGGCGGGTCAACTGCGCGGTGTAGGCGAGCGAGGCGGCCTCGGGCCGGTCGGCGATCGAGGAGGCGTTGGTGCGATCGGAGAGCCGGTCGTGTTCGTCCCGGAGCGTCGAGAGCTTCGCCTCGAGTTCGGCCGTTCGTTCGGCGACGGCGGCCTCGCGGCGGTCGGCGTCGCCGTTCTCGTAGCCGGCGAGGAACATGCCGGTCGTGACCGCCGCGCCGGCGTCGGCCGTACTCGACTGCAGGAACGTCGAGAGTTCGGTTCCCATCGGGCGCTCGGCGCCGGCCGGCTCGTCGGTCCCGTCGTCACCGTCGGCGACGGCGATCGAACCCGCACTGGCGACGACCACGCTCAGGACGGCCAAGACGAGAAGAGCGGAGCGGATCGTGGTCATCGGTCGCGATCATGTCGCCCAATGTAAAAAACCCGGAGTTCCGTTCGGATCGTTTACCCGTCTCAGTCGCCCCTTTCGCTCCGTTCGAACCGTTCACGACCGTTGTGTCGCCCGACCGTTTGAGACGCGTTCGGCGGCTGACGGCAGGCGGGACGGCGAGTAGCAGTCGTCGAACCGGGGCCGGCGGCGGTGGCGGCCGAAAGGACGCTGATAGCGCTCGGGCTTAACTCGTCCGGCCAACTGTTATGTTACTTCGACCCATGGGTACTGATATCATGTTCGAGGCCTTTTCGGGAGGCTACTATCTCGGCCGTCTCTACGTGACGCCGACCGACGGCGACCGCGTCCTGATGGACGACGGCCAGCACGAACGCGTCAACCGGGAGCTGTACGCGACCGGCGAGGGCGTCGAGCCCCTCGACACCCCGGTCGTGATGAAACTCGACGCGACCCACTTCCGGGTCCACGGGGACGAGGCCGTCCCGGCGAACACCCTCGAGATCCCCGAGGCGCTCCTCGAGGACTCGCGGATCAGAAATCCCCCACAGCTCCGGGAGGTCCTGCTCGCGCGGCGCGAGCGGGCCCGACAGCTCGTGGCCTACGGCGCCGGCTGATCCGACCGCTACGTTTACCCCGGGAACCGACGATAGCCCGCCATGGACGTCGCGATCCTCGCACACGAGAAGTTCCCCGACCTGGCGAAGACCGCCACCGGAGTGCTCCGCTACGGCGACCGGAACGTCGTCGCCGTCATCGACCGCGACCGGGCGGGCGAGCGGGTCAAAGACCACCTGGCGGGCGACGTACGGGACGCCCCGATCGTCGCGGGCATGGACGAGGTCCCCGCGGCCGACGCCCTCCTGATCGGGATCTCGCCGATCGGCGGCGGGTTCGAGGAGAGCTGGCGCGGGGACGTCCGCGCCGCCCTCGAGCGGGGCTGTGACGTGATCTCCGGGCTCCACTACTTCCTCGCCGACGACGAGGAGTTCGCGGCCCTCGCCGCGGAGTACGGCGCCGACCTGTGGGACGTCCGCAAACCCCCCGAGGACCTCTCGGTCGCGGAGGGGATCGCGGGCGAGGTCGACGCCGAGGTCGTTCTGACGGTCGGTACCGACTGCTCGGTCGGGAAGATGACGGCCACGATGGAACTCGCCCGCGCCGCCCGGGAGGCGGGCCACGACGCCTGCGTGATCCCGACCGGCCAGACCGGGATCATGATCGAGGGCTGGGGGAATCCGGTCGACCGCGTCGTCAGCGACTTCACCGCGGGCGCCGTCGAAGAGATGGTCGTCGAGCGAGGCGGGGAGTACGACTACCTCTTCGTCGAGGGCCAGGGCAGCATCGTCCACCCCGCCTATTCGGCGGTCACCTGTGGCATCCTCCACGGCGCCGCGCCCGATCTGCTGGTGCTCTGTCACGAGGCCGGCCGGGAAGCGATCCACGGCTACGAATCATTCGAGCTTCCGCCGATATCGGAGTACGTGGATCTCTACGAATCGCTCGCCGCCCCCGTCGCGCCGGCCCCCGTCGTCGCCGGCACGCTGAACACCGCCGGCCTCGAGGAGGGCGCGGCCGGCGAGGCCATCGCGGCCTACGAGGCCGAACTCGACGCCCCAGCGACCGACCCCATCCGCCGGGACGCCGCCGACCTGCTGGAGGCGGTGCTGTGAGCCTCGAGACGGAGTTCGAGCGAGTGGCCCTCCCGCTCGAGTACCCCTTTACGATCGCCCGGGGGACCCAGACGACCGCGGAGACCGTCGTCGTCCGGATCACCGACGGGGACGGGACGGTAGGGATCGGTGCCGGCGCCCCCTCGACTCACTACGGCGAGACCGTCGCCACCGTCGCGGCGGTGCTCCCCGACCTGCTCGCGGCCGTCGAGGACGTCGGCGATCCCCACCAACTCGCGCGGATCGAACGCCGGATGCGCGAGACCGTTGCGGGGAATCCCGCGGCCCGCTGTGCGGTGAGCATCGCCTGCCACGACCTCGTCGCAAAGCGCCTCGACCTCCCGCTCCATCGCTACTGGGGACTCGACCCGACGGAGACCGTCGAGACCTCCTACACCATCGGGATCGACGACGCCGAGCGGATGCGCGAGAAAGCCGAGACCGCCATCGAGCGGGGCCACGGCAGGTTGAAAGTCAAACTCGGCACCGACCGCGACGGGGAGATCGTCCGGACGGTCCGGGACGTCGCTCCCGACGCGACCCTCACCGTGGACGCAAACGAGGCCTGGACTCCCCGGGAGGCCGTCCGGAAGATCGACCGGCTCGCGGACGAAGACGTCGCGTTCGTCGAACAGCCCGTTCCGGCCGAAGACCCCGAGGGCCTCCGCTTCGTCTACGAGCGGTCGGCGCTACCGATCGCCGCCGACGAGTCCTGTGTCACCCTCGCCGACGTTCCGCGGGTCGCGGGGCGATGCGACGTCGCGAACATCAAGCTGATGAAGTGTGGCGGGCTCCGGGAGGCGTTCCGGATGATTCACGCCGCCCGCGCCCACGGGCTCGAAGTAATGGCCGGCTGTATGACCGAGTCGAACGCCTCGATCGCGGCGGCGTGTCAGCTCGCACCCCTGCTGGACTATGCCGACCTCGACGGCTCCCTGCTGCTCGCCGACGACCCATACGAGGGGGTCCCGATGGAGGGCGGACGGATCGACCTCGAGGCGGAGCGGCCGGGAACGGGCGTCCGGCCGCGGTGAGACGATCGGAAAGAGCAGGGTACTTACGCACGCAAGCCGACGCCCCGGCCATGGGAGGAACGGTCGTCGAGATCGGACTGGCAGCCGAGGAGTTCGCACTGAGCCAGACCGCAGCGCGGTTCGAGGACCTCCAGTACGAGATCGAGCGGGTCGTCGCTCACGACACGGATCACGTCATGCCCTACGTCTGGATCGACGGGCCGAGCGTCGGCGAGATCGAGTCCGTACTGGAAGACGACGACAGCGTCGAGGAGTTCGACCGGCTCGCTGATCTGGAGGAAGAACGACTGTACCGGATGGAGTGGGTCGATCAGATCGACACCCTGGTGCAGATCCTGGTCGAGGAGGACGGGGCGATCCTTTCCGCACAGGGCAACGGCGACGACTGGACGCTCCGCATCCTGTTTCCGACCCGGGACGCCCTCTCGCGGACCCACGACTACTGCGAGGACCAGGGCCTGCGGATGGACATCTACACGATCTACAACGTCGATGACGGCCGAAAGGGCCGCTTCGGCCTGACCGACAGCCAGCAGGACACCCTGCTTTCGGCCTTCGAGAGAGGGTATTACGAGATCCCTAGGGACACCTCGATGACCGAACTCGCCGAGGAAATGGACGTCTCCCACCAGGCGCTGTCCGAACGCCTCCGGCGGGGCCACGAGGCGTTAGTCGAGAACACCGTCGTCATCGGGCGCGAAGACGGCACCGAGAACGAGCGCGAGAAGCGGGAAGCCTAGAACTGGTAGCGCCGTTCGTCGTCCATCGCGGGATACTGGTCGCCGCCGGTCATCTCCTCGTAGGTCATCCCCGAGAGGTACTCGTCGTAGGTGACGTCGTAGCCCGACCGGAGGTGAAAGTCGAGGTTCCCGGTCTCGACGGCCGACTGGAACAGCATGTGGATCGCCCGCCGGACGAGTTCGTCGCTCTCGTCGGGTCCCAGGGCCGACGAGAGGAGGGCGAGTTCGTTTCTGGTCTCGCGGTCGAGCGATATCGAGAGTTCGTCGCCGAGATCGGAGTAGGTGGTAGAGACGTCGTCGTTCAACTCCTCTAAGCTCATAGGGAGGGGTGACGAGCCCGGAGTATAGGCCTTTCGTCGCCGCCGGCCGAACCGGTAGCGGTAAACGGCGGGGTTCGTTAGGGCGAGCGATGAGCGAGGGTACGGATGCGGCGGGGGAGCCCGAGCCGTTCGCCGACGTCGATCGCGAGGCGGTCCGAACTGCCCTGATCGAGTGGTACGAGGCAGACCACCGCGAGTTCCCCTGGCGGGAGACGGACGACCCCTACGCGATCCTCGTCAGCGAGGTGATGAGCCAGCAGACCCAGATCGGCCGGGTCGAGGAGGCCTGGGCGGAGTTCATAGAGCGGTGGCCCACCACGGCGGAGTTGGCGGCCGCCGACCGATCCGCCGTCGTGGGGTTCTGGACCGATCACAGCCTGGGGTACAACAACCGCGCGAAGTACCTCCACGAGGCCGCCCGACAGGTAGAAGAGGAGTTCGGAGGGGAGTTTCCCAGGAGTCCGGACGGCCTGCAGGAACTCATGGGCGTCGGGCCCTACACCGGCAACGCCGTCGCGAGTTTCGCGTTCGACAACGGCGACGCCGTCGTCGATACGAACGTCAAGCGGGTGCTCTATCGGGCGTTCTCGGTGCCCGACGACGACGCCGCCTTCGAGGACGCCGCGTCCGAACTGATGCCCGAGGGCGAGTCGCAGGTCTGGAACAACGCGATCATGGAACTCGGCGGCGTGGCCTGCACCCAGACCCCCCGCTGCGAGGAGTCGGGCTGTCCCTGGCGCCGATGGTGTGACGCCTACGCGACCGGTGACTTTACGGCGCCGGACGTCCCCACCCAGCCGGCGTTCGAGGGGAGCCGCCGGCAGTTCCGCGGACGGGTGCTCTCGACGCTCCGAGAGTACGACGATCTCCCGATCGACGACCTCGGCCACCGGATCCGGATCGACTACGCGCCGGAGGGCGAATACGGCAAGGAATGGCTGCAGGGGATCCTGGCGGACCTCTCGGAGGACGAACTGGTCGAGATCGAGAACCGGGAGGGTGGGACGGTCGCGCGCCTCCGGCGGTAGATCGGACCCTCGAAGGGAGAGCGGGGGAATTACGGTTCGTACGCGATCCGCTCGACTGCGACCACCAACCTGTAGAACAGGGAGACCACGACCGAGAGGAGACCGAGGGCGGCGACCGCGAGGACGGTCCGGAGCCGGAGAAACGACTGGCCGACCAGGACCGCGCACGCGAGGGCTACGAGCACGACGAGGAACGTGCCGATCCCGTACCGGGGCGGGATCCCCTCCTCAGAGCGAGCGGCCGACATGAGACGGCCATCGCGCCCACGTATCAAAAATATAGATTTTTGGACGCCACGCGTCGGCCGAGAAACGAGGGCGCCTGGGCGCCGACAGTATCCTTTTGGCCCGGCCCGCCAACGAAGGGAGCATGAACCCGACGCAGTCGGAGGGACGGACCCGCGTCGAAGCCGACGGCGGCGAGGAGCCGATCCGGGTCGCCGGCCTCTGTGGCAGTTTACGGGAGGAGAGCTACACCGCCCTCGCGCTCTCGCGAGCCCTGGAGGAAGCCGGCCGTGGCGGCGCCGAGACCGACTTCATTGACCTCCGGGAGCTCGAGGTGCCGACGTTCGACGCCGACGTCGATCGCTCGGAGGCCGGGGACGCCGGGGAGGTCGCCGCCCGGCTTCGGGATGCGGACGCGATCCTGCTCGGGTCGCCGATGTACCACGGCTCCTATTCCTCACCGCTGAAGACCGCACTGGACTACTGTGGGTTCGACGAGTTCGAGGACAAGACCGTGGGGCTGCTGGCGGTCGCCGGCGGCTCGTTTCCGGTGACGACCCTCGAACATCTGCGGTCGGTCTGTCGGTCGCTGAACGCCTGGGTGATCCCCCATCAGGCCGCGATCCCGACGGCCCGGACCGCCTTCGAGGACGGCGAGTTCGTAGACGAGAAGTTAGAAGAGCGCGTCGCGACGCTCGGCCGCCACGCCGTCCAGTACGCCCGGATCGAGCCCGACCCGGACTCCTTCGAGAGCGAGCAGAACGTCGGCGCCCGCGGGAGGTGATACTGCTGGCTGTAACTACGTGAAGATTCTCGGCAATACGGGGCGCCGAGAACCTTGAAAGACGTATCGCCGTAGTATGAACCCGAATCGGCAGACGCTTGAGGCCGCCATCCCGAGTTCGCCACGAATGACGACCTGGATCGAGGAGCCCGAGGGCGGCCGGGAGCGGGGTCCACGGGCGATCGCGCGCGCCTGGCTCGAGGTGCTCGTTCGCCCGCGGCGGTTCTTCGAGGCCGGGGTCGCCCCGGGCGATCAGGCGCCCGGACTCGTCTTCTTCGTGGTCGTCGTCTTCTGTGCGGAGGCGACCCGCTACGCCCTGGAGCCGGGAGCCTATCCAGATCTCGGGGTCGCCCCGGCGCTGGCCGCGGCGTTCTGGCTCGGACTGGTGGTCCTGCTGGTCGCTCCCCTCGCTCTCCACGCCATCGCGGCGATCCAGACGCTCTGTCTGATGGTCCTCGTCCCCGATCGGGCGGGGATCAGCCAGACCGTGCAGGTGATCGGCTACGCGGCCGCGCCCTGTGCGCTCGCGGGGGTCCCGGTGCCCGCGCTTCGGCTCCTCTGTACGACGTGGGGTGCGGCGCTTCTCGTCCTCGGGCTCGTCGTCATCCACGACACCTCCCGCATACGGGCGGCGCTGGCGGGGGCGATCCCGGCGACGCTCCTCTTTGGCTACGGCTTCCGGGGGTTCGCGGCGGCCGGCGACCTCGGGATCGGGGTCGCTCTATAGGCCGGGACCACCGCGCCAGCGAAGGGCGTCGAACCCGCTCTCGACGAACGACGACCCACATCGAACCGCCGCCGAGAGGGCGTCAGCGCGCCGCCAAGGAATTTTACGCTTCGAAAAGACACGATATCAATATTGGACAGACCTATCAGTGGGGACGTTCTCTGGTGAGACATGCCCGCAGACGAAGACGAAGCACAACCCCTCGCGGAACGTGTCGTCAAAGAAGCCGTGACCGTCGGCCTGGAGACCCCGATGCGCGAGCCGATCCTCGACGCCATCGACGAGGCGGGCGAGGGGAAGAAAGACCCCTCGCGGACGGTCCCGATGGCCGGCGCCCTCCTCGGGCTGGGCGCTGCCGCGGGCTACCTGCTCGGGGCCCGCGACGTCGACATCGACGCCGAGGACGTTCCGATCGACGACTTCGAGGAGCCCGACGTGATCGACGACGTCGTAAGCGGCGAGGACGAGGGGAGTGAGGACGCAGAAGAGGACGCCGAGGAGCCCTCCGGCAGCCGGCTCCGGCCGATCCTGGTCGGCCTCGGCCTCGTCGCGGCCGTCGCCCTGATCCGGCGCAAGCTCCAGTCGGGAGACGACGAGTGGGAGCCCATCGAGGAGTTCGAGACCGCAGACGAGGACGACGAGTTCGGCGGCGACTTCGACGACGACTTCGGAACCGACGACGACGAGGACGATGAGGAGGAGGCCGACGACGACGAGGAAGAGGCCGAAGTCGAGGAAGAAGAGGCCGAGTAACCGGCGCTTCGGGCGGAGTTCGTC
Source organism: Saliphagus infecundisoli (assembly GCF_020177375.1). Classification (GTDB taxonomy): domain Archaea; phylum Halobacteriota; class Halobacteria; order Halobacteriales; family Natrialbaceae; genus Saliphagus; species Saliphagus infecundisoli. Next base: position 426,913 of record NZ_JAIWHV010000001.1, on the reverse strand, counting down.
TTTTTCGCGACCGCCGACCCGCGAGCCGGCGGCTCGTCGGTGTTCTTCGCCGACCGTCCCGAGAGGACATTCGAGCCGCGACGAAGGAGCTAAGGGACGGACGGCGAACCGAGGAGACGAATGGAGACGACCCACCGCGTCCGCGTCGGCGACGCACGCGACCTCTCGCTCGCCGACGACTCGGTCGAACTCGTCGTCACGTCGCCGCCGTACCCGATGATCGAGCTTTGGGACGACCTCTTCTCGGAGCTCGATCCGGCGGTTGGGGCGGCTCTCGAGGCGGGCGAGGCCGAGCGGGCGTTCGAAGCGATGCACGCCCAGTTGGACCGCGTCTGGGACGAGCTCTCCCGGGTGCTCGTCGATGGGGGCATCGCGTGTATCAACGTCGGCGACGCGACCCGCACCGTAGACGACCGGTTCCGGGTCTATCCGAACCACGCGCGGATCGTCGAGGCGTTCGCCGACCGGGGGTTCGACCCTCTCCCCGATATCCTCTGGCGAAAGCCGACGAACAGCGCCGCGAAGTTCATGGGCAGTGGGATGGTCCCCCCGAACGCCTACGTCACCCTGGAACACGAGCACGTTCTCGTCTTTCGCAACGGTGGCGAGTCGCGGTCGTTCGAACCCGGAGCCGAGCGGCGATACGAGGCCGCGTACTTCTGGGAGGAGCGAAACCGGTGGTTCTCGGACCTCTGGAGCGACGTCCGGGGGCGCCTGCAGTCCCTTTCGGGAGACGAGCTCCGGGACCGCTCGGCGGCCTACCCCCTCGAGATCCCCTACCGGCTCCTGTGTATGTACTCCGCCTACGGCGACACCGTCCTCGACCCCTTCTGGGGGACCGGAACGACGACGCTGGCGGCGATCTGTGCCGGGCGGAACTCGGTCGGCTACGAGCTCGAGGAGGGGTTCGTCTCCGCCTTCGAGGAGCACGTCGGCGAGGTGGCCGACCTCTCGCGGTCGGTCGCCCGGCGCCGCCTCGAGGACCACCGGGAGTTCGTTTCCGAGCGGCGGGCCGACGGGGAGGACCTCGAGTACCGAGCCGAACGCTACGACGTGCCGGTGATGACAGCGATGGAGCAGCGAATCGCGTTCTATGAGGTCGACCGGATCGAGGAGAGCCCGGAGGGGTACCGGGTCCGCCACGAGCCGTTCGAACCGGACGGTATCGCCGGCTCGGGGCCGTAGCGGCGCACATGCAAGCCAAACTACCACCCTTCGTCCGTCCGTCGTTCGAGTGTCTATGGCCGATCGTACGCGATCCGACGAGACCGACGAGGAGAGAGCACGGGACGTCCTCGAGGCGACCGGCGACGACTCCCGGCGACTGATGACCGACGGCGGCGAAGAAGAAGAGGCCGACGAGGAGGGTGAGGGAGAACCCGAAGCCGACGAGGACGAAGAGGAGAGCGAAGAAGCGGACGGGGAGGAGAGCGAAGACGATGAGAGCGAGGAAAACGAGGACGGAGAGGAGAGCGAAGACGATGAGAGCGAGGAAAACGAGGACGGAGAGGAGAGCGAAGACGATGAGAGCGAGGGAAGCGAGGAAGGAGAGGGCGGCCACGACCAGAGCCCCGAGGACGTCTACGAGGACGAGGACGCGACCGGCGTGCTTCACCTCGACCTGGACGGGCTCTACCTCGATCTGCTGGGCCTCGAGGTCAATCTGGGCGACGTGAACCTGGATCTCTCGGCGCGTCCGGGCGACGGCAACCTGCTCGGCAACCTGCTGTCGGCGGTCGCGGGGCTCGGCGACGGCGGCCTCGGTGACCTCCTCGATGGCGGTCTCGGCGACCTGCTCGGTGGCGGCCTCGGCGGCCTGCTGGGCGGTGGCGAGGACGAGGAGGGCGAAGAGGGTGAGGGACCCCTCTCGGGGGCGGCAAGCTCGGCCCGCGAGAGCGCGGCGAACGTCCTGAGCGAGCTCCCGATCGAGGAGTTCGTCGGCCAGCTCGCCCGCGAACTCGTCAACCAGTTGCTCGGCGACGGGAGCTCCGGGTTGTCCGACGCGGGCCCCCTCGGTGACGACGAGGACGAGGAAAGTGAGGAGAGCAACGAGGAATCCGACGGAAGCGAAGAGGACGAGGGAAACGAGGAGGACGGCGAATGAGCGAGGAATCGATCACCGACCGGATCGACTACGAGCGCCTCGCCGAGTCGATCGACGTCGCGGAGCTTCTCGAGGGCACCCAGTGGGAGGGCGAACTCGACGACGCCGAGAACACCGGCGCGGCGATCGGCCGCCTGATCGGCGAGTCCCTCGGGCGCGTGATCGGCGAGGCGGTCGGGCGGACCGTCGGCGACAGGCTGGTCGAGGAGTTCCTCGCGGACGACGACGGTGACGAGGCGGAGTCCGACGGGAGCGAGGAGAGCGAGGGCAGCGACGGCGAAAGCGAGGACGGCGAGGAATCGGAAAGCGAGGACGACGAGGAGGGAAGCGATGAGGGGGGCGACGAGTAGCCCTCCCGCCTCTCTCGCGAGGTGGGACCAATGAGCGACGACGAGGGCGACGGCGGCTTCGACCTCGCCGAGATCGTCACCGACGAGGTGACCGAGCAACTGGACGCGAGCGAGCTGCTGGGCGGCGGCTCGATCAAGGACCAGGTCGACGCCGGGGCGCTCGGCGCCTCCGTCGGCCGCGAGTTCGGCGCCCGAGCCGGCCGCGAGTTCGGCGAGGCGATCGGCGGGGAGGTCCACGAGACGATCGACTCCGGGTTAGAGCGGGGCGCGGAGTTCGGAGAGATCGCAGGCGAGGTCAAAACCGCGATCCGCGAGGCGATCGTCGGCGTCGTCTCCCGGCTGGCGAGCCGGGAGGCGATCGCCTCCGCGGCCGAGGCGATCGGCAGCGAGGAGCTCGGCGACGGGGTCCGGGCGGCGATCCCCGAGGAGAGTGCCGGAGACGCCGTCGACGGCGCCATCGAGGAAGCGACCGACGAGGTCGAGGAGGCGACGCCGGATATCGCCAACGAGGAGAGCGACGGTGACGAGGAAGCCCGAGAAGACGAAGAGGGCGAGGAGACGGAGGAAGCCGAGGACGGCGACGAGGAGGGCGACGACGAGAGCGGGGGCCTCACCGAGAAAGCCGACGAGGCCACGCCCGACCTCCTCGCCGAGGGCGACGGGACGCCCGCGCCCGAAGACCTCGAGGGACTCAGACGCGAGACCCTGGAGGACTTCCTCGAGGTGATGTCCTACCGGGACCTCCAGTCGGTCGCCAAGGATATCGACGTGAAGGCGAACCTGAGCCGCGAGGAGATGACCGAGGAGATCATCGAGACGGTAAGCGAAAGCGAGGAGTAGCGCCGGACGAGCGCCAACCTGATACCCCGTCCCACCCAAACGGATCCAATGAGCGACTCGATCGCCGACCGAGCGAACCGGTTGTTAGAGGAGACCGAGGACGCGATCGACGGGCTCGGAGCGCCCGAGGGAAGCGAGGACCTCCCCGGCGAACTCGACGCGAGCGGCCTCGGCGGGATCGCCGAGGAGGCAAACGAGCTGATCGAAGCCGAGGACGCCGACGCCCTCCTCGAGGCGCTCGGGCTCGACGAGCTCGAGGACGGCACCGAACCCGACTCCCTGCTCGAGGCGATCGCCCAGGGACGCGAGGAGCAGATCGGCGACCTCCGGGTGCTGGTGAAACTCGCGAAGGTCGCCGAGGCCGACGACGAGGAACTCCCCACGGAGGTCGGGGAGCTCCAGGAGGCAGTCGAGGAACGGATCGGGGCCCTCGGGGAGGACGAGACGGACGGCGAGAGCGAGGAGACCGACGGGGAAGACGAAGCCGAGGAGTCGCTCGCGGAGTCGGCGGCCGAGGCGGTCGGGGACGCCGTCGGCGGTGGAGAGGGCGACGAAGAAGGGTTCGTCGAGGCGGAGCTCGAGTCGGCGATGCGCTCGAAGCTCGAGGGGTTCGGCGACGAACTCGACGAGGCACGGGAACGCCTCGACGAACTCAGGGAGGGCGACGAGACGGACGAGGAGGACACCGACGAGGAAGAGGCAGGCGAGGCCGACGACGGGAGCGAGCAAAAGGAGGGTGAGGACACCCCCCTCGGCTCGGACTCACGGCCCCGTTCCCGGGGAACGATGCACTCGACGATGGCGCCCTCGCCGTCGAGGCGGGCGGACATGGGGGCGTCGACGCGACACTCGACGATGCCCGATCGCTGACGCGGGCGCCGGCATTTATGGCGATTCCCGTCCAGTGTTAGCACGACCGCATGAACACCGCCTCGACCGGGAGCCGCCGGATCGCCTACGTTCACGACGAGAGTGAGGACGGAAAAACGGTGCTCTACGTCCACGGCAGCGGCGGGAGCCACGAGCTCTGGTCGGCCCAGCGCCGCCTCGCCGAGCGGCCGACGGCCGCCCTCGACCTCTCGGGCCACGGCGACTCGGAAGATATCGACGCCGAGCCCGGCTACACGACTCTCTCTGCGTACGCCGACGACGCCCTCGCGGTCGCGGAAGCGACCGACGCGGACGTCCTCGTCGGGAGTTCGCTGGGCGGCGCCGTCGCCCTCCACCTCCTGGTCGAGCGCGCGGACTGGTCCCCCGACGCGGTCGTCCTCGCGGGGACCGGCGCGCGGATGGGCGTGCTCTCGGATCTCCTCGACTGGCTCGAGGAGGACTTCGAGCGCGCGCTCGAGTTCCTCCACGGCCCCGACCGGCTCTTTCACGATCCCGACGAGCGGGCCGTCGAGCGCTCGAAAGCGAAGATGCGAGCCTGTGGGCAGAAGGTCGTCCGCCGGGACTTTCTGACCTGCCACCGGTTCGACGTCCGGGATCGCCTCGGGGAGATCGACGTGCCGGTCCTCGCCGTCTACGGCGAACGCGATCAGCTGACGCCGCCGTGGTACCACGAGTACATCGCCGAGGAGGTCCCCGAGGGGAGCCTCGCGGCGGTTCCGGAGGCGGCCCACCTGGCGATGGTCGAGCGGCCGCGGGCGTTCGCCGACCGCGTCGAGGCCTTTCTCGCCGACGTCGAGTAACGACCCGACCGGGCAACGGCGGGCTTAAGGGCGCTGCGCCGAGAGAAACGCCCGTGCCGACACGCGTCGAGCGGACCGACCCCGAGGGAGTCGACTACGGCTGGGTGATGCAGGTGACGTTCGTGACGACGATCCTGCTTGGCGCGCCGACGGTCGCGGTCCTCTCGACGACGGCAACGTTGCCGACCTGGAACGCCCGCGTCGGCTTCGCGGTCCGGGTCGGCGCGGTGATCTGGATCCTGACAGCGCTTTCGGTCTACGTCTACGCGTATCGCCGAAACCGCTAACCGTCGACGTACTCAAACGCGGTCCCCGCCCGTTCGGCAGTGCGTGCGTCGCGCTCGGAGTCGCCGACGAACAGCGTCCGCCCGGGAGTCGCGCCGATGCGGGAAACCGCCTCCAGCAGCGGCTCGGGGTCGGGCTTGCGGCTCCCAACCGTGTCGCGGCCGACGACCGCGTCGACCGCCTCGAGGAGGTCGTGGGAGTCGAGAGCGATCCGGCAGGCCTCCTCGCAGTTCAGCGAACAGATCCCCGCGGGCACCGAACACGCGAGGAGTTCCTCGGCAAGGGGGAGCCGGGCGGCCCTCCGGGCACCCTCGCGTTCGCGGGCCGCGATCGCCGCCTCGACCTCGGGCGCGAGGTCGTGGTCGGCGGCAGCCGCGAGCAACTCCCAGAGATCGCCGGCCGGCACGTCGACCGCCGCGGCGGCGTACACCTCGCGGACATCGACGGCGGTCGCCTCCCAGTCGACGTCGAGGTCGACAAGGGTGCCGTCGAGGTCGTAGACGACGGCGTCGTAGTCGGCTCCGGACATGCGTTTTTGGTCGGACGACGGCGGTATAGCCGCTTCGGTCGTCTCACTCGAGGAGGTGTCTGGCGATGATCGTCTTCTGGATCTGTGTGGTTCCCTCGTAGATCTCGGTGATCTTCGCGTCGCGATAGAGGCGTTCGACCCCGCCCTCCGTGACGTAGCCGTAGCCGCCGTGGAGCTGGACGGCTTCGCCCGCGACCTCGGTCGCGGTTTCGCTCGCGAAGTACTTCGCCATGCTCGCGGCCATCGCGCCCTCGCCGTCCGCCCGCCGGCGGGCGGCGTAGCGGGTCAGCTGCCGGGCGGCCTCGGTTTCCGTCGCCATCTCGGCGAGCGTGTGCTGGACGCTCTGGATGTCGCCGATCGGGCCGCCGAACTGCTCGCGCTCGCCGGCGTACCCGCGGGCTTCCTCCAGGGCGTGGGACGCGACGCCGACGGCCTGGGCCGCGATGGCGATCCGGCCGTCGGTGAGGACGTGAAACGCCGCCGAGAGCCCGTCGCCGACGGGCGTCAGGCGGTACTCCGCGGGGACCCGGACGCCATCGAGGGTGAGCGAGGTCGTGTCGCTCGCGCGGAGCCCGAGTTTCTCCTCGGGGTCGCCGACCGAGAGCCCGTCGACGTCGCCGGGAATCAAGAACTGGGTGACCCCGTCGTCCCCGTCGACCTTCGCGAAACAGACGATCGCCCCTGCCCGATTGCCGTTCGTGATCCACTGTTTCTCGCCGTCGAGAACGTAGGCGTCGCCCTCTTTTCGGGCCTGGGTGGTCATTTCCGCCGGGTTCGAGCCCGCCCCCGGCTCCGAGAGCGCGAACGCGCCGACGGGACGGCCCTCGGCCATCTCCGGAAGCCACTCCTCGCGGACGCCCTCGCCCGCGAACTCGGCGATGCAGGCGGTCGCCAGACAGTGCACCGAGAGGGCGGTCGCGACGGCGAGCATCCCGCCGGCGACCGCCTCGTTGACGACGGCGTAGGTGACCGGATCGGCGTCGTAGCCGCCGTACTCCTCCGGTACGGTCAATCCCGTGAGATCGAGGTCGGCGAGCCCGTCCCAGACCGTCTCGGGAAACGTCTCCTCGCGGTCGGCCTCGGCGGCCAGCGGGCGGATCTCCTCGCGGGCGAACTCGCGGACGACGTCGCCCACGGCGGCCTGCTCGTCCGTCAAGTCGGAATCCATACCCCGTCTGGGGGAGGGGAGGGCAAAAAGGTGGGTCCGGCGCCAGCGGGAGGAGAGATCAGTGAACGATGCCGTCCTGGCCGGGTTCGCCGATCTGCTCGCTCGCCAGGACCTTGTTCGCCCGGCGGAGGCGTTCGGAGAGCGCCTGGTGGGAGATGTCGAGTTCGGTCGCGAGATCCTCGAGCGAGATCCGGCGCGGGACGTCGTAGTAGCCGCGGTCGTAGGCCTCGCTGATCGCCTCCTCCTGGGGCTCGGTGAGCGCCGCGGTCGCCTCCAGGTCGGCGTTGCGGCCGGCCTCGACCATCCGTTTGACGTCGACGGTGATCCCCTGATCCTCGAGTTCGCCCACGGCTTCCGAGAGGAGGTCCCGCTGGGGAAACAGGAGGCGGAACGTCCAGTTGCTGGCCGAACACTGCGCGTCGAGGATCGTCCCGTCGTTCGAGAAGATCGCCGAACACATGTTGCCGACGCCCGCGGCGTACTCGATGCGGTAGAGCCACTCGGAGCCCCCGTCGTCCTCGAGGAGGCGGTCGAACTCCGAAACCGAGGAGTCCGCCTCGAGCGCCTCTTCGATCTCCGCCCGGGGCTCGCCGGCGATCCAGACCAGCGGCATCGTCTGGAGGGGGCCTTCGGCGACGACGCTTTTGATCCGGATCTCGAGGTCGGGCAGGGCCTCGAACGTCTCGGCGAGCGCGACGTCCTCGGAGGTAAGCGCGAGTTCGGTGACGGTCGTCACGCCGTCTCACCCTCCGTTCGACCGGATGACCGATGCGCGAGCGACGGACCTCGACTGTCGACTATATCAGTGTGGATCATGGTTGGAACGGATAGGTTGCCGGGCCGACACCGCGTGGCCACCCGGATCGATCCTGTCTTTCGATACGCTACCCGCTCGGTTGCCTTGTGGCCCTGACTGTTCCAGCGGTTTATATAGGGTGAGATAGCGCCCGGCGACGACACGGTCGGCGGTCGGTGACGATACGACTATAAAAACGGCCTCCGAACTCGAAGGCATGAAGGACGTCGACGACCTGATCGAGAGCGCGGCCGATCTCGCCGATCGCGGCCTCTCCAAGGGCGAGATCGCGGACGAACTCAACGTCTCCCGGGAGACGGCGAGCTGGCTCGTCGAGCGAAGCGGCGGCGCGCCGACGGCGAACCGGGAGGAGCCGGCGAGCAGTCCGGGGGACATCCACGTCGACTGGTCCGCGGTCGGCCGGGACAGCAAACGGATGAGCGCGATCGCGACCGCGATGGCGGACATGCTCGCCAAACACGGCGAGGGCGTCGATCTCACCATCGGGATCGAGAAGGCGGGGACGCCGATCGCGACGCTGATCGCCCGCGAACTCGAGACCGACCTGGGGAGCTACACGCCCGCGAAACACCAGTGGGAGGAAGGCGACATCGCCGACCTCGGGGGAACCTTCTCCCGGAACTTCGCGGGCATCCGCGACCGGGAGTGTTACATCGTCGACGACACGATCACCAGCGGGACGACGATGCGCGAGACGATCGAGGCCGTTCGCGCGGAGGACGGCGACCCTCTCGCCTGTATCGTGCTCGCGGACAAACAGGGGATCGACGAGCTTGAGGGCGTCCCGGTCTACTCGCTTTTGCAGGTCATCAGCGTCAGGAAAGACGACTGATCATCCACGGCGGAAGCCGAGTACGAACCCGCCCGTGACGCCGGCGCCGATCGAGAGCGTCGAAACGGCGCCCTCGAGGTAGGCCGGATCGGCGTACGCAGAGAGCGCGGCGATCTCCGACCCCAACGCCTCCCAGTCGACCGCGAGGATCCCCTCGCTCTCAAGGTATCGCAGGCCCGCAAGCTGGAGGCCGACGAGCACGGCGACGAGCTTCGTGGCCTTCTTCGCCACGTAACCCCCGATGAATCCGGCAGTGGCCCCGCCACCGAACTCGAGGCCGATGGTGGCCGGGTCGAGATCGAGCATATGGGCCCGTTCTCGCGGGGGAGTATGATCCTTCCGGTCGTCCCACGAGCGCCACTGGATTGAAGATACTGGGGGACCTACCGGCGCCCATGAGCGTCCCACTCGCGCCGGAGGTGACCGGCCGGCGTCCGTAGCGACTCGGCGTTCGGGTGTCGCGGGCCGTCGGGTCGGGCGCTCACCACCCACCTCACATGAGCCCACCACAGCGCGCGATCGTCGCGAAACGGGTCGATTCCGGGACTGCGGACACCGGCGAGATAATCCACCTCGCGGAGTCCGCCGGCTACGACGTCGTCGGCGAACTCACCCAGACCAGGGAGGCCGATCCCGCCCTCCAGATCGGCGAGGGGAAAGCCGGGGAACTCGCCCGGACGGTCGAGTCCGCCGAGGCGTCGGCGGTGATCTTCGACAACCGGCTGGGTCCCTACCAGATGTACAACCTCGGAGGGAAGCTTCCCGAGGACGTCGAGGTCCTCGATCGCTTCACCCTCATCCTCGAGATCTTCGGCCAGCGCGCTCGAACCAGGACCGCCCAGCTCCAGGTCGAACTCGCCGAACTGCGGTACGAACTCCCGCGGGCGGAGGCGAAGACGAGCCTCGCAAAGCGCGGCGAACACCCCGGGTTCATGGGCCTGGGGGAGTACGACGAGAGCCGCGAACGCGACATCAAAGCGCGGATCAGCCGGATCACCGACGAACTCGAGACGATCGAGCGCACCGAAGAGGACCGCCGGGAACGCCGGCGCGATTCGGGGTTCGACCTCGTCGCGCTCGCGGGCTACACCAACGCCGGAAAATCGACCCTGCTCCGGCGGCTCGCGGCCGACCACTCCGTCGACGAAAACGACGAGCGCCACGAGGACTTGGAGACGACCGCCGAGTCCCAGGACCGGCTGTTTACCACCCTCGGGACGACGACCCGGCGGGCCGACATGGAGCCTCGGGACGTGCTCGTCACGGATACGGTGGGGTTCATCTCCGATCTGCCCCATTGGCTCGTCGAGTCGTTCAAGTCGACGCTGGACTCGGTCTACCGGGCCGACCTCGTGCTTCTGGTGGTGGACGTCAGCGAGCCCATCGACGAGATCCACGAGAAACTCGTCACCTCCCACGACACCCTCTACGAGCGAAACGAGGCACCGATCGTCACCGTTCTGAACAAGACCGACCGGGTGAGCGAGGCGGAACTCGAGGAGAAAGGCGAGGCGCTGTCGGCGCTCGCGCCGAACCCGGTCGCGGTCAGCGCCCGCGAGGGGACCGGGCTTGAGGCCTTGAGAGAGCGGATCGACGCCGAACTCCCCGACTGGGAGGACGAACGACTCGTGCTCCCGATGGCCGAGGAGACGATGAGCCTGGTCTCCTGGCTCCACGACAACGCCCGCGTCGAGGACGTCACCTACGGCGACGAGGACGTACAGGTCTCGTTTTCGGCCCGCCCCGCGGTGATCTCGCAGGCCCGTTCGCGGGCCGGCGAGTTGCCGACGGCCGCCGAATCCGCCTGACCCGCCCTACTCGTCGGCCAGATCCCGCAGACAGTTCGCCCCGACGAGCGCCCCGCCCACGACTGCCGCGAACATGGCCGTCAGGGGGTTGAAGACGCCGGCCACGGCGGCGGGGATCGCGATCGCGTTGTACCCCAGCGCGAGCCGGTTGTTCTGCCGGACTCGCCGGCGGGCCGCGCTCGCCAGATCGAACGCCGTCTCGACCGACCCAATGTCGTCGTCGGCGATCGCGACGTCGGCCGCGTCGGCCGCCAGGTCGGTCCCGCCGCCCAGCGAGAGCCCGAGGTCGGCCGCGGCCAGCGCCGGCGCGTCGTTGGTGCCGTCACCGACCATCGCAACCCGGCCCGCGAGGCGCTCGACCGTCGCGGTCTTTCCCTCGGGCGGGACGCCCGCGAACACGTGCGCGACGTCCTCGTGGCGGGCGAAGAACTCCGTGGCCGCCTCGTCGTCGCCGGTCAGGACCACGACCTCGATCCCCCGCTCCCCGAGACCGGCGATCGTCCCCGCCCACCCCTCGCGGGGCTCGTCGCCGACGACGACGAGGCCCTCGGCGGCGCCGTCCCGGCCGACGACGACCGGAAGGCGGCCGAAGCCGCGGGCCTCGGCGACTCGCGACTCGATACCCTCCTCGATTGCCCACCCCCGATCGGCGAAGAGGTCGAGATCGCCGACCAGGACCGGCGTCCCGTCGACGACCCCCTCGACCCCGCTCAAATGGGTGTCGAATTCGCTCATCCGGTCGGTCGGGTCGTCGCCGCACTCGTCGCCTCCTCTTCCGTCGTGAAAGTCAGAATTGCGGCCGAACGCCGCCACGATCGCCGCCGCGGCGGGATGGGACGCCCGCGCCTCGAGCGCCGCGGCAGCGTCCAGCAGGCCCGGGGGCGCGTCGGCCTCGACGACCTCCATCTCCCCGGTCGTGAGCGTTCCCGTCTTGTCGAAGACGACGGTATCGACGCCCCGGAGCCGCTCGAGGACGGTCTCGTCGAAGACGACGATCCCCCGCCGGAGGGCCTCCTCGATGCCGGTCGCGACCGACAGCGGCGTCGCGAACCCGATGAGCCACGGGGACCCCACGAGCAGGACGGTCAGCGAACGAAGGGCGGCGTTCGTGGCCCCCGACCCGCTCGCGGCCGCCACGAGCCCGGCGAGGACGGCCGCGCTGGCGACGACCGCGACGGCACGGGCTGCCAGCCGATCGGCCCGGCGCTGGACGCCGTGATTCCCGCTCTGGAGGCTCCAGAGGGCGGTCGTGATCCGGTCGATGCTGCTCGTCGCCTCTGGTCCGGCCCGGACGACCGCCGCACCGTCGGTAACGACCGAGCCGCCGACCGCGTCGTCGCCCTCCTCCTTGCCCACCGGGAGGGACTCGCCGGTCACGATCGCCTCGTCGACCGTACACTCGCTCTCGACGACCCCGTCGACCGGAACTCGCTCGCCGGCACGGACGAGCACGCGATCGCCCGCCTCGAGTTCCTCGACCGGGATCTCCGCTGTCGTCCCGTCGGGTTCGTACAGGCGGGCGGCCTCGACCTGCGAGACGGTGAGGTCGGTGAGTTCCTCGAGGGCGCGTTGCTTGACCGAGGACTCGTAGAACGTCGCGGCCGTCACCGCGGCGGCGACCACCACCGCCAGGTCGTAGAAGACGTCGGTTCGGCCCAGCAACGCGGCGGCCGTGCTGTAGACGAAGGCGGCCGTCACCGTCGTCGCGACGAGCAGGTCCGTGTTGGGCCGGCGCATTCGGAGGCCGACGTAGGCCCCGCGCAACACCGGCAACCCGGTAAAGAGGAGGACGATCCCGGCCAGGACGAGCGAGAGCCGCAGAAACATGAGGCCGCCGGCGCCGTTCAGCCGGAAGGACCGCTCGAACCCCGAGAGCAGGGCCAGCTCCGTAACCGAGGCGAGATGGGCCGGATAGAGGACGGCGACGTAGGGGAGCAACAGGAATGCGCCGAAGAGGAGGCCGGCGGCGTACCGAAGCTCGAGCAACCGGTCGTCCCGGCGTTTCCGCATGCCCGTCATCTCCCGGGACCGGCGCGTCGCGCCGGCCGACTCCCCCTCCTCGGTCGCCTCCGACCGGAGATACGCCGTGTACCCGAGCGTGCTCGCCGCGTCCCGGAGTTCAGCGTCCGAGACGCGGTCGGGGTCGTGCGTGACCCGCATCGTCTCCGTCACGTAGCTCGCCTCGGCGTCGACGACGCCCTCGCAGCCCTCGGCGACCGACTCGAGGAACGCCTCGCAGGTCGCCGAGTGCATGCCGTCGATCCGGAGGAAGGTGCGGGCGAGGTCCTCCCGCGTGCCCTCGTCCCCGTCGGGATCACCGCTATCGTCAGTGTTCGGTTCCCCGGTCGTCGCAGGGGCCCCGAGCGTCGTCGCCACGTCCAGACAGCCGGTCGAACAGAACGTCCTCTCCCCGTCCTCGACCCCGGAGGAGGGGATCGTGCGGCCACACAGATAACACGTGGCGTCCACGGAGGCGTCCGCGTCCCGATCGGGTCCGGACACGGGCTATCCCCTCCGGGAGACGGCGGCAGGATCCCCGGCTCTCCGTTCCATGGGGCGGCGTTGGCCCCGAAGGAATAAGCAGGTTTTCACCGGCGGCGGCCCGCCCGACCCTCACCTATAAATCGCTGACCCGAGTGCCGTCGAGTATGGAACCAGTCGCAGTGATCGGTGCCTCGATGACCCCCTTCGGGAATCGGGAGGGCGAGTGGATCCTCGACTTGCTCGCCGAGGCCGGGGTCGCCTGTCTCGAGGACGCCGGCGTCGAGCCCGGGGAACTCGAGCACCTCTACGTCTCGAACATGGCCAGCGGCGAGTTCGAGGGCCAGGGCGGGACGATGAACGCCCTCGCTCACGACCTGGGAGCGATGCCGGCCTATGCCGCCCGGATCGATCAGACGAGTTCGAGTGGCGGCGCGGGGATCCACGCCGCCTGGCAGTCGATCGCGAGCGGCGCGAGCGAGATGACCCTGCTGGTGGGCGGCGAGAAGATGACCCATCGGACGACCGGCGAGAGCACGGACGTCATCGCCTCGATCACCCATCCCTGCGAGTACAAACACGGGCTCACCCTCCCGTCGTTCGCGGGAATGACCGCCAGGCACTACCTCGAACGGTTCGACGCACCTCGCGAGAGCCTGGGGAAAGTAGCAGTGAAAAATCACAGAAACGGGGTGGACAACCCCAACGCCCAGTTCCGGAAGGAAGTGGATCTGGAGACCGTCCTCGAGAGCCCGATGGTCGCCGATCCCCTCAGACTCTACGACTTCTGTCCGATCACCGACGGCTCGGCCGCCCTCCTCTTGTGCCCGGAATCCGTGGCCCGGGAGTACACGGACGACTACGCCCTGATCTCGGGCATTTCGGGCGCGACCGACACCCACGTCGTCCACGAACGGCCCGACCCGACGGTGATGGGAGGGGTCGTCGAGAGCGGCCGGGAGGCCTACGAAATGAGCGGCTACGGTCCCGAGGAGATCGACGTCGCCGAACTCCACGACATGTTCACCATCCTCGAATTCCTCCAGATGGAGGGGCTGGGCTTCGCAGAGCAGGGCGAGTCCTGGCAACTCGTCGACGAGGGGTACACCGACCGTGACGGCGAGTTCCCGATCAACACCTCCGGCGGGCTCAAATCGAAGGGCCATCCCCTCGGAGCGAGCGGCGTCGCCCAGGCGGTCGAGGTCTACGAGCAACTGGTCGGCGAGGCCGGCCCGCGCCAGGTCGAGGCGGACGTCGGCCTCTGTTGTAACGTCGGCGGCTTCGGCAACTGCGTCATCACGACGATCATGGAGGCGGGCGTATGAGCGGCGCCGGCGAGAGCGGGGAGGCCGCGGGTGCCGACGGGACGGACGATAGCGAGAACGGCGAGCCGCCGATGGCGGCCGCCCGCTACGCCGATGGCTCGCTCGGCTACCCGCCCCACCCGCTGGGGCCCGACGGCGAGGAGCCCGTCGGCACCGTCGATCTGAGCGAGCACACCGCGCGGGTCGTCACCTGGACGACCTCCCACGCGACGCCGCCGGGCGTCCGCGAACCGAACCACGTCGCGATCGTCGAGTTCACTGTAGAGGGCGAGCCGGTCCGCGCAATCGGCCAACTGACCGAACCGGTCGAGAGCGGGACGGAAGTTCGGCCGGTCTACGCCGAGGAACTTCGCGATCCCGGGGCGGGAATCAAGGAACCCGAGAGCCAGGAGTGGGACGGCTACCGGTTCGAGCCGGTTTAAAAGGGCCAGGGTTCCGGCCCGTCGGAACGGAACGCCGATGATTTATATGCGCCCGAGCGTAATGACTGCCAATGCGAACGCCTACCCACGGTTCCGACCCGACCGACCGGATCGGTCAACTCGACGGCGACACCTCCGGCCAGCGGGCGACGAGCCCCTACGAGCCCGAACTGGGGGAGCTGCCCGAAAACGAGTTCAGCCGGGCGGACCTCGACAACGTCAACAAGACCGGGACGACGACGATCGGGCTGACGACCGAGGAGGGCGTCGTCATCGCGACGGACATGCGCGCGAGCCTCGGCGGCCGGTTCGTCTCGAACAAGAACGTCCAGAAGGTCGAGCAGATCCACCCGACCGCGGCGCTCACCCTTGTCGGCAGCGTCGGCGGCGCCCAGTCGTTCATCAAGAGCCTCCGCGCGGAGGTCAACCTCTATGAAGCCCGCAACGGCGAGAACCTGAGCATCGAGGCGCTGGCGACGCTCGCGGGCAACTTCGCCCGCGGCGGCCCGTTCTTCGCGATCCACCCGATCCTGGGCGGCGTCGACGAGGAGGGCAGCCACGTCTTCAGCATCGACCCCGCGGGCGGCGTGATGGAGGACGACTACACCGTCACCGGCAGCGGGATGCAACTCGCCTACGGCCTGCTCGAACAGGAGTACGAGGAGGGACTCTCGAACGAGGAGGCGATGGAGATCGCCGCCCGCGGGATCAAGTCGGCCGTCGAGCGCGACACCGGCAGCGGCAACGGCGTCTTCCTCTGTGAAATCACCGAGGATGGCGTCGACATCCACGGCCACAGCGACTTCGACGACGTCCTGTAGACGGTCCGGCGTCAGTTCCCGCGGGATTTCGGATGGGTTCGTTTTCGAGGACGGCATCGATGGGTCCGGAAAGCGGTAGTGACGACCTCGGAGACGGCGACGGCGACCGCCGAACCATGGCGAGGCCGCTGCGAGTACCTCAGCCACCGCAAAAATGATGGGGACCGTCCGGGACCATCATACGTGCCAAGACGTACCATCCGGGTCTGTCTCTGTCTGCTATTGGTAGTCGGAGCCGGATGTATCGGGAGTCCATACGGGTATCCGGATGATCCTCCGGAAGACGAGGACTGCGTGTACCCGGACGGCGTCGATCCGAACGTCCCGAAATGTTACGTCAGTACCCACCCGGCCGATTTAGAGCTGATCAACGACGGGGGTGAGTCTCAGAACCTCTCGATAGAGGTCGTGTTCGAAGACGCCGAGACTGTATACGCGGATGATCTCTCGCTTGCACCACGAGATACGACGGTGGAGGAGGACGTCTTCGATCGCTCCGGGAAGTATACCATACGGGCGACGCTATCCGGTTCGGAGACGATCGTAGAAACGTGGACGCTCCAAGAACGGTACGTGGGAGAGGGTGGCCCGGGGTGGATCATCGGAATCTCCGAGTCAGGGGAGTTGTCCAGCAATAGAGCCGGCCACATGTGATGGGCGACGGCGATCAGGAGGACTCCCGGCGGATCGTCGGCGCGGCCTCGTGTTCGCGGCGTTCGACCTCGACGGCCCGCCCGGTTTCGCTCGAGCGGTAGATGGCGTCGATCACGCGCTGGACGGTCAGAGCCTCCCCGACCGTGTTCGTCGCTGGCTCGTGGCCGGAGGCGACGCAGGCGAGGAACTCGCGGTCCTGTTGCTTATAGCCCGTGATCGAGGCGTCCCCGGTCAGGTCGGTGTCGGCGTAGTGGTCACAGCCGACGGTGCCGGTCTCGAGGATCGAGAGGTCGGTGCCGCCGATCTCCATGCGTGCGCCCGCTTGCGTTCCCCGGACGTGAAGTTCGGAACTGGGCTCGCGGTTGGTCGCCCACGCGGCTTCGAGACTGATCGTCCGGCCGTCCGCACACCGGATGAACGCGGAGACGGAGTCGTCGACGTCGTAGGTTCCGGAGTCGGCCGACCAGTTCTCCCCGAAGCCGTCCGGGTCGGCATAGCTCTCCTCCCCGCCGAACGTCGAACGGGTCGTGGCGCTGACCTCGACGACCTCCGGGAAGCCGAGGACGTACAGCGAGAGGTCCAACGCGTGGACCCCGATGTCGATCAGTGCACCCCCGCCCGCGAGGTCGGCGTTCGTAAACCACGAGCCGGGACCGGGGATTCCCCGGCGGCGGACGTAGTTCGCCTCGACGTGGGTGAGGGGGCCAAAGCGCCCGCGGGCGTGTTGTTCGGTGAGCATCGTCGTTCCGGCCGTGTGGCGGTTGTGGAAACCGACCATGCACTCGGCGTCGGCCTTTCTCGCGGCCGCTACGATCCGTTCGGCGCTTTCTAAGGTGTGTGCGAGGGGTTTCTCGACCAGGACGTCGCGACCGGCCTCCAGGGCCGCGACGGCGATCGGCTCGTGAAACCGGTTCGGGGTCGTCACGACGACGGCGTCGACGTGTTCGTCGGCGACGAGGTCGTCGTGGTCCTCGTAGGTCGGGACCCCGAACTCGCGTCCGAAGCGCTCGCGCTGGGGCGGGGAGACGTCGGCGCCCGCGACGACGCTCGCGCCGAGATCGTGCATGCTGTTGGCGTGGAGTTGCCCCATCCCCCCCAGGCCGACGACCCCGACGCCGATGTCGTCGAATTTCACGACGAAACCTCCGATTTATTCGGTCGACGGGAGAGCGGAGAGCAGCCAATCGTCAGTTGTACTGTCGTTCGAGAACTGTGCCGACGCTTCATTGGTAGAACTGGAGGATCCGACCGGAATAAGGGTTGTGACTGATCTTCTGTGAAGATCAGTGACTGTTCGGTTACCGATCCGTTCGGCCCGCGAGTAACCAGTGGTTTCGACGGTCAAAACGAGAGGTAACCGTCGTCGGTGACCACGCCCGAGAGCAGGTCGATCGGCGTCGCGTCGTAGTTGGGGTTCTCGATCGAAAACCCCTCCGTGGGCTCTAACATGACCTCGCTCGGGGGGCGAAACTCGTTTTCGAACGCGAACCCGTCGGTGATGATCTTCGCGGCCGAGCCGAGCACCGTCACCGGCACCTCGAGTTGGTTCGCGGCGGCGGTGATCGGGAAGGTGCCGATCCGGTTGTAGAGGGTCTCGCCGACGATGCAGTCCATTCCGACGACGACCCGGTCACAGTCCTCGAGGAAGTAGCCGCTCGCGCTGTCGGTGATGAGGGTGACGTCGATGCCGTCGATCGCGGAAAGCTTGCGGGCGGTCTTGCGGCCGACGTAGCGCGGGCGGGCCTCGGTGACGTAGACCTCGAAGCTCTTTCCGTCCGCGGTCGCGCCCGCGAGAGCGGCCTCGACCGTCGAGGAGTAGTCGTGGGTCAACAGGGTCGCGCCGTCGGCAAGGAAGTCGGCAGCGTTTTCGGCGGCGCGTTCCTTCCCGTTCTCGACGCGAGTGACGACGGCGTCGATCCGCTCCCGGGTGAGTTCCTTGGCCTCCTCGACGGAGCCACAGTCGGCGTCGGCGACCGTCTCGACGACCTCGCGGACGGCGTTCTGGAGGGAGGCATGCGAGGGGTTCGACCGGCGCAACACCGCGCCGTTTCGCTCCAGGTCCCTGACGTACTCCTCGACGGTGGCGAACTCCCGCTCTAGGAGTTCCTCGAGCGAGCGCGTCGCCTTTACGGCGACGACCGAGGAGCTGTGGGTCTGCATCTCGCGGAGCTCCTCGACCGTTTCGTCGATCATACGAGGGTCTCCGCGGGGCGAGCAAAAGGTGTTCTGGTGCGAGGGCTTAGGGTCCGTCGACGGGTAGGAGGGGTATGGTTTCGGTCAGCTACACCTGTCCTCACTGCGGGGCCGTGATCGATGTCGAGCGCCCGCCCGAGATCGCCGACCGGTCGGTGACGCTTACGGCCCAGCCGGGGTGGGAGTACGCGACCCTCGACGACCCCCTCGAAGCGCGCGAGGCCGCCGACGGGATCGTCTTCGAGTGCGGGGAGCGAGAACGGACGGAGGGATGTGGCCGCCCGTTTTACCTCAACTTCGTTCGGTTCGAGAGCGGGGTCGAACTCGAGCCCGATCCCGCCGAGTTCGGCGGACCGCGCTTTGACTTCCGGCCCTGACCCACAGCACAACCCTTTTCGACGGCCGTCGCCCATCCCCGCCATGGACGACGACGCCGTTTTCGACCTGCTTCGGACCGTCGAGGACCCCGATCTCGGCGACGACATCGTCTCGCTGGGGCTCGTAAACGAGGTCACCGTCGACGGCGACGACGTGGCGATCGACCTCGCGCTCGGGGCGCCGTACTCCCCGACCGAGACGGCGATTGCCGGCGAGGTCCGGGCGGTCCTCGGCGAGGAGGGGATCGATCCCGAGCTCTCGGCGAGCGTCCCCGACCGCGATTCGGGCGGCGAGGAGGCGGTCCTCCCGAACGTCAAGAACGTGATCGCCGTCTCGAGCGGGAAAGGCGGCGTCGGGAAGTCGACGATCGCGGTCAACATCGCGGCGGGGCTTTCGGATCTGGGTGCTCGCGTCGGCCTGTTCGACGCCGACGTCTACGGCCCGAACGTCCCCCGGATGGTCGACGCCGACGAGCCGCCGATGACGACCGAGTCCGATACCCTGGTTCCCCCGGAGAAACACGGCGTGAAGCTGATGAGCATGGCCTTTCTGGTCGGCGAGGACGACCCCGTCATCTGGCGGGGGCCGATGGTCCACAAGGTGATCACTCAACTGACGGAGGACGTCGAGTGGGGTCACCTCGACTACCTCGTCGTGGACCTCCCGCCCGGAACCGGTGACACCCAGCTGACGATGCTCCAGACGATGCCCGTCACCGGGAGCGTGATCGTCACGACGCCCCAGGACGTCGCCCTGGACGACGCCAGGAAGGGGCTCCAGATGTTCGCACGCCACGACACCGTCGTGCTGGGGATCGCCGAGAACATGGCGACGTTCGTCTGTCCGGACTGCGGGAGCGAACACGACATCTTCGGCGAGGGCGGGGGAAGGGAGTTCACCGACGAGCACGACCTCCCGTTCCTCGGTTCGATCCCGCTCGACCCGGCGATCCGGAAGGGCGGCGACGAGGGCGAGCCCTCCGTCCTCGCGGAGGGGGAAACCGGCGACGCGCTCCGCGAACTCACGGAAACCGTCGCGAACAACACCGGGATCGTCCACCGGCGGGCCGCGTCGGCGGCGGTCGCCGAGCGGAGCCCGCCGACCGAGTGAGATCGTTCGAAGACCCCGAGCGCGTTCTCCCGGCAAGATACGTATGGATGGTTATTAATACCGTCCGCTGACACGACCACGCCATGGGCCGCGATAACGCGACGGGAGCCGTTATCGCGCTGGTCTCGCTGGTCGTCCTCGCCGTCGTCGCGTCGTCCCTTCCGGCATACGTCCCGGCCGACGGCCCCGACGTGACCGCCGACGGATCGGACGTCCACCCGGAGGACGACGACTCCCGCGAACCCGTCGGGGCCACCGGACTCGTACCCTGGGAACTCCTCCTCCCCATCGCGTTCCTGTTCGCCGGACTCCTCGCCCTGGCGACCGTCTACCGGATGCTCCGCCGGCCGGCCGATCAGGACGTCTCGGTCGAAGGGAGTCCCGACCCCCTCGACGGATCCGAGGAATCCGACGATCCGGACGACGAGGAACCGCTCGAGACCGTCGCGGAGGCCGCCGGAGCCGCCGCCGACCGTCTCGAAGGCGACGCCGTCGAGAACGACGTCCATCGCGCGTGGCGGGAGATGACGCGGGCGCTCTCGGTGTCGAACCGGCGGGCGAGGACCACCGGGGAGTTCGCCCGAGCGGCGGTCCGGGCCGGGATCGACGAGCGGGACGTGGAGGTCCTCACGGAACTCTTCGAGGACGTCCGGTACGGCGGCCGGGAGCCGACCGAGGACGACGAGCGCCGGGCGATCGAGGCGCTCCGCCGGATCGAGGGCGCCGACGAGCGTGATCGGTCGTGAGCCGGTGCCGGTTTTCGGTCGCGGTGGGGATCGCCGCCGCGCTCGGCCTCGCCGGACTCCTCGGGCCTCGCTACGTCGATCCGACTCCCCCCGCGGGGACCGCCCTGGTCTTTCTGTTCCTCGCGGTCGGCGTCGGGATCCCCCTCCTGTTCGTCCGGCGGATCGGCCGCGAGACCGAGCGGCCGTCGCTCCCGACGCCCGAACGCCGGGCCCCGGTCGAGACGCCGGGCGAGCGCGTCGACTCGTTGCTCGCGGACGCCGCCATCGAGCGCGGCCGGACCTCCTACGCGCTGAAGCGCCTCCACGGACGGCTGCGGGAGGTCGCGGTCGAGACCCTCGTCGCCCACGGGCGGCTCACGCCGGCCGAAGCCACGGAGCGCCTCGAGAGCAGGTCGTGGACCGACGACCCCGTCGCGGCCGCCTTCCTCGGCCACGCGTCCGACGACCTGGCCGACGCCAGGGCGATCCGCGACGGCGCGAGCGATGTCCGCGAGGCGGTCGAACGGACGATCGACGAACTCGTCCGGGCGACCGGCCGGATACCCTCGCGGGAGCCGGCGGCGGGGATCGGGCGCCGGCTGCTCGACCGGCTCCGACCGCGGGAGCCGGAGCCGGCGGGGTACACCGTCGAGCCGGCGGAAGCGACGGTCAGGGCGACCGACCGATGGCACGGGGTGAGCGCGCTCGCGCTCGTCGGCCTCGGCGGCGGGGTCGCCGTCGGAGAGCCGGCGCTCGCCCTGGTCGCCGCGGCGGGTGTCGGCTACGCGGCCTACGCCCGCAGCGAGCTTGGGGGCGTCCCGCAGCTCTCGGCGACGCGATCGGTCGATCCCGAGGAGCCCGCTGCGGGCGAGGAGCTGACGGTCACCCTCACGGTCCGAAACGAGGGCGAGGCCCCCCTCCCCGACGTGCGGCTGATCGACGGCGTCCCCGAGACTCTGGAGGTCGTCGCGGGCTCGCCCCGCCGGGGCACCCCGCTGCCCGCCGGAGGCGAGACGACGCTCGCGTACACGGTGCGGGCCCGGCGCGGGCGCCACGGGTTCGGCCCGGTCCGGGTGCTCGCCCGCGACGCGGCCGAGACGGTCGAACACGACCTGACCGTGCCGGCCGAGACCGAACTCGTCTGCCGGCCGGAGTCCGCGGCGGCGGCCGAGCTCTCGCTCCAGCCGGCGGTGACGCGGTTCGTCGGGGCGCTCCCGACGGAGGCGGGCGGCGACGGCATCGAGTTCCACTCGACCAGGGAGTATCGTCGGGGCGATCCGATGGCCAGAATCGACTGGCGGCGCCTCGCTCGGACTCGAGAACTCTCGACGGTCGCCTTCCGCGAGGAGCGCGCGACCACGGTCGTCGCCGTCGTCGACTGCCGGACTCCGGCGTACGCTGCGCCGAAGGGGGGTGAGCCGGCGTGCGATCGGGGCGTGGCCGCGACGGCCCGGCTCCTCCCGGCGCTGCTCGCCGAGGGCCACGCCGTCGGGCTGGCCGGGCTCTCGCCGACGCCCTGCTGGCTCGCGCCGAGCGCCGCGGGCGAGACCGGGCCACGGCTCGAGGAGGCGCTTTCGACCCATCCCGCCTTCGGCCAGCGCCCGCCCGAGGACTACTGTGACACCCGCGAGTGGCTCGAGTCGTTTCGAGCCCGGACCCCCGCCGCCCAGGTCCTGTTCGTCTCGCCGCTCCGGGACGCCGAGGCGGCCCGCCTCGCGCGGTCGCTCGACGCCTACGGCTACCCGGTGACGGTGCTCAGTCCGGATTCCACAGGAAGTTCGACCCCCGGCGGACGGGTCGCCGACCTGGAGCGCCGCGTCCGGCTGTACGACCTCCGGCGCGCGGGGGTTCGGGTCGTCGATTGGGGAGCCGACGACCCCCTGGAGACCGCCCTCCGGCGGGCCACGACCCGGTGGTCGAGATGACCGGGCGGCCGACGCGGGCGAGCGCGGCGATCGCGCTCGGCTCGAGCGCCCTCCTCACGGTTCTGGCGACGACCTGGCACCCGGTGGCGTCTCTGGCGGCTCTCCTTGGAACGGCCTGCGTGGCCGCGGGGCTGTACCGGCGCTCGCGGTCGCTCCCGGGCGTCGGGTTCGGGGCGTTCGTGGTCGCGATCGCCGCCGGGGCGATCGCCGGCACGCCGACCGAGCCCGTCCTCCTGGGGTCCCTCTGTGCGGTCCTCGCGTGGGACGCCGGCCGGCGATCGATCACGCTGGGGGTCCAGCTCGGCCGGGAGGCCGACGCGCTCCGGCTCGAACTCCACCACGCGGCCGCGAGCGGGGCCGTCGGCGCGTTCAGCGTCGGGATCGCCTACGGCCTTTCTCGATCGCTTTCGGTCGCCCTCCCGGCGTTTGCCGTCCTCTTACTCTGTGGCTGCGTTCTCGCCTTGCTGTTCGCCCGGCGGGCGTGAGCGCGCCGTTTTTGTAGCTCTCGCCCGAACCCCGCCCGTGGACGCGAACCAGGAGACCCGGGAGAACCCCTTCGGGATGGACGAGGAGTGTCCGAACTGCCCCGCGCTCGTCGAGAGCCGGAGCCAGGTCGTCCACGGCTACGGCGACGTCGGCGCGGACTTCCTGTTCGTCGGCGAGCGCCCCGGTCCCGGCGCCGACGAGATCGGCGTGCCCTTCCCGGGCGGCGAGGACGGCGACGAGCGGGGCGAGAAGCTCCAGTCGATCCTCCGACGGCTGGGGCTTCTGGTCGCCGACTCCGATCCCGAACGCCCCGAGATCGTAAACGCCTTCGTCACGAACCTGACCCGGTGTCGCCACCCCGACCGGGCGCCGACCGACGAGGAGATTTCGACCTGCGAACCCTACCTCAACGCCGAGATCAGGATGATAAACCCCGAGATCCTGGTTCCGATCGGCGAACGCGCCCTGGCGGAACTCGGCGAGGAGTACACGACGACGCCCGCCTCCGACCTCGATATCGTCGCGGATCACGGGCGGGCGATCCGCGGGCGCGGGTTCGAACTGGTTCCGATGGTCGACCCCGCCGACCAAAGCGACGACCGGACCCAGGAGTGGGTCGAGGAGTTTTCGGCGCTGATGGCCGGCGACTACCGCCAGACCAAGGGGCGTCGGAGCCGGTAACGCTGCCGGAATCATCGGGAACACGGCGGCTATTAGCGGATGCGTGCCTCCGGCGCCCTTCGGATTGTGCATCCTGTGCATCCAACACGACGAGTGGGTCTCCGGCGATCCCGCCACAACGATCGTGAACGATCGTGGCAGAGATTGCCGCACACGGACACCGTTATGAGGGTGGGGCCGCCTACCTCCACCAATGAGCGTGCGCGTAAACCGGCCTACCGCCCGGGAATGCGAACTCTGTGGTCGCCTCGAGCGCTGGGACGGCGACCTCGGGGCCTGGCAGATCGGTCGAGTCGAGGGGGAACGGCGGGCGGGAAACCCACATTGCATCCACGAGTGGGACATCAACGGATCGTTCAACCCGATCTCGGACAGCTAGCCGCGGGTTCGACCCGATCCGTAGGGGCTCTCCGTGTTCGGTCGGGTTCGTCCGGCATCCGAGAGGACGGCGGGGACGTCTCCACGGCGATCGCGGCGTGAGGAGGAACCCGTCGGCGACAGCGGCCGGCGGGTGATCCGTCGGAGTCGCCGCCACACGAGGCCGTCGAACTGCCCGAAAAAGCAACCCTTAACACGCGCGCGGCGGTTCGTTGGGATATGGCTGGAACCATCGAAGTGCTCGTCCCGGGTGGCCAGGCCAACCCTGGCCCGCCGCTCGGCCCCGAGCTCGGACCGACGCCCGTCGACGTCCAGGCGGTCGTCGGCGAGATCAACGACCAGACCGAAGCGTTCGACGGCACCGAGGTGCCCGTCACCGTCACCTACGAGGACGACGGCTCCTTCGAGATCGAGGTCGGTGTCCCGCCGACGGCGGCGCTGATCAAGGACGAAGCCGGCTTCGAGACGGGCAGCGGCGAGCCCCAAAAGGAGTTCGTCGCCGACCTCTCGATCGAGCAGGTGAAGACGATCGCCGAGCAGAAACGACCCGACCTGCTCGCCTACGACACGAAAAACGCCGCCAAGGAGGTCGTCGGCACCTGTGCCTCGCTGGGCGTCACCATCGAGGGCGAGGACGCCCGCGAGTTCAAAGCGAAAGTGGACGCGGGCGAGTACGACGACCGGCTCGCGGCCTGATCGGCTCCCGTTTTTCCCGGACCCGGCCTCGAGAGTAGCCTCACCGACGGCGCCGCGACCCCTATGCCTCCCGACCGACGAACGTCTTGTACTTCAGGTCCTCGTCGCGCAGTTCCTCGAGGATCCGCTCGACTAACACCTCGGCGGGGTCGTGGAGGCCCGAGACCCGCTCCTCTAACTCCTCGAAGCTCTCGAAGGGCTTGCGCTTTCGTTCGTCGAGGATCGAGTTGCGCAGTTTCTTCCCGATCCCCGGGAGGAGGTTGAGCTGGTGGAGCCGGAGCGTGATCGGCTGGGCGTCGTTGTAGAAGCCGACGAACCGCTCTTCTTCCTCCTCGACCAGGTCGGCGACGACGTACTCGAGTTCGGACTCGGCTCCCGAGGTCAGGTCGTCGTACGTGACCTCTCGGAAATCGACGACCACGTCCCGCTCCTCGGCCGGCTCGACGACGACCCGGGTCCCGATCGTGAGCCGCTCGTCCTCGTCGAAGGCGACCTCGTAGAGCCGGAAGTTCTCGAGGCCGAGGGCGTACCCCGCGGGCGACTTCTGGTACTGGGGACGGCCGTCGTCGGAGAGGCCGTGGGGGAGGTAGTCCAACACGACGGCGTGACGTACGGTCGGCTCGTCGCTCTCGGCGTCGGTCATTGCCCGCGGATACGGCGACCGTCTACTTAAAGAGTCTGCCGGCCCGCCTACGCGTACCGGGTGACGACGTTCAGGATCTCGTCCAGTTCGTCACCCGAGAGGGTGTAGCGCTGCTGGGCGTAGACGGATCGGAGCTCGTCGCGGTCGCGTGGAAGCAGGTTCGCGATCTTGTAGGCCGTCGGCTCGTCGACCTTCTCTATGTCGCGAAGCTCGGAGACGAGTTCGCGGGACTCCTCGGGCGAGAGGACCGAAAACCGGTTGGCGTGTTCGATGGCTCGGGCCAGTTCGTAGGGGAGTTCGCGGTCCTCGTCTACGGAGCGTTCGGCCTCGAGGTCGGCGAGCAGTTCCTTGGTCTCGGGGATGGTGAGGTACTCCTCGCTTCTGATCTCCTTGAAGATCGTCATTCCTGGTCCTGGCTCTGGAGGCTCACCGCGTCGGGATCCTGTCCCCGGAGGTGGGCCGCCGAGACGATCAGGGTCTTCTCCTTGCCGCCGTCGGTGATCGAGACCTTGAACGACTTCCCTTGCTTGCCGAGGACCTCGCCGGTCTGGCCGTCGAAGCGGGGGTGGTAGCGGCCGTCGGGGACGCTGGGATCGATCTTGAGGTGGACCTTCTGGCCGACCTCGTACTCCTGGATCGCGCGCTGTGGCGGCGAGGTCCCCCGGTCGCGGGGGTCGTTCGAGAGCGTTTCCCTGGTTCCTTGGCGGGGTCCGTCGGAGTGGGGCATGGTCGTTGGCCCCCTCTTATCCGGTAACGACTATAAAAGACACGTTCCACGGGCGTCGCGGGCGATGGGCGTGCGGGTCCGTCCCTGACCGGGACCACGCTTATCCCCGGGCCTCGAGTCGGTGTCGACATGCCGGGAGCACGCGCCGCCGTCGGCGACCGGGTCACCCTCCGGACGGTCGAACGCGAGGACAGGGACTTCCTCCAGCGCGGGTCCGCAAACCCCGAGATCAGGTACCCGATGGGCGCCCGTCTCCGGAGTCGCGAGGAGATCGAAGCGTCGCTCGAGGACGAGGCCGACCGGTTTCTGGTCTGTCTCGACGACTCCGACGCCGGTCCCGGCCAGCCTGAAGGGGACACCCGGCCGATCGGCGCGGTCACGGTCGAGGACGCCGGCTGGAAGCGCCCCGAACTGACCTACTGGCTCGTCCCGGAGGTCCACGGCGAGGGCTACGGGAAAGAAGCCGTCTCCCTGGCCGTCGGGTACGCCTTCCGAACGTACGACACCCCCGTGGTGAGCGCGCGGGCGTACGCGCCCAACGACGCCTCCCGCGGGCTGCTGGAGTCGCTCGGCTTCACCCAGGAGGGCGTCCTCCGCGGGTTCATGTACGTCGACGGCGCACACGTCGACTGTGCGGTCTACGGGTTGGGCCGCGAGGAGTGGGAGAAGGGGTAAGGATAACCTACCTCCGCTGCCTCGGCCCGGTATGGACGACCACGACGCCGACCCCGAACGCGACGGCCCCACGGAGCGGTTCCGGATCGAGACCCGATCGGTCCACGCCGGTCAGGCCCCCGACCCCGAGACCGGCGCGCTGATGACGCCGATCTTCGCGAACTCGACGTACGAACAGGACGCCCCCGGCGCCCATCGGGGCTACGAATACTCCCGAACGGGGAACCCGACCCGGACGGATCTGGAGGCGAACCTCGCCGACCTGGAGAACGCCGACTTCGGCCGCGCGTTCGCCAGCGGGATGGCCTCGATCAACACCGTCTGTAACCTCCTCGAGGCGGGCGATCACGTCGTCACCGGCAACGACGTCTACGGCGGCACCCACCGCCTCTTTACGCAGGTCTACGAGGAGTACGACCTCGAGTTCTCGTTCGTCGATATGACCGACCTGGAGGCGATCGAAGGCGCGTTCCGCGAGGAGACCGAACTGCTCTGGCTCGAGACGCCCACCAACCCGCTCATGTCGATCGCCGACATCGAGGGCGCCGCGGAGATCGCCCACGCGAACGACGCGCTCTGTGCGATCGACAACACGTTCGCGACCCCCTATCTGCAGCGGCCGCTCGATCTCGGGGCCGATATCGTCTCGCACTCGCTGACGAAGTACCTCGGGGGCCACTCCGACGTCGTCGGCGGCGCGCTCGTAACGAACGACCCCGACCTCGACGAGCGGTTCGGCTTCTACCAGAACTCCGTGGGCGCGACGCCGGGTCCCTTCGAGTCCTTCCTGGTCCTCCGGGGCACCAAGACCCTCCCGGTCCGGATGGACCGCCACTGCGAGAACGCCCACCGGGTCGCCGAATTCCTCGACTCTCACCCCGACGTCGATCGGGTCCACTACCCCGGCCTGGACTCTCACCCGGGCCACGACCTCGCCGCCGAGCAGATGGACGACTTCGGCGGGATGCTCAGCTTCGAACTCGACGCGACCTTGGAAGAGGCGGGCGAGGTCGTCTCCGCGACCGAGGTGTTCACCCTCGCCGAGAGTCTCGGCGGCGTCGAGAGCCTCATCGAACAGCCCGCGCCGATGACCCACGCCGCGATCCCCCGCGAAGAGCGCCTTGCCGCCGGGCTCAGCGACGCCCTCATCCGCGTCTCGGTCGGGATCGAACACGCCGACGATCTGGTCGCCGACCTCGAGGGCGCGATCGAGTCGGGGCTCGAGTAGAGACGGTCCCAACCGTGAACTAAACGACCAGTAGTCTTTTGTTGGTTAAATATGTTTATCTCCCATGATATTAGAAGCGCTCCTCAGTACGAGTATTTTCCTCGGGGTGTTGTCACTCGTAGGTGTGGTTGTCGCGTCATACGCTGGAACAACGCTGGCATTGAAACGGTTTTTTGGAGACCGACACCGGCAGCGCCCACAGCAGGAGTACTGATAGCCGTCTCCCCTCTACGTAACGAGGGTGTTCGATTCGTTCGCAGAAGCCGATAGCCTCCCCAACGGTACAGAGCGCGATTGTTTACAAAACTGATGGGTGTCCGGATCGAGAACGGCTTAGATTCGGCCGACGTTCTCGACTTCGACGCTCTCGACGTCCTCCAGGCCCGCGAACTCCTCCTCGACGGTTTCGGTGCCGCCGGCGTCGTCGGGGACGATCACGGTGGGGTGAAGCGAGACGAGGCCGAAGGCGACCTCCTCGCGTTCGACGCCGTTGATCTTCGCGCCCTCGGGAAGGGAGGTCTCGAGTCGCTCCTGGAGGGCGTCCAGGTCGACCTCGGGGCTGGTCGGCATCACCTTGAGTTTGGCTGCGACCTTCGCCATGGTCAGGGACCCAGGAAGCCGCAGTCGGGACACTCATAGAGGTTGCTCTGCTTTCGGCACTTCGCACAGCGGTAGATGACGGTGCCACAGTCGGGACACTTGAACCGGGCGGCGTTCGTCCCGGCGACGCTGATCCCACAGGAGACACACGAACGCGTGCCCTGCTCGTCGGTCGTGCTCATACCCTTCCGTTCGTCCGTTCGCTTTTAACGGTTGTCTTTCGGCGCGTCCCGGCGGGCCGGCGCCGCGGTCGGCCCCGGGGGGACGTACATTTTTGGCTCCCCGCCACCCAGTTGGGGTGTGCAAGCGTACGAACGCAAACAGCTCCTCGAGCGCGTCGAGCGCGAGGGCGCGACCGTCGGCGCGGAGATCCCCGACCGGATCGAGATCGCCGGCGAGGAGATAGACCTCCAAGAGTTCGTCTTCGAGATCAAACGCCGAGAGACGGTTCCGGAGGGCGAGCGCGAGCGCGAGCGCGTCGAGCACGCAAAGCGCAACCTCCGCCGGGAGCGCCTGCGCCGGGTCGAGCGCATCGAAGAGGGCGACATCGACCGCGCCGAGGGCGAGGAACTCGCGGGCTCGATCATCGGCATCGACCGGGCGCTGAACGCCTTAGAGAGCCTGGGACCGACTGACCTCGAGGCCGAGTCGAAGGCCCAGGAGGCAGCCGACAAGAAGCGCTGGACCTCGTTCCTGAAGAAGGCGCTGGGGAGAGACGACGGCCCGAGCCGGCGGGGGCGGTGATGGCCCGCGCCACCAACGCCGAACTCGCCGCCCGCTTCGAGGAGTTCGCCGACCTGCTGGAGGCACAGGACGTCGAGTACAAGCCCCGAGCCTACCGCCGGGCGGCGGAGGCGGTCGCGGCCCATCCCGCACCGATCGCGGACCTGATTGAGTCGGGCAACGAGGAGGCCGTCGAGGGGATCGAGGGCGTCGGCGACGCCATCTCGGCGAAGATCGAGGAGTACGTCGAGACGGGGGAGATCGAGGAACTCGAGGGCCTCCGCGAGGAGTTGCCCGTGGATATGGCCGCCCTGACCCGCGTCGAGGGCGTCGGCCCGAAGACCGTCGGCACGCTCTACGAGGAACTGGGCGTACGAAATTTAGACGACCTCGAAGCGGCGGCCGAGGCCGGCGAGATCCGGGAGGTGAAGGGGTTCGGCGAGAAAACCGAACGAAACATCGCGGAGGGTATCGAGTTCGCCCGGACGGTGGGGGAACGTCAGTTGCTTGGGGAGGCACGGCCACTGGCCGACGACGTGCTCGCCTTCCTCGAAGGCGTCGACGCCGTCTCTCGGCTCGACGTCGCGGGCTCGATCCGCCGGTGGCGCGAGACGATCGGCGACGTCGACGTCCTTGTCGCCAGTGAGGACGGCGAGGCGGTCGTCGGCGCGTTCGTCGGCTGGGACTCCGTGGACGACGAGATCGAATCCGGTCCCGAGAAGGCCTCCGTCCGGGTGGGCGAGGTCCGTGTCGATCTCCGGGTGGTGGTCCCCGAGGAGTTCGGCTCCGCGCTGCAGTACTTCACGGGGAGCAAGGACCACAACGTCCGACTCCGAAATTACGCGATTGACCGGGGGCTGAAGGTAAACGAGTACGGCACCTTCGACGTCAACGGGGTCGAGGATCCCGATTCCGGACAACGAGTCGGCGAGCGCGTCGCCGGCGAGACCGAAGAGGGCATGTACGAGGCCCTCGACCTCCCGTGGATCCCGCCCGAACTCCGCGAGGATCGGGGAGAGATCGCCGCCGCCGCTGCAGGCCAGCTTCCCGACCTCCTTACTCGCGAGGACGTCCGGGGTGACCTCCACACCCACACCGACTGGTCGGACGGGACCACCCCGATCGAGGAGATGGTCGAGGCTGCCGCCGATCGGGGGTACGACTACTACGCGATCGCCGACCACGCCGAGGGGCCGGGCGTCGTCGCCGACGTCGGCCTCTCGCCCGCGGAGATCGACGACCAGATCGCCGAGATCCGGGCGGTGGACGCAGAGCGGGAGATCACGGTGTTCGCGGGGATCGAGGCGAACGTCGACGCCGAGGGCGAGGTCGACCTTCCCGAAGAGATCGTCAAGAAACTGGACCTCGTCGTTGCCTCCCCCCACAGCGCCCTCGATCAGGACTCGGGGGCGGCGACCGACCGGCTGCTCGCGGCGATCGAGAACCCCGCGGTCGACATTATCGGCCATCCCAGCGGCCGACTCCTGAACCAGCGCGAGGGGCTTTCGTTCGACGCCTCGGTGTTGGGCGAGGCCGCAGCCGACCACGGGACGGCACTGGAGGTAAACGCCAACCCGAGCCGGCTCGACCTCTGGGGAAGCGCCGTCCAGGCGGCGATCGAGGCGGGGGCAAAAATCGCTATCGACACGGACGCCCACCGGCCGGCGACCCAGGAGTACATGCGCTGGGGCGTCCACACCGCCCGGCGCGGGTGGGCTGAACCCGGCGACGTCATCAACTGCTTCGAGGAACGGGAGCTTCGGGCGTTCCTCGAGTGACTGCCGGAGCCCCCGGTTTGATCCCCTCGCGAGTCGAAGCGTCGGTATGGCCCCGAC
Source organism: Saliphagus infecundisoli (assembly GCF_020177375.1). Classification (GTDB taxonomy): domain Archaea; phylum Halobacteriota; class Halobacteria; order Halobacteriales; family Natrialbaceae; genus Saliphagus; species Saliphagus infecundisoli. The sequence goes on along the minus strand of NZ_JAIWHV010000001.1, from coordinate 395,783 downwards.
AGCCAGCTTCGACTTCGAGGGATCGGTCGCAGTCGTGACGGGCGCGAGCGGCGCGCTGGGGAGCGCGGTCGCCGAGCGCTTCGACGCGGCGGGCGCGACGGTGTGTGCGATCGACGTCGTCGCCCCCGACGACGAGGACGCCCTCCTGTCCGCGGAGGGAATCGACTTCCGGGAGGCGGACCTCACCGACGAGGGGGAAGTCGAGAGAGTGGTCGAGGAAATCGCAGACGACCACGGCGGGATCGACCACCTGCTCAACATCGCCGGCACCTGGCGCGGCGGCGACCCCGTAGAGGAGACCGCCCTCGAGACGTTCGACCTCCTCGTCGACGTCAACCTCAAAACGGCGTTTCTCGCCTCGAAACACGCCCTCCCCCACCTCCAGGAGCGAGAGGGGTCGATCGTGAGCGTCAGCGCGAAGTCCTCGCTCTCCGGCGGGGAGGGTGACGGACTCTACCGGGCGACGAAGGCCGGAATCCGGCTGCTGACGGAGACGATCGCCGCCGAGAACGTCGGCTCCGTGCGTGCGAACTGCGTCATGCCGAGCGTGATCGACACGCCGGCGAACCGGGAGATGATGCCCGACGCCGACCACGACGAGTGGGTCGATCCGGGCGAGATCGGCGAGACCATGCTCGCGCTCTGTAGCGATGCGACGGCCGTGACCAGCGGGGCGGCGGTGCCGGTGTACGGCGACGCCTACTGAGTGGGGTTGGAACCGGGTTTCCGACGGAGAACATCGTCACACACGCTTTTCACGACGGCGCGCCAACACGACGGTATGGCACTCGGGTACCGCGACCGATCGCCGCTGGTCGCCGCGTTCGGACTCGCCGTCGCCGTCGTCGCGATCGTCGGCACGCAGGTTCTGGGTTGGGAATGGGGTTCCGGGCAGCTCGTCCCGACGCTCGTCGGCGTCGTCGTGGCCGGGATCGCCGTCGTGGCCGTTCTCCGCCGGCTGTCGGGCTGAGGGGTCCGGGGGCCGAAGGCGCGCGCCAGCGGACATCCGACGATACCCGTTCTCGCGGGTTCTGATAGACGTATGATCGGTCTTCGGGCCCTGGAGTGCGTGAACTATATGGCGGCTCCGGCTCACACTCCGCACGAGTATGAGTACAGTCGATCTCGGAGGGGGGATCTCGAGGCTGACGTCCGAGCGGACGGTTCGCGCGCTCGTCGTCGTCGCCGCCGTCGTCCTCGCGCTCGATCTCGTCCGTCGCATCTACACCGGCTCGCTGACGCTCGGAACGCTCGGGTTCTACCTCTGGAACGGGATCGTCGACGGCCTCGTCTTCGGGCTGGCGGGGATCGGGCTCTCGATGACCTACAGCATCCTCCGGTTTGCGAACTTCTCGCACGGAGACCTGCTGACGACGGGGGCGTTCTCGGGGTGGACGGTCGCGTACCTGATCGCCGGTGCGGGGATCGCCGACACGAGCAGCCGGCTCCTGCTTCGGGCCGACGGGGGGGCACCGCCGGGCCAACTCGATCTCCAGATCCTCGGCGAGCCGATCGCGATCCTCGCCGGATTGGTCGTCGCCGCCCTCCTCACGGTCCTGATCGCCCTCGCGATCGACCGGGTGGTCTACCGCCCACTGCGTGACGCCGGCGGGATCCCGCTGCTGATCGCGAGCGTCGGGGTCGCCCTCGCCTTGCGATACTTCATCGCGCTGGTCTACACCTCCCAGAACCGGGCGGTCACCGCCTCCTCGCCCGAGTGGAGCTCGCCCGTCTTCTTCTGGACCGAGGGGGTCAACGTCCACGAACTCACGATGGTCGTCTCCGCGACGGTGTTGATGGTCGGGATCCACCTCCTCCTCCAGTACACGAAACTGGGGACCTCGATGCGGGCGATGGCCGACAACAGGGACCTCGCGCTGATCACCGGGATCCCGACCGAGCGCGTCGTCCGTGCGACCTGGATGATCGGCGCCGGCCTCGCCGGCGTCGCAGGCTACCTGATCGTCCTCGATCGGGGAACAATCACGATCAACCTCGGCTGGTTTCTCCTCCTCCTCATCTTCGCCGCGGTCATCCTCGGCGGGATCGGCTCGATCTACGGCGCGATCGTCGGTGCCCTGATCATCGGGCTCACGATCAACGTCTCGCTGGTCTGGATCCCGAGCGACATGAACGAGATCGCGGCGTTCGGGCTGATGATCCTCGTCTTGCTCGTCCGTCCCCAGGGGCTGTTCGGGGGGGTGGAGACGGCATGAGCGAGCACGGGGATTCGCGGCCCCAGTGGGTGACCGACGCGCTCCTGATCGGCGGCGCCCTGCTCGCGACGTACGCCGTCTTCACCGTCTTCGGGCTGGTCCTCGGCCTCGACGTAAACGGGATCGTGAGCACCCTCCAGCGGGTCACCTTCTTCGCGGCGGTCTACGCCCTGCTCGCGCTCGCGCTCAACCTCCACTGGGGGTATACGGGACTGTTCAACATCGGCGTCGCGGGCTTTATGGCCGTCGGCGTCTACGCGATGGGACTTCTCTCCTCGGCCGAACAGGGGTTCGGGCTCCCGCTGTGGATCGGCGTCGTCGGGGGGATGATCGCGGCCGCCCTCGTCGGACTGCTCGCGGCCCTGCCCGCCCTGCGCCTCCGGGCGGACTACTTCGCGATCGTCACCCTCGGGCTCTCGGAAATCATACGGCGGGCACTGCTCTCCTCGTCGCTCCGGGAGTTCGAAATCGGCGGGCAGAGCCTGGGAACGGGCGGCGGCAGCGGGATCGGGTTTCCCGCGACCGAGGGCGTGGTCGACTACGTCCTCTACGCCGGCGCCGAGCGCGGGGGCGACCCCGCCCTGCTCGGCAGCCTGCTCTTCCCGCTCGCCGAAACCGTCGGGATCCAGCCCTCGGTCGTGCGCTCGAGTGTCTACACCGCCCTGCTGGTCGTCTTCGTGATCGCCTTCTACCTGGTCCTCTCGCGGATCGGGGCCTCCCCGTTCGGCCGCGTACTAAAGGGGATCCGCGAGGACGAGGTCGCCGCCCGATCCCTGGGGAAACACACGAACACGGCGAAGATCAAGGTCTTCATGCTCGGCTGTGCGCTGATGGGCCTGGCGGGGATGCTCTGGCAGGGAAGCCGCGGGACGGTGACGCCGAGCCAGTTCATGCCGATCGTCACCTTCTACGTCTTCGTCGCGCTCATCGTCGGCGGCTCGGGCTCGAACGCCGGCAGCATCGTCGGCGGTCTGGTCTTCGCCGCCGCGCTCTGGGAGGGGCCACCGTTCGTCCGCCGGATCATCCGGGCGAACATGGACGTGAGCACCCCGACGACGATCTACGACGCCCTGCTTCCGCTCGCCGATCTGGACGTGCTCCCGCTCGTGGGCTACCTCGTCGGGAGTTTAGACGAGATCCGCTTCATGATCGTCGGGATCGTCCTCGTCGTCCTCATGCTGTGGCGTCCCGACGGCCTGCTCGGCCACCGCAAGGAGATCGCCGCCGCCACCGACCTCTCGCGGCCCTCCCGGCGGGCCGGACGGGAAGGGGTCGAGGAGGGGGGAGACCCATGAGCGAGACGAGCGAGGCCCCGGCCGAGCAGCGAGATGCCGGCGAGGCGCTGCTCGCGGTCGAGAACCTCCGGAAGACCTTCGGCGGGATCGTCGCCGTCGACGACGCCAGCTTCTCGGTCGAGCGGGGGACGATCACCGGGCTGATCGGACCCAACGGCGCGGGGAAGTCGACCACCTTCGACTGCATTACGGGAGTGTACACGCCCGACGCCGGCACCGTCACCTTCGACGGCGAGGAGATCACCGGCCGGTCACCCCCCGCGATCGCCGACCGCGGGCTCGTCCGCACGTTCCAGATCGCCCGGGAGTTCCCCGAGATGACCGTGTTGGAGAACGTGTTGCTCGCGCCCAAAGACCAGCTCGGCGAGTCGCTGTGGCGCTCGGTCGCCCCGATCGCTCGCCGGGAGGTCGTCGAACAGGAGGAGGAACTCGTCGAACAGGCCTGGGAGACCCTCGAGTTCTTCGAGATCGATCACCTCGCCCGCGAGTACGCCGGCACGCTCTCGGGGGGCCAGCGAAAGCTCCTGGAGCTCGCGCGGGCCCTCCAGACGGAGCCCTCGATGCTCCTACTCGACGAGCCGATGGCCGGCGTCAACCCCTCGCTGGAGAAGAAGCTCTTAGAGCGGGTCCACGACCTCCAGGAGCGGGGATACACCTTCCTCATCGTCGAACACGACATGGACGTCATCATGAACCACTGCGAACGAGTGATCGTCATGCACCAGGGCTCGGTCCTCGCCGAGGGCGAACCCGCCGCGATCAAGGAGGACGAACGGGTGATCGAGGCCTACCTCGGGGGTGAGAACTGATGGCCGCCCTCGAGGTCGCCGATCTGGACGCGGGCTACGGCGAGTTACAGGTCCTGGAGGGCGTCGACATGACGGTCGAAGACGGCGAGTACGTCAGCATCGTCGGCCCGAACGGCGCGGGGAAGTCGACGGTGATGAAGTCGGTCTTCGGGCTGACGACGGTGATGGGCGGGCGGATTACGTTCGACGGCGAGGGAATCACCGGCCGCCGCCCCGAGGAGATCATCACGACCGGGATCGGCTACGTCCCCCAGAACGACAACGTCTTCCCGTCGCTTTCGGTCCGGGAGAACCTGGAGATGGGCGCGTACATCCTCGAGGACGTCCCCGAAGACCGGATCCAGCGGGTGTACGGCCGGTTTCCCATCCTCGAGGAGCGGGCCGGCCAGAAGGCGGGGTCGCTCTCGGGGGGCCAACGCCAGATGCTCGCGATGGGACGGGCGCTGATGCTCGATCCCGAACTCCTCATGCTCGACGAGCCGAGCGCCGGGCTGGCCCCCGACCTCGTCTCGGAGATGTTCGACCGGATCGACCGGATCAATGCGGACGGGACCGCCGTCTTGCTGGTCGAACAGAACGCCAAGGAGGCCCTCGCTCGCTGTGACCGGGGGTACGTGCTCGTCCAGGGCCAGAACCGCTACGAGGACAGCGGCGACGCCCTCCTCTCCGACGAGCAGGTCCGCCGGGAGTTCCTGGGCGGCTGACTGAATCAAAAAACGAGGATCCGTGAGTCAGGCTTCGTAGTCGATCTCGTCGACCGTCTCGACGCCGTCCATGCTGAACTCGAAGATCTCGTAGGTAACCGCCTGCATGTCGCCGTTGTCGTCGAAGTCGACGCCGCTCGAGGCGCCCTCGTACTGGACTTCCTCGCCGTCGGCGACCATCGAGACCCCCTGGGCCAGGTTCTCCGGGCCGACGACCTCGCCCTCGGGGTTTGCGACCGCCCGGATGTTGTCCCGGACGGCGGTGCCGTCGTTCTCGCCGGCCGCGACGTTCGCGAGGATCAGGACCGCGGTGGCGTCGTAGGCCTGTGCGGTGAAGACGCCGGGCGAGGAGCCGTACTCCTCCTCGTACATCTCGGTGAACGCCTCGACCTGTGGACCCGCGGCCAGCGGTGCCGTCCCGATCACGTTGGCCATCTCGTTGTCGACGTTGCCCGGAAGGCCGTCGTCCCGGAGCCCGTCGGTGACCATGATCGTCGTCTCGCCGTCGTCGAAGTCGGCGTAGTAGTCCCGGAAGATCTGCTGGCCGCTCGCGGGGTAGCCGATGACGATCATCAGGTCGGGATCGTCGGCCAGCGCGGTCTCCAGCACTGAGGAGTAGGAGGGCTGTTCGGCCTCGAAGGCGACGGTCTGGCTGACCTCCCCCCCGAGTTCCTCGAACGCCGAGACGAACGATTCGGAGAGCTGCTGGCCGTAGTCGTTGTTGAGGTGGAAGGAGGCGGCGGTCTCGAACCCCTCCTCGTCGGCGAGTTCGGCCATCACCTCGCCCTGGAGCGCGTCGCTCGGGCAGGTCCGAAACAGGAAGTCGTCGTCCTCCAAGTCCGTGATCCCCGGGGCCGTACTCGCCGGGGAGATGCCGACGACCTGGTTGGGCGCGAGGACGTCCGTCGCGACCGGGATCGTCGTCGAGGACGCCGCAGCGCCCGTGATCCCCGGGTAGCCCGCGTCGACGAGCGCCTGGGCCGCGCTGAGGCCGGCCTCGGTGTCGGTCTGGGTGTCCTCCTCGCGGATGTCGAGTTCCAGGCCAGTGCCCTCGAGCTGGGCGCCCGGCAGGATCGCGCCGTCCCGGATGGGTCCGCCGAGGTCGCCCAGATCGCCGGTCGTCGGCTGGAGGACGCCGACCATGACCTCGCGGCCGATGTCGATCTCGACGTCCTCGGCGGTCTCGTTGCCGCCGGTTTCGTTGCCCTCCGACTCGTTGTCGTCGGTCCCGTTGTCCTCCGTTTCGTTGCCGTCGGTCTCCTCAGTCCCGTTTTCGGTTTCCGCTTCGGTTTCGGTCCCCTCCGTGTCGTTACCGTTGCCGGTGTCCTCGCCGTTGCCGGCGTCGGCGGCCTCCTCGTCCTCGCCGTTGCCGTTTCCGTTGCCATTGCCATTTCCATTGCCGCCTCCGCCGTCGAGGCAGCCGGCGAGCCCGATCGTTCCGGTCACGCCCGCAGCACCGATCCCACGGAGAACGTCACGTCTGTCTATTTTCCGCGCCATACCCGGTACAGAGAGAGGGATAGCATAAATCAGTTGTGGGGAGTTCGAATTCGTGCGAAGCAAGCACCGGTCCCGGCGTCGTCGTGGAGTCCCAGAACGCTTTTTGTGCCCGTGGCCGTTGGCCCGCCAATGACCGCGAGCCGGGAGGGGCGAGTCGCATGACGATGGAAGACCGGATCGAGGAACTCGAGGCGCTCCGCGAGGAGGCGCTCGTCGGCGGCGGCGAGGCCAGGATCGAGCGCCAACACGAGAAGGGGAAGATGACCGCCCGCGAGCGGATCGACTACTTCCTCGACGACGACACCTTCACCGAGTTCGACCAGCTCCGGACCCACCAGGAGAGCAACTTCGGGATGGAAGAACGCAAGATCCTGGGCGACGGCGTCGTCACCGGCTACGGGAAGGTCGACGGGCGCACCGTCTTCGTCTTCGCCCACGACTTCACCGTCTTCGGAGGGTCGCTGGGCGAGGTGTTCGCCGAGAAGATCACGAAGGTGATGGACCAGGCGATGGAGGTCGGCGCGCCGATCGTCGGGCTCAACGACTCCGCGGGCGCGCGCATCCAGGAGGGCGTCAAGAGCCTGGCGGGCTTTACGGAGATCTTCCAGCGCAACCAGCAGGCAAGCGGCGTAATCCCCCAGATCTCGGGAATCATGGGGCCGTGTGCGGGCGGGGCGGTCTACTCCCCCTCGATCACCGACTTCATCTTCATGGTCAAGGACACGAGCCACATGTACATCACCGGCCCCGGGGTCACCGAGACGGTCACCGGCGAGCAGGTGACCCACGAGGAACTCGGCGGCGCGATGACCCACGCCGATCGGACCGGGGTCGCCCAGTTCGCCTGCGAGGACGAGGAGGAGGCCCTCGACGACATCAGACGGCTGCTCTCCTATCTCCCACAGAACAACGTCGAGGACCCCCCGCGCGTCGAGCCCTGGGACGACCCCGACCGCCGGGACGACGCCCTGAAATCGATCGTTCCGAGCAGTCCCCAGAAACCCTACGACATGACGAACGTGATCGATTCGGTCGTGGACGAGGGCTCCTTTTTCGAGGTCGCGGAGAACTTCGCGAAGAACATCGTCGTCGGCTTCGGCCGCCTCGACGGCCGTTCCGTGGGCCTCGTGGCCAACCAGCCCCGGGTCAACGCCGGCACGCTCACCGTCGACGCCTCGATGAAGGGCTCGCGGTTCGTCCGCTTCTGTGATTCTTTTAACATCCCCATCGTCACCTTCGTGGACGTCCCCGGCTACATGCCCGGCACCGACCAGGAGCACCGGGGAATCATCCGCCACGGTGCCAAACTCCTCTACGCGTACGCGGAGGCGACGGTGCCCCTCCTCACCGTGATCACCCGGAAGGCCTACGGCGGCGCCTACTGCGTGATGGCCTCGAAGAACCTGGGTGCGGACATCAACTACGCCTGGCCCACCGCGGAGATCGCCGTCATGGGCCCCCAGGGCGCCGTCAACATCCTCTACCGGGAAGAACTCGCCGAAGCCGACGAGCCCGACCGACTCCGGGACGAACTCATCGAGGAGTACCGCGAGGAGTTCGCCAACCCCTACACGGCGACCGACAAGGGCTTTCTCGACGACGTCATCCAGCCCACCGAGACCCGCCCGCGGCTGATCGACGACCTCGAGATGCTCGAGACGAAACGCGAGGAGAGCCCCGACAAGAAACACGGGAACATCCCGCTGTGACGGGGGACGACGCCGACTCCGGAGTCGAGGGCGAAACCGAGGGAGAGGACCCCAGATACGATCTCGTCATCCCCGACGACGCCGGCGACGACGAGGCTGCCGCCATCGCCGCCGCCGTCGGTGCCCACCTCCGGGATCGGGAGGCCGCGGCAGCGGCGGCCGCCGCCGACACGGAGGAGACGTGGGACGGGAAGCGGTGGGCCTTTTCGGGGCGGATCCGCGCCCAGCAGCGCCGCCATGCCCGCGTGCCCCGGGAGGCGCCGACCGATCCCTGGGCAGCGGCGGGACGGACCGATCGGTTCTGATTGCGGTCGTCCCCAGGAGGGTCGGTGTGTTCGGGGCGATCGACGACGCTCGTCGGCTCGAGTCGTTCCGAGAAAGAAGCCGGGTCCGTCGCGAGCGATTAGCGGCCGTTTCCGTTGCCGCGGCCGTTCCCGTTTCCGCCGTTCCCGCCGACGCGTTCGACCGTATCGAGGACGTTGATGCGGCCGGCACCGAGTTCCGGACTGGAACGACCCTGAACGAGGTCCGCTCCGTGGGCGATGTTGCTCTCGACTCGCTTGACGTTCATATCGGGCTCGAGTTCACGGACGAGGCCGACGAGGCCGGCGACCTGCGGGGCGGCCATCGACGTGCCGGCCTTCCAGCCGTACCCATCGCCGGGCACGCTTGAGTAGACGAGGTTCGTCGGATACAGATACTCGACGTCCGCCTCGGGATCGACCGTCTTCGCCTGGGTCTCGTAGCCGCCGCCGGGAGCGCCGACCTCGATCTCGTTGGTGCCGTAGTTCGAGTAGAACGCCATTTCGTCGTTGGGTCCCGTCGCGGAGACGGTCATCACGCCCTGGACGGTCCCCGGGACGTAGAAGCGTCCGCCCTGCTGGAGGTTGGTCTCGGCGTTGCCCGAGGAAACCGTCAGGACCGTCCCGCGGCGGGCGACGTCCTGCATCACCTTCTGGGTCGCGACGCGCAGGCCGTCGCTGTTGGCTCGTGGCTCGTAGGGCCCCGCGCCGAGGCTGAAGTTCGCGGCGTCGGCACCGATGTCGGCGGCGTACTCCGCGCCCGCGAGGACGTCCGCGAACGAACTGCTGTCCGGGCCGAGCACCCGCACGGAGACGAGTTCGGCGTCGGGGGCGGTGCCGGTGACGCCGACGCCGCCGGTCGCCGCCGCGGTCCCCGCGCGTGGGTCCCGTGGTCGCCGCTGTCGCCGATGTGTGGTCCCTCCTCGCCGCCGTTGACGAACGAGACGCTCAGCTCCTCGTTGAAGTTGCCCGCGAGGTCCTGATGGGTGCCGTCGACGCCGGTGTCGGCGACGACGATCCGCGTTCCCTCGCCGGTCGCGTGGTGGTGGGCCTCGAACGTGTCGGTGATCTCCTTGTCCCACTGGAGGTCGGTAAACGCCGCGTCGTCCGTGATGTGGTCCTCCGCGATCGGTTCGGCGAAATCGACCTCGAAGTCCTCCGTCACGCCGCTGACGCCGCCGACGGAGTCGAGTTCGCCCTCGGCGTCTTCGGGTCCCGAGACGATGGTCACCGAGCCGCCCGCGAGTTCGCGGGTGACCGAGAAGCCCGCCGATTCGAGTTTCCGGCGCGAGCCCCCGGTGACGACGTAGGTGGTCGCCGATCCCGCGCTCCCGGTCCCGACGAAGCCGACCGTGAGGCCGGAGGCCGCGATTCCCTGGAGTACTCGCCGACGCGTCGATGTGTGGTCTGACATTGCTCCACACCCACTCCGACGATAGGACAGGTAATATTTATGGATTAACCATATTTAGAGAATTAAACCCAATCTGGTAAGTTGTTCGTACGAAAGACGGTCGGAATTGCTGATAAAAATGTCGTACACTCATGTCTATCGGTGTCTATTCGGAACGGTTCCGACGTTCGTCAACCCGAACGCTCTCCGGGATGACGATACGGGTTGCGAAAAAGTAAGGTGGCCGCCTTGCAACGGAACGAACAGTAATGTTCCGGAAGGTTCTGGTAGCCAACCGTGGCGAGATCGCGGTGCGAGTGATGCGGGCCTGCGAGGAGTTGAACGTCGGAACGGTCGCGATCTACTCGGAGGCCGACTCGGAGTCGGGCCACGTCAGGTACGCGGACGAGGCCTACAACGTCGGGCCCGCGCGGGCGGCGGACTCCTATCTCGACCACGAGGCGGTCATCGAGGCCGCCCGGAAGGCCGACGCCGACGCGATCCACCCCGGTTACGGCTTCCTCGCGGAAAACGCCGAGTTCGCACGAAAGGTCGAGGCCGAGGAAGGGATCACCTGGGTCGGACCCACGGGGGAGTCGATGGAGCAGTTGGGCGAGAAGACCAACGCCCGACGGGTGATGGACGCGGCGGACGTCCCCATCGTCCCGGGGACGACCGAACCCGTTACCGACCCCGAAGAGGTCCGGGCGTTCGGCGCCGAACACGGCTACCCCGTCGCGATCAAGGCCGAAGGCGGCGGCGGCGGCCGCGGGATGAAAGTCGTCGAGGGCGAGGAGGAGGTCGAGGAGTCCCTCGAGAGCGCCCGCCGCGAGGGCGAGGCGTACTTCGACAACGACTCGGTCTACCTCGAGCGCTTCCTCGAGAACCCCCGCCACGTCGAGGTCCAGATCGTCGCCGACGAACACGGCAACGTCCGCCATCTCGGGGAGCGCGACTGCTCGCTCCAGCGCCGCCATCAGAAGGTCATCGAGGAGGGGCCCTCGCCCGCCCTCGATGACGCCCTCCGCGAGCGGATCGGCGAGGCGGCCCGTCGCGGGGTCAGGGAATCGGACTACGTCAACGCCGGCACCGTCGAGTTCCTGGTCGAGGAGGACCCCGAGCGGGAGGGTGGGGAGTTGCTCGGTCCCGACACGAACTTCTACTTCCTCGAGGTCAACACCAGGATCCAGGTCGAACACACCGTCACCGAGGAGATCACGGGGATCGACATCGTGAAGTGGCAGCTCCGGGTCGCCGACGGCGAGGAGCTCGGCTTCGCCCAGGACGAGGTGGGGATCGACGGCCACGCGATGGAGTTCCGGATCAACGCCGAGAACGCGGCGGCGGAGTTCCAGCCGGCGACCGGCGGAAAACTCGTCACCTACGACCCGCCGGGCGGGATCGGCGTCCGCCTCGACGACGCCTTGCGCCAGGGCGACTCGATCGTCACCGACTACGACTCGATGATCGCGAAGCTGATCGTCTACGGAAGCGACCGCGAGGAGTGTATCTCGCGGTCGCTGCGGGCGCTCAGAGAGTACGGGATCGAGGGCGTCGAGACGATCGTTCCGTTCCACCGGCTGATGCTGACCGATCAGGCGTTCGTCGACGGGACCCACACCACGAGGTATCTAGACGAGGAACTCGACCCGGCCCGGATCGAGGAGGCCCAGGCACAGTGGGGGACCGAGCCCGCCGACGGGGGAGACGACGAGGAGGTCGTCGAACGCGAGTTCACCGTCGAGGTCAACGGCAAGCGCTTCGAAGTGAACCTAGAAGAGCGGGGCGCGGGACCGATCGCGGTCGGCGGAGCCGACGCGGGCGGTGGCGGCGGCCGTGCCGACCCGCCCGAACGGGCCGACACCGGCGACGACGACGCGATTGAGGGCGACGGCGAACGCGTCGAAGCCGAGATGCAGGGGACCATCCTCTCCGTCGAGGTCGAGGAGGGCGACGAGGTCGAAGCGGGCGACGTGCTGGTCGTCCTGGAGGCGATGAAGATGGAAAACGACGTCGTCGCCTCCCGCGGAGGAACCGTGACACAGATCGCCGTGAGCGAAGACGAGAGCGTCGACATGGGCGATACGCTCGTCGTTCTCGAGTAGCGCCCCCGCGGGGCGGGCTCCGAGAGGACCCGAAAACTACCCGCCGGCGACGGCCGACGCCCGCCGGACGCTCCACAACGCTTATTCGAGCGCGCCGGGCTTGTACTACCAATGGCCCTGGACGACGTTTTCGGCGACATCTACGCGAACGTCGACGCGGTCGCGCTGTTCTCCCCGAGTGGCTCCTACTACGAGCGGCTGATCGGCGCCGACGAGGAGGTCGACGTGATCGTGTTCGCGACCGAGAACGACGTCGGTGCCGACGCCTTCGTCGAACTCCCCATCGAGTTCGACGAGGTCGAAGAGCGGGTCAAGTTCGGCATCGAGGGCGCCCTAGAACAAGAGCTGATCGACGACGGCGACGTGCTCGCGTGTGCGACGGAGGTCTTCGACGGTAGCATCGACACCGTCTCGCGGGTGCGCGCCGACGAGGACGACCGGCTGGGGATCTACGACCTCTTCGCGAAGTCCCGCGCCGAGCCCGAGGTGATCAAGTCGGTCCTCGAGCTCGTGATCGAACTCGGGAAGAAAGGCCAGAAGGGGAAACCGGTGGGGGCGCTGTTCGTCGTCGGCGACGCCGGGAAGGTGATGAACAAGTCCCGGCCGCTTTCCTACAACCCCTTCGAGAAGTCCCACGTCCACGTCGGCGACCCCATCGTCAACGTGATGCTCAAGGAGTTCTCGCGGCTCGACGGCGCGTTCGTCATCAGCGACGCGGGCAAGATCGTCTCGGCCTACCGATATCTCGAACCCTCCGCTGAGGGGGTGGACATCCCGAAGGGGCTCGGCACCCGCCACATGGCCGGTGGCGCGATCACGCGGGACACGAACGCGATCACGATCGTTCTCTCCGAGAGCGACGGGCTGGTGCGGGCGTTCAAGGGAGGGGAGATCATCATGGAGGTCGACCCGGAGGCGTACTGACGATGGAGTTGCAGGTCCTCATCGAGGAACCCGTGGTGGTAGCAGCCGCGGTGTTGATCCTGGGAGTCGCCGTGGGCTACCTCGTCGGCAAGCTGAACAAGGAGCTGTTGACCGCCGCGGGGCTGGGAGAGGCCGTCGAGGGCACTCCCTTCGAGCGATCGGCCCAGAGCCTGGGGACCTCGACGGTCGAACTCGTCGCCAGGGTGAGCTCGTGGTTCATCTACGGCATCGCCGTCCTGACGGCGATCCACATCGCACAGATCCTCGACACCGACGACTTCTGGATCCGTCTGACCCAGTTCGTCCCCCGGCTGTTCGTCGCCGTCATCGTCCTCATCGGTGGGCTCATCGTCGCCGACAAGGCGGAACTCGTCGTCGGCGAACGCCTCCGGAGCGTCAAGCTCCCCGAGGTATCCCTGATCCCACAGGTCGTCAAGTACTCGATCCTCTACGTCGCCGTCGTCATCGCTCTGGGCCAGGTCGGGGTCAACGTCACCGCGCTCCTGATCCTGCTGGCCGTCTACGCCGCCGGGATCATCGTCGTCGGCACCGTCGCGTTCAGACACTTTCTGGTCTCTAGTGCCGTCGGGATCTACCTCCTTCTCAACCAACCGTACGGCATCGGCGACGAGATCAGAATCGGGGATCAGGTGGGGATCGTCCAGGAGGTCGACCTCTTCGTCACCAAGATCGAGAGCGACGCCGAGGAGTACGTCGTCCCCAACCGGAAGGTCTTCGAGGACGGGATGGCCCGCGTCCGGGACTGACCCAAGAGTTATCCCGGCCCGCTTCCCGCCATACCTCATGACCGAGTTCGCCCGGCGAGTCGAGGCGGTGTCGATCAGCGGGATCCGGGAGGTCTTCGAGGCCGCGGGTGCCGACGCGATCAACCTCGGACTGGGCCAGCCCGACTTCCCGACGCCCGACCACGTCCGGGAGGCCGCCGCCGACGCCATCGCCTCGGGCGCGGTCGACGGCTACACCTCAAACAAGGGGACCCGGAAGCTTCGGGAGGCCATCGCCGCGAAGTACGACCGGGACCACTCCCTTTCAGTGGACCCCGGCGACGCCATCGCGACCTCGGGGGGAAGCGAGGCCTTACATCTCGCCTTGCAGGCCCACGTCGACCCCGGTCAGGACGTGATCTTCCCGGACCCGGGCTTCGTCTCCTACGACGCCCTGACCGAGATCGCAGGCGGGAAACCGGTCCCGGTCGAACTCCGCGAGGACCTCACGATGGACCCCGCCGCCGTTGAGGCGGCGATCACCGACGACACCGCGGTCTTCGTCGTCAACAGCCCCGCGAACCCGACGGGCGCGGTCCAGAGCGAGGCGGACATGCGCGAGTTCGCCCGGATCGCGGACGAACACGACGTCCTCTGTATCAGCGACGAGGTGTACGAACACATCGTCTACGAGGGCGCCCACCGGTCGCCGATGGAGTTCGCCGAGACGGACAACGTGGTGGTCGTAAGCGCCTGCTCGAAGACGTACTCGATGACCGGCTGGCGGCTGGGCTGGGTGATCGCCTCGACCCGACGGATCGAGCGGATGCTTCGGGTCCACCAGTACGCCCAGGCGTGTGCGTCGGCGCCGGCCCAGTACGCCGCCGAGGCCGCCCTTTCGGGTCCCCAAAAGCGGGTCGGGGAGATGGTCGACGCCTTCGAGACCCGCCGGGACCTCGTCGTCGACGGCCTGACCGACGCCGGTCTGGAGGTGCCGACGCCCCAGGGCGCCTTCTACGCGATGCCCCGGGTCCCCGAGGGGTGGTGTTCGGAAGTGATCGACCGGGGCGTCGTCGTCGTCCCCGGCGAGGCGTTCGGCGCGGCCGGCGAGGGGTACGCCCGCCTCTCCTACGCGGCGGGGACCGAGGAGCTGAAGGAGGCCATAGAGATCATCGACGGCGCGACGCGGGCGGTCCGGTAGGCCGCGGTCGCTCGTGGTCGGCAGGGATCGCCGATCCGTCCGGCGACCCCCTGTTGCACAACGGTTATCACTCCGGGACCACGAATCGTGTCACATCACTGTATTCAACGGAACGGAATTTACGGTCCCAGCCTGAGAGCGACCGATTCGATCGTCGCGCTGGTATCCGTGGTACTGCTGGTCTACGTCCTGGTCATGCGACAGTTGCTTCTCGGAATGATACTCGTCTGTCTCGTCACGACTGTTTATCTCGGATACACGATCGGAGGCGCGAAGTACGCGGCGGGCGTCTTCGTGGTCGACGTGGCGTTCGTCGTTCTCCTGGATATCCTCGGACTCATCCTCTGAAAACACGCGCCTGACCGACGGCCGGGTTCAGTCGTCCCCGTAACAACCGGTCCCTTGATCGGCCGTCCAGAACGTCAATTCACCGTCCGACTCGATCCACGTCTGAACGGCCACACACCGGTCGTCGTACCGGTCCGTGAGGTCGATCTCCGCACTTCGTCCGTCCGTCTCTGCACGGATCACGACGGGACCGGGTTCGCCAGGGAGGTCCGCGTCGACGACTTGCCCGCCCAGAGCCCCGTCGTCCCGTGGACCGATCGCGTACCGGTCGGAATGGATTCGATCGCCGTCAGCGGTCAGTTCCAACAGGACGTCGTACGAGTTCTCGGTGTCGTTCTCGATCGATAGCCTCGTCACCACCACGCCGCCGTTCTCGGAGCGAAACCCCACAGTAGACAGACATCCCGAAGAGGTCACCAACAACCCGCCGAACGCCCCGAGCGCCTCCCGCCGCCCGACGTGGTACGATGGCACGGTTGCCGAGTCATCAATTTACTGGAAGTTAAGTTTACGGGACGGATTTATCGACCCCTGAGGTGATGACGTCTCGATACGATCCACCGGAGGGTGTTTTGCAGGCGTATCCAGCGCAGTCGCTCGGCGACTCACGAACCTCATCCCTCGAGGATCTCCCCACAGAGCCGCTTCGCCTCCGCGACGCGTTCGCGTGCCCGCTCGGAATCCACCTCGCCGACCTCGGAGAGCAGCCGATCGACCTCCCGGACCCGCTCGCGGGCGACCGTCGTCTCCAGATCGTTCATCGCGGCGTCGCGGGCGACCGCCTCGGCCTCGCCGAGCCAGCGGTTGGCCTCCCGGTCGATCGGCAGTTCGCTCGTGGCCTCGAGGGCGGCGTACAGTCCGTTGAGCCGGAGTTCGAGGGAGTCGCCACCGTCGTCGTGGTCGGGGACCATGGTCGGGGTTCGGCGTCAAGACCCGTTACGGTTGGGCCGGAAGGTGCGAAGTAGGCCGCGGTATTATACGCCCGACCGTGGAACGAGGGGTATGGCACTCGCGACCGGCGGGTCCGGGAAGGGGGCAACCCTGCGGGCGTACGCCTCGCAGGTCCACCCCGTCTTCATGACGCCGCCGATCGCCGCCTCCCTGTTCGGCGCCGTCCTCGCCGACGGGATCGATCCCCTCGCGGCGGCCGTCCACGCCGTCGCGATCTTTGCGGCGGTCTACACCGCCCACGTGAAGGACGGCTACGTCGATTTCTACGGCCGCGGCGAGGACGAGAGCCATCCCCTTACGGCGCGGGGCTGTCGGGTCGGTCTCGCGGGCTCGACCGCGCTCTTTTCGGGCTGCGTGCTCGCGCTGTGGGCCCTCGCGACCCCGCTCGCCGTCGCGCTCACGCTTCCGACGTGGGCGATCGGCTACCTCCACGCGCCCCAACTCGACACCAACCCGCTGACGACGACGACGGGCTACCCCCTCGGGATCGCCCTCTCCATACTGGGGGGCGTTGCCGTCCAGGCAGGAACCGTGAGTCCGCTCGCCCTCGCGTTCGCCGTCGTCTTCCTCGTGCTCCTCTCGGGGATCAAGGTGATCGACGACGCCCAGGACTACGACTACGACCGCTCGATCCGAAAGCGAACCGTCGCGGTCGCCCTCGGCCCCTCGCGGGCGTACGCGGTCGCTTACGGGTTGATGGCCGCGGCGCTGCTCGCGGTCGTCGCGGGCGCCGCGCTCGAGCTCTTCCCGCCGACGGCGGCGCTGGCCGCGGCCGCCTTCGGGGCCGTCGCCGCGATCGCCCGCCGGGCCGACCCCGAGATCGCGACGATGCTGTTAGTGCGGGGATCGTACGTCTTCCTCGCCGTCCTCGTCGCCGCGGTCCGGTTCGAGCCCCTCGCCACGCTCGGCTGACCGGCGGCGCTCGCGCCGACAGGGTAATACGTCGGGGTTGCGGACCACATCCGGTGAGCGATCCCCGCGTCCGACCGTTCCTCCGGGCCCGCCTCCATCCGGGGGACCTCGCGGTCCACGCCGCCGTCGCCGCCGTCCTGATCGGGGTCTACCTCGCGCCGATCCCCTACACCGAGTTCCTGTTCCGGCCCGCCACGAGCGGGCCCCGGGAGGCCTACCTCTCCCTGCTGGGCCACGCCAACGCCGTCCACCTCGCGGGCAACGTCGCCGGCTATCTCCTGGTCTCGCTGCTCGCGCTCTGCCTGCTCGCGCCCCGCCGGCGGCTCTACTACGCCTCCGTCGCCGTCCTCTTTCTGGTCGTCCCGCCGATCGCGGCGGTCGTCATGGAACCGCTGCTCGCCCGGACCGCCTCGGCGGCGATCGGCAGCTATCGCGGCGCGGGCTTTTCCCTGGTGACCGCCGGGCTCGTCGGCCTGCTCGCCGTCGCGGTCGCCGTCCACCAGGCCGACCGCCTGGCGGGACCGCTCCCGCCGGAACTGGCGGCCCCGGCGCTGTTCTCGGTCGCGCTCGCGGTCCCCGCGATCCGGTACGACGCTCCCCGGGTACCTGCCGCGGTCGCCACCCTCCTCGGAGCGGCCGCACTCGCCTACGGCACAGGGGTTCTCGTCCGGTCGTACCGACGTCGGCCCGTCCTCGAGGTCGCCCTCTCGATGACCGCCCTCGCGACCTTCCTGGGCGCGGCGAGCGACCTCTTCCCGCCACGGCGGGGCGTGGTCGGGATCGAGCCCCACTTCGTCGGCCTGCTCGCGGGCTTCGCGCTCTCCTGGCTCGTCTGGATCGCCTGGCGGGGGCTGGCCGCTCGGTCCGGGCCCTCGGCCCGACGTCGCCGGGAGCCCGGCTAGACTCCTCCCCACGGGGTCGAGGAATACGTTTACGTTCGTCGCCGAGCGTAGCCAGTATCGATGTCGCTTCGAGAGCTCGTCACGTGGCGGCCGTTCCAGCGGCGCCGGCGTGCGATCGTCAAGACCCTCTGCTACCGGCTGTTCATGGTCCTCATCACGATCGGCGTCGCCCTCTTCGTCACCGGGAACACGGCCGACGCGGTCAGCATCGGCCTCGTCACGAACGTCGCCAAGACCTTCACCTACTACGGCTACGAGCGCGTCTGGGACCACATCGCCTGGGGAGTGGCCGCGGACTGAGAGCGGAGTGGCCCCGTGTCATAGGGTCGGAGACGACGATTTACCGTTCGGTCGCGACGACGTACTCCGACCGACGGTGCAATGACTCGTCTCCGACCCTATCAGTCGTCGGCGACCGCCGGAGTCTCCCCTTCGGTCTCGAGGAGTCGGTCCAGCGCGTCAACCATCGCGACGACGCTCGCGCGAGTGATATCGGCCTCGCTTCTGGCGACGCTCACCGAGCGGTCGTCCCGGCCCATGGTGACCTCGACGGTGACGACGGCGTCGGTACCGCCGGTGACGGCGTCGACGTGGTAGGACTCGAGTTCGGCGTCGCCCGCCGGACCCAGCGCCTCCCTGACGGCGGCGACGGCGGCGTCTACGGGGCCCGAGCCGGTGCCGCTTGCGACTCGCTCCTCGCCGGCGACGTCCAGACGGACGCTCGCGGTCGGGACGGGGCCGCCGCTGGTCGCCGAGAGGTCGAGCAGTTCGACGGTGCGCTCGCGGTCGCCGCCGGTGACGTCCTCGGCGACCGCCAGCAGGTCCGCGTCGGTGACCCGCCGGCCACGGTCGCCCAGTTCCGTCACGCGATCGGCGATCTCGCCGACCTCCCCGTCGCTCGCGGCGACGTCGTGTTCGTCTAGCGCCGCCCGAACGCCGGCCCGTCCGGCGTGTTTCCCGAGCGCGAGCCGGCGCTCCCGGCCGACGGTTTCGGGCGGGTAGGGCTCGTACATCGCCTCGTCCTTCAGCGTGCCGTCGGTGTGGATCCCGCTCTCGTGGGTGAAGGCGTTCTCGCCGACGACGGCCTTGTTCGGGGGCAGCGGGACCCCCGTGGTTCGGGAGACCAGCTGTGCGAGGTCGTACAGCCGCTCGAGCTCGACCGTCTCGATCCCGTAGACGTGCGAGAGCGCGATCGCGACCTCCTCCAGGGCGACGTTGCCCGCGCGCTCGCCGACCCCGTTTACGGTGCAGTGGACGAGGTCCGCCCCCGCCGCGATCGCCGCGAGCGCGTTCGTGACCCCCAGCCCGAGGTCGTCGTGGGTGTGGGCACTCACGGGCCCCAACTCCGACAGCCGGGAAACGGCCTCGTGGGTGCGTTCGGGACCGGTGTGGCCGACGGTGTCGGCGAAACAGACCCGGTCGGCGCCCGCCTCGAGCGCGGTCGCCATCAGCTCCTCGAGATAGTCGAGGTCGGCCCGGGAGCCGTCCTCGCCGATGACCTCGACCCAGAGGCCCTCCGCCTTCGCATAGGCGACGAGATCGGCGGTCGTCTCCCGGACGTCCCCGCGGGTGCTTCCGACCTTCCCCTCGACGTGGCGGTCGCTCGCGGGGACGACGAGGTGGATCCCGTCGACGCCACAGTCGACGGCGAGGTCGACGTCGTTCCGGATTCCCCGGCAGAAGCTGGTGACTCGAGCGTCGAGGTCGAGGTCCGTGACCCGTGAGATCGTCCGGCGCTCGCCGGGGCCGGTACAGGCACTGCCGGCCTCGATGACGGGGACGCCCGCCCGGTCGAGTTCGCGCGCGATCTCGGCCTTTTCGTCGGGCGAAAGCGAGATTCCGGGGGCCTGCTCGCCGTCCCGAAGGGTCGTGTCCAGAAGCGATACCTGCCGGTCGTCGTCGATCGCGTGTGCGCCGAACATTGAAGAATCGTCCCTGCTCCTACTGCCCGCGAATTTCGCGGCCAGCCGCCGTGTGGCGACTTCCTCTATCCTCCATGGGCTCTCGTGCCATGTCTACCCTCAACCTGGGTCGGCCCTCGCTTAACCCTGCCGGTTGTCGAAACATCTGCCGGCCCCTGGACCGTCGTCCGCCCGATCCTCGAGGACGAGTCGATCCCCGACCGAGAGCCCGTCGGCGCCGCCAGCGGGGAGTTCGACCACCCTGTCCGCGCGGGCGAACCCGAACCCGCGGAAGGGGCGCATCCGCTCGATGCGCTCGACGCTCCCCGCTACGAGCCAGCAGACGCCGATCGTGTCGGGGACGAAGAGGGTATGGATCCCGCGCCGGCGGACCTCCGGGAAGTCGAAGACCAGCGCGTAGTCGGCGGGGACCGACCGGAACATCAGCCCCCTCGCCCGTTCGAGCGGGGAGTCCGCGAACTCGACGCGGCTCGCGACCACCGTCCGGTCTTCGTTCCCGTTCTCGGGTTCGCGTACGAGTTCCACGGGCGGACCTCCCGGAGTCGGGACAAAAAGCTCTCGGTGGGGCGGAGGATTCAATGTCCGGGACCCCGTTCGAAAACCCGATGGAGAAGACGCCCCGGGGGACCGCCGTCGGCGTCGACGACCCCTACGACCACGCCGGGGTCTGTGACCACCTCACGGGCGAGGGCCGGTGTCGGTACGCCATCGAGCACGCCGAGGCCGACCCCGAGTTCGCCCGGGAGCGCGCACGCGAGGGGTACGCCTGCCCGGTCGCCGCCGACGCGGAGGCCGCTGGCGAGGAGCCCCGGTGGGCCGACTGCCCTCACTACCGCTTTCGGGCCGACGACCGGGAGTGTGCTCGGTGTGGCTTGGCGGAGCGGCCGGCCGGGCTCTCCGAGGAGCGGCCGCTGCTGGAAGAACACCACCTCTCATACGCCCGCAGCGGGAGCGGCGGAACCAACGCGGACGCTACGGACGGAAACGGCGACGACGGGACCGACGACCCCTCCCACGAGATCACGGTCTCGCTCTGTCGATGGTGTCACGCGAAGGTCCACGGCTCGTGGGCCCGGATCGACGACGACGCCTCGCCGCCGACCGAGGCCGTCGCCGCCCGGGAGGAGCGCCGGGGAAAGGAGATGGCCGAAGGGGAGTTCTCGACCGCCGCCGAACGCTACGACTCCGACTAATCGAGGATGTCGCCGATCCGCCGGGGTTCGCCCTCGAGGTCGGGGTGTTCTGCGACCATCTGGAGGACCTCGTGGTCAGTGACGTCGTAGTAGGACTTCTCTACGGCCTCCTCGATCAGGACCTTCTCGAGGCGGAACTCGGTGCCCTCGTAGACCACGTCGACTCCCTCGTCATCGAACGCGAGCGTCGTCATGGCACCTCGTAGACCGTGGGTAGCCAAAAGCCCGCGGGATCGGCCTCGCGGGATTTATTAGCCGGGACTGGGTGGATGGGGGTGTGGCGTTCAGCAGGGAGCAGTTAGAAGAATTACGGATTCCCGACGGCACCCGTGCCCGGGAACGAACGCTTTCGACCGACGGCGACGCCATCGTCGGCGCGCGCTCGACGATCGATCTCGGGCTTCGAGCGGGAGACGTCCTCGCCGGCGAGGGAGTCGAGTTCGGCGGCGACCTCGAGGCCGAGGGCGACTGCCGGCTGGACATGTGGTGTGAGGTCGCCGAAAACGTCCTCGTCGGCGGCGACGCCTACGTCGGCGAACGAACCCATATCGAGGGCGAACTCCGTGTCGCGGGCGACCTCGACATCGGCGACGACGTCGACGTCGAGGAGGGGTTCGAGGCCAACGGCTGGATCGTCATCCGGAACCCGATGCCGACGATGGTCTTTCTCTTTGCCTACCTCAAACACCTGTTCGTCGTCGGCGAGGAGGACACGGCGAACACGCTTCTCTCCCGGCTCGCAGGCGGCGAGAGCGGGCCCGACGACGATGACGGGGATGACGGGAACGGCGAGGGAAGCGAGGACGAGGGCGGCGAGAGCGCGGCCGACACCGACGCGGGAAACGACGGAGAGGACGGAGGGAAGGCCGACGGCGGAAGCGACCCGCTCGTGGTTCCGGGTGGGGCCTCGATCAGCGACACGGCCTGGCGGGTCTCGGCGCCGGCGACGATCGGCGACGACTGTCGGCTCCACGGCAACGTCCGCGCGGAGTCGATCGCGGTCGGCGAGGGAAACGACGTCTTCGGGAGCCTCCGGGCTCGCGGCGACGTGACGGTCGGCGAAGGAACCACGATCCACGGCGACCTCACGACCAAGGACGGGTCAGTGACGCTCGGTCCCGAGAGCCGCGTCCTCGGCGACGTCTCCTGTACGGACCTCGAACTCGGCCCCGGCGCCGAGGTCGACGGCACGATGCGAGCCGGCGGCGAGATCACGATGGCGACGGGCGATCGGCCCGACGAGTAGCCGCCACTATCCACCCCTATTCTTAAGAGTCAGTGTTACGATGTGCGGGATAGCCATGGGTCGGACAACCATACCACGCCGCGATCGACGGGGGAACCGATGCGATCGATAGTCCTCACGAAGGGGGTCCCCGACTTCAGCGAGGGGGCGGTCTCCTTCGACGAGGACGGCCACCTCGAGCGGGGAAAGACCCCGACGGTGATGAACCCCAACGACGAGAAGGCCCTCCAGGCCGCCCTCCAGACGAAGGTACGCCACGGCGGCCACGTCAGCGGGATGAGCATGGGCCCGCCGGGCTACGGCGAGGTGCTGGGCGAGGCGATGGAGGAGGTGTACGCCGACGACCTCTATCTCCTCTCCGACCGCGAACTCGCGGCCTCGGACACGTGGGCGACGGCGATCACGCTCTGTACGGGCATCGAGAAGTACGCCGACGAGATCGGCGGCGTCGACCTCGTCTTCGCGGGCTTCAAGACCGCCGACGGCGAGACCGGCCAGACCGGACCCCAGACCTGTTGGGGACTCGAGTGGCCGATCGTCACCCACGTTCTCGCACTCGACATCGACCCCGACGAACGGCGCCTGCGGGCCAAGCGGCTCGTCGAGGGCGACAGAGACGAGATCGAGACCGTCGAGGCACCCCTGCCGTGTGTCGTCATCGCGGACCCGGAGTTCTCGCCGACCTACCGGAAGGCGTCCCACCGGCTCACCCACAAACGGCTCCGGGCCGAGACACGAGAACGCGCCGAGGAGTACGAAGAGCACATGACGACCTGGAACCAGCAGGACCTCAACCTCGATCCCGAGTACATCGGCCTCGACGGCTCGCCGACGATCGTCTCCTCGGTCGATCCGATCCCGAAGGCCCCATCCGAGCGGGAGGCGACGGTGATCGAACCCGGCGGGGAAGGGATGGAGGAACTGTTCGGGGAGATGAACGAGTTCGCGGCCGCGAGGGGTGACTGACCGTGGTCGATCCCGACGAACACACCGTACGCGAACTCGAGGACGAACTCGACACCGTCGAGGACGTCGAGGAGTTGAACGCGGTCCTCGAGGCCGAACGCGCCGGCAAGGATCGCAAAACGGCCCAGGAGGCGATCCGAAAACGGATCGACGTCTTGGATGGCGACGAGAGCGAGGGCCTCGAGGGCGACACCGAGACCGAAGGCGAGTACGAGGACACCGAGGAAACCGTCGGCGAGGAGGCCGAAGCGGGCGACGAGGCGATCGACGCCGACGTAGACGAGGAGGATGCGGATGAGGACGAGGCGGAAGCCGAGGAGGAAGACGACGGGCTCTCCCATCCCACGGCCGACAAGCGCCACGTCCGGGCCTTGGAGGACGGCCACTACGAGGACATGTGGGTGTTCTGTGAGACCCAGGGCGGGGAGCTACTCGACGTCTCGAAGGAGATGCTCGGGAAGGCCCGGGAGCTGATGGACGACTACGCCGAGGACTATGAGGAAGAGAACGTCGTCGCCTTCCTGATGGGCGACGACTGCGAGGGGCTGGCCGAGGAGGCCGTCGCCTACGGCGCCGACGTCGCGGTCTACCACGACGACGATAGGCTGGAACGCTTCCTGCACACGCCCTACACGGAGGTCTCCTCGCACATGGCCCGCGGGGAGGGAACCACCGAAAGCACCGACTGGCGCGAGTACGACAAGCCCCGCTACGTCCTCTTTCCGGCGACGAACAACGGGCGGGACCTCTCGGCGCAGGTCCAGGCCGAACTCGATTCGGGGCTGGCGAGCGACTGTTCGGACCTCTACATCGAGGCGACCGAGATCTCGAACCCCGTCAAGACAGGCGAGCCGGGCGTCAAGAAGACGTTCGAGCGCGTGCTCCACATGAAGCGCCCGGACTTCTCCGGGTTCGAGTACTCGACGATCCTCTGTCTGGACAACCCCGGCCGGGAGTTCCATCCGCAGGGCTGTTCGGTCATTCCGGGGAGCTTCGAGCCGATGGAGCCCGACTACGACCGCGAGGGGCTCGTCGTCGAACACGACATGGAACTCGACGAGGAGTGGTTCGACGTCGAGATCACCGAACACGACCGGTTGGATGCGGGCGTCGATCTCACCGGCCACGAGGTCGTCGTCTGTCTCGGCCGGGGGATCGCTGACGACCCCACCCTCGGAATGGAGCTCGGACTCGATCTGGCCGACGCCTTCGAGGACGCCGCCCTGGGGATCACGAGAGGAATCGTCACCTCGTCCTACCAGTTCGAGGGCCACGTCGAGCAGTACTCGAAGGAGGAACGCCAGATCGGCGAGACCGGCCAGGTCGTCGCGCCCGACCTCTACGTCGCGGCGGGCGTCTCGGGGGCGGTCCAGCACAAGGTCGGGATGGACGAGTCCGACGTCGTCGTCGCGATCAACACCGATCCCGACGCCCGCATTCGGGACTTCAGCGACTACTTCGTCGAGGGCGACCTCTTCGACGTCCTCCCCCGGCTGACCGACGCACTGGAGAGCGGAGAGTTGGACGTCGAGGCCGTCGCCGACGGGGGTGAACACCGATGAGCACCGACCTCGCGTCCGACGACGCCGGCTACGAACACTACGAGGCCGTCGTCGTCGGCTGCGGTCCGGGGGGTGCGGCCGCGGCCTCGCGGCTGGCCGACCACGGCGTCGAGACCCTCGTCCTCGAACGGGGCGTCGAGGCCGGCTCGAAGAACGTTTCGGGAGGATTGATCTACGCCGAGGATTCGGCGCCGTACACGATCGACGATCTCTTTCCGGACTTCCGGCAAGAGGCGTCCGAACGGCCGGTCACGGACTACCGGATCCACAACGTCTCGGGTCGCCAGGTCAAGAGCTACGACCTGACAGGCCTCCACGAACACGACACCGACTGGTGTGACGCCGTCCTCCGGCGCCCGATGGACTCCTGGCTCGAGGATCGAGTCCACGAGATGACCAGCGAGACGGGCGGCGGCGTCCTGTCGGGGGTTCGCGCGAACGGCCTTCTGCGTGAAAACGGCGAGATAATCGGCGTCACCTTCGACGAGATCGATCCGATCACCGCCGACGTGGTCATCGCGGCCGACGGCGTCAACTCCGAACTCGCCCGCGACGCCGGGCTGATGGACTGGGAGGAGCCAGAGGACTGGTTCCAGGGCGTCAAGGCGGTGGTCGACATGGACCCCGAGACGGTCAACGACCGCTTCGATATTTCGGAGGGGGAGGGCGCCGCCCACCTCTTCTCGGGCGATCTCTTCTCCGACGTCCGGGGCGGTGGCTTCCTCTACACCAACGAGGACTCCCTCTCCATTGGAACCGTCTTCCATCTCGATAGCTTGGTCGAGGAAGAGGCCGAGCCCCACGAGTTGCTCGACGCCCTCCTCACGCACCCGCTGCTGGCGAAGTGGCTCGGGGACTCCTACGATGAACGCGAATACTCCGCGAAGCTGGTTCCGGACTCGAAGAAGGTCGCCCTTCGGGAGCCCTATCGGGACCGCCTGCTGCTGGTGGGCGACGCCGGCGGCCAGATGCAGGCCCAGGGACCGATCATCAAGGGGATGAACCACGCCGTCACCGCCGGGGCGCTGGCGGCCGACGCCGTCGCGCTCGCCCAGGGTGAGGGCGACGCCGAAGCGGCCGGACGGCGGTACGCCTCGATGCTCGAGAAGTCCGGGACGATGGAGAAACTCCGGCCCAAACGCTACGAGTACTCGAGCCGGGTCAGCGAGCGTTCGCTGACGACGAGGGCCGTCGAGGGCGTCCTCAACTCTCGAGTGGGATCGGCCGCGGTCGGCAACCGGATCGCGGATCGGCTGCTCCGGCGGGCGTACAACTCCCCGGGGCTGGTCGGGATGCTCCCCGATACGGAGACCGGCTACGTCACCCTCCCCTCGATCATCGGCGCCGAACACGGCCGGACGATCCACTGGGACAACGAGATCGAACCCCCTTCCTTGGCTGATCGGATCGGCGACCTGACCTACGACACCGACGTCGGCAACCCCCACATCCGACTGCGCGACGAGTCCTTCGAGGCGAGCGGCGCGGCGGTCTACGCCTGTCCCGTGAGCGCCGAGGAGTTCGGCGGCGGCTGTTACCGGTCGGAGGTCGTCGAAACCAACGGGAGCGAGGAGCGCCTGGTGAGCCTCGACACCCAGCCCTGCGTCGAGTGTGGCACGTGTGCGGTCGTCGCCGACACCGAGTGGGAACATCCCCGCGGCGGGAAGGGCGTCGAGTTCCGCGAGGGCTGACCCAGTGAGCCGCTACGGCCCCCGGATCGCCGCCCTCGCCCGGCGGGCCGACCGCGAGCGAGCAGCCGTGGAGACCGCGGACGCTACCCCCGACGACGCGATGGAGTACCTCCGGGACGGAGCGGGCCGGGCGATCTGGCTCTACGTCGAGGGTCGCACCGGCGGCCGCCTGGTCCCCTACTCGGAGGCCGAACTCGCGGCGCTTCGAGGGGCGATGAACGACTGGCTCGAGTGTTATGCCGCCTGCTACGGCGTCGACCTTGACGCCGAGTTCACGGTGCGGGAGGCCGCCAAACTCCTCCTCGAGACCCGGAACGTCCGGGATACGGCACAGCTTCTGACGCGGGTCCCATCCCGGAAACCTGCCTGATAAACGATTAAGTAGCGTGGGGTGGTACCCTCTCGCATGACGTTCGCCGAGGAACGGGAGTTCGGCCACGAGGACAGAAAGCGGATCTACGAGCACGTCGAGCGCCACGGGGCGGTCGATCCCGACGAGGCGAGAGACGAACTCCGGATCGATCCGGGGGGGTTTCGCCACCACGTCGCGATCCTCAAACGCGACGGTCGCCTCGAGATGGCCGGGGGAAAGCTCCGGGTCGCCCTCGAGGCGGGCGCCGAGGAGGAGTACCGCGAGGGCGACCTCGAGTTCCACATCCGGCCGGCCCGCCAGGAGGACCTGGCGGGGATCGTCGGCGCGATCCGCCAGGTCGCGGAGGAACGAACGTACATCGTCGCCGAGACCGTCGCCGACGAGGTCGACCACGAGGAGGCCCTGCTTCGCCACAACGAGATCGAGTCCCGGATGTTCTTCGTCGCGACGGTCGGCCGCGAGGTCGTCGGCTGGGTCCACCTCAACGCGCCCGAACTCGAGAAGCTCGCCCACACGGCCGAACTCACCGTCGGCGTCATCGAGGAGTACCGCGGGAACGGGATCGGCTCGCACCTGCTGGCCCGCGGGCTCGAGTGGGCGGGCTCGCGGGGCTACGAGAAGGTCTATCAGTCGGTGCCCTCGACCAACGAGGACGCGATCGGCTTCCTCGAGGGCCAGGGCTGGAAGACCGAGGCCGTCCGCGAGGACCACTACAAGCTCAACGGCCACTACGTCGACGAGGTGATGATGGCGGTCGAACTGTAGGTGGAATCGGGACTCTCCCGTCGTCGAACCCAGTGGGCCCGTCGGATGTGGGACGATCGAAAGACAGTTTTCCGCCAGTACGCAACCGACAGTATGCTCTCGATCGCGCTTGCCGGGAAGCCAAACGCCGGCAAGTCCACCTTCTATACCGCGGCGACGATGGCCGAGGTCGACGTCGCCAACTACCCGTTTACGACGATCGACGCCAACCGGGGGGTGAGCTACGTCCGGACGGAGTGTCCCTGCCTCGAGCGCGAGGAGCGCTGTGACGCCGACAACTGCGAGGAGGGCAAACGGTACGTCCCCGTCGAGTTGATCGACGTCGCCGGCCTCGTGCCGGGCGCCCACGAGGGGAAGGGACTGGGCAACCAGTTTCTCGACGCGCTCACGGATGCCGACGTCATCATCAACGTCGTCGACGCCTCGGGGGGGACCACGGAGAAAGGGGAGCCGGTCGACGTCGGGAGCCACGACCCCATGGGGGACATCGACTTCATCGAGGAGGAGATGGACCTCTGGCTCGCGGGGATCGTCGAGCGAAACTGGGAGGGGATCGAACGCCAGTCCCGCTCGCCCGGCTTCGACATCGACGACGCCCTCGCCGACATGCTCTCGGGCTTCGGCGCCTCACCGACCCAGGTCGCACGCGTCCTCCGGGAGATCGACTACCCCGAGGACCCGATCCAGTGGACCGACGACCACCGCGAGACCCTCGCGCGCGAAGTGCGCGAACGGACGAAGCCGATCGTCGTCGCCGCCAACAAGATCGATATCGCGCCCGAGGGAAACGTCGAGGCCCTGCTCGATCTCGAGAAACCCGTCGTTCCCACAACGGCGGAGGGCGAACTCGCGCTCCGGCGGGCCGCCGAGGGGGGACTCGTTGACTACGACCCCGGCGATTCGGAGGTCGTAATCGGTGACGGCGTCAGCGACTCCCAGCGCGAGGCCTTGGCGGGGCTCGCCGAAACGATGGACCGCTTCGGGGGGACGGGGGTTCAGGCTGCCCTCGACTACGCCGTCTACGACCTCCTCGATCACGTCACCGCCTACCCCGTCCAGGACGTCTCGAAGTGGACCGACGGGACCGGTACCGTCCTCCCCGACGCCCTCTTGCTCCCGCGGGGCTCGACACCGGTCGATCTCGCCTACGCCGTCCACTCCGACATCGGCGAGGGCTACCTCCACGCCGTCGACGCCCGCTCCTCCCGCGAGATCGGCGAGGGGTACGAACTCGAGGAGGGCGACGTGATCAAGATCGTGAGTACGGCCTGAGAGCGCGTTCGTGAGGCGGTTCCGCCGACCGATCCGCTCGCGAGAGACCGGGAACGTCCAGTAGATCGCCGCTGACCCCTCCGAACCCGCCGTAGAAGCGATCGGCTTGACTGTTCAAGGCAAGCGTCTTTTCCCGTGGCTCGTGTTGGATCGGGTAGACGAACGACGCACCGACGATTTTCGGGATCGGTCCCGCGTCGGCGACGCATCGAGGCGCAACCGCCAGGCGCGTTTCATACCGACCCACACCAATGCAACTCAGTCTCGAACTCGAGTACTGGACCGTCGACGACACGGGTGCGCTCGCCCCGGCAGCACCGGTCGTAAAGCGCATCGACGACCTCGACGCCGAGAGCGCCGATCCGATGCTCGAGGTCGTCACCGATCCCTGCGACGACGTCGCCGAACTCCGCGGGGAGGTCACCCGCAGGCTCCGGGAGGCGATCCGGGTCGCCCGGGAGGAAGGGCGACGGCTCGTTCCCCTCGCGACGCCGCTCAACACGGGTCCGATCGGGACGGACGACGGCCCCCGGACGCAGGTCCAGCGCCGGGTCCTCGGCGACGACTTCGCGAACGCCACCCGATGTGCGGGCACCCATCTCCACGTAGACCGGATCGACGGCGCCGAGACCGACCAGGTGAACCTGCTGACCGCGCTCGATCCGGCGTTCGCGCTCGTCTCGAGTTCGGCCCACCACCGGGGAGAGAACGTCGCCGCCTGCGCGCGCGCCCACGTTTACCGGCGGGGCTGTTACGGCGACCACCCCGAACTCGGCCGACTCCGGCCCTACGTCGGGAGCGTCGCCGAACACGAGGAGCGAACGGCCGCCTCCTTCGAGGGGTTCCGGGCGACGGCGCTCTCCGAGGGCGTCGATCCGGACGCTTTCGATGCCAACTTCGCGCCCGAGGACTCCACGTGGACGCCGATCCGCGTCCGCGAGGAGTTCGACACGATCGAGTGGCGCGGCCCCGACGTCGCCCTGCCCGATCAGTTGCTCCGGCTCGTCGCCGACCTCGAGAACGCCCTGGAGGCGACGGTCGACGGCGGCCTCGAGATCGGCGGGGAGCTCGGCATTTCCGCCGACGGCGTGACGGTCCCCGAGTTCGACCGGCTGGACGGTGGAAGCGGCGATCGACGACGGCCTCGAATCACCCGCCGTCGAGGGCTATCTGGACGCGATGGGGTTCGATCCCGCGAGCTACCGCCCCCTCTCGATGGATCTCCAGGGCGTCTCCCGGCTGACGACCCATCAGGCCCGGCGGATCCGGCTCCGGTACGCAGACCGTCTCGAAGGGGAAGTCGGCCTTCTCACGACCCCCGCGCCGTCCCGGCCGGCAGTGACCCGGTCCGGGTGACGATGTCGGAGGCGCTCCCCCTGCCCGAGGACGTTCCGGACCCGCTGTCGGCTCTGGCGGAACCGATCACGGCGACCCGCTACGACGTCGCCCTCGGGGTCATCCTGGCCGCGTTCGTGGCGACGGCGGTCGTCACGTTCGCGATCGGTCTCCGGTCGATCGGGCTGTTGCTGTTTCCGGCGGCCATCGGGATCCTCGTGATCGTCGATACCTGTTATCTCCATCCGCCCATCGACCGGGATCCGGAGTGATCCCGGCTCGAAAGGGATAGAATCACACGCCCGGCCGCCCAACCGATGGGTATGTCCACGGAGGCGCCCCGTCGATGGGAGTATCGCGCGGTCGAGCCGCCGACCGAGCTCACGAAGCGGGAGTCGGCCAACCCCGAGACGCGGATGACCGAACTCGGCCGGGAGGGGTGGCGACTCGTCGAGACGGTCTCCTACGACGGCGGCGGCACCAAGTTCCTGATCTTCGAGCGGCCGCTCGAGGACGAATAATGGTCCTCGATCGGGAAGCGGAAGTCGATCGTCGCCGATCGCTGGAGGGAGGGCGGTCGCCGTGAAGGACATGAGCACCGCGAACACGATGCGCGAACGCGGCGACAGACACCGCTACACCCTCTGGGTGGTGCTCAACGCCGACCGGCGGCTGCTGACGGCGGCCCTGGCTGCCGGCGTCTTCCTCGCGCTGATGATTTGGGGGGTCACGCGGTCGCCCTCGATCCGGGGCCTGATGGCGAGGACGGACGTCGTCGAGACGACGTTCCAGGCCCTGATCGGCGCGCTCATCACGGGAACGACGCTCGTCGTCTCGATCAACCAACTCGTGCTCTCCCAGGAGATCGGCCCGCTGGGCGGGCAACGCGAACGGATGGACCGCGCGATGGACTTCTACCAGAACACCGACGACCTCCTCGACGTCCCCAGCCCCGCGAGCCCCGGGCTGTTCATGAAGGAGATCATCGACGCGACCAGCGACCGCGCCCGGGCCTTCGAGTCCGCGCTCGAGGGAAGCGACGACGAGGAGCTTCGCGAGGGGATCGAGGCCTACGTCTCCGACCTTCTGGAGAACGCAGAGACCGCGACCGAACAGCTAGAGGAAGCCGAGTTCGGGACGTACTCGGTGATGAACGCGGCGTTGAACTACAACTACGACCGGAAACTGTACGACCTGCGCTGGCTGCTCTCGGAGTACGACGAGCGCCTGACCGACGAGCAACGCCGGACGGGCAAGGAGACGATGACCGCCCTCGCGATGTACGGGCCCGCCCGCGAGCACGTTAAGACGCTGTACTTCCAGTGGTCGCTGGTCAAGCTCTCCCAGGGAATCCTCGCGCTGGCGATCCCGGCGATCGTGGTCGCCGGCGGGATGGTCTTTCTCGTCGACACCTCGACGGTCACCGGAACGGTCCTCGGGATCGACGCCCTGCTGTGGGTCGTCTGTCTCGCCTACACCGTCTGTGTCCTCCCCTTTCTCCTCTTTACGAGCTACATCGTCCGGCTCGCGACGATCGCGAAACGAACCGCCGCCATCGGGCCGCTGATCCTGCGGGAGTGACTCGACGGAATCGACCGACGGCTCCCCGAGAGGGAGACTTGAACCACCCCCGAGAACCTGCTCACTCCGTTCGCAGACCCTCGGTTTCGTACAAATCTCGCCGTTCGCGTTTTCACGACGCGGCGGCTCGCTTCGCTCGCCGTGGTGCGTCGTGAAAAGCGCCGAGAGGGAGATTTGAACTCCCGAGTCCGTGAGGACAGTAGATTTCGAATCTACCGCCTTGGCCGGGCTAGGCTATCTCGGCTCACCCGAGGGTAGCCGGGTCGGCTTGTTAGCCGTTTCGGTTCCGGGCAGGCGTGGGAGCCGGCTCCACGGAGAACGTGACAACCGAAGGGAAGACCTATACGCCGTGAGACGGAGACACTCGCATGGACGTCACTCAGGCGAGCGCGGAGTGCGAGACCGTCCTCTCGGAGATCGGCGCCGCGGTGATCGCCGACCGGGAGTTCCTCGAGACGGTCCTCGTCGGCGTCGTCGGCCGCGGCCACGTCCTCCTGGAGGACGTGCCGGGAACCGGAAAGACGCTCACGGCGAACAGCTTCGCGACGGCGCTCGGCCTCTCCTTCTCGCGGATCCAGTTCACGCCCGACCTGTTGCCCGCCGACGTCACCGGCACCCACGTTTTCAACGAGCGCGAACGCGAGTTCGAGTTCAACGAGGGGCCGATCTTCGCGAACGTCGTGCTCGCAGACGAGATCAACCGGGCACCCCCGAAAACCCAGGCCGCGCTGCTCGAGGCGATGGAGGAGGGACAGGTGACCACCGACGGCGAGACCCGCCAGCTCCCCGATCCCTTCTTCGTGATCGCGACCCAGAACCCCGTCGAACAGGAGGGGACGTTCCCGCTTCCCGAAGCGCAGGTCGATCGCTTCCTCGTCAAGACCGCGATGGGCTACCCCGACGAGGCAGGCGAGATCGAGCTCATCGAGCGCCGACGGGGCCGGGACTCGATGAGTCCGACCGTCGAGACCGTCATCGACCCCGAGGACGTCGCCAAACTCCGGCGGGTGCCAGAGACCGTTCGGGTGGACGACGACCTCGTGGAGTACGTCGTCGCAATCGCCCGCGAGACCCGCGCGGACGGCCGCGTCGAGGTCGGCGTCTCCCCGCGGGGCACCCAGCGGCTGTTCGAGGCCGCCCGCGCCTACGCGACGATCGTCGGCCGGGAGTACGTCACCCCCGACGACATCAAGCGCGTCGCCCGCCCCGCGCTCGCCCACCGCCTCGTGCTTACCCCCGACGCGACCGTCAACAACGTCGAGAAAAGCGGGATTATCGACTCCGTCCTCGAGTCGGTGCCGGTGCCGACCGTCGAGTAGGCTCCGACTACCCGTTCTCCATGGCCGCGCCGATCCCCGCTCCGAGAGCGACCCCCAGAGCGAGCCAGAGCCCGAGATCGTCGGTTGCGACGCCGATCGCGGTTCCCAGTGCGATCCCGATACCCATCCCGACCGCAAGCCCGTTCCCATCGGTGTCGCCGTCCGCGTCGCCGGGTTCGCCGTCAGTGTCGTTCGCCATTCGGTGGTCAGCCCGTGTTCTTCATCCCCGCGGCGATTCCCTTCACGGTCAGGCGCAGAGTCCGTTCCTCGACGTCGGTCAGGTGGGTCCGACCCAGCAGGTGGGTCTGGAGCAGGTTCAGCGGATCCACGTAGGGGTTCCGGCGCTCCAGGTTCTCGCCGAGCCAGTCTCTGGTGTGGAGGTCCTCGCGCCGGCCGATCGTGGTAACGAGGTCGGCAGCGCGTTCGTACTCCTCGGTCAGCCGCGGGAAGAAGCGATCCCGGCGCTCCTCGGTCGCGAGGTCGGCGTACTCCGCGGCGATCTCCAAGTCGGTCCGCGAGAGCGAGAGTGCGGCGTTGTCGAGCGTCGTCCGGAAGAACGGCCACTCCTCGTACATCTCCCGGAGGGTCTCGATCTCGCCTCCCTCCTCCAGATAGGCGTCGATCCCCGAGGCGATCGCGTACCAGCCCGGCAGAATGCACCGCGACTGGGTCCACGAGAACACCCAGGGAATCGCCCGGAGGTCCTCGACGCTTCGCTCGCCCGACCGGGAGGCCGGCCGCGAGCCCAGCGCGAGGTCCTCGATGACGGTGATCGGCGTCGCCTCCTCGAAGTAGCTGACGAACCCCTCCGTTTCGAGGAGGTCGCGGTACTCCGTCCTGGCGGCGTCGGCCATCGTGTCCATCGCCTCGATCCACTCCTCGTCGATCTCCTCTTCGGGGTTCTCGATGGCGTCCTTTCGCGCCCGAAGCTGGGCGTTGACCATCTGCTCGATGTTTCGCTCGGCGATCCGTGGATTGCCGTACTTCTCGGCGATGGCCTCCCCCTGCTCGGTGAACTTCACCTGGCCCGTGATCGTGCTGTTGGGCAACGCGAGCAGGGCCTCGTTCATCGGGCCGCCGCCACGGGAGATCGAGCCGCCGCGGCCGTGGAACAGCCGCATCGTCACGTCGTAATCGTCACAGATCTCCGCGAGGTGGAGCTGGTTCTCGTAGAGCGACCAGTTCGCGGCCAGAAACCCGTTTTCCTTGTTCGAGTCCGAGTACCCCAGCATGATCTCCTGGGTTCGCCCGCGGGCCTCCAGGGCCTGGGTGTAGGCCTCGTTCTCGAACAGCGTCCCCATGATCCGTCGGGCCCCCGAGAGGGCGTACTCGGTCTCGAGCAGGGGGACGACGTCTACCCCGCAGTGCTCCGGAAGAGAAACGATCCCGGCCTGGTCGGCCAGGAAGAGCACCTCGAGGACGTGGCTCGGCTCGTCGGTCATCGAGATGGCGTAAGTGTCGATGGCGTGGACGCCGTACTCGGCCTGCCAGCCGGCGAGGCGGTCGAACAGCTCCAGCACCCGGGCGGACTCCTCGGTGAGTCCCTCCCTGTTCTCCAAGTCGATCACCTGCTCGTCCTGGAGGATCGCGTCGGTCAGTAGGTCGACGCGTTCGTCCTCCGAGAGCGCGTCGTAGTCGATCCCGTCGCGTTCGAGGGCTTCGCCGATCGCGTCGGTGTGTTTCTGGCGGTGGTCCCGCAGGTCGAGGCTGGCCAGCGAGAAGCCGAAGGTCGCGACCTGTCGACGAAGCGGATCGACGTGGGCCTCGACGACGGTCTCCGCGCCGTTCTGCCGGAGACTCTTCGCGATGACGTCCAGGTCGTCGTGGAGTTCCTTGCCGTCGGCGTACCCGCCGGGCCGGACGTCCCCGACGCGGCGCAGGCGCTCGCGCATGTGTCTGAGCTTCTGGCGGTAGGGTTCTCCGGGATACCGCTCCTCGGCCGTTCGGGCGGTCCCCGGGAGGTCCTCGCGATCGGCCTCGAGGGAGGCCTCGAAGGTCTCGCCGACGTCGATCCGGCTCCCGTCCTGGCTCAAGACTCCGGAAAGGCGTTTGAGCTGGTCGTGGTAGCGCTCGACGATGACCTCGCGCTGGCGCTCCAGGGTGTTCGCGGTCACCTCGGGGGTCACGAAGGGGTTGCCGTCGCGGTCGCTGCCGGCCCACGACCGGAACTCGAACAGCTTGGGGACGTCCACGGTCGCGTCGAGTTCGGTCTCCAGGGCGTCGGCGAGTTCGTCGTACACCTCGCCGACGACGTCGAACAGCGTGTTCTCGAGGTACCACTGGACGTTTCTGGCCTCGTCTTCGGGTTCGGGCTGGCGCTTGCGGACCTGCGGGGTCTGCCAGAGGCTCGTGACCTCGCCGTCGAGATCGCGCCAGATCTGGCTCGACTCCTTGTCGGTCAGCAGGCGCTCGTCGAGGGTCTCGAGGTGGGTCGCGACCGTCCGGAGTTTGGCCTTGACGGTCTTTCGGCGAGCCTCCGTCGGGTGAGCGGTGAACGTCGGCTCGATGAGGACGTCGTCCAGGATCTCCTCGACGGTCTCGACGTCCTCCTCGGCGAGTTCCTCGGCCGCAGTCTCGAGGCTATCGTCCAGATCGTCCTCCTGGGAGCCCTCCCGGATCGACCGGACGCGCTCGCGTTCCTCGGCCAGGTTGATCAGCTCGAAGTAGGTGGTAAACGCCCGCGCGACGACCCGCTGGTGGTTGGGCGAGAGCCCCTCGAGTTCGGTCGCGAGCGGGCGACGCGAGTCGGCCTCGCCCGAGCGGTAGTCGATCGCCGCCGTCCGGCAGGACTCGACGGTCTCGAACGCCCGCCGGGAGGTCTGATCCTCCAGTACGTCGCCGAGCAGCGCCCCCAGCTCGCGGACGTCCTGGCGTACCTCCCTGTTGTGCAGTTGCATACCGGCACCCTACGCGCCCCGGATCAAAAATACCCCTACCGCGCGAAAGTTTGCCGCCCGGTTTCGGTTCGCTCCGACGCCCTACATCGATTATGTGGAATTCGTCGCAGTCATGGGATCGAACTCTCCCCCTCCGTCGGACGTCGCGAGTAGGCCGGAGATTTATTGGAAAACGCGAGCAAGACGCGGCCATGTCACAGAAGACCGCGGTCCCCGAGGAGATGACCCGCGAGGAGATCGCAAACCGCCTCCACGACCTGGCCGAGGAGTTCGAGTCCGGCGGCGAAGTCGTCGCCCGCACCGGGAACAAAACGGTGGAACTCGAGCCAACCGACGACGTCGGTTACGAACTGACCGTCCGCGAGCGAGGGTCGATCCTCCGCGGAAATCGAGAATCGATCACGATCCGGATGGACTGGAAACCCGACCGGGAGAGGACCGAGTAACGGGCGAGGTCAGTTGTACTCGCGCCACCGCTTCCCACACTCGGTACACTTGAAGAAGCGAGTCGGCGCCTCGTCGGCGGAGGCGGTCTGCTTGATCGTGTACCACGCCTCCTCGTTGCCACAGCCGTCACAGCGGACGTCGGTCGCGCGGGGTTTGCCCTCGAAATCGGCGCCCTCCTCGGACTCGATCACGTCCTCTCCCGTCTGCTCGTCGGTGGTGACGAACTCAGCCTCGCGGTCGGCGTCGCGGGCGCTTTCGGCGCCACAGGAGCCACAGACCATCCGGTCGCCCTCCGCTTTCATCATCGAGCCACAGTCGTCGCAAAACTGCATGGCCGGAGTTGGCGGTCGAAGCCCAAAAGTGCCCTCCCCCGAGAGGGGATGACGGGACGTTTATACGTTTTGGGAGAGGCGTTCGTGTCGAGTGAGATCCGCGTGAGCCTCGAGCAGTTCGTCTCCCGTACCGATCCGCCCGACCGGCGCCTCGTCGTCGTCGGCGCCGACGCCGACGACCCGCTCGCGGCGATGCTCGCCGAGACGTTCGGCTCCTCGATCGACGTCGAGACGGCTCCGGAGACCCACGGGATCGAAACGACCGACCGGCTCCCCGAGGACGAGCCGACGGTGGTCCTGCTCGAGGGCGACCGGATCGAGGCGACCTCGCCGATGAGTACGGTGTACGACGCCGTGTTGGGGATCAACTCCGACCTGTTCGTGACCGGCGCCCGCGGGATCGAAGACGTCGGCCTGCCGGCGGTGTTCGCCGGCCTGGAGGGCCACCGGTTCGGTCTGCGGGGATATCCCCGCGCGGGCAAGGAGAAGCTGTTGTTGATCGTCGTCTCCCGGTGGATCGAGCGCCTGGCCTGGGTACGGGGGAGGGGAACCCTTCGGTCGGCGTTCCAGGAGCTCTCGCGGATCGACGACGAGGTCGGCACCCGGGAGGCCTACGAGACCCTCGCCGGGACCGACCTCGCGGTCCACCTCTACGGCGCGGGCGGGAGCGAGCGCCTCGATCGGCTGGGGAGCGTCCACCGGGGGACGAGCCCGGCCTACCGCCGGTCGTGGTTCGTCGTCTTCCGGCCACCGACGGGGGAGACGGTGGAGGAGTCCGACGGGGAGGTCCCGACGGGAGCCGCTCAGGTCGCCATCGAGGACGGGCCGGGGGTCTGGGAGGGGTTCTGGACGACCGACCCGGAGACGGTTCAGGAGATCGACGACCACATCGCGGGCGAACTGTAGCTCACCCCGACTCGAGCCGGGCACCTCCGTCGGCGACCGCCGAGACGAGCACCCGTCCCGAGAGACCTCGCTCCCCGAGTGCCTCCCGGGCAGCCTCCCGCGCCCGCCCGACTTCCTCTCGGTCGGCGAAGCCATAGACGGCGGGGCCCCACGATGACTGGCCCACGCCGACGAGCGCGGGACAGTCCGCGAGCGCGTCGATCAGTTCGCCCGCGGGCGGGCGGTAGACCCCGCCCTGGGCGTCGGCGTACCAGGCGCCGTTCTTCCGTCCGATCGTGCTCACGGCGTCGCCGAAGGGCTCAAGACGGCCCTCCGCGGCGGCGGGAAGGAGCCGTCGGGTGACGATCCCCGCGATCTCGTCGGCGACGGTCGGGTCGGCGCGCTCGACGACCCGACGCATGCTCGCGTCCTCGCTCTCGCCGCTTCGGCCCGGCTCGGAGTCGGGGATCACGAGGAGTACCCGCCAGCTCTCGGGGAGGTCGTGGCGGGCGACGACCCGGGGGACCGTCCAGTCGCCGTCCTCGGGCGGCTCGCTCGTGAAGCGCTCGGTCGGGTGGCCCGCGTCGACGACGAACCCGCCGTCCTCGAAGGTCGCGACGCCGACGCCGCTTCGCCCGCCCCGGCCGAGACTGGGGGCGTGCTCCCGGGGACGGGGTTCGATCCCGTGAGCGTGCGCGATGGCCGCGTAGGTCGCGAGCGCGAGTCGGGTGCCGCTGCCGAGGCCGGCGTGGCGGGCCAGCCCGGCTTCGAGGGAAACCGCCGCGCCCGGGACTCTCAGGAGACCGACGGCACGGCGGGCATAGGGCACGAGGAGGTCGTCGGCCTCGACTCCCTCGGCGGGCTCTGCCCGGACGGTGGCCCGGGGCTCGGCAAGCCCGATCCCGATCCCGCCGTAGAGGCGCGGGCGGGCAAGCGAGAGGTTCTGGAAGCCGACGTGGATCCGCGCGCCCGCCGTGACCGCGACGCTCGTCATTGCCGGTCGTAGGCCCCCCGCTCGCAAGGGGATTTCGCCTCGGGAGGGTGACTTATGTCCCCCGGGACCCACCGGCCGGATATGAGCGAGAGCACGGACGGGGAGGAGGTCGGGCCGCCGGCCGACGAGGAGGAGTTCGACCACAGCAAGCCCGAGGAGCTGCGAAGCCGGGAGGTCACCGAGGGCGCCGAGCGCGCGCCCCACCGCGCGATGTTCCGCGCGATGGGGTTTACCGACGAGGACATGGGCTCGCCGATGATCGGCGTCCCGAACCCCGCGGCCGACGTCACGCCCTGTAACGTTCACCTGGACGACGTCGCCGACGGCGCCATAGAGGGAGTCGACGGCGGCGGGGGGATGCCCATCGAATTCGGCACGATCACCATTTCGGATGCGATCTCGATGGGCACGGAGGGGATGAAGGCCTCCCTGATCTCCAGGGAGGTGATCGCCGACAGCGTCGAACTCGTCGCCTTCGGCGAGCGCATCGACGGCCTGGTTACCGTCGCGGGCTGTGACAAGAACCTCCCGGGGATGATGATGGCCGCGATCCGAACGGATCTCCCCTCGGTCTTCCTCTACGGCGGTTCGATCATGCCCGGCGAACACGACGGGAGGGAAGTGACGATCCAGAACGTCTTCGAGGGCGTCGGGAGCGTTTCCGACGGCGAGATGAGCCCGGAGGAACTCGACGAACTCGAGCGCCAGGCCTGTCCCGGCGCCGGCTCCTGTGGCGGGATGTTCACCGCGAACACGATGGCCTCGCTCTCGGAGGCGCTCGGTTTCGCGCCTCTCGGCAGCGCGAGCCCGCCCGCCGAGTCCGAAGAACGCGAGGAGGTCGCCCGGGAAGCCGGCGAACTCGCCGTCGAAGCGGTCGAGGCCGATCGGCGGCCCTCGACGTTCCTCTCGAAGGCCTCCTTCGAGAACGCGATCGCCCTCCAGGTCGCGGTCGGGGGGTCGACCAACGGCGTGCTCCACCTGCTTGCCCTCGCCGCCGAGGCGGGCGTCGAGCTCTCGATCGAGGAGTTCGACGAGATCTCCCGACGGACGCCGAAGATCGCCGACCTCCAGCCCGGCGGCGAGCGCGTCATGAACGACCTCCACGAGGTCGGCGGCGTCCCGGTCGTCCTGTCGGCGCTCTACGAGGCCGACCTCCTCGCGGGCGAGGCGAT
Organism: Saliphagus infecundisoli; assembly: GCF_020177375.1. Lineage (GTDB taxonomy): Archaea > Halobacteriota > Halobacteria > Halobacteriales > Natrialbaceae > Saliphagus > Saliphagus infecundisoli. The sequence goes on along the minus strand of NZ_JAIWHV010000001.1, from coordinate 355,835 downwards.
GACGGTCACGGGGAACACGATCGGCGAGGAACTCGAGGCGCTCGATCCGCCCGCCATCTCGGATCTCGACGCCGACTACCTGTATCCCGTCTCCGACCCGAAGGACGAGCAGGGAGCGATCCGGATCCTCACGGGCAACCTCGCGCCCGACGGCGCGGTGATCAAGGTCACGGGCGAGGAGGACCCGGTCCACGAGGGACCGGTGCGAGTGTTCGAGGCGGAGGAACCCGCGATGAAGTACGTCCAGGAAGGGAAAGTGGAGTCCGGCGACGTCCTCTGTATCCGCAACGAGGGACCCCGCGGCGGCCCCGGAATGCGCGAGATGCTCGGGGTCACGAGCGCGGTGGCGGGCCAGGGCCACGCCGACGACGTCGCGCTCTTTACGGACGGGCGCTTCTCGGGTGCCACCCGCGGCTTCTCGATCGGCCACGTCGCCCCCGAGGCCGCGGTCGGCGGTCCCATCGGGCTCCTGGAGGACGGCGACGTCGTCCGGATCGACGTCGAACAACGGGTGCTCGAGGTCGATGCGAGCGACGACGAACTCGCCCGCCGGCAAGCGGAGTGGGAGCCGCCCGAGCCCGCCTACGCGGGCGGCGTGCTCGCGAAGTACGGCCGGGACTTCGGCTCGGCGGCCGACGGTGCGGTGACCAACCCCGGCTTGGTTCGCGAACGGGAATAGCTACTCCCGGTTCCGGGGTCTTTTTCCCCGGTCCGGCGAAAGGACGGGCGTGAACGACGAGGCGATCCCGACCGGCTGCGAGTCGATCGATGCGCTGCTGGGCGGCGGGTTCGAGCGCGGGACCGTCACCCAGCTCTACGGCCCGCCCGCGGCGGGCAAGACCAACCTCGCGCTCGCCGCCGCAGTCGAGACGGCCGTCGCCGGCGGGCTCGCGGTGTTCGTCGACACCGAGGGCGTCTCGGGGGATCGCTTCGAACAGCTTCTGGCTGCGCGAACGGACGACGTCTCCGACGCCGCGTCCCGGATCGTCATCGAGGAGGCCCACGACTTCGCCGAGCAGGAGGAGGCCGTCCGGGACAGCGAGGCGTTCGCCGACCGGGCGGACCTGATCGTCGTCGACAGCGCGACCGGCTTCTACCGCCTCGAGCGCGATAGGGAGGACGGCGGGGGGGCGCTCCGGGCGGTCGCCCGCCAGGTCACCCACCTGCTCTCGCTGGCGCGCAAACACGACCTCGCGGTCGTCCTCACCAACCAGGTGTTCGCCGACCCCGACTCCGAGAGCGACCGGACCCGGGCACTCGGGGGCAACACCTTGGAGCACTGGACCGGCACGATCCTCCGGATCGAGCGCTTTCGGGGCGGGAACCGCCGGGCGACGCTGGAAAAACACCGTTCGAAGCCGGCCGGCGAGAGCGCCCGGTTCCGGATCACCGACGCGGGCCTCGAGGGGAGCGACGACGCCGCCGAGGCGTAACTCCCCTCGCTACCGCCGGCCGAACAGCCGCGCGAACAGGCCCCGGTTCCCGGGCCGTTCGGCGAGCAACACCGAACAGTCGACGCCGCTGACGACCGCCGGGTGGACCGACTCCGAGACGAGCCGCGCGAGAAAGCCCCGCTCGGTCGCCCCCAGGAGGACGAGCGTGTGGGCTTCGGCCTCGCGGGCGATCGCGCGCTCGACGTCCCCGGAGTCGTCGACGACGATCTCGGCGTCCGCCAGATCGTGGTCGTCGGCCCACTCCTCGAGGAACGCCTCGCCGGCCTCGCGTTCGCCCTCCTCTGCGACGTACAGCAGGGTGACCGCCGATCCCGCCGCGGATCGGAGCGTCCGGGCGACCTCGGCGCTTAACTCCGAGTCGGGACCGCCGGCGGTCGGCAGCAGGATCCGCGAGGTGTCGAGTTCGGATCCCTCGAGCACGAGGAAGTCACAGGGGAGCCGACTGGTAAGTTCCTCGACGACGCCCTCGGCGCGGGGGCTGCCCCAGAGCTGGTCGTCCCGGCCCCATCCCATCACGACGAGGTCGGCGTCCTCGCGGTCGGCCGCCTCGAAGACCTCCTCGACTGACCGGTGGGAGACGACCGTCGACGTCTCGACGTCGACCTCGCGGTCCTCGACCGGCCCGGTGACCTCCGAGAGGAGGCGCTCGGACTCGGCGACGATCCGGTCGCGCTGGCCGGTGCCGTACTTCACGTCGGGCACCTGGACGACGTGGGCGACGTGGACGACTGCGGGGCCGTGCTGGGCGGCGACGGCGGCGGCGAGTTCGACGAGCCCCGCCTCGGTTCGGGGGTTCGAGATCGGGACCAGCACCCGGTATCGGCCGTCGGGGACCGACGTCTCGCCGGTGTCGATCAGGGGGACGTACGACCGGCCGGCGGCGCTTCCCATGACCCACTCCTGGACGGAAAGCCGGCGATCTACCCCCTCGAAGCGCGCCGACGCGAGGCGGTGTTCGCTCGTCTGGTAGTAGTTGACGACGGTGACCAGCAGGATCCCGCCGATCGTGTTCCCCAGGAGGACCGGCAGGACGAACTCGGTCAGTCCGACCAGCGGCGAGAGCGCCCCCGCGAAGACGAGATAGAGCATCTCGGTGAAAGAGACCACGACGTGAAACAGGTTCCCGACCGGGATCGCGAGAAAGGCCATGTAGACGACCACGATCCGCGAGATCGTATCGCGGGAGGCGTACACCATCCAGACGACGCCCGCGACGATCAGCCCGGCGAAGGCGGCCTTGAAAAAGAGGCTCCACCACGCCGTCTCGATGCCGTGTTCGGCGATCGACGTCGCCGCCGCCGCCGTCGGCTCATCGAAGACCCCGCCCCAGGTCAACACGGCCGCGCCGACGGCTCCGCCCGCGAAGTTGCCCGCGAGCACGATCAGCCAGTGGCGAAGGAGGGCGGGAACGCTCGCGAGCCGTTCGAGGGTCAGGGCGACCGGCGGCAGGGTGTTCTCGGTGTAGAGCTGGTAGCCCCCGATGATGATGTAGACGAATCCCAGAGGGTAGAGGAGGGCGCTCAGGATCGGGTGGCCGTCTGTCGACGCGTACAGCGAGACGTACAGTAGGAACGTAATCGAGATGGCGAAGCCGGCGGCGAGCCCGCTGAAAAAGAGCTCCCGGCCACCGGAGGTGATCTCCTCGTCGGCGACGGCGACGATGCGCTGGAAGACCTCGTCGGAGGAAAAGCGGTCCCGGACGACCGCACCCACTGCCGGCGCGCCGCTTCTGGAGCGTTCGACGGCGTCCCGGACCGTCCCCTCCTCGCTCGAACGGGCCCGCTCCGGGTCGGGGCGTGGGGATGGCTCGGAGGAATCGGAGCCGCCGGCCGCATCGGGCGGACCCGACCGGTCGGGCTCCTCGACGGGATCGGAGTCGCTCATTGAGCGGGTCGAGTCACCGGACCGACTAATCGTTTGTCGTTTGGGCGGCCCTTACAGCTCGTTTAACTTCCGGAGGAGCTGGCCCCGGTACTCCTCGTCGCTCTGGACGCCCTTCTTCTCCAAGACGTTGCGCTCTAGCTTGTCGATGGCGACCCGGAACGCGTTGGCGGCACCGTAGCCCTCGCCGCTGCCCGCGATCTGGCCCTTGTTCGTCCGGAGGCGGATCTGACACTGGATCAGCGGCGTCCCTCGGAGCTTCTCCTTGTGTTCGTGGAAACGAACGTGGGCGTGCATCACCTGCATCTCGGCGTACTTGTCGGCGACCTCCTCGATCGCCTCGACGATCCCCTCTCGGGTGACCGTATCGAGCAGGGAGACGTTCGTGATCTGGACGTCCATGTGTTCCTCCTCGGTGAAGGTGAGCGCCCGCAGGACGTCGGTCTTCGTGACGACGCCGGAGACGACCCGGTCGTCCTCGGCGGGCGTGACCACGAGCCCGCCGTAGTCGTTCTCGAGCATTCGCTCGACGGCCTCCCGACCGGAGGTCTCGACGGTCGTCGTCTCGACGGGGCTCGCCATGATGTCGTAGAGGGGAACGTCGAGCAGTCGGTCGGTATCGCCGACCCGGTCGCCGGTCGTCGTCTTGTGGTTCTCCCGGATGACGAAGTCGGCGATGTCGTGGGTCGTGACGACTCCCGTGAGGTAGCCGTTCTCGTTCAGCACGGGGATCCGGGAGATGTTGTGCTCGCGGAGCCGGTTGATCGCCTTCCCGATGCCGTCGTCCTCCCGGAGGGTGTAGGGTTCGTCGGTGTAGATGTCGGCGACCGTGAGCGCATCCAGGTTCTCGAGGACCGCCTCGAGGATGGCGTCCTCGGTGACGACGCCCCAGAGCTCGTCGTTCTCGAAGACGGGCGCGACCTTGGTGTTGCCCTCGACTAACATCCGGGCGACCTCGCGGACGTCCTCGTAGCGGTCGACCTTCGGCGCGGGGTCGTTCCGGCTGGGTTTGGTGAGCGCCGAGACCTTCGCGTCGTCCTCGACGTGGGACTGGAGGACCTCCCGTTCGCCGATGACGCCCTCGTAGGCGCCGTCGTCGGTGACGATGATCCCCTTCGGGTTGCCGTTCTCGAAGGTCGAGCGGACCTTCCCCATCCGCGTCCCGACGTCGACTTCGATGTACTCCGTCGTCGCGATATCAGAGATATTCATCGATCTGGCTCGACGTACTCCCGCGACGATATTTAAGATACCGCCATTGGGTCGACGGGAGAGCCAGCCACGCCGCCGGCCGACCCCGGACGGGCCGACCCCCGTTCGCCCCCACACCCGCGACGCACACGCTTTTTCGTCCCCGGAACGAACGCCGACCATGCGACCCGACATCAGCGTTCTCGGCCGGTACACCTACCTCGCCACCGAACTCTTCTGGGGAGCCGTCGCCTTCTCGCTCCTCCGTCGGGCGGGGGCGCTCGGGCGGGCCGCCGTCACGATCGGCGCGCTGTACCCGATCGCCTACGTCTGGGACCGGTACACCCTGGCCGTCGGCGTCTTCAGCATCGACCTCCGGACGGGGGTCGAGATCGCCGGCATCCCCCTGGAAGAACACCTCTTCATGGCCGTCGTTCCCGGGCTGGTGCTCGGCTTTCACGAGACGCTGTTTTCGGTCGCGGGAGACGAAGCGGACCACGACTGACTTATTCGACGGGCACCAACTGGGAACGAATGGACCGTCCTCGCCGACCGACGGCCGACGCCCCCGATCGAGGTCTGCTCGGCGTCTTCGGCCTCCTCCGAACCCTCCTCTCGCTGCTCGTCCTCTGTGCACTGATCGGGGCCGCCGCCCTCGCGATCCTCGCCGGCCCGACGCTGGTCGCGGAACTCGACGCCTACGCCAACCCGATCAGCACCGCCGATCCGCCGCCCGCGGGCGAGCGCAACCCGGAGACGACCGACCCCGGCGACCCGAACGCCTCGGCCTACGAGGGCACCCAGGCCACCTTCGACTCCGCGGACGTCGAGGACTTCGTCCACCACGCCGTCAACGACCGCCGGGCCGAACACGATCTGGAGCCCCTCAAGTGGGACGGGACGATCGCCTCGGTCTCGCGGGCCCACAGCGCCGACATGCACGAGCGCGAGTACTTCGCCCACGAGAACCCCGACGGCGAGAGCCCGTTCGACCGCTTCGGCGAGGTCGGCGACTACTGTCGGGCCTACGGCGAGAACATCGCGATGACCGTCGCCGACCGGCGCGTCCGCGAGCCAGAGGGTGGCGTCGTCCGCTATCGCTCGCCCGAGGAGCTCGCGGAGGGCCTCGTCGAACAGTGGATGAACTCCCCGCCCCACCGCGAGGCGATCCTCTCCGATCGCTGGGACCGGGGCGGCGTCGGCGTCTACCTCTCGGCGGAGGGCGAAGTGTACGCGACACACAACTTCTGTACCGTACGGTAAGGACTGCCCACCGTGGGCCATCGGGGGGATGCAGGTCCAACACTCATCACGAGGGGGGGCGTAGGCGTCGGCATGAGGGAGACGCTGACGTCGATCTACGCGACGGCACAGGACCGCGACATCACCTTTCTGGCCGCCGGCTTCGCCTACTACGCGTTCGTCTCGCTCATTCCGCTGGTCATCCTCGCGATCGTCGCCGGCTCGATCGTCGGCGGCGAGGACCTGGCCGAACGGCTGGTCACGTCGGCAGGCGACCTCATGCCCGCGGCCGGCGACGAACTCCTGACCGACGTCCTGACCACCGAGTCCGGCCGGGCGGAGGCAACCGTCGTCGCGCTCGCGGTCGCCGCCTGGGGTGCGATCAAGGTGTTCCGGGGGTTGAGCACGGCGTTCGACACCGTCTATGCGAGCGCGGCCGACGACTCGATCGTCGAACAGGTCGTAGACGGCCTCATCGCCGTCCTCGCGGTCGCCGCCGCGCTCGCGCTCATGATCGCGCTGGGCGTCGCCATTGGTTTCGTACGGATCCCCTTCGCCGGCCTGCTGAGCTGGGCCGTCTTACTCGTCGGGCTCTTCTTCGCCTTCCTTCCGATCTACTACCGGCTCCCCCCGGTCCCGGTCACCGTCCGCGAGGCCCTCCCCGGTGCTGCACTCGCGGCGGTCGGCTGGGTCGTCCTCCAGGTCGGGTTCCAGATCTACGCAGCCAACGCCGGCCAGTACGAGGCCTATGGCGCCGTCGGCGCGGTCCTCGTCCTCGTCACCTGGCTCTACTTCGCCGGCATCCTGATCACGCTCGGTGCCGTCGTCAACGTCGTCCTCTCGGATCGGGCGATCAACGCGACGGCGTAGCCGGCTCTTGCAGGTACGAACCCTTATTTGCACCCGCTATCGAGAGCAATCAATGAGCGAACTCCTCCTGCTCGCGATCGCCCTCCTCGCGGCCGCCTTCGTCGGGTTCAACATCGGCGGCGCGACGACGGCACCCGCCTTCGGGCCGGCCGTCGGGGCCTCGCTCGTCTCGAAGGGGCTCGCGGGTGGGCTGATGGCGGCGTTTTTCGGGGTCGGCGCCTGGACGATCGGCCGTCGCGTGGTCGATACGCTCGGGAACAGCCTGGTCGGGGGCGCGGACGTGTTCACCGTCCGGGCCAGCGTCGTCGTCCTCGGCTTTATCGGCCTCGCGCTGTTCGTCGGCAACCGCTTCGAGGTCCCCGCCTCAACGTCGATGACGACCGTCGGGGCCATCGCCGGCCTCGGGATGGCCTCCGGCGACCTCGACTGGACGGTGCTCGGCGAGATCGTCGTCTGGTGGGTCGTCGCCCCGCTCGTGGGCTTCGGCGTCGCCGTGGCGATCGGCCGCTACTACTACCCCCGCGTCGAGGAGTGGATGGACGTCCACGAGGCCGACGGCCACCTCCTCACGGTCGACCGGTCGGGGACCGTCCCCTCGATCCGGCTCTCGGCGAGCCACAGCGACGAACTCGTCGGCGGGGGGATCGTCCTCGGAGTCGGCTGTCTGATGGCCTTCTCCTCGGGGTCGTCGAACATCGCGAACGTGATCGCGCCGCTGGTCGGCAGCGGCTCCGTCGAGATCAACCCCGGGATCGTCCTCGGTTCGATCGCCGTCGCCGCCGGGGCGCTGACGATCGCCCGCCGGACCCTGGAGACGCTCGGCAACGAGATCACCGAACTCCCCCTGCCGGCGGCGGTCGTCGTCGCGCCCGTCAGTGCGCTCCTCGTGGTGATCCTTTCGATGCTCGGCATCCCCGCGAGCTTCGTCATCATCGCGACGCTCTCGATCGCCGGCATCGGGTTCGGGCGCTCGCTTCGAAACGGGTCGGACGTCGCCTCGATGATCGGTGGCGGCCACCGGACCGACGGAAGCGGCCCGAACCCGGGCGAGGACGACGCGGAGATCGACTTCGACCCGGGGACGACCGCACGCGTCGTCGCCCTCCAGCACACCATCCCCGCGTTCGCGACGTTCGGCGCCTACGTGACGTCGGTTATCTTCCTGGTCTGAACGCGTCACCGTCCCGGAATCGGCGGCTTCCGTGAGCCTCGAGTCATCGCCCGGAAACCGGTTGGGGCAGAATCGAACCACGGTCGTTTCGCTCCGCTTCACTCCCTGGTTCAATTCGCCCAAACGTAACGGATTTGCGCCTCACGAGTCGTTCGGCGCAAAATCAGTGGGTTGGGGCAGAATTGAACTGCTGCGAGACGTGCTCGCTCACGGCTTCGCCGTTCGCACTCGCGGTCGCTTTGCGACCGCGCTTTCGCTGCGCGCGACTCGCGTCGTTCAATTCTTTGGCTACCATTTTCGGGCGATGGACTCGTCGCTACGCTCCTCGAATTATCGTCCAAAAATGGGTTGGGGCAGAATTGAACTGCCGATCTCCTCCATGTCAAGGAGGTGTCATAACCGGACTAGACCACCAACCCGCCGCCCGGTATCGTTCTTCGCATCCCTCGATTCGCCGCCGCCGTAATTGAAGGTTTCGAATCGGACGCCCGCGAGGCGGCCCCGCGGTACGACACGCTTAATACGATGTACTTATTTGGGCACTACAAGACAACAACGTACATTGGTGTCTCACTATGCAGGAACACGTCGAACACGTCACCGACGGCAACGACCTCACACAGACGGAGGCTCGGGCCGCCTCCCGGGCGGTCTTCGAGGGCGCGACCGAGTCACAGATCGGTGCCCTGCTCGCTGCGTTGCGGGCGAAAGGCGAGACCGAGGCCGAGATCGCCGGCTTCGCCGAGGGGATGCGCGAGGCCGCCCGGACGATCGACCCCGACCGCGAGCCCCTGGTCGATACCTGTGGCACCGGCGGCGACGACCACGACACGATCAACGTCTCGACGACGAGCGCCATCGTCGTCGCGGGCGCGGGCGTCCCGGTCGCCAAACACGGCAACTACTCGGTGTCGTCCTCGTCGGGTAGTTCGGACGTTCTCGAGGAACTCGGCGTCGATCTCGAGGCCGATCCCGAGTCGGTCGAGCGCGCCATCGAGGAGCGCGGGATCGGCTACATGCACGCGCCCGCCTTCCACCCCGCGATGAAGGCCGTCATCGGTCCCCGCCGCGAGCTGGGGATGCGGACGATCTTCAACCTGCTCGGCCCCCTCACGAATCCCGCGGGCGCCGACGCCCAGGTCGTCGGCGTCTACGACCCCGACCTCGTCCCCGTGCTCGCCCGGGCGCTCGCGCGGATGGACGTGGAGCGAGCCCTGGTCGTCCACGGCTCGGGCACCGACGAGATCGCGATCCACGGCGAGAGTAGCGTCGCCGAACTCGACGGCGAGGACGTCGAGGAGTACACCGTCGAGCCGGCGGATCTCGGTCTCGAGACCCACCCGATCGAGGCGATCGGCGGAGGCACTCCCGAAGAGAACGCCGCCGACTTGGAGGGGATCGTCACGGGCGAACTCGGGGGCGCCAAACGAGACGTGATCCTCGCGAACGCGGGCGCGGCGATCTACGTCGCCGGCGAAGCGGGGAGCCTCCGGGAGGGCGTCGAGGCCGCCCGCGAGGCGATCGACTCCGGCGGGGCGGGAGCCGTCCTCGACCGACTGGGAGCCGACACATGAACGGGGAGGGCACGCGGACCCGGGTGAAGATCTGCGGGCTCACCCACCCGGAGGACGTCGCGGGCGCGGTCCGGGCCGGCGCCGACGCGGTCGGCGTCATCACGGAGGTTCCCGTAGACACGCCCCGCGAGGTCGACCCCGAACTGGCGGCGGACCTCCTCGCGGACGTCCCTCCGTTCATAGCTGCGACTCTCGTGACGATGACCGACGATCCGGAGGACGCGATCGATCTCGTCGAGCGGATCGGCCCCGACGCGATCCAGATTCACGGCCGGCCCGACCCCGCCGCCTGCGAGGCGATCCGGGCGGCGGGCGCCGACCTCCTGCTTTCGGTGGGCACGGACCACCTCGAGGGAATCGGGCGCTACGAGGGGCGAGTCGACGCCCTGATCGTCGACTCGACCGACGAGGAGGGCGCCGGCGGCACCGGCGAGACCCACGACTGGGAGCGCACGCGGGCGGCGACCGCGGGTCTGGAGGCCCCTGTCGTGCTCGCGGGCGGGCTCACGCCCCACAACGTCACGGACGCGGTTCGAACGGTCGAGCCGTTCGCCGTCGACGTCGCCAGCGGCGTCGAGAGCGAGCCGGGACGCAAGGACCCCGCCGCCGTCGAGGCGTTCGTCGAGCGCGCGACCGGCGCGGAGGGCGCCCCCGGGGAGGGTCAGCGATGACTCCTGCCCTGGATCTCGACCGGGCGACGTTTCTCGACCACGCCGACGGCGAGCGCCCCGCCGTCGTCCGGGTCGTCGCCGATGTCGCAAGCGAGACGACCCCTCTGGCAGCGTACGCCGCCCTGACCGGCCGCGACGGGGGCGGCGAGGAGCCCTCGGAGTACGCCTTCCTCTTAGAGAGCGCCGAGAAGACGGCCTCGAGCGACCCCGACGGCGCGTTCCGGCCGAACGCGGCCTCGCCCGACCGCCACGCTCGCTTTTCGTACGTCGGCTACGACCCCGAGGCCGTGATCACGGTCGGTCCCGAGGGAACCGAGGTCGAGGCTCTGAACGAGGACGCGCCGGTCGGGATCCTGGGGGACGGGGAGGGCGACGTCGTCGACTCCCTGCGGGCGACCCTCCCCGACGTCCGGCGAGCGAACTTCCCGGCCGGCGACGACCGCCAGCATCTCGAGGGCGGGCTGGTCGGCTTCCTCGCTTACGACGCCGTCTACGACCTCTGGCTCTCCGAGGTCGGCAAAGAGCGTCCCGACTCGCGATTTCCGGACGCCCAGTTCGTCCTCACCACCCGAACGCTGGCGTTCGACGAGCGCGCGGGCACCGTCTCGCTCGTCTTCACGCCCATCCTCATCCCGGAGTCGGACCCCGAGAGCGTCTACGACGACCTCGAACGGGAGGCCGAACGGGTAGCGGGGGTACTCGCCGACGCCGCCGAACCCGAGACGGGCGGATTCGCCCGGTCGGGAGAACGGGCGGGCCCTCGAGAGGCCTACGAGGAGAGCGTCCGCCGGGCGAAAGAACACGTCCTCGACGGCGACATCTACCAGGGGGTGATCTCGCGGACCAGAGAGCTGTACGGCGACGTCGACACCCTGGGATTCTACCGGGCGCTCCGGGAGGTCAATCCCTCGCCATACATGTATCTCCTCGAGCACGACGACCTCGCGGTCGTCGGCGCCAGTCCCGAGACGCTCGTCTCGGTCCGGGGGGAGACGGTCGTCTCGAACCCGATCGCGGGCACCTGTGATCGGGGCGCCAGCCCCGTCGAGGACCGCCGGCTGGCCGGCGAGATGCTCGCCGACGCGAAGGAACGTGCCGAACACACGATGCTGGTCGATCTGGCCCGAAACGACGTCCGCCGCGTCGGGGAGGCGGGGTCGGTCCGCGTCGAGGAGTTCATGAACGTCCTCAAATACAGCCACGTCCAGCACATCGAATCGACCGTCACGGGGACCCTTGCGGCGGATGCCGACGCCTTCGACGCGACCCGGGCGGCCTTCCCCGCGGGCACGCTCTCGGGGGCCCCGAAGGTGCGTGCGATGGAGATCATCGACGACCTCGAAAGCGAACCTCGTGGACTGTACGGCGGCGGCGTCGGCTACTACTCCTGGACCGGCGACGCCGACTTCGCCATCGTGATCCGGACGGCGACGGTCGAACGCGGAGCGGTCGCCGGCCCGGAGGGGGAAAGCGAGGACCGGATCACCGTCCGCGCGGGCGCGGGCCTGGTCGCCGACAGCGACCCCGAGGCCGAGTACGAAGAGACCGAACAGAAGATGGGCGGGACGCTCGCGGCCATAGAACGGATCGAGGACGGCGAGGGCGGGTCCGAGACGGAGTTCGAACCCGCGGGGTCCGACCGGGAGACCGAAGCCGAACCCGAGGTGGGAAGATGAGCGCCGCGCCCCACGAACTCGAGGACGTGGCGGGAGGCGACGCCGGCGGCGAGGATCGTCGGACCGTCCTCTTCGTCGACAACTTCGACTCGTTTACGTACAACCTGGTGGAGTACGTCAGCGCCTACGCCGAGACGGAAGTGCTGAAGAACACCGGGTCGCTGGAAGCGGTTCGGGAAATCGATCCCGACGCCGTCGTCATCAGTCCGGGTCCGGGCCACCCGAAGAACGACCGGGACGTCGGCCTCACGATGGAGGTCCTGCGGGAAGTGAGTCCGGAGGTGCCGACGCTCGGGGTCTGTCTCGGCTTGGAGGCCGCGGTCTACGAGTACGGCGGCTCCGTGGGACGGGCGCCCGAACCGATTCACGGGAAGGCCTCCGCGGTCGACCACGACGGCGAAGGGGTCTTCGCGGGACTCGAGCAGGGCTTTCGCGCGGGCCGGTACCACTCGCTGATCGCGACCGCGGTGCCGGAGTGCTTTACGGTGACGGCGACGGCCGACCACGACGGCACCGAACTCGTGATGGGCGTGCGCCACCGCGAGTACCCACTCGAATGCGTCCAGTTTCACCCCGAGAGCGTGCTCACGGCGGTCGGCCACGACGTGATCGAGAACTTCCTCGACGGACTCGAGCCGTAGCCCGGTCTCCCGTCGAAGTGACCGTTCCGACCACTTCCGATCCGCTCTACCAACCGTTAAGTCGGGGGGACGCGTAGGCCGTCACGAAGCGGCGACGGCCCTCCGGCCGTCCCAGGGAAGGAGAGATTCGAGAGTCCAGCCGCAGCTATGCAACCAGTATTGTCCTAACACAACCAAACCCGCAGTTTTAAGATCACACATGAACACCGAACCTTCGTCACAGATGATGGGACGCCGTAGTTATATTCAGATCGAAACCGACGGGAATTCCGGGATTTCCGCCGAGGTGGCTCGCGCATGAGCGACGCCGACCCCGGCGCGGGCGAACTCACCCTGCCGGTGAAACGCACCGAGGGGGACACGCTGGAAGAGCGGATGACCGACAATGCCTACCACAACGTCCTGCCCGCTCGATACCTTCGGAAGGACAGCGACGGCGAACTCGTCGAGAGCCAGGAGGAACTGTTCACCCGCGTCGGGCGCAACGTCGCGCTCGCCGAAGCCGTCTACGAGGCGGATCGCCAGGGCGTCGAAGTCAGCGTCACGCCCGACCAGCTCAAGCCCGACCATCCGCGCCGGGACGAGTTGGCCGAGGAGGTCTTCGGCGAGGGCGTCACCGCCGAGGACACAGACGTCGAGACGGCGCTCACCGAGGAGAACGTCAACAAATTCGCCTACGAGACGATCGTTCCCGAACTCCCCGCGGAGGTACGGGAACACGTCGAGGGCGTCGCCGACACGTTCGTCGATGGCATGGAGCACCTCTCCTTCATGCCGAATTCGCCGACGCTGATGAACGCCGGCGACGAGCTCCAGCAGCTCTCGGCGTGTTTCGTCATGAGCCCCGACGACGATCTGGCGGACATCCACGAGACCGCAAAGAAGGCCGCCGAGGTCTTCCAGTCGGGCGGTGGCGTCGGCTACGGCTTCTGGCAGCTTCGCCCCTACGGCGACAGCGTCGGCTCGACGGGCGGCATCGCGTCGGGCCCGATCACGTTCATGCGGACGTACGACCAGCTCTGTGAGACCATCGCCCAGGGGGGCACCCGCCGGGGCGCCCAGATGGGGATCATGCGGGTCTCCCACCCCGACGTCATCGAGTTCATCCACGCCAAGAACAAGGACGTCTCGCTTGCCCACTCGCTGCGGCTCAACGACCCCGACGACTACACCTACACGACCTTCGGCGAGGCCTTAGAGGAGGCCCGCGAGCTGATCGACGACGACGGGAAGGTCCCCAAACACCTCCGGAACGCCGTCGAGGGCCACCTCTCGAACTTCAACATCTCCGTGGGAGTCACCGACGGCTTCATGGAGGCCCTCAGGGCGGGCGAGGAGTACACGTTCACCAACCCCCGTACCGAGGAGCCCCACGTCGCGACCGCCGAGACCAAGGAGATGTACGAGCGCTACGACCTCGGCGACCACGTCGAGGTCGGCGAACCGCTCTCGATTCCCGCCGAGATCGTCTGGGAGCGCATCGTCTCGGGCGCCCACGAGAACGGCGAACCCGGCGTGATCTACTTAGAGCGGGTCAACGAGGAACACTCCTTCGACGTCGAGGCGGAGCCGGACCACCGGATTCTGGCGACGAACCCCTGCGGCGAGCAGCCCCTGGAGGAGTACGAGGCCTGCAACCTCGGCCACATCAACCTCTCGACGCTCGCCGCGCTCGACGCCCCCGACTGGCGCGTCTGGGCCGACGAACACGGCGCGGAGTACGACAGCCACGAGGCAGCCATCGAGGCGTTCCTCTCGGAGGCCATCGACTGGTCGGAGTTCGACGAGCGCATCTCCTATGGCACGCGCTTTTTGGAGAACGTCGTCACGATGTCGGACTTCCCGGTCGAGGAGATCGAAGAGACCGTCCGGGACATGCGCAAGATCGGGCTGGGGATCATGGGTCTCGCCCAACTCTACATCCAGCTGGGCATCGAGTACGGCAGCGACGAGGGCAACGAGGTCGCCCGCCAGCTGATGACCCACATCAACCACGGCGCGAAGGCAAAAAGCCACGAACTCGCCGAGGAGCGAGGATCGTTCGCCGACTGGGGCGAGTCGAAGTACGCGAACCCCACCGAGTACCGCGAGTGGTTCGAGCGCCAGACCGGCGAGAGCGCCGACGACTGGGCGGAGGGGTTCCCGATCCGCAACCACAACGTGACGACCATCGCGCCCACCGGAACCACGTCGATGGTCGGCAACACCACCGGCGGCTGCGAGCCCATCTACAACGTCGCCTACTACAAGAACGTCACCGACGACGTCCAGGGCGACGAGATGCTCGTGGAGTTCGACGACTACTTCCTCAGAGTGTTAGAGGAGAACGGCATCGACGTGGACGCCGTCAAGGAGGAAGCCCAAGAGCAGATGAGCAGCAACGAGTTCGACGGCGTCGAAGGGCTCCAAACCGTGCCCGACGCCATCGGCGAACTGTTCGTCATCACGGGAGACCTCACCGCGAAACAACACGCCGCGGTCCAGTGTGCCTGCCAGGAGGGCGTGGACTCGGCCATCTCGAAGACCGTCAACGCCCCCAACGACTCCAGTCTGGAGGACGCAAAGGACGTCTTCGAGTGGGTCTACGACCACGGCGGGAAAGGCGTCACCTATTACCGCGACGGCACGCGGACCAAACAGGTGCTCACGACCCGGGCGGACAACGCCGACTTCGCCGACGAGGGCGAGGCCGCAGAAGCGATCGTCGCCCAGATCGAGGAGGTCTTCGGCGACATGGAGACGTTCCTCGAGAGCGAGGACGTCCGCGAGCTCGCCGACGTATCCGCCGAGGCGCTGATCGGCGAGGACGTCGAGTACGCAGAAAAGCGGGCGCGCCCCGACACCCTCCGAGGGGTCAGCCAGCGCATCGAGACCGGCTACGGCAAGGTCTACATCACGCTCAACGAGGACCCCGAGACCGGCCAGCCGTTCGAGCTGTTCGCGAACACGGGCAACAGCGGCGGCTTCACCGGCTCCTTTACGGAGGCGCTGGCGAAGACGATCTCGGTCGCGCTCCGCTCGGGCGTCGATCCCTACGAGATCGTAGACAAGTTAGAGGGGATCCGGTCGCCGAAGGTCGCCTGGGACAAGGGCGAGCAGATCCAGTCGATCCCCGACGCCTTCGGGACCGCCCTCCGGCGGTATCTCGACGGCGAACTCGACAAAACCTACCCCACCCAGCAGACCCTAGAGGAGTCGGCAGGCGCCGACGAGGTGGCACCGGACGGGATCGAGGGACCCGAGACCGACGGCGGCGCAGTGACCGACACCGCTGCACCCGACGCTCCCGGGTCCGAGGAGCACGAAGCCGCAGACGCGACCCAGGACCTCATCGACGCCGGCGAGAGCCCCGAGTGTCCCGAGTGTGGCTCGATGACACTTTACTTCTCGGAAGGCTGTAAGACCTGCGAGTCGTGTGGCTGGAGCGAGTGCTGACGGGGTAACGGCTTTCGAGTTCGGGTGACGGGTTTTTGCTCGTCGGGCGCCAACTAGTCGCATGATCGATCGTCGCCCGCTCGTCCTCGAGACCGCAGGCGAGGTCGTCGTCGGCGATCCGGTCGCGTTCCGGGTCAGAGACTGGCACAAACCCGTCGAGGGCGTCAGGGTCGTCAGCCATACTGACACGGCAGTCACCGACCGGACGGGTCGATGCGAGTTGACCTTTCGAGCGCCGGGCTTCTGGAAGGTCGCCGCGTTCAAGCCCGCGGACGACTACGTCGCCTACGAGCCGGCGACGGCGCTCGTCCACGCGGTCACCGAAGCCGCCTCGAGGGGACGGCTCCCCGGAATCGCGACCGACGTCCGGTAGCGCCGTCGCCCCCGACCCGCATCCCTTAGCATGCTCCCGACGAAAAACCGGGTATGACCGACGGGAGTAGTGATCGGGGTGCGGACGGCGATACGAGAGGAAGCACGGATCGGACGGGCGGCCCGCCAGCGTGTCCCCACTGCGGGCGAGCGATGTACGCACGCCACTGCAAGTACGTCTGTCCGAACCACGGGGTCGTAATCGACTGCAGCGACCCCTTCCGGTAGCGGGAGACAACGTTTATCTCCCCGTGAACGCCACCCCCGAACGATGGCGACCGACGACCGCGTCGAACTGGGGCTCGCACTCCTCGCGCACGCAGAGGACGAGCGCCTCCCGCTTCCCGAGG
Source organism: Saliphagus infecundisoli (assembly GCF_020177375.1). Lineage (GTDB taxonomy): Archaea > Halobacteriota > Halobacteria > Halobacteriales > Natrialbaceae > Saliphagus > Saliphagus infecundisoli. The sequence continues at coordinate 339,307 of NZ_JAIWHV010000001.1, read as the reverse complement.
CCGTCGACCGGCTCGAGAGCGTGACGAACGACCCGACGGTGACGCGGACGATCCTGGACGAGGCCGAACTCCGGGGGCTCGTCGAGCGCGAGGACGGAATCATCCGTCCAGGGAGCCGCCGGCGCGTCGATTTCGGGAGCCAGGTCGTCCACAGGGAGGGCGAGTTCGAGTGTCGACGCTGTGGCGCGGGCCTCTCGACGGGCCACTTCGTCGACCTCGAGACCGACGAACTCGGACCGTTCGGCCCGACCTGTCTCCGGAAGGTCCTCGGCCGGGAGTGATCGGTTCGATGGCAGCCACGAGCGGGTGTCGCTCCGTTTCACCCCGCGGGCGAATACAAAGCTTAAAGAAAGCGACCGCACTACCCGAAACCGAGCCCGGGTGGCTTAGCTGGACATAGCGCCGCACTCATAGGGTTCAGAGATTCGGTGCGGTTGCCGCCCCGTGTCCCTCGAGGACCGCCGAGCCTCGAACCTGGGACATGCGGAGATCGAGGGTTCGGAGCCCTCCCCGGGCACTACTCAAACGACGATCGAGCGACGCGTCCACGAAACGCACCGAGCGGGGCGAGAAAAACGGCCTCACCGCCGGGAAACGAACCGGTCGGGGCCCGGAGAAAGAGATATGATGAGCGAGGCGCTCGCTCGAGCCATGGGATCGGCGGACGACACCGGCCTCGGCCGGACGGTAGAGAGGACGCCGACCGCCCTCCTCACCGGTTCGACCGACGGGATCGGGACCGCCGCTGCGGTCGAACTCGGGGCCCGCGGCTGGAAGGTCTACGTCCACGGCCGCGACCGGCGCCGTGGCGAGTCGGTTGCCGACCGCATCCGGGCGGCCGGCGGAGAGGCCGAGTTCCTCCGGGCGGACCTCGCCTCGCCCGCCGCCGTCCGCGACCTCGCAGCGACCGTCCGCGACCGAACCGATCGGCTCGACACGCTCGGTCTCAACGCTGCCCTCGCTCGGGAGGAGTGTCGGCTCGCGTGGGACGGCGTCGAGGAGACCTTCGCGGTCAACCAGCTCGCGCCCTACCTGCTCGCCCACGAGCTGGCCAGCCTCCTGCGGGCGTCGGCGCCCGCCCGCGTGGTCGTCACCTCCTCGGCCGTCCACTCGCGGGGCGACCTCGATCTCGAGAAGGGGATCGACTGTACCGGCGACTACGACGCTCTCGACGCCTACGCACGGTCGAAGCTCGCCAACCTCCTCTTTGCGGTCGAACTCGCCGACCGCTTCGGGGACGTCGGCGTCTCCGTCAACGCCTTCCACCCCGGATTCGTGCCCGGAAGCGGACTCTACCGCCACGTCGGTCCGCTGTTCCGAGTGGTCGTCACCGCCGCCCGCGTGCTCCCGTTCGTCGCGACGAGCGTCGCCGAGGGCGCGGAGGGGATCGTTCACCTGAGCGACAGTACGGCAGTCGAGGACGTGACGGGCGCCTACTTCCACGGGACCGAACGGACGGAACCCGATCCGCGGGTGGGTGACCCCGAACTCCGGGCTCGGCTCTGGTCGACGTGTGCGACCCTGGCCGGCGTCGATCCCGACTGGCCGTAGCCTCCGTCGGGGACCCCGTGGTCCGGCCCTCGCTCGGCCGTGATCGACGGTAGCCCTCCACCGGAGAGGAGCGGCGGATCCGGAAGAGGTTTTCGTGACGCACCCACAACTGTCCACGAATGACGCTCCCAATCGACCCCGCACGGCTGGATCCCGAGGACATCGGCGAGAAGGAGGCCGTCCTCTCCATGGGCCACGAGGAGGCGATCGAACACGTCCGCGAGGTGTTCACCGACGCCGGCTTCGGCGTTCCCGTCGAGTTCTCTCCCTCGGACCTGCTCAACGAGAAAGTCGATGCCGACCGCGACCCCTACTACGTCCTCGGCGCGTGCAATCCCGCCGTCGCCGACCGCGCCCTCGACGCCAGCAACGGTCAACTCGGCGCGCTGTTCCCGTGTAACGTCGTCGTCTGGGAGGAAGAACCCGGCCGACAGCGCGTCTACCACGTCTCGATCATGCGGATCGCGCGGCTGGTCGGGATGGCGCCCGACGACGAGGAAATGGCCGACATCGTCGCCGAGACCGGCGAACTCGTCGACGCGGCGTTCGAGGAGCTGTAACGGTGGGCCACCACACGTTCGACGTCTCAAGGGCGGACAGACTGGAGGATGCCGGACGGCGATACCGCTTTCTCTCGGCCGAGGAACTGCTGTGGGCGCTCTCGCCCACACCGGAGGACGTCGTCGCCGACCTCGGCAGCGGGACCGGCTTCTTCACCGACGACGTCGCCCCACACGTCGACACGGTCCACGCGGTCGACGTTCAGGCGGCGATGCACGACTACTACCGGGAGAAGGGCGTCCCCGAGAACGTCTCGCTCGTCACGAGCGACGTGGGCGACCTGCCCCTCGCGAACGGCGCCGTCGACGTCGCGTTCTCGACGATGACCTACCACGAGTTCGCCAGCGACGCGGCGCTCGCGGAGATCCGGCGGGTCCTCGCCCCCGACGGCCGCCTCGTCGTCGCCGACTGGGCGGTAAGCGGTACCGGCGAGTACGGCCCGCCCGTAGAGGAACGGTACGGCGCCGACGAGGCCGCGAGCGCGCTCGACGAGACCGGGTTCGCCGTCCGCCACGAGGCGGTCCGGCCCGAGACGTTCCTGCTGATCGCGACCCTCGAGTAGCCCCCGGTAGCTTGCCGGTAGCTTGATGGCCGTCGACGGACGAACCGACGACATCGAGATGGGAGTCGAGAGAACGGGCGGAATCGAGGCGGTCACGTTCGACCTCGACCGAACGCTCCTCCGGTACGAGCGCTCGCCCGGAACGGTCCTCGAGGCGGCCTTCGAGAGCGTCGGTGTCGAGCCCCTCTTCGCCGTCGAGGAGTACTACGCGCGCTACGACGAGTTCGCCGAACGCTCGGGCTCGATGGCCGAACTCCGGTCGGCCTGCTTCGCGGCGCTGGCCGCCGACAACGGCCACCCGAAGCGCCTCGGACGCGAGGTCGCGGCGGCGTTCGCCGACGAGCGCGACCAGTCGAACGTCGAACTACTGCCGGGAGCCGCCCGCGTGCTCGAGGAACTGGGCCGGGAGCACCGGCTGGGCGTCGTCACCAACGGCGCGCGGGACGCCCAGCGGACGAAGATGGAGGCCGTCGGCCTCGAACGCTGGATCGACGCGGTCGTCGTCGCGGGCGCGGAGACGCCGCCGAAGCCGGACCCGCGGCCGTTCGAGCGCGCGCTCGGTGCCCTCGGCGCGGCGTCTGCGACCGCGGTCCACGTCGGCGACTCCCTCGAGACCGACGTCGCCGGCGCGGCCGCCGCCGGCCTCGACTCCGTCTGGGTGTCGGCGGATCCCGACGCCCGGGGCCAGGATCCGACCTACCGGGTCGACTCGGTCGCCGACCTGTCTCCACCCCCGTGGATCGAGGACGCCGCGTCGAGGACGTGATCCGGGCTGGCGAGAGAGACGCGGTGGCCGCTCCGCCGATCACCGGCCGTCGGCGTACGTCTCGCAGGCCTCTCGCATGGTGAGCACCTCGATGTCGCGCTCGTCGATCCAGCCCAGCGTCTCCCGGATCCGTTCGGTGGTGACCTCGGGTTTGAACGTGTGGGCGCCGATCACGCCGAGGGCGCCCCGGTCGGCGACCTCGTCGAGCCGTCCCCTGACGGCCTCGGGCGTGGTGTACTCGATGAAGTAGTCCCGGCGGGTCCGGAGGGGATCGAACCCCTCGGGGTCGTTGATCGGCGACCCCGGACGGGCGTTGACGACGCCGCCGTAGCGCTCGGCGACGAAGGGCCGCGAGTAGTCGTCGAACACGTCGTAAGGTGCCAGGAAGGTCTCGACGTCGAACCCGAGGGCCTCGAGTTCGCCCTTCGACTCCGCAACGGTCGTTCGCACCTGCTCGGGGGGGTATCTGAGGGCGCTTCCGGCCGGGAACGCCTCGCCGAGGGTCCCCTCGAGTTCGACGTACGCTCCGTCGCCGTCGGAGCCGTGGCCGGCGACGCTCTCGCGGACGATCCGGTCGCCGTCGGCGACCTCGACCGTCAGCCCGCCGTGGAAGCCGTGGCGGACGTGGTCGGGGTAGAGCCGCGCGTCGCCGGGGGCCGCGTCGGCCCTGAGCGCGGCCGTGCCGACGGCGGTGTGGTCGGTCGTGTGGGAGGCGATCTCCCAGCCGGCGTCGGCGAGTTCCTCGAGCTGGGAGAGGGTCATCCGGTCGGTGCCGAGGTGGTCCTCGCGGCCGATCCACTCGGTGACGACTCCGGAGACGGCGGGAACGTCGAACTCGCGGTGGGCCGGGAGCGCCTGCGTGTAGTCCTCGATCGGTCCGTCGTCGTAGACGATCACCACCGCCCCGTTTTCGGGTCGGGCGGATCGTCGGGAGCCGTCGGCGTCGTTCCAGTCGGGCTCTCCCGACCCTCCCGAACCGGACGCCTCCGTTCCGGACTCCGCCGGGCCCGATCTCGACGACGGGGCGGTCGCCTGCTCGGCGGGCCCGCCGTCGACTCTGTCCTGCCAGCCGTCGCCGCCGGAGCCGCCGGGCGGGAGTTCGGCGGTCGCCGGCGCGGCGTGTCCCCGGCCGCTCGCGACGTCGCTCCCCTCGAGGGAGCCGACCACTCCGGCCAGTGTGCCGCCGCACGCACTCAGTACCGCTCGACGTGACAGTCCGTTCGCCATGGTTGTCGTCCGCGGAATCGGCGAATAGTTAACGAGAGGCTGGCCGGAAGCGACGGCGTATAACCGCGGCCTACTCCCGCAAGCGGGGAGGATTCGAGACGCGTCGGCTCCGGCGGGCTCACGAAACACCCCCCGTTTTCGGGAAACCTGTCCGGTCAGCGGTAGGAGGTCTTAAGTCCCTCTGACCGATACCACTCCTATCATGGAACGTCCCACCCGCCAACGCGAACGTGACTCGGAAGGAACCACGACGAAGGCGGAGGACACGGACGAACGGACCTGCGAGGAGTGTGGCTCGACCGACCTCGTCACCAGCGGGGACCAGGGCGAACTCGTCTGTGAGGACTGCGGGCTGGTCGTCGAGGAGCGAAACATCGACCGGGGCCCCGAGTGGCGCGCGTTCAACGCGACCGAGCGCGACAACAAGTCCCGCGTGGGCGCGCCGACGACCCAGACGATGCACGACAAGGGGCTGACGACCACCATCGACTGGAAGGACAAGGACGCCTACGGCCGGTCGATCTCCTCGGAGAAACGCTCCCAGATGAACCGCTTGCGAAAGTGGCAGGAACGCATCCGGACGAAGGACGCGGGCGAGCGCAACCTCCAGTTCGCGCTCAGCGAGATCGACCGGATGGCGTCGGCACTGGGCGTCCCCCGATCGGTCCGGGAGGTCGCGAGCGTGATCTATCGGCGCGCGCTCTCGGAGGACCTGATCCGCGGGCGCTCGATCGAGGGCGTCGCGACCAGCTGTCTGTACGCCGCCTGTCGCCAGGAGGGGATTCCGCGGAGTCTGGACGAGGTCGCAGACGTCTCCCGGGTCGAACAGAAGGAGATCGGCCGAACGTATCGCTACGTCGCCCAGGAGCTCTCCCTCGAGATGAAGCCGGTCGATCCGACCGACTACGTCCCCCGGTTCTGTTCGGGACTGGGGGTAAGCGAGGAGGTCGAGGCGAAGGCAAACGAGATCATCGAGACCACCGCCGAGGAAGGGTTGCTCTCGGGCAAGTCCCCGACGGGGTACGCCGCCGCGGCGATCTACGCCGCCGCCCTGCTCTGTAACGAGAAGAAGACCCAGCGCGAGGTCGCAGACGTCGCGCAGGTGACCGAAGTGACGATCCGAAACCGGTATCAAGAACAGATCGAGGCCGTCGGGCTCTCGACGTAACCGGGGGCGACCGCCGGCGGCGGGACCGATAGACTCAAGGCGCCATCATTAGTTAGTGGGTGACACGTTCCCATCATGGAAATCTCGGAGCAGCTCAGTTGTCTGTATACTGCCGAAATCGACGCCAAGGGCGACTCGTACGTGATCGAGGTTCCGGCCCACGAGATCGAACTCGGCGACGTCGAGCCGGGGAAGGTCTACCGCGTCGGGCTGTTCACCCCCGAGCGGGCGGAGTCGACCGTCGAGACGGCGGGTGACGACCGCCCGCGGTCGGGTCCGCCCGTCGAGACCGGCGAGCAACGCACCGTCGAGATCGAGACGATCGGCGACCAGGGCGACGGGATCGCCCGCGTCGAGCGCGGCTACGTGGTCATCGTCCCCGAGGGCGAGGAGGGAGACCGGGTGGAGATCGAGATCGAACAGGTCCGGGAGAACGTCGCCTTCGCCCGGATCGTATGACCTTTAGCATCTGCGTCCGCGAGGAGTACGTCGAGGACGGCGACGAGCACCTGCGATTCGGCGTCGCGGTGACGACCCGACTGGCCGGCGTCGGCCGGCTCTGTCCGTTCGCGAGCGAGGACGGCGCGGTGGCGACCCAGAGCCTGGTCAACGTCGACCTCGGCCGGCGGGGACTCGAGTACCTCGCCGACGGGGTGGCCGTCGAGGACGCCCTCGAGGCGCTGCTCGCGGCCGACGACGGCCGGGAGAACCGACAGCTCCACGGCGTCGACCGCGAGGGGACCTATGCCTTCTCCGGCGAGGAGTGCAAGCCGTGGTACGGCCACCGCGTCGGCGAGAACTACACCGTCGCGGGGAACCTCCTGACCGGCGAGGCCGTCGTCGACGCGACCGCCGAGGCGTACGAGGCCGATCGGGAGGGCGACCGGCACTTGGCCGAGCGGCTGATCGACGCGCTCGCCGCGGGCCACGCCGAGGGCGGGGACAAACGCGAGGAGCTTTCGGTCCAGAGCGCCGCCCTCCGCGTCGCCACGACCGAGGGCGACGACGGGGCGACCGAGCCGGCGTACAACGACCTCCGGGTGGACGCGACCGAGTCCCCGATCGAGGAGCTCCAGGAGACGTACGAACTGGCGGTCCGGGGCCACGAGGACGCGATGGAACGCTACGAGGAGGCCTACGAGGACGACGAGATGGGCGAGTTGGGCTAACCGGGCGAATCGTGTTCTATCCCACGAAGCGTGTTCCGAGCCTGAAAATCGGGCAAAGATACAGGTCACGTCCCACGAAAGACCAGGTATGGGTGTAGGTGTGGACGCCGACGGTACCGTCGGGAGGCGCGAGCGACCCGGCGACGCCGACGAGGAGAACCACGTCCTCCTCAAGTGGCCGGTGTGGGACCGGGAGGACGAACGGGCAGCGAGGCGGGTTCGGGTCGGCCGGTACGACGGCTTCGAGGGCGAGTGGCGGATCGTCCTCGAGGTCCGCGTCCGGGATCACTGGGAGGAGCGGGCGACGCTCGGCTACGCCGACGACCTGGACGGGGTCGAGATCGGGGAACCGTGATCGCACGCCGGGATCGCCCCCCGATGGGAACGCGGACGGGTCAGCTTCCGCCGATCACGCCGCCCGCGGAGACGTAGTAGTAGACGACGAAGGCGGCGGCCAGCGCCCACTGCCCGGGGTGGACGTCGTCGGCCTCGCCGGTCGCGGCCTTGATGACCGGGTAGGTGATGATCCCGGCGGCGAGGCCGTCGGCGATCGAGGCCGTGAGGGGCATGACGGTGATCGTGAGCCCGCCCGAAATGAGCCAGGCGGGGTGGTCCCAGTCGATGTCGCGGACCCCCTGGAGCATGATGATGCCGACGACGACGAGCGCGAGGTAGGAGGCGTAGTTCGGGATCGCGGCGATCAGCGGCACCGCCGCGAGCGAGAGCGCGAAGCAGGCGGCGACCGTCAGCGCGGTCATCCCCGTGCGCCCGCCCTCCTCGATCCCCGTCGAGGACTCGATGTAGGTCGTCACCGTCGAGGTGCCGACCATCGCGCCGACGGTCGTCCCGACGGCGTCGGCCATCAGGGGTTTCTCCATCTCGGGGAGGTTCCCCTCCTCGTCGAGAAAGCCCCCGAACTGCGAGACGCCGACGAGGGTGCCCGCGGTGTCGAAGAAGTCCACGAAGAAGAACGTGAAGACGACCAGGAGGAAGGTCGCGGGCTCGATCCCCGAGAACCCATCGAGGAAGGCGCCCGCCAGGGGCGTGATGTCGTACTGGGCCCCGGAGATATCGGTGGGCGCGAGGACGCCCCGATCGACGACGCCGGCGAACGTGAGCGCCCAGCCCGCGAGCGCCGTCGTGAGGATGCCGACGACGATGGCGCCGGTGGTGCCGCGGGCGTAGAGGACGAAGGTGAGCATCAGCCCAGACAGCGCGAGGAGGGCGACGGGGTCGGCCGCGACGTCGTTCAACTGCACGAGCGTCGACTCGGAGGCGGCGACGACGTTCATCTCCGTCAGTCCCAGGAGGAGCAAGAAGAGGCCGATCCCGGCGCCGACGGCGAACTTGACGGGTTCGGGGAAGAGCTCGATGACGTACCGGCGCGCGCCGACCGCCGTCAGCACCATGAAGAGGATACCCTCGACGAAGACCGCGGCGAGCGCCGTCTGCCAGGGCACCCCGAGGACGATCACGACCGTGAACGCGAAGTAGGCGTTGAGCCCCATCCCCGGCGCCAGCCCGAACGGGCGGTTCGCGTACAGGGCCATCACGAGGATCGCGGCGACCGACGAGACGATCGTCGCGATCGCGATCATCTGTTCGATCTCCCCCTGGGAGTAGCCCTCGATGGCGATCGCCTCCGCGAGGATCGTCGGGTTGACGACGATGATGTAGGACATCGTCAGGAACGTCGTCACGCCCGCGATCAGTTCGGTCCGAAGGTCCGTCTCGTGTTCGTCGAACCCGAAGTACTCCCCCAACCGGGACCGCCCGCCGCTCGAGCCTGCCATAGGCGAGGCTATCAGATCGGGCCGTTATATAGCTGCGCCATCGGCGTCGTATCGGTCGCCACCGTGGCGTTTAAGCGCCCGACCCGGGATGGACGGGGCATGAAACGGATCATCAGCACCGACGACGCGCCCGCCGCGGTCGGCGCCTACAGCCAGGCGACAGCAACCGACGACCTCGTCTTTACCGCCGGACAGATCCCGATGACGCCGGAGGGCGACCTCCTCGACGACGCGCCGATCGCCGACCAGACCGAGCAGGCGCTTACGAACGTCGAGTCCGTCCTCACCGAGGCCGGCTGCGGGATGGGCGACGTTCTCAAGGTCACCGTCTTCCTCGACGACATCGACGACTTCGAGGCGATGAACGACACGTACGCCGAGTTCTTCGAGGCCGAGCCCCCCGCCAGAAGCGCCCTCGAGGTCGCGAACCTCCCCAAGGGCGTCGGCGTCGAGATCGAGGCGGTCGCGACGACCGACTGAGACGGACGCTACTGGAAGCGGACGCCGAGGTCGTGCATTCCGTCGTTGTTGACCGCGAGGTTGACCAGCAGCGGCGTCAGGCTCTCGACGACCGCGGTCGCGGCCAGCGGACCGCCGTCTAACGCGCGGATCCCCTCGATCTCGTCGGCCAACTCCCGCACGAGGTCCTTGGCCTCTGCGTCGTCGCCGGTGACGACGACGTCTGCAGTGAGGTCGTTGTCGAGATCCGAGAGCGCGCCCGCAGCGAGGTTCTGGAACGCCCCGACGACGGGGACGTCCTCCGGAGTCGCCGCCGCGATCGCCTCGGCGATCGACCCGGTTCCCGGCGGGTCGTACTGGAACCCGCCAGCGGTGCGGTCCATCGGCACGACGGGACTGACGAGGGTCGTCCCCGGCTCGAGTCGGTCGGCGACGGCCTCGACCGTCGACCTCGCGTACTCCGGCGGGACACTCAGAACGACGACGTCCGCGCCCGCGGCCGCCTCCCCGTTCCCGACGCCCGTGATCTCCGGGTCCCGACCCCGGTCGGCCAGCAGCGTCGCGTACCGATCCGCCTGCTCGGCCGCCTTCTCGGGCTCTCGCGAGCCGATGACGATCGAGTGGTCGGTGTCAAGCGCCCACCGCAGGGCGAGTCCCTTCCCGATGTCCCCGGTGCCCCCGAGGAGTGCGATTTCCATGGCGAGTGGAGCCGGGCCACCGTAATAGAACTACCCGTCGAGGGAAACGTCGCTCCTATCCGGGCCGTCGGCCGCGTCGAGCCCGCGGGCGACCTCCCGTGCCCGTCGGCGGATCGCTTCGGGATCGACGGTCCGGGCCTCGCCGTCCTCGACGACGACCTCGCCGTCGACCATCGTGAAGACGACGTCGTCGCCGTGGGCCGCAAAGACGAGATGCGAGAGCGGGTCGTAGACCGGCGTCGCCCGCGTCACGTCGGTCGTGAGCCCGATCACGTCCGCGCGCCACTCCTCACGGAGCGCGCCGACGTCCTCGAACCCCGCCGCACGGGCGCCGTTTACCGTCGCCATCTCGAACAGCGTCTCGGCGGGGGCGGCGACCGGGTCCAGACGGTCTACCTTCTGGAGGAGGCTCCCCTGGCGCATCTCGGTGAACGGGTCGAGGGTGTTGTTACACGGCGGCCCGTCGTTGCCCAGCGCGACGTTGATCCCCCGCTCCCGGTAGTCGCCGATCGGTGCGATCCCGCTCGCGAGTTTCATGTTCGAGGACGGGCAGTGGGTGACGTGAGTCCCGGTTTCGGCCAGGATCTCGCGTTCGGCCTCGTCGGTGTGGACGCAGTGTGCGAGGACCGTGTCCTCGCCCGTGAGTCCGACCTCGTCGAGCCAGCGGACGTTTCGCATTCCCGTGTCGGCCTCGACGGTCTCGATCTCCCGGCGGTTCTCGCTCGCGTGGGTGTGGATTCGGACCCCGTCGTACCGGTCTGCGAGGGAGCGAGCGCCCCGGAGACACTCCTCGCTACAGGAGACCGCAAAGCGGGGCGTCACCGCGTACCGGATGCGGTCGTCGAACGCGCCGTGGTACTCCTCGATGAGCCGCTCGCTCTCCGCCAAGGCCTCGTCGGTGTCCTCGCACAGACCCTCCGGCGACCGTCGGTCCATCAGCACCTTCCCGAGCAGTCCCCGGATCCCGACCTCGCCTGCGGCCTCGAACGCCCGGTCGGCGTGGTTGACCGAGAGGTGATCGATGGCCGTCGTCGTCCCGCTCTCGACCATCTCGAGGTAGCCCAGTGTTGCCGCGACCTCCATCTCCGCCGCCGACAGGGAGGCCTCCATCGGGAGAACGTGGTCGAACAGCCACTCGAGCAGTTCCGAATCGTCGGCGATCCCCCGCCCGAGGCTCTGGACGGAGTGGACGTGGGCACCGACCATCCCCGGCGCGAGCAGGTCGAACGAGCGCTCCTCGTGGTCGGGGTAGCGATCCCGAAGCTCAGCGCGGGGGCCGACGGCCTCGATCCGGGAGCCGGAGACGACGACCCCACCCTCGTCGATCACCGTCTCCGAATCGGCGATCACCGTACCCGAAAGCAGCATACCCGAAAACGGGCGTCGGAGCCCAAACGGCTGTCGATCCCCTACTCGTCGACGGGGACCCGCTCGCCGCGGTCGGCGCTTCCGTAGATGGCGTCGATGACCCGCATGTTCGCGAGCGTCTCCTCGCGGCCGATCGGCGGCTCGTCGCCGGACTCGACCGCGTCGGCGAACGCCTCGACCTCGAGACGGTAGGCGTCCACGCCCTCGAACTCCTCCGTGCGCTCCTCGCCCTCGACGCTGTAGGTGATCGAGACGTCGGCGCCGCTGGGATTGTAGACGTTCTCGGCTGCGAGCCAGCCGTTCTCGGCGTCCACCCGGTAGCACTGGCGGTGCGGGGTGTCGAACCCACACCTGAGCTGTGCGTGGGCCTCGTCGTACTCGAGGCGGGCAGCCAGTTCGGTGTCGACGCCACAGTCGCGGGTGTCCAGCGCGTGGGCGCTCGCGCGCTCCGGCTCGCCGAGGAAGCCCCGCGCGGCGCTGACAGGATAGCAGCCGACGTCCATCAGGCTCCCGCCGGCGAGCTCCGGGGAAAGCCGGATGTCATCGGGGTCGCCCCGAAGCGAGAAGGTGAACGTCGAGGCAACGTTTCGGACCGTTTCGAGCTCCTCGCGGACGATCTCCCGGGCCCGCTCGGTTCGGGGATGGAACTGGTACATGAACGCCTCCATCAGCGCGACGCCCTCGTCGGCACAGTGGTCGAACAGCGCCTCGGCCTCCTCGGTATCGACGGCGAGAGGTTTCTCACAGAGGACGTCGAGGCCGGCGTCGGCGGCCCGCCGGCTCCACTGGGCGTGGAGGGCGTTGGGAAGCGGGTTGTAGACCGCGTCGATATCGGCGTCGAACAGCGCCTCGTAGCTCCCGTACGTTTCAGGAGCGGCGTCGATCCCGTCGGCGGCCTCCCGGGCGCGTTCCTCGTCGCGGGAGGCGATGGCGGCGACCGTGTGGGGCGAGTCCTCGATCGCGGGGATCATCGAGCCGGTGGCGATGTCGGCCGTGCTCAGGATTCCGAATCGCATACCTCACTCCCCTCTGGCGGGCCCAAAGAACCCATCGTTCAGTACCGCATCGCGAGCCCGTACATCTCGCCGACGGACTCCGGCTCGATGTCGTCGAGAACCCCCTCGAGTTCGGCGAGCAGCGCCTCCCGCGATGTCGGGGAAAGCGAGGCGGCCGCAGACCGGACGGCCTCGGCGTGGGCTTCGATATGGCTCGCCGTCCAGGGAACCGGATCCAGCAGGGTCAGCTCCCGGTCGACGGTCCAGCCGTGGGCCGAAAACGCCGCCCGCAGGACCGACGACGGGTAGAAGGTGAGCGCCGGGCGGCCGGTCGCCAGCGAGGCGGCCGCGTTCTCTACGGCGAACAGCCGCCCGACGGCGGCGTCCTCGGGCGGCGGCGCGTAGTCGTCGACCAGGAGGTGGGCGCCGGGGGCCGCGACCCGCGTCAACTCGGCGGCGACGGCCTCGAGTGCAACGGGTTCGAGGAGGTTACAGAGCGCGTGGGCCGTGATCAGTTCGACGGAATCGTCGGCGAGCGGGCACTCCCGGAGGTCGGCCTCGACGGTCGCGAGGCGGTCCCCGGCGTCGGCGAACCGGTCGGCGACCAGTCGCGCGTGCTCGGGGTCGTCCGTGAGTGCGTACACCCGGTCGGCGCCGGCCGCGAGCAGTCCAGCGGTCGTGTTGCCGGTTCCGGCGCCCGCCTCGAGACAGACCGTCCCCGCGACCGGCCGGTCGGCGAGGGCGGTCGAGACGGTCGTGGGGACCATCTAGTGGTGGAGCTGTTCGGGAACCGGGCTCTCGGCGTGGCGCAGGCGCTCGATCAGCGAGCGCTGGGCGGGGTCGTCCATCTCCCCTTCGAACCGCTCGGCGGCGTCCAGCGCCATCGCGACCAGCTTCGGGTCGCCCGCGTTGATGACGCTCGAGAGGCCCTGGGAAAGCGCGAAGTCGAACCGTTCTCTCGTCTCCTCGGGGGTGTCGACGGGTTCGTACCAGTTGGCGTACGGCCGTTCGTCCTCGGAAAGGTCCTCGGGCCAGGGCCCCTTCGCGAACGCCTTGATCCCCAGCGTTCCGATCCCCTCCTCGCTCGCGCGCTCGAGCACCGCGGCGTAGTCGTGGTCGGGACCCTCTTTCCCCGCGACGACGGGGTTCATCGGGAACATCAGCGTCTCCAGATCGTCGATCCGGTCGATCGCGTCGAGAATGAGCTGGGGATTGCCGTGGCTGGTGAGCCCGATGTGGTCGACCAGCCCCTCGTCTTTCGCGTCGCGAAAGGCGGCGAGCGCGCCCCCTTCCCTGGTGATCTCGTCGAGTTCGGACTCGTATTCGAGGCCGTGGACCTGGTAGAGGTCGATGTGGTCGACCTCGAGGCGGTCGAGCGAGGCCTCGAGCTTCTCGCGCGCCCCGTCGTAGTCCCGTTCCTGGGTCTTACAGCCCAGAAAGATCTCCTCGCGGTACTCGCCGAGTTTCGGCGCGAGTTTGAGTTCGGCGTCGCCGTACGTCGGAGCGACGTCGAAATGGTTGATCCCCCGATCGAGAACGAGTTCGACCATCTGGTCGGCGCCCTCCTGTTCGAGCCAGTTGAGCGCGATGGCGCCGAAGGTCATGACGGTACTCTCCTGGCCTGTCTCTCCCAGCGGACGCGTTCGCATACCACGAGCGTCGGGGTCCGGGCATAAAGCTGTCTCGGGGGCCCGTCCGGAGTCACCAGCGTCGACACCGGCCGCGGGCGACCGGCGCTCGCCCGGCCACCCCGCCTACAGCCGATCGCGGACCCGGTCGACGATCGCGTCGGCGTCGTACCCCTCCTCGTCGACGTCGAAGACCAACTCGTCGTCGACGTGGACCCGGAAGGTTCCTCCGTCCTCGGTCACGAGCGCGACCGACTCGAGATCCCGACCGAACGTCGTCAACAGCTCCTCCTGGAGGTCCTGAGCCCGGTCGAGGTGGCCACACGGGACGCAGTATTCGATCTCGACGGTTGTCATACGTTCCCGATGGTCGCCCGTCCGGGTAGTCGTTCGGGTTCCGGAACCCGGTCGCGGGTCCCGGCGGAGTCAGCGTCCGTCGAGCCGATCGACGACCGGCGTCGCCGTGATCCCATGGACGACGACCGAGAGCAGGACGACCGCGCCGACGAGCGCCCACAGCAGGTCCGCGTCGGCAAAGGCGGCCTCGGTGAGCGCGTGGGCGAGGTAGTAAAACGAGCCGATGCCGCGAATCCCGAAGAACGCGATGGTCCCCCGCTCGAGGAGGTCCCGATCGAACCCGATCAGTCCGACCAGTCCCGCCAGCGGGCGGACGACGAAGACGATGGCGACGGCCGCGAGCGCGGCCTCGACGGTCAGGGGCGCCAGCAGCCCGCCGACGATCGCGCCGCCGAAAAAGAGCATGAGCAGCCCCATCGCGACCTGTTCGGCCAGCTCGCTCACCTCGTGGAGGGCCTCGTTGTAGTCGTGGGAGCGCTCGTAGCTCCGGAGCGAGAGGGCGGCGACGAAGACGGCGATGAACCCGTAGCCGCCGACGAGTTCGGTGGCTCCGTAGACGAGGAGCGTGCCGGCGACCGCCTCCAGACCCTGGACCGACTCGGCGATCCGGGTCTCCGGCGAGGCCCCGAAGACCACGCGCGCGATCAGCCAGCCCAGGCCGGCCCCGAGGACGACCCCGACGACGATCCGGTAGAAGACCTCGACGAGGAGCCACTCGCCGAGCCAGTTGCCCGGGGCGGCGCCGACGAGCGCGACCGCGATCGCCAGGTTCGTAAACGGGAAGGCCAGCCCGTCGTTGAGCCCGGCCTCCGAGGAGAGCGCGAACCGGACCTCGTCCCCGCGCTCCTCGGCCGGCACGTCGGCGCCTTCCTCCTCGCCCTCGCCGGGCTCTTCGACCTGGACCTCCGAGGCCAACACGGGGTCGGTCGGCGCGATGACCGCCCCCAGCAGGATCGCCGAGGGGACGACGAGGCCGACGAGCCACCGGCCCAGGACGGCCGCACCGGCGATCGACAGCGGCATCGTGATCGCGAGCAGCCGCCACGTCGAGGCCCACTCCCGGAGCCCGGGCGGGCGGTCGATCTTCAGCCCGATCGCCATCAGCGCGACGACGACGACGAACTCCGCGAGCCGCTCGGTCGTCTCGCCCTGTTCCAGGGGATCGGGCGCCGGGAGTCCGATCGGAAGCGCGAAGACGACCATCCCGAACCCGACGAAGAAAAGCGGCAGCGAGATCGCTCGTTGGGTGACGTACCGCGGGAGCACCGCGACGCCGAAGAGGAGAGCGCCGACGACGACCAGGCCGACCTCGTACAGCTCGAGGACCATACCCCCGGTAGCGGGGCGGCCCCCAAAAGGGTGGGCCGTGCAGGGACAGTCCCAAGGCCGGCCGGACGAAGGGGAGGTATGGACGGCTTCGACCGCTCCCCGTCGCGTCGGCGGCTGCTCGCTCTCGCCGGCGCGGCGGCGAGTACGGCGCTCGCAGGGTGTACCGCGGACGTCGGCGAGGAGTTCCCGCCGAACACGAAGACGCCCGTCTCGGCGTGGCTTCCCGACCTCCCCGTCACGAAACCGACGGACGTCGTCGCCGACGGGATCGAGGCGACCGCCGACCGGGAGATCGTCGACGAGGACGACCTCGCCGCCGTCCTCGAGGCCCGGGACCTCGAGATCCACACGATCGAGCGGACGGCCGACGTGCTGACGGTCGAGTACGTCTCCGGGGAGCTCTACGAGGAGGGGATCCTCCACGGCATCGGCCCGATCGCGGGCGCCTACGCGGCGCTCGTCGGCGCGGGCGAGGACAGCGAGTTCCTCGAGATCACGATCCTCGATACGGCGCCCGAATCGTTCGGGACCGCGGAGGTAGAGGCGGCGTGGGCCGAGCGCTTCGACCGGGGGACCTACTCCGTCGACGAGTACGCCGAACTGGTGGTCGCGGGGATCGAGTCGAGACGTCACCCGCCGGAGGTCGGCGCCTCCACGGAGTGACCGCCCGCCGATAACCGGTGGCGGTACCCGACGTGGATAGCCGGAAGACCTATTCGATCAGAACGCCTGTTTTCGGCCATGAAACTCCGACGACCCACGGACTTCCTGATCCTGGCGGCCTTAGAGGAGACGGGACGCAACGTCGCGACGAACCTCCAGGCCCACACGGACAAGAGCCGCAAGAACATCAATACCCGCCTGCCCGTCCTCGAGGACTACGGACTGGTCAGAAAGATCGGCCCCGCCGAACGCTCGGGCCTCTACGAGATCACTCAAACGGGGAAAGCCGCGCTGGTCTACCGGGACCAGTACGACGAGGTCGACGACTTCGCGACCCTCCTCGAAGGACCCACCGCCGACGCCGGCCAGGAAAGCGCCGAGGCCGCCTTCGTCCGCGGCGAACCCGAACCCGAAGACGAAACCGACGAGTAGTTTCTCGGCGGTTTCGAACGGACGGCCACAGCCGGCGAGAGCCGGAACCAGCCACGGGCCGCGCGACGTTTTCGAGTGGATCGCTCTCCGGCGGTGCCTAAAAATCCGTGTCAGTACCCGGGTGAGGGTTGAGGGGGCCAGGAGCGGTAGCCGGTCCGCATGGACTCGCTCTACCTCGCGGTCGGCACGGTCGTCCTCCTCGCCGTGGTCGTAGACGTCATCTGGACGACGCTGTGGGTCGATGGGGGATCGGGTCCCCTCTCGGCCCGGCTGACGACCTGGACCTGGTACGGGCTCCGGCGGGCGAGCGACGACCGGGGGCTGCTCGGGGTGGCCGGTCCGCTCGTCCTCTCGCTTACGCTCGCGATGTGGATCGGACTCCTCTGGCTCGGCTGGACGCTGCTTTTCGCCGGCGGGAGCCCGGCACTCCTCAGCACCCAGACTGGCGAGCCAGCCTCCTGGACCGGCCGGATCTACTACGTCGCCTACACCATGTTCACGAACGGGAACGGCGACTACACGCCCGCCGGGGGCGTCTGGGAGATCGCGAGTTCGTTCACGACGGCAACGGGAATGGCGTTCGTCACGCTCGGGATCTCCTACGTCGTCACCGTCCTCGGTGCGGTCTCGGAGAAACGATCGTTCGCGAGCGACGTCACCGGTCTCGGGGACCGTCCCGAGTCGTTCGTCCGGACGGGCTGGGACGAAACCGAAGGCGAGTTCGGCGAACTCGGGCTTCCTCTCGAGTCGCTGGCCAACGACCTCAGCCTGCTCGCGGACAAGCACAAGGCGTACCCGGTCCTCCACTACTACCACAGCGACCAGCCCTCGCGGGCCTCCGCAGTGGCGGTCCCGATCCTCGACGAGGCGCTGACCATTCTCGAAAGCGGCGTCGAGCCCGCGGACCGGCCGGACCCGGTGCTCCTTGCGAGCGCACGCTCGAGCGTCGATACCTATCTCGACACGCTCGAAACGGCCTTCATCGACCCCGCCGACGAGGTGCCTCCCGCCCCCGACCTCGACCGACTCCGCGAGGACTCCATCGGGACCGTCGAGGATCGGACGCTCGAGAGGGCCGTCTCGGAGATCGAGGACCGCCGGCGCAGGCTCCTGGGGATCGCCCGGGCCGACGCCTGGGAATGGCCGCCCGTCGGGGAAGACGAGTCGCGTGCCACCACACACCAACCGGACCCGTAGCCAACAGCTATATGTACGGGCGCGGACTCCTGGCGCCAACACGGTGTCCGACGTGGTTTCGCCACTTTCCCACTCCGCCCGATCACTGCTCGCCGCCCTCGCTTGCTTCGCGCTCGCGGGCCTCGCCGACGCCCCGCTCTCGGCCACCCCGAGGGTCGTTCTCGCGCTTTCCGCGACCGTCGCTGGCGTCTACGCGACGGCCCGGTACGCCCGCTCGGCCGACCGCGTCCGGCTCGCACGAACCGCCATCGCGCTCTGGGTCGCGGTCGTCGCTCTCGCGGCGGTCGCCGCCGCGGGCGAGGCGGGAGGATACGGGCCGTTGCCGGCCGGCGGCGACGCCGCCGTGCGGACGGCGACCTGGACCGCCCTGCTCGTCGCAGGCGCCACGACCGCCTTCCTGGGTTTCCGGGAGTACGGCAGCCGAGTCGTCGAGCCCGCGACCGTCGAGGGCGAGATCGAATACAGCAACAACTGAACCCGGCTGAACGCGATCGCTCGGACGGGAGATCGAGCGGACAGGACCTCCGGTGGCTACTCCCGAACCCGGTAGCTCAGCGCGATCCCCTCCCCGAGCGGGAGGACGACCGTCTCGAAATCGGGGTCCCGGCGTACGGTTCGGAGGTACTCCGCGACCCCGCGGGTCATCTCGTTCGCCTCCGAGAGGAGTTCCGTGCGCTCGCTGTCGTCCCCGCTTTCGAGCACCGCCAGGAGGGTCTCGAACTCGAGGGGGCCGGCCCGCATCGCGTTGTCGGCGACGACGGCACCACCGACGGGCACCTTCGGCTTGATCGCCTCGAACGCCTCGGGGTAGCGTTCCTTCTGGTGATCGATCAGGACGACGTCGAAGGGACCGTCGTAGCGTTCGACCGTCTCCAAGGCGTCACCGAGTTCGTAGCGGGCGACGCCGTCGTGGCCGCCCTCGGCCATGTAGTCGCGGGCCATCTCGAGTTCCCCTTCGTCTACCTCCGTGAGGACGACCTCGCCGTCGTCGGGAAGGGCCTGGGCGAACCAGTAGGCCGAATAGCCGTAGCCGGAGCCGAACTCGAAGACCCGCTCGGCATCGGTCGTCCGGGCGACCAGCCGAAGGAACGAGCCGACGTCGGGGCCGACGTTGGGAAATCCCTCCCGTTCGGCGAACTCGTGCATTTCCACGAGGGTGTCGTCGGGGTCGGGACCCGCCGCGCGGACGAACCGTGCCACCTCCTCGGAGAGCACCGATGACATACTAGACGGTCCCGCCGGGAGCCGATAGTTCTACCGGCGCCGGCGACCGCTCGGTCGGAGCCGTCGGCACGTTTTTTGGCCCGCGAGCCCGTCGGCTCCCGTATGGCCCCGAACGACGTCCGCGAGCGCGTCGAGAACCTGGTGTACGAACCGGTCCAGATCGGAGAGGAGGGGATCGACCTCACGGTCAGCGCGATTTACGAGGTCGAGAAGCCCGGCAGCATCGACTTCGGCGGCGACGAACTCGCCGACGCCGACCTGGCGCCCGTCGGAACCGAGAAGCGAGATCCGGACGACGACTACGAGTGGTGGCATCTCGAGGCCGGTCAGTACGTCCTCCAGCACAACGAGTTCCTCGCGGGCGAGGGGCCGCTGTGTCTCCAGCCCCGCAACGAACTGCTCGCCCGCGGCGCGAGCCATCCGACCGTCCGGGTCACCGAACACCTCCCGCTTCTCCCGCTCGCGGTCGGCGGCGCCGGCCTCGATCTGAAGGAGAACGCCCGCGTCTCGACGCTCCTCGAGTAGTCAGGGTCGTGCGGCGACGACCTCCCGGACCCGTTCCTCCTCGACCGGGTTTCCGGCCTCGCCCCCGCGTTCGAGCACCGAACCGACGATGGCGCCGTCGGCGCCCGCCTCGAAGACGGAGCCGATGGTGTCTGCGGTGACGCCGCTGCCGACGAACACCGGCACGTCGAGCTCCGAGAGTGCGTCGGCGACCCGCTCGACGTCCTCGACTCCCGCCTCCTCGCCCGTACCGGGTCCCGAAACGACGATCCCGTCGGCGAGCCCGCGCTCTGCGGTCTCTCGGGCCGCGCGCTCGATCCCCCGATCGCCGACCGGCGAAGCGTGTTTGACGTGGACGTCCGCGAGGATCGCGACGTCGGGGGCGACCCGCTCGCGCAGGCGGACCGTCTCGTGGGCCCTGCCTTCGAGAACACCCTGATCGGTCGCGGCGGTCCCGACGTGGACGTTCACCCGGACGACGTCGGCGCCGACCGCGCCCGCGACCGCGAGGGCCGCCTCGGCGTCGTTTCTGAGGACGTTGATTCCCACCGGAACCTCGACCGCCTCCCGCAGTTCGCCCGCGACGGCGGTCATCTCGCTTACGACGTGGGCCGGGACCCCCTCCGGGTAGAACGGTGCGTCGCCGAAGTTCTCGACGATCAGGCCGTCTACCCCGCCCGCCTCGAGCGCCCGGGCGTCGGCGAGCGCGCGCTCGCGGATGGCTCCCCGATCGCCGTCGAATCCGGGTGCGCCCGGCAACGGTTGGAGGTGGACCATCCCGACGATCGGTCGCTCGGCGTCGAACGGATCGATTGCTGGCATCGACCCTTGTTGGAGGGGGACGGCTAAATCGGCGGCGACCCGCGCCGACGGGGGACCGGTCGGCGCGACCGCCCCGCACGGCGGTCACCGGCAAGGCCGTCGCCCTCCGGGGCGGTTTTCGGCGCGCGGGGCCGAGGGTCGCCCGATGACCGACCTGCTCTCGCCGCTTTCCCTCCGCGACCGCGAGATCGAAAACCGGATCGCCGTCTCGCCGATGTGTCAGTACTCCTGTGATCGCGACGGGGTCGCCAAAGAGTGGCACCGCGTCCACCTCGGCAGCCGCGCCGTCGGCGGGGCGGGAATCGTGCTGACCGAGGCGACGGCCGTCTCCGCCCGCGGGCGGATCACGCCCCACGACCTCGGGATCTGGACCGACGAGCAGGCCCGATCCCTGAAACCGATCGCCGAGTTCGTCCGCGAACAGGGCTCCGTCCCGGGAATCCAGCTCGCCCACGCGGGCCACAAGGCGAGCAAGCGCCGCCCCTGGGAGGGAAACGACCCCCTCTCGCCCGACGAGGGCGGCTGGGAGACGCTGTCGCCCTCGCCGGAGGCCTACCCCTACGAGGAGGGACCCGAAATCCGGGAGATGGATAGCGAGGACGTCGAGGAGGTCGTCGGCGCCTTCCGGTCGGCCGCCGAACGCTCGCTTTCGGCCGGCTTCGAGATCGCGGAAGTCCACGCGGCCCACGGCTACCTCCTCCACGAGTTCCTCTCGCCCGTGACAAACCGCCGGGAGGACGAGTACGGAGGAAGCTTCGAGAACCGGACCCGACTCGTCCGCGAGGTCACCGAAGCGGTCCGGGACGTGTGGCCCGACGACCGCCCGGTGTTCGTGCGGATCTCGGGGACCGACTGGCTCGAGGGAGTCGAGGAGTCGTGGACGATAGAGCAGTCGGTGCGGCTGTCGGAAGCGCTCGCCGACCTGGGCGCGGACCTGATCGACGTCAGCTCCGGCGGGCTTCACCCCGACCAGCAGCCACCGGAGGGTCCGAACGGCCAGATTCCCCTCGCGGAAGCGGTTCGCGAGGGCAGCGACGCCGCAGTGGGTGCCGTCGGCGGGATCACCGAGCCCGAGCAGGCCGACGCGCTCGTGCGAAACGGCCGGGCCGACCTCGTGCTCGTCGGCCGGGAGTTCCTCCGGGACCCTTACTTCGGGCTTCGGGCGGCGGGGGCCCTGCGGGGCGAGGGGGCAAGCGAGGAGTGGCCGGTCCAGTACCGGCGCGGCGTCCGGTGATCTCGGGTCTTGCAGACCCTATCAGTCGTCGGTCGAGGGGGTCGCCTCCTCTGCGTACCGGTTCTCGAAGGCGAACTCCGTGTCCTCGCGGGCAGAGTGGACCCGCTGGGGGAACGGGATCGTGATCCCCTCCCGGTCGAACGCCGCCGTGATCGCCTCGATGACGGCCGTCCGGGCATCCAGGGCCCGCCGCATCGTCGGGTTCTCGATCCAGACGTGGACCTCGAGGAGGATCGCCGAGTCGCCGAAGCGTCTGGTGACGGCCTGGGGCTCCGGGCGGGGCTTGATCTCGGCGAGATCCTCGACGGCCTCGATCGCGACCGACCGGGCGCGTTCGGGGTCGGTGTCGTAGTCGATGCCGACCTCGATCTCGAGGCGGAGCTGGTCGTTCCGGGCGTAGTTCGTGAGCGTCGAACTCGTGATCCGGTCGTTGGGAATCAGTACCTGCTTGTCGTCGAACGTCTGGAGTTCGGTGTGAAAGATCGTGATGTCGGTGACGATCCCGCTCGTCCCGTCCTCGTCGTCGCCGTCGTCGACCTGGATCCACTCGCCGACCCGGAACGGGCGCGAGAAGAGGAGGATGAAGCCGGCGAGCACCGACGTCAGCGTCTCCCTGGCCGTGAGTGCGACGACGGCGGTGATCGCGCCCGCGCCGATGAAGATGTTGGTGAGGTCAATTCGCCAGATCGTCAGCAAGAGGAGGACGGCGACGCCGGCGATGGCGACGTCGGAGACGTGGTAGGCGACCTCGCTCTGGTGGGTCGTGATCGAGTTCCGCGACGCGAGCTTGTCGATCGAGCGGTTGACGAAACGGATCGCGAAGTAGGTGACGGCGACGGTTCCGACCGAAAGGAGGAGCTGGCCGGTGAGCTGGGCCGTTATCGACACGGAGCCGAGCTCCTCTCCGAGGACGCCGGTCACCTTCCAGACGACCGCAAGCGAGTAGACACCCAGGACGACGAGGACGGCGAGCACCGCGAGCGCGGCCACCTCCGCGAGGACGGTCCCGTAGCGCCCCCGGAGGCGTGACTCGAGCCGGCGGACGGCGACGACCGCCCCGATCCCGACGGCGACGACCAGAACCGTCGCGAGAAGCTGGCTCCACACCGAGGCGAGATACTGGCCCTGGAGCTCGCCGATCGGGTCGGGCGTAAGCGAGACGGAAAGCGGGAGCGCCGGCGACATGTCGCCTCTGATCTCCGAACGGACGGCGACCCCATAAGGGTCCCGAAACGACCGCTCCAGCCCGAATGCGACCGGCTCCCACGAGACGGCAACGTTTTTGCCGGCGCCCCACGCTGGGGTAGCGTATGAGCGAACGCGAGGTCCTCGCGGCGCTGCGCGAGAACGCCCGCTACTCGACCGCCGACGTCGCCCGGATGACCGGCCTGAGTGAGAGCGAGGTCGAGGCGGCGATCGAGGATCTTGAGGCCGAAGGGGTAATCCGGGGCTACCGGCCCGTCGTGGACTGGGACCGCCTGGCGGACGAGCGGGTCCGCGCGGAGGTCGAACTCAACGTCGTTCTCGATCGCGAGACGGGGTACGCCGACATCGCGGAGCGCCTCGCGAGCTTTCCGCAGGTGACCGCCCTCCGACTCGTCAGCGGCGACTACGACTTCGATATGGAGGTCGAGGGCGACTCGCTGGGGGAGGTCTCCCGATTCATCAGCGAGAAGGTCGCGCCCGTCCCCGAGATTACCCAGACCGTCACCCACTACGTGATGACCTCCTACAAGGAACACGGGCTCGAACTCGGCGACGGCGACGACGACGACCGGCTCTCGTACTCGCCATGAGCTTCGAGCCGGCAGGGCGAGTGCGGGAGGTTCCACCCTCGGGGATCCGCCGATTCTTCGAGATCGCCGAGGAACGCGACGACGTCATCTCGCTGGGCGTCGGCGAGCCCGACTTCGCGACGCCGTGGGCCGCCCGCGAGGCCGCGATCGACTCCCTGGAGCGCGGCCGGACCTCCTACACGGCCAATCGGGGAATGGCCGACCTCCGGGCGGCGATCTCGGGCTACGTCGCCGACCGGTTCGACCTCTCGTACGACGCGAGCGAGGAGATCCTCGTCACGGCGGGCGCCAGCGAGGCCGTCGACCTCGCCTTCCGGGCGTTCGTCGATCCCGGCGACCGGGTCGCCGTCGCCCAGCCCTCATACATCTCCTATGAGCCCGGAATAACGTTCGCCGGCGGCGACGTTCTTCCAGTGGCGACCCGCGAGGCCGACGAGTTCCGGCTCACGCGCGAGGCCCTGGCCGAGGCCGGCGCCGAGGAGGCCGAGGCGCTGGTCTACTGCTACCCGAACAACCCGACGGGAGCGGTGATGAGTCGCGAGCAGTTGGAGCCGATCGCCGACTTCGCCCGCGAACACGACCTGCTGGTGTTCGCCGACGAGATCTACGCCGAACTCACCTACGACGGCGAGCACGCCTCGATCGCCACCCTGCCGGGGATGCGCGAGCGGACGGTCGTCTTCAACGGGTTTTCGAAGGCCCACGCGATGACCGGGCTGCGACTGGGGTACGCGCTGGCTCCCGCCGAGGCGATCGGGACGATGAACCGGATCCACCAGTACACGATGCTGTCGGCGCCGACGACCGCCCAGTACGCGGCGATCGAGGCCATAGAGTCGTGTGCGGGCGACGTCCGGGAGATGGTCGAACAGTACGACCGCCGGCGCCGGTTCGTCCTCGCGCGATTCGAGGAGATCGGGATGCCCTGTTTCGAGGCCCGCGGGGCCTTCTACGTCTTCCCGCAAGTTCCAGAGGGATGGGACGCCGATACGTTCGCCGAGGAACTCCTCACGGAGCACGGGGTCGCGGTCGTCCCCGGGAGCGTCTTCGGCTCCGGCGGCGACGGCCACCTCCGGGTGTCGTACGCGACCGGGATGGAGGAGCTCCGGGAGGCGCTCGCGCGGATCGAGCGCTTCGTCGACGGGCGATGAGTCGGCGGGCGATGAGTCGGCGGTGACGTCCCCTGGTACCGCGGATCACGAACGTTCTTGACGCCTCCCCGAGCAGTCGGGACCATGACGGAGTACCGTCCCCTCCCCGACGACCGACGGGACGTCCTCTTCGAGTACGTCAGCTACGCCTTCAGCCCGACCGACGGCCCGCCGGAGTACGACCCCGACGAGCACGACACGCCCAGGGCGCGCATGGGGAGCCCGCGGGGGCTGTACCCCGACGGCGCGCCCGCCGAGGCCGACCCGCTCTCGGTCTGCAAACACCACTGGTTCGACGCACGGGTCCGCGGGGACCTCCACCCGGTTCCGGGGCTGTCGGCGGTCGCGACGCCCCCCGAACACCGCCGGTCGGGGTACGTCCGGGACCTCCTGGAGGGCGCCCTCAAGGAGTACCGCGACCGGAACGCCCGGTTCTCGGTCCTCTGGCCGTTCCGGTACCGGTTCTACCGCCAGTACGGCTGGGACACCGCCAACCAGACACTCGCGATCGACTGTGAGCCCGAGGCGCTGGCGTCGGCGGCGGCCGACGGGAACGCGGGAGACGGTGGACACGGTAGGGAAGACGGCCAGTACCGGCGGATCGAGGCCGGCGACTACGACCGTCTCGAAGCCGCCTACGAGGCCGATTCGCGCCGATATGGCCTCTCGATCGATCGCACCGAGAAGTGGTGGCGCCACCGGGTCTTCGAGCGCTGGGACGACGACCCGTTCGTCTACGGCTGGGAGCGCGCGGGCGAGATCCGGGGCTACCTCGTCTACCGGATCTCGGGGGAGTGGGGCGACCGGACGATGCACGTCGACGAACTCGCCGCCGTCGATAGCGAGGCCTACCGCCGACTGCTCGCGTTCTGTGGCGACCACGACTCCCAGGTGAACGCGGTCCGGTTGCGCGAGCCCGAAGACTCCCTGCTCCCGGATATCGCGACCGATCCCGACGAACTCGACTGTGAGCTCGAGGACGGCCCGATGGTCCGGATCGTGGACATCGCCCAGTCGCTATCGGCGCTTTCGTACCCCGAGACCGATCTCGACGTGAGACTCGCCGTTTCCGACCCGCTCGCCGACTGGAACGACGGCGTCTTCGCCATCTCGATCGACGACGGCGTGGCGACCTGCGAGCGGATCCACGACGAGCCCTCGTCCGGGGACGCCGACGCCCGCCTCGACATCGCCGCGCTCTCGCAACTGGCCGTCGGCGCCCGGTCGGCCGGCCGCCTCGAGCGGACGGGCCGGCTCGAGGGGGCGCCGGCGGCGGTCGACGCCCTGGGGAGGGCGTTTTCCGAGACGGAGGTCTATCTCCGGGACGGGTTCTGAGCGGTTCGAAACCGGGTTCCCGAGGAGCTATGGTCGCTTGGAGACCGATGACCTGTCGGCTCTGTCGTCATCCGCATACGCAATCTCGACGTCCCCGTCCTCGGGCACCCAGTTGAGCGCGGAGACGAGGGTCAACAGGAGGTACTGCTGGGGGGTGCTGTACGCGCCCGACCAGGTGACCCGCTGGACGGCCTCGCCCGAGAAGCAGTCCGCAAGCGTCGATGGGATCCCCGTCTCCTCGGCGAGGGGAGTCGGGGGCGAGCCGCCCGACGAACTCCCCTCGCCGAGAAGGCCCAGAACGCGCTGTTTGAGGAACGGGCGGTCCGAGAGCCAGTCGTAGCCGGCGCGTTTGACCCGATACTCCAGGGAGTCGATCGGCGTCCCGAAGTCGAAGTAGTCGACGTCGGTCGCGGCTGGCGCAAGCTCATCGAGGAACACCCGGTAGAGCTCGGTTCCCTGCTTCTGTTCGGGCGGGCAGGCCATCGCATCCATGAAAAAGGGCGGGTAGTAGAAGGGCGTCGTCGACCAGACGTAGTAGCGGGTACGATCCTCGCCGTGGAACGACCAGTTCGGGCCCTGCTCGCGGACGACGAAGTGGACGTACCGTCCCTTAACGGTCGACTCCGGGTAGGCCTCGAATCGCTCGCGGACCGACTCGACGAGTGCGTCGGCGTCGACGTCGACGATCTCGGTCACTTCGTCCAGGTCGAACAGCGCCATCCGGTCGATCACCGCGTCCACGAGATCGTCGGCCGACTCGACGGGCTTCGAGGGCATGATGTTCTTGACCGTCTTGTCGCCCCCGTCGCCGGTGACGAACATGGCTCCGGGGTGGTCGGCCGCCACCTGGTCGGCGAAGTCGAGCCCGAGGGTCTGGCTCAAGCTGTTCATCCCCTGTTTGGTCTCGAGGAGCCACTCGCGGTAGCCGTCGGTCCGTTCGGCGACGTACAGCTCCCAGGGGACGTCGAGCGCGGCGGCGACCTGTCGCGCGATGTCGACCTCGCCGTCGTTGCCGCCGTCCTTCCGGGCGGAGGTCGCCGCGAGCAGGGTGCCGTCGGCGTGGGTGTAGCCGGCGATCGACGCCCGCGAGTCGAGGCCGCCGCTCAGGGAGACGACGGTCTCCTCGCCCACGCTCGCGCGGTTCCGACACGACTGGATGAACCGGTCGGCGAGGTGCTCGGCGTTCTCCTCGAGGCTTCGGCTCCGGTCGACGTCGTCGAAGCGGTACTCGTGGACCGACTCCACCGTATCAGCCTCGACGTCGATCAGCGAGCCCGGCGCGAGCTGTTCGACCCCCTCGAACAGCGTCCGCGTCCCGAGAGGGTGGCCGAACCAGAGGAACTGGCCGAGCGCGAGCGTGTTCGGTTCGAGTTCCTCGCCGGCCGACCGCGCGAGCTTCCGGATCACTTTGAGTTCGCGGGTGACGACGGTCGTCCCGCCGATGGTCGCCCGGTAGGTCGGGAGACGCCCGAACATATCGTTCATCACTCGGGTCGAGCCGTCGTCCCCGACGACGACGACGAGGAAATCGCCGTCGCGGCCCGCCAGCCACTCCGAGAGCTCGTCGAGTCGCCCCTCCTCGACCAGCTCCGCCGCAGCCGTCAGTTCACCCTCGACCTCGTCGGTCCCGTAGAGATGGCCCTCGAGAACGACCGTGTGCGAATCGGTCTCGATGACGCGTACCGGATACTCGTCGTAGCCGGTGTAGGCGACGACTCGATCGTCGTCGTCGACTACGTTCTCTCGGGTGTAGCGGTCGTCGAAACGGACCGAACGGAGGGCGTCCTCGACGGCATCGTCGTCGAGTCGGTCATGGGCGACCGTCACTCCTGGCATGGATCGCCGTATGCCACTCCAGAGGATTAACCTGTCGATACCCGGTATCGAGCCCGGCAGCCGGCGATACGTCCGATATCCTGCCTCGGCTCCGGATCGCCGACCGGAGCCGGCGGTCGGGGCGGCTCCCGACCTACGGGGTGGCATCGTTCCCCGCGGGGACGGCCGGGGGAGTGAAGTTCCACCCCCCGGATAGTAGACACATCCGATGACTCCTCCGCGTGCGGCGGGTGATCGGGGGTGAACGACGCGCCGGAAGCGCCGCCGTCCGTCGTGGAGGTGATCCGGGACGGCGTGGTCGTGGTCGGCGGCGACGACCGGGTGCGGTCGGTAAACGCCGCCGTCGAGTGCGCCATGGGCGTCGACCGCGGGGCCGTCGTCGGTGCCTCCCTCAAGCGTCTGCTGTCGGCCGGGGAGGTCGCCCCCCGGGAGGCCGCCGAACTCCACCGGGCGATCGAGAAGCTGCGGGACGGCGGCGATCCGACCGAGATCGAGTTGACGTACACGGACGGCGAGGGACGCGAGCGCGTCGGTATCGTCCGGCTCACGGCGCTTGGGGGCGGGCCGGCGGTCGCGGCGATCGTCCGGGACGTCACCGAGCGCCGGGACCACGAGCGGATACTCGCCTCGCTCCACGGGGTGACCCGCCGGCTGGTGCGGGCCGACGACCCCCGAGAGATCTGTGCGATCGCCGTCCACGCGGGCGGCGACCTGCTCGATCTGCCGATCAGCGGCGTCTGGCTCGTCGACGACGACCACGGGGGGTTGGAGCCGGTCGCCGGCACCGCGGGCGCCCACGACGAGTTCGGGGGGCTCCCCCGATTCGCCCCCGGCGAGGGGCTCGTCTGGGACGCCTTCGAGGCCGGCGAACTCCAACTATACGGCGACCTCCGGGAGGTCGATGGGCTCTACAACCCCGAGACGCGGCTCCGCTCGGAGATCATCGCGCCCATCGGGGCCCACGGCGTCCTGATGACCGGCTCGTTCGAGGCCCACGCCTTCGACGAGGCCGACCGCGACCTCCTGGCGACGCTCGTCGAGAACGCCCGCGCGGCCCTCGATCGGGCCGACCGGGACCGGCTCCTCCGCGAGCGCGCCGACCGGATCGCGAGCCAGGCCGATCGCCTCGAGACCGTCGCGGGCGCGCTCTCGACGGACGTCGACCGCGAACTCGAGGCGATCGAGGCCGCCCTCGCCGGGACGGACGGGGAACCCCAGGTCGGAGAGCGCATCGACCGCATCCGCGAACTCGTCGCCGACGTCGGCGCGGTCGCGGGCGAGGCGACCGGCGTCGGCCGGCGCGAGCGGGTCGAGCTCGGGGCGGCCCTCGAGACCGCCGTCGCGGAGTCGCGGGCCGATCCCGACCGGATCGTCGTGGAGAACGGGGGAAGCCTGCGGGCGGCCCCCGGCCGACTCCGGTCGCTGCTCGCGTCGGTCCTCAACGGCGCGCTCGAGCGGGCCGGCGGCTCCGAGGGGATTCGGGCCGTCCGGGTCGGAACCGTAGACGGGGACGAACGGGGGTTCTACGTCGCCGCCGACGGGGAGGACGGAGGGACCGAACGCCGAGCGTGGGGAGCCGACGGGCTCGACCTCGCGGTCGCGCGGGCGATCGCCGACGCCCACGGCTGGCGGCTATCGGTCGGCGAGGGCCGCGTCTCCGTTCGGGGAGTGGCGACTCTCGAACCCTGATACAGTCGGCGGAACGTCAGTGGACCCTCGATCGCAACACGTCACCGCGGTCGATCGGTAACTCGTTTCTTCCGACCGTATGACTACTCGAGTTCGGCGGCGATCGTCGAGCGGCGCTCGCGGATCCCGGCCGCGTCGTAGGTGAGGTCGGTTTCGCCGACGTCGACCCGGAGGACCCCGTCGTCGGTTCCCTCGCCGATCCGCGCCACGGGGGCGATTCCCGCGAACGCCTCCCGGACGGCGTCGGGGTCGGTCGTCTGGACGAGGACGCGGCCGGCGCCCTCCGCGAACAGCGCGGCGGCGGGGTCCCCGGAGAGGCTGACCTCGAGACCCGCCTCATCGGTGACCATCTCGGCGAGGGAAACGGCGAGGCCTCCGTGGGAAACGTCGTGGGTCGCGAGCGTCGCGGGGTGGTCTGCGACCGCCGCGAGCGAATCGACGAACCCCGCTGGATCGTCGGGGAGGGCGGGGAACCGGTCGCTGCCGCCGAAGCGCGCGAGGTACTCCGAGCCGCCCAGCCGGTCGGGTCGGTCGCCGACCAGGAGGAGATCGCCCTCCGGACTCGCCGAAAGCGGCGGGGCCTCGTATCCCCGCTTCGTGCCGACCATCGCGAGCGTCGGCGTCGGCGGGATCGGCCCCGTCGCGGAGTCGTTGTACAGCGAGACGTTGCCGCCGACGACGGGGACCGAGAGGTCGGCACACGCCTCCGCGAGTCCCGACACCGCCGCCGAGAAGCCGCCGTAGACGTCGGGCTTCTCGGGGTTGCCCCCGTTGAGACAGTCCACGGCCGCCAGCGGCCGGGCCCCTTTCGCCGCGAGGTTCGTCGCGTTCTCGACGGCGATCGCGCGGGCGCCGGCCTCGGGATCGCTCGCGGTCCAGTTGGGCGCGCCCCCCGCCGAGATCGCGAGCCCGATACCCTCCGCGTCCTCCGAGAGCGCGTCGTCCCCGAGGCCGGCGGCCTCCCGGATCGCGACGACGGCGGCGTCGTCGCCCGGCTTCACGCTGGTTCGGACGCCGACCTCGTGGTCGTACTGGCGATACACCCACTCCTTCGAGGCGGTGTTCGGGCTCGAGACGACGGCTTCGAACGACTCCTCGAGGTCGGGATCCGGGAGTTCGGTGTCGGGCACCGCTGGCTCCTCGGCCGGGAGGTCGTTCATCGGGGCGCCGTCGCCGAGGAACTCGGCGTCGACGTCGACGACGGTCTCTCCCTCGAAGGTACACCGGTAGTTCCCCTCGGTGACCTCGCCGATGACCGACGCGCCCAGGTCGAAGCGCGCGGCGACCGCCTCGACGCGCTCGACGTTCTCGGGGGCGACCTCGTAACACATCCGCTCCTGGGACTCCGCCAGGAGGATCTCGAGTGCGTTCATCTCCGGTTCGCGCTGGTGGACCGCCTCGAGTTCGATCTCGGCGCCCAGTCCACCCTTGGCGACGAGTTCGCTCGAGGCGCCGCCCAGACCGGCGGCACCGAGGTCCCGGGCCGATTCGATCAGGCCCTCCTCGACGAGGACCTCGTTGGCCTCGATCAGCAGCTTTTCTGCGTACGGGTCGCCGACCTGGACCGCGGGTCGGTCCTCGGTCTCTGCGTCCTCGGC
This sequence comes from Saliphagus infecundisoli, assembly GCF_020177375.1. GTDB lineage: Archaea > Halobacteriota > Halobacteria > Halobacteriales > Natrialbaceae > Saliphagus > Saliphagus infecundisoli. Next base: position 308,195 of record NZ_JAIWHV010000001.1, on the reverse strand, counting down.
CAGATCCTCGCTGGCGAACGAGGCTCCCCCGAGTCCGTCCCGGCCGGTGGCGTTCCCGACGAGCACCAGTTTGTTTCCGGGTTTCTGGGCCACGGCCGTGACCAGCCGATCCGCGGGGAGGAGGCCGACGCAGGCGACGTTCACCAGGGGGTTGCCCTCGTAGTCGGGGTGGAAATCGACGCTGCCCCCGACCGTCGGAACGCCGATGGCGTTGCCGTAGTGGCTGATTCCCTCGACGACGCCCTCGAAGAGGTACTTGGGGTGGTCCTCGGCGAAGGGGCCGAAGTACAGCGAGTCGGTCAGCGCGATGGGGTAGGCACCCATCGAGAGCGTGTCCCGCACGATGCCGCCGACGCCCGTGGCCGCGCCGTCGAACGGATCGACGTAGGAAGGGTGGTTGTGGCTCTCGATGCCGAGCGTGACGTACGTCTCGCCGGGCTCGCCCGTCTCGGGATCGGGGAGGGCGACCACCGCGGCGTCGTCGCCGGGACCGATCACGACCTGCTCGCCCTCGCTGTCGAACGCGCCCAACAGCGGGCGCGAGGAGCGATACGCACAGTGCTCGCTCCAGAGGTTCTCGAACAGCGCCGCCTCCGCCGCCGTCGGCTCGCGGCCGAGTTCGGTGGTGATCAGCTCGCGGTCCGAATCGGCAAGACTCATTCATTCTCGTGTTCAGTCGAGGACGGTAAATCGCTTTCCATGCACACGATCATGCAACCACATATCGTACTTCCGAGGAAAATCGGGCGTGTTTGGGCAGGGTTGAAGCGGAACGTGGAATGATGCGCTTCGGGAAGCGGTTGGTTTCAGACGAACCTTCGTGGAGTTGAAAGGCGACAGCTTCGAGAGCGACCCAGTGATCTGTCCGGTTTGAGACGAACTTTCGCCGTTGAAACGAGCCAGGGGTGGGATTCGAACCCACGAAGTCTCGATTACAAGTCGAGTGCATGAACCGCCCATGCTCCCCTGGCGCGGTCGATCCTTACCGTTCTTCCTTTGAGTGTGTGTCGTTTCCCCGGTCCTCGAGCCGTCGCTCCATCGTCACTCGCGTCTCGTGGTAGCCGTTCGCCCGGTAGAACCGCCTCGCGTCGGCGTTGTCGGCCATCGCTTCGAGCGAGAGGACGTCGGCGCCCTCCGCCCGGAGCCGGTCCTCGGCGGCCTCGAGGAGGGCGGTGCCGATCCCGCGGCCCCGATGGGCGGGCGTGACGTAGAGGTTCGAGAGGCGTCCGCGGGCGACGTCGAGTTCGAACAGTCCGTTCTCCATCGAGACGCTGGCGAAGCCGGCGATCGCGTCGTCGATCCTGGCGACGAGGAGGTCGTCGTCGAACGTATGAGCGAGCAGGACGTCCCGGATCGCCTCCCGGTTTTCCTCGGGGCGGATGTGGGAGCCGTAAGCCTCCTGTTCGCCCGCAAGGGCGATCCAGGCGGAGACGAGGGCTGGGAGGTCGTCGTCCGTTGCAGGCTCGATCAGCGGCGTGGCGTCGGTGTCGTCACTGGCAGCCGGGTCGTCGGCCCGCTCGCCGTCGTCGCTCATCGGTCACCCTCGCGTCCGGTCGGGGTCGTCGGGAGCGCCGGAACCGCCGGAGTCGATCGCGGCCGGTACACGGGCGGACCTCGTCGCCCGTCGGGGAACCTCTTTCGGTGCTACACCCGCCTGCAGTCCGCACAGAGGAGCTGGCCGTTTGCCTCCCGGAGTGCGTCGACGAGCGAGCCACAGGCTTCACAGACCCCCTGGGTCGTGTACTCGCCGCCGTTGGCCCGGAGCCGTCCCTCCTCTAAGTCGCCCGCGGTCGTCATCTCCCCGGCGAGCTCGGAATCGGGCGAGCCCTGGAACGAGCCCGTCGCGGCGATCACGTCCCGCTGGGTGAGGGCCCCGAGGATCTCCCGGTCGTCGGTGACGGCGAGGTTCCGGACGTTCTCGCGGGTCATCAGCGCGGCGGCCTCGGTCAGCGAGCGGTCGGCGCCGATCGTGATCACGGGCGTCGACATGGCGTCGCCGACGGTCGTCTCCGCGGCCGATTTCCCCTCCTCGACGAGCCCGAGGACGTCCCACTCGGTGACGATCCCGACGGGATCGGAGCCACGGACGACCAGCGCACAGCCCGTCCGTTCGGCCCGCATGAGCTCGACGGTCGCGAGGACGGTGTCGGCCTCGCTGACGCCGACGTAGTCGTTCGTCAGGACGTCCCTGACAGCCAGTGCCTGTTCCATATGGTATCGATTGGCACAATCGGCCTAAAAGCTACCTCCGGCAGACTTAAGCGAGCGGCCGGCGAACTTTTTCGACCGTTCTCAGCGGCTGAACTCGATCCGGGTTTCCTCTGCGCGGCAGATCTCGAGGGCGTGTTTGGCGTCCATCCCGGCCGCGTGGGCACTCGAACCGCTTCCGACGCCGACCTTGAGCGCGACGCCGACGTCCTCCTCGACGTGGGCGATGGCATCGTGATAGGCGTCCTCGCCCAGTTCGGGACAGACGGCGATGATGTTGTCGCCGCCGACGAAAAACGAGAGGCTCCGGTGGGCGGTGCGCATGTAGCGCATGAGTTCGGCGTAGGCCTGTTCGATCTCGATGAAACTGTCGAAGGCGTTCAGCTCGTCGGTGTACTCGCCGGTGGCGTCGTTGACGTCGAAATGGGCGATTCCGACGTCCTCGCCGCCCGTGCCCTCCGCGACCTCGCCGCCGAGGATCTCGCGTCTGTTTCGGTCCTGGGCGCTGCCGGCGTCCTGGACCAGCTCGGTCGCCTCGGAGAGTGCCTCGACGGGATCGGGGTCGGCCGCGACCCCTAGACTCAACGAGACCGGGTAGCGGTTGCCGACGGACTCCTGGAGGAGCCGGTGGTCGTCGAGATCGAGCCCGTTCGTGACGGCGATCATGTTGTCGAAGCGGGTGAAGAAGACGTAGCCATCGCGGGCGCCGACGAACTGGGAGACGTCGGCGTACAGCCGCGACTGGAGCGTCTGGAGGTCGGCTTCGCGCCTCGGTTCCGGCGTCACGGTCCAGGGCCCGTAGTTGTCGATCTGAACGAGCGTAACCTGCGTGTTCGTCACGGTATCTCCCCGTTTCCGTCGACGTCGTATAAACGATACGCAATCCAGATCCGTGATAGTCGATCCCGCTCGGCTCAGGCCGACTTGCGTTCGGGATCGGCACCGACGGGGTGGTAGGTCCAGAACCCGCCCTCGCGCATCGCCGTTCCGACCGCCCGATGCATGTCGGTGATCGTCTCGAACTCCTCACCGTCGACGTGCTCGAAGATCTCCGCCATCGAGACGACGGTCTCGGAGTTGATTCGGATCGGGTCCGCGCCGTGGGCCTCGACGAACTCGTCCCGGGAGAGGGGGAAGTCCTCGTCGTCGTCTACCTTCTTGGCGATGACCGCCATGTCGAACTTCCGCATCCCCTCGCTGCCCTCCTCCCCGTCGGGGTCGTGTGGCCAGTCCATACCCGGGGTGGGTGCGTCGGTCGCAAAAACGTTGCCCCTCGCCGCCGTCGGTCGGGTGGTATCGACGGAGCCACTGGAGAACCCGTCAGGGGAGGACGGGATTTGAACCACCTGAACGTCGGTCGTTTCGCTCGCCTGTACGGGCTGTGACTTCTCTCGTCTACACCTATGACACGCTAGATTTCTGTTCTGAGCCCACCAGGAGAGCCGTATCAACGACCCCCTCCACGAGAGCGTTAACGGAAATCCCTCGTTTCCCCGATCACCCGTTCTTCACCATCCTGTCGCCATAGCACCTCTACCACTTCGGGAAAAAGAATTTCAACGGTAATCGAATCACCCTCGATCTCGTCATCTGCATCGACGTTCGCACTGAGTTCATACCAGGGCACGGTAGCTATCTCCTCGTCGTTATAATCAACTGCCACGTTCGTAATGAACACCTCGTTAGCGGGTAGTGAATCTCCGCCCGTGTGGGTTATTGTGAGAACATCCGGAGCGTCATCATAGCCTTCATGCTCGAACTCAAAACAGGCGACTTCCGCCGAGCATGACGAGAACGTCTGACAGCCGGATAGACATACACATCCAATCAAACTCCCAGTGTGTAGTAGTTCCCGCCGAGTTCGGATCATGATGTGTTCTCTTCCCTTATCATTCTGAAATTACTATAAATTGATGCCCTCACGTACACTACATTGACGGAGACCAGTCCTGCGATTCTCTGCTCAGTTGGTCGAGGCGGGAACCCGATCGGTGAGCAATCAGACGAGCGCGTTCCGTTCTGACTCACCGGGAGGGCCGTATCAACGACCCTCTCCACAAGAGCACTCCTCGTTCCGTAGTTCAAATCCCGCCGTCTCCGTTTCCCTGCTCACGTCCGTTCGTCGCGGGAACTCCGTTCCCGCGTGCGTTCACTCGCTTCGCTCGCGAACACGTCGCACAAGCGGTGGGGATGGGATTTGAACCACGCGAAGACGGTCCTGCTCGGCTCGCTTCGCTCGCCTGCGCGGGCTGCGACTTCTCTCGTTCAAATCCAATCGACCTCGCTGTCGCTCACGGAGTGTTCGCGACAGAACGGTGGGGATGGGATTTGAACCCATGAGGCCTCCCGGCCACCTGCTCTCAAGGCAGGCGCGTTGGGCCGCTCTGCCACCCCACCACACCCTCGTCTTCCGGAGCCGCTCAAAAAGCGTTGTCGGTCGCGAGACCCAGATCGTCGACGGCGGCGGCGGTCGCCTCCGGCACGGGCCGCCCGGCGGCCCGACGCGCCTTGAGTCCGGCGACCGTCGAGCGGAGCCCCGCTTCGGTTTCGATCGTCGGGACCATCGGCGCGAAACCGATCTCCAGGCCCGCGTCGGCCGCTTTTCGAGCGATCGTCGACAGTTCCGGATCGGTGTAGGCGTCGGCGAAGTCGATCGGTTCCCCGAAGGCCGCGAGATAGACCGCGCCGTCGGGTGCCGGCCCCAGGACGGCACCGTTCCGGCGGATCTTCATCGCCGCGCCGTCGACCTCCGTGCGCGAAACGAGGGCCGCGGTCGGCTCGAGGACCCCGACGCTCGTCTCCCCTTCCTCCCGAAGGAGGTGGGTGACGGTGTTTCCCGTTCGGGCCGAGCGCGTCGAGCCGACCTGGCGCTCGAAACGGGCCTCGGCGAGGTCGGCGTCGGCGAGGGCGTTGCGAGCGGCCTCCTCGCTCCCGTCGTCGCCGTCCTTCGGTTCGCGGTAGTTCACGAGCAGGTCGCCGCCGCTGTCGGCGACCGCCCCGACGACGTCGGTCGCGGCGGCCTCGTACAGCCGGCGACGGTCGGCCGGCGGAAGGAGGCCCTCGAGCCCGGGGAGGGGCGTCCGGTCGCGCGACGGGTCGATCGGGACGACGACGAGCATGGCGGGAGTCGGTCGGCGACGGCCTTGAACGCGGCGCTTCCGACGGGCTCTCGGTGCGCTCTCAGACGACCGCGACCTTCGGGAGGACTGTGTGGGTCACGACCCGATCGCGGCGGTCCAGGGGGAGCGAGATGGCAGGATCGCCCCGACCGGGGTCGGATTTATCGGGTCCCGCGCCGAGGTCCGAGACATGACGCTGCTCGAACGCGCCGGGACGGCCGCCGGCCTCGTCGTCGTCGCCGGGCTGGTCGCCGCCGGTCTCTGGGGGGTTCTCGACGGCGTGCTCGGCGGCGGCTACCTCGCCGCGACGGTCGCCGCCGGATCGGTCGTCGCCGGCCTCGTCTTCTCCCTGTTCGTCCTCGGCGCGCGCTCGGATCGCTGGCTCGAAAACCCCTACTGGTAGGGCCGTTCGCGCCGGGCGAACCGTCCGGTGGCCACCGGTGAGCCGTGGTTCGTCGGCTCGCGCCTTCCGACGGGTTCCTCGAGTCGGTCCCCGATTCTCTCCGCCCCACCGAAACCGTCGGGCTGGCGAGGGCGATCCACTACACGCCGAGGGAACGTGTCGCGTTCAGGCTGTGAAAAGCGCAGCATCCGCGAGCGAACGGCCGGAGGCCGCGAACCGAGGAGAGGAACGAATGTGTTTATTACCCGTTTGCCGAGCGACCGAACGCCACGAGAGAGCGCAAAAGGGTAGCTTACGGTTCATTGCGATTACACGCATCGCCCGCTACCATATATTGTATATCGAGTGACTCGTCCTCAGCAATCCTGTAGAATACCTCTGTTTGTTCGCTAACCTGCGATGCCATGATCTCTCGAGGACCGACACGATCTTGCTTATCGACCTGCCCTTCCACTGTGAGCGTTTGGATCGGTCCATCGAGCCAATCACGAGGATCAAACTCCTTATCAGAGACGGTGCTGCCCGTTGCACTCGGTATGTCATATGTGCCCCGATGAACCGTCTCACCATCGGCCTGTACGTGGATCTCGATCCTATGTTCGGAGTCCTGATCTCCGTTGAAAATTTCGAGATTGCAAAGTGTGAAACGCTCAGGTTCGTTCTGACCTATCAGGGTGTTGCAACCGCTAAGACTACCGGCAAGCGAGGTACTGCTGAGACAGATAACTGTCCGGCGTGATATCCTGCCGTCCATAGAGGAATATCAAACTCGTTTCATGAATAGCTTCTGGTGCAGAGAAATCTTTGAGAGACCTCGAGCATCGATAGTCCATGGACTGTGTTCGTCTCGATTGTGAGCATATCGATTAGAGCCGACCGACAGTCTGTATTGAACGATCACCGTCTCCGCGAATGGAGCTAAACCGCATGCAACGTTCGCTCGCCCGAAGTAACGACTTTGACGTCCCGGACCGATCGTCCACCCGATGACCGCGCCGACCCTCGAGTCGATCCGCGTCCACCCGATCAAGTCTCTCGACGCGACCGTCCGCGAGACGGCCCGGATCGTCGAGGGCGGCGGGCTGGCGTGGGACCGCCGGTACTCGATCGTCGATAGCGACGGCGAGTACGTCAACGGGAAACGGGAGCGGGCGATCCACCGGATCGGCGCGGCGTTCGATCTCGAGATGGGCCGGGTCTCCCTCCGCGTCCACGACCCCGGCCCCGGCGACCCGTCCCCGCGGGGGTTCGACCTGGAGGACGACCGAACCGCTCTCGAGGCGTGGCTCGCCGAGTACCTGGGCGACGAGGTCTCCCTCCGGCGGAACGACGAGGGCGGCTTTCCCGACGACACCGACGCCGCGGGGCCGACCGTCATCGCGTCGGGAACCCTGGCGGCGGTCGCCGCCTGGTTCGAGGGGATCACGCCCGCCGAGCTGTGCCGGCGGCTCCGGCCGAACCTCGTGCTCTCGGGGGAGGCGTTCGCCGAGGACCGTCTCTACGACCGGCCGGGGACGGTCGTCCCGTTCGAGATCGGCGGGGCGACGATCCACGGCGAGAGCCCCTGTGCGCGGTGTGTCGTCCCGACGCGGGACCCCGATACCGGGGCCGAGACCGAGGGCTTCCGGGAACGGTTCGTCGAGCGCAGGCGGGCAACGCTCCCCGAGTGGGCCAACGAGGCGCAGTTCGACCACTACTTCCGGCTGATGGTCAACACGCGGGTGCCTCCGGAGTCGTGGGGCGAGGCGTTCTCGGTCGGCGATCCCGTCACCGTCGGGTCGCCACGGCCCGAGTGACCTCGGTCAGTCCTCGACGATCCCGTCGTCGGCGACGTTCGGCGCGCCGACGACGAGCACCCGGCTCGGCTCGCGGGCCGACAGCTGGCGCCAGGACTCCGGGGGAACGACCAGGTAGTCGCCCGCCTCGACGGCGAGGACCTCGCGCTCGTCGTCGCGTTCGATCGTCACGTCGAAGCTCCCCTCGAGGACGACGTACAGCTCCTCCTGGCTCCCCTGTCGGTGGAAGACGTTCTCCTCGCCGGCGTCGTACTCCCAGACCGACGGGCGCATCTCCTCGGGCTGGAGGTCGATGCCGACCGACCGCAGGATCGGTGCCCCGTCCTCGAGTTCGCGGGCGTCGACGTCCTCTAAGCTGACGTGTGAGTACACGTCCAGACCGTCGTCCGTCGGGCCCAAAAAGCTCGTCCCGGCGGGACGGCCGGCGGAGGTACTCCCCGAAGGTGCCGGTGGCTGGCTCCCGTCGGGCCATCGACAACTGTAATTGTGCGCTCGGCCTAGCCGGTCCAGATGTCGGGAGTCTCCGAGCGGGTTCCGCGCGTTACGAGGCCGGAGCTGGCGGTGTTCGTCTCCGGGACCGTCAGCATGGGCCTGGAGATCCTGGCGGGACGGATCGTCGCTCCCCAGTTCGGCAGCAGCATCTACACCTGGGGGAGCATCATCGGGGTCAGTCTGGCGGCCCTCTCTCTGGGCTACCACCAGGGCGGCAAGCGGGCGGCACACACCACCCTCCGGGAGCTGACCTGGTTGTTCCTGGCGACGGCGGGCTACGTCGCCTTCCTCGTGTTCGCCCACGAGGCCCTGCTGACGACGACGGCGGCGATTCCCCTTCCCAGCCGGTATGCCTCCCTGCCGGCGATCACGATCCTCTTTGGCCCGCCAACCTACCTCCTCGGGTTCGTCAGCCCCTACGGCGCCCAGCTCTCGGGGAAGACCGGCACCGGCGAGGCCTCCGGACACGTCTACGCGCTGGGGACGATCGGGAGCCTCGTCGGCACGTTCGGGACGACGTTCCTGCTCATCCCCCGGCTCTCGATCGACCGGATCGGCCTGATCCTTGGCCTCCTGCTCGTGGTGACCGCCATCGCCATCGAGGCGCCGCAGATCCCGCGCCGGCCCGCGATCAGCGCGGCGGTCGTGACCATCTGTCTGGTCGGCGCCGTCGCCGGCGGCCCGCTCGGCTACTCCGTCCAGGGTCAGGTCGTCTACGAGACCCAGACGCCCTACCAGGAACTCGAGGTCGTCGACAGCGGCGACACCCGGACGCTGTACCTGGACGGGAAACGCCACAGCGCGATGAACAAGGACGAGCCGACCCGCCACGTCTTCGACTACACCCGCTACTTCCACATGCCGTACCTGATGGCCGACGACCCCGACGACATCGACCGGGTGCTGTTCGTCGGCGGGGGCGGGTTCACCGGTCCCAAAGCCTTCCTCGAGAACGACGACGACGTGACGGTCGACGTCGTCGAGATCGATCCCGAGGTGATCGACGCCGCCGACACCTACTTCGAGGTCGACACCGACGACGAGCGGCTCAACGTCTACAACGACGGCGGTCGAACCTTCCTCCAGGAGACCGACCGCGAGTACGACGCCATCGTCCTCGACGCCTACAGGATCGACAAGGTTCCCTTCGAGCTCACGACCCGGGAGTTCATGAGCGTCGTCCACGACCGGCTCTCGGCCGACGGCGTCCTCGTCGCGAACGTGATCTCGGCGCCGGCGGGCCCCGCCTCGGAGTTCTACCGCTCGCAGTACCGGACCATCGACGAGGTCTTCGCCCAGACGTACGCCTTCCGGACCGCCGACGCGAACGTCGTCCAGAACGTCGAGGTCGTCGCCACCAAGAGCGACGACCGCCTCTCGGAGGCGGAGCTCGCGGAACGGAACGACGACCGCGATATCGGCCTCAATATGGGCGGCGAGATCGACGGCTACCTCGAGAAACCCCGGACCGACGACGTGCCGGTCCTCCGGGACGACCGGGCGACCGTCGACGACCTGCTGGACCCGATGATCGGCCAGCGATACGTCGTCGAGGAGACGAACGCGACCGGCGAAACCGACGGAAGCGAGGAGAACACCGGGAACGGCTCCGGCGGCGTCGAGTCGATCGCTCCCGGTCCGGCCGCCGGCGCGTCGGCTCCGCCGCCCCTGGCTCCGGGCACGTAGCTCGGCGTCGAGGATCCGGCCGTGGAGATCGACCGAGAGGAGGGTTTATACTGACCCTGGCTATTTTTGGTGATTGATGGGGAGTGACATTCGGTACAGGATCGACTCGATCGGGATCGTCGGCGGCGGCGACGCCGGACTGCTCACCGCGCTGGCCCTGGAGAAGGGGCTCGACGACCCGGAGATATTCGTCGTCGACGACTTCGACCAGTCGGTGCCCGAGGTCGGCAAGAGCACGCTCCGGTACCTGCTTACCTTCCTCCACGACCGCCTCGAGATCAGCCCCACTCGGCTGGTCGAGGAGGTGAAACTCGGGTTCAAGAGCACGGTCTACCTGAAGGACTGGTGTGGCAAGGAATTCCACAGCCCGCTGGGAAAGCCCCTCCCGACGGTCAGCCAGGTCGACCTGGGGAAGTGGGTCGAGCCGACGACCCGACGGGAGTCGCTGAGCCCCGAGAACGAGGCGGTGTTCGACGAGTTCCACCACCGCTACGAGGTCGGGGAGTACACCACGCTGTACAACGAACTCGCCGAAACCCCCGGGAAGACCCCGATGGTACTCGACGACGAGAACGTCTTCGACATCCAGAAGGGGCTACCGGACGCCTCCTATCACTTCAACTCCGAGAGCTTCAACCGATTCCTGCGGACGCTCTGTCGGGAACGCGGGATCGACCTGATCGACGACCGGATCGAGGCCGTCGAGAGCTCCGAGGGCTGGATCGACTCGATCGCCGGCGCCCGGGAGTACGCCGCCGACCTCTACGTCGACGCCTCGGGCTTCCGGCGGCTTCTGATGACCGAACTCGGAACGTCCCTCCGGGAGTTCGATCTTCCGGTCGACTCCGCGGTCGTCGCCACGACCGACGTCTCGTTCGACGACATCGTCTCGGCGACCGTCGTCACCTCCGGGGAAGCGGGCTGGTTCTGGCAGATCGACACGGTCGACGTCCGCGATCTCGGCTACGTCTACTCCTCGGAGCACATCGACGACGAGGCGGCGCTCGCGGAGTTCGTCGAGACCCGTGCCGAGAGGATCGACCCCGACGAGACCCGCCGCTACCGCTTCGAGTCGGGCGTCCTCGAAACCCCCTGGGCGAACAACTGCGTCGCCGTCGGGAACGCGGTCGGCTTCGTCGAGCCCCTCCAGTCGACGGCGCTTACGACCTCGGCCAAACTGGCCGACCGGCTGGCGATGTTCCTGGGGATGCACGGCCGGATCAACCACGACGGGGTCCGGGAACTGTTCAACGAGACGACGCGGGCGACCTGGGAGGAGATCTACGACTTCGTCAGCCTCTACTACAAGTACAACTCGGGCGAGACCCCCTTCTGGACCGAGGCCCGCGAGATCAACCCCGGCCCGATCGAACAGGTCGAGAGCTACCGGGCGTCGGGCTTCTGTGCGCCCGGAACGCGGGCATCGCTCACGCGGACGGCGACGGACCTGAACAACTACTATCTCTACTACCTCGTCCTCCAGGGCCTGGGCGTCGAGTCGGAGTTCCACAAGGGGATCGACCACGAGCCCGACCCGGCGGTCGTCTCCCGTGTCGAGGAGTACACCGACTCGGTCGGCGACCGGATCGACGACTTCCTCAGCTACGCGGAGTTCTACACCACGTTCCATCCCGGCTTCGAGAACTGAACCCCTATTCGCGGTCGGGCCGATCGGTCCGGTCGGTTCCGCCGGATTCGCCTTCGGAACCGGACGCTCTCGATCCCTCCTCCGGGGGAGCGTCCTCCCTTGCCGGGACCCGCTCGACCGCCTCGGCCCCACAGTGGGGACAGCGCTCCTGGTCGGTAAACACCGGCTCCTCACACGCCCGGCAGACGAACTCGGCTTGGTCCTCGCTAGCGGAGACGGCGCTCTGTTTGAACCGTTCGACCTTCTCGCCCAGGTCGCTGAAGAGGCTCATCGCCATCCCCCGGCCGCTCGCTTTCGGAGACCTCCCTCCCCCGACCGTCGATCCGTACAGTCCATGGTATCTCGTGGCGCTCGCGGAGCTTAAGCACTGGGCCGGATGCGGAACGCTCCCATCCGTCACCGATCACTTAACCGTCTGCCCCTCCTACAGTACGGTGTGAGTAACGAACGAGAGAGTCGGAACCTCCGCATGCCCAACGACGACGAGCTGTTCGCGGTGGTCACCGAACACAACGGCGGCAACCACGTCCGCGTCCGCTGTGAGGACGGGAAAGAGCGCATGGGCCGGATCCCCGGCCGGATGAAGTACCGCACCTGGATCGAGGAGGACGACGTCGTCCTCGTCGAGCCCTGGGACTGGCAGGACGAGAAGGCCAACATCGAGTGGCGCTACTCCAACCAGGACGCCGCCCAGCTCCGCCGCGAAGGCCACATCGACTAATCCGCTCCTGATCGCTCGTTTCCCCTACCAGCGACGGCTCCGTCGCGGCTGGTTTTCCGGTACCGGAACCCCGACGTACCGCCGACGGGCAGGTCCGAACGAGAGATGACCGCGACCGAAGAGACGGGAATGTCCGCCGTTCCCTGGGACTCGAGCGCGCTCTACGTCATCCTCGCCAGCTCACTGGTCGGCGTCATGGGCGTCTCGATGGTCAGCCCCGTCCTCCCCGACCTCCGGGCGGCCTTCGGCGTCAGCGACGCCCAGGTCGGCCTCGTCATCACCGCCTACACCCTCCCCGGGATCGTCCTCACCCCCTTCATCGGGCTGGTCGCCGACCGCCTCGGGCGCCGTCGCGTGATCGTTCCCCTGCTCTTCGTGTTCGGAACCGCCGGCGCGGGCGTCGCCTTCGTCGAGAGCTTCCGGGCCGTCCTCGGCCTGCGATTCCTCCAGGGGATCGGCGCGAGCGCACTCGTCACCCTCGCAGTGACGATGATCGGCGACTTCTACGAGGGCACCCGCAGGGACGCCGTGATGGGACTCAACGGGAGCACCCTCGGGACGGGCGCGGCGATCTACCCCCTGATCGGCGGCACGCTGGGCGCGATCCGGTGGAACGTCCCCTTCCTCTTTTTCGGGGTCGCCGTCGTCGTGGGCGTCGTCACCCTGTTCGTCCTCGAGGAACCCCACCAGGAACGCTCGAGCGATCTCCGGACGTATCTCCGCGGGCTTCGGGACGTCCTCCGAACCCCGGAGGCGCTCGCGATCTTCGCCGCCATCTTCGTCGTCTTCACCGTCTTTTATGGACTGGTCCTCACTGCACTGCCCCTCCTGCTCGCCGATCAGTTCGGCCTCGGCGCCGGCGCGATCGGTCCCGTACTGGCGATGGTGTCGGTCGCGAGCGCGACGGTCTCCTCGCAGTACGGCCGGGTCTCGGAGTGGCGCTCGGCGCCCGAACTCGTCGCGCTCGGCTTCGTCGCCTACGGCGCGAGCCTGATCGGCGTCCGGCTCGCGCCCTCGCCGATCCTCGTCGGGGTCGCCCTGCTCGCGTTCGGCGTCGGCTTCGGGATCGTGATGCCCTCGATCGACACGACGGTTATCACGCTCGTCTCCGATCGGCTCCGGGCGGGGGTGATGGGGCTTCGAACGAGCGTGCTCCGTCTCGGCCAGACCGTCGGTCCGACCGCGGTGCCGTTCGTCGCCGAGACGTTCTTTCCGGTGCCCGCCGAGGGCTACCGCGCGCTCCTCGTCGTCTGTGGGAGCGGAATGGCCCTTCTGGGTGCCGCCGGCTACCTGCTGCTCCGGCGGTAACCCGATTATTCGACTTCCAGGGAGTCGTCGGCCTCGACGTGTTCCTCGGACCACCGCAGCGAGAACGTCGCCGACCGGTCGGCGCCAGTACCCAAAAGCGACGAGTCGGTGTCGACGTCGACCGCGAAGTCGAGCGTCTCGGGCGGGTTGATCGTCGCGCTCTCGTTGCCGACGATGATCGTCACCCGGTCGCCCGCGTTCCGGTTCGCGGCGTTCGCGTCCGTCGTCGCGTCCGCGCCCGCGTCTCCGGCTCGATCGTCGTCGGCGGTCAGCGTGCTGTCGTCGTCGGTCAACGAGTCGTCGCCGGTCCCGGTTCCCGGCGTGCCGGCACCGCTTTCGGTCGCCGTGCGGTCGGTCCGGCCGGCTCCGGCGTCGGTTCTCGTGTCGGCCGTCCGCGAGCCCGCGGGATCGAGTTCGTCGGCGAACTCCCGGAGGTAGTCGGCGACCTCGCTTCGCGTCCGCTCTCGCTCCTGATTCATCGAAACCATACAGTCCACATCACCGACCGACCGGGTAAAGCTACGCGTTGCAGGCGACGGAGCGGGGCGAGTACTTACGGTCCGACGGCCCCATCCCCGCGTATGCGCTCGTTCGACGACCTCGTCCTCTCGTGTGCGGTGACCGGGGCGATCCACACGCCGACGATGTCGCCTTCCCTCCCGATCACGCCCGAGGAGATCGCCGAGGAGGCGATCGCCGCCGCCGACGCCGGCGCCAACGTCGTCCACGTCCACGTCCGGGACCCCGAGACGGGCGAACCCGTCAACGACTTCGACCTCTTCGACGAGGTCGCGACCCGGATCCGCAAGGAAAGCGACGCCATCGTCCAGCCGACCACCGGCGGCGAACCCTCCTCCCCACCGAGAGAGCGGATCGGCGTCGTCCCCCGACTCGCCCCCGAGATGGCCTCCTGTAACATGGGCTCGATCAACTTCGGGCTCTACCCGCTCCTCGAGAGGTACGACGAGTTCGAACACGACTGGGAGGAGCCGTATCTCGAGGGAACCAAGGACCTCATTTTCCGGAACACGTTCGGAGACCTCGAGACGATCCTCCCGGTCTTCGACGCCCACGGAACGAAACCCGAACTCGAGTGCTACGACGTCGGCCACCTCTACAACGCGAAGCACCTGCTCGATCGGGGGCTTCTCGAGTCTCCGCTTCACCTCCAGTTCGTCCTCGGGATCCACGGCGGGATCGGTGCCGACGCCGCGAACCTGACCCACATGCACCGCGTCGCCGAGGACCTCTTCGGCGAGCAGTATTCGTTTTCAGTGATCGGCGCCGGCCGCAACGAGTTCCCGCTGGGTCTGCAAGCGATCTCGATGGGCGGCCACGCCCGCGTCGGCCTGGAGGACAACCTCTACCTTCGAAAGGGGGAACTCGCCGAAAGCAACGCCGACCTCGTCGCGAAACTGGTCGATCTGGCGGCCGAACAGACGGGACGAGAGCCCGCCTCCCCCAACCAGGTCCGGGAGTTCCTCGATCTGAAGGGGCCCGACGGGACGGCTTTTTGATCTCCCGGACCACCCGGCCGGCGCCGACGGTTGCGTTCCGGCCGGATCACCGGTCGGCCCGGAACTACTCGAGGTAGCGGGAACCGACACCACCCGCCGCGTTCCGTTCGAATCACCTCGTCGGTGGCGCCGAACCGCTCGAGGCTCCGAGTTCGGGAGTGACGGACCCAGGACGGCAGGCCTTTCAGTCCTCCTCGTCTTCGGCCTCCATGGTCGATGTCGTCGCGGTCGTGGCCGTCGCCCTGCTCGTCGGCGCCGTCGTCGGGACGGTCGTCCCGATGGTCCCCGGCGGCGCGCTCTCGCTCGCCGGCCTCCTGCTCTACTGGTGGGGGTCGGGCTTTACCGAACCCGGACTCCTCGCGCTCGCGGTCCTCTCCGTGCTCGCGGTCACTACCGTACTCGTCGATCTCTTCGCGGGCGCCAGCGCTGCCCGCTACGGCGGCGCCTCCTGGACGACGACCGTGGCCGCCGTCGTCGTCTCGATCGTCCTCTTTCTGATTACCGGCCCGATCGGCTTGCTGGTGGGCCTGTTCGGAACGGTCTTCGCACTCGAGTTCGTCCTCGGCGGCGACGTCCGCGAGAGTTCTCGATCCGCGGCCTACGCCACCGTCGGCGTCCTCGCCTCGACGGCGATCCAGGTGCTGCTGACGGCGACCGTTTTTCTCGGATTCGTTCTCTCGGTGTTCGTGCTGTAGGACGGGTTCGACCGGTCGTCCGGTCAGTCGGCGGGCGTCGTGACCCTGCTCTCCTCGCGGTGGCTCTCCGGGCGAGCCGTCTCCATCCCGAGGGCGACGGCTCCCGCGAGTGCGCCGATCACCAACAGTCGTAGCACGTCCCAGAGATCGCCCGAGAGCGGGAGGTCGGCGTGGATTCCGAACCCGGGGACGCCGACGACGAGGAGTGCATACAAAGCGCCCCAGCGCTCCGGTGCCTCCCGCATCATTCGCCAATTACGGGCAATTAGCCATCCGGAAACGGCCCACGTGAGCCCGAGAACGGCCATGAGCTGGGGATCCCAGTAGCCGTCGGCGTAGACGATCGACGGGACCGCCGCTCCGAGGACGAGACCGACCGCGATCGGTGCTCGATCGACCATGCGAACCGATAGTGTCGGATAGGAATAAATCCCGGCCCAGTTCCAGAAACACTGAATCCCTCCGCTCCCCTCCGAGGAGTATGGACCGGAAGTGTGCCGAGGAGGGCTGCGGGCGGCCCGCGGCCGTCGAACTCCACCTTCCGTGGGCCGACAACCGACTGGTCTGTGCGGCCCACGGACGGGTGCTCGGCCGGGAGGACGGCGTCGTCGCCGATCCCGTAGGTGACGGCTCGTCGCTGCTGGAAAACGGTGAGGACGGCGAATAATCGGAGTGGGCCGGCTACGGGTGCGCGAAGTAGGCTACCGACTCCTTCTCGCCGTCGTCGGCGACGCTGTCGAACCGCGCGAAGCCGATCCGCTCGAACTGGACGACGTCGTCGGCTTCGTACTCCGTGATTCCGGGTTCGGCCCGCCCGCGGACGTCGCCGGTCATCGTCCGGAGGCGGAGGGGAACGCTCTCGCTCGCGGGGACCCAGTGGACGACGTCGACCTCGCCCTCCCGAACCACATCGATATCCTCGCCAGTGTATTGGAGGACGTCCCGGGTGAACTGGAAACAGCCCAGGCCCTTGAGCCAGATCCGTTCCTCGCGGCCGGGAACGTCGTCGGGTTCCAGCAGAACGCTGTCGACGGCGGGAATCTCGCGGACGCCCCGCTCTTCGTGGTTGGGGTGCAACGGCGGGTTCGCCTCGTCCGGCGGGCTCCCGCCGAGGGGGATCTGATTGCCCTCTCGGACCAGGAAGCGCCGGTCGGTCTCCTCGTCGATCAGGTCGCGGTTGGCGGCGTAGATCGAACTCATCGCCAGATCGACGTTCGAGGTCGAGGTCCCGAGCTCGATCATGGCATCGACGATCGCTTCTCCACGAATCCCCCGCCGGCGGAGGCTCGCGACGGTCGGCGCGCGCGGGTCGTCCCAGCCTTCAAGTTCCCCGTTCTCGACGAGTTCCTTGATCCGCGAGGTGGACATCTTGACGTCGTAGGCGTCGATCTGGACGTGGCCCCAGTGGACCACTTCGGGGTACTCCCAGCCGAAATAGTCGTAGACGAACGCCTGGCGCTTGGCGGAGTCCTGGAGGTCGATCCCACGGATGACGTGGGTGATCCCGAAGAGGTGGTCGTCGACTCCCGACTGGAAGTCGAGCATCGGCCAGCACCGGTACTGGGCGGCTTCCTCGCGTGGGTGGGGGGTGTCGACCATCCGAAACGCGACCCAGTCTCTGAGCGCGGGGTTCTTGTGTTCGATGTCGGTTCGCACTCTGAGAACCATCTCGCCCGACCCGTACTCGCCGTCGACCATCGCCTCGAACTCCTCGCGGACGGTCTCGACACCCTTCTCGCGGTGGGGACAGGCCTCGCCGGCGTTTTTCAACTCGGAGAACTCCTCGCCGCCACACGAACAGGTGTAGGCGCCCCCGAGGTCGATCAGCTCCCTGGCGTGGTCGTAGTAGGTGTCGACCCGGTCGGACGCTTTGACGACTTCGTCGGGTTCGAATCCGAGGTACTCGATCGCTTCTATGATCTCGCCGTAGGCATCCATGTCGGGCCGTTTCGTCTCGGGGTCTGTGTCGTCGAACCGACAGAGCATCCAGCCGTCGTACCGGTCCTTGTATGTCCCGATGACGGCGGGCATCCGGGCGCTGCCGAGGTGCCAGGGGCCGTTCGGGTTCGGCGCGAGGCGCATCCGGATCTCCTCGCCCTCCTCGACGCCGGGGAGGTCGGGCAGGGGATGCTCTTCGCCCTCGTCCTCGGCGTCGAGTTCGGCGAGCTCCTCGGGGGCGAGCTCCTCGAGCCGAGCGCGTTTCTCCTCGACCGTCAGGTCGTTGACCCGGGCGACGACGCGGCCCGCCACGCCGGGCACCTGATCCCCGTGCTCGCGGAAGTCGGGGTTGGCGCCCATCAGCGGCCCCATGATCGCACCGACGTCGGCGTCGCCCCCGTGTTTGACCGCGTTCACGAGCGCGTGGGTCTCGGCCTCGCGCTCGATCCGGTCGCGTAACTCGTCGTCCATTGGCGGAGGCTATTCGGGGCCGGACCAAAACCTCCGCGGTGTCGGCTCGTCCGTCGTCGCGGCTCTCCGTCCCCACGTCCGGCCGCCTCGAAACGCGAGCCGAATCCCGCTCCGACGGAAGCCATCCGTGGCGATAGCGACACGTTCGCGCATGTTCGGCGCGGACCCGAGGGCGGCGTTCAACGGGGTGCAGGTCCTGGTGAGGGACGGCCGTCGCCTACTCTACTCGGGGGTTCCCCCGGGATGACCGGCGTCGTCTTCGCCGTCCTCCTCGCTGCGCTGGCCGCGGCCGGGTCGAGGACGTCCATCCCCGACACGGGAATCGGGAGTAACGGGGTCGACCGGCGACCCGACCGCTTTTGGCGATCCCCTCGGTCTCTGGAGATATGCCAGACCGCCTCCCGCCGTCGGGCGTCGAATCGACGCTGTGGTATCGCGAGCCCGCGTCGGGACCTCTCGAGTCGCTCCCCCTGGGCAACGGTCGCCTCGGCGTGCTGACGACCGGCGACCCCGAGGCCGAACGGATCGTCCTCAACGAGGAGTCGCTGTGGGCTGGCGACGCCTCGGGGCTCCAGAACCCCGAGGCCCTCGAGGCGCTCCCAGAGGTCCGGTCGCTGCTCGCCGACGGACGGCCCGCCGAGGCCCAGGCACTCGCCGACGACTGCATGCTTGGCGTCGAACGTCGGTTGCGGCCCTACCAGCGCTTCGGAACGCTCGAGATCGCCCTGGGTCACGAAGACGTCGAGAACTACCGTCGCGAACTCGACCTCGAGACCGGCATCGCGACGGCACGCTACGCCGTCGGCGAGACGACCGTCACGCGGGAGGCGTTTGTCTCCCGGCCCGACGACTGTCTCGTCGCCCGCGTCGAGACCGACGGCCCGGACACCCTCTCGGGAACCGTCGGACTAGAGCGCGAACGCGAAGCCCGGGCCACCGCCGTGGACGACGAACTCCTCCTTCGCGGGCAGGTCGTCAACCTCCCCCGCACGGAGAGTGAACTCGAGGATCAGGGCGTCTCGGGATGGGGAGTTCGGTTCGAGAGCCGCGCCCGTGTGTCGGCGGAGGGCGAGGTCGCCACGGTCGAGGCCGACGGGGACCGTCTGAACGTTGCGGACGCGGAGGCCGTCGAGATCCGACTCGATGCTGCGACGAGTTTCGAGGGGGAGAACCCGACTGCGGCCTGCGAGGCGACATTGGAGAAGATGGCCGATCGGTCGTATTCGGAGGTTCGAACCGATCACGTCGCCGCCCACCGCGAGCAATTCGAGCGCGTTTCCCTCGACCTCGGCGACCCGATTGCGGAACCGACCGATGACCGCCTTGTCGCCTACGGCGAGCGGGAGGACCCCCACCTCGAGGCGCTCTACTTCCAGTACGGCCGGTACCTGCTGATGGGAAGTTCCCAGCCGGACGGCCTCCCCGCGACCCTCCAGGGGATCTGGAACTGGGAGTTCGAGCCGCCGTGGAACTCGGGGTATACGATCAACGTCAATCTCGAGATGAACTACTGGCCGGCGGAGGTCTGTAACCTCGCGGAGTGTGCCGAACCGCTCCACGATCTCGTCTATGGTCTGCGCGAGGACGGCCGCCGGACCGCCCGCGAACACTACGACTGCCGGGGCTGGGTCGCCCACCACAACACGGACCCGTGGGGCCACACGACTCCCGTAGACGGCGCCCGCTGGGGGCTGTGGCCGACGGGCGGGGCGTGGCTCTGCCGGCACCTCTGGGAACACTATCGATTCACCCGCGACGAGGCGTTTCTCCGCAGGGGCTATCCGACGATGCGCGAGGCCGCCGAGTTCTTCCTCGACTTCCTCGCCGAGGACGAAGACGGCTCCCTTGTGACGACTCCCTCACTTTCCCCGGAGAACGCCTACGTCGGTCCCGACGGCGACGAGGTAACCATGGCGGTCGCGCCGACGATGGACGTCCAGTTGCTCGCCGATTTATTCACTGACTGTGCGGCGGCCGCGGATGTCCTCTCTCGCGACGAAGAACTCGCCGAGGAACTCCGCGTCGCGGCCGACCGGCTCCCGCCGATGGAAGTCGGGGACGACGGCCAGCTCAAAGAGTGGCGGGACGACCACGAGGAGGCCGAGCCCGGCCACCGCCACATCTCCCACCTCTACGCGTCCCACCCGGGTGAGCGGATCACGCCCCGGGGAACCCCGGAGCTGGCCGAAGCAGTCGAAACGAGCCTCGAGCGCCGCCTCGAAAACGGCGGCGGCCACACCGGCTGGAGCCGTGCCTGGCTGATCAACCAGTTCGCCCGGCTTGAGGACGGCGAGGAGGCCTACGCCCACCTCCGCGAACTGCTGGTCAGCTCGACGGCGTCGAACCTCTTCGACCTCCATCCGCCCTTTCAGATCGACGGCAACTTCGGCGGCACGGCCGGCATCACGGAGATGCTCCTCGGGAGCCACGCCGGCGAGCTCCGGCTCCTGCCCGCGCTCCCCGACGCCTGGTCTGCGGGCTCGGTCGAGGGGCTGTGCGCCCGCGGGGGGTTCGAGGTCGATCTGGCGTGGACCGGGGGCACTCTCGACCGGGCGACCATCCGCTCTGCGGCGGGCAATCGGTGTCGCGTTCGGACCTCCGACGATCACACGTACGAAGTGGTGGCCGACGGCGACCCCGTTCCCGTCGAGCGGCCGGAGCCGAACGTGCTCGCCTTCGGGACGGTCCCCGGCCAGCGCCTCGAGCTCCGGCCGCAGTCGTAATCTCGCCATCGTCACCGCCGGGGTCCCCGACGCCCGATCGTGGCCTCACCCGATGGTCTCCTCAAGGAACTGCCGGATCGCGTCGGGACCGGCCGGCGGAAGCTCCGGTATGAGCGGGCGGAGCGTCCCGCCCTCGGTCGCGTGGGTCGTCTCGTGGACCGACTGGGCGGGCGTCGGTTCTCCGGTCAGGAGGGCCATCGCCGTCCGTTCGGAGTCGATCGACTCGACGTCGTCGGCCCAGACGTGGTTCAGGCCGTGTAGCTCGTAGCTGACGGCGTCGACCCCGGCCTCGGCGAGCGCGTCGAAGAAGCGTCGGCTCTGTTCGACGCCGACGACCTCGTCCTCGCGGCCATGCATGAGCAGGATCGGCGGACTGTCGGCCGTGACGTGGGCCACCGGGCTGGCCCCCTCGTACCGCTCGGGGTACTCGGCGCGGGACCCGCCCATGAGCAGCGCCATCAGGCCGTCGCCGCCCTCGGCTGCCAGCCCGACGTCGGAGACGCCGTACCAGCTCACGACCGCCTGGATCGCACCCGACTCTCCGGGTGCGACCGTCCTCGTTACGTCGTCGGCATAGGCGTCGCCGAGGTCGAGAACGTCGTCGACGACGCCCGCGAGGGAAGCAAGGTGGCCGCCCGCCGACGCCCCCCACGCGGCGACCCGCTCGGCGTCGTAGCCGTAGTCGTCGGCGTGGGCCCGCAGCCACCGGATCCCGGCTTTCACGTCGACGAAGTGATCCGGGAACGTCCCTCGAGGAGTCGGGTTCGAGGGGTCGAACATCCTCGAAAGCTCGCTCCCGTCGGGGACCTCTTGGAGGCGATAGCTCACGCTCGCGATGGCAACGCCCCACTCGGCGGCGTACCGTTCGGGCTCGGGGACGTTCTCGCGCGTTTCGGCGACCCAGCCCCCGCCGTGGACGTAGACGACCAGCGGCGGGTACTCGACCGGGGGGACGTAGAGGTCGAGTTTCAGTTCGTCGCCGTCGCGATCGGCGTACGTGATCCCGTCGTGGACGGTGACGCTGTCGGTATCGGTCATGAGGAGCCCCTGGGCGCCGGACCGTATAGAACTCCGTCCTCCGGCATCGTCGGCCGACGGCCCGCGATCGGCACGAGCCAACCGCGAAACTGAAGGCTACGGGTTCCTCGGCTCGGACGGTCGTCGGTACCGTGGCACGTCGGTCTCCGGAGCGGTTCCCCCGCCTCGAGAACGAGGATCGGGCGAGCGGCTCAGTAGCCGCGCTCGATCAGGTAGTCCGCGAGGTCCTCCAAGAGCCCGCGGGCCTCGTTGTCGGGGAGGACTTCCAGCCGATCCTTCCCTCGGTCGGCGAGCGTCCGGGCCATCCCGTTTGCGTACTCGATCGATCCCGCCGACTCGAGTTCGGCGACGGCGTCGTCGATCTCGCCTTCGGTAACGCGGTCGACGTCCTCGGTGTCGACCAGGCCCTCGATGTCGACGCCGTGCTGGCGGGCGTGGACGGTGATCAGGGTCTGTTTTTCCTCGACCAGATCGCTGCCGCGCTGTTTGCCGAGTTTCTCGCTCGGCACGGTCAGATCGAGGACGTCGTCCTGGATCTGGAACGCACGGCCGACGTCGAGGCCGTAGCCCGACAGCGCCTCGATCGTCTCGTCGTCGGCACCCATCAGGATCGCAGGGAGGGAGGCCGAGGCCGCGTAGAGGACGGCGGTCTTCTGTTCGATCATCTCGAGGTACTCCTCGGTCGTGACCTCGCCGCGGGCCTCGAAGCTGACGTCCAGCGACTGGCCCTCGCAGATCCGGGTACAGGTCGTCGCGAGTACCTCCAGGGCCTCGACGGCCCGATCGGGTGGCGCGCCGGTCTCGAGCATGATCTCGAAGGCCTTCGAGTAGAGGGTGTCGCCCGCGAGGATCGCGGTCTCGACGTCGTACTCGCGGTGGACCGCGGGGACGCCCCGCCGGAGGTCGTCGTCGTCCATGATGTCGTCGTGGATCAGGGTGAACGACTGGATGACCTCGACGCTGACGGCGGCGGCCATCAGATCGATCGTCCTCCCGTCGAGGCCGGGAAACCGGCGGTAGGGCGTCGAGAGCGGCGAGACGTCCGCGAGGGCCTCGCCCGTCGTCAGGAGGACGGTCGGACGGAGGCGCTTCCCGCCGGCGTCGAGCAGGTATCGCGAGGCTTCATAGAGCCGCTCGGGGCGGACGATCGGGAGCTCCTCGGGGATCGCCCGGTTGACCCGTTCGCGGCGCTCGCCGACCGCCTCGAGCACCGCCCGTTCGCGCGCCTCTGGGGAGGTCATATCAGTCGACGATCGAGATCAGGTTCCCGTTGCGGGTGACGTGGATGTCCCGACCCATCTGGTAGCCCTGATTCGAGGCCAGATCGACGTACCCCGAGAAACCCTTCAGGTCCTGGTGGGCGGGGATGATGTGCCGGGGCTGGAGGGCGTCTAGCATCTCGTAGTGGCCCTCCTGACAGAGGTGGCCGGAGACGTGGATCTCGTCGTAGACGCGCGCGCCCTGCATCCCGAGGAGGCGCTCGGCCTGATAGCGCTGGCCCTCGTTGGTCGGCTCGGGGATCACGCGAGCCGAGAAGACGACCTTGTCGCCGTCGTCCAGTTCGTAGGGGGTCTCGCCTCTGGCCATCCGGGTGAGCATCGCGCGGGGTTCGCCCTGGTGGCCGGTGACGACGGGGAGGAAGTTCTCCTTGCCCTCGTTCATGATCCGTTTGAACGTGCGGTCGACGGACTTGCGGTGGCCGAACATCCCCAGATCCGAGGGGAAGTCGACGAAGTCCAGCCGTTCTGCGGTCCCGGAATACTTCTCCATCGACCGGCCGAGCAGGACGGGCTGGCGGCCGATGTCCTTCGCGAACTCGACCAGCGAGGTCACCCGCGAGATGTGGCTTGAGAACGTCGTCGCGACGATCCCACCGTCGTAGTCCTCCATGCTGTAGAGGACGTCACGGAGGTGTTCGCGGGCGACGTTCTCGCTGGGCGTCCGCCCTTTCTTGTTCGCGTTGGTACAGTCCTCGATGTAACACAGCACGCCGTTGTCCTCGCGGCCGATCTCACGGAAGCGCTTCATGTCGATCGGGTCCTGGATCACCGGCGAGTGGTCCATGCGCTTGTCGAGGCCGTAGACGATCGCGCCCTCGGGCGTGTGGAGCACGGGATTGATCGCGTCGATGATCGAGTGGGTGACGTGGACGAACTCGAGTTCGACGCCGTGGTCGCCGATGGTCATCGACTCGCCGCCGGACATCTTCACGAGGTCGTTCTCGACGCCGAACTTCTGTTCGCCCTCGATCTGCTGTTTGACCAGTTCGATCGTGAAGGGGGTCGCGACGACCGGCGCGTCGTACCGGTGGGCGAGCTTTGAGATGGCACCGATGTGGTCTAAGTGGCCGTGGGTCGGTACGATGGCCTTCACGTCGCCCTCCAGGTCGCTCATGATCCGATCGTCGGGGATCGCGCCCATGTCGATCAGATCCAGACTGTGCATCCGCTCGGTCTCGACGTTGTCGTGGATCAGAACCTGCGAGAGGTTCAGCCCCATGTCGAAGATGACGATGTCGTTACCGGCGCGGACGGCAGTCATCTGCCGCCCGACTTCCTCGTATCCGCCTATCGTTGCGATTTCGATTTCCATTGGTGTAAACACACTCACCGAAACGGTCCGCGGACTCCCGGTCTCCTGGCCGGCCCGTCACCGGGACGGCCATTCGGTCCCGCTATGCGCTCGCGACCGAGCGCACTTGCCCGCGGGTCTCGATGATCGGCGCTATGCTCCCCGCGGTTAAAAACACAGTGGGTTCGCCGGCCGACGGAATCCGTCTCAGCGATCCGCGTCGTCAGCGACCTACCCGCTCAGCCGACGGTCGTCCCGACGTCCTCGCCCGCGAGGAACCCCTCGAGTCCCTCGAGCCCGAAGATCGACGCAGGCGTCTCGAGGCCGAGCAGGGTCTCGACTTTCCCCCGCATTCCGCCGGTGACGTCCGTCGACTCGCTTCCTCCGAGCACCGACTCGACGTCCGCGAGGGAGTCGATCCGATCGACGACCCTCTCGTCGTCGAGGACGCCGGGAACCGTCGAGCAGAGCCCGACGCGGTCGGCGTCGAGCCCGCGTGCGAGTTCGGCGACGAGTTCGTCGCCGCTGACGACCGTCGCGCCCCGGCCGGCGTGGGTAACCATGTCGCCCTGGACGACGGGGACGAACCCCTCTTCGAGCATCGTCTCGACGCTCTCCGTGGGGAGCGCGAGGTCGCCCTCCCGATTTCGTGCCGCGAGCGAGAGCGGGTAGACCGGGAGGGCCTCGACGCCGCGTTCGAGGAGGGCCCGCCGGACGAAGCCGTTCAGCGCCGTCATCGCGGCGTGGATCTCGGTGACGGCCCCGGCGTCGTCGGTCCCGGCCGTCGTCGTCACTCCATGAGCGTCGGCGGCGGGGTGGCCGAAGCTGCCGCCGCCGTGGACGACGACGAGTCCCCCGTCGGTTTCTGTGGAGTCCGAGACCGCATCGGCAATCGCCGCCGCGGCCCGCTCCAGGCTCTCGCCGTCTACCGTCTCCGCCCGATCTTTGTCCGTAATGACGCTCCCGCCGAGTTTGAGCACGGTCGTCATCGCCGGACCCCCTCCTCGGCGAGTTCCGCCCGGAATACCTCCTCGCAGGCGGGAGTGAGCTCGAGGGCGGTCTCGACTTCCTCCATGTGATCGAGCGCGACGATCGAGCCGCCCCCGCCCGCGCCCGTGAGCTTCGCGCCGAGGGCGCCGGCCTCCCGGGCGGCCCACACCATCGAGTCGAGCGAGCGCGCGGAAACGCCCAGCGCCGATAGCAGGCCGTGATTGAAGTCCATCAGCCTGCCGACCTCCTCGATGTTCCCGTCGGCGAGGGCGGCCTCGCCCTCCCGGACGAGGTCGCCGATCGCGCCCACGGTGTCGGAAGCGAAGCCGTACTCCTCGCGCAGCGCCCCGACGCCGGCGACGAGTTCGCCGGTCTCGCCGGCACCGCCGTCGAAGCCGACGACCAGCGGGAGGTCGGGGGCCTCGATCCGCCGGCAGTCGTCGCCCTCGACGCGGACCGCACCCCCCGAAGTGACACAGAAGGTGTCGGCGCGGGAGGCCTGGCCATCCTGGACTTCGTACTCGGTCCGGAAGGCACGCTCGGCGAGTTCCGCCCTGTCGAGTTCGTGGCCGAGCTCGCGGGTCGCGGCGTCGATCGTCGCGACGACGACCGCCGCAGAGGAGCCGAGGCCGCCACCGAGGGGGATCTCGCTCTCGATGAGGACGTCGAAGCCCGCGTCCTCGCCGGCGGCGTCTCGAGCCTGGGCGATCGCCTCGTCGACGTAGGCGGTCGCGGCCGACACCAGGCCATCGGAGACGTCGATCTCGGGGCCGTCGGTCCCGCCCGCGCCGTACTCGACGGCGAAGCCGTCGATCGTGAGGTCCGCGGCTTCGACCCGGAGGCGGTCGTCCGAGCGGCGCTCGACGGAGACAGTGGCCCGACGTTCGATCGCACAGGGGACTGCGGGTTCGCCGTAGACGACGGCGTGTTCCCCGAAGAGATAGACCTTCCCGGGGGCGGTAGAGCGAGTCATGGCCGGCCGTAGGGGCGAGGGTCGTTTATATCCCGTCGATCGGGGATAACTGCATTCAAGTCCGGCGACCGAGAGTGGCGAGTACGAAGATGCCCGGGGAGGAACTCGCGGCGCGGGTCGGGGAGGTGCTCGCGGTCGATCCCGAGGAGTACCGACGGCGGGCCGGGGCCGACGCCGACTGGATCAAAGGCGAGATCCACGACGGGACGTTCGACAACCCCCAGGCGATCGTCGGCCTCGAGTACGAGTTCTACGCCGTCGGCGCCGACGGGTGCGCTCTTCGGCGGATGCCCCGCCGACTGCTGGAGCTGATCGGCTTCGAGAAGGAACTCGGGCTCCACAACGCCGAGATGACGACCAGCCCCCAGCCGTTGAACGCCGACGGCCTTCTCGCCCAGGAAGCCGAGGTCAAGTCCCGACTCCGGACGGCCGTCGACGTCACGCGCACGGAGGGGATGGCGCTGGTCAGCGACGCACTCTGGACGATCCCCCCCGACGGCGAGACCGCCCGGGGGTACCTCACCGACAGCGTCGAGCGGACGGTCGGCGACGACGAACGCCCGATCCGGGTCGCGACGAACATGAGCGCGGCGGCACGCTACCACGCGATGGCGAACACGGATCAGGCCGAGACCGCAGGAATGCGCATCGAGGCGCCCAACGTCTCGCTTTCCGCGGACACCGTGATGCCCGAGAGCCTGATTACCTCGATCCAGCCCCACTACCAGGTCCCCCACGCCGTCGACCTCCCCGACTACTTCAACTACGCCCTGCGGATCGCCGCCCCGCTGCTCGCGCTGGGCGTCAACAGCCCCTTCTTCCCGCCCGACCTCTACGACGAGGGCGCGAGCGCCCAGGAGATCCTGGCTGAAGCGTGGATGGAACACCGGATCAGCGTCTTCGAGACGACCCTCAACGACCCCGCCGCCGGCGCCGGGAAGGTCCGGTTCCCGCGCGACCTCGAGACCGCCGCCCAGGCCGTAGACCGGATCGTCGACGACGACACCATCGTCCCGATGCCGGTCTCGGAGGGCGGGCGGTTCGACGATCGGTTCGCACATTTCCGGCGGAAACACGGCACCTACTGGCGGTGGGTCCGGCCGGTCTTCGACGGCTCGAGCCGATCGGCGGCGAACGCCCGCATCGAGTTCCGCCCGATCCCGGCCCAGCCCACGGTCAGGGATTCGATTTCCTTCCAGGCGGCGTTCGCGGGCCTGCTCGAGAGCCTCACCCGGCTCGAACACCCCGTCGTCGATCTCGACTGGGAGATCGCTCGCGAGAACTTCTACGCCGCGATGCGGGAGGGGCTCTCGGCCGATCTCGTCTGGATCACGAACGACGGCGACCGGACGAGGGATCGAAAACGGATCTACGAGGACCTCCTCGCCCACGCCGAGGACGGCCTCTCGAGCCGGGGCCTGAGCGAGGACGCCGCCGCGAAGTACCTCTACCCGCTCCGCCGGCGGGTCCGCCAGGGGGTGACGCCCGCGAGCTGGAAACGCGACCAGGTCGCCGCCCGCCTCGACGAGGGAAGCGATCTCGAGGGGGCGATCACGGGGATGCAGCGGGCGTACATCGACCGCCAGGCCGAGACCCTTCTGGAGGGGAGTTTCGCCGAGTGGATCGGCAGCGAGGGATCGGGGTCGTAACCCATTAACCGGAGCCGGCGGTAGGACCCGTATGGTTACCGTTCTCTCCGGGGGGACCGGAACGCCGAAGCTGTTGGAGGGGACCGGGTCCGGGAGAGTCGATGCTGCGGGAGGCGAAGGTCCGTTTTCCTCCGAGACCCTGACGATCGTCGCCAACACCGGCGACGACATCGAACTCGGGGGCCTGCTCGTCTCGCCGGACATCGACACGCTGCTCTTTCAGGGCGGCGACGTGCTGGATCGGGAGTACTGGTGGGGGATCGAGGGCGACACCCACCGGACGAACGAGGCGCTGTTCGAGCTCGCGAGCGAGGCGGGGCTGTCCGAGGGTCCCCAGTACCTCCCCGAGGAGGCCCAGACGGCGGGCCGGCGACTCGCCCGCTGGCGGCGCTTTTCGGGGATCGCGGAGTTCATGACGATCGGCGACCGCGACCGGGCGGTCCACATCACCCGGACGAGCCTCATCGATCGGGGGGAGACGCTGACCGAGGCGACTCGAGTTCTGGGGGAGGCCGTCGGCGCCGAAAGCGAGATCCTGCCGATGAGCGACGATCCCGTTGCGACCATCGTCCACACCCCCGAGGGAGCAATGCACTTCCAGGAGTACTGGGTCGGCCGCGAAGGCGAGCCGACCGTCGAGGACGTCGAGTTCCGGGGCAGCGAGGAGGCCGCCCCGACCGACACCGTTCTGGAGGCCCTGACGGAGCCGGTCGTGATCGGCCCCTCGAACCCCGTGACGAGCGTCGGCCCGATCCTCTCGGTGCCGGGCGTTCGCGAGGCCCTCGCCGAAACGACGGTCGTCACGGTCTCCCCCTTCCTCGCGGGCGAGGCCTTTTCGGGACCTGCAGCGGAGCTCATGCGCGCGACCGGCCGCGAGCCGACGACGGCGGGGCTGGCCGAGGCCTACCCCTTCGCCGACGCCGTCGTCGTCGATTCGGGCGATGGCGGTGACCTGCCGGTCCCGACGGTCGAGACCAACATCCGGATCGACGGCGAGGCGGACGCGAGGCGGGTCCGGGAGGCCGCTCTCCGCGCGATCGAGCGGGTCCGGGAAGGGGATGGGAATCGATGACCGACTTTGCCCCGCGGCTCGCGCTCGCGAGTCTCAGCGGCGAGTCCGACGCCGACTGGGCGCAGGCGGGGGGCGAGCACGCCGACGCCGCGGTCCTGGGCGGGATCGCCCTCGATTCGCCCTCGAGGGCCGCCGCCAGAAAACTGGTCGCCCGCGGGCGAAGCGAGTTCCTCCCCCGGGAGCCAGCCGCCTTCGTCGACCGACAGCTCGCTTCCCTCGAGGACGCGCCGATCCGGGCCGGGATCAACGTCCGGTCGGCGACGCCCGATCCTCTCGAGGAAGTCGCCCGGATCTGCGAGGACCGGGGCGCGTTCCTCGAAATCAACGCCCACTGCCGCCAGGACGAACTCCGCGCCGTGGGCTGTGGGGAGTCCCTGCTCGCCGACACCCCCCGACTCGCCGAGTACGTCCGGACCGCCACGGAGGCGGCGGACGTCCCGGTCGGGGTCAAGGTCCGAACTGAGGTTCCGGGGGTCGATCTCCCGGCGCTGGCGGGGGTTCTCGAGGACGCGGGTGCGAGCTATCTCCACGTCGATGCGATGGACTCGGAGGGGCTGGTCGCCGACGTCCGAGCGGCCTGCGGACTGTACCTGATCGCGAACAACGGCGTCCGCGGGCGCGAAGCGGTCGCGGAGTACCGATCCTACGGAGCGGACGCGGTCAGCGTCGGTCGGCCGAGCGACGACCCCACGGTCCTGGCGCGCGTCCGCGAGGCCGTCGATCGGGAGTTCGACCCCGAGGGGATCGAACCGCCCGCGGAACCGGAGCCATGACCCGGTCGCCCGCCGAGACCGCCCAGCTCGCCCTCCTGCTCGAGGTCAGCGCGACCCCGAAACCCGGAAACGTCGATCGCGAGCGCGATCTCTCCGGCCTCCGGTATGACCACTTCCTCGCGGGTGCCGTCGGGTCGCGGGAGGGCCTCGAGTTGGCCGGCGAGGGCGCCCCCGTCGGGAGCGCGTTCGAGCGCGCGGTCGCCGGGATGGGGTGCCAGGAGGGGGGCAACACCCAGTTCGGCTCGCTGCTCCTGTTGGTTCCGCTGGTCCGGGCCGCAAGTGGCCGCGAAGTGACGCCCGCCGGCGTCCGCGAGGTCGTCGAGGGGACGACGGTCGAGGACGCCGCCGGCTTCTACCGGGCGTTCGACCACACCGACGTCCGCGTCGGCGAGCCGCCCGAGGGGATGGAGCCCCTCGACGTCCGCCGGGGCAGCGAGGCGGTCCCCGCCGTCGAGGAGCGGGGGCTCACGCTGCTCGAGGTGATGGCGGCGAGCGTGCCCGGCGACGACGTCGCCCGCGAGTGGACCGAGGGGTTCGAGCGCTCGTTCCGGGCTGCAGGGGTGATCGGCGGGACCGAGGGGACGCCCTCCGAGCGGGCCGCGGCCGCCTTCCTCTCCGCGCTCGCCGACCGCCCGGACACGCTCGTCGCGACCAAACACGGAGAGAGGGTAGCCGAGGAGGTCCGCGAGCGGGCGGCGGAACTCGACGAGCGCTCCGCGCTCGACACGGAGCCCGAGGCCGTCGAGGCGTTCGCCGACGACCTCGTTTCGCGGGGAGTGAATCCGGGGACCACCGCGGATCTGGTCTGTGCGGGGCTGTTCGTCGCGCTCGAGCGGGGTGAGCTGGTCGTATGAGCGGAGACGATGGTGGGTGCGAGCGGGCGGACGAGGGGGTACCCGGCGAAGAGGCAGACGGGCTCGAGGGCGAGCCCTGCGAGGGGTGGCCCGTTTCCCTCGCGGGCGTCACCGAGTCCCTCGTGGCGACCCGCGGGCCGAACGGACTGTGGAACGTCGCCGCGCTCGGGCTGTTCGCCGGCGAGGCGGTCACGGCGCGCACCTGGGGGAACACCCGGACCCAGCGGAACTTTCACCGGGAGGGCGAGGGGTACGTCCAGTTCACGCGCGACCCCGTGGCCTTCGCCGACGCCGCCCTCTCGATCGTCGAGGAAGCGGAGCCGGTGATCGACGCCACGGACGCCTGGGCTCGGGTGCGCGCCGAGCGAGCGGGGTCGGGAACTGACGGCGGGACGCGGTGGGTCGAGTGGACCCTCGTGCCCGTCGAGGCCGCGATCGAGCGCGAGACGGTGGCGCCGATCAACCGCGGCTTCGGAGCCGTGATCGAGGCGACCGTCGCGGCCTCGCGCCTCGACGTCCCGGGCTACGACGAGACGGTCCTCGTCGACCGGCTCGCCCACTGCGTGTCGGTGGTCGACCGGACGGGCGGGCCACGCGAACTGGAGGCGCTCTCGCGGGTGCGTCGACACTCGACGTGGGAGCCGGCGGCCGCCGACGAATACGACTGGCTGTAGGTCGCACGACGACGGCCCGGCGGCCCACGAGATGCCACGAGGATTTTACCGCTGGGAGCCGTAGTTCGCGGTTCATGGTCGCCGTGACAGCCGAGACGGACGGCTCCGAGCGGCGGAGAGGGTGGTGAACCGGTGTCCATCCACGTCGATCTCGATCCGCTGCTCACGCGGGTCGAACTTCCCCCCGATCGGGCGCCACAGGTGGCCCGGCTGCTCGTCCTCGCCGCGGCGGTCACCGCGTTCGCGACGGCCGATTCGGTGTTCTCGGAGGCCGGCATCGTGGCCGCGGCGACCGCGGGATTCGTCCTCGGCAACGTCGAGTTACCCCACCAAGAGAGCGTTCACCGGTTCAAGCGGGACGTGACCGTCCTCGTCCTCTCGTTCGTCTTCATCGCGCTCGCGGCGCTGCTCGAGTTCTCCGAACTGCTCGCGCTCGGCGTCGCCGGTCTCGCGGTCGTCGCGGTGGTGATGGTCGTGCTCCGCCCGCTTGCCGTCTTCGTCTCGACGATCGGCTGTGGGTTCACGGTCCGCGAGCGCCTGTTCGTCGGCGCGATCGGTCCGCGCGGGATCATCCCCGCCACGGTCGCCACGCTGTTCGCCATCCGCCTCGAGACGGGGGCGCCTCCCTCGGATCCGGCGGGCGCGGACGTCCTGCTCGGGACGGTGTTTCTGGTCATCCTCGTGACCGTCGTCGTCGAGACGGGCTTTGCGAGATGGATCGGCGCTGCACTCGGCGTGGTTCGATCCGTCGACGAGTGATCGGGGAGACGCAGTGGATCGCCGAGTCCGAGTCACCTGGTCCGACCGCACGAACTGGCCCACGACGCCCCGGAGGCCGAACTGCGGGCGTCGAACCGGACGGCGAAGGCCCGAATCGATTCGGCAGAAATGGTGCCTATTAAGGCCCTCAGGGAGAGAGCTTCCCCCATGGCCATCAAACCTGCCTACGTCAAGAAGACGGGGAACCTGCTCCTAGAGCGGTACCCGGAGGCGTTCACCACCGACTTCGAGCAGAACAAAGACAGCGTCATGAAGCTCACCAACATCGAGTCCAAGGGCGTCCGGAACCGGGTCGCGGGCTACGTCACCCGCAAGAAGGGCAGCGAAGTCCCCGCCTGAACGCGAGTTCTCGACGAGCCCGTCCTCCGGTAGCTGAAGGACTATAGCCGTCCGGCCACAACGTCGGGTATGGACACGGCAGAGACCGATATCGACGAGCGTGCGCTCGGGACGACCGGCTACGACGTCACAGAGGTCGGCATGGGAACCTGGAACGTCGGTTCAGACTGGGGAGAGGTTAGCGAGGACGAAGGTCGAGAAGCGATCCGGGCCGCTCTCGACGCCGGTATCACCTTCCTGGACACCGCCGACGTCTACGGCGACGGCCGCAGCGAGCGACTGATCCGGGAGGTCCTGGCCGACCACGACGCGGAGCCGGTCGTCGCGACCAAGGCCGGCCGACGGCTCGACCCCCACGTCGCCGCCGACTACGACCGCGAGCATTTAGAGAAGTTCGTCGATCGAAGCCTCGAGAACCTGGGGGTCGAGACGCTGGATCTCCTCCAACTGCACTGCCCGCCGACGGACGCCTACTACCAGCCCGAGACGTTCGAGGCGCTTTCGGGCCTCGTCGACGAGGGGAAAATCGCCCACTACGGCGTCAGCGTCGAGCGCTGCGAGGAAGGGCTCAAAGCGATCGAGTACCCCGGCGTCGAGACGGTCCAGATCATCGCAAATCCATTGCGCCAGCGCCCGACGGAACTGTTCTTCCGGGAGGCCGATCGCCGCGACGTCGGGGTCATCGTCCGGGTTCCCCTCGCCTCCGGGTTGTTGACGGGCGCCCTCGACGCCGACACTGAGTTCCCCGAGGACGACCACCGCAACTACAACCGCGACGGCGACGCCTTCGACGTCGGCGAGACCTTCGCGGGAGTTCCCTACGACGTCGGCCTCGAGGCCGTCGACGAACTCCGGCCCGCAGTACCGGAGGAGTGGTCGATGGCCCAGTTCACCCTCCGGTGGATCCTCGATTTCGATGCAGTGACGACGGTGATTCCGGGGTCGACGAACCCCGAGCACGTCCGGGCGAACGCCGCGGCCTCGAGGTTGCGGTCGCTGTCGGACGAGGAGCGGGCGACGGTGACCGAGGTCTACGACGAGTCCGTCCGCGAGTACGTCCACCACCGGTGGTGACCGCCGGTCGATAGCTGTCGGGAATCGCCGTCCGGCGCCGGCGCCGGGGAGTCGATACTGGCCCGAACCCAAACGTCTTTGCGCCACCGTCCCCGACCCCGGGCAATGACAGTACGAGTCGGCGTTCTCGGCGCCACCGGCGCGGTCGGACAGCGCCTGATCCAGCTTTTAGAACCCCATCCCGAGTTCGAGATCGCGGCCCTGACAGCAAGCGACGAGAGCGCGGGCCACCCCTACCGCGACGTCGCGAAGTGGCGCATCGACACCCCCATCCCCGAGGAGGTCGGCGAGATGACCGTCACCGCGACCACTCCCGAAGCAGTGCCCGACGACGTCCCCCTGCTCTTTTCGTCGCTGCCCTCGACCGTCGGCGCGAAAGTCGAAACCCCGTTCTGTGAGGCCGGCTACGTCGTCTCCTCGAACTCCTCGAACGCCCGGATGGAGTCCGACGTCCCGCTCGTGATCCCGGAGGTCAACGGGGATCACCTCGAGGCCCTCGAGATCCAGCGCGAGGAGCGCGGGTGGGACGGGGCGCTCGTCAAGAACCCGAACTGCTCGACGATCACGTTCGTTCCGACGCTCGCCGCCCTCGCCGAGGCGGGTATTGGCCTCGAGACGGTCCACGTCGCGACCCTCCAGGCGGTCTCGGGGGCGGGCTACGACGGCGTCACGTCGATGGAGATCATCGACAACGCCATCCCCCACATCGGCAGCGAGGAGGCCAAACTCGAGACCGAGTCCCGCAAACTGCTCGGGGAGTTCGACGGCACCGCGCTCGCCGATCACGAAATGGAGGTTGCCGCGTCCTGCAACCGGATCCCGACGATCGACGGCCACCTCGAGAACGTCTGGATCGAGACGAGCGAGGACCCCTCCCCCGAAGAGGTTCGGGAGGCGTTTGCGGAGTACCCATCGCTTTCGCTTCACTCCTCGCCCGAGCCGCTCATCCACGTCTTCGAGGACCCCGAACGGCCCCAGCCCCGCCTCGACCGAACCGTCGGCGACGGGATGGCGATCGCCGCCGGCGGCGTCCG
Organism: Saliphagus infecundisoli; assembly: GCF_020177375.1. Classification (GTDB taxonomy): domain Archaea; phylum Halobacteriota; class Halobacteria; order Halobacteriales; family Natrialbaceae; genus Saliphagus; species Saliphagus infecundisoli. The sequence continues at coordinate 273,649 of NZ_JAIWHV010000001.1, read as the reverse complement.
CGAATCGACGTTCGGCATCCAGTACAACTGCCTCGCCCACAACACGCTTCGAGGTGCTGCCGGCGCGAGCGTGTTGAACGGCGAGCTGTTGGTCGAAGAGGGCTACGTCTGAGCGTCCTGAGCGGCGGCGTACTCGAGGATCTTCGGCGTCACCGCTCCGTCGAGGACCGCGATCGCGAGCGCGACGTAGCGGGCGACGCCGTCGAGGTAGAGGATCGCGACGGCGATGATGACGATGGCTCCCGAGAGACCGATCCCGTAGCGAAAGAGCGGGTTCTCGAAGGGGTGTCCCGCTTCGGAGTCGACGGTGCCCATGGGCCGAAATTGTGAGTTATCCGATATAATGGTTTCGGAGGCGTGCGATCGTCGAGACTGGGTCCGCGACGGCCATCAGCCGATCGCAGCCGGCAAGCGCGCCGCCGACCCATTGCAAAGAACTATAATTATATAGGTGGGATGTAGAGTGGTGTATGTGTACGATCTTCACTGAGTTCGGAGACGCCGATGCCAAGGCCCCGAGCGAGCCGACGGTCCCCGGGAGAGCCGGCTCGAGCGAGCGACCCGAGGCGTCCCGGCCACGACCATGACCGACCACGAGATCACGCTGACGGTAAACGGGACCGACCACGAGCTCTCGGTGGAGCCACGGACCCTGCTCGTCCACGCGCTCCGGGACGAACTCGGCTATACGGGGACGAACGTCGGCTGTGAGACCACTACCTGCGGGGCCTGTACGGTCCACATGGACGGCGAGGCCGTCAAGTCCTGTACGGTGCTCGCGGTCCAGGCCGACGGCGAGCGGATCGAGACCGTCGAGGGGCTCGAGAGCGGTGACGACTACCATCCGATCCAGGAGGGGTTCCGGGAGGAACACGGCCTCCAGTGTGGCTACTGCACTCCCGGGATGATGATGACGGCGACCGATCTCCTCAGGGAGAACCCCGACCCCTCCCGCGAGGAGATCCGCGAGGGGTTAGAGGGGAACCTCTGTCGGTGTACGGGCTATCAGAACATCGTCAACGCCGTCGAGAACGCCGCCGCCGAGCTGGACGAACCGGTGGCCGACGGCGGCGAGGTCCGCTGGCCGGGGGGTGAAGGCGAGTGACGATCGACTCGATGGACCCCGAGGAGGTCGACGCCGCCGACATCCTCGGCTCGGCGATCGAACGCCGGGAGGACCCCGCGCTCATCACCGGCGACGCCGAGTACACCGACGACATCCAGCGTCCGGGGATGGCCCACATGGCCGTCGCCCGGAGCCAGTACGGCCACGCCGATCTAGAGGGCGTCGATACGAGCGCGGCCGAGGAGATGGAAGGCGTCGTCGCGACGTACACCCACGAGGACCTCCACGGAGAGGACACGCCCGAAGGCGGGTCGTTCTCGCTGCCGACCGGCTGGCTGCTCGACAGTTTAGAGCAGGTCGATCACCCGATCCTGGCCGACGGCCGCGTTCGCTACCAGGGCGATGCGATCGCGGTCGTCGTCGCCGAGGACCGCTATACGGCCCGCGACGCGGCCGAGGCCGTCTCCGTCGACTACGGCCGCCGGGACGCCGTCACCGACCCCAGGGAGGCACTCGACGAGGGCGCTCCCGCGCTCCACGGCGAGGACAACGTCGCCTTCGACTGGGAACTCGGGGATAGCGACGCGACCGACGAGGCGTTCGAGTCGGCGTCGCATACGGTCTCGATCGACGTCGAGAACCAGTTGCTGGTCCCGAACGCGATGGAGCCCCGTGCGGCAGTCGCCGACTACAGTCCCGGCTCCGGGGAACTCGAGGTGTTCATGACCTCCCAGAACCCCCACCTCCACCGGCTGCTGATGTCGGGGGTCATCGGCCACCCCGAGCACAAACTCCGGATCAAGGCCCCGGAGGTCGGCGGCGGCTTCGGGAGCAAGATCCACCACTACGCCGACGAGGCCCTCGCCGCCTGGATCGCCAAGGACCTGGAGCGTCCGGTCAAGTGGACCGCGACACGCACGGAGACGTACGTCACCGACGCCCAGGGACGGGGCCATCGGACGGAGGCCGAACTCGCGATGGACGACGACGGGAGGATCACGGGCCTGCGGGTGGACACGAAGGCGAACCTCGGGGCCTACCTCTCGACGTTCGCCCCCGCGGTACCGACCTGGCTCTACGGCACCCTGCTCTCGGGCCAGTACGACATCCCCGCGATCCACTGTTCGGTGACTGGCGCGTTCACGAACGTTCCGCCGGTCGACGCCTACCGGGGCGCCGGCCGCCCGGAGGCCTCCTTCGTCGTCGAGCGCCTGGCCCATCTCGGCGCCCGCGAGGTCGACATGGACCCCGCGGAGTTCCGCCGGCTGAACTTCGTTCCCGCGGACGAATTCCCCTACGAGACCCAGGTCGCCGTCGTCTACGACAGCGGCGACTACGAGAAGCCTCTCGACAAGGCCCTCGAGATGGTCGACTACGACTCGTTCCGCGAGCGCCAGGAGCAAGCCCGCGAGGAAGGTCGGTATCTGGGGATCGGCTTCTCCTGTTACATCGAGGCCTGCGGGCTCGCCCCCTCGGAACTCGCCGGCCAACTGGGTGCCCAGGCCGGCCTCTGGGAGTCCAGTCTCGTCCGCTTCCATCCCTCCGGGACGGTCACCGCCTTCTGTGGCACCTCGGGGCACGGGCAGGGTCACGCGACGACGTACGCCCAGATCGTCGCCAACGAGCTCGGCATCCCCTACGACGACGTCGAGGTCGTCGAGGGCGACACCGACGAGATCCCACACGGGATGGGCACCTACGGCTCCCGGTCGGCGGCCGTCGGCGGGAGCTCGCTCGTCAAGAGTTCGGAAAAGCTCGTCGAGAAGGCAAAGGAAATCGCGGCCCACCAGCTCGAGGCCGATCCCGACGATATCGAGTTCGAGGCCGGCGAGTTCCGGCTTGCCGGCGCGCCCGACCGCTCGCTAGGGATCAAGGAGGTCGCCGAGCAGTCCTACCTCGCCCACGACATGCCCGAGGAGATGGAGCCGGGGCTCGAGGCCACCTCCTTTTACGACCCGGACAACTTCGTCTTCCCGTTTGGCACCCACGTCGCGGTCGTGGAGGTCGATCCCGACTCGGGGGAGATCGAGTTCGAGCAATACGCCGCGGTCGACGACGTCGGCAACCAGATCAACCCCAAGATCGTCGAGGGCCAGATCCACGGCGGGATCGCCCAGGGGATCGGCCAGGCCCTCTACGAGGGCGCCGAGTACGACGAGAACGCACAGTTGCTGACCGGCTCGATGCAGGACTACGCGGTCCCGAAGACCTACCACATCCCCGAGATGGAGACCGACTCCACCGTGACCGAGAGCCCGCACAACCCCCTGGGAGTGAAAGGCGTCGGCGAGGCCGGCACCATCGCGGCCCCCCAGGCCGTCGTCAACGCCGTCGCCGACGCCCTCGAACCCTTTGGCGTCGAGGGCATCGAGATGCCGCTGACCGCCGAACGGGTCTGGGAGGCGACGAACGGACGGGCGACCACGGATGGCGGGTCCCCGCCTGGCGAGGGCGACGACGAGGGAGGTGAGAAGCGATGATTCCCGACGGGTTCGACTACCACGAGCCGGAAACGACCGCCGAAGCGATCGAGCTCTTGGAGGAACACGGCGACGCGGAGACCGAGCTACTGGCGGGCGGCCACAGCCTGCTCCCGGCGATGAAAAGCGGGCTCTCGAGTCCCGACGTCCTGATCGACATCGGCGGGATCGAAGAGCTCACCGGCGTCACGGCCGACGGCGGGACGCTTACCATCGGCGCGATGACGAGCTACAGCGACGTTTTAGACGCCGAAGCCGCCCGCGAGCACGCGCCCGCGCTGACCGCGGCGGTCGAGCAGGTCGGCGACCGGCAGGTCCGCAACCGGGGGACCGTCGGGGGCAACGTCGCCCACGCCGACCCCGCTTCGGACCTCCCCGGCGCGGTGCTCGTCTCGGATGCGACGATGGTCGTCCAGGGACCCGACGGCGAGCGCGACGTGCCCGCCGAGGAGTTCTACCTGGGAATGTACGCGACCGACATCGGTCCCGACGAGCTCCTGACCCGGGTCGAGGTCCCCTCGGCCGCCGGCGCCGTCGGCACCTACGTCAAGCGAGCGAGCCCCTCCTCGGGGTACGCGATGGTCGGCGTCGCCGCCCTGCTTTCGGTCGAGGACGGAGCCGCCGAGACGGTCCGCGTCGGCGCCAGCGGCGTGATGGACCGGGGGGTCCGGCTCGAGGGCGTCGAGGACGCCCTGGCGGGTGGCTCCGTCGACGAGGAGACGATCGAGGCCGCAGCCGCCCGCGCGGGCGAGGGCCTCGACACGGCGCTGATGATGGACGACCTGCGAGCCTCGGGGGAGTTCCGGGCACAGCTCCTCGAGGTGTACACCGAACGGGCGCTCGCCGAAGCGAACGCCGACCTCGCGGCGCCGGCCGCCGACTGAACCCGGACCGCCGGGGAGACGACGTCCCGATCGACGGGACGACCGTCACCCGGTCGTCCGACCCAGCGCCGGGTTCTCCGGGGATCGAACGCGACCGATCGCAGTCCCGACTCCGCCGTCGTTCGTCACTGCCGCGGAAAACAGCCGTTACAGATAGCGTTCCGGCGTTGGCAACGCAAATAGCCAGAAGACCTATTATCGAGGAGGGAGTACGATGACCGATGAAACTCCGACGACCCACGGACTTCCTGATCCTGGCGGCCTTAGAGGAGACGGGACGCAACGTCGCGACGAACCTCCAGGCCCACACGGACAAGAGCCGCAAGAACATCAATACCCGCCTGCCCGTCCTCGAGGACTACGGACTGGTCAGAAAGATCGGCCCCGCCGAACGCTCGGGCCTCTACGAGATCACTCAAACGGGGAAAGCCGCGCTGGTCTACCGGGACCAGTACGACGAGGTCGACGACTTCGCGACCCTCCTCGAAGGACCCACCGCCGACGCCGGCCAGGAAAGCGCCGAGGCTGCCTTCGTCCGCGGCGAACTCGAGGACGAGGAGACCGAGGAGTAGGCGTTCCCGCCGAAGGGGCGACGTGTACGACAGCGAACGGCCCGAGTTTTTCCGAGGGAGTCCGTCGAGAGCCGTGCGACCGGCTCGGGCTCGTCGCCGGAGCCGACCCTGAATATGCCGACCGCAGGGCTATACATCTGCTCTCCCTCGGTCGATACGCACGACCTTTCCCACCACCGTTCCCAGGGTCGTGCCGAACCGGAGATATCTGCCCGGGCGAGACGAGTTCTCCCCTTCCCCACTCCCGCCCGGCTGCGACGGTTCGTCCCGTTGGTCCCGAGAGGCCGACCCAACAGCTATCAGCACGGCCGGCGTTTCCGCCCACAGTGACGGGTCCGACGATCGGAACACACCCAACGGGACGGGAAGGGCGGTGAGCCAGATTCGAGCGGCCGGAAGATGGCTCGTCGCCGTCGTCCTCGTTGTCGTCCTTGTCGCCGTGCTCGTCGTCGGAATCGGGATCGCACCCGGAATCGGTCCAGACGCCGGTTCGGGAAGCGGCGCTCCCGAGGCCGACGATACGGACGACACGACGCCGACGGAATCGGGGGCCGACGCCGACGACGGATCGGATCTCGGGAGAGAGGAGACGCCGACCGACGTCCCCGGCGGCGAGCTTCGGATTCGCTACCTCGACGTCGGCCAGGCCGACGCGACCGTCGTCGAGTTCCCCAACGGCGAGACGATGCTCGTCGATTCGGGCGACTGGCGCGACGACGGGAAGCGGGTCCTCACGGCCCTGCGCGAGCAGGACGTAGAGCGGATCGACCACCTCGTCTCCACGCACGCCCATGCCGACCACATCGGCGGCCACGAGGCGGTGATCGACGCCTACGAGACGGAGTACGACGGGATCGGCGCGGTCTACGACTCCGGAGTCGTCCACACCTCCCGGACGTACGAACGGTACCTGGACGCCGTCGAGCGCCACGACGTCACGCTGTACGAGGTGCGGGAGGGCGATGCGATCGACGTCGGAGCGGCGTCGGTCGAGTTCCACAACCCGCCCGCGGACACCGCCGGCGAGGACCTCGACGGAAACGGCGTCGCGCTCACCGTCGAGTACGGCGACCGAACCGCCCTCTTCACCGGCGACGCCGAGGCGGCGACCGAAGCCCGGATGGTCGAGGCCCGCGGCGACGCCCTCGCGTCCGACGTCTACCAGGTCGGCCACCACGGCTCCGCGACCTCCTCGAGCGATCCCCTCCTCGCCACCGTCGACCCGAAGGTCGCCGTGATCTCGAGCGCCCGCGATTCTCAGTACGGCCATCCACACGAGGAGGTCCTCGCTTCCTTCGCCGACCGCGGGATCGAGACCTACTGGACCGCGGTCCACGGCGACGTCGTCGTCACGACCGACGGCCGAGAGCTCTCGGTCGCGCCCGCCGAGGAGTTCTCGACCGATCCCGAGGACCTCCGGGAGGAACGACCCGACGCCGACGAGCGCCGCGAGCTCGCCGATCCCACGATTGATGCCCGTGCCGTGCCTACACCTCCCCCATGGACGGGAGCTACACCGGCGTGGTCGACCGGATCGTCGACGGCGAGACAGCCGTGATCCTCATGGAGGCGGGGCCGGGGTGTGACGCGTCAAGCGAGGACGGGCCCCGAGCGATCGACCAGCTCGACGTCGCCGCCGACCGGCTCCCCCGCGAGGGTCGCTACGAGGGGGCCGTCCTCTCGGTCACGGTCGCCGACGGCGAGTTCGTGGGAGCCGACCACCGCGAGGGCGAGAGCGAGGAGCACCGCGAGGCCGTAGACGAGCGGTTCGCCCGGCTCTCCGAGCGTCTCCCCGATCGCTGACCGGTGGTTGACGAACGAACAGAACGATTAATAATACGATTCCGAATCCGGCAATGATCGACGAAATACGTCGATTACGTCCGGTTTTGGCGACAGATTTTTACCGAGGACCGTGATAGGACGTATCCATGGACACGGGAGAGGTCGTACGCCGGAGGATCGGCGGGGCCGAGACGCCGACGACGGCGGTGGTCACCGCGATCGCCGACGTACGTGGCGTCGAGACCGCCGACGTGACACCCCTTCACGACAGCGTCGATCCCGACGCGCTGAACGGCCTGTTCGAATCGACCTCGCGGCGCTCTCGGGCGGGCACCGTCACCTTCGACCACGACGGCCACCGCATCGAACTCTCGTTCGACGACCGAATGACCGTCGAAGTCGCAGCGCTCGAGTAATCGGGCGCTAGAAGCCACGAACGCATGTGGACTCGCTGGGAGTGAGTGAACGCGAAGCGTTTGCGAGGTACAGCGAGTCCGCGAACGAGAGAATCGAGTGAGTGGACTCGCTGGGATTATGAACTACGCCCAGACGGTCCGGGTCGCTCGCTGCGCTCGCTCCCGGGCTGCGACTGGTCTAGTTCAAATCCCAACTTCGACATCTATTCGCGGCGCTCGCGGAATTGCTCGCGCCGCAGGAATATGGACTCGCTGGGATTTGAACCCAGGGCCTCTTCCTTGCGAAGGAAGCGATCTACCGCTGATCTACGAGCCCGCACCCGGTCGTAACCCGTGTCGCTATTTGTAGCTTGTGCTTCGATCCTTACTGGGGTTGTAACACGCCCGCACGGCCCGCGAGGAGCCCCAACAGGAAGCCGACGAAGTGAGCGACCAGCGCGACCTGGGGGGCCGCGGTCGCGACCGTCACCGCGGCGGCGAGCACCAGAAAGACCAGTACGGTCACCCACCGGGGGACCGATACCCAGGCGGCGATCCCCGAGGAGAGCCGATTGCCGGCGACGAGATAGCCGAGCAGGGCGAAGACCGCACCGCTGGCCCCCAGAACGCCCGCGTGGGCGCCGAACAGTCCCATCACCCAGATCTGGGCGAGACCAGCGACCGCGCCGGTCGCCACGAAGAAGGCGTGAAACCGAACCCGCGTCGTCGCCCGTGCGACCGGCCAGCCGAAGACGACCAGTGCGAGGCTGTTCGAGAGGAGGTGTCCGAGCCCGCCGTGGGCGTAGACGCTCGTGACGACCGTCCAGGGGTCGTTCGTGACCGGCGCCGAGAGGACGAACAGACCGGTCATCGCCCCGGCCGCGCCAGCGACGAGCTGCGCGAGGGCGACGACGGCGAACAGCCCGAGCGTCTCGAGGAGCGGACCGGCGCCTCCCACGGTTTCCGATCCCGCCGTCGCCGATCCCGACTGGGACTCCCGATCGTGTCCCGGGAGGAACTCCGACATACCGGTCCGTACGCGGGGGAGCTACAAAAGCGCACAGACCGTTCTGCTCTACGTGTGTACCGGTGGCGGGACCGCCACCGTCTAAAAGAGGTTCGCAGTCCGTATCAGCCGTTTCGGCCGTTTCGAGGACACGAGAACGGCGTCGTCGGCCGGTGTCGGCATACGGCCGGAGACGAGTCGATGCACCGTCGGTCGCAATACGGCACTGCGGCCGAACGGTCAATCGTCGTCTCCGACCGTCTCAGTCCTCGAGGACGATCTCGATCGAGACGTCGTTTGGCACCTGGATGCGCATGAGCTGGCGGAGCGCGCGCTCGTCGGCGTCCAGATCGATCAGGCGCTTGTGGACGCGCATCTCCCAGTGCTCCCAGGTCGCGGTGCCCTCGCCGTCCGGGGACTTCCGGGTCGGGATCTCGAGGGTCTTCGTGGGGAGCGGGATCGGACCGCTCAGGTTGACGCCGGTGTTGTTTGCGATCTCGCGGACGTCGTCACAGATGTTGTCTAAGTCCTGTGGGCTGGTGCCCGCGAGTCGAACGCGTGCCTGTTGCATCTATTTCTCGTTGACCGAGAGCACTTTGCCGGCGGCGATGGTCTGACCCATGTCGCGGATGGCGAAGCTCCCGAGTTCGGGGATTTCACTGGAGGGCTCGATGCTGAGGGGCTTCTGGGGTCGGATGGTGACGACCGCGGCGTCGCCCGACTGGATGAAGTCGGGGTTCTCCTCTGCGACCTCGCCCGAGGAGGGATCCATCTTCTTGTCGATGGACTCGATCGTACAGGCGACCTGGGCCGTGTGGGCGTGGAAGACGGGGGTGTAGCCCGCGGTGATCACGCTGGGGTGTTGCATGACGACGACCTGGGCCTGGAACGTCTCGGCGACGCTCGGCGGGTCGTCGGCGGGGCCACAGACGTCACCGCGGCGGATGTCGTCCTTGCCGATGCCCCGAACGTTGAACCCGACGTTGTCGCCGGGGCCCGCGGAGGGGACTTCCTCGTGGTGCATCTCGATCGTCTTCACTTCGCCGCCCACGTCGCTGGGCTGGAAGGAGACGTTGTCGCCGACGTTCATCGTCCCGGTCTCGAGTCGTCCCACGGGGACGGTCCCGATGCCGGAGATGGTGTAGACGTCCTGGATCGGGAGCCGAAGCGGCGCGTCCGTCGGCGGCTCCTTCTCGGGCAGGTCGTTGAGCGTCTCCAGCAGGGTCCGGCCGTCGTACCACGGCGTGTTCTCGGAGGGCTCGGCGATGTTGTCGCCCTCGAACGCCGAGATCGGGATGAACGAGTTGTCGTCGACCTGGAAGTTGACCTGGTCAAGCAACTGGTTGACCTCGGCGACGACGTCGTCGTAGTCGCCCTGGTCGTAGTCGACGAGGTCCATCTTGTTGATCCCGACGATGAGCTTCTCGATGCCCAGCGTCCGCGAGAGGAAGACGTGTTCCTGGGTCTGGGGCGCGACGCCGTCGTCGGCGGCGACGACGAGGACGGCGTGGTCGGCTTGGGAGGCCCCGGTGATCATGTTCTTGACGAAGTCGCGGTGGCCAGGCGTGTCGACGATGGTGAAGTAGTACTCGTCGGTATCGAACTCCTGGTGGGCGATGTCGATGGTGACCCCGCGCTCGCGCTCCTCGGCGAGGTTGTCCATCACGTAGGCGAACTCGAAGCCGCCCTTACCCTTCTCTTCGGCTTCCTCGCGGTGCTGTTCGATGACGTGCTCGGGAACGCTCCCCGTCTCGTAGAGGAGTCGTCCGACGAGCGTGCTCTTTCCGTGGTCGACGTGGCCGATGATGGCCAGGTTCTGGTGTGGTTTGTCCTCGCTCATTGTTGTAGCTCACGCGCGAAGGCGCTTATATCGGTCCCCTTTGCTCGTTGCGGTTAAAACCATTTCGAAACCCCCTCACGCCGATCGCCACGCAGTCCTGCGGTTTGTCCCACGATCACACGCGAGCCAGTGGCGGGGCGACCGTCAGTCGAGCCGGCCGACGTCCGCGAGCACCGCGGTCGCCGTCTCGGGGCCCCCTGCGCCACGGCCGCTGTTGTGGAGACTGCCCGCCTCGCGGGTCTCGATCTGGACGATATTCCGGGTCCCGGTCACCGCGAGCGCGCCGTTTTCGGGCACGAGTCTGGGACCGACCCGGACGCCCTCGCGGGTCGCCTCGCCGATGAGCCGAATCGTCCGCCCGTCCTCGCTTGCGAGCTCGAGGGCACTGCCCGGCACGTCCTGAATCCCATCGACGGTCGCGTCCGCAAGGGAGAAACCGCCCCCGCCCAGGACGTTCGCCAGGATGACGAACTTGAGGGCGGCGTCGGTGCCGTCGACGTCGAATGTGGGGTCGGCCTCCGCCACCCCGAGGTCCTGGGCCTCCGCGAGGACGTGGTCGTAGTCCAGTCCCTCCGCGGCCATCCGCGTGAGGATGAAGTTCGCGGTCCCGTTCAGGACGCCCCGAACTGCGGTGACCGACTCGGGGGTGCAGTCCTCGATCGTCGAGAGCACGGGGATGGCGCCGCCGACGGTCGCCTCGAACCGGACCGAGCCCGCGCTCGCGGCCTCAAGCTCCCGGAGTTCGTCGTAGCGTTCGGCGACGGGACCCTTGTTCGCGAGGACGACGTGGCGGTCGTCGGCGAGTGCGCGCTCGACGTGGGAGAAGCCGGGTTCCGCGTCCCCGAGGGTCGTCGGCGTCGCCTCCACGAGGGCGTCGTAGGGAGCGTCGAAGACCGCCTCCGGCTCGTGGGAGCCGAGCGGATCGCCCGCTTCCTTCCGGCCGAGCGCGGCGTCGGCCTCGATTCCCTCCTCGGCGACCGCCGCGTGCGTCGAGTCCGCGAGCGCGACGACCCGGTGGCCGTAGTCGTCCGCGAGGTCGGCGACCGATCGTCCGACCGCGCCGGCACCGAGGATCGCGAGGTCCATCACTCACCACCCCCCAGGAGCGGCTCGACGACCGAGAGGTCCTTTCCCTCGGCGACCTCCCGGACCGTCTCGAGGGCCGACTCCGCGCGGCCGGCGTCTACGGCCAGTCGGACCCGCGCGCTCGAGACCGCGTCCATCCCCTCGGGGGCCGCAAGCGAGAGGTCGACGACCGAGAGGCCGTCAGTCCCCTGGATCGCCGACAGCGTATCCGAGAGGTCGGTCTCGACGAGGTGACCCACGAGGATCACGTTGACCTCCTCGCCGTAGCGGTCCGCGCCGGCCTGGATGACGTTGATCCCCGCCTCCCGGAGCGCCCCGACGATCTCCTCGAAGCGCTCAGGGGGGCATTCGAGGTCTACCTCGACCGGGATGTGCCCACGCGGGGTAATGTTCCCCCGCTCGTGGTGGATCGAGAGGAGGTTCCCGCCGTGGTCTGCGATCGGCTCCAGCGTCCGGAGCAGTTCGCCGGGTTCGTCGACGAGCTCGAGGCGAACGGTGTACGCCCGGACGCCGCCGTCGGGTTCGGCGTCTCCCGGCTCCTCGTCGGGGACGGAGTCAGCCATCGACCCCACCTCCACGGCACTCGGCCTCGCCGTACGCCGATTCCGACGGGCCCGTTCCGGGCCCCGCTCGAGAGGCCCGGAACGGGCGGCCTCGAGGAACGCTGGCGGAGATACTCATTGGACTATCTCGGACGCCGGGCCACCGAAAAGACATCGGTTCGCGTGCGTATTCCTGGCGAGGTTCGAAATCGGGGTGCGAGAATCGAACCGAAGCCAGACGGTCGGTCTCACTGCGTTCGGCCGTTGCGGCTGGCAGGGTTCGATCTCGGTCGGACGTTCGGCTCCTCACGTTCGTTCGTCGCCAGAAAGTCCGGGTGCGAGAATCGAACCCGCGTCTCAGCCTCCACAAGGCTGAAGGATGGTCCACTACCCTAACCCGGACACGCACTCCGACGTAGCAGGGTAACGCTAAAATACATTACGACTCGCTCTCGGTCGGCGGTCACCGACCCGCATGCGAGCGGGCGAGGAGCCGCCTGCCGCCGACGAGGATCTCCCGTAGGACCGGTGCGCCGTCGGCGAGCCACACCAGAAAGGCACCGGCGGCGATCGCGAGCTGGAGCCGGACGTACCCCGAGGCCCCTCCGGCCAGCAGCCGGTGGCCGTAGGCGACGAGCAGCTCAGTCGTGTGGCCCACCAGCCCGTACTGGCCCTCCGGGGGGGTCCTCCGGACGGGCCAGAGCGCGAGCTCCCAGCGCGTCGGGCTCCCGGTCGCGTAGTGATAGAACACGTCCGCCGGGAGATGCGAGAGGTAGCCGATCCCGACGGCGATCCCCGCCCGTGGTCGCCCCGCCGCCCGCGCGAGCGCGCCGGCGACGAGCGCGAACGGTACCGCGAAAAAGAGGGAGTGGCCAATGGAATAGCCGCTTTCGAGGACGCCGAACTGCCAGGTCAAGGGTTTGTCGATCAGGTCCGGACCGACCGACGCGAGGACGACCGCGAACGCCGCGAGCCCGTCGGGCGACTCCCGGTAGTAGAGCCGGCAGAAAAACGAGTACGCGAGGTAGCCGACGATGGCGTGTTCCCACGGCCACATACCCTTCCCTCGGGGACGAACGGGGATTAGTTATCCGTTCCCTGCCGGCCCGTGTGATCCGGCCCCACGAGCGAGTACGGAGCCGTTATCCGGACGCCAGCGTGGGGCCGAGCGGGCAAGGAGACGCGGGGGAGAAGCCGACGCGATTTTGTACGCGCGGGCGCTACACACGTACGTGTCCGAGAACCCCGAGAACCGCCCGGATCGCCCCTCACTGGCCCGCGCGCTCGTGACCGTCGGCGCCAAGCGGAACGCGGCGATCGGCCTGCTCGCCGGGAGCCTCTTCGCTGCGGCGCTTTTTGCCGTCTTCGTCCTCCCCGGCGAGACCCAGGAGTCGTGGCTCCTCTATCTCGGACTCGCCGGCGTCGTCGCCGTCACCACGGGGATGTTGATCGCCGTCGTGCTCACCGTCCGTTCTGCCCTCCGGGTGTCCCGGGAGATCGAAGCGGGCTGATCAGACGAGTTCCTCGAGGCGGTCTGCGCCCGTACGGGTCCCCTTCGCGAGGATCACGTCCCCGGCCGCGAGTCGGGTGTCCGGGCCGGGCTGGGTCTCCCACTCGTCGTCCTCCGTGCTCGGCGAGCCCCGCGGGCGCCGGACCGCGATGATCCGCATGCCCGTGTCCGTCCGGACAGTCTGCTCGCCGATGGTCGTCCCGTCGAGACGCGACCCCTCCCCGACCGTCGAGCGAACGAGCACCTCGTCGCTCTCCAGGACCGCCTCGGCGACGACCGGGTGGGTGCCGATCCCCCGGAGGACGCCCTCGCTGATCTCCAGGGCCGCGTCGCTGATCACCTCGGTGCTGCCCGCCAGGTGGACCAGCCCCCGGAGGACGACCGGATCCGCGACGTCCGCCGCGGCCCGCAGCGTCCAGGCCTCGAAGCGCGATTCCAGCTGATCGACCTCGGCTTCGAGGGCGGCGACCTCCTCGGCGAGCTCCGTGCTATCGTAGAGGACGGCGCCGTAGGCGAGGTCGACCGCGAGTTCGCTCATGTTCTTCATCAGAACGATCGCGTCGACCGCACGCTCTAAGTCGTCGATCGCGGGTTCGACCGGGTCGGGAACCGCGTAGGGCTCGCCCGTGATCGACTCGTAGACGGGCGGGAGGTTCTCCTCGGCCCCTCTGAGGAGCGCGACGTCGCCGGCCTCCAGGCTCGTCTCGTGGGTCGGATCGAGCAGCCACTCGCCCCCGCGCCGGATCGCGATCACGCGGACGCCGGTCTCGGTTTCGAAGGTGATCTCGCCCAGCGTGCGCCCGGCAAACCGGGAGTCCTCCCTGACGGTCGCCCGGACGATCGACTCGACGGCCTCGGGCAGCGAGGCCCGCATCGCGTCGGGGAGACCGATCTCCTCTAACACCACCTTCGCGATGTCGCCGGCGGCGTCCGAGATCTTCTCTGCGGCGCCGACGACGCCCAGCACGGGCGCGAGCTGTTCTGCGTCGTCGGTCGTCCGGGCGGCCATCAGCAGGCTCATCCGGGCTTGCATCTGGAGGAGGTCCATCCGCTCTTCCAAGGCGAGGACCTCCTCTGCGACCCCTTCGCTACCGAACAGCACCGCCGAGTACGAGAGGTCGATCAACAGCTCGGCGGTGTCTTTCATCTCCGCGAGCACCTCCTTGACGCTCGCGGGCCGGTACTCCACGTCCGGAGGCGGGCTCATACGCCGGGCTTGCGCGGCCGACGAGAAAAGCGTTGTCGCCTCCCGAACCCAAGCCGACCGGAGACCCAACGTTCGTCCGGAACTCCCGGACGGACCGACACCCTCTCCGATCATACCGGGGCGAAAGCGGACGTTCGTCGCCGATCGGCCGCCTCAGCGACCGAACGGCAATACTTTTCCACCCCGGAGGCAACACTGGCGTATGGCCGACGAGATACGGAAAGGGCTCGAGGGGGTACTGGTCGCCGAATCGGGACTCAGTTCTATCGACGGCGACGCGGGCCGGCTCGTCTATCGCGGCTATACGATCGACGATCTCGCGGCGGGGGCGAGCTACGAGGAGGTCCTCTACTTGCTCTGGCACGGCGAGCTTCCCGACGAGGCCGACCTCGCCTCGTTCCGGGAGGCGATGGCGGGTGCTCGCGAGGTCGACGACGCGGTTCTCGACACCGTCGGGGCGCTGGCCGACGCCGACGAGGAGCCGATGGCGGCGCTTCGGACCGCGGTCTCCCAGCTCTCCTCGACGGACCCCGACGCCGAACGCGATCCGGCAGACCGGGAGGCGAACCTCCGGAAGGGCCGGCGGATCACCGCGAAGATCCCGACGATCCTCGCGGCGTTCGAACGCGCCCGCCGGGGCGAGGAGCCGATCGCGCCCCGCGAGGACCTCGCTCACGCCGCGAACTTCCTCTACATGCTAAACGGCGAGGAGCCCGACGACGTGCTGGCCGACGTCTTCGATCAGGCGCTCGTCCTCCACGCCGACCACGGGCTGAACGCCTCGACGTTCTCGGCGATGGTGACCGCGAGCACGCTCGCGGACCTCCACTCGGCGGTGACGAGCGCGATCGGCACGCTGGGGGGGAGTCTCCACGGCGGCGCGAACCAGGACGTCATGGAGGTCCTCAAGGAGGTCGACGCCGCCGAGGCCGACCCGGTCGACTGGGTCACGGAGGCCCTAGAGGAGGGGCGGCGGATCCCCGGCTTCGGCCACCGCGTCTACAACGTCAAGGACCCGCGGGCGGTCATCCTGGGCGAACAGAGCGAGTCCCTGGGCGAGGCCGCCGGCGACCGCAAGTGGTACGAGATGAGCGTCGCCATCGAGGAGTACGTCAAAGACGAGAAGGGCCTGGCGCCCAACGTCGACTTCTACTCGGCCTCGACGTACTACCAGATGGGGATCCCGATCGACCTCTACACCCCCATCTTCGCGATGAGCCGGTCGGGGGGGTGGATCGCCCACGTCCTCGAACAGTACGAGGACAATCGCCTGATCCGTCCCCGGTCGCGCTACGTCGGTCCCGACGAACGGGAGTTCGTTCCCGTCGAGGACCGGTAATCCTCGTCAGTCGGTCGCCGTCCCCCGCTCGTCCATCATCCGTGCCGCCTTCTCCGCCCAGCCCCCGTAGCGAAATCCCGCGGCGACGACCGCGAGCGCCCAGACGAAGTTGAGTACGATGCCGACGGCGATCCCGGTCACGCCCCACTCGAGGGAGGTGACGGCGGCGTAGGAGAAGCCGACGTAGAAGATCACGAGCCCGCTGATCCGGGCGACCATCGGCGTGATCGTGTCGCCGGCGCCCTGCAAGGCCCCCGCGAGGACGATGTAGGTGACGAGGAAGGGCGCGCCGATCCCGTAGGCCCGTGCGAAGGTGGCGGCGTACTCGATCGTCTCGGCGTCGTCGGTGAAGATGTCGACGAACCGGTAGGCAAAGCCGGCGAGGACGACGCCGATCAGTCCCACGGTCACGAGCCCGAGGCCGGCGATCGCCCACCCCGAAAAGCGGGCCTCCTCGGGGTCGCCTTCGCCCAACTGCTGGCCGATGACGACGCTCGCGGCGACGTTGTATCCCCGCGAGAGCGGGCCGGTGATCTGCTGGTAGAGCCGGCGGCCGACCTGGTAGGCCGCGTTGACCTCGGTGCCAAGGAGGAGGAGAATCGAGTTGAACGGGAAGTCGAGAGCCGTAGCCATCCCCCCTTCGGCGATCCGGGGGGCGCTCACGACGAGGAGCTGTTTGGTGATTACCGGATCCGTGGGCCGGACGAGCGAGCCCTGGCGCCAGGGGCCGGCGATGACGACGACGAGGACGACCGCGGTGAAGACGTTCGCGACCGCGGTCGCGATCCCGACGCCGACGATCTCCAGTTCGGGGAACCCGAAGTATCCCAGACCGAGGACGACCGAGCCGGCGACGTTGAGCAGGTTCGAGACGACGTTGACGTACATCGGCGAGCGGGTGTCGCCGGTCCCCTGGAGCGAGCGGGCGGCGATCAGCCCGACGTGGCGCGCGGGCGCCGTCGCCATGACCGTCCCGAGGTAGAGCCCGCCCATCCGAGCGACCTCGCTCTCGGCACCCAGAATCGCGATCGCGGGCTCCCCGAGGAGAAAGCCGAAAGCGATGAAGGGGATCCCCGCGAGCGCGCCCAGGAGGAGCGACTGGGTGATCGCCTCGTCGCGGGTCGCGGTCGCACCCGTGCCCGTGTCCTGGCTCGAGAGCGCGATGGCACCCCCGCCGAGTCCGAGGCCGATCCGCAGGGGGAGACGGGCGTAGAGGTCCGCGAGACCGATCGCGGCGATCGCCGCGGGCGAGAAGAGGCCGGTGACGACGATGTCGACGGTCCGCATCAGCGTCCGGGTGGTCTGCTCGGCCATGATCGGCCAGGCCAGTCCGAGTACCTGCTTCCAGGTCGCTATGACGCGGGCCCGGACCGACCGGTCAGCCTCCATACGAACCGACACCCGCCGGGGGGTGTTGACGCTGACGGTAGACGAAAGTGACTGGCCGACGCAGTTCGGGTATGCTCGTCTTCGTCTACGGAACGCTCACCGACCCCGAGCGCGCCGAAGCGGTGTTCGGTCGCGCCTCGGGAGTCGGCGGTCCGACGCCGGGCGAGGGGATCGAGTACGAGTACCTGGAAGAGGCGACCGTCGAGGGCCTTCGGCGGATCGAGGGCGAGTATCCGACCCTGGTCCCCGGCGGGAGCGTCGAGGGGCGACTGCTCCGGACCACACCTCGAGGAATCGAACGGCTCGACGCCTACGAGGGGGTCGATCGAGGGCTGTACGTTCGCGTTCCGATCCCCCGCGAGAGCGGAGGGCGGGTCCGGACCTACGTCGGCGACCCCGACCGTCTGGAAGTGAACGCCGACTGGCCGGGCGAGGGCCCCTTCCGCGATCGGGTGCTCGCGACCGTAGACGGCGGTGTCACCCTTCACGAGTCGTAGTTTCACTTTCACCGCGCGTGGCGCGGGTTTATCCCCGTAGCGTTCCTCGCTTCGAGCGCACGACCCTGTCACACGCCGTGCACTGTCCTGTACCCTGTCGCTGCCCTCGGGCAGCACACCTTTGGACCCGCCCCCGATACTCGATGGTATGCTCGAGCGTTCGGACGTGCTCGCGGCCGAGGATCGGGTCCGCGAGACCGCACGACACACGCCGCTGACGCACTCCTACACCTATTCGGCGATGACCGGCGCCGACGTCCGCCTGAAACTGGAGAACTTCCAGCGGACGGGTTCGTTCAAGATCCGCGGGGCGACCAACCGGCTGGCGACGCTTCCCGAGGGAGACCGGGAGGCCGGCGTTGTCACCGCGAGCGCGGGGAATCATGCCCAGGGCGTCGCGCTCGCGGCCTCCCGGATCGGGGTCGATTCGACGATCGTGATGCCCGAGAACGCGCCGATCTCGAAGGTCAAGGCGACGAGAAGCTACGGCGCGGAGGTCGTCCTCGCGGGGGTCGACTACGCCGAGGCCGCCGAACGCGCCCACGAGATCGAACGCGAGGAAGGGCGGACGTACGTCCACGCCTTCGACGACGAGGCGGTGATGGCCGGCCAGGGGACGATCGGCCTCGAGATCGTCGAGGACTGCCCCGAGGTCGAGACCGTCGTCGTCCCGATCGGCGGCGGCGGCCTGATCTCGGGGGTCGCGGCGGCGATCAAGACCGAAACGCCCGACGTCCGCGTGATCGGCGTCCAGGCCCAGGGTGCATCGAGCGTTGCCGACTCGCTGGAGAAGGGAGAGGTCGTCGCCCGCGACTCGGTGGACACGATGGCCGACGGGATCGCGACCCGGAGCGTCGGCGAGTGCACCTTCGCCCACATCCGCGAGTACGTCGACGAGGTCGTTTCCGTCCCCGACTCCGAGATCGCGATGGCCGTCGTCTACCTCCTCGAGCGCTCGAAGACCGTCGTCGAGGGCGCCGGCGCGGTCCCGCTTGCGGCGCTGCTGTTCGAGCACTTCGAGGTGAACGAGGGCGAGGTCGTCGTTCCCGTCATCTCGGGGGGAAACATCGACCTCAACACGCTGACGACGGTGATCATGCGCGGCCTGGTCGAGACCGGCCGCTACGTCAAGATCCGGACGGTCCTGGAGGACGAGCCCGGCGCCTTAGAGAAGTTGCTGGCGGTGCTCTCGGCCCACCGGGCGAACATCTACGGCATCCAGCACGACCGGACCTCCCGGGACATCGGGATGAGCGACACCGAAGTCGAGATCGACCTCGAGACCAGGGGCCCCGACCACGTCGAGGAGCTGATCGCGGCGATCGAGGAGCGGGGGTACGCGGTCGAGGTGCTGGTGTAGCCCCTATCGGGTGATGCGGTACCGGATCGTCAGGAACTGGCGCCCACAGAGCCACATCTCGTGGACAGCGACGAGATCGGAGTCCTCGGTGGACGGCCGAACATCCCCGCCGTCCGCCGAATCCAGCGGCAGCACCCGAAAGCGCTGGTCCATCGGAAGTCGAACCGCTCCGACCGGGGTCACGAGATAGAGGCCCCCGTCGCCGGGGCCGCGGGTCGTGAATCGAACCCCCTCCCCGTCGTGTTCGGGACGGAGCACGGTCGAGAGATTCGATCCCGGCAGCGGGACGGCGACGTTCGCGTAGGTGACGTCCTCGCTGGTATGGGTCGCGTAGACGGCGACGAACACCGCCCGCCCGTCGGGGTCGGCCCGGGTCCAGACGCGGGACCCCCGTGGGTCCACTTCCCGGGGAACGGCCGCGAGCTCGCTCTCGAGGCTTCGGGTCCGGTCGTCGTTTCGCCCGGGCAGGTTCAGTTGCTCGAGGCGGCTCGTCACGAACGAAGCGAGCCAGGCCCCGAGGCGAAACCGCGGGTGCCACCGGGTCCGATACTCGAGGTCGTAGTCGCCGGTCTCCTCGTAGAACCGCCGAATCTCGGGATGAATCCGTTCGAAATCGAACCCCGGACGGTCGTAGATCGAGAAGCGTTCGACCTCCCCGGCGACCGGTTCGCCCGTGATTCCCCGACGGGCGGCCCAGTCGGCGCCGATCCGGCCGCGGCCGTAGACCGGAGCGAAGGGGATTCCGGCGGCCCGACGGATCCCGGCACGGAGGCCGGCGAGCGCGAGGACCGGAAGGAGAACCGCGAGCCAGCGACCGACTGCGCGAGCGGCGGGGAGGGCCATCGGGCAACTGTCGGGAGCGGAGCGGCTTGGCTCCGGCGGTCCCGACCGCCCCGGCGGGCGATCGCCGGCTTTAGAGCCGTCCGGGACCACGGCCGGAACGTGATTCCGAGCATCGATGATCCCGGCGGCAGACGGCTCGCCTCCGCGGCGCTGTGGGGCGCCGTCGGCGTCATGAGCGTCCTGGTCGCCGTCCAGGGGTACGCTCTGCTGGTCGAGCCCCTGCTCTCGATTCCCCGGGCGGCGGCGCTCGCGCTGGCGGTCGGAGTCGCCACCGCGGCCGTCGTCTATGCGACCGAACGCCGGGTCGCGGCGTGGGCCGCCCGGCGGGCTGGCCGGAAGTAGCCGGACAGGAGCCATCAGGCCGTCGGCGCCTCCGGCGGGGTTCGCCGCTGTGCCCGGTCGTGTTCTCTCCAGTGACCACGGAGGTCCAGCACCGTCTTGACGAGGACCATCACGACGAGCGCGCCCGCGGGGGCGCCGATCCAGGCGACGGCGAACGCACCGACGACGATCGTCAGGTGGAGCACGAACACCCGGCGGTAGGGCTCGACCATCAGCGTCACGGGCCCGTTTCGCTCGTACTCTCCCTTTCCCAGATAGTTGATCCGGTAGGACGCGACGTGGTAGGCCGCGAGCGCGACGACAGAGCCCGCGACGGCCGACGGGGAGGCGACCGGCATGGGGAACATGGCCGGAAAGACCATCACGAACACCCCGTGGACGACCCAGAACCCCCCGTAGTGGGTGGCGAAGAAGCCGGCGATCGCCCCGTTCGACCGGCCGACGAACGACGCGACCGGCGTGTCGTTGAGCGACAGCGACGGCAAGTCCTCGGGGTCGTCCTCGCCCTCGGCACGGCGGATCTTCGCGACCGACTCGACGCCGACGGCGCCGCTCTCGAGCCAGTAGATCACCAGCAACGAGTGGAGGTTCCAGCCGAGGAAGACGACGCCGACGAGCGGAACGGCGTTGGCGAGGACCAACGCTACGGCGACCGCCCGCGACTCCTCCCACCTCTGGCGCATGGATGACTCTCCGATTCCGTGAGAATAAAGCTATCTGCAGGATCGCGGGTCATAGGGTCGGAGACGAGTCAGTGCGCCGTCGGTCGCGGTACCGTGTCGCGACCGAACGGTAAATCGTCGTCTCCGACCCTATCAGGGAAACCTGAACGTCTCCAGGTTCCGGGGCTGGTGGGTCCGGACGTCGTACTTCTGGTAGAGCGCCGAGGAGAGCTGGTCGGTCGCGCGGTCGTCGCCGTGGACACAGAGGATCGTCTCCGGGCGGGGGTTCATTTCGCCAGCGAACTTCTCAAGGCCCTCGCGGTCGGCGTGGCCCGAGAACCCGCTGACCGACTCGATCCGACAGTCGAGGGTGAGCCGATCGGGGCCCCGTCGGCCGCCAAGCGAGACCTCGACCCGGCCGCTCTGGATGCGCCGACCCAGCGTCCCCTCGGCCTGGTAACCGACGAACAGCAGGGTGTTTTCGGAGTCGGGTCCCAGGAGCTCGAGCCAGGACATGATCGGGCCGCCGGTGACCATCCCCGACGTCGAGAGGATGACGCAGGGCTCGCCGCTCGCGATCTCTTCGCGCATCTCGCCGCCGCCGTCGACCTGGGCGAACTGCTCGGCCAGAAACGGGTTCTCGTCCTCGTGGAGGATCCGCTCGCGGAGGCCGTCCCGCAAGTATTCGGGGTAGGCCGTGTGGATCGCGGTCGCCTCGCGGATCATCCCGTCGAGGTAGACGGGCATCGTCGGGATTTTCCCCTCGGCCATTGCCTCCTCCAAGACGAGCATGAGTTCCTGGGAGCGCCCGACGGCGAACGCGGGGATGACGGTAATTCCGCCTTCCTCGTGGGTCTCGCGGATGATCTCGTGGACGTTCGCTTCGCTTTCCTCGCTGTCGGTCTGGTAGTCGTTTCGCCGGCCGTAGGTCGACTCCATCACCATCGCCTCCGCGCGCGGGAAGTCGTTGACCGCGCCGTTAAAGAGGCGGGTGGGCTCGTAGTGGACGTCGCCCGAGAAGACGACGTTGTAGAAGCCGTTGCCGATGTGGAAGTGGCTCACCGCCGAGCCGAGGATGTGGCCGGCGTTGTGCATCGTGAGCTTGATGTCCGGTGCGATGTCGGTGACGTCGCCGTAGGAGATCGGGATGGTTCGCTTGATCGCTTCCCGGACCTGGGTGCTCTCGTACGGTGGCGTTCGGCCCTCCTTCGAAGCGACCGAGAGGTAGTCGAGCGTGAGCAGCCCCATCAGGTCCCGCGTCGGCTCGGTGGTGTAGATCGGGCCGTCGTAGCCGTACTTGAACAGGAGCGGGATCAGCGCGGAGTGATCGAGGTGGGCGTGGGTGAGCACGACCGCATCGATGGAGGTGAGGGGTGCGGCCTCGGGCACGTGGAGATAGGGCACCTCGCCCTCGGCGCCGGGTTTGTCGCCACAGTCGATGAGGATCTTCGTGTTCGGCGTGTGCAAGAGAAAACTCGCCCGACCGACCTCCCGACAGCACCCCAGCGTGGTGATCCGGACCCAGTCCACCTCCTCTTCGGGCTCGCGGTGGATCTCCTCGCCGACGTCGGTGAGAAAGTCCCGGCGTTCGCCCCGCTCCTGAGTGAGAAAGCTCCGGACGTTCGCGACCGTCGAGGACTCCATGGGCGGCGTCCGGATCACCTCGGGGTTCCAGCCGACCTCGCGGGTGATCTCGCGCATCGTCCGGCCCCGGCGACCGATCACCAGCCCCGGTTTCTCGGCTTCGATCAGGACCTCGCCGACGGTGGGGTAGAACTCGAGGCTCTGGATCTCGGCGTCGTCGGGAACGATCTGGCGGATCTTCGCGTCGGCTTCGGACTGGCTCGACTGGGTGCCCGGCGCAGGTCGGATCGTCACCCGCTTCTGGAGACTCCGGGCGAGTTGGCCCAGGATGTTGCCGTCGTCGGCGAACTCGCGGGGGGTCTCGGTGTAGATGACCAGATCCGGCCCTTCGTACTGGACGTCGGTGACGTCGAGGTGGGAGGGGACTTCGGTTTCGACGCGTTCGTGGAGAGTGGATGACGTATCGTCGCTCATAGATGTGTGGCTTCGTGGGCAGTCCGGGCGGGCAACGGTCGCGACCGAACGGGGTCACTTCACGGACCGTCGCCCGCCGAGGAAAGGTCTGCCGACGGATCGATATCCGACCTTCGCGGCCCCGAGTTAAAAACTTCTCTCTCTCAGACGAACTCCCGGACCTCCGAGTACCACATGTCGTGGGCGTCGATCCGGCCGACCCGGCGGCCGATCGCGACCGCGAGCACGTGCCAGCACAGCGCCGTGGGATCGTCGGGATCGAGATTGTACTCGCTGTCCTTACACGTACAGCCACCGCCCTCGACGACGTACTCGTCCTCGTAGCCGACGACGACCGTAAAATCTCGATACTCCTTCACCCGACCCTCGCCGACGGCCTCGATCGCCCGGACCCCCCGATCGCCGTGGAGGCGGACGATCCGATCGACGACGTCGGGCGTGAGCTCCCCGGCCTCCGCTAACGCCGCCTGCCAGCGCTCGACGGCCTCGGCGTCGCGGGGGCCGGAACCGGGCTCTCCCTCGGTCACGACCCCACCTCCCCACCGGAGGCCCAAAGCGGTTTGGTTCGGCGCCGACCGCGCCGTTTTTCGGCCTCCCCGTCCCAGCGAGGGTATGCGCGTCACGGAAGGCGGCGTCTCCCTCTCGGTCCCCGGCGAGTCCACCGACGGCGTCGAGGAAGCGGTGTTCTACAACCCTCGCCAGGAGCTGAACCGGGACCTGACGGTCGCCGCTCTGCGGGCCTACCGGGAGCGAGAACCCCGCGCGGAGACGTATCTCGACGCGATGACTGCAAGCGGTATCCGCGGGCTCCGGGCCGCCGCCGACGGCTGGCGCGTGACCTGCTGTGATACCGACGGCGAGGCGGTGGCGCTCGCCCGCGAGAACCTCGCAGAGGACGACGGGACGCGCGTGATCGAGGGCGACGCGAACGCGGTGATGCACGCCGAGGCTCCCGTCGACGTCATCGACCTCGATCCCTACGGGACGCCGATGCCGTTCGCCGACGCCGCGTTCGCGAGCGCGCGCGATCTGGTCTGTGTCACCGCGACCGACACCGCGCCGCTGTGTGGCGCCCACCTGCAAAGCGGGATCCGGTCGTACTCGGCGGTGCCACGGAACACGGAGTACCACGCCGAGATGGGCGTCCGGATACTCCTCTCGGCGCTCGCCCGATCTGCCGCCCGCTTCGACGTCGGCGTCGCCCCGATCGTCACCTACGCCCGGAGCCACTACGTCCGAACGCTGCTGGAGCTCACCCACAAGCCGACCGCCGCCGACGCCGCTCTCGAGGAACTCGGTCACATCGTCCACTGCGAGGACTGCCTCTACCGGGAGACGAGCGAGGGGTTGATCGCCGACGCCCCCGACACGTGCCCGAACTGCGGGGGCCAGCGGCTGCTGGTCGCCGGGCCGGTCTGGCTCGGTCCGACCCGTGACCGGGGGTTCCTCGAGGCGGTCCGCGGCGAGGTCCCCGATTCGTTCGGAACCGCCTCGAAGCTCGACGAGCTGCTCTCCGAGCTCGCGGGCGAGCTCGACGAGCCGACCCACTACGACCAGCACAAGCTCTGTAAGTCGTGGGGACTGCCCGCGAACGCGATGGACGACTTTCTGGGGGATCTCCGGGCCGCGGGCTTTTCGGCCTCGCCGGCTCACTACGGCGGAACGGCGTTCAAGACCGACGCCGACGTCGCCGAGATCCGGGCCGCGACCGCGCCGAACCTCGGCTAATCGCCCGCGGCGTACAGTCGTACCAGCCTACACTCCGGACAGCGGACGGCATCGAGGCTCGTCGTCGATCCGACGCCGAGTTTCCCGAGCAGTCCCTCGCGTTTCCCCGTTGAAATCGAGAGCTTCATTCCGTCACCGGTCCTGACGGACGTCTCCTCCATCCCCACGCCACAGTCGGGACAGCGCCGCTCGTCCATACCCCTCTCACTCCCCGGACGCGAGAAAAGTCCACCGCCGCGACGACGACAGTGCCGGCGGTCGGTATTTGCGCGTCCGGGCCGAACCCGGGGGCATGTACTCCTTCCGGGAGGCCGTGGCCCTCCTGACCCGCATGCGCCGGGTCGCAAAGCACCGACAGCTAACGCTTCTGGCGGCCGGCGTCGCCTTCTACGCCTTCTTCTCGCTGGTCCCGCTGGCGCTCCTGGGGATCGTCGTGGCGACGGTCGCCGGTGGCGAGGGGCTCGCGGCACGGGTCACCGAGTCGGTGAGCGACGTCCTGACGCCCAGCGCCCAGTCGCTGCTCGCCGAGGCGATCACCGAGGAGTCGGGCCGGGGCGGCGCGACTGTCGTCGGCACGGTCGGGCTCCTCTGGACCGGCTCGCGGGTCCTCCGTGGCCTGGACCGGACCTTCTCGGAGGTCTACGGCACCGTCGCCGCGACCACGGTCCTCCGAAGCTTCCGGAACGCGGGGATCGTCGCGGTCGCGATCCTCCTGGGGATCACCACCGTCGCGGTCGCCGAGGGCCTCCTCGCCGCCGCCGCCAGCGGGCTCCTCCGGATCATCGCCCCCGTCTTCGTCTTCCTCACCGTCCTCATGGCGTTCGTCCCGGTGTACCTCGTCTTTCCCAACGCCGACGTCACCCTCCGGGAGGCCCTCCCGGGAGCCGCCTTCGCCGCCGCCGGCTGGACCGTCCTCGGGCGCGCGTTCGGGATCTACGCCGGCCTCGCGTCCACCTACGCCATCTACGGCGCGCTGGGCGCGGTCTTCCTCGTGCTCACCTGGCTCTACGCCGGCTCCGTCCTCGTCGTCCTCGGAGCCGTCCTGAACGCCGTCCTCGCCGGACACGATCGGGAGATCGACCGGATCGACGGCCCCGACGACGACGGTCCGTCGGGAGACCGGCAGCTACAAAGTCCCCGCCCGAGAGAGTCTCGGACGGAAGCGATGACCGACGACGCCACGGGAGTCGAGGAGGAGCCGGTCGACCCGCCCGCCGAGAGCGCCCGCACCCGGGACCGCTCGGGCGACCCCGCGGCGCTTCGCGAGGAGATCGAACGGCTGCGCGACGAACTCGAGGACGTCGAGGAGCGCGTCGAGTCCCGTACGGTTCGAAAGGAGTCCCTCGAGGCGGAGCTCGAACGCTACGTCCGGAGCCGGGTCCGCCGGAGCCACGCCCGCGGCTGGGGCCCCTATCTCGTGCTCCTCTATGGTACCGCGATGTCGATCGCCGCCTTCTACTTCCTCTCGGGAGGGTGGGCCGTTCTGGCGATGTTCGTCGTCTGGACCTCGACGCTGGGCGTCTACGGGCTCATGGTGTTGATCGGCGGCGGGATCTCCGCGCTCGGCGTCCCCGGCCGTCTCCGCGACCGGATCGGTGAGTGGCGCTCGTAGCGACTACCCGTCCACCGAGCCGTCGGCGCGGATCGTGAACTGCTCGTAGCCGCCGTAAGCGATCTCGAGTGCGCCCATCCACCAGTTCCATCGCTCGACCGGGCTCGAGCCGGCGGGCGCGTCCCGCAGGTGAGAGAGGATCTCCTCGGCGGTCAGTTCGTGGCCGCGGTCGGCCCCGAGCCGGCCCGAATCGAGGAGGTCGCCGGCCTGCCTGGCGACGACGCGAACCTCGCCGTCGGTCCCGCCGAACTCCCGTCGGAGGCGGGTCGGATCGACGTCCATCGCCGTTCTACGTGCTCGGCCGGCAAGGAGTTCTCGGTCGAATCGCGCTCGAAAAAGACGTGATGGCAGAACGGGTGTGGCGTTAGAACGTCTCGAGGTAGCGATCGAGCTCCCACTGGGAGACGTCGACGAGGTAGTCCTCGAACTCCTGGGACTTGGCCTCGACGAACTTGGGGCCGACGTGTTCGCCCAGCGCGTCGTAGACGACCTCGTCCTCCTCTAGGGCCTCGATGGCCTCGCCGAGGTTCGTCGGCAGCGTCTCGATGCCGTACTCCTCGCGTTTCTCCTCGTCGAACTCGTAGATGTTCTCCCGGATCGGGTCGGGCGCCTCGAGATCGTTCTCGATCCCGTCGAGGCCCGCCTGAATCAAGGCGGCAAAGGCGAGGTAGGGGTTACACGAGGGATCGGGGAAGCGCGCCTCGATCCGGCTTGCGGCCGGGATTCGCGCGGCGGGCTTGCGGATGAGCGCCGAGCGGTTGCGGTCGGACCACGCGACGTAGACGGGCGCCTCGTAGCCGGGAACCAGGCGCTTGTAGCTGTTGACGGTGGGGTTCGAGACCGCGGTAATCGCGGGCGCGTGTTCGAGGACGCCCGCGAGATAGGAGTGGGCGACGTCGCTCAGGTTGAACTCGTCGTCCTCGTCGTGGAAGGCGTTCTCGCCGTCTTCCATCAGCGACATGTGGGTGTGCATCCCCGAACCGTTGATCCGCGGGATCGGCTTGGGCATGAACGTCGCGTGGAGGTCGTGTTGGGCCGCGATCGCACGGACGACCATCCGGAAGGTCGCGACGTTGTCCGCGGTCGCGAGGGCGTCGTCGTACTCGAAGTTGATCTCGTACTGGCCCTCGGCGACCTCGTGGTGGCTGGCCTCGATCTCGAAGCCCATCGACTCGAGCCCGTAGATGATGTCCCGGCGGACGTCGCTGGCGAGGTCCTTGGGTGCGACGTCGAAGTAGCCGCCGGTGTCGGCGGTTTTCGTGGTGGCCCGGCCGTCCTCGTCCTCCTCGAACATGAAGAACTCCGGTTCGGGCGCGAAGTTGACCTCGTACCCCATCTCCTCGGCGCGCTCGATGGCCTGCTGGAGCACGTACCGGGGGTCGCCCTCGAAGGGTTCGTCCGTCGAGGTGTTGATGATGTCACAGATCATCCGGGCGGCCGCACCGTTCTCGTCGTTTCGCCACGGGAGCACCTCGAACGTCTCGGGGTCGGGTTTGAGCCGCATGTCCGACTCCTGGATTCGAACGAAGCCCTCGATCGAGGAGCCGTCGAAGTAGATCCCGTCGGTGAACGCCTTCTCGGCCTGGCGGGCCGGGATCGCGACGTTCTTTACCGTCCCCAGAATGTCCGTAAACTGGAGTCGGAGGAAATCGACGCCTTCGTCGTCGATCTCGTCTAATACCCCCTGTTCGGTCGCAGTGAGATTTCCGCTTGTCATCTTCTCGTCGGCGTATCCAACTATCCCCACTATTAAAGCCCTGCTGTTCCGAGCAAATCTTCTCTCCGAACACTGTAATTGGATATTCGTAAACTTATAATGGGTGGAGGCCGTAGCGGGCGTGATGACGTACGAAAATCTCGACGCGAAGCTAGTGAATGCACTTCTGGGCGACGGCCGGGCGAGCCTCCGGAGTCTCGCGGAGGACCTGGACGTCTCGGTCACCACCGTCTCGAATCACCTCTCTGACCTCGAGGAGCAGGGTGTCATTCAGGGCTACACCCCGAAAGTCGATTACGACGCGCTCGGCTTCGACGTCACCGCGGTCATCCAGTTGAAGGTCGAGGGCAACGCCCTCCCCGAGATCACCGATCGCCTGCGCGAACACGACCAGATGACCTCCGTCTACGAGGTCACCGGCGACTACGACGTGATCGCCGTCGGCAAGTTCACCGACACCGACGGGATGAACGGCCAGATCAAGACGCTGCTGACCGACCCCGACATCAACGAGTCCAACACCAGCGTCGTCCTGAACGCCGTCACCGAGAACGAACAGTTCGACCTCGAGATCCTCAACGAGGACTAACGGCGAAGCGACGAGACGCAGTGACGACAGTAGGTGAAGCTGGGATCGATCTCGTTCGGCCCTCCACAATGGGGACAGTGCATCGTCTCGCCGTCGTCCGGTTCCGGCTCCGGCTCCCGGTCGTCTCCCGGCGCCGACCCCTCGACGGGAGGCGAGCCGCGGTCGGCGGCTCCGGCCTCCGGGAGTGCCGTCGACGGACCGTCCCCGCGGTAGACGTAGCGGTAGTACAGTACCGCCTGGAGGAGTGCAAAGAGGACGGCGTACCCCGCGATCCATCCCCACAGCTCCATGCCGTGTGGTACGATCTCAAGGGACTTGGGCGTTGTGTCCGTTCGCAGGCGTTCAGTTCGGCGGCAGACGGTCGCGCTGGAACTCGTCGAACTGCTCTAGGTCGGGCGGGAGGTCGTAGTCGAGATGGCGTTCCTCCTGGCGGTTCTCGCCGGCGTCGTCGATGGGAGTCGCGACGTCCTCCCAGCCAGGTTTGATCTTGACGCTTTTCGCGGGCATCCCGACGGCGATGTGGTGGGCAGGAATGTCGTGTTGGACGATGCCGCGGGCGCCGACGATGGCGTTCTCGCCGACCCTGTTGCCCGCCCGGACCATCGAGTCGTACGTCAGGCGGACGTCGTCCTCGACGATCGTGTGGTAGTTTCTGACCTCGGTCTGGTCGACGACGTCGTGGTCGTGGCTGTAGACGTGGACGCCGTCGGAGACGGAAACCCGGTCGCCGATCGTTAGCTTTCCGCGGTCGTCGAGGTGGACCTCGTCGTGGACGACGGCGTTGTCACCGATCGTGATGTTGTGGCCGTAGGTAAACGAGATCCCCTTGAAGAACCGACAGCCCTCGCCACAGGACTCGAAGAGGTGGTCGGCGAGCATCCGGCGAAATCGGAGCGCGAACTCGACGTTGTCGGCGATCGGGAGGCTGTCGAACTGGCGCCAGAGCCACTGGAGATGCTTGGACCGGCGGAACTTCTCTTCGTCCTTCTCGGCGTAGTACTCGCTTTCGAGGGTCGTGTTGCAGGGATCGTAGCTCTGGACGCGGACGCGTTCGGCGGGCGACATCGACTCGCCGGCCTGGAACCGCTCGTAGGCCTCCCGGTCGCCCGAGAGGTCGATGAGGACGTCCTCGACGACCGAACAGGTGTCCTCGTCGCTCGACAGTCGTCGGTCCACTTCGTCGAGAAAGTCGCGCATGCCGGCTTCGGCCTCGTCGGGGAGCGAGACGTGCCGCTTTGTCATGGTCGATGGCTACTGGTGCCTGCTTCATAGGGGTTCGGTTGTGCGTCCGTCTTGCCCCATCGCCCCTCGGCGACCCCCGAGTCGGGCATGGACAGCGCCGGGGATCACCGTCCTCGGGGCCGGTCGGTTCCCCCGAACGGGTTCGCCTCCGTGAGGGCCCCGCCGAGGAGCGCGACGAGCAGCCCGACGACCACGAGCGCGATCACGCTCGCGCTCGCGAGCGCGACGATCGAGACGCCGGTGGCGGCGGCCAGGACGAGGAGCGTCGCGGTCTGGACGCCCAGGATAGCCCCGAGCAGCAGCGTGATCCGGTCGAGACGGCGGGTCAGGTCATCGCCCACACGGTCGTCCCGTCTCGCCGACACCATAAACGTTCGTCCCGAACCACGCGGCTTCCGTATCCGATAAGTGCCCGCGCCCCCAATTCCGGAACATGCACTACCGGGAACTGGGCGACTCCGGAATCCAGGTCAGCGAGATTGGCTTCGGCGCGTGGGTCGTCGGCACCGACTGGTGGGGCGACCGCTCCGAGGACCAGGCGATCGAGATGGTCCGCCACGCGATCGACCGGGGGATCACCTACATCGACACCGGCGACGTCTACGGCCACGGCCGCAGCGAGGAACTGATCGGCGAGGCAATCGCCGACGTCCGCGAGGACGTGACCCTCGCCACGAAGGTCGGCTACGACTTCTACGACAATCCCCAGGCCGGCCACGGCGAACTCCCCAAGGAGATCGACCCCGACTACGTCCGGACGGCGGTCGAGAAGAGCGCGGATCGCCTCGGCGTCGATACCATCGACGTCCTCCAGCTCCACAACGCCGACGCCGACGAGATCACTCCCGACGTCCTCGAGACGCTCGACGAACTCGAGGAGGAGGGGCTGATCCGCGCGCGAGGGCTCGCGCTCGGGCCCTCGATCGGCTGGCTCGCCGAGGGCGATCTGGCAATCGAGGCGGAGTTCGACGCCGTCCAACTGGTCTGGAACGTCCTCGAACAGGAGGTCGGCAGCCACTTCCTCGAGACCATCGAGCGGACGGGATCGACCACGAGCCTGATTCCGCGGGTGCCCCACTCCTCGGGAATCCTGAACGAGCAGGTCACCCCCGACACCGAACTCGGCGAGGGAGATCATCGGGGATTCCGGCCCGACGAGTGGTACGAGACGGGCTGGGAGAAAGTCGAGAAGCTCCGCTTTTTGGAGGACCCGAAGCACGCGGACGGCCGGCGCACGATGGGCCAGGCCTCGCTGGCCTGGCTGCTCTCTCACGACGCCGTCGCGACGGTCACGCCGACGTTCCGCACCAAGGCGGACATCGACGAGTGGGCCGCCGCGAGCGACGTCCCGAAACTGAGCGACGAGGAGATGGTACGGGTCGAAGAGCTCTACGCCGGTGGCTTCGGCATCGACCGCGACGACGGGATGGACGGTCTGCGATCCTCGCTCGACGGCGAGGACCTCCGGTCGGCGGGGCTTGACGAGCTGGCGGCTGACTGATCGGGCTTACTCCACCTCTTTCCGGAGCCACTCCCCCCACGTAGTCGATCCCACGGCCCGATCCGGACGGGTCGCGGCGCCCGACCGGAAGCCGGACGCCACCGAACCCGGCACCGGGAGCCCGACGACGGGCCGGCGGAGCCCGGCGACCTCGCGGTAGCTCCGGACGAGGTCGGCGGCCGTCCGGACCTCAGGGCCGCCGACGGGCTCGACCCGCCCAGCCGGCTCGACGGTCGCGTGTTCGACGACGGCGTCGGCCGCCTCGCCGGCAGCGATCGGCTGGACCCAGAACCCCGAGGGCACGGGCCAGACCGGCAGCCGCTCGATCGTCCCGCACAGTTCGAGGACGAACTCGTGGAACTGGGTGATCCGGACGACCGTCGCCGACACGTCGCTTTTCTCGAGGGCGCGCTCGGCCGCCAGTTTGTGCTCGTAGTACGACAGCGGGATCGAATCGATGCCGACGATCGAGGGATAACAGACGTTCTCGACGCCGGCTTCGGCGGCCGCCTCGAGGAGCCGTTCGGTCCCGCCGGCGTCGACTGCCTCGCTATCGCCCCGGGGCGCGGTCGCAGCGTGGACGACGACGTCGATCCCCTCGAGGGCCCGTTCGATCCCGGTCCCGTCGGCCAGGTCGAGTTCGACCCACTCGCCGTCGGCGTCGGCGGGTGGGGACCGGCTCGCCGATCGGACGTCGTGGCCCGTTTTTCGGAGGCGGGGGCGTAGCTCGTCGCCGAGCGTGCCGGTCGCGCCGGTGAGCAGCGTTCGTGGTTCGCTCATGGGGATCGGTTCGGTCCCGGCTTCCGAAGCGATGTCGCCGGATCCGTCTGTGGGGTTTAAGTCGTGGACGGCGAGGCAACCCACATGAACCACGTCCGGCTGAGCCTCGACGCGGGCGGCCGGGAGGCCGAGATCCACCCGATGTACGACGTGCTGGTCAACGACCCCGCGGTCGAGCACGCGACCGCCACCCACTGGAGCTTCGCGGGCGACGAACTCGGGATCATGCACTATCTGGAAGGCGACCGCGAGGCGTTTCGCCAGCGCCTCGAGACGATTCCGGAGGTCCGGGAGTTCGAGATAACGCCCGCGGGCGAGGCCTTCTACGCCTACGTCCGGGACGCGACCACCGAACCGCTTCGGGAACTGTTCGGAGCCGTCGCGGAGAGCACCGCGGTCGTGATCCCGCCCATCGAGTACGCGGAGGAAACCGTCTCGTACTCGGTGTTCGGTCCCGGAGAGGAGATCGAGGCGGCGATCGAGCGCGTCCCCGATCCGATCGAGGTCCGGGTCGAGGCGGTCGGGGGCATGCGCGGGGTGACGGAGCTAGCCGACTCGCTGGTCACCGACCGCCAGCGGGAGGCCCTCGAGGTCGCCCTCGCCGTCGGCTACTACGAGGTACCCCGCGAGGCGAGCCACGAGGACGTTGCGGCCGAGCTCGGCTGTGCGCCCAGTACCGCCGCCGAACACCTCCGGAAGGGCGAGGGCGCCGTCCTCCAGGCAGTTCTTGGGGGTTAGGAGAGCGCCCGTTCGACCGCCGACGCGACGTTCCGCGCCTTCTCCGCTAACTCCTCGTCTACGAGCCCGTCGGCGACCGCTTCGGCGAGTTCCTCCCGATCGACGACGGCGACCGAGCCGTCGGCCCGTCGGATCACGTCGACGTAGAGGTCGACGTAGCGCGCGCAGTCGGGAAAGAGTTCGACGGGCGTACAGACGTTGACGTACGTCCCCTTCGCGACACCCTCCGAATCGCGGTAGGTCGTCGGATACCACCACCGCCCCTCGCGGAGCTTCGTGACCGCGACGTCGCCTCGCTCGATCGGAACCTCGAGGGCGTCGTACGTTCCTCCGGCCGTCATCTCGCGTTCGAGGGAGACGCTGCCGTCCCCGCTCCAGTCGGTGACCGTGCCGGTTCCGAGCGTGATCAGACGCCCGTCGGGCTTGCCGTGGCCGAGCGCGATCCGGTCGCCGGCCTCGGGACCGAACTGGCCGGCGACCGCGCCGAAGGGAAACTCCCCGCCGCCGCCACAGACCGCCTCCGCGAAGTCCACGGCCGAACTCGCCGCCGAGCTTCCGGCCTTGATCCGGTGGTGACCCGCCATCGTCGCCGTCACGGCGCAGCGGGAGTCGTCAAGCGCGAACCGGGACTCCCGGCCGAACCAGCACCAGACGGTTCCCTCGGGCTCGGCGAGAAGGGCAGGGTCGCCCGGCTCGTCGGGCGCGTCGGCGAGGGTCGCCTCCAACTCCCGCGCCCGGTCTCCGGCGTCGGCGACGGCCTCTCCCATCGCCTCGAGGTCGGCGTCGGCCGCGGCCCGCTCCCAGCGCAGGCCCCATCCCTCCGGCACCTCGATCGAGAGGAGCTCGGTCAGGCCGACGAGCTCCTCCCCGCGCTCGCCGCCGACGGCCGCCGATATCCCCGATCGGTCCCGCGAGAGCGAGCAGAGCCCGTCCCCGACCGAGAACCCGGGCTCGACGCGGGCCCGGTCGTCGCCCCACGGCGAGGCCGACTCTCGGACCTGGACGCGATAGCGGTCGCCATCTCCGACGTAGCCGGAGACGGCGTCGTAGGGCAGGTAGCCACGCCGGCCGTCGCCGAGATCGACCGTCGCGCCGCCCCCGCCGCCCGCCTCGAGGACCTCGCAGTCGAAGACCGCCCCCTCGGGGATCGGGTCGTCCCAGCGAAAGGCGTCGATCCCCGCGTCGGCGAGACGCGCCGCGACCGCCTCGACGCCGTCGGGATCGCCCGACACCGAGACCCCCTGGCGATCCCGGCTCGTGTCGATCCGGACGTCGGCGGGCACCGTATCGAGTCCGTCCTCGAAGCGCTCGCGGATCGGCGGGGAGGGCTGGACGACCTCCAGACCGTCCTGGCGGAGCAGGCGGGTGAGCGCCGTCGTGTAGATCCCCCGGATCCGGACGGCGGTCATCGCGGCCCCCCGCCGATCACCGGAGGACCTCCCGGTCGGACCCGAAGCGGACCCGGTCGTGGATCGTCGGGCCGAGGGTCAGCTCGACGTGCTCCTCTCCGAGCACGCGGCCGTCCTCGATCGGAACGCCCCACGTATCGAACCGGAGCCAGCCCCGCATCTCCGCCGCGTGGGTCGTGATGTCGGCGTACTCCACCTCGTGTTCGGGGAACTCCGCGGTGCTGTGGGCGAGATCCATGTCCGAGTAGACGACGTCGTGGGCGTCGAAGAAGGTCACCAGATCGGCGGCGTCGTCAGCGACGCTCTCGACGACCGCCTCGCTCGCCGCCCGCAGGTCGTCCGTCTCGAGGCCGACCGCCCGGAGCGCGCGTTGGGTCCGCTGGTCGAAGTGCATGTCCGGGGGTTGGGCCGCGGGACTTTCAAGCCATCCCTCTCGTGGACGACGGTCGCAGGGACTGTCCGTCGGCCAAACTATTTCCACCGGCCTCGCCCTACAGGAGGTATGTCACCCCTTCGTGACCCGATCGAGCGCTCGGCCGGCGAGGGCGTCGATCTCTACGACGTCTCGACCTGGGAGCCCCGCACTCTCGTCGATCGCCTCGCGGTCCGGCTCTACCGCGCGATCAGCTACGGGTTCCGCGGCATCGTCCTCGCGGTCGCCGCCCTGATCACGCTCTCCCTTCTCGTCTCGCCGGCCCTGCTCGTCGTCGAGGAGCCGTTCCTGGGTGCGTTCTTCGCGCTGTCGGCCGTCCCGGCGCTGGCGCTTGCGGCCTACATCTGGTACGCCGACGTCACCACGAGCGAGCCGCTCTCCTTGCTCGTCGGCACCTTCGTCCTCACGATCCTCTTTGCGACGTTCGCCGCCCTGGGCAACGCCGCCGGCGGCGCCGTTCTTCAGTCGATCCCGGTCGTCGGGATGGTCCTCTTTTTCTACCTGATCGTCGGCCCCCTAGAGGAGGCCGTCAAGCTACTGGCCGTCCGCGTCCTCGCCTTCCGGAGCGACTCCTTCGACGCGGTCATCGACGGCGCGGTGTACGGCGCCGTCGCCGGCCTCGGCTTCGCCGCCATCGAGAACGCGATCTACATCTCCGGAGTCGTCGCCGAGGTCGAGGGGTCGGCGGGGCTGCTCGCCGCCGCGACCGGGATCACTACCGTCCGCGCGCTCGTCGGCCCGGGCCACGTCATCTACTCCGCCATCGCGGGCTACTACCTCGGGCTCGCGAAGTTCAACCCTGAGAACGCCGGTCCCCTCGTCGTGAAGGGGCTGCTCGTCGCCGCCGTCATCCACGCCACCTACAACTCGACGGCCCAGGTCGCCCCCGACCTCATCGCGGGCGCGACCGGGATCGGCCCCGGGCTCGCGTTCGTCGGCTACGTCGTCGCGTTCGACGCCGCCGCCGGCTACTACCTCTACCGGAAGATCACCCGCTACCGCCGGCGCTACCGCCAGTACCGCGTCGGCGAGGGCGACCCCGCGACCGAGGTCACCGAGATCGATCCGCCCAACCGCTGACTCCCGATTCGAGCAACCCCTCGACGTACTTCGCGAGCACGTCCACCTCGAGATGGACCGGATCGCCGACCGCCTTCTCCGAGAGCGTCGTCAGCTCGTGGGTCGTCGGAACGATCGCGACCTCGACCCGACTGCCCTCGAGACGGGCGACCGTGAGGCTGATCCCGTCGAGCGTGATCGACCCCTTCTCGACGACGTAGCGGTCGTACCCCTCCGGAAGCTCGAAAGCAAACCGCCAGTCGTCGCCGACCGGCTCCCGGGAGTCGAGACGGGCCACCGCATCGACGTGGCCCTGGACGACGTGGCCGTCGAACCGGCCGTCGGCGGGCATCGCCCGTTCGAGATTGATCCGGTCGCCGACCGCCAGATCGCCGAGGTAGGTCCGCGCTACGGTCTCGCTCGCGAGGAAGGCCTCGAACCACGCCCCGTCCTCGAAGCGTTCGACCGTCAGGCAGGCGCCGCTGACGCTGATGCTCTGGCCCTCGACCAGGCCCGCCGCGACCTCCTCGGTCGCGATCCGGAGACGTATCCCGTCGTCGGTCCGCGACCGGGCGATGACCTCGCCGGTTCCCTCGACGATTCCCGTGAACATACCCGACCGTCGGCGGGCGTGGTGAAATGCCCACCGATACCGAAACGCGTCACGAAACCGTGACGGTTCGGTGCGGGACCGTACCCGAGCGGGGTCGGCGCGTTTTTATCGCTCCGGAGCGACCACCGACCGATGGCAAGCATCATCGAGACGCTCTCGCTGGCGGGCGTGCTCGTGTTCGCGATTCCCGCCGCGCTGGCCGGCCTCGAGTTCCTCCTCGTCCGGGGTCAGCCCGTCGTGGGCGCCGTCCTGATCGGGCTCGCGGTCGCGCTCGTCCTCGTCCAGCGATACGTCACCCTGCCGGGGGACGTCCCGGGCATGGTCGCACAGCGGGTCGCCGGCGCGGTGAGCAAGGATCCCGACGAACCGCGCGAGTGACCGTTCCCGCCGGGGTCACCGACCGAACCGATCGACTGCAGTGTCCGCGAGGGCGAGTCAGGGTGCTTCGGCCTCGACCTCCCGCTCCTGGGGCTCGACTGCCGCCTCGATCAGCTCTTCCAGATCGGTCTCGGTCGGCCGGTTGTTGAGCAGGACGTCGATGGGGAGCGTCGGAGCGCCGTCGACT
Organism: Saliphagus infecundisoli; assembly: GCF_020177375.1. GTDB lineage: Archaea > Halobacteriota > Halobacteria > Halobacteriales > Natrialbaceae > Saliphagus > Saliphagus infecundisoli. The sequence goes on along the minus strand of NZ_JAIWHV010000001.1, from coordinate 236,800 downwards.
AGGTTCTCGAGGAGGACGAGTCGCTCGCGGGCCCGCGACATCCCGACGTAGAACACCCGGCGTTCGTTGTCCGTGAGGATCGGCACCGGCGAGGTCGTCTTCGTGAACTCCTCTACACCCTCGACTGCGGTGGGGTCGTCGACGGTGGCGACCATCTGCTCGACGACCTTCTCGGTGAGGTCGGTGCCGACGAGGACGTGGTCTGCCTCCCGGCCCTTCGCGGAGTGGATCGTGCCGACGCGGACGCGGTCGGTGTCCATCCCCTTGTAACTGCCCACCGCGAAGTAGGACTTGATGCTCTTCTTCTGGAAGCTGGTGACCTTCCGGACCATGTCCGAGGCGGAGTTCGGCCCCGGCATGAACGGCGCGTGGTCGGTGATCACCTCGGCGGGTATCGAGAGGTCAGTGAGGTCCTCGACCCCCGCGGCCTCCTCGCGGTCGTCGATCGTATCGAAGAGCGCGTCGCGGTCGTTGGTGCCGAAGGCCGACTCCATCAGCATGTCCGCGAGCCGGCGGGCCTCGAGTCCGTTGACGTCCTCGCCGTCCTCGACTTTCTCGACGGCGCTTACGTACTGGGAGAGCCGATCGGTCCACATCCGCTGGTCGGTGAGGGCGGTAAAGGGTACCCCCTCGGTGATGAACTCATCGATGAACTGGAACATTTGGTAGCGCGCCCGAAAGAGGACCATGATCGTTCCGTCGCCCTCGACGAGGGTGCGCCGGACCATCCGGACGACGTCGAGCATCGAGGCGTTGCGGTGGCCCTCGACGGCGCCGCCTTCCTTGCGCGGTTCGAGATCCTTGTCCTGGCGGTGGTCGATGTGACGGATCTCGCGGTTGACGGTGTTCAGGACGTTCGAGGGCAGCCGGTAGGAGTTCGGGAGGATGATGTCCTCGTCGACCTCCTCGTCGAGAAGGAGTGCGGGATCGGCGCCCTGCCAGGAGTAGACGACCTGGTCGTCGTCGCCGGCGATGAACACCTGCTCGACGTGGGGCTTCCACTCCTCGTAGACGTCGTACTGGAGGGTGGTGATGTCCTGGAACTCGTCGATCACCAGATACTCGACGTTCGGGATCAGCGAGCGCTGTTTGACCCGCTCTAGCATGTCCGCGAAGCCGATCTTCCCCTCCCGGCCCTTGTAGGAACGCCAGCCCCGGATCGCCTCGGGGACGTCGATCCGGTCGTCGTCGGAGGGCCACGTCGGCGTGTACTTGTTGCCCTCCTGGGCGTTCGGGTCGATCTCCGGCGGCAACCGCACTTCCTCTTCGTCCCACTGGAAGGGGACGTCGTACCAGTCGCCGACCTCCCGGCGGGTCCGCTGGAGCCACTGGCTCGTCGCGATCACCTTGTTCCCGATCGTCGTCGAGCGGGCGGTCCGCCGGCCCGCACCCGAGTACTCGTCTTCGTACTCGAGGCCGAACTCCTCGCAGAACGCCTCCTTCTCGCTCTCGCCGACGACGTCCCCACGGGAGAGATCGAGCAGGTCGTAGGCCTTCGCGTGCATCGTACAGACGTTGCCCTGGAGCGCGCGGGGACTCTCGTCCAGGCGCTCGGCGAGGCGCTCGCGGATCTCCTGGGCGGCCGCCCGGGTGTAGGAGACGACGAGGATGTCACGGAACGTGACGCCCTCCGGCTCGAGGACCTCCTCGACGTGGTCGAGCAGTGCCGTCGTCTTCCCGCTGCCCGGACCGCCGAACAACCGAGTCACCTGCGTCTCCGTGGGAGCCATTGTCCCCGTTCAGGGACCCGACACTCATAAGTCACGTGGGTTTCTTACGTCGGGAAACGCCGGCTCAGGAGCGGTCGCGACGGGCCCTATCGCGGGGCCCACCCACAGACGTTACAGGAGGTCGCCTCCGAATCGTGGAGCCCCGAACACTCCGGACACTTCTTCTTGTTATAGTCTCGCTCCCACCCTGCTCGTCGTACCTGATGGCCGCGGTCCGTGAGGAATTCGTCGAACAACTCGTCGTCGGCATCGGTGGGGGCTGATGCCATAGTGACGGTATCGCGTACCACGCTAATAAATCGTTGGGTCGTGACAGTCCCTGCCACACACGACCCACGGACTTACGGTCGCTCCCGCCCAGGGTCGGATATGACCGATCTGGCTCTCGACGCGACCGGCCTCGAGCGCTACGCCCGCCACGTCATCATGGACGAGGTCGGCCCCGAGGGCCAGAAACGGCTCCTCGACGGCCACGTCGTCGTCGTCGGCGCCGGCGGCCTCGGCTCGCCGGTCGTCCAGTACCTCGCGGCCGCGGGCGTCGGCCGGATCGGGATAATCGACGACGACCGCGTCGAGCGCTCGAACCTCCAGCGCCAGGTGATCCACGGCGAGGGAGACCTCGGCAGACCGAAAGTCGAGAGCGCCGCCGAACGCGTCGCCGACCTCAATCCCGATATCCGGGTCGATGCCCACGAGACCCGCCTCACCGCCGAGACCGCTCCCGACCTGCTCGCCGGCGCCGACGTCGTCGTCGACGCCAGCGACAACTTCGCGACCCGCTATCTCTGTAACGACTTCTGTGCCCTCGAGGGGATCCCCCTCTCACACGGTGCGATCTACCGCTTCGAGGGACAGGCCACGACGTTCGAAAACGACGGCGAGGGGCCCTGCTACCGCTGTCTGTTCCCCGACGCGCCCGAACCCGGGACCGTACCGAACTGTGCGACCACCGGCGTGCTCGGGGTCCTCCCGGGCACCGTCGGCACGATCCAGGCGACCGAGGCGGTCAAATACTTGCTCGGCGTCGGCGACCTCCTCGACGGCCGACTGCTGACCTACGACGCGATGGGGCTCTCCTTCGAGACGGTCGAGATCGCCCGAAACCCGGCGTGTCCGGTCTGTGGCGAGGACCCCGAGATCGAGTCGATCCGGGACGTCTCCTACGAGGGCCGGTGTACGGTTCCCGCGGACTGACGCTCCCCGCGCCGGTCGAGGTCCGCGAGCGCCGGAAACGGCACCGCGACCGACTCGGGAGGCGACCCGAACCGCTCGGGGTCGAGGACCTCCGCGAGACGTTCGGCGGTATCGACGAGGCGTGGCCCCGGCCGGTTGACGTAGTGGTGGCCGTCCATCGCCCAGACCTGTCCGTCCCGAACCGCCGAAAGCTCGTCCCAGCCCTCACGATCGGTGAGATTGCTTCGGTTCTCGGCGGTCTGATCGAGTTCGAACCCACAGGGCGCGACGACCAGGACCTCGGGGTCGTACTCGCGGATCGCCGCCCACTCCCGCGGGGTCGAGCGGTCGCCCGGGTCGGCCATCCCGTACTCGCCGCCGGCCGCGGCAACGAGTTCGGGGATCCAGTGGCCCGCGACCATCGCGGGGTCGGTCCAGTCGAGGACCGCGACCCGCGGCCCCTCGTCGGGAGTCCGGTCGCGGACCGTCTCGAGGCGCTCCGCCAGATCGCCGGCGACCCGTTCGGCACACTCCTCCCGACCGACCGCGCGGCCGATCCGCCGGAGATCCGCGAGGACGTCGCCGACGGTGCTCGGGTCGGTCGAGAGGATTTCGGGGTCGGGCTCGATTCGATCGACCGCGCGCTCGACGACCGCGGCATCGACCGCACAGACGTCACAGATCCCCTGGGTGACGATCAGGTCGGGCTCGAGTTCCTCGAGAGTCTCGCAGTCGATTTCGTAGACGCCCTCGGCGTCCGTCTCGGCTTCGAGTACCTGTCGGTCGATCTCGTCGCTCGACGCCGAGGCGTCGATCCGCGAGCGGGTGATCGCCGGCCGGTCGGCCATCCGGGGGGGGAAGTCACACTCGTGGGAGACGCCGACGGGATCGATTCCGAGGGAAGCGAGAAGCTCCGTCCCCGAGGGGAGGGTCGTGACGACGCGCATGGCGGAGGGACGTGCCGGAGCCTAAAAGGCGTGCGTGCTTATCGGGCGTCGCCGTCCTCGATCTCGATCTCGGTCCACTCCTCGCCGTCGGCGCGCTCGTGGCCCATGAGCTCGCCGACCGCGGCTTCGGTCTCGGCGTTTACGTCCCCCACGAGGCGGAGGGCGCCGTCGGCCTCGCGGGCGAGCCGCCGGAGGCGATGGTCCGTCGGGAGTTCGTCGAGGCTGTGGACGCCCTCCGGATGGAGGTACTGGATCGGGTGCTCGTTGGGGGCTTCCTGGAGGTCGACGTCGATCGACCACAGCAGGGGCAGGAGCTGGATCGCGTACCCCTGGGGCTTGGGCGCTTTCCGTCCGGCGGCGGTGAGCGTCGCGCTGATCGCGGTCGACTCCGCGTCGGTGTCGTAGGAGACGCCGGGCAGTCCGGGAACGGTGATCTTCATGCCTCCATCGAGGTACGCGGGGCGGATGGCTCCATCCCCGGCACACGCACCGCCGTTTTAGGGACTCAGAACTCCGCGAACTTGTCCCGCCGGTAGAGGTCGATCTCGCTGGCCGACGACCGCTCCTGGGAGAGCGCGAAGGCGATCGCCTCGGCGATCTCCTCGGGTTCGGTGACCTCGCCGGGCTCGAACCGTTCGGCAAAGGACTCGCCGTCGCCCCCGCCGAACTCCGAGCGGACCTCCGAGGGGTTGACGACGGTGACGCCGATCCCCTCCTCGCCCACCTGGCCCGCGACGCTGTGGGCGAACCCGCGGACCCACCACTTCGTCGCCGCATACACCGGGTTTCCGGGGCGGGGATAGTGGCCCGCGAAGCTCCCGACGAACAGGAGGTGGCCGCCCGACTCCCGGACGTGGGGGATCGCCGCCCGGGTCGCATAGAAGACGCCGTCGACGTTGACCGCCTGCATCGTCGCGAAGTCGTCGGTGTCCATCGACTCGACGTCGTCGCCCAGCCCGAGGCCGGCATTGTTCACCAGCCCGTAGAGCTCGCCGAACTCCGAGACCGTCGCCTCGATCAGCGCCTCGACGGCGTCCTCCTCGGTGACGTCGGTCGGAGCGACGAGCGTTTCCGTGTCGTACTCGGCCTCGACGTCGTCGGCGATTTCCTCGAGCGTCTCCCCAGATCTCGCCGCCAACACGACGTTCGCGCCGGCCTCTGCGAGCGCGTGGACCGTCGCCTCGCCGATGCCCGAACTCGCGCCAGTGACGACGACCGCCCTCCCTGCCAGACTGTCGAATGCCATACGGTCCGTTCGGGGGGAGGCCCCTTCCGTATTTCCGTCGGGTCAGTATTTCGGTACGTCGGAGAGTTCGGCGGACGTCGCCGCGTACTCGAGGCCGTACGCCGCCGCGTGCGGTTGCCGTTTTCCGTCGATCACCGCTCGTGGCCGACGATCGACCGGAAGCCGCCGTAGGCCATGCGCTCGGAGTCGAAGGGCATCTCCTCGTCGAAGGCGTCCGGATCCATCGCGGGATCGTCCATCACCTTCGCGTTGACCTCGTCGCGGTGCTCCCGGGACTCGAAGACGATAAAGGAGAACACGACCGCGTCGTCCTCGTCGGTGTCGGCGAGCTCCGGAAAGGTCCGGACCGCCATCCCGCCCATGTCGGGCTCCATGTCGTCTCCGACCCCTTCGAAGTACTCGAGCGCGCCGTGGTCGATCCACAGCTCCCCGGCCTCGCTCGCCATGTCGCGGTAGGCGTCCAGTTTCTCCTTGGGCACCGCGAGAACGAACCCGTCTACGTATCGTTCCATGACCTGCAGACGGACGACGCGACGGGAGATAACCGTTTTTCACACCTCCCGATAGCTGTCCCGCCGCGACCTATCGCAGGCTCGTACGGTCCGTCCAACGGTCGATCGGCGAAACCGCGACCGTTCACGGAGTCGCCGGCGCCGATGCGGCGTCCGTACGAGTAGGCGTCGTCGACGGTCCCCCGGCGGGGGCGGCGACGGCTTCCCCGACGCGATGGGGCGGCGGTTCTCCGCCAGTTCGAGCGCCGCATCGCGGGCGTGATCGAGGTCCTCACGAGCTAGTCGTCCTCGGGGTCGGGCGCACGCGTCGGTTCGCGTTCCGGATCACCCCCGGTCGCCGGTTCGGGATCGGGGCCCGATCCCGCGTCCGGGAGCTCGAGGGGCCCTGCGGGATCGACCGCCGTGCGTTCCGGGATCGTCGTCGGTGCTGGCGGTCTGCGTGCGACCAGTTGTTGAAACCGGGTGAGGTCCCGGGGTTGGCGCGTTTCGATCTCCTCGTACTCGACGACGATCCGATCGCCCTCGGGGAAGATCCGGAAGTAGTTCAGCCGGAACGAGGGATAGTAGAGCCCGGGCAGCCGGGAGAACCACGTTTCGACGTGCTGGAGCTTCTTCAGCCAGGTGCCGGTGTTGACGACGACGCGGTCGCCCCACTTCGTGAGCGACGCGCGGTGGGTGTGGCCGTAGACGAAGACGGCCACGTCGGGGTGGGACTCGAAGACGTCCCTGGCCGCGTTCAGGAACGGCCGATCGCCCTGGCCGACCCGCACCCCCGACAGCATGACGCCGAAGCGCCCGAGGGTTCGTCGCAGGTCCCGCCTGAAAAACCAGAACGGGATCGCGAGCACGAGCAACATGCCGATGACGACGACGTTGATGGCGATGATGAGTTCGAGGAGATAATCGGCGGCACCGAGAGCTCGGATGAGGGGGTTGTCGGTGAACACGTGCGGCGGGAGGAGACCGATCGTCTCGAGGACGGTACCGAACAGGTAGAGGATCGTGATGTTGAAAAAGAGCAACAGGGGGACGACGATCGCTCGCAACAGCGGGCTCATCTCGCGGTAGAAGTAGTTCGAGACCAGCCAGCGCGGGATCTCCTCCATCGGCGCGACCGACTGGATGTCCCGGAGCCAGTCGCCTCTAGCGTGCTCGGAGTAGCGCCCTGCGGCGGCGACGACCCGCTGGACGACGAAGTAGCCAACTGGCAGTGCGTCTGGGTTGCCCCAGTCGGGCATGCGGTTGTTCGCGTCGTGTTGCTGGCCGTGCTCGATCCAGACCGTTCCGTCGGCGACCTCCCTGGTAATGGCGACCTCGGGCTCGAGGGTCAGGTTGTACTCCGCGAGCCGATCCACGTAGGAGGGGTAACACGCGAGGTCGTAGTCGTGGTTGCCCGGGATCAGCGTGATGTCGATCTCCTCGCCGGTCGCCCGGAACTGCTCGAAGACGCGCGGGTGGTCCTCGATCACCCGCTCGAGCGTGTCGGTGCCCGTCGCCTCGGCGTACTCCCAGAGGCCGAAGGCGTCGCCGTTGATGATCAACTCGACGTCGCCGCCATCCTCCTTCAGATCCTCGAGAAACGAGACGAGTTCGTCCTCGAAGTCGAGCGTGGTGAGTTGCTCGTCGCCGCCCATGTGAAGGTCGCTGATGAAGACGTACTCGGTAGCCATTCGGATCGTGGTTCGACGTCCTACCAGCGCCGACGGGATAGTGGTTTGCCCGTCGTCGCTCCGGTTCACAGTGGGTGTCAGCCCGGTCCGAACGACTGCGAGCGTTCAGTAGTCGGCTTCGATCGGTCTCGGGCAGACGTGTTCCCGCCTGCCGAAGTGGGAAACGACGCTCACGGCGTCCGAGAACGGATGGGTCGAGAACCGGCCGGTTTCAGTACGCCTCGAGGTCGTAGAGCTCGCCGTACTTCGCCTTCGCGTACGCGAGGAAGTCGTCGGCGGAGTACGCCTTGCCGGTCGCCCGTTCGATCAGTTCGGGGGTCGTGTAACGCTTGCCGTGGGCGTGGATCTCCTCGCGGAGCCAGCCGTTCAGCTCGTCGAACTCGCCCTCGCGGACCCGGGAGTCGACGTCGCCGACCGCGTCGGTGGCGGCGTCGTACAGTTGAGCGGCCAGCACCGATCCCAGCGAGTAGGTCGGGAAGTAGCCGAAGGAGCCGTGAGACCAGTGGATGTCCTGAAGACAGCCCTCGGCGTCGGTTTCGGGGCGAACGCCGAGGTATTCCTCGTACTTGTCGTTCCAGACCTCCGGGACCTCCTCGACGTCCAGATCGCCCGCGATGAGGTCGCGTTCGATCTCGAAGCGGATCACGATGTGGAGGTGGTAGGTGAGTTCGTCGGCCTCGACCCGGATGAGGTTGTCGTCGTACACCTGGTTCGCCGACTCGTAGGCCTCCCGGGGGGTGGCCTCGACCTCGGGAAACCGCTCGCGGACCTGCGGGAGAAACCGCTCCCAGAACGCCTCCGAGCGTCCGACGTGGTTCTCCCAGAGCCGAGACTGGGACTCGTGGACCGTCAGGTCGCGAGCCTCGCCCAGCGGGGTGCCGTAGCCCTCGTCGGGCAGCCCGAGGGTGTAGTTGGCGTGGCCGAACTCGTGGATCGTCGAGGTGATCGATCCCAAGAGGTCCTCCTCGTCGAACCGGGTCGTCACGCGGGCGTCGAACTGCGTCCCCGAGGAGAAGGGGTGGGGGGCGGTGTCGATCCGGCCCCGGTCCCAGTCGTAGCCCAGCGTGTCGAGGGCGTCGCGGGCGAGTTCCTCCTGGGTGTCGTCGTCGAACTCCCCCGAGAACGCGTCGGTCTCGATCTCGGTATCCGAATCGTCGATCGCGGAGATCAGCGGGACCAGCTCCTCGCGCAGGCGAGTCAGGACTCGCTCTGCGGTCTCGAGATCAAGATACGGTTCGTAGTCGGCGAAGAGGACGGCGTAGGGGTCGGCGTCGGGGTCGATGTGCTCGGCGTACTCGCGTTTGAGCGAGACGAGTTTCTCGAGGGTCGGCGCGAACGTCGAGAACTCGTCCTCCTCGCGGGCCTCCATCCAGACGGGATGGGCGTTCGAGGTCGTCTCCGAGATCTCGGTGACGAGTTCCTCGGGGACCGTCGTCGCCCGATCGTACTCCCGGCGGGTCTCGCGGACGACCGCCTCGCGGTCGCCGTCGAGGTCCTCGCCCTCGAGTTCGTCGAGATAGTCGCCGGTTTCCTCGGCAGTGAGCAGTTCGTGACTGATCGACGAGAGCGTCGAGAGCTGTTTGGCCCGTGCGGGCGTGCCGCCCTCGGGCATCATCACCTCCTGGTCCCACCGGAGGATTCCGGCGGCGTTGCCGACGTTGCTGATGCGCTCGACGCGTTCCTCGAACTGCTCGTAGGTGTCCTCTCCCGTCTCGGAGGGCTGATCGCTCGCCATGGCGGACGAACGAGGGCCGGTCCCATCAACGCCGGGGTTCCGGCCAGGGAGGTCAGCCGTGGGCCGGCCACGACTCGACGGTCCCGCGATAGATCCGGTAACACCGCTCGAGGGCCTGGATGGAAACGCTCTCCTCGCGCGTGTGGGCCTCGCCGGGTTCGGAGGGACCACAGATCACGCACTCGGTCCCCGCCCGCGAGAGCCAGCCCGCGTCGGTCGCATGGGGTTTGGTCGCGAGTTCGGGAGGGGCCGACTGGGCCTCGGCGGCGGCCGCGAGGACCCGCTCGGCGAACGTCTCGTCGGTGCACTCCATCGGCGGGAGGTCCTGTTCGACCGCCCACTCGATTCCCGGTAACCGTTCCAGACCGTCGAGGTCGGCGCGCTCGCCGGGCACCGTCCGCTCGTCGACCGTCAGCGTACACCGCTCGGGAACGACGTTCATCGCCGAGCCACCCTCGATCTCGGTGACGACGACGCTTCCGGAGAGCCGGCCGCCGGCGACCGAGACCGGAGGAACGTCGAGTTCCCGGATCGCGTCGATCGCCGCCGTCGCCCGGTAGATCGCGTTCTCGCCGGCCTCGGGCTCGCTGGCGTGGGCGGCGGTCCCGCGGGCGGTGACGGTGCTCCCCCGCCGGCCCCGGTGGGCGACGACGACGTCGGTGACGTCCGGCCCCGAGTAGTTCGTCGAGCCCTCGCCGACGACGGCGTAGTCGGGGAGGAAGCCGTCGTCGATCGCGTACCGGGCGCCGACGCCGCCGGTCTCCTCCCCGACGAAGCTCGCGAAGACGAGCTCGATTCCTGGAGGGAGCTCCGCCTCCCGGAAGGTGACCAGCTGCGCCGCGAGCGCGCCCTTCATGTCCGCCGCGCCCCGGCCGTGGATCCGGCCCTCCCGGCGCTCGACGCGGTAGCTGCCGTCCTCGGCGAGCTGGGGCCCCTCGGGCGGGACGACGTCGTGGTGGCCGACGAGCGCGACCGAGACCCCTTCATCGTCACCTCGCCGGGCGATCACGTTCCCGATCCCGTCGCGGCGGACCGCCGCTTCCGTCTCGTCGGCGAGCCACGCCTCGATGCGGTCGCCGGCGGCGGTCTCGTCGTCGTGGCTCGCGATCCCGACGAGGGCCTCGGTCAGTTCGGCGATCGTCGTTGCCATGGCACCGGCTTTCGAGGCCAGGACCGTGAGTGTAGCGGGTCCGGCGGAGCCACGGCTGGAGAGGAAGTACAGGGGGCGGCGGCCAACCGACCCCGTGATGTCAGAGGCACACGATCGAGCGGGTTCGGCGGCCGGCCGAACCGGGGTCGTCGTGCTGCCAGTTTCTGGTACCACTCGGTACGGTCTTACCTTACCCACTGCACTCCCGTTCAGGAGGTGATCGTTTTCGACCTCGAGAACACCCCCTGAAACGGATACGGGACGACCAACACGGCCGATGGAGGGGTCGAATCCACCGGATACGCCGCCTTCGACGGATCATGACCGGAAAGCATACGTTCGTCGGTCGAATGGGTTCGGCCGATGGGATACGAGTGGGGAACCGACCTGTTCTCGTCGCCACACCGGTTCGACGTGTTGGGGTCGCTCCACGAGGAACCGACGGACACGCGGGGGCTGACCGAGGAGTTGTCGGCCTCGCGGGTGACCGTCCAGCGCCACCTCAACGCGTGTGGCGAACTCGGCTGGGTCGAGAAGGTGGACGGACGCTACGAGCTAACCGCCGTCGGCGACCTGGTCTACCTGTCGGCGAAGCGGTTTCTCGACCGGCTCTCGGCCCTCGAGCGCCACGGTCCGGTCGTCGGGACGTTCGCCGACCGGGATCCCGCGTTCGACCCGCTGTTGCTGGAGGAGGCGACGGTGACCGTCGCCACCCCGACGAACCCCCACGCGCCGATCAGCCACTACCGGACGGCGATGACCGACTCCGAGACGTCGTCGGTCCGCGGGATCTCGCCGATCGTCAGCGACCTCTTCATCGAGGTCCACGGACGGCTCCTGGCCGACGGCGTCGAGACCGAGCTGATCATGCCCCGGCCGGTCCTAGAGCGGGTACCCGAACCCGAGGAGCCCCCGCCGGGGGCGTTCACCCTCCGGACGCTCGAGGACTCCGTCGACTTCGGGCTGACGCTGACCGACGACACCGCGCTCGTCGGCCGCTACGAGGACGGGACGTTCGCCGCCTGCGTCGAGAACGACACGCCCGCCTTCCGGGAGTGGGTCAAGGACGTCTACGAGCGCTACCGCGAGCGCTCGACGGTCGTCGCCCGCGACTGATAAACTATCGTGAACGTTCCGTAGCCTTATATCCCGAGAAGGGAAAGGGGAGGCCATGTGCGACGAGCGAGGACGTTTTCGAGGGCCGGCGGAGCCCTACGACCGGCCCCACGGGACGGATCGATGAGCCGGCCCCTTCCCGCGCCGACGGTCGTCGTCGGCGTCGGCGACTCCGTGCGCTCGCCGGAGCTCCGGGACGCGCTCCTCGAGGGACGGGCCACGGAGATTCGATCCCTCGAGCCGGCGGCGGCGGTCGATGCCGCCCGCGATCCAGAGGTAGGGTGTCTGCTGGCCGACCGGCTTCCGGAAACGACCGGCACCGACCTCTGTCGGGAGGTCCGCGCCCGCGACGCCGCGTTCCCGGTCGTCTTCTACGCCGACGACTCCGAGGGAGTCCCCCGGAAACTCCTCAACGCGGGCGCGGACGGCTACTACACCCCCGCCGATCCCCTCGAAACCGTGCGCCACGCCGTGGACGATTGCCTCGAGACGTACGGACGGCGACTGGAGGCCCGCGTCGAACGCGCCGCGCTCACGGCGCTGCTCGAGGGCCCGGAGCCGAACGTCTACGTCAAGGACGGGAAGGGGCGATACCTCCATGCCACCCCCACCCCCAGGATCGTCGATCCCGAGGACGCGATCGGCCGGACGGACCTCGACCTCTACGGGGAGACGAACCCGGAGATGGCACGCCGGACCACGGCGGACGACCGCCGGGTCGTCGAGACCGGAGCGTCGATCCGGGGCCAGGACGAACGCTACGACCACGACTCGACCGCCCACACCGTCCGGACGACGAAGATCCCCTGGAGCGACGGCGGGCGGGAGGGACTCGTCGGCGTCTCCGTCGACGTCACCGACCTCAAACGAAGCGAGCGGGAACTCGAGGAGCTCCGGGAGCGCTTCGAGACGTTCGCCCGAAACGTCCGCCACGACCTCCGCAACCCCCTGCAGGTCGCCGCCGGCCACCTCGAACTCGCCGAGGAGACCGGCGACGAGGACCACCTCGACCGGGTTCGGGCGGCACTCAGTCGGATCGACGAGATGATCGAGGACCTCGAGACGGTCGCGAACGGCTCGACCGGCGGTTCCGACGGCGGGGCCGGGTCGCTCGCCGACGTCGTCGAGGACGTCTGGAGCGTCTACCCCGGGGAGGCGACCCTGGAGAACCGGCTCCCCGCGGCGACGAACACGCCCGTCGACGAGGAGACGATCCGGCCGGCCCTCGAGAACCTCTTTACGAACGCCGTGGAACACGGTTCCACGAGCCACCGCTCGCAGATTCGCGATGACGCCGTGGAACACGGTCCGACGAGCAATCGCTCGCAGGCTCGCGATGACGCCGTCGCCAACAGTGGCGAGGACGTGACCGTCCGGATCGGAGCCCTCGACGACGGGTTCTACGTCGAGGATACGGGCCGGGGAATCCCCGAGTCCGAGCGCGAAACCGTCCTTGAGCCGGGGTACACCACCGACCCGGAGGGGACCGGCGTGGGGCTCGGCCTCGTCTCCGACATCTGTGACGCCCAGGGATGGAAAATGGCGGTCGGCGAGAGCGCCGAGGGCGGCGCCCGCTTTTCGTTTCGGAACTGTCCGCTCGTGTCGGCACCGACCGCCGATGAGCGCACGGACGTCGGGCGCGGCGACCGCCTCGATCTCGAGTCCGACGTCGAGATCGGCGACCTCGAGGCCGGCGGGACCGTCGCGTTCGACCCGGGCGCAAACCGGTGGACGGTCGCCGCCGACGGCGACGACGTCCGGGACGACCTGAACGACCTCCAGTTCGTCTACGCGACCGCCGACGGCGACGTCACCGTCCGGGCCCGGCTCGTCGCCCTCGAGGGCGTCGATCCGTGTAGCAAGGCGGGCGTGATGATCCGGAGCGGGCGCGATGGGGCCTCGACGTACGGCTACGTCGGCGATACCCCGGAGTTCGGCACGGAGCTACTGTGGCGGACCCGCCCGGGTGAGGCGGGCGTCAGCCACCAGCTCGAGGGGATCGGAGCCGAATGGCTCCGGGCCGACCTCCTCGGCGAGCGCCTGACCTGTTTCGTCTCTCCCGGCGGCGACCGGTGGACCCCGGTCGACCAGCGCCCGATCGAGCGAACCGGGCCGGTCCACGCCGGGATCGTCGTCTGTAGCGCCGTCCCCGGTCGTCGCTGCGAGGCGGTCTTCGAGGACGCCACGGTCGCCTCCCTCGACCGAGCGTCCGGCGACTGAACTCCTTTGTCGGCCTGCTGCCGGGGGCAGGCGGCCGAACCCGTCACCTGCGTTCCGCAGCCTTATACCCGCGAGGGCCGAATCCGCCGGCATGAACGTCGTACCGGACACGAGCGTGGTCATCGACGGCCGCGTCTCGGCCGCGATCGAGGGCGAAGAGGACGTGGAGGTGACGTTCGAGGGAGCGACAGTCTCGGTGCCGGAGGCGGTCGTCGCCGAACTCGAGGCCCAGGCCAACGACGGCCTCGAGAGCGGCTGGGACGGCCTCTCGGAGCTCCAGACGCTGGCCGACCTCGCCGAGGGCAGACGGATCGACCTGGAGTACGTCGGCGACCGCCCCGACGCGATCGAGCGGGGCCACGCCGCCGAGGGCGAGATCGACGCGCTGATCCGCGACCTCGCCGAGGAGCTCAAGGCCACCTTCGTCACGAGTGACATCGTCCAGGCCGAAGTGGCAGAAGCGAAGGGCCTGGAGGTCGCCTACATCTCGCCGAAGTCCCGCGAGGTCGGCACCCTTGCCCTCGAGGAGTTCTTCGACGACGAGACGATGAGCGTCCACCTGAAGACCGATACCCGCCCGATGGCAAAGCGGGGCGCACTCGACGAGATGCGCTACGAGGCCATCGCCGACGACCCGCTCTCCGAGGAGGAGATGGACGAGTACGCCCGCGAGGTCGTCGACGGCGCCAAGGAGGCAAGCGGCGGCTTCGTCGAGCTCTCGGAACCCGGCATGAAGATCGTCCAGTTCCGGGACTACCGGATCGCGATCGCCAGACCGCCCTTTTCCGACGGCATCGAGATCACCGCGGTCAAGCCGATCGCACAGACCGACATCGAGGACTACGAACACGCAGAGGAACTCAAGGACCGACTCGGCGAGCACCAGCGGGGCGTGCTCATCTCGGGGGCGCCCGGCGCGGGCAAGTCTACGTTCGCCCAGGCGGTCGCCAGGTACCTGAACGACGAGGAGTACGCGGTCAAGACGATGGAGAAGCCCCGCGACCTCCAGGTCGGCCCGGAGATCACCCAGTACACCGAGTTGGGCGGCGAGATGGCGAAGACGGCCGACGCCCTGTTGATGGTCCGGCCCGACTACACCATCTACGACGAGGTCCGCAAGACCGACGACTTCGAGGTCTTCGCGGACATGCGCCTCGCCGGGGTAGGGATGATCGGCGTCGTCCACGCCACCCGGGCGATCGACGCCCTCCAGCGCCTCGTGGGACGGGTCGAACTGGGGATGATCCCCCAGGTCGTCGACACGGTCGTCTACATCGAGGCCGGCGAGGTCGCGAAGGTGTACGACGTCACGACCGAGGTGAAGGTGCCCGCGGGGCTCACCGAGGAGGACTTAGCCCGGCCGGTGATCCTCGTCTCGGAGTTCGAAAGCGGCGAGCCCGAGTACGAGATCTACACCTTCAACCGCCAGGTCGTCACCGTCCCTCTCGACGACGAGGACGGTGGGCCCGGAACCGAGTCGGGCGTCGATCGCCTCGCGAAAGGCGAGATCGAACGCGAGATCCGCTCGGTCGCCAGAGGCTACGTCGACGTCCAGCTCTCGGGCCAGGACCGAGCGGTCGTCTACGTCGACGACGACGACATCTCGACGGTGATCGGGAAAGGCGGCGGCCGGATCACCGACATCGAGAACAGGCTGGGGATCGACATCGACGTCCGGACCCACGACGAGAACCCCCACTCCGGCGGGGCTGCTTCAGACGGCTCAAGCGGATCGGGCGCCGCCGGCGGCGGGAGCGCCGGACAGCCCGAGGGCCGGATCACCACCCCCGAGATCACCTCCAGACACGTCGTCGTCCCCGTCGAGGGCAACCAGGGTGAGACCGTCGAGATCCGTGCCGGCGGCGACTACCTGTTTACCGCGACGGTGAGCCGCGGGGGAGAGATCCAGGTGTCGCGGGGGAGTGCGATCGCCGAGGAGTTAGAGGACGCGATCGACCGCCAGGAGCCGATCACGGTCGTGCCGTCGTAACCGGTCGGCCCTGAAATCCCTTAGCGTGTGTCGTCCTCCCGGTAGAGTTCCGTATTGCGCCACCAGAACAGACCCCAGGCGAGGAGAAAGCCCGCGAGCATCGCGATCACGTCGGTCGCGAGCCGCGGGATCCCGACGTCGATCAGCGCGGCGATGGCGAAGCCGGCGCCGAGCAGGGCCCCCAGAAGGGTAAAGACGGCGTCGCCGACGATCTTCGGCCGCGAGTTGGTCCAGTAGGCCTGGCGCTCGTCGTCGTGCCAGAGCCCGACGTAGATGAGCACGGGCGCCATCAGCGCGATCGTGGTGACGACGTCGTAGGACTGGGGGAGGCCGATCGGCCGGAACAGCGCGACGTTCGCGAGCGACGCCGTGATCGCGGCGGCAAAGAGCGCGGCGAGCAGCCAGCCCCAGCGGGGCAGGGTGTCCTTGTCCATACACGAACTCCCCGAGTGCCGGAAAATAACTGTGGTGCTACTGGCCGCCCGCACAGCAGGCGTCCTCGCGCTTCTCGTCGGCGCCGTAGCCGTCGGCTGCGACCGGCTCGTCGATCCGATAGAGGCTCTGTCGGGCGTCCGCGAAGTAGATGTCCTCGTCGACGATCCCGATCCCCTCGAGGCGTTCGAGAGCGTAGCGGACCGTTCGCGCCGACAGCATCGATTCCTCGACGATCTGTTTCTGGGTCAGGGGCCCGTCGTACTCGAGCACCTTGAAAACGAGTTTGGCGCTCGGCGGCAGGTCCGTCATGTCCTCCCCGTCGGTGTCGGCCATCGTTGCGAATCGAAACGTCCCAGCAGTATAAAAGTTGAGTCTACCTGGGTCGGGGATCAGAGCTGTTCCCAGGCGTCGTCGTCGTCGGGATCGGGCAGCGAGTCGTCGTCGGAAGCCGGGTCGGTCCCGCCCGGAACGGACGCGGAGCCGTCGCCCTCGAGGGCCGGGCTCCCGCCGTCCATTTCCGGGGGTCTCGCGGTCTTCCCTCCGGCGTCGTCGGGCATCGGCGGGCGCTCCCCGCTTTGCAGGTCGAAGTCGGGCCAGGCGGTCTCCTCCCAGAGGCCCCGCTCGCTGTAGTAGTAGACGACGTCGTCGCTGACGACCGCGAACAGCTCCCGGTCGCGGTCGTGGACCACCCGCTCGTTGGTGTCGATCGCAACGTCGACGACGTCCTCTAAGGTGTCCAGTGCGACGTGGTGGTCGCCGATCCACATCGGGATCGTCCCGTGGGAGATCCACTCGGCGTGTCGGCGCTCGTGGAGCCGGCGCCGGGCGACGTCGGGGTCGACCGTTCCTCGCCGGGCGACGACGGCCGCGACGCCGAACGCCGCGAGCGCGAGCAGGCCGAATCCCGCGACGAGCGTGCTCCGGGGCTCGGTGGTCTCCGCTCCGGCCGCCCGGTCGTGGCTCACCGACTCCGACATCGATTCCTCGAACCAGTAGGCCTCCTCGTCCATCGCGAGGGGCGTGGAGAGTTCGTAGCCGCCGTCGAGGTCGCCCGAGTACCGGACGTCGACGACGACCGAGAGCGCGACCGTCCCGACGTCGCCGAGGTCCGCTTCGATCGCCTCGCGGCGGTCGGCGACCGACTCGACGTCGATCTCGGTGCTCGAGGTCGCGACGCCGCCCTCGGCGGTCACCGTTTCGTTCAGCACCTCCTCACCGTCCTCCCAGAAGACGGTCTCGTCGCGGACCGCCTCGTAGCAGATCGAAACGACGTGATCGACCGTCACCTCGCTGTCCTCGGGAACGGTCGTCCGGGGTTCGACGGCGACGACGGGGGTGTCGTTGCGGGTGTAGAGGGGGTTGTCCCGGAGTTCCGTTCCCGACTCCCAGAGGCCGTCCCGGACGACCTCGGCGCTCGTGGCGACCTCGGTCTCGACGCGATCCTCGGCGACCCCGGCGGGCGCGGTCGTCGTCTGTGGGTTCGCGGCCGCCCAGCCGGTCGCGACTAGCGCGAGGACGCCGACGGCGACCGCGGCGATCGCGATCGCTCGCCCGTGTCTGGCGACCAGGAGATCGATCCGCGGGTTGTCGATCACGTGTCCTCCCTCCCGAATCGGGGGAGTCGGTCCCCCGAACCAGTATACTCAATTACAGACATTCACGAGATATAATACTAGTGTTTCGCCGACGGCGCTTCAGCGCCACTTCCGGAGTTTGCGCTCGAGGCGGCGCCTGGCGGGGACGTTCCCGCCGGGCCGGCGAAATCGGAGATCACCCGATCCCAGGAGCGCGACCATCGTCACGACGACGACGGCGACGACGACGGCGTCGACGGCGGCGATCGCGACGAGCGGGTGGACGCCGTGGAGCGCGGCGAGGACCGACGGCGGGAGGACGAGCAGGTAGCGGTACTCGCCGACGTGGCGGACGTACTCGCCTTCCTCCTCAGGCGCGGTCAGCGTGACCGTCGTCTCGGCCTCCCCCCGGGCGCCGACGGTCAGGCGGTCGGGCTCGGAGGCGATCCCGAGGCTCTGCGGTTCGACGATGGCGACGGTCGGAACGAAGCCCGCGTTGTCGACGGTCCGGGCCAGCTCGCCGGACTCGCCGGGTGCGAGCACCTGGGGATCGTCGGTCGGCTCGGTCGTGCTCACGACCTCGTACTCGTAGACCCCCGCGGGGACGACCATCGCGACCGTCGCGACGGCGACGAAAACGACGAGGACGGCTGCGATCGCGACCCGGACCGCGAGCACGTTCTCCCGGGCCGTCGAACGGCCGACGTCCCGGCCGGAACCAAAGAGGGCGCCGAGGCCGACCAGAACGACCCCGAGACCGACCAGCACCGCCCCGCCGCCCTCGCCGTCGGGCGTCGTCGTGAAGCCGAGCGTCGAGGCGACGGCGGCGTATCCGGTCTCGAGGACCGACCCGATCCCCATGACCGCGGTCCCGAGGTGGGGGATCGTCACGACGGTGTCCCCGACCTGGAGGGCGCTCGCGACGATCTGTCCCTCAGTAACGGGCGGCTCCCCGCCGTCCTGATCGGTGAAGGGGTTGGCGTCGCCCTGGGTGACGTACCCTCCCTCGGCCTCGCCGACGATCCGGTGGGTCGTTAGCCCGCCGTCGTGGAGTTCGGTCGCCTCGAAGGTGACGACGTCTCCGGGTTCGGGCTCGCCCGTCACCGCCGCCGGGATCGCGACGAAGCCGTCGCCGGCGTCAATCGTCGGCTCCATGCTCCCCGTCGTGACGTATCCAAGGAGTATCGGCTGGCCCAGCACCTGCCCGACGACCAGCGAGAGGAGAACGATCGCGAAAACGATCGTGAACAGTTTTCCGAGGAGGCTTCCGCCGCTCATCGCCGTCCCCGGTGCTCCCCGTCCGGCACTCTCCGCCCGGCGATCGGCCGCGACGATTCGTCTCCTCTCAGTCCGTCCATCCGTCTGCTCCGGCGATGGCTACCGTGTCAGGTCGGATGAACGTTTCGGCCGCTATCACGGGAGCACGGGCCAGAGATCCCGGCGACGGCGGACGAGCCCGGCGACCGAGAGGAGCCCGACGGCGATCGGAACGGCGACCAGCGCGGTCAACCGATCCGTGAAGATCCGGCTGCCGACGGCGTAGGTCGGTGCCGTGGACTCGCCCTCGACGTAGACCGTGAACGTCCCGCCCTCGGGGTCGGCGTCGGCCGTCTCGACGATCACCCCCACCGGGACGGTCTCGCCGGCCTCGAGCCGGAGGGGTTCCTCCGGTGCGATGGCTTGCCCATCCCGATGGAAGGCGACGCCCTCGACGTCGGTCTCGAGGCGGATCGCTCCCGCTTCCCGGGCGGTGATCGTGAAGACGCTGTCGAACCTCGAGGTCGCGTCCCTGTTCACACTAGCGAGTTCGACGACGAGTTCGTCCCCTGAGAGTCCGGCGTGGTCGGAGGTGGGCTCGAGGGCGACGGCTCTCGACCGACCCTCGTCGGGCGCTCCCGAAACGATCGCTCCCGTCGGCACCGCCAGACCGAGCACGATGAAGGTGGTGCCCGTCACGACGGCGAGCAGGGCCAGGAAACGAGTGTTTCGGGACATTGGATGTATTATCCGATCGATCTTGCGGTCGGTTCACCGACGAAGGAAGTCGGTGACGGGAGGCTCAGTTGCTCTGGGCCTGGGCGTTGAACGTGATGTCCTGGTCGCTCGGCTCGGAGTTGTCGACCAGATCGATCTCGATGTCGAAGTTCGCGCTGTTTCCGCCGGACGGTATATCCACGCCGTTCGCGAGATCCGTTCCGTTCGCATCCGTAAACGTGATCGCGGCCGGGACGTTCGAGGCCGAGAGCGACACGTCGTCGCTCCCGTTGTTGGTGACGGTCAGCGCGCCCTCGAAGGTCGTCACTGCGTCCTGGTTGATGTCCTGGAACGTGAGGGCGACTACCCCGTCACCAGTGTCGTCGATCCCGTTGTAGCTGTCGTCGACGTCGAACTGGAGGAGTGCGCTCCCGTCGCCCGCCGTGGTGACGCTCACCGATCGATCCGCTTCCACCTGGCTGAACGCGCCCGACGCGAGGGCGCCGCCGCCGGCAACGACCGTCATACCGATTCCCGCGAGCACGTTCCGTCTGTTCATCCTCATGGTGTATCCCCTCCTTGGGACCCACTCCCCTTTGTATTGAGTCGCCAGAACGTCGTCTGGCCGGGCCAGAGCCGTTTCAAGCCGGCCTTTCTCCGACAACTGTTGCCGAAACGGTGCCGGAACGGTCGCTAGACTTATACCTCTCCCGTCTGATTTTCACGAAAAGTGAGGAGTCGATGGCGCTGACAGAAGGGAAGGAGAAGGGTGAAAACGAATCGGCCCCGGGCCCGGAGTCCGAAACGGACGACCGGCCGACCCGCGGCGAGATCTTCGACCTGCTCAGCAACCACCGCCGGCGGTACGCGATCCACTACTGCAAACAGCAGGACGACCCCGTGGAACTCGGCGACCTCGCCGAGCACGTCGCGGCCTGGGAACTCGACAAGGAGGTCGCGGAACTCACTTCCGCCGAGCGAAAGCGGGTCTACACCTCCCTCCAGCAGACCCACCTGCCGACCCTCGAACGCGCGAACATGGTCGAGTTCGACGACCGGACGATCGCACTCACCGACTCCGCCGCCGACCTCGACGTCTATCTCGACATCGTTCCCGGCGACTCGATCCCCTGGGGCGTCTACTACCTCGGACTCTCGGCGGTCGCGGGCGCCGTGATCGCCGGCCTCTGGCTCGAGGTCGTCCCCACCGAGACCGTTCCGACCCTCGGCTGGGCGACGCTGCTCGTCGCGCTCTTCGGGATATCGGCGGCCGTCCACACCGTCGAGAACCGCCGGAGCCGGCTCGGAGCCGGCGATCGGCCGCCGTAGTCCGACGTTCGAACGGGAAAACCGAGCGACTACGGCCAGTCGATCGTCTCGTTCGAGCCCGATTCGATCGTGACCGTCCCCGAGTCGACCGTGACCCCGCTGGGTCGTTCGACGGCGACGGTCACCTCGTAGGTCGAGCCGACGGTGCCGTCCCTCGTGTGGGTCACGGTATCGCTCGACCCCTCGCCGTAGATCGTCTCGTCGGCCCAGTGTCCGCCCGGATCGGCGTCGGTGTCGAACTCGACGCGGACCGACCCGAACCGGTCGGGATCGGCGACGGCGGTCTGGTACTCGACTGCCAGCGTCGTCCCGTGCTGGGGGCTGCTGTCGTCCTCGACGGCGAACCACTCGAGCTCGGGGTCGTCCGCGCCGCCGATCCCGTCGTCGTCGTCGCTCTCCTCGCCGGCGACCCGTTCGGTGCTTCGGGTGAGCACTACCCCGTTCGAGTCGTAGACCCGGAACGTGAACGTGTAGGTGTGGCCCTCGGCGCCGCCGTCGTGGCCGCTCGAGGGATAGGAGAGCACGCCCTCGGGGCTCTCGCGGACGAACGACTCGCCCGCGATCCAGCCGACGCTCGCGTTCTCGACGTCCAGTTCGAGGCGGTCGAAGTCGGCCACCGATTCGACGTCGTACTCGATGGTGAACGCGGCGTTGGTGTTCTTCGTCTCGTCGATAATCTTCCGCTTGAGGGTCGGCTCGCCGGGCTCCTCGCCCGCCTCGACGTCCGCCCGCCGTTCCATCGTGGCGTGAAAGGAGTCGTCGCCGGTCGCCTCGATATCGAACGGGAGTGCCTTCTCACCGGTATCGATGCCCCGGGCGACTGAAACTGAAAACGTGTGCTCGTCGTCGGGCCCGATCGTCGCCGCCGGCTCTCCGACCTCGCCGTCCTCGGGGTCGGCAAGCGTCACCGTGACCGAGAGCTCCCGGCCCGCGTTGTTCGTGATCGTCGCCAGTTCCTGGTCGTCCTCCCCGGCGACGACGGACGCGACCGCGACCCCGACCAACGCCTCGTCGTCGCCGGCAGAGTCGATGCTCGCCTCCCGGGTCGCAGTGCTCTGTGAGAACGCGCCCGAGCGGGCCACGAGTCCGGCCCCACCGACGGCGACCACTCCGCCGCCGAGAAGGGCCCGGCGGGAAAGGGCTCCCCCGCCCCCGCGCGACCGCGACCGGGATCTCCGCACCATTGTACGACTAATTGAACGTTCACGGCCATAAAGGGGACGGTCGCGTTCCGTCGGCGCGGGAGGGCTCGCCAGCGAACCCGAACGGCTTTTGAACGCCCGGGTCGGACTCACGGACATGGCGACCGAATCGCTCAGCGACCGACGCGAGCACGTCCGCTCGATCGGCGTGACGTCGTTCGCGGCTCTGCTCGGCATCGGGGCGGCGATCGCCTCCTCGATCATCACGGGCGACGCCGCGCCGGCGACGGCCGCGACCGACACCCGGGCGCTCCTGATCGTCGTCGGGACGATCGTCCTCCAGTTCCCGCTGATCCAGGCGCTCGGAATCTACGGCGACGATGAGTTCGGGGTCAAACACTACCTCTTCATCACCCTGATGACCTTCTCGCTGTGGTTCATCACGTGGGGAATCCTGCTCACGACGGAGTACACGGGCTGATGGCCGACGACAGCATCGCCGTCGTCGATCTCGACCGGTGTCAGCCCGACCGGTGTAACTACGAGTGCAAGAACTTCTGTCCGCCGAATCGAACGGGCAAGGAGTGTATCACCCTCCGGGGCGAGGAGACGGCGGAGGGCCAACCCGACCAGATCCGGATCAGCGAGGAGATCTGTCTGGGCGAGACCTGCGGGATCTGCGTCGAGAAGTGTCCCTTCGACGCCATCGAGATCCTCAATCTCCCCCAGGAACTCGACGACCAGCCGGCCCACCGCTACGGCGAGAACGCCTTCGCGCTCTACGGGCTTCCCGTCCCCGAGGAGGGGAAGGTGACGGGCATTCTGGGACCCAACGGCATCGGGAAAACGACCGCCGTCCGGATCCTGGCGGGCGAACTCGAGCCCAACCTGGGCGAACACGAAGAGCCGCCGGGCTGGGACGCGGTTCTGGATGCCTATCGAGGGACCGAACTGCAGGACTACATCGAGTCGATCCGCGACGGCGAGATCACCGTCGCACGCAAACCACAGTACGTCGATCAGATCCCCGAGCAGTTCGAGGGCAACACCCGCGAGTTGCTCGAAAGGGCGGACGAACGCGGCGTCTTGGAGGAACTCGCCTCCCGGCTCTCGATCGAACCCGTACTCGACCAGGCGATCGATGACCTCTCGGGCGGCGAACTCCAGCGGGTCGCGCTCGCCGCGACCCTGGCGCGGGACACCGACTTCTACTTCTTAGACGAGATCACCCCCTACCTCGACATCGGCCAGCGGGTGATCGCCGCACGGCTGATCCGGGAACTCGCCGCCGAGGAGGACAAGTCGATGCTGGTCGTCGAACACGACCTCGCGATCCTCGACCTGCTCGCGGACACCCTCCACGTCGCCTACGGCGAACCCGGCGCCTACGGCGTGATCACCTCGCCGAAATCCGTCCGCAATGGAATCAACGAGTACCTCGGGGGCTACCTCGACAACGAGAACATGCGGATCCGCCCCGAGGCGATCGGGTTCGAGGAACACGCCCCCCGGACCGTCGAACGCGGCGACACTCTGGTCTCCTACCCCGATATCTCGAAGTCCTACGGCGACGGCGAGTTCTCCCTTACCGTCGAGGGCGGCGAGATCCACGAGAATGAGGTCCTGGGGATCGTCGGCCCGAACGGGATCGGGAAGTCCACGTTCGCCCGGTTGCTGACGGGAGAGCTGGAACCCGACGAGGGAGACGCCGACCTCGATCTGGACATCTCCTACAAACCCCAGTACGTCACGATCGACCAGCGGATGCGGGTGGACGCCTTTCTCTCCTCGATCACCGACCAGTTCGGCTCCTCGTACTGGACCACCGAGATCGCCCAACCGCTCCAGCTCGAGCGCATCATGGAGCAGAACCTCTCGGACCTCTCGGGCGGCGAGCGCCAGCGGGTCGCGATCGCGGCCTGCCTCTCGGAGTCGGCCGACCTCTACCTGCTCGACGAGCCCTCCGCCCACTTGGACGTCGAACAGCGGGTCCAGGCGACCCGCGCGATCCGGCGGTACGCAGAACAACAGGACGCGACGGTGCTGGTCATCGATCACGACATCTACATGATCGACCTGCTCGCAGACCGGCTGATGGTCTTCGAGGGCGAACCCGCCGTGGAGGGTCACGCGGGCACTCCCCAGGCGATGCGTTCGGGGATGAACGACTTCCTCGCGAACCTGGAGGTGACCTTCCGCCGGGACGAGCGGACGTCCCGACCCCGGATCAACAAGCCCGGCTCGCAACTTGACAGCCAGCAGAAACGCGAGGGCGAGTACTACTACGCGCCCTGACCGGACGGGGATCGCGCCACGCGATAGCAACGTTTAGGGCGGTGGTATGTGGATCCAGGGCATGACGAGGATCGCCTTCATCGGCGCCGGCAGCATCACCTTCACGCAGACACTCGTCCGCGACCTCCTCTCCTTTCCCGCGCTCCAGGGCGCGACGCTTGCCCTGATGGACATCGACGACGACCGGCTGGCCGAAAGCGAGGCGATGGCCCGCCGGCTGGTCGAGGCGAACGACCTGCCGGCGACGGTCGAGGCGACGACCGATCGGCGCGAGGCCCTCGCGGACGCCGACTACGTAATCTGTGCGATCCACGTCGGCGGCGAGGAGCCGTTTCGCAACGAGATCGAGATCCCCGAGGAGTACGGCGTCTACCAGGCCGTCGGCGACACGTTGGGTCCGGGCGGGGTCTTTCGAGCACTGCGGACGATCCCGACGATGGTCGACCTCGCTCGGGACATGGAGGAGCTCTGTCCCGACGCCCCGCTGCTCCAGCATACGAACCCGATGGCGATGGTCTGCTGGGCGGTCGCGGCGGAGACCGAAATCGACGTCTACGGCATCTGTCACAGCGTCCAGGGCACGGCCCACGACCTCGCGAGCTACGTCGGGGTTCCGTCTGACGAGATCGAGTACTGGGTCGCCGGCATCAACCACATGGCGTGGTTTCTCGAACTCGAACACGACGGCAGAGATCTCTATCCGGATCTCGAGGCGGTCCTCGCCAAGCGGGGCGAGGCGTACGCCGACGACGTCGTCCGCTTCGAGACGATGGATCACTTCGGCTCGTTCATCACGGAGTCGAGCCAGCACCTCTCGGAGTATCTCCCCTATTTCCGGCAAAGCGAGGAGGAGATCGACGACCTCATCGACCGGAGCAGCTACCGGGCGGACCCCGAGGAGTTCGAGTACTCGCCGGTCTGCTGGCTGCCGACGGGCGAGTACTTAGAACAGTGGAGTTCGATCGACCCGGGCGAGGCGTTCGACCCCGAGGCGATGGACACCCAACTCGACCGCAGCGACGAGTACGCCGCCCGGATCGTCCATTCCTTGGAGACCGGCGCGGTCCGCCGGATGAACCTGAACGTCCCGAACACGGCCGGCTCGCGGGCGGGTGCGCTGATCTCGAACCTCCCCGCAGACGCGCTGGTCGAGGTGCCCTCTCTCGTGGACGGGACCGGCGTCCACCCGTGTTCGGCTGGCGACCTCCCCGCCCAGCTCGCGGCGCTGAACCGGACGAACGTCAACGTCCAGGCCCTGGGGGTTCAGGCGGCCACGGAGGGCGACGAGGCGGCACTCCGTCGGGCCATCAAGCTCGACCCGCTGACGAGCGCGGTCTGTACCTTGGAGGAGGCGGACGCGATGGTAGACGATCTGCTGGCGGCAAACGGGGAGTATCTGCCGGCGCTGTCGTAGTCGGATCGGACCGTGTTCGGGCGGCCGCTCCGGTCGTTGGGCCGGGACGACGAGCGGGTCGTCCTCGATTCCGGTAGGGATGGCGGCCCCGAAGGCGGCGGACACGCGATCGACACCCTCTTTTTGCCCCCCTGTGAGGTACGGCCATGCCAACCGAGATCGCCGTCATTCCCGGCGACGGGATCGGCCGGGAAGTGACCCCCGCCGCAGTGTCCGTCCTCAAGGCGACCGGCCCCGAGTTCGAGTTCGTGGACGGGAAGGCGGGCGACCGCGTCGCCACGGAGACGGGCGCGGCCCTCCCCTCCGAGACCTACGACCTCGCGGCCGAGGCGGACGCGACGCTGTTCGGAGCCGCGGGCGAGACCGCCGCCGACGTCATCCTCCCGCTCCGGGAGGCCGTCGGCTCGTTCGTCAACGTCCGGCCGGCCCGCGCGTACCCGGGGGTCGATTCCGTCCGCCCCGAGACCGACCTCGTCTTCCTCAGAGAGAACACCGAGGGCGTCTATTCGGGCCACGAGAGCCGACTCTCCGGCGATCTCTCGACGCTGACCAGGGTCGTCACGACCTCGGCCTCCGAGCGCCTCGCGGAGTTCGCCTGCGAGTACGTCGACGAGGGAGAGTACGAGGGGTTTCACGTCGCCCACAAGGCGAACGTGATGCGCGAGACCGACGGCCGCTTCCGGGACGCCGTCATCGGGGTCGCCGACGACCGAGGGGTCGACTGCGAGGAGGTGCTGATGGACGCCTTCGCGACCCGAGTCTGTCTCGAGCCCGACGAGTTCGCCGTCGTCGTCTGCCCTAACCTCGCAGGCGACGTGCTCTCGGATCTGGCGGCGGGGCTGGTCGGCGGTCTCGGAATGCTCCCCTCCGCAAACGTCGGCCCCGACCGGGCGCTGTTCGAGCCCGTCCACGGCTCGGCACCCGACATCGCCGGCGAGGGCGTCGCCAACCCTGCCGCGGCGATCTTCTCGGCGGCGATGCTCTTAGAATACCTCGGCCACGACGAGGAGGGAGGCGCAGTCCGGGAGGCGATGAAAACGGTCCTCTCGGAGGGACCGCGAACGCCCGACCTCGGCGGGGACGCCTCGACCGACGACGTGACGGAGGCCGTCGTCTCCCGGCTGGACTGACGCGGTCGGAAGCTCCGGATCGTCAGACCGTATCGAGGTCCCCGCGGTCCGCGCCCGCGAGCGAGACCAGGGCATCGGCCTCGATCGGGTGGCACTTTCCGGGAATCACGAGCAGATGAAGGGGGTCGCCGAACTCGCGGTCGGCGAGCTCGGCGAGGGGTGCGGCGACGACCAGGGGATCGGGGCTGCCCGCGCGGGCGACGGCGACGCCGACGACCTCGGGGTACGCCGCCGCGAGCAGGGAAGCGGCGACATCGGCCGTCATGTATTCGGCGAGTTCCTCGGCGCCATCGCCGTCCCCGCCAGTGACGTTCGGCGACCGACGCGCCTCCTCGCCGACCTTGATGTCGAGGTAGACGACCGTGTGCAGCCCTCGCTCGCGGTTGTCCGCTATCGGGGCGGTGACGCTCTCGGGCAGGCCGTCGGCGCCGTGGGCGTAGGGGAAGGGGAGAGTGGTCGCCCGGCCGAAGCGGTAGTTCTGGAGGCCCGTGAGCGCGCTCGCGGCGGTCTGTGCCGTGACGCCGTGGATCACTCGCGTGTCGATCCCGCGGTCGTGAGCCCGCAGACGGAGGTCGACGTGGGTCGTCGAGATCATCGTGTCGCCCGCGGTGAGGAAGGCGACCTCCCCTCCATCGGCGGCCGCGAGGATCGGTTCGGGGTCGCGCTCGACGCCCTCGCGGCCGCGGACCTCGATGGGCGTGCCGTGGTGAGCCTCGAGATCCGCCATGGAGGCGCCGACGAGGTGGCTGGTGTAGCGTTCGGCGAACGCCCGGTCGGCGTCCCTGAGCGCCTCCCGGCCCTCGACGGTGATCGAACGCTCGTCGTAGAGTCCGAGGCCGATGAAGGTGAGCATGCCCTCGATTACGTCCCGAGGGCCATATACCGCCCGGGACCGTTCGGGGCCGTCCGGATCCGGCCGAAATCCACGGAACCACATCCGGGACGAAGCGTTTTTGCGAGCGCCCTACGGGCACTCTCGTATGTCGGAATCCACGCGCGCCCACCACGTCGGCATCACCGTCTCGGACCTCGATCGCTGTCTCGGCTTCTACCGGGACGTCCTCGGCCTCCCCGTGCTCGATCGCTTTACCGTCTCGGGAGAGGCCTTCGCGACCGCGGTCGGCATCGAGGGCGCGACCGGGCGCTTCGTCCACCTCGACGCCGACGGCGCCCGGGTCGAACTCGTCTCCTACGACCCCGCCGGCGAGGAGCGCTCTCGCGAGCGCGTCGATCAGCCCGGCGCGAGCCACCTCGGCCTCGCCGTCGAGGACGTCGCGGCCTTCTATGCCGACCTGCCCGACGACGTCGAGACGGTGAGCGAGCCACGGACGACCGAGACCGGGTCGACCATCCTCTTCGTCCGGGATCCCGAGGGGAACCTCGTCGAACTGATCGAGGCCTGATGCGTCAGCGTTAGGGTCGGCGATCCGGTACTCGAGATATGGACTCGGGGGCCCCGAACGGAGACGGAGACGAAAACGACGCCGCCGGCGGCGAGGCGGAGACGCCCGTCGCCTGCGTCCGGGTCCCCCGCGCCGAGGGCGAGGCGACCCGTCGTGAGCTCGCCGAGGCGGAGCTGATCGCCGAGAGCTACGAGATCGCCGGTGAGGACGGCCACCTCTACATCCCCGTCACCGACCCCGCTGCTGTCCCCGAGGGCCTCGAGCTCGCCACCCACGCGGTCGGGGAGCGCGAGCGCCAGACGACCCCCGCGGACCTGCTCGGCTCCGAGCCCTCCTACGAACGCATCGGCGACGTCGTCCTGATCGACGAGGACGACCCCGAGCGGGCCCGCGCGATCGCTCGCGCGGTCGTCGAGTCGGATCTCCCCGTCGAAACCGTCCTGAACAAGGCCTCGAAGGTGAAAGGCGAGAAGCGGGTCCGGGAGTGGGAACTGCTGGCCGGGGAGGGAACCGAGACGGTCCACCGCGAGTACGGCTGCGAGTACCTCCTCGACCTCGCTGCGGTCTACTTCTCGCCGCGGCTGGCGACCGAGCGCCATCGTGTTACGGAGCAAATACGGGAGGGCGAGCGGGTCTTCGACATGTTCGCCGGCGTCGGCCCGTTCGTGATCCCGGCCGCAAAGCGGGGGGCGACGGCCGTGGGCTGTGACGTCAACGGGCGCGCGATCGAGTACCTCCGGGAGAACGCCCGGCGAAACGGGGTCGCCGATCGGGTGACGGCGATCGAAGGCGACGTCCGCGAGGCCGCCGACGACTACGGGGACTGGGCCGACCGGATCGTGATGAACCTCCCCCACAGCGCCGACGAGTTCCTCGAGACCGCGATCGCGCTGGCGGGCGACGACTGCGTGATCCACTACTACGACATCCAGCACGAGAAGGACCCGTTCGGCCCCGGCGAGCGGGCGATCCGAGCGGCCGCGGGCGGGGAGTACGAGGTCACCGTCGAAACCCGGCACACGGTCCGGTCGTACGCGCCCCACGAGGAGAACGTCTGTCTCGACGTCCGCCTCGAGCGGTGATCGCCGCGTAGCAGGGGGGATTCGCAATCCTTATGCCCGGCGTCGGGCGTATGTTCGGATGCGCCGGTGTAGCTCAGACTGGCAGAGCGAATCCTTCGTAAGGATTAGGCCGAGGGTTCAAATCCCTCCACCGGCTTGCATCCTCAGGTTCGAACACCCTCGATCCGGAAGCGGTGAGGCGACGAAAGCCCGTATCGGTTTTTCTTACCCCACACGATTATCGTCTCGAAGTCGCCTGAACGGTCGCTAGCGCCGAAATTCACCCCATCTAACCATTGGTAATTGGGCAAAGCTATCTGCTATCGTGGTCATTAACTGGGAACGATCCGACCGTCGGCTCGAATGTTACCGTTCATCGAGAAATGCGCGAGCGAGCTCGGTTCGAAGACGTCGGCCGTCCGGTCGGCTCCCGAGCCGTCGCGCCGGCGGTTTCTGGCCGGAACTGCCGGCGTTCTCGCCGGAGTGGGCGGAGCTGCGGGCACTGTGAGCGCATCGGAGTCGTGTTCGGTCTCGAGCGTCGTCTACACCATCCAGGCGAACACGCCGTACGAGACGTCGATTCACGTGATCGACGGGAGACGGGCCGGACCGACAGCCGTCGTGGTCGGCGGCATCCACGGCGACGAGGCCGCGGGGTACGAGGTCGGCGCCCGGATGCTCGACTGGGGACTCGAGCGGGGCCGACTGGTGGTGATCCCCGAGGCCGACGCGGACGCGATCCGGCGCGGAACCCGCCACGGAGCCGTCGGACACCTGAACCGGCAGTTCCCGACCGGGAGCGAGCCCGGATCCGGGCTCGCCCGTGACATCTGGGAGGTCGTGGAGATGCACGACCCGGGGATCGTGATCGACATGCACAGCTCCCGGGGGATCTGGGGCGCCGAGACCGCGTTCGACGGCTACGGACAGGCGATCTTCTCGGCACCGTCGACCGCCGCGCTCGAGCCGGCCGAGCAGACCGTCGCCGCGCTGAACAGGGGCGTTCGCGACGCGTATCCCGAGTCCTACGAGTTCACGGTCGGAGCGACGATCGACGGCTCGGAGCCGATGCTGGCCCACAAGGTCGTCGGCGAGCTCGACCGGCCCGGATACATCGTGGAGGTCACCGAGGACGACACCGACCTCCCGACGCGAATCGGATGGATGGAGTCGGCCGTGAGCGGGCTGTTGGGCGAGTACGGCCTCCAGACGGACGGTGCCGGCCAGCGATAGCACGCGGGACGACGGTCGCCCTCTCGGGCCCCGTGGACGTCTCCAGCCATCGACCCTTCTCGAGGCCGGCTCCGGGAGAGGCGGCCGACGCGAGCGGCTCCGGCGGGTAGCCGTCGTCCCCGCCGGGCGTCGCCGGGACCTCACTGGTTAGGTGGCGCGCTCATGCGGTGGAGGGACGACGTTCGAAGCACGAACAGTGAACGGATCGAACCCCGTCCCCGCCCCGTGTCGGGAGCGAAGTCGAGCCGTCCGGACGGCGAGGGCGGCGAGGTGATGGTCGGGCTCTGTTGGGCGTACGGCCACGACCGCCCGCCGGTGGCGCCGGTCGTCGACGGGCTCGGTTCCGGGGCGAGAGTCTCCGTCCGGGAACCGTTCGCGAGCGTCGCGGGCCGCGTGCGCCGTCGGGAGGACGATCCGGCAGCCGTTCCCGGTGGAGACACCACTCTCCACGTCGTCGGGCCGGTCTACAGCGGGGAACGGGGGGACGGCTACGAGCGCCGGCCACCCGGGACGTCGACCGGGGAGTTCTGTGCCGAGCAGTACGCCGCCGACGGGCTCGACGGGCTCGCGGGGCTGAACGGCGAGTTCGTCTGTCTGGTCGTCGACCGCGAGCGCCGTCGGCTCCACGTCGTCACCGACCGTCTGGGGAGCCGGCCCGTCTACTGCTACCGGGGGGAGGGCTGGCTGCTCTGTGCGACCGCGATCCAGCCCCTCGCCCGCCACCCGGCGGTCGAGACGGGGTTCGAGCCCGCACCCCTCGCCGAGTACCTCGCCACCGGCACCGTCCGGGGGATCAGGACGCCCCTCGAGGGAGTCGAGCGGCTTCCGCCGGCATCGGTGACGACGATCGGGCCGGAGGGAGTCGAGAGCCGGCGCTACCGGGAGCCGACCTACCGGCCCGCCGACCGGCCGATCGGGGCGTTCGTCGACCGGTTCGTCGAGCGGTTCCGGGCGGCCCTCGCCGATCGGCTCCGACCCGGTCGCGATCACGGCCTGTTGCTCTCGGGAGGGAGCGACTCGCGGCTCCTGACGGCACTGGGAAGGGTCGAGCGGGTCTACGGCTTCGACGACGGCTCGAGGGAGGTCGCCGTCGCGAGCCGGGTCGCAGCCCGGGCAGGCCTGCGGTTCGCGCGCCTTCCCGCCGGCAGCGACCGCTACCGGACGTTGCTGTCCGATATCGCCCCCCACGCGAACTTCGTCGGCTGGTTCAACGAGGGTCGAACCCTCGGCGTCGCCGACCGCCTCCGGGAGGAAGTCGATGCGCTCGTCTCGGGGCTGTACGCCGACGTGCTGTTCAAGGGGTGGGCGACGCCGACCCACCGCCCGTTTCCGGGGCTCTCGATCCCGGTACCGATCGAGCGCCGGGTCGAGAACCGGGAGGCGTACCTCGACTGGCAGACGCCACGGTCGGTCCCCTTCGCCGAGCCGGTCCTCTCGAGGACCCTCGCCGGGGAGGTCGTTCCGACCGGGGAGGGAGTCGAGGACCACGGCGTGGCGTACCCCTCGGCGAGCGCGCTCGCCCGGTTTGGCTTCTGGTTCCCGCTGACCAACGAGACGTCGTTCGACCGCTACGCCGACGAACAGGTCCTGCCGACGGTCTACCCGTTTCTGGACCGGCGGCTCGTCGACCTCTCGCTCGAGCTCCCGCGGTCCCACGGCCTCCGGTACGACGTCGTCGGGCGCGCGCTCTCCCGGCTCGCCCCCGACCTCGCCGCGATCCCCCACGACCGGACCGGGATCGCCGTCTCGCGCCCGCGGTGGCTCCACCGCCTCGGCGCGGTCGGCTCCGCGCTGCGATCGCCCGGGGACGGGAACGCGGCCCGGCTGCGCGGCCAGGAGTGGGTCGGCCCGTATCTCCGGGCCAACGAGGCGACGATCCGGGCGCTCCCCGGGATCGACTACGGGCGCGTTCTCGAAACCCATCGCGAACACGCGGCCGGTGGCGCCCACACCGGGGCGCTGTGTGGGCTCCTCACGCTGCTCGAGATGCCGATGACCCGGACGGTTGCGGGGACCGGGCCCGATACGGAGACGACACCGAAGGGAGTGTGACGCTACCCCATGCACCGACTCGACCATCGTTATTCAAGTACCGACCCGCCCCTACGGGGCGTAGGGACAGTTCATGAACGCCTCCGACGTCACTCGCGGACCCGACGGTGGTGGGATCGAACGTCGCCGGCGCTCCGGAGGGGGTCGAGATGACGAGCGGTGACGAGGCGACACGCGAGGAAGAATCGATCGCGGATCTGCTCCATCCCCGGCTCCGGGACGCCGACGAGGCGTTCTTCCGAACCCTGGTCGAGAACACCTCCGAGGGGATCCTCACGATCGACGCCGAGAGCACGATCCTCTTTGCCAACCCGGCGATCGAGCGGATCCTCGGCTACGAGCCCGCCGAACTCGTCGGCAGCTCGAAGCTCGAGATCATCCCCGATCGCCTGAAGGCGGTCCACGAACGTCGCCTCCAGCAATACATCGAGACCGGCGAGCGAAACATCGACTGGGACGGCGTCGAGCTCCCCGCCCGCCACGAGGACGGCCACGAGGTCCCGGTCACGATCAGCCTCCGGGAACACGAGTTCCGGGGCGAACGGCTGTTCACCGGGATCTTCCGGGACGTCTCCCGGGAGAAAGCCCAGGAGGAACGCCTCGAGGACCAGAACGAACGCTTGGAGCGGTTCGCGAGCGTCCTCAGCCACGACCTGCGGAACCCGTTGAACGTCGCCCAGGGGTACACCGAACTCATCGCCGCCGAGAACGAGGACGGAGACGGGGACGAACGGGTCGAGGAACTCGCGGAGTCACTGGATCGGATGGAGGAGCTCATCGAGGACATGCTCGAGCTCGCCCAGCAGGAAGGCGGGCTCGGAACGACGCGGCGGCTTTCGGTCGAAGAGGTCGTCCGGGAGACCTGGGGCTGGGTCAGGACCGACGACGCGGATCTGACCGTCGAGGCGCCGGGATCGATCGACGCCGACCGGAGCCGGCTGGCCTCCCTGCTGGAGAACCTCTTTCGGAACGCCGTCGAACACGGTTCCCCGAGCCATCGCTCGCAGGCTCGCGATGACGCCGTCGAACACGGCGGGAACGACGTCACCGTCCGCGTGGGCGGCCTTGAGGACGGCGAGGGGTTCTACGTCGAGGACAGCGGCGAGGGGATCCCCGAGGACGCCCGGACGGCGGTCTTCGAGCAGGGCTACACGACGAGCGCGGAGGGGACCGGGATCGGGCTCTCGATCGTCGAGGAGGTCGCCGACGCCCACGACTGGACGGTCCGGGTCGGGGAGAGCGAGGAGGGCGGCGCGCGCTTCGAGTTCCACGTCTGATCGGCGACCCGCGACCGACCTCTCCCCGCCCGCTCGCCTTCCGGAGGGGGAACGTTTATTCCTCCGATGAACGATCCCGTGGATATGCCAAGCGACGACGACCCACCGGTAGAACTCGAGGCACGGCTCGCCGACCAGGAGACGTTCGAGCCCTCCGCGGAGTTCGTTTCTCAGGCCAACGTCTCCGATCCCGCGATTTACGACGAGTTCGAGCAGAACTGGCCGGAGTGTTGGGAGCGCGCCGCCGACCTGCTCTCGTGGGACCAGGAGTACGACACCGTACTCGACGACGGCGACGAACCGTTCTACGAGTGGTTTACGGGCGGGGAGTTGAACGCCTCGGCGAACTGTCTGGACCGACACGTCGAGGAGGGCCGGGGCGACGAGCTCGCCATCCAGTGGGAAGGAGAGTTGGGCGACACCCGCGAGTTCACCTACGAGGAGTTGCTGGGCGAGGTCGAGGAGTTCGCGGCCGTCCTTCGGGAGCTCGGCGTCGCGGAGGACGACGTGGTGACGCTCTACTTGCCGATGATCCCCGAACTCCCGATCGCCATGCTCGCGTGTGCGCGCATCGGCGCGCCCCACTCAGTCGTCTTCGCGGGCTTTTCGGCGGATGCACTCGCCACCCGGATGAACGCCGCCGACAGCGATCATCTCGTCACCTGTGACGGCTACTACCGTCGGGGCGATGCGCTGGATCACAAGGAGAAGGCCGACGAGGGCCTCGAAAGCGTCGACGGCGATACTACTACCGTCGTCGTCGATCGGCTCGGAGACGAACTCGAGCACTCGCTCGGTGAGAACCAGTACGATTACGACGAGTTGCTCGCCGAGCAGGAGGGCGCGTCGGTCGATCCGGTCTCCCGGGACGCCGAGGACATGCTCTTTCTCATGTACACCTCCGGAACCACTGGAGAGCCAAAGGGCGTCAAACACACCACCGGGGGGTATCTCTCCTACGCTGCGTGGACCTCCCACGCGGTTCTGGACGTCGAGCCCGACGATACCTACTGGTGTGCCGCGGACATCGGCTGGATCACGGGCCATTCGTACATCGTCTACGGTCCGCTCGCGTTGGGGACGACGAGCGTAATGTACGAGGGAACTCCGGACTACCCCGAGAAAGATCGGCTCTGGGAGCTCGTCGAGGACTATGGCGTCGATATCTTCTATACGGCGCCCACCGCGATTCGGGCGTTCATGAAGTGGGGCCAGGACTACCCCAAAGAACACGACCTCTCCTCGCTCCGATTGCTCGGCACCGTGGGCGAGCCGATCAATCCTCGTGCTTGGAAGTGGTACTATACCCATGTCGGTGGCGAGGAATGCCCGATCGTCGATACCTGGTGGCAAACCGAAACCGGCGGCATGATGATCACCACGCTCCCGGGCATCGGGACGATGAAGCCCGGGTCGGCGGGCCCGCCACTGCCCGGCATCGACGCCCGGATCGTCGATTCGGGCGGCGATGAGGTAGAGGCGGGTGACGCGGGCTATCTCACGGTCGACAACCCCTGGCCCGGGATGCTCCGGACGCTCTACAACAACGACGAGCGCTTCCTCGAAGAGTACTGGCGCGAGTATTCGGATCCCGACGCCGACGAGTGGGTCTACTTCCCCGAGGACGGTGCCAAGATCGACTCGGATGGGTATATCACCATCCTCGGGCGCGTCGACGACGTCATCAACGTTTCGGGCCACCGCCTGGGCACGATGGAGATCGAAAGCGCCATCGTCGGCACCGAGGGCGTCGCCGAAGCCGCCGTCGTCGGCGGCGACCACGACCTCAAGGGCGAAGCCGTCTACGCCTACGTCATCGTTGAGGACGACTACGAGGGAAGCGACGACCTCCGCGAGCGCATCGTCGAAGGCGTCGAGGAGGCCATCGGTCCCATCGCCCGCCCCGAAGAGGTCGTCTTCACGCCCGAACTCCCCAAAACCAGATCGGGCAAGATCATGCGCCGACTCCTCGAGGACCTCGCCAGCGGCAACGACCTCGGGGACACCTCCACCCTGCGCAACCCCGACGTCGTCGACGACATCGCTGCCCAGGTCGGCGACGACTGACCTCCTCCCCCGGAAGCGTGATACGGCGGGGACCCCCATTCGGTCCCGATGACCTCCTCCCGGTACTCGCGACGGGCGGTCCTTCTCGGGGCGGCGATCGCGCCCGTTCCCGCTACCGGCTGTCTCGGGTTCGACGATGACGCAAGCGGGTCCGCGGCGGATCGGGAAGACGATCCCGCGGGTTCCGTAGACGACGAAACGGAGGACGGACGCGACGGAGAGGGGTCCGAGGACGAGTCCGGAGGCACCGAATCCGAGGCGGACCCGGACCCCGAGGAACCCTCCCTCGCGGTCACGGAGGTCGCGACCGGGCTGTCCCACCCGTGGGCGATCGCAATTCTCCCGCCGGGCGGGCTCCTCGTCACCGAGCGCGAGGGTCGGCTCGTCCGAATCGATCCGGACTCCGGGGACGTCGACCCGATCGACGGCGTGCCGGAGGTCCTCCCGGAGGGGCAGGGCGGCCTGCTCGACGTCGAGTTGGCCCCCGACTTCGACGAGGAGCCCTGGATCTACCTCACCTACGCCGCCGGGACCGGCGACGGAGAGTCGGCAACCCACCTCGGGCGAGGCCGGTTCGACGCCGAGGCGATGGCCGTAGAGGGCTTCGAGGAACTGTACGTCGCCGACGCCGCGGGCTCGAGCGGCCACTACGGCTCCCGGGCCGTCTTCGGCGCCGACGGGATGCTCTACGTGACCGTCGGCGACCGCCAGTCAAAGGAGTTCGGCCCGGACCACGTCGCCCAGGACCTGGGGACGGATCTCGGGACGACGCTGCGGCTCCGTCCGGACGGCTCGATCCCCGAGGATAACCCGTTCGTCGGCGGCGATGAGGCCGTCCGGGAGGCGATCTACAGCTACGGCCACCGGAACCCCCAGGCGATGGCGGTCCACCCCGAAACCGGCGGGATCTGGCAGGCCGAACACGGCGAGGAGGACGGCGACGAGATCAATCGGCTCGAGGCGGGCGGCAACTACGGCTGGCCGGTCGCGACCTACGCCTGCGAGTACGGCACCGACGACCCCGTCGGCGACCGCCCCGACGAACGCGAGGGGACGGTCGAGCCCGTCCACTACTGGGAGTGTGGCTCGGGCGGGTTCCCGCCGAGCGGCGCCGCGTTCTACGACGGGACGGCCCTCCCGTGGCAGGGCGACCTCCTCGTCGGCAACCTGGCCGAGGGATACCTTGGGCGCTTTTCCGTCGAAGGGGCGGGGACCGACGACGTCTCCGTCCGGGAGCGAGAGCCGCTGCTGGTCGATCGCGGGTGGCGCGTCCGGGACGTCGTCGTCGGCGATTCGAGCGTCGTCTACGTCGCCGTCGACGCCGAGGACGCCCCGATCGTCCGGCTCGCCCCGACGTAGACGATGCGGGTCGCGGTGACCGGGCGGACCGCAACCGCTATCCTCGTCGCCACTCCTCACCCGTTCATGACCGATTCCGACGACGACCCGGAAGGACGGACGACGATCCGACCCGGCCGGAACTTCGAACGCGAGTACCGCCTCTCGACGGAGGAAGCGGGCCGGTTCCTGATCGACCTCGGGAACCAACTCCGCGACGGCGAGGAGCTGACGATCAAGGGCGACGACTGGGAACTCCCCTTCGCGTTCGGCGAGCCCGCCGAACTCGAGATCGAGTTCGAGGGCGTCGGCGACGAGGGGTTGGAGATCGAACTCGAACTCGTCGGCCGCCCCGACGAGAGCGGCCCCGACGTCCGATAGCTCAGGCGTCCCGGTCGATGACGAACGTCGTGAACGCCGCGAGTTTCTCCGCCGTGTCAGGGTCGACCCCGAGGGCATCGACGTGCTCTCTGGCCTCGGCGGCCAGCTCGAGGGCGCGCTCGCGGGCGTACTCGACGCTGCCGGCCGACTCGAGGATCGCGAGGGCCTCCCGGATCTCCTCGTCGGTGTTCGTGTCGGCACCGAGGATCCCCCGGAGGCGCTCCGCGTCGGCGGGGTCGGCCTCCTCGAGGGCGTGGATCGCCAGCAGCGTCTTCTTGCCCTCCCGGACGTCGTTGCCGAACTCCTTGCCGAAGTCGCCGGCCCGGCCGAGGGAGTTCTCGACGTCCAAGATGTCGTCGCCGATCTGGAAGGCGACCGAGGTGAGTTCGGCGTAGGCGGCGGCGTGGCGCTCGATTGCTTCGGACTGCCCGGCGACGATCGCCGCCAGACGGGCGACGATCCGGCCGAGACAGCCCGTCTTGCACGCACACATCTCGAGGTACTCCGCCCGGGAGATCCGGACGTCGCGCTCGTTGTGCCAGGCGATGTCCATTCCCTGGCCGAGGTGGGTCCGGTTGAGTTCGTGGGTGAGCATCTCGTAGGCCGCCAGCCGGGCCTCGGCGGGGAGGTCGCCCGGATCGCGTTCGAGAACTTTCAGGGGGAGAAAGTACAGCGCGTTGCCGGCGTTCAGCGCGACGTCCTCGCCGTAGACGCGGTGGAGGGCGGGCTCGCCCCGGCGGATCGCGGCCTCGTCCTCGACGTCGTCGACGATGATCGTCCCGTTGTGGAGGATCTCGGGGATGCAGGCGTAAGCGAGGAGTTCCTCGGGGTCCTCGCCGAACCCCTCGACGAGGACCAGAAAGAGGACGGCCCGCCAGCGTTTCCCGCCCCGGTCGAGCAGGTCCCAAACCGGGTCCGCGAGGCCCCGCTGGATGCTTTCGGGGTCGTACACGTAGGTGGGCGCGCCGAAGAAGTCCTCGAGGTAGTCGGCGTCGATTTCCCGTGGGAGCAGGTCGGCGATCGCGTCGTCGATCGCCGGCCGCCACGCCGCGAGCGTCTCCCGCATACGGGCCGGTCACGGAGCGGGGTGAAAAAGATTCAGTTCGACGTCCCGGCATCCAAACCGCATGCTTTTGACCGGCGCGCCGGAACGGCCCGTATGGGACCGCCGGGGCGGGCGAACGAGGGGGAGAGCCGCGTTGCCGTCGTCGAGGGCGAGAGTGGCGGCTCCTCACTCGAGCTCGACGCCCTCTCGGAGACGGTCGAGAGAGAGGGCGGGCGACTGGTGGTCGGCCCGGCCCCGGATCTCGAGCGAGCGCCCGACGTCGTCGTCTGTCCGGACGAGCCCTCCCTGTCGGCGGTCGCCCGGGCGGGCGTGGACGCCCCGGTCCTCGCCGTCGGGATCGATGGCGTCCCCTCGGTCGCGCCCGACCGGCTTCCGGAAGCGGTCCGGGACGCCCTCCCGGGCAACCCGCGGACGGTCCGCCGGCCGGTCCTCCGGGTCGAGACGGAGGGGGTTTCCAAGCGAGCGTTTTTCGACGTCGGCCTCCTGACCGCCGAACCCGCGCGCATCTCGGAGTACAGCGTCTCGAGCCGGGGGGAGACGGTCGCGCGGTTCCGGGCCGACGGCGTCGTCGTCGCGACCCCCCAGGGGAGCCACGGCTACGCGAGCGCCGCCGGCGCCCCGGTGCTCTCGGCGTCCCTCGCGGGCGTCGCCGTCGTTCCGGTCGCCCCCTTCGTCACGAAGACCAAGCAGTGGATCCTCCCCGACGACGCCCTCGCGCTCGCCGTCGAACGCGACGAGGGAGCCGTCTCCCTCCAGGCCGACGACCGGACCGTCGCCACCGTCGGCGTCGGCTCGCCGGTCTCGATCGGCACCGACGGCAACCTCGCGGTGGTCGCTGACCCCGGCCTCGAGTGAACCGGATGTGGACGCACCGGCCGACGACCGTTGGCACCCGTCCACATTGGAAACACTCTAATGGTCGAACCACCGTGTTTCGGGTATGATCACGTCATCGCTGTTCGGGCCGATCGACGTCCTCGCCCAGGAGGTGGTCAGCGGCGTCGCGGCCATCGAGTTCGTCCTGCTCGTCGTCGTGGTTGCGAACCTCGCGATCCGCGCGCTCGCCTACCGCGACTACGCCAGCGCCGCACGCGAGGGCGGCGCCGAGGCGATCACCCGGAGCACCGCCCTCGACGCCACGAACGTCGCGCTCGTGCTCGGGTCGTTCTACTACATCACGGTCCACCTCCACGGCGGCGTCGTCCTGACGACCCTCGTCCTCGCGCTCGTGATCGCCGACGTCTTCGAGTTCGAGGCCCGCCTCGTCGAGGCGCGCACTGAGCGGCCCATCGAGCGCCCGAACGGCGCGCTGTTCGCGTCGGCGCTCGTCTTCGCCTACATCGCCTACCAGTCGCTTTTCTTCATCGTCAGTCCGGTCTGGGACGCGATCGTGTGACCTCTCCCCGTTCCTCCCAGACGCCCCTCGGTCCGGGAGGGGCTTCGATCCCGGTTCTCGGCGCACGGTCGTCGCTTCAGTTCCAGTCACTCGTGGCGTCCCCGTCAAAGACCGGGCAGCATCGAGCGACTCGTTCACCCCTTGGGAGGCTTCGGCTCGAACACAGCCGAGAGGGTCGTTACGACGATCTGCCGGTCTCGCAGTGCCGTGTTTCGATCGACGGGACACTGACTTGTGACCGACCCTATGAGAGCACCGACGGTCTCGTCTTCGGGCCGGCTCCCCGTTTCCGCGGACGACGCGGGCGCTCCCGGGTTCGGTCACCACCGAAAACCAGTTCGGACCGGACTCGAGACCGCGCGTTCAGCTGTCGGTCTCCGCGTAGTACTCCCGGGCGCGCCGTCCGGTCGGGACGAGCACCCAGAAGGTGAACGCTCCGACCAGCGCGAAGTACAACATCGCGTCCTTGATCACGAGCGCGACGGCCGCGTAGGTGCCGGGATCCTCCGGGTTCGGTGCGATGAGCTGCGTATCGTAGAAGCTCGGGGTGTTGAACCAGCCAGCGAACACCAACCATATGAGCAACCCCCCAGTGAGGATGGCAAACCCCTTGATGAATTCATCGGCCATTGTTCGTAGTCGATCCTTCGTCGGGCTCGTCTTTAGCGTTTCCCATCCCGGCGGCCCGAAACCGCGTCGAGAACGCGTAGGTGAGCGCGCCGGTCGCGATCAGGGCGACGCCCACGATCGAGAGCCCGACGCCGATCTCGCCGATGTCGGCCTGGGCACGGTTCGTCGCGGCGTCCAACAGGGCAAACCCCGCGAGAATCGAGACGATGGCGATCAGCGTCGAGAAAACGGTGACGGTCTTGTAGAGCCTGAGCGGGACGACGACGTCGTGTCGATCCGGGCCGTCGTCCGCGTTCTCTCCGGCCTCATCGGTCGTTCCGTCCCTTCCGTCTCGATCGGTCATTCGGGTGCTCGCACTACTTCGGCGGCCTGAGGCGGTAGTACCGTCGGTTCAGGTCGTACATGTACCCCTCGCGCATCGCCTTCAGTACCGAGTACGCGATCGTTCCCGCCACCAGCGGCAACAGGAACGAGAGGTCGAACGTGATCCCGTGGCTGAACGGGACGAGGTTCTGGACCGCCACCACGCTCATCGTGAACGCGAAGGTGACGCCGGCGACGCCGACGGCCGTCCAGAACGGCTGCTCGACCGGGCGCCGGGCGCTGCCCTTGTTGAGGAAGGGAACGATTGCGATCACGCCGACGACGGCGACGTTCGCGAGCACGCCGTAGAACTCGTCGGACATGAGCTTCTCGCCGCCCAGGATCGACAGCTCGGGGTTGAGCGGGCCGAGCTTCAACAGGCCGAACGACCAGTAGAGATACCAGTCGGGGATGATGACGGAGGGCGTCTGGGCGGGGTTGGCCACGTCCCCGAGGTGGGGCGGGAGCATCGCCGCCAGGAACACCAGCATCCCGACGAAGAAACTCGAGATCGCGAGGTTCCGGACCGTCTCGTGGGGCCAGGCGGGAAAGCCGAGCACGTCGCGTTCGACGTAGGTCGACTCCTGGCGGAGGTCCTGGTCCTCGCGGCGGGAGCGCTCGAAGTACTCGTAGGTGAGCCGCGAGAGGCCGGTCCGGCGTTCCTTCCGTTCGCGCCAGGTGGGCGTCTCGTCGTCGGGCGCGACGATTCCGGGGCCGCTGCCGTCGGTCTGTGGGTCTTGGTTGTCGCTCATTGTATCAGTGGGGTTCCGCGATGCCCTGCATCCAGACGATGCCGATGTGGAGCACGATCAGTCCCGTCACAACGAACGGGAGGACGAACACGTGGAGGATGTACATCCGCTGGAGCGTCGACTGGCTCAGGCTGAAGCCGCCGAAGATCAGCTGGGCGCCCCACTCGCCGACGACCGGGACGGCAAGCGCCATCTCGACGCCGATCTGGCCGGCCCAGAACGCCAGCTGGTTCCAGGGCAGCAGGTAGCCGGTGTAGCCGAAGCCGACGGTCAGCGCGAGCAGGACGACGCCGATCAGCCAGTTGACCTCCCGGGGCTCTTTGTAGGCGCCCGTGAAGTAGACCCGGATCATGTGGAGGAAGACGACGGCGGCCATCACCTGGGCCGACCACCGGTGGATGCTCCGGAGCATGAACCCGAAGTTCTGGTCCATCATGATCGTCGAGATCGTCGCGTACGCCGCGGGGGTCTCCCCGGCGGTCGCGGGCGCGTAGTAGAACCCGAGTAAGGCCCCGCTGATCGCCGCGACGAGATAGGCCAGTAAAGAAAACGAGCCCAGCGCGTAGAGGGGATACCAGTACCAGAACTTGTTGTCCAGGTTGTACTGTTCGGTGTGGCTCTTTGGCATCTGGAGGTTGATCTTGTAGTACATGTTCTCTAAGATCTCCAGATAGTCGACGAGCCGGAGGCGCCGGTCGAGCCAGACCAGCGTCGTCAGATACGTCTTCTCGATGACTGAGAGGTCGCGCTCGGCGAGCCAGGCGTTGTGATCGTGTTCGTCCTTCGGCTCTAAGCTCATTCGTCGTCGCCCTCCGGGCGCGGGAGCGCGATGAGTTGCTGTTCGGTGATATCGAAGGGGTTGTACACCGACTGGTGGCAGTTACAGTAGATCCTGTCGTCGCCGTTCCCGTAGTTGCCCGACTCGCCCAGGCGCTTGTAGCCGGGGACACAACAGAAGTGGGTACACTTGTTGAGGTAAGCGACACAGCCCTGCGGGCACGTTTCAGCGACCCATTCGTCGTCCTGGGCCATTTCCTCGATCCGGGTCGACCGGATGACGATGATGGGGATCGTGTTCTCGGCGGCGACGTTCTGGGAGCGCCAGGTCGCGGTGGCGGGCTTGCCCAGCCCGTCCTCGCCGATGCCGTTGCCCCAGTCCTCGTAGCCCTCGAGGTCCTCGATGTGGATCCGGTCGCCTCCGCTTACCTCCTCCATCCACGGGTAGTCCCCGGAGGCGGAGGTGTCGTACCGGAAGTAGGCGTCCTGGCCGTCGGCGTCGGGGGCGATCCCCGGGAACGTCTGGACGCCACAGTACTGGTACCACTCCGTCGAGTACTCCGTGCCGGCGATCTCGGTTCGGGAGACCTGGTACTCGGTGCTGCCTTGCTCGACGGTTTCGGGCTCGGGCCAGATGCCCTGGAGGTAGCCCTCGTCGTCGATCTCGATCGGGATCTGGGGGAGCCCGCGCGGGGCCGGCCCCATCTCCCGGACGGCGCCGCGGTAGTCCATTCTCCCGCCGCCGCCGCCGGAGGGAGTCGTCGCCATCGTCACGCTCGCGGCGCCGACGGTGAGTAGCCCCGAGAGCACGCCGCCGCCGACGACGCCCTTGACGAAGCGACGGCGATCGGATTCGACCGGATAGTTGTCGTCGTCTGCCATTGTTATCGTTTGTAGTATGGGTAAATCGCGCGTTTGACCGTGTCCCACGCGCCGGTTTCGTCGGCGAGGGTCCGTCCCTCGGCCTGGTCCTCGCGGATGTGGACGTCCTCCCACTTCCGGCGTCGTTTCTTGACGATCATCACGTCGGGGAGGAACTCCTTGCGATAGAGCATGAGGATGAATCCGAGATTGACGAAGATCGCGGCCAGCAGGAAGCCGAGGAACATGTTCCCGGTCCCTCCGGCCTGGGAGCCGATCGCCCACTGGTCCGCGAGCCCGTAGACGAACAGCGCGACGAAGATCATCTGGACGAAGGTGAGCAGGACGATCGCGATCGCGGCGACCGTGCTCTCGCGGGGGGGTTCGTAGCGGTGGATGTCGCCGTAGGTGCTTCCGGAGGAGGACATTTAGCGATCCCTCCCCGGACTGCTGGTGTTCGCCGACTCGCCGTACTTCAGCAGGTAGAACGTAAAGACCAGCGAGACGAACGTCGCGAGGAAACTCGCGACCCCGACGTACTGCTTCTGGATCGGGACGCCGAGGTCGTGGATGTCGACGTCGGCCTCGGCCTGCCCCCCGCCCGTGTCGGTGGTGACGGTGATGGTGCCGGTCATCCCCTGGGAGACGTGGGGCTCACAGATGTACTCGTAGTCGCCTTCCGTCTCGAACGTCGACGAAAAGGAAAAGTCGCCGCTCTCGAGGGAGGTGTGTCCCTCCCAGCCGGCGCCCTCGGGCTGGGAGTCGGGGACGACGTTGTGCTGGGCCTGGGTTCCCTGCCAGGCCCACTCGACGGTCGTCCCGGGCTCGATGGTGAGTTCGGCGGGTTCGAAGGCGTTGTCGACGACGTTGACCGTCTCCGTGGCGCCGCCTCCGCCACCGCCGCTTGCGTTGCCGCTTTGGTTTCCGCCGCCGCTCTCGTTGCCCCCGCCCTGCGTTTCGTTTCCGCCGCTCCCGCCTCCCGTCTCGTTACCGCCGCTCTCGTTGCCCCCGCTCCCGTCCTCCTGGGCCCCGACGGGCATCACGGCAGTCACGGCCGAGCCGGCACCGAGAACGCTGCCGACCGCTACCAGAGCCTCCCGTCTGTTCATACACGATGGGTTCAGGAACCTGTTCGCTTAAACCCTCCGGATGCACCTCCGGGAACCGGCTCCCGTTACCGGCCGACCGGGCCGTCATCCCGGGGTTTCGACCCCTCGTCCTCGCCGGAGAGGGCCGGCTCGCTCCCCTCGAACGCGTCGTCCTCGATCGGGAGGAAGTCGGGCCGGTCGGCCGAGGCCGCCCCGGTCGAGCGGAGC
Organism: Saliphagus infecundisoli; assembly: GCF_020177375.1. GTDB lineage: Archaea > Halobacteriota > Halobacteria > Halobacteriales > Natrialbaceae > Saliphagus > Saliphagus infecundisoli. The sequence continues at coordinate 192,045 of NZ_JAIWHV010000001.1, read as the reverse complement.
CGTCCCTTGTACTCCCGGAGGCGGAACTTCTCGGAGAGTCGGGCGTTCGCGACCATCAAGAAGAGGACGAGGCCGACGGCGGTGAAGCCCAGACCCACCACGAGCAGGACCATGTTGTCCCGGGCGCCGAGGATCGGCCAGGCAACTAAGGTTCCAAGCCCCACGAGCAGCTGGGTGGCCGCGAGCAACTGGAGCATCCAGTTGCCTACCTCGCTTCCCGAGTCCGGGATCGAGTCGGGGTCGGGCAGTCGCCAGTCCTCGGGCGGGTCGTCGACCTCGTAGTCGTCCATCGAACAGAGCGCGACCGTCGGCTTGACGTCCCGGACGATCGTCCCCCGACCCTCGACGCTTCCATCGGGGAAGACGATCGCGTAGTCGGTGTCCGAGTAGGCGACCAGCGCCCGCTCGCCCTCGACTTCGGCGTACTCCAGGGACGCGAAGACTTCCCGGCTGGCGATCCGGGACTTGAGTTCGCGTTCGACCCGCGCCAGAAGCTCCGTGCCGGTGATCCAGCTCTCGTCGTCGAAGGCGACGTCCCACTCCTCGGGGGTAATCTCGGCCATCTCCCGGGGGCCGAACGCCTCGAAGTCGTACTTCTCCTCGACGCGCTCGCGGAGGGCCTCGACGCTCTCTGCGTCCCCGTCGGCCCCGCTCCCCGGGGAGGGCTCGCCGGGCGCGTCCTCGGGCGGGGCTCGCTCGCCCGATCGGTCGGGGGCGTCTCCGGGATCCGCCATCGGTCGAACCCAGGGCCCGACGGCCAAAACCCTTTTCGACCCGGCCCCGGGCCCGGTTTCGGGCCCTTTATTCCGCGCGCGACCCCAGCGCCGACATGGACCAGGAGCTGGCGGTCGCGACGGTCGTCGCCGGCCTCGTCACCGCCAGCTTCCCCTTTTACCTCTACGGCGCCTGGATCATGATCGACACCGAGGTCGTCACCTGGGACGTCCTCGTCTACCACCTGAAGTTCATCGCGGTCGGCCTGGCGCTGACGACTCTCCCCGTGGTCGGCTGGATGGTCCCCCGCACGGCCGCCCAGATGGGCGGGCTGCTCGTCGTCCACGCCTTCTTCGGCCTCCAGGCGTACGCGATGCTCGCCGTCGCGCTCACCGGCATCGTCCGGATCTTCCAGGTCAAACGCGATCACGACCTCTACACCGACGGGGCGGCCGCGGACGTCGAGATCGACGACCTCCACGAGAACATGGCCGGCTGGCGCCGCCGGCTCCGGGTCGGCGTCTTCGGCTACGTCCTCCTCTGGCTGATCGCCTACCTCATCGGGATCGTCCGGTACCTCCTCCGGTACCAGATGTTCTGGTAGGGATCGACGTCCCGGCAGTGGGGGCGAGACTCGATCAGTCGGCCCGCGGGAGCGAGACGACGAAGACGGCACCCGTCGGCTCGTTGTCCTCGATCCGGACGTCGCCGCCGTACTGGTCGACCAGCGTTCGAACGAGATGGAGCCCGAGTCCCGACCCGGGACTCCCGAGACTCTTCTCGCCTTTCGCGAACACGACCTCCTTCTGTGCGTCCGGAATTCCGGGTCCGTCGTCGGCGATTCGGACCACGACGTCCTCCCGGCGCGCCTCACAGGAGACCTTGACGACGGGCGTCTCGCCGTCGTTGTGCTGGACGGCGTTGTTCAGGAGGTTCCTGAACAGCGAGCTGGCCATCCCGTTGACCGCGACCTCGACGTCCGGAACCGGGTCCTCGAGGACGAACTCCGCCTCCGGAAACGACTCCTCGCGAAGCGACAGCTCGGTGTCGAGGACCGAGGACAGCGGGGTCGGTTCGACGGCGAGGTCCCCGCGTTCGGTCACCGTCTCCACGAGGTCGCGGGCGGTCTCGGTGAGCTCGACGATGTGCTCCCCGCTGTCGAGGATCCGCTGGAGGTGCTCTTCGCCCTCCTCGTCGACGTGATCGGAGAGCAGTTCCGCCCACCCGAGCACGACCGCGATGTCGTTTCGGATGTCGTGGCGGACGACCCGGTTCAACAGCTCGAGTTCCTGCTCGCGGCGCTTCTGGTCGGTGATGTCCGTCGTGAGGCCGACGGCCTCGACGTCCCGTCCCTCCCCGACGAGGACCTGGCGCGTGAGCACCCACCGGAGCGAGCCGTCCGGTCGAACGACGCGGCCCTCGTAGGAGTTCTCGCGCGATCCGCCGGGCTCCATCTGCTCGCGAACGCGGTCCCGGTCGTCGGGATGGATGGTGTCGAGCAATCTCTCTACGTCGTCCTCGACTTCCTCCGACGGGATCCCCCAGATCCCCTCGAACCCGTCGCTGATGTAGTCGAACCGCCCGGGTTCGGTCGCCGTCCAGAGCGCGACGTCCTCGAGCTGGTCGAACAGGGCTCGGAAATCACGGCGCTGTCCGAGCGAGGAACGAGGCATAGCGGACCGTCCGGAGCGAGGCGTATAAATTTACGCTCCACGCCATGCGATCGTCGCCGACAGCGCCACAGGAAAACGGGGTCCCGACCGGTGCCGTCTAGCTGTTGAACGGCTCCTCGTCCCGGTGGTTGTCCGGGTTCTCGTGTTCCCGGGCGTCGTTTTCTCGCTCGTCGGATTCGTGTTCGATGTCCTGGCGCTTCCGTTCTTCCTCCTGTTTCCGCCGGGCCTCCATCTCCGCTTCGGTGAGCTCTTCGTCGTCGTCCTCGTCGGCCTCCTTCGCGAGTTCGACGTCGCGGCCGTGGTCGGTGTCGTCGTCGGTCATGGCAACCCGGTCGTACGGGCGCCGGAAGAAAAGGGGTTCGGCTTGCGCCCGACAGCCGGCCGGGCGGCCCGTCCGACGCGCTACCAGGGCTCGCCGGAGGCGAGGTCGACCGGGCTATCGCCCTTCTGGGAGGGACAGATGGCCGCGAGCACGCAGTCCCCACAGTCGGGGTTCCGTGCGGTACAGGTCGCCCGGCCGTGGTCGATACAGAGGTGGGTGAACTCCTGCCAGTCCTCGCGGGGAACGATCCCCACGAGGTCCTCTTCGATCCGCACGGGCGTGGGCTCCTCGGTCAGTCCGAGCCGCCGGGAGAGCCGTTGGACGTGGGTGTCGACCACGATTCCCTCGACGATGTCGTGGCCGTGCTGGAGGACGACGTTCGCGGTCTTGCGGCCGACCCCCGGGAGGTCGGTGAGTTCGGCCATCGTGTCGGGAACCTCGCCGTCGTGGTCGGCGACGAGGCGTTCGCCGATCCCCTGGAGATAGCCACCTTTGTTGTTGTGAAAGGTGATCCCGTAGATCGCGTCGGCGAGCTCTTCTTCTGTGGCGTTCGCGTACTCCGCGGGCGTCGAGTACGTCTCGAAGAGCTCCTCGGTCACCTCGTTCACGCGCTCGTCGGTACACTGCGCCGAGAGGACGACGGCGATAAGCAACTCGAGGCGATTCGAGTACCGAAGCGAGATCGTCGAATCGGGGTAGGTCTCCCGGAGCCGGTCGGTGACTTCCTCGACCTGGGCCTCGCGGGGCTCGAGGGGAGTTCCCATCGCCTCCGTCTTTCGGGAGCGGTCATTTGAGCGGTTCGGTTCGCACGGACGGGGGTCGGGAGTTTTAAGCGGGCGACACGCCCCTGTCGGGGTATGAAAGCGACGGCGGTGGCCCACCCGATCCAGGGACTCGTCAAGTACCACGGGATGCGAGACCCGGTCGAGCGGCTGCCCTACCACGACAGCATCAGCGTCTGTACGGCCCCGAGCCGGACGACGACGACCGTCGAGTTCGGGTCGAGCGACGAGGATCGCTTCATCGTCGACGGCGAGGAACTCGACGGACGCGGCAAAGAGCGCGTCGACGCCGTCGTCGAGAAAGTCCGCGATCGGGCGACGGCCGCCCACGCCGACGAACCGGTCCGGATCGAAAGCGAAAACAGCTTCCGGTCGAACGTCGGCCTCGGCTCGTCGTCGTCGGGCTTCGCCGCCGCCGCGACCGCCCTCGTTTCGGCTGCGGGCCTCGAGCTCACCCACCCGGAAATCTCGACCATCGCCCGCGTCGGCTCGGCGTCGGCCGCCCGGTCGGTCACCGGCGGCTTCTCGCTGCTCGAGGCGGGACTGAACGACGAGGACTGTCGGTCGCGCCATCTGGAGACCGACGTCGGCGATGATCTGACGATCATCGCGGGGCTGGTGCCCTACCACAAGGAGACCGAAGCGGCCCACGAGGAGGCAACCGAGAGCCACATGTTCGGGGCCAGGAACGCCCACATCCACGACCAGATGGTCGAGATGCGCGACGCGCTCCGGGAGGGAGACTTCGACCGGGTCTTCGAGACCGCCGAACACGACTCGCTGTCGCTGGCGGCGACGACGATGACCGGGCCCGCGGGCTGGGTCTACTGGCAGCCCCGGACCCTCGAAATCTTCACTCGCGTGCGAGAACTCCGCGAGGAGGGGATACCAGTGTACTTCTCGACGGACACGGGCGCGAGCGTCTACGTCAACACCCGCGAGGCGTATGCGGATCGGGTCGAGGAGGCCGTCGCCGACTGCGGCGTCGAGACAGCCCGCTGGGGGGTCGGCGGCCCCGCCCGGACGGTAGACGACCACCTGTTCTGACAGAGCCGGTTACAAGTCAGTGCGCCGTCGATCGCGATACGGTGGCGCGATCGAACGGTGAATCGTTGTAACCGACCCTGTGAGGCGACGCTTTTGGGACTGGGCGCCCAAGTTCTCGTATGCACGTCGCCGTCCTCGGCGCGGGCTACGCCGGCCTGACGCTGACGCGCCGGCTCGAGCGCGAGCTTTCCCCCGACGCCACCCTCACGCTGGTCGACGCCTCCCCGAACCACCTCGTCCAGCACGAGCTCCACCGGGTCATCCGCCGTCCTGAGCTCGCGCGCGGGATCACCGTCCCCCTCGCCGACGCGGTCGACGCGGATGTCCGGGTCGCACGCGTCGAGTCGGTCGATCCCGAGAACGGAGAGGTCGCCCTCTCGAGGGGAACCCTCTCCTACGACGTCGGCGCGGTCTGTCTGGGCGCCCGGACCGCCTTCTACGGCCTCGATGGCGTCCGCGAACACGCGATTCCCCTGAAACGGCTGGCCCACGCCGAACGGATCCGCCGGGAGTTCTTCCGGGCGACCGACCACGGGGACCCCCAGGTGGTCGTCGGCGGCGCCGGCCTCTCGGGGGTCCAGGTCGCGGGCGAACTCGCCGAACTCGCACGCGAGGAGGGCGTCGATCCCGAAATCGTCCTCGTCGAGCGCCTCGAGCGCGTCGCCCCCGGATTCCCGCCGGCGTTCTCCCGGGCAGTCCGGGAGGCCCTCGAACGGAAGGGCGTCGAGGTACGGGCCGGCGAGACGGTCCGGGGGGCCGACGCCGACCGGGTCGATCTGGCCTCCGGCGAACTCGCCTACGACGTGTTCGTCTGGACCGGCGGGATCCGAGGGGCCGACGCCCTCGGCGAGCGCCCGACGGTCCGCAGCGACCTCCGGCTGGCGCCCCGGACGTTCGGACTGGGCGACGCGGTCCGGGCCGTCGATGCCGACGGCGAGGCCGTCCCCGCGAGTGCCCAGAGCGCGGTCCGTGAGGCCCGGACCGTCGCCGAGAACGTCTCCCGACTGGTCGCCCACGACCGGGAGGGCGGGGAGTTCGAGCCCCGACTCGAGCCCTTTACGTTCGACTCGCCGGGCTGGCTGGTCAGCGTCGGCGACGACGCGGTCGCACAGGTCGGCTCCTCCGTGGTGACGGGGCGGGCGGCGACGGCCCTGAAGACGACCGTCGGCGTCGGCTACCTCTCATCGGTGGGTGCGGTCGGGAACGCGATCGACCTCGTCTCGCGGGAACTCGGGCGGCGACGGTGAGTCCGTTCGCTACTGGTGAGAGGCCGGACGGTGTCGCTCAGCACGGTTGAGTCGTCGTTACCTACAGGCGGTGAACTGAACAGTTACGGAAGAGTAGCGAGGAAGAAGGGCTTCATTCCGTCGTCGGTGGTTGGGTCCGGTACGTCCCATGCGTCTCGTACCTCGAACCCACAGGCCTGTAGGTCTTTCCGCGTCGCTTCGGGACCTGCCATTGACCAGCGCATCTCGACCCCACTGTCGAGCCAATCGGGATTTGATCCGGTCCACTCGACACCGCCCTCGGTGACCAGCAACGTCCCGCCGGGCCGGAGTACGCGTGCGAACTCTTCGAGGGCGGTTTGGTGCTCATCTACCGGAACGTGGATCAGCGAATAGATCGCGCTGACGGCATCGAACGAATCGCTGGCGAAAGGGAGTGTGGTCATGTCACCTTGAACGAGTCTTGCCGTAGCCCTTTGGCTAGCCAGTGATAACTGCCTGCGGGAAATATCGAGACCGACGCCGCTCTCTCCGACCATTCGTAATGTCGATCTGCCTGGTCCACAACCGGCGTCCAATAGTTCGTCTTCGGGCCCGAGTTCTTTCTGAAAGCGCTTTACTGGGTTAGGTAGTTCTGACGAGGATCCAGAAGTCACTACGTCCATGTAGTGTTCAGCCATCTCGTCATAGGCGTCCTTTACGTCCCGGCGTTCATCCATACACGAGTTGAAACCTGACGGCCACTTCAGTGTCCCCCTGACCGTTCTATGCACACCCCGTGTAACGCGAGATTCAGACGCCGCCCAACGAGACTATTCATGCCACCTGTGTACGGACGAGCGGCCGAAACGCCTCACGACCAGCGGTCGAGCCCGGTCTGGACGATGCTCTCCTCAAGCCGTTCGAAGCCGCGTTCGACCTCGCTCTCGGCGACGCCCCAGTCGGCGACGTACTCGCGTGCGGCCCCGACGTCGGGTTCGATCGTCGGGTCGAACGCGTAGTCGTCGGTCACGTTCGGGTCGCGAAACAGCGCGCGGATCCGGTCGCCGTGGGCGATCGAGTCGCCCCTGGCCTCGAGGACGCTCCAGAGGTCGCCGTGTTCGGCGATCGCCGAGAGGGCGGTCTTCGGGCCGATTCCCGATACTCCCTCGTTGAAGTCCGTCCCGATCAGGATCGCGGCGTCGATCAGCTGTTCGTGGGTGAGATCGTGAGTCGCCAGGGTCTCGTCTAAATCCATCAGCTCCGGATCGCCCGAACTCGTCAGCTGGCGGACGGTCAGCGGCGCGCCAAAGAGGAGGGCGTCGTAGTCCTCGCTGCCGACGTAGTCGGCGTCGCCTCGACGGGCGATGTGGGCCGCCTGGGCCTCGCCCTCTGCGGGGGCCTCGACGACCGGAACGTCGAGTCGGTCGAACAGCTCTCGGCTGGTCTCCTGGATCGTCGGCGTCAGGCGCTGGGTCCGCGATTCCAGTCGAGCGATCGCAACCGGGTCGCCCTCCTCGCGGGCGACCTCGAGGTCCTCTTCGTAGCTCTCGCGTTGGGCGCGCCTGGACTCGATCTCGTCGCTTTTGAGGTCGGAGGGGCCGCCGTCGAACACCATCACGGGAGTGATGTCGTGCTCGAAGAACTTCGGCAGTCCCTTGACGATCCCGATGAGGTTTGCGACCTCCTCGCCGTCGGCGGTCGTGTACGCCGACGTCGAGGTCCACTTGACCGTCGTCGTCAGATACCGGTAGAGCCAGTTGTGGGCGTCGACCGCGATCACCGAGCCCGACAGCTCCTCGATCGGGATCTCCTCGATGGCCGCGATCTCTCGGAGCGCTGCGTTTCCCATCGACGGACGTTGGAGCGAGCGGGATTTGATAGTTGCCCCATGTCTCCGACCCGACCGTCTTGTCCGCCCCGCGACTCCCGATTTCCCGGACCCCCTCGTCGACCGTCGGCGGCGACACTCACTCGATCCGCTCGGGCGGCCCCCGTTCGCCCTTCTCGGCGAGGAAACGCTCCTCGCCGTCGGTCAGCTCCCGCCCCTCGAACTCGGCGAGCCCCTCGCGGTAGCGCTCTTCGGGGTCGGCCCCGACCGCATCCGGGGGGTACTCGAGGACCAACTCGGCGATCCCAGTCGTCTCGCCCGTGTAGGCAAAGCCGGTCCGGTACAGCGCCTCGAAGGCGTAGGGGTTGTTGACCGCGATCCGGAGCCGGTCGTACCCCCGTTCGCGGGCGGCCTCGCGGACGCGCGAGAGGAGTTCGGGACCGATCCCCTCGCCGCGGCGGTCGTTCCGGACCGTGACGTAGCGGAGCCACAGGGTGCGGTCGTCGGTGCGGTCCTCGTTGAACGCGACGGCGGCAACTACCTCGCCGTCCTCGCGGGCGACGGCCTTGCCCGTGTTCGACATCACGAACTTGCCGGCGTAGCTAAAGCGCTCGTGGTCGAGCCGGAGCGTCGGCCCGTCGGGCGGCCAACCGAGGATCTCGTACTCCACGCGCCCGGCGATTGGGCCCCCGGACCCAAGGCTCCATCGACGCTCCGGCAAACCTTTTTCCAGTCATCCGTGGAACCCACGACCGATGACTCCGGTCCCGGTGGCCTCTTCGAGACGGATGTGGCGGCTTCGTACCTGGCGATCGAGGGCACGGCCGGAGGCGGAGGTAGCATGAACGTCCGTGGCACCCTCGAGCCCGACGAGGTCGAGACGTTCCTCGAGGAGACGACGGTCCCCGTCCGGCTCTCCTGTCGGACTCCCGGGGGGCGACTCTGGATGGTCTCGCTGTGGTTTCGCTTCCGGGAGGGAGTCCTCGAGTGTGCGACGTCGGCGGACGCCGACGTGGTCTCCTTTCTGGCGGCCGACTCCCACGTCGCCTTCGAGGTCTCGACGAACGACCCCCCATATCGCGGGGTCAGGGGCAACGGGACCGCGACGATCTCGCCCGACCCCGAAAAGGAGGTTCTCGGGGACCTCCTCGAGCGGTATCTCGGGACGACCGAGAGCGATCTGGCCGACCGACTGCTCGATCCCGACCGCCGGGAGGTACGGATCGAAATCGAGCCCGAGACGGTCGCCGGCTGGGACTACACCGACCGGATGGGCGGCGGGGCGTAGCCGCCGAGCGAGACCGGATAGCGGAGCTACCGGCTCGCGATGGCGTACTGGACGTGGACGAACTCCTCGAAGCTCATCGGCGCCCGGCGCTCGATCTTCTGTTGGACCTCCTTTCCCTCGCGGTCGATCTCGAGTTCGCTCGCGAGCGTATCGACGTCCAGGACCGCCGTCGTCATTCCCAGGAGGAGGTGTTCACACGCCATCTCGACTATCGTCTCCGCGTCGGGACTGCCGTCGTCTACCGCCTGGATCTCGGCGGCCTCCTCCAGAGAGAGGTCGGGAGAGTCCCCCGCCAGCAGCGCGTCGATCCGGTCGGCGTCGATTCCCGTCCGTGCGGCCGGCTCCTCGACGCGCTCGAGGATCGCCCGGAGCTCGTCGTCGTACTCCCGCCGGAGCGCCGCCGGGGTATCCGGAACCTGCATCCGTTGTTCGTAGAACACGGCGTCACGAACGGCCGGAGTTCGGAAAGGGGTTCCCATCCCCGCCGTCCGGACCGGTCGCCGCCGGATGTTTATAAGCCAGTCCGCAGACCGTGGGAACGCGTTACACGCCACGAGGGGGCGTCTGCTAACGGTTTTCACACTCCCGCCCACCGGTACACTTAAATGAGACGCGCCAGTAGTAACGGCCACCAGAACGCCACCGGCGTGGCGTGTATCGCTCGATGATCGATGACAGAACGCTTCCTCACGAGGTTCGACAGGTCACGAGCGCCAGCCACCGCCGGTGGGTGTATGGCACAGAGGTTTGACTAACACATGGTAGACGAATCGAAGAACGTAGAACTCACCGACGACGACATCGAGAACGACTCGAAAGGACAGCTCATCAAGAAGGCCGGACAGCTCCGGGACCGACGGAACGAGCTGAACCAGATGGCCTCCGAGCGCGCCTCCAAGCGCGACGACCTGAACGCGAAGACCAGAGAGAAGGTCGACGAGGCCCAGGAACACCGCGAGAAACGCGACGAACTCAACGAGCAGGTCCAGGAACACAAGGAGAGCCGGAACGAGCTCAACGCCGAGGCAAACGAGCTCTTCGACGAGGTCGAGGGGCTCAAGTCCGAGATGGAACTGGGCGAGGGCAAGGACCTAGAGGAGCTCGAAGAGGAGATCGAACAGCTCGAGTTCAAACAGCAGACCGAGGTCCTCTCGAGCGAGGAGGAACGCGAACTCATCGAGAAGATCGAGAGCAAGCGCGAGGAGTACGCCGACCGAAAGGAGAAACTCGAGGACAACGGCGACCTAGAGGAGCTCGTCGAGGAGGCCGAGGAGGTTCGCTCGGAGGCCTCCCAGCACCACCAGAAGGTGACCGAACTGGCCGACGAGGCCCAGGAACACCACAACCGGATGATCGAGGCCTATCGGGAGGCCGACGACGTCCGCGACGAGGCCGACGACATGCACGACTCGTTCGTCGAGGCCCAGGAGGCCGCCGACCGCCACCACGAGGACTTCGTCCGGGTCCAGAAACGGCTGCGGGAGATGGACAAACAGGAGGAAGAACAGCGCAAGTCCGCCCGCGACCAGAAGAAAGAGGAGGCCAAGGAGGAAGCCGAAGAGATCTACCAGAAGTTCAAGGACGGCGAGACCCTCGACACCGAGGACCTGATGAAGCTCCAGAAGACCGGACTGCTCTAAGGCGGTTCGTCACCGTGTGTCCCTTTTCGAGACGCGACCCGTGAGCCACGGCTGGAGGCTGGCGGGGCAGTGACGGGAGTCCGGGAGATCCGGCCCCCATCCTTTTGCACTCCGGGTCCGTCTGGTCGACCGTCATGTACCCGACCACGTGGAGAGAGCGGACCGGCCGGGGGCCGGCGCGTGAGTAGCGTCCGGTCGGCGGGCCGGATCACGGTGGTCGCGGCCGTCGCCGGCGCGGTCGCGCTCGCCGGGATCGTCCTCTTCTGGTGGCTCCCCGACTCGACCGTCGAACTAGCGGGGATCGTCCTCACGCTGGGTCTCGCCGTCGTCGGCGTGCGAGTCGGCGGCTCGATCGCCGACTCGGTGTTTCCCGGCTACGACGTCGCCGAGGTGGCGGTCGAGGGACCGATCACCCGCGACGGCGGCGGAGGCGGGCTTCCCTCCTCCCCGCGGGGGACCGGTGCCGACGAGGTCGTAAGCGAGATCGAACGCGCCGATGCCAGCAACGCCGAGGCGCTGATCGTGCGCCTGAACACGCCCGGCGGCCAGGTCGTCCCGAGCGAGGACATCCGGCTCGCCGCGGCGGAGTTCGACGGGCCGACGATAGCCTACGCGACGGACGTCTGTGCCAGCGGCGGCTACTGGATCGCGAGCGGCTGTGACGAGCTGTGGGCCCGCGAGGCCTCCATCGTCGGCTCGATCGGCGTCGTCGGCTCGCGGGTCAACGCGAGCGAACTCGCCGACAAGCTGGGGCTCTCCTACGAGGGCTTCACGGCGGGCGAGTACAAGGACGCCGGCGTCCCCCTGAAGGAAATGGATGATGACGAACGGGCCTATCTCCAGGGACTGATCGACGACTCCTACGCCCACTTCGTCGAGCGCGTCAGCGAGGGCCGGGGCCTGGATCCCGAGTTCGTCCGGGAGACCGAGGCCCGGGTCTACCTGGGCAGCGACGCCGTCGAGAACGGGCTCGTCGACGAGCTGGGGACCCGCGAGGCCGTCGAGGAGCGGGTCGCCGACCGCCTCGGCCGCGAGGATGTCGCAGTCGAGGAGTTCGAGCCCTCCCGCTCGCTCGTCGAGCGGATGGGAACCGGCGCCCGGGGGGTCGCCTACGCGTTCGGGGCCGGCCTCGCGGGGCTCGTCGACCGCGGCAGCAGCGGGTTCCGGTTTCGCCTCTAACGGCCGCGAGAACGCGGGACGGTGGCGTCGCCGCGAGCGGTGACCGGGCGGTCGGAGCGGTCGAGTACGTGGTTTTATCGTCGCGGGGAACCCACCGGGAGCCGTGACAACGCTCGTCGTCTGTCTGGATCGGACCGACGACGTCGGCCGCAAGACCGGGCTGCACTCGCCGGTCGTCGGCTGGGAGGCCGTCCGCGCGCTGGTGACCGACGTCGGCCTCGCCGATCCCGAGGACTCCGGGGTCAACTCCCTGCTCGAGACGCTCCGGGTCGCCCAGGGGCTGCGCGACGACGACGAGGAGACCGTCGTCGCCGTCGTCTCGGGCGACCGCGAGTCGATGGTCCGGGCGGATCGGGCGGTCGCCCGCCAGCTCGACGAGCTGATCGCCGACCACGACCCCGACTCGGCGGTCGTGGTCATCGACAGCGCCGAGGACGAGCGCCTGGTCCCGATCGTCGAGAGCCGGGTCCGGGTCGACAGCGTCGATCGCGTGGTCGTCCGCCAGGCCAGGGACATCGAGTCCACCTACTACCTCATGAAGCAGTTTCTGGCCGACGAGGAACTCCGCCAGACCGTTCTGGTTCCGATCGGACTCACCCTCCTCGTCTTCCCGATCCTCGCGATGGTCTTCGAGTTCTCCCCCGCGGAGGGCGCCGCGGCGATCACGACCGTCATCGGCCTCTTCCTGCTCTACAAGGGGTTCAGCGTCGACGACGTCCTCGGCGGGTTCGCCCGCCAGGCCCGCCGGTCGCTGTACAGCGGTCAGGTCTCCGTGGTGACCTACGTCGTCGCCGCCGGGCTCACCGCCGCCGGCCTCTTCGCGGGCGGGCTCGGCGTCTCGACGCTAGAGGACCCCCAGGGCTACTTCATCCCGGCGATGCGGTTTGCCTTCGACAGCGTCCCCTGGCTCGCCGCGGCCGCACTGACCGCCAGCGCCGGCCGACTGCTCGACGAGGCGATCGACGAGGAGCCGATCCGGGGATCGTACATCAACCTCCCCTTCGTCGTCGTCGCCGTCGGCCTCGTCGTCCGGGGGTTCTCGGCGTACTTCCTCGAACAGGCCGACCTCATCGGACCCCTGACCGTGAGCGCCGCCGACCTGGGCGTGCTTTCCGTCGAGAGCTTCGCGGTCGGCGGCGGCAACCGCCTCGCGGTGTTCGTCGTGGGCGGGGTCCTCCTGAGCCTCGTGGGGGTGAAAGTCGCCTCCGCGCTCCGCGGGGTCGACCCTTCAATCGAGGAGCCCGAGATCGCCGACGGCGGCTCGGATTCGGACTCCCATCGGCAGTGAGCGCTCGCGAACCCGCCACGCCTTTGTCCGCGCCGCCCCGAGACGACGCATGGACGGGATCGGGACCGAGGACGACGCGGGTAGCGATGCAGGCGACGACCGGACCGACGGAGGCGCGTGGGTCGGGCTCTTCTCGGGCGGGAAGGACTCCTCGTGGGCGGTGTATCGGGCCATGAAGCGCGGTCTCCCCCTCTCCCGGCTGGTGACGGTCCACCCCGCGGGCGACTCCTACATGTACCACGTCCCGGCGACCGAACTCGCTTCCCTCGCCGCCGAGAGCATCGGGATCCCCCTCGTCGAGGTCTCGCCCGACGACTTCCACGCGGAGGAGGCGACGGATTCGGGCCGCCAGGGCGACGCCGAGCTCGAGCCCCTCGAGGTGGCTCTCGCCGACGTAGACGACGAACTCGAGGGCGGGCTCGCGGGCGTCACCGCCGGCGCCGTCGAAAGCGAGTACCAGACGAGCCGGATCGAGGCGATGTGCGAGCGCCTCGATTGCGAGCTGTACGCGCCGCTGTGGCGCGAAGAGCCCCGGGAGCTCGCCGAGGCGATGCTCGAGGTGGGGTTCGAGATCGTGATCGTCCAGGTCGCCGCCGAAGGCCTCGATGAATCCTGGCTCGGGCGCCGGCTCGACCGCGACGCCCTCGCCGAACTGGAGGCCCTCAGCGAGGAGTACGGCGTCCATCTGCTCGGCGAGGGCGGCGAGTTCGAGACGCTCGTCGTCGATGGCCCCCACATGGACCGCCGGATCGAGCTCTCGTCCGAACCGGTTTGGGAGGGCACCCGGGGACGGCTTCGGGTGACCGACGCGTCCCTAGAGTAGTTAGCCGTCGCCGTTCGTGATCCTCGTGTGGGCGCCGATCAGCGCGCCCGCGAGGTCCAGCCCCTCGAGTACGGTGCCCTCGTCGATGATCGACCGGCGGACGTCGGCGTCCCGGATCGTCGCCTCGGGGAAGACGAGCGAGCCCTCGAGGTGGCTCCCCTCGACGGTCGCACCGTCCATCACGTGGACGTCCGCCCCGATCGTCGAGTCCTCGACGCGTGCGGTGTCGGCGACGATCGACTCCCCCTCCAACTGCCAGCGGACGGCCTCGAGGTAGCTCTCTGGGGTGCCGATGTCGAACCAGGCGCCCTCGAAGGTAAAGGCGTAGGTCGGCTCCCGGTCGACGAGCCACTGGACGAACCAGCCGGGCTCGTCGGGGTTGTTGTCGCCGGCGAGGTACTCCGAGAGCAGCGACACCGACTCCCGGGGAAAGGCGTAGCAGGCGATCGAGACGAGCGTGCTCGCCGGGTTGTCGGGCTTCTCCTGGAAATCGACGACCCGGTCGCCCTCCAGCTCGACGAGCCCGTAGGATTTGGCCTTCTCTACGGAACCGACGTCGTAGGCGGCGATCGTCGGCCCACCGCTCTCCTCGAAGAAGTCGAGGAAGTCGCCGACCGCGAAGCTCATCAGGTTGTCGCCCGCGATCACGAGCAGGTCGTCGTCGACGCCCTCGCGGGAGACGAGTTGTGCGAGGGCGCCGACGACGCCGAACTTCTCGTCTTCGGCGCTCGTGTCCTCGACCGACAGAGTGGGTTTCTCGAACTCGCTTTCGGCGAGGTGGTCCTCGAAGCTCTCCGCGAACCGCTCGTTCGTGGAGACGAACACCTCGGAGATCCGGTCGTCGCCCTCCAACTCCTCGAAGATCCGGTCGATGACCGTCGAGTCGCCGATCGGGAGGAACATCTTGGGCCGATCCTTCGTGATCGGCCACAGCCTGGTCGCGTACCCGCCCGCGAGGACGACGGCCTTCATACACGCACCTCGCCCTCGGGCCGTAAGTCGTTTCGCCATGTCGTCTCGGAAGACCTATTCCGGTCGGGCGTCCGTGCTCTCCATGCGCGAGGCAGACGAGACCACCCGCGAGCGGATCCGGGCGGCGCTCGCCGAGGAGCCGGCCACCCCGAGCGAACTCGCCGCCCGGTTCGACCTCACCCCCTCGGTCGCGCTCGCCCACGTCGAACACGTCGCCCGGTCGGCCGAGGGCAATGGCGAGACGGTGATGGTCGCGCCGCCTGCGTGTACGGACTGCGGGTTCGACGGCTTCGACGACCTCCTGAATCGTCCCTCCCGGTGTCCCGACTGCAAGAGCGAGGCCGTCGCCGAGCCACGGGTGACGATCGGGAGCGAATAGACCGATGGCGACAGCGCTATTTACCGCGGCGGAGAGGAAGCCGGTAGGAACGCGAGCGACTCACATGACGACGACCACACCGACCCCACCCGATCCCGGGCCCGACGGAAACCGTGCGGCCCTCGTCGCCTCGCTGCTCGACTGGCTCGAGACGCGAGACCGGACGCCCGCGGAGCTCTCGCTCGTCCTCGATACCGTCTCGAACCGGCGCCGGCGGGTCACGATCGACGCCCTTCGAGCCCACGGCGAGGCGCTGACGCTACCCGACCTCGCCGAGGAGGTCGCCGTACGCGAGTTGGATCGCCCCCTGACCGAGATCGAGCCAGAAATCGTGACCGAGATCTACGCCTCGATCTACCACGATCACCTGCCGCGAATCGAGGACGCCGGGCTCGTCGCCTACGAACAGGAACGCGACCTCGTGGTGCCGGCCTTCGACTAACCGAACTTGCCGGTGATGTAGTCCTCGACCCGGTCGTGTTCGGGGTTCTCGAAGATCTCGTTCGTGTCCCCGGCTTCGACGAGTTCGCCGCCCGTGAGGAACACTGCCGTTTTATCCGAGATCCTGGCTGCCTGCTGCATGTTGTGGGTGACGATGACGACGGTGTACTCCTGGGCCAGTTCCTCGACCAGATCCTCGACCTTGGAGGTGGCGACCGGATCGAGTGCCGACGCGGGCTCGTCCATCAGGAGGACTTCGGGGTCGGTCGCGATGGCGCGGGCGATACACAGCCGCTGTTGTTGGCCCCCCGAGAGGTCCAGCCCGGATTCGTCGAGGCGGTCCTCGACCTCGTCGATGAGGGCCGCGCGCTCGAGGGCGGTGTGGATCCGCTCGTCGATGTCGTCGGTCTTGCCCTGGACCTCGAGGCCGTAGGCGACGTTGTCGCGGATCGATTTGGGAAACGGGTTCGGTTTCTGGAACACCATCCCGATCTTTCGCCGGAGGGCGACCGGATCAACGTCCTCGTCGTAGACGTTCTTGCCCCGAAAGAGGAGGTCGCCCTCGACGCGGGCGACGTCGATGAGGTCGTTCATCCGGTTGATCGACCGGAGGAAGGTGGACTTCCCACAGCCCGACGGACCGATGAGGGCCGTCACCCGGTGTTCGGGAATCGTCAGGTCGATCCCCCGGAGGGCCTGCTCGTCGCCGTAGAAGACGTCTAAGTCCCGGGACTCGATGACGGTCTCGGCCCCGTCCGTGGCTCCCGACCGCTCGGGGTCGTCGTCGGTTCTCGATTCCGGTTCGGAGCGATCGGCCATCCCCGTGACTGCCCCCTGACCGGCGCCATCCGAGCTCATTGGTTCGACGTTGGGCCGCCCCAAGTTACCTGTTCCGGATCACTCCAGAAGTCGGTCGTCGCCCTCGAGGGCGTACAGGGTCCGGCCGGCGACGTTGACCGCGTGGTCGCCGACCCGTTCGATGTCGCGGACCACCAGCAACGTCCCCAAGACGGCGTCAAACGGCTTCCCGTCGCCCGCCTCGTCCCCGGAGCCGCGAGTCGTCTCCAGGAGGTGCCGGAGGACCCGGTCGGTGACGGCCCCACACCGCTCGTCGAGTTCGTCGTCGCGGTCGGCGATCGCGGGGCACGCCCCGGCGTCGCGGGCGACGAACGCCTCGATCGCACGCTCAAGGAGTTCGAGCGCGAGCGCCCCGATCCGCTCTACGTCGGCGTCGACGGTCGCGACCGCGGGCCTCGCCCCCAACGCGTATCCCGCGAGGTTGGTCGCGAGGTCGCCGACCCGTTCGAGATCGGTGACGATCGCGAACGCCGCGACGATCCGCCGCAGGTCGGAGGCGACGGGCTGGTGGAGGCGAATCAGGTCGAGACACTCGCGCTCGATTGCGAGGTACCGACGATTTACCTCCCGGTCGCGCTCGATCACCGCCTCGGCGAGGTGGGCGTCTCCGGTAAACAGCGTCTCGATGCCGGTCGCGAGTCGATCGCGGACGAGGTCGCCCATCGCGACGACGGCTTCCTCCATGCGCTCGAGACGGGGCCGGTATCGCTCGCGGGCCATCCCTATCCGAACTTGCCGGTGATGTAGTCCTCGACCCGGTCGTGTTCGGGGTTCTCGAAGATCTCGTTCGTATCGCCGAACTCGACGAGTTCGCCGCCCGTGAGGAACACTGCCGTTTTATCCGAGATCCTGGCGGCCTGCTGCATGTTGTGGGTGACGATCACCACCGTGTACTCCTCGGCGAGGTCGGCGATGAGGTCCTCGACCTTGGAGGTCGCGACCGGGTCCAGCGCCGACGCGGGCTCGTCCATCAGGAGGACGTCGGGATCGACCGCGATGGCGCGGGCGATACACAGCCGCTGTTGTTGCCCGCCCGAGAGCTCGAGTCCCGACTCGTCGAGGCGGTCCTGGACCTCGTCCCACAGCGCGGCGTCTCGCAGCGCGCGCTCGACGCGATCGTCGATGTCGTCGGTCTTGTCCTGCACTTTGAGGCCGTAGGCGGCGTTGTCGTAGATGCTCTTGGGGAACGGGTTGGGCGACTGGAACACCATCCCGATCCTCCGCCGGAGGGCGACCGGATCGACGCCCTCGTCATAGACGTTCGTTCCCCCGAAGCGGAGCTCGCCCTCGACGCGGGCGCTGTCGACGAGGTCGTTCATCCGGTTGATCGTCCGGAGGAACGTCGACTTTCCACAGCCCGACGGACCGATCATCGCGGTGACCCGGTTTTCCGGGATCTCCATGTCGACGCCCCGGAGCGCCTGGACGTCGTCGTAGAAGACGTCCACGCCCCGGGACTCGATGATCGTCCGCCCGGGGGTCGAGTGCTCGTCCGAGTCCTCGGTCGTCACCGACGTCTCGATGAGCCCGCCGGTCTCGCCGCTCGCTTCCGCGGCATCGATCCGTTCGTTCCGACTCGGCTTCCCGTCGTCTGGTACGTTTCTGGCCATGGTATCAACTCTCTCGCTGGTACTTGTTCCGGATGAGGATCGCCGTCCCGTTCATCATCAACAGGACGACCAGCAGCGTCACGACGCCGGCGGCGAGGACGCCGTAGCGAAACTCCGGCTGGATCTCCGAAGACCACGAGTAGATCTGGCGGGGCATCGCGCTGAACCGGGAGAAGAAGCCGTTCGGCGGCGTCCGGACGCTCGCGGCCGCCCCGATCATCAACAGGGGCGCGGTCTCGCCGATGGCCCGCCCCAACGCGAGGATCGTCCCGGTGAGCGTCCCCGGAAGCGCCCGCGGGAGCACGACGTTGCGGATCGTCTGCCACTGGGTCGCACCCATCCCGTAGGAGGCCTGTCGCAGCGAGTCGGGCACCGCCCGGATCGCCTCCTGGGCGGAGATGATGACGATCGGCAGGATCAACAGCCCGACCGTGAACCCGCCGACGATCACCGTTCCGTTGCCCAGATCGAACGTCCGGACGAAGATCGCCAGCCCCAGGAGCCCGTAGACGACCGAGGGCACCCCCGCGAGGTTGCCGATGTTGATCTCGACGAGCGTGACGAACGTCCCGAGCGGCCCGGAGTTCGGGGCGTACTCCTCCAGATAGATGGCCGCCCCGACGCCCACGGGGAACGCCGAGACGACGATTACGACGAGCATCAGGATGCTGCCGACGAGCGCGGGGTAGATGCCGGCGTCGGCGGGCGACCGGGAGGTCGCACTCGTCAGGAACCCCCAGTCGAGCCAGGGATCCGGCCCGGCGAACCCGACCGTCTCGACGACGAGGGCACCGACGAGCGTTCCCGCGACGACGACGACCGGGAACCAGAGGCCGGCGAGGCCCGCACGCTCGCGGACGACGCCCTCGAGGTAGACGCCGAGCGGGAGGAGCGTCGTCGTCGCGAGCACCACCCAGTGAGCGGCGTCGATGCCGACCGTCGGGGCGACCAGCGCACCCACGAGGGCGACGGCGCCGGCCGCCGCGACCGTCTCCAGACGGCCCCGGTCGTCCTCGCGGCGCCGGGAGACGATGCGCCCGAACGCGAACGCGACCGGGAGGGTGAGCGAGACGACGAGCAATAGCCAGTCGAGCGGGAGGACGGGCAGGGAGGTGAACAGCTCCGGGACGCCCGGGAGGAGTTTCGGGGTGGAAAACGAGAGGGTGAACAGCTCCGTCCCCGTCAGCGGCGTCGCGAGCGTCCGATCGACCGAGAGGGCGGGAACCCCGAAGATCGCCACCAGCGGGGCGACGATCAGGACGGCCAGGCGCTCGAGCGCGGCGTACGGCCGGAGTCGGCGGTGGAGTTCGATCGCCCCCGCGGCGGCGACGAGCGCCAGCGCGAGGCCGAACCAGTCGGCGACGGAGACGACCTCGAGGAAGACGACGACGATCCCCGCGCCGACGAGCAGGCCGACGACCGGGAGCCCGAACGTCGCGTAGGCCACCTCGCCGGCCGGTCCCTCGCGGGTGTAGCAGTAGGCCGCGACCGAAAGCGAGGGGACGACGAGCGTCAGGAAGAAGACGAGGTGCCAGCCGGGGTCGGCGCTGAGCGGGCGGACCGCGTCGTTGACGACGTACAGCAACAGGACGCCGACCATCAGCAGTCCGAACACCGTCGCGCCGAGGGTGACGGCCTCGAACAGGGTTCCCCGAAGGCGGCTGACCTCCTCCGTTCCCGTCATCCCGGCCGATTCGGGCGGTTCGGCCGGTTCGGCGGTGCCGCCCGCCATCAGGCACACCTCCGATCCGTCCCGTCTACGCTCGCGGTCATTGGTACTCCTCCCGATGCCGTGCGGCGATCGCGTTGCTGAGTAGGTTCATGGCGAACGTGATGGCAAAGAGGGTGAGCCCGAGGGCGAACATGCTCTTGTACGTCGGGGAGGCCGCCCCGACGTCGCTCGTGACGGCCTGGACCATCGCCGAGGTCATCGTCTGGCCGGACTCGGCGAGGCTCCCGACGGGATCGGTCAGGTCGAACATCCGGGGGCGAAGCCCCATCGCCATCACGACGATCATCGTCTCGCCGATCGCGCGGCTGAGCGCGAGGATGAACGACGAGAAGATGCCCGAGAGGGCGGCGGGGACGACGATACCGGTCGAGACCTCGTACTTCGTCGCGCCCAGTCCGTAGCCGGCCTCCCGGAGCGAGTCAGGCACGGCGCTCATCGCGTCCTCCGACAGCGAGGAGACCATCGGGATGATCATGATACCGACCATAATCGAGGCGCTGAGGACGTTGAACGTCCCCAGATCGAGCCCGAGGCCCCGAAGGAAGTCGGTCAGGTAGATCAGCGCCAGGTAGCCGTAGACGACGGTGGGGATCCCCGCGAGGATCTCGAGTCCCGGCTTCAACACCGACCGGGCACGCGGACTCGCGTACTCGGAGAGGTAGATCGCCGACGCGACCCCGATCGGGATCGCCACGAGCGCCGAGACGGCCGTCACCAGCAATGTGCCAGTGACCAGTGGCAGGACGCCGAACTGGTCTCTGGCGGTCACCCACGTCGTTCCGGTGAAGAAGTCGACGGGGTCGACCATCCCGAAGAACTCGACTGCGTCGACGGCGAGCGCGACGACGATAGTCACCGTCACGACGACCGACAGCGCCGCACAGAGGAACAGTACGAGACGGTACACCCGCTCGCGTGCGACCCGACTCCGCTCGCCGCCGGTCAGTTGCAAACGCGTCGACTCCGTTCGTATCTGGTCGTCCATGACGTATAATATATGAGTGGTCTAACTGATAGCGGGCGCTCCGATCAGCTCCCGGTGATCTCCTCTAAGGTACTGAGGTTCTCGTCGCGCAGATCGGTGCTGGCGGGGACGTAGCCGATCTCGGAGACGCGGTCGGTCTCGGAGTTCTCGATATAGAAGTTCAGGAACTCGGCGACCTCCGGGCGCTGAGCGGACTCCTCGCTCGCGTAGATGAACAGCGGGCGAGCCATCGGGTAGTCGCCAGACTGGGCGTTCTCAAGACTCGGTTCCGTACACTCGCCGTCCTCTGACTCGCGAACCTCGACGGCCTTCACCGAGTCGGAGTTCTCGCTGTAGTAGGCGTACCCGAAGTAGCCCATCGCGTACTGGTTGTCCTGGATCCCCTGGACGATGAGGTTGTCCTCCTCGGTGGGCTCGTGTTCGGCGGTGTGTTCGTAGTCCTCCCCGATGACGTTCTCGTTGAACCAGTCGTAGGTCCCCGAGGTCGAGGCCGGGCCGAACAGCGCGATCTCCTCGTCGGGCCAATCATCGCGGACGTCCGACCAAGTCTGTGCGCGGTCGTCGCGCCAGATCTGTGAGAGTTCGTCGAACGTCATGCAGTCGACCCAGTCCGCGTCGTTGTTGACCGCCACCGTCAGCGCGTCGCTGGCGATCTGGAACTCGACGGGTTCGACGTCGTTGGACCCGCAGTTCTCGGTCTCCGCCTCCTGGATCGGGCGCGACGCGCCGTTGATGTCGGAGTCGCCCGGACAGAAGTGGTTCTCGAAGCCGCCGCCGCTCCCGGTCGAGTCGACCGTGACGTTGACGTCGGGGTACTCCTCCATGAACAGCTCGGCGAACGAATCGGAGACGGGGAACACCGTCGAACTCCCCGTGATGATTACCTCGCCGGAGAGGTCCTCTGAGCCGCCGTTTCCGTTCCCGTTGCCGGAGTCGTTGCCACTGCCGTTGCCATTGCCGTTCCCATTTCCGTTTCCGTTACCATTACCGTTCCCGCCGTTTCCGCCGTTTCCGCCGTTCCCGCCGTTTCCGCCATTACCGTTCCCGTTCCCGTTTCCGTTACCATTGCCGTTCCCGCCGTTTCCGTTCCCGTTGCCGTTGCCGCCGTTTCCGTCCCCGCTCGCATCGTTTTCCGAACAACCGGCGACCGACAGCACGCCGGCGACCCCCGTCGTCGCGATGAATTTCCGCCTCGAGACGCCCCCGATCGAACGGCCGTTGTCTGCCGTCATCACCCGGATGGTTCGGAGGGTCGTAGAAATACGATGCTATGACCCCTATATATTCGACTGTAGGGATATGTCCCGATACGTACAGCGCAGTAGATCGCCTATATCCGACGATTACGGGGAACGAGAACTGTAGTGCCGATCGGTAGGCGATCGATGGTCGGCGGACTATAGAGGCCGTGAAGGGGGAACTACTGGTACCGGTTCCTGACGAGGATCGCCGCGGAGTTGATCGACAGCAGAACGACCAGCAGCGTCACCGAGGCGGCGGCGACGACGCCGTACTGGAAGGCGGTGTCGGGGTAGGAGGCCCAGGTGTAGATCTGCATCGGCATCGCGCTGATCTTGCTGAAGAGGCTGTTTGGCACCCCGAAGACGGTCGTCGGCGCCCCGATCATGATCAGCGGCGCGGTCTCGCCGATCGCCCGCCCGAGCGCGAGGATGGTTCCCGTCATGATCCCCGGCAGGGCCTCGGGGAGGACGACGTTGCGGATCGTCTGCCACTTGGTCGCGCCCATCCCGTAGGAGGCCTGGCGCCGCGAGTCGGGGACCGCTCGGATCGCCTCCCGGGCGGAGATGATGACGATCGGCAGGACGAGCAGGGAGACGGTGAAGCCGGCCACGAGCAGCGTGCCGTAGCCGATATCGAGCAGCGTGACGAACAGTCCCAGCCCCAGTAAGCCGTAGACGACCGAGGGAACGCCCGCGAGGTTCGCGATGTTGATCCGGACGAACCGCTCTACGGGTCCGTCGCCGGCGTACTCCTCGAGGTAGACCGCGGCGCCGACGCCCAGCGGGAAGGTAACGAGGGCGATCACGATCATGAGGAAGATCGAACCCACGAGCGCGGGGTAGAAGCCGGCCTCGTAGGGGTCGGGGTGGGGCGGGCTCGTCAGGAACTGCCAGTCGAGCCAGCCGACGGCGTCTCGCGTGACGTAGACGAACAGGATCCCGAGCGCGACGATGCCGACGAGCGTCGCTGCCAGCGTGAGGTACTCGAAGGCGACGTCCTTGCTCCGGCTGATCCGCCCGAACGAGTGGTCGTCCCCCGTATCGGCGGCCATCAGCGGTACACCTCCCGATAGCGCGAGGCGACGAGTTCGCTCAGCAGATTCATGACGAAGGTGATGGCAAAGAGGGTGAGCCCGACGGCGAAAAGGCTCTTGTAGGCGATCGACTGGCCCGTGACGTCGCTCGCGCCCAGTTGGACCATCGCCGCCGTCATCGTCTGGACCGACTCGAGGAAGACCCCGGCGGGATCCGTGAGATCGACCAGCCGCGGGGTCTGGCCCGCGGCGATCGTGACGGCCATGGTCTCGCCGATCGCGCGGGAAAGCGCGAGGATAAACGAGGAGACGATCCCCGACAGCGCCGCGGGGACGACGACCGACGTCGAGACGGTGAACTTCGTCGCGCCCAGCCCGTAGGAGGCCTGCCGGAGGTCGTCGGGGACCGCCGACATGGCGTCCTCGCTGATCGAGGAGACCATCGGGATGATCATGATGCCGACGACGATCGAGGCCGACAGCGCGTTGAACGTCGAGACCGGCACGAGGGCGTCGATCGCGGGCGTGATATAGACCAGCGCGAGGTAGCCGTAGATCACCGTGGGGACGCCCGCGAGCACCTCGAGGGCCGGCTTCAGGATCGACCGCGCCCGGCCGCTGGCGTACTCCGAGAGGTAGATCGCCGTCAGGAGCCCGATCGGCAGGGCGATCAGCGCCGAGCCGAACGTGATGACGAGCGTGCCCGTGACCAGCGGGAGGACCCCGAAGCTCACCGGCTCGTTCGTCGGCGTCCACCGCGTTCCCGTGAAGAACTCGATCGGCGACACCGCCGAGAAGAACTCGACGGCGTCCGCGAGCAGCGTGAGGAGGATCGCCGCGGTCGTCAGGATCGAGACGGCCGCACACACCGCGAACACGACGCGGACGACCCGGCCCCGCATCGACCGGGCGCTGTCGTGACCGAGTTCGAGACCGCTCATCCGGTCACCTCCGCGACCGCCTCCTCTAAGCGTTGGAGGTTCTCGTCGCGGACCTCCTCGGTGATCGGGACGTAGCCGACCTCGGAGACGATGTCGGTCGCCGCCCGTTCGATGAAAAAGCGCACGAAGTCCCGTACCTCCGGTTCGGCCAAGGACTGCTGTGCGGCGTACGTAAAGAGCGGCCGGGCGAGGGGCGTGTACTCGCCGTTCATCGCCGTCTCGAGGGAGGGAGAGACACAGCCGTCGCCGGCGTCGATCGCGACGGCCTTGATCGAGTCGGGGTTCTCGCTGTAAAACGAGAATCCGAAGTAGCCGATCGCGTGCCGGTTGCCCTGGACGCCCTGGACGATCGTCCGGTCGCGCTCGGTCGCGTAATAGTTGCTGCGGTGGTTCGCGTCCTCGCCGATGACCGCCTCGACGAAGTAGTCGAAGGTGCCCGAGGTCGTGTCGGCGCCGTAGAACTCGAACTCCTCGTCGGGCCACTCCTCGCGGACGTCGCTCCACCGCTGGGCGCCGTCGGCCCGCCAGATCTCCCGGAGTTCATCGACGGTCAGACAGTCGATCCAGTCGGCCTCGGGGTTGACGACCACCGTCAGCGCGTCGGTCGCGACGGTGAACTCGATCGGCGTGATCCCGTTGTCGCCACACTGTTCGATCTCGCCCTCCGAGATCTCGCGGCTGGCGTTGTTGAGGTCGGTCATCCCCGGACAGAAGAAGTTCGAGAACCCGCCGCCGCTCCCGGTCTGGCTGATCGAGACGGTGACGTCCGACCGCTCCTCGTCGAACGCCGCGGCGATCGCCTCCGCGACCGGGAAGACGGTGCTGCTTCCCGCGATCGCCACCTCCCGCGGGTCGCCGCCGACCGCCGCGATCGGGTTCGACCCGAGACACCCCGAGAGCCCGGCGGTCGCCCCCGCGCCCGCGACCGCCAGAAACCCCCGGCGCGACACCCCGCGGCCGCCGCCACTCGTCGGCTCGCGTACCATCGTCCATCTATTGAGGACACCCTATCTAAATGTCCTACTATGATGTCTATATAGATCTACGTTGGCCAACCGTTGGCGCACGATATCTCCGGACCGATACCGAGACACTGATCGACTAATCACAAGAGAGAGCGGCGTTTCAGATCCGACCTTCCCTCTCTATAGCTTGTCGTAGATTTATATTCCTGGAGTCGAAACGGCGCCACATGGAGACGCGCAAGGTCCAGGTGACCGGCGGCTCGACGTACACCGTCTCGCTCCCGAAGTCGTGGGCGACCGACAACGCGGTCAGCGGCGGGACGACCGTCGAGTTCTACCCCGAGGACGACTCGCTGGTGCTCACCCCCGAGAGCGACGCCGACCGCCAGCGGGGCACCTTGGACGTCACGAACCTCGAGGGCGAGCGGCTCACGCGTGCCGTGATGACGATGTACGTCAGTGGCTTCGACGTCATCAGCCTGGAGGCCGGCCGGATCACCACCGACCAGCGACGCGCGATCCGGGAGGCGACCCAGGGACTCGTCGGCGTCGAGGTGTTAGAGGAGACGACCGACAGCGTCGTCATTCAGGACCTACTCGACTCCTCGGAGCTCTCGATCGTCAACGCCGTCACCCGGATGCGCCTGATCGCGGGCTCGATGCTCGAGGACGCCGTCACCGCCCTCGTCGAGGACGACGACGACATCGCGAGGGACGTCATCGAGCGCGACGACGACGTCGACCGCCTCTGGCTGGTCGTCTCCCGGATCTTCCGAGCGACGCTCCGTTCGCCCCGTGCTGCCGAGGAGTTGGGTGTTCCCCGGGAGGACTGCTTCGACTACCACTCGAGCGCCCGCCAGCTCGAACGGATCGCCGACCACGCGGTCAAGATCGCCACCCTCGCGCTCAAGCTAGAGGAGATCCCCGAGGAGGTCGCCGAGGCCCTCGTCGCGCTCCGCGAGGACGCCTTCGACGTCCTCGAGAAGTCGATGGACGCACTGTTCGCCGAGGAGAGCGCGGAGGCGACCGAACTCGGCCACGCCGCCCGCGAGGCGATCCTCGAGATTGACGAGCACGCACGCGCGATCGACGAGATGCTGCGCGAACTCGACCCCATCCAGGCTCAGTCGCTGGGGCTGATCGTCGACTCGTTGTCGCGAAGTGCCGACTACGGGGGGAACGTCGCAGAGACCGCCCTCCAGAAGGCCGCGCCCCGGCCCTGATTCGCGCCGCTCGCGCTCAGTACGTCCGCGCGAAGTAGGCGACCTCCTCTGCGTGGTCGCCACAGACCCCACACTCCTCGCTCTCGGGTTTCTCGACCTCGCCCGCGGTCTCGCCGCCCTCCGCTTCCAGGGGCTGGAGGACGATCTCGGCGGCCATCTTCTCCTTGATCGCCTCCTCGCAGGCCTCGTCGCCACACCACGGCGTCTTCACGTAGCCGCCGTGGCGTCCGAGGGTGCCCATGATATCCTCCGGGGCATGGGCTTCCCGAACGTTGTCGTCGAGACGTTCCGCTGCGGCGTCGTACAGCTTGTCGTAGATCCGATCGAGATGGTCGTCGACGGCGTCGACGATCCCCTCGCGCCCTTCGACGCCCTCCTCCTTGTCCGGCCGGTGGACGAGGGTGACCTCCTCGTCTTCGACCTCGTAGGGGCCGATCTCGAGTCGCAGGGGGACGCCGTTCAACTCGTGTTCGTTGAACTTGAAGCCGGGATTTCGCTCGTCGCGGTCGTCGAGCTCGACCCGGAACCCGGCCTCCTCGAGTTCGTCGGCGATCGCCGCCGAGTACTCGAGGACCTCCTCCTGGGTGTCTTCCTGCCAGATGGGAACGATGGCGATCTGGGTGGGCGCGACCGTCGGGGGCAGTACGAGCCCCTGGTCGTCGGAGTGAGTCATGATCAGTGCGCCGAGTGCCCGCCACGACAGGCCCCAGGAGGTGGTGTACGCCGTTTGCTCTTCTTCGTCCTCGCCCGCGAACGAGATGTCGAACGCCTCTGCGAAGCTCTGGCCGAGGTGGTGGCTCGTCCCGCCCTGGACCGAGCGCCCGTCGGGCATTAGCGCCTCGACCGTCGTCGTCGTATCGGCGCCGGGGAACTTGTCGTGTTCGGGCTTCTTGCCCCGGAGAACGGGAATGGCGAGCACGTCCTCGTACACCCGCTCGTACTGGCCGAGGCGGGTCCAGACCTCCGCCCAGGCGCCCGCATCGTCGGCGTGGGCGGTGTGGCCCTCCTGCCAGAGGAACTCCTTGGTTCTAAAAAAGGGCTTGGTCTCGGTGGCCTCCCACCGGACCACGGAACACCACTGGTTGAGCCGCATGGGGAGGTCGCGGTGGCTCCGGACCCAGTCGGCCATGAAGGGCGCGATGATCGATTCGCTGGTGGGTCGCACCGCAAGGCGTTCCTCGAGTTCGTCGTGGCCGCCCTGCGTGACCCACGCGACCTCGGGGTCGAACCCCTCGACGATCTCCTTTTCGCGCTCGAGGAAGCTCTCGGGGATGAACATCGGGAAGTAGACGTTGTCGACGCCGGTCTCCGCGAACCAGCCGTCGAGGGCATCCTGGATTGCCTCCCAAAGCGCGTAGCCCCGCGGTTTCGTCACGATGAAGCCGCCCATCGGGGCGTAGTCGGCAAGCCCCGCCTTCCGGACGACTTCGGCGTACCACTCGCCGGGTCTGTGCGATTTGGACTCGGTGATCCCGAGTTCCTGGCTCTCTTGGCTCTCCTCGCTCATACTACCCAGTCCGTCAGCGCAGGCTTAAACGATGCGAAGGTGTGGCGGTCGATGGCGGGGCAATCAGGCAGGTGCAAGCCCCGGTTACAGGGGTCAGGAGCCGAAATCACGGGGTATGTCAGCGAGGTTCACCGACGAGGACGAGGGAAAACCGGTCGTCAACGCCGACGGCGAGAAGGTCGGCATCGTCAAGAGCGTCGAGGGCGGCACCGCCTACGTCGATCCGGACCCAAACGTCGCGGACACGTTCAAGTCCGCGATGGGCTGGGGCGACTCGGGCGAGGACACGTACGCCCTGAAGGAGAGCAACGTCGAAGCGATCACCGACCGGGAGATCCAGGTCCGGCGGCTGTAGGCGGAGCACTGGCAGGTCCCCGTCTTTCGACGACCATCTCCGATAGCCGCGAGTCCGCTCGACTCACCGGGTGAATCCGAGAGGTGGGTTCCGGGATTCGTTCCGAATCCCCGTTACTTCGAGTGTGCCAACCTTTTGCGCTGCGCTCCCTCGCAGTGCTCGGTCGCTCGGCAAAACGTCGATGAAAAGCACGGCGTCACCCCCTCAGCCGCGCCTTTGGCGCGGCTTCGAGGGATTACTCGGCCCGCTCGCTCACTCCGTTCGCTCGCGGCTGTCGGGCTTGCCACCGCCTGTACGTAACGCAGTTCAGCTGTGTGGAAGGAAATCGCTACGGAACATCGAGCGGCGGTCTGCTGGTAGAGGTGAGGATCTCGTGGAACTCGAGGAGACGGTGGTCGACGAGAAAAAAAACTCAGTCCAGCGCGACGGCGTTGACCTCGCCGGTCTGGCCCGGACGCGAGGTGACGCGGGCGCGATCGGCCTCGTCGGTCTCGATGACGGCGCCCTTCGTGATGATGTTCCGCCGGACGTAGTTGGGGTTGGCGTCGTTCTCGACGACGTCGATGATCGTCGCCGTCCGCGTCTCGCCGCCGACGTGGACGTTCGCGACGTCGGTCGCGAGCGCGCGGGTCTTGGTCCCGTTGCCCCGGACGTCGACGGTCTTGAAGCGGCCCTCCCCGACCTGGGTCTCGGTGGGGAGCCGGCCGAGCTGGTGTTTCTTCCGGCTTCGGGTGTCCTTCAGTCGGCCGCCGGTCCGCTTGCGCGTCGAGCGTCCCTGATCCTGCATACCCCCGACGAGGCCGGGGACGTACTTGAATGCAGCCTTTCGACCCGCGCCGCCGCCGGGACCGAGCCGTGAACCACCACGGTTTTGTCTCCCCCGGAGAGTCCTCCGTCGATGAGTCTCCGGGTCGCCGTCGCGGCGCCGTTCGTCCAGAGCGGGAGCCGTAGGCTCCGGGAGAACGAGTTCGTCGTCGCCCTCTCGCTGGATCGCGACTGGTTTTCGCCCGACCAGGCCAAGCGGCTGGTGGACGTCGCCACCGAACGGGGCCTCCTGGATCGGGAGGGAAACGACCTCGAGACCACCTTCGACCCCGCCGAGGTCACGGTTCCGGAGGGGTTCGCCCCCGAGGAGGACCTCCTGCGGGAGCGCTCGCCGTTCGAGCGGGTCTTAGACGCGCTGGTCGCCGAGGGCGTCGAGAAACACGAGGCCGTCGGCGCGATCAACCGGCTCCAGACCGAACTCGGGATCGCCATCGAGGCCGCGGCGGTCGTCTACGCCCGGCGGGAGGGGCTTCCCGTCGAGGAACTCGAGGACCCGGCCCGGGCGGCGGTTCTCGCCGACGGAAGCGATGGCGCCGGGAGCGACGAGGGTTAGTCCCCCTCACCCGAAGACGGGGTATGGTCGAAGGACGGATCACCGACGGCCGCCGGATCGCCCAGCTGCTCGCGAGCGAGATCGAAGGGCACGAGGGCGGCGAACTGGGGGCGCTGTCGGTGGTCGACGCAGCGCCCGACGCAGCGGGGGGCGCCCGCGCGTACGACGTCGCCGACGGGGAGGGGGTGCTCGCGCGGGTGTTCGTCGGCGAGGAGGAGGCCCGACTCGAGTTCGCCCGCGGCGACGAGGCCGTGCGGTCGGCGACGTTCGGCGACCGCGACGACATCGTGGTCCACACCGACGGCGAGCGGACGGTTCTCGAGGTCGGAAGCGGCGCGGCGGTCAAACCCGCGACGCGGGCGCTCGCCGCCGCGGCGGCGTGATCACTCGAGGTCGGCGAGGATCCGGGGGAGGTCCTCGGCGATCCGGTCCCGGATGACGCCGGCGACCGCGCGTGAGTCGGGCGTTTCGCCGCGTTCGTGGACGTGGACGGCGTCCATTCCGGCGCCGACCGCGCCGGTGACGTCCGTCTCGGGGTCGTCGCCGACGTAGACCGCTTCGCCGGGCGCGACGCCGAGGGCGGCGAGGATCGCCTCGAACGCCCGCGGGTCGGGCTTGCCGGCCTCGAGTTCGCCGGTAACGAAGGCGGCGTCGAAGCGTCCTTCCCAGCCGAGCGTCGCGAGTTTCTCGCGCTGGGCGCGGACGGGGCCGTTGGTGAGCAGGCCGACGCGGTACCGGTCGCGGAGGGTCTCGACCATCGTCTCGGCACCGGGGACGGGACCGATCGTCTCGGCGGTGCGCTTGCGGTAGGCCGCCGCGACGGCTTCGGGGTCGGCGTCGCTGTCGGCGAGCAGGTCGGCGAAGATCGGCTCGCGGCTCTCGCGGGTGAGGTTCCGGCCGTGGGCCGCGAGGTACTCCTCGCGGGCGATCGCGGGGGCGTCGGCGCGTTCGACGGCCTCGGCGAGGACCGTCTCCCGGTCGCGGTCGGGGACTGCGAGGGTGTCGTCGAGATCGAACACGACCGCGGTGGGCATGGACGGGGGTTGGGACGGTGCCGGCTTGAAGCTGTCCCCTCTCGGACGGCCTCCGAGAGCCGGGACCGGCGAACCCTCAGTCGTCAGTCGGAGTTCCCCGTAGCCCCTCGGAGAGCCGCGGGACGACCCGCTCCTCGATCCGGCCGGCGTACCCCATCAGCGTGGTGCCGAGGACGCTCATCACGAGCACGTAGCCCACCGCGAAGGCGTTGATCGCGTTGGCAGTGTCACTCGCGAGCCCGCTTCCCGCGCCCGCGATGGCGACGCTCGCGATGATCAACGAGAACTCCCCGCGGGTGACCATTCCGAGGCCCACGCGCACGGAACGGCGCTCGTCGAGGCCGTAGATCCGCCCGCCGAGGTAGCCGCTGACGAGTTTCGTCGGCGTCGTCGCGAGGACGGCGACGGCGACGAGGCCGGCGACCCCCGGAAACAGCGCCGGGTCCGTGGCGAGCCCGATCCAGAGGAAGAAGACGGCGGCGAAGACGTCCCGGACGGGTTCGAGGAGCCGCTCGATCTCGGTGACGTGGTCGGTCGAGGCGAAGGCCATCCCGACGAAGAAAGCGGCGACGGCCTCGCTGACGCCGATCGCGAGGGCGGCCCCCGCGATCGGAACCGTGATTCCGAGCGCCCGGAGCACGAGGAACTCGTGGGAGTCGGTGTCGAGGGCGCGCTCGAGGACGGGGGTGGCGTAGTGGACGCCGGCGAGGAGCACGGCGATGAACGCGACCGCGACCGCGACCTCGCCGACGGCCGCGCCGACGTCGCCTCCGCCGAGAGCAAGCGCGGTGGCGACGACGAGGTAGACGGCGATGAAGAGGTCCTCGAAGACGAGCGTGCCGAGCATCGGGTCGGCCTCGTCGTTTGCGATCCAGCCCAGGTCAATCAGGGACTTGGTGATGATCGCCGACGAGGAGATGTAGACGATCCCCGCGAGGAGGAAGGCGGGGAGAAAGGCGCCGAAGAGGAGGTAGCCGAGGGCGAGGCCGGCGCCGAAGTTGATCAGCAGGTCCACCGCTCCCGCCTTCCCGATCAGGTCCCGAGAGGCGAGCAACCGCTCGACGTTGAACTCCAGACCCAGGAAGAAGAGGAGCATCACGATCCCGAGTTCGGCCCCGAGATAGACGAACTCGCTCTCGCCGTCGAGGGCGAGGGCGGCGCCGTGGGGGAGGACGTCGAGCCCCACTAAGGCGGGAAAGTCGATCCCGCCGAGCACGTGGGTGCCCAGAAGCATCCCCACGAGGATGTAGAAGGGGATCACCGACTGGCCGAGGCGAGTCGCGAGGACGCCGACGGCCGCCGCGGCCCCGAAGAGGACGCCGACGTCGATCAGGGCGGTCTCAGCCGCCACGGGCGATCACCCTCCGTCCCACACGAAGCGCCGATTGGAGATCTCTCGCCGGTAGGGCGCCCCTCACCGTTGGGGATCGTCCCCGAGCAGCGCCTCGAAGGCCGTACAGCTCTCGCGGTCGCCGACGACGACGAGCGTGTCGCCGGCCTCGATGACGCTCTCGGGACCCGGCGGGGCGACGACCTCGTCGTCGCGCTGGATCGCGACGACCGAGACCCCCGTCTCCTCGCGGACGTTTACCTCCCCCAGGCTCCGGCCGGCGAGCTCCGCGTTGGGAGCGACGTTGTACCACTCGAGGAACGTCTCCTCGGAGAGCATCGTCTCGACGCGGTCGCTCGTCACCGGCTGGAAGTACGCGCCCTCGAGGATCGTGCCGACGGTCCGGGCGAGGCGGTCGGGTAACTCGAACAGCTTCTCGCCGTCGGCACCCTCCTCTGCCTTCAGGTAGACCTCGCGTTTGCCCGTGTTGTGGGTGACGACGACGAGGCGCTCGCCGTCCTCGAGTTCGACCTCGTACTTCTTCCCGACGCCCGGGAGGTCGCTCTCGTAGATGGTCATACCCGAACACCGGGCGGGGTAGTAATAAAGCACGTGACGGCGCCCGGCCGCGGGCGCCCGGTCGTGATCGCCCCGTCGCAGGAGACGAGCCCTCCGTTCGTTCCGAAGTCCGTGAATCATCGGCTTTATTTCCGACTGCCGTCTCCCTCTCGCCAGTCACGAATGGCCCGCCGCATCCACGTCGATTACCGTGCGAGCCTCTCCACCCTCGGGACGGTGCTCACCTATCTCTCGGCCGCGCTTCTGTTCCCGACGGCCGTCGCCGTCTACTACGGCGAGAGTCCGCTTCCGTTCCTCGTGGCGCTCGCGGTCGCGGTCACGGTCGGACGGGGCCTCGAGCGTCTCGACGACGAGCCGGAGATGGGCAACCGCGAGGCGTTCCTGATGGGCGCGCTGACCTGGCTCGTCGTCCCGCTGGTGGGCGCTCTCCCCTATCTCGTCGCCGGGTCGGGAACCGTCGCCCATCCGGTCAACGCCCTCTTCGAGAGCATGAGCGGCTTTACGACGACGGGCGCGACCGTCCTGGGAGAGATCTCGTTCGAGCGCCACTCGCGGTCGATCCTCATGTGGCGCCAGCTCAGCCAGTGGCTCGGCGGGATGGGCATTCTGGTGCTGATGGTCGCGATCCTCTCTGAGCTGTCGGTCGGTGGCACCCAGCTCATCCGCCACGAGGCCCCCGGAATCAGAGTCGAGAAGCTCACGCCCCACATCCGCGAGACCGCACAGGTGCTGTGGTCGATCTACGCCGGGTTCACCGTCGGCGCCGTCGTCGTCTACTACCTCCTTCACCTCCTCGGTCTCGCCCCGAACATGACCCTCTACAACGCCGTCGCCCACGCGCTGACGACGCTCCCCACCGGCGGGTTCTCGCCGGAAGCCAGGAGCGTCGAGGCGTTCACACCGATCGTCCAGTGGACGGTGGTCCCGTTCATGATCGTCGCAGGGACGAACTTCGCGCTCTACTGGTACGTCCTCCAGGGCCGGATCGAACGCCTGACCGAGAACGCAGAGTTTCGGCTCTACCTCGCCGCGATGGGCGCCGTGAGCGCGCTCGTCTCCGGGCTCCTGTTCGCCGGGGTCGGCCTCGCGGAGACGCCGACGATCGGGCCGATCCCGGGCAACCTCGAGATCTCGCTGCGCCACGGCGTCTTCCAGGCTGTCGCGGTCGTGACGACGACGGGCTACGCGAGCATGGACTTCAACACCTGGAACGCCTCCGCACAGGTCGCCCTGATGTTCGCGATGTTTCTGGGCGGCTCGGCCGGCTCCGCGGCCGGCTCGATCAAGATCGTCCGCTGGTACGTCGTCGGGAAGTCGATCCGCCGGGAGCTGTTCCGGATCGTCCATCCCGAGGCCGTCCGCCCGATTCGGATGGGCGCCCGCGACGAGGTCGTCGACGAGGAAACCGTCCACAGCATCTTCGTCTTCACTGCGCTCTTCTTGCTCCTGTTTGGGGCCTCGACGCTGTTGCTCTTTCTGGACGCCCACCGGATCGGCCTCGAACTCGACGCCCTGGAGGCGACGAGCGCGGCGATCGCCACCCTCGGCAACGTCGGCCCCGGCTTCGGCGTCGTCGGCCCGATGGGGAGCTACGAGCCGTTCTCGGCGACCGCGAAGCTCTACATGGTCTTTCTGATGTGGATCGGGCGCCTCGAGATCCTCGCGGTGCTCGTGATCCTGACGCCGGCCTACTGGCGCTCCTGATCGGCCAGCCCCTCGATCAGGAAGGTTGCGGAGGCGAGGTTGGTCGCCAGCGCGGTGTCGTGGACGTCACAGATCCGCAGCAGCGCGGAGATGTCGGGTTCGTGGGGCTGGGCCCGAAGCGGGTCCCGGAGGAAGACGATCCCGTCGAGACGGTCGCGGGCGACCTCCGCGCCGATCATCAGGTCCCCGCCGAGGGGACCGGAGGCCTGGGGATCGACGTCGAGGTTCGTCTCCTCGTTGAGCCGGCCGCCGGTGGTTCCGGTCGCGATCAGGTCGTACTCGGCGAGCTGGGCCGCGTGCTCGCGGGCGAAGTCGACCAGGTCGTCTTTCTTCTCGTCGTGGGCGATCAGCGCGACGCGGGTCATATCCGACCTCTCGCGCCGGCGATGGAAACGTTTTCGGCCCTCGACGAGCCACTCGGGGCGATGACCGCCAGGACCCCCTTCTTCGACCGACTGGCCGAGCGCATCGAGCGGATCGACAGCGTCCTCTCGGTGGGTCTCGATCCCGACCCCGCCCGACTGCCCGAGGACCTCCGCGACCGGGACCTGCCACGGTGGGCGTTCAACCGTCGGATCATCGACGCCACACACGAACACGCCGCCGTCTTCAAACCCAACGCCGCCTTCTACGAGGATCCGGAGGGGTGGCGCGCCTTGGAGGAGACGATCGCGTACGCCCACGGGAAGGGGGTTCCGGTCCTGCTTGACGCTAAACGCGCCGACATCGGGAACACGACCCGCCGCTACGCGGATCTCGTCGATCCCGACCGCGACGGACCCGCCGCGGACGCGATCACCGTCAACCCCTACATGGGCGGAGACTCCCTCCAGCCGTTCCTGGCCAACGAGACTGCGGGCGTGTTCGTCCTCTGTCGGACCTCCAATCCGGGCGGCAGCGACCTCCAGGACCTCCCCTTGGAGACGGGCGAACCCGTCTACGAGCGCGTCGCCGCGCTCGCGGACCTCTGGAACGACCACGGCAACGTCGGGCTGGTCGTCGGCGCGACCCAGCCCGAGGAGTTAGAAGAGCTCCGCGAGATCGTTCCGGATCTCCCCTTTCTGGTCCCCGGAATCGGCGCCCAGGGCGGCGACGCCGAGCCTGCAGTCGAGTACGGGCTCGCAGAGGGCGTCGGACTGATCAACTCCTCGCGAGGTATCGTCTTCGCCGGCGACGACGCCGCCGGCGAGGGAGCCGACGCCTACGCCTCCGCGGCCGGCCAGGCCGCGAAACGCCTCAAGAGCCGACTCAATCGTTATCGAGCGTAGTTGGCAGAACGTCGTCGGGGCGTGCTCCGTGTACCGTCGTCGGATGGCGGGCGGAGAAAACGGGTCGAGCGTCGGGCGCACCGACGAATCAGTCGGCGAACTCGACGGTCGGGCTGTTGGGCTGGGCGAGAGTCACGAGGGTGTAGACGGGCGATCGGCGGTAGTAGTCGCCGACGGCCTCCCGCTGCTCGTCGGTGAGGTCGCCCTCGACCTCGATTTCGATCTCCAGGTCGTCGTACATCTCGTCGGCCCGGTCGGTGTCGTGGATGCCAAAGAGCATCCGGAGATCGACGGGCGCGTAGACCGTGGTCGTGACGCCCTCGACCGGAACGCCCTCGCGGATCGCGTTCCAGACGATCGTGCCGTTGATGCAGGCGGTCAGCCCCGCGAGCGCCCCCTCGACCGCCTCGTAGCGGCCGGTCGGATCGAGGTAGCCCAGGGTTTCCTCTAGCTCCGGCGGGAGCCCGAACTCGAGGGTGTGTTCGCGACCTCCGCCCATCTCGTCGCCGCCCAATCCCCAGGGGCCGATGGTCGCTGTCGTCCGGTTTGCGACCGCCTCGGCGTCGCCCGAGGCCCGGAACTCGATGTGACCGTCCTCGGGGTGTTCCTCGAGCCAGTCGATGAACTCGAGGAACTCCTCGACCCGGACGTCGTGTTCGACGCGTTCGTTCTCCGTCCGCCGCGCGTGTGTGCTCATGGTCGGTTCACCGGTGGTACGTAGGCGCCCGAGGGAGATAACCGGCGTTCGCGACCGGGCGGACAGTCCCCTCGGGCGGCGGGTCGCTCCGACCTCTCTCGGACTCGCCGCGGCGATACACGAGGGGTGCGAGATCAGTCGCCGACGACCCGGCCGACGAGCCGGTCGCCCTCGAAGCGGCCGACGACCTCAACGGCGACGGGTTCGGCGGTCGGATCCTCCGGAAGCCGGTCGAGTCCCTCGCAGACGGCGATGTCGGCGGGGCTGGACTCGTTGGGGTGGTCGGCGACGAGGCGGCCCTCGGCGTCGTACTCGAGGGAGAGCTCGAACCGTTCGCCGATCGCCAGCGGTGCCGAAAAGAGGTCCCGGATGGAGGTCATGGCGTCGGTCTCAGAACTGGTAGGTGTCGCCTGCGTCGTCGTTCGGGTCCCTGTCGGGGTCGGGCCGACCGTCGCCCTGGCCGGGGTCGCCGGAGTCGGCCTGGGCCGCACACTCCGCACAGAGCCCGAGATCGCTCTCGTAGTGCTGTTCGCAGGTGAACGTCCCGCAGTTACGACACTGCTCTTCGGCGGGGCGGGACTCACAGATCTGGCACAGCCCACTGACGCTCATGGTCGCCGTACGCGCTGGTCACGTATCAATCCGCGGCCGGAAGACACCGGGGCCGTGAGACTTAGGGTGGTCGCCCCGCTAACGGGGGCGTGGAGTTCGATCGCTCGCCGTTCGTCCTGGGGCTGGCCTCGGTGTTCGCGGGGCTGACCGCCGTACTCGGGATCTTCGGCGTCGTCGGCGCCCAGCCGATCGCGGTCGCGGTCGCGGTCCCGTTCGGGCTGACGAGCTACGTCATGTACTACCACGGCAGCGGGAAACTCGCCCGGGCGGCCGTTCGCCGCGGGGAGCGAGCCGAGCGCGCACGCCGCCGGCGCGCGGCGGGTGCCGGACCGCGGGACCGGGCCGGACCGCGAACCCGCGCCGATCGCCGGGCCCGTGCGGGCGCCGGACGCCGGCGTGGGACCGGCTCCCGGCGCCGGGCGCCCGCCTCGGGACCGACGGCCGCGGAGGCCCGTTCGACGCTCGGTGTGGGAACCGACGCCGGCGAGAGCGAGATCCGCTCTGCCTACCGAGACCGGGTCAAGGAGGTCCACCCCGACCGCGGGGGGGACGAGGAGGCGTTCAAGGACGTGACGGCCGCCTACGACCGCCTCACGGAGTGAGACGCGAAGTGAGGTGTGGTAGCATCCGTCCTGCGGGAGCCTTTTGTCCGCTCGCTCGCTACCCGTTGGCATGAGCCGTGACCGGGCTCTGTTGGAGCGAGCCCTGGACCGTGGCGAGAGCGAGGGCGGAAACGTCGAGTTCAAGGAGCGACTCACCCGGGAGGTCCACCTGGCGGAAGGACGCCGGGAGAGCCTGGCGGCACAGCTTCGCCACCGGGTGCTCTCGGGGGACGGCGAGGCGACATACGTCCTCGGGGTCACCGACGACGGGGGACTGGCGGGGATCGACCACGACCGATTCTCGGAGACGATGGACGTCCTCTCGCTTCTCGCCGAGGAGGCCGACGCCCACATCGACGACGTCGAGACCTGGGGCGTAGGGAAAGGGTTAGTCGGCGTCGCGACGATCCGGGACGGCGCCGTCTTAGAGACCGACGACGAACACGTCGTCGTCGGCACCGCGGGCCACGTCGACCACGGCAAGTCCACGCTCGTGGGCTCGCTCGTGACGGGACGGGCGGACGACGGCGACGGCGCGACCCGGGGATTCCTGGACGTCCAGCCCCACGAGGTCGAACGCGGGCTCTCGGCGGACCTCTCGTATGCGGTCTACGGCTTCGACGACGACGGGCCGATCCGGGTGGACAACCCCGACCGGAAGGGCGACCGCGCACAGGTCGTCGAGGACGCGGACAGACTGGTGTCGTTCGTCGACACCGTCGGCCACGAGCCCTGGCTCCGGACGACCATCCGGGGACTGGTGGGACAGAAACTCGACTACGGCCTGCTGGTCGTCGCCGCCGACGACGGCCCGACCCGCACGACGAGGGAGCACCTCGGGATCCTGCTTGCGACCGAGCTGCCGACGATCGTCGCGATCACCAAGGCCGACGCGGTGGACGACGACCGGCTCGAGGAGGTCGAACGCGAGGTCGAGGGCCTGCTCCGGGAGGTCGAGAAGTCTCCCCTCCGGGTCGGACGCCACGGGGTCGACGCCGCCATCGAGGAGGTCGGCGACCGCGTGGTGCCGATCGTCGAGACCAGCGCCGTCACCGGCGAGGGCCTCGACGTCTTAGACGAACTGTTCGATCGCCTCCCCAAAACCGCAAGCGGCGACGGCGAGTTCCGGATGTACGTCGACCGGAGCTACTCGGTCACCGGCGTCGGAGCAGTGGCGTCGGGGACGGTGATGACCGGCGAGGTCGAGGCCGGCGACGAACTCCTGCTGGGCCCGATGCCCGACGGGCGCTTCCAGGAGGTCGAGGTGCGCTCGATCGAGATGCACTACCACCGGGTCGACCAGGCCCGCGCGGGCCGGATCGTCGGCATCGCGCTGAAGGGGGTCAAGGAGAGCGCCCTCGAGCGGGGAATGGCGCTCCTGCCGGCCGACGCCGATCCCGAACCGGTGAGGGAGTTCGAGGCCGAGGTCATGGTCCTGAACCATCCCACCAGAATCGGCGAGGGGTACGAGCCGGTCGTCCACGTCGAGACGATCGGCGAGGCCGCGGCCTTCTCCCCGGAGGGCGGGCGGCTGCTTCCGGGGGACACCGGCGAGGCGACGGTCCGGTTCAAGTTCCGCCCGTACCTGATCGAGGAGGGCCAGACGTTCGTCTTCCGGGAGGGACGCAGCAAGGGCGTCGGAACCGTCACCGCGGTCCACCCGGCGAGATAGCGCGAGCCGTGCCCCCTTCGAAGGCCTTTTGACCGACCGGTCAGTATCCACGACCGACTCCTGGCCGGCGTGGGGACCGGCCGGTTCGTATCCATGACGAGATACAGCTCTATTCGATGGTTCACGAAGGGGGATCGTCCGCCGGCCGACGCCGACCCGCCCGGGGTGAACCGCAGTGGTTGAGGCCGCGGGGATCGACGTCCTCAGCCTGCTGCTGGTGCTTACGGTCGCGTGGGTGTTCGGGGCGGTCTCCGAACGGCTTGGCTACCCGACGATGATGGGCGAACTGTTCGCCGGGATCGTCTTCGGGCCCGCGCTGTTGGGAATTCTCCAGCCATCCGAGCTGCTCTCCGTACTCTCGGAGCTCGGGGTTTTCCTGCTGATGGTGTACGTCGGGATGGAGGTCGACCTCCGGGAGCTGTTCCGACTGGGCCCGCAGGCACTGTTGATCGCCATCGGCGCGTTCGTCATCCCGTTCGGGCTGGGCTACGGCGCCGGGCTCTGGCTGGGCGTCTCGACGGGCGCCGCGCTCTTCTTAGGCCTGGCGATGGCCGCGACCTCGCTGGCGACGAAATCGCGGATCCTCGCCGACCTCGAGCTGCTCGACACCCGGATCGCGAACGTCCTACTCGGAGGCGCCCTCGCTTCCGACGTCGGCGTCCTGATCGCGTTCGCGGCCGTCGACAGCTACGTCACGGCCGGCAGCCTCGACGT
This sequence comes from Saliphagus infecundisoli, assembly GCF_020177375.1. GTDB lineage: Archaea > Halobacteriota > Halobacteria > Halobacteriales > Natrialbaceae > Saliphagus > Saliphagus infecundisoli. Next base: position 152,420 of record NZ_JAIWHV010000001.1, on the reverse strand, counting down.
CGCCGAGATCGGCCTCATCGTCGGGCAGGCGCTTGGCTTCTTCGCCGTGACGCTGTTCATCGGCTACCGCTTTCTCCCCCTGGCCTGGAGCCGCATCGAGGCACTGAGCGAGCGCTACGGGTTCGTGGACCGCACGACCGCCTTCACGTTCGCGTTGCTCGTCTCCCTGCTGTTCGCCCAGCTCGCGACGCTCGCCGAGCTCCACATGATCATCGGCGGCTTCGTCGCCGGGATGTTCCTCCGGCAGGCCGACGTCCAGCCGTCGCTGTACGAGCACATGCACACCGTCATCTACGACCTCGCGATGGGGTTTTTCGCGCCCGTCTTCTTCGTCACCGTCGGCTTCGAGATGACGTTCGACGTCTTCTTCGAGTCGTTCTGGATCCTCGCTGGGCTGGTCGCGATCGCCTTCCTCGGCAAGATCGTCGGCTCCTGGCTGTTCGCGCTGCCGACCCAGCTCTCCTCGCTGGAGGGGCTCGTCGTCGGCTTCGGGATGAACGGCCGGGGGACCGTCGAGATCATCATCGCCTCGGTCGCGCTCACCGCGGGCGTCATCGACCAGTCGATGTTCTCGATCCTCGTCTTCATCGCGATCTTCACCACCGCGCTCGTGCCGGCCACCGTCACCTGGGGCGTCCGTCTCCTCGAGGCCGCCGACGAACTCGTCTACGTCGAGCGCGAGGCCGATCCGGGCTGATCCCGGGCCGCCCGGTCTCCGGTTTGTCCGACGACGGTACCGGCGCGATCTCAGGTCCGCCGGTAGCCCTCCGGGGTTCGTTTCGCCAGCTCGAGCAGGCAGGCCCATCCGAGGATCCGCTCGACGCGTTCGCCCCAGACCTCGTCCAGCCGATCGCTCCAGCGGTACTGCTCGTAGGCGGGGATCTCCTCGCGAAAGCGATCGTACACCGCCTCGCTCGCCAGGGGACCGTCGGCCGTCTCGAGGATCTCGAGGACGGTCTCGACGCCGTAACACCGCTCCCGGAACCGCTCGCGGAGGCGGTCGGGATCTGGCTCCTCGCGGACCCGCGAGAAGCCGGCGGGGCCCTCGCGGGCGAGGCCCAGCGCCCGCAGGAAGGTGAGCCAGGTCCGGGCCTCGTCGCGGGGGGCGATTCCCGTTCGATCCATGATCCGGGCACAGCAGTCGTTCTCGTCGCCGGGGAACAGCGGAACGGCCTCCTGGACCTCCCCCACGAAAGCGAGGTCGTCTGGCGCCGCGGGGACGAGCTTGAACTGCATGCTCAGAGGCCGAACGATTCCGCAACGAGGTCCTCGCGGACCTCGCCGACGACGTGGGTCTCGCCGCCGAGCACGTCGATGGTCACCGTTGCGGGGGCAAACAGGTCGGCGGGGACCTCCTCGAACTCCCACTCCAGGTCGTCGAAGATCTCGGCGAACGGCCGGCCGTACTCCGCTCCGGCCGTCGAGGCGACCGCCTCGGGGTGTTCGACGGGTTCGCTGACGACGAGGTGGGCGCGGCCGCCGTAGGCGACGGCGTCGTTCGTCCGGGCGATGGCGGTCGATTCGTCGCCCGCGACGGGGGCCATCGGCGCCCGCCCCGACGCCGAGACGACGTCCCGTGGGTCGTAGCCCAGCTCCGAGAGGCGAAAGGTCGCGAGTTCGGCCGCCCGCGCGGCGTTGGTGACGCTGCCGACGACGCTCGCGGTCGGATAGGCCAGCACGAAGACGCCGCTGGGCTCGACGTCGGCGAACTCCGCGATCTGGTCGATCGCGGCCTCCGTCGGGGGTTCGTCGCTCTCGACGGCCAGCGCCGTCAGGTCGAAAGCGTCGGCGTACCCCAGCCGCTGGAACTCCTCTTCCTCGGCGACCAGCGCGCGTGCGGGCCCGCTTCCGAGCCCCTCGAAGTCCTCGGTCGTCAGTTCCCAGCTCGCCTTCTGCGAACAGAGCAGGGCGAGGGCGGGCTGGTCGGTCGAGAGTTCGACGTGGGGGATCGGGGCGCCCGCGATCTCCTCGATATCGCGCCCGGGCGTTGCGAGCCCGGCGGTCTGGATCTCGGTGGCCAGCAGTCCGGCCTCGATCCCGCCCGCGAACTCGAGTCCGCAGTCGATCACCGTCGCGCCGCGTTCGGTCTCACGGGCGCCGACCGACAGTTCCTCGGCGTACTCGAGGGCCTCGTCGACCAGCTCGATCGCCATCCGGTTGAGACTCTCCATACCCGCCCTTTGCCGTCTCCACTAAAACAGTTCCGGGAACGCACACCACGGATCGGGGCAGAACCGTCCCGTCGGCGGTATCAGCCCTCGACCTCGTAGCCGGCGTCGGCGATCGTCCGGTCGATCATCTCGGTCCCGACGGCCTCGTGGCTCACCCGAACCTCGCCGTCCTCGTGGTCGGCGGTCGCCGAGACGACGCCGTCTATGGCCTCCAGGGCCGTCCGGACGGTCTCCTCGCAGCCCTCACAGGACATTCCACGGACGTCTCGAGTGGTTTGGTCCATGCCCGCGCTACCGCCTCCGGCCTGTTTACGGTGTCGGTGCCTTCGGGGTTCGCGGCGCCGATCCGTCGCTCAGTCGGCGTCGCTCGTCGGCTCGCGGCCCAGTTCGTCGGCGACGGCCTCGACCTTCTCGGCGGCGCCCTCCGAACTCGCGCGCTTGTCGTCTACCTTGAGGACCGTGCTCACCCGGTCGGCGTCGACGGCCCCGTGGGCCGCCTCGGCCGCGGCGAACAGCTCTCCGGCGTCGTCGGCCTCGATGGTGGTCCCCATCGGCGTCGTCTCGTAGGAGACGTCGAACGCCTCCAGGGCCTCGACCGCCGCCGCGACCTCACTCGCCATGCTGTCCTCGACGACCGGCGCGACCGACAGAAACGCGATCACCGTCATGGATGGGGGACGGGCCGGATCGAGAAGTAGCTGTTCCCCGTCACGACTCCCGACCCGCGCTACGGCCAGAGCCCTCGGGCCTCGTGGGCCTCGCCGACCCGCGAGAGCGCGACGACGTACGCCGCCTCCCGCCAGGTGACCTCCCGGGCGTCGAACTCGCTCCGGACGGCCGCCCACGCCGCGTTCATTTCCGCCTCGAGTTCCTCGTTCACTCGCTCCAGGGACCACGCCCGTCGGTTGATGTCCTGGAGCCACTCGAAGTAGCTCACCGTGACCCCGCCCGCGTTCGCGAGGATGTCGGGGATCACCTGGACGCCCCGGTCGGCGAGGATCGCGTCCCCGGCGGAGGTCGTCGGCCCGTTCGCGCCCTCGACCACGATGTCGGCGGCGACCGCGTCCGCGTTCTCCTCGGTGATGACGTTGCCGAGCGCCGCGGGGACGAGCACGTCGACGTCCAGGGTGAGCAACGCCTCGTTCCCGATGACGGTGTCCGCGTGGTCGGTGACGGCCTCGGGCTCCTCGTCGTGAGAGGGGACCGCGCGGGTGTCGATCCCGTCGGGGTCGTACATCGCGCCGTTGACATCGCTGACCGCGACGATCTTCGCGCCCCAGTCGTCGAGCAGGCGCGCGGCGTTGGCGCCGACGCTGCCGTAGCCCTGGATCGCGACGGTCGTCCCCTCAAGAGGCCGGTCGTAGTACTCGCAGGCGAGTTCGGTGACGATGGCGACGCTCCGGCCGGGGGCCTCCTCGCGGCCCTCGCTGCCGCCGATCACCGGCGGCTTGCCCGTGACGACGCCCGCGATGGTCTCGCCTTCCTGCATCGAGTAGGCGTCCATCAGCCACGCCATCGTCCGCGGATCGGTGCCCATGTCGGGGGCGGGAATGTCAACGGTCGGGCCGATGACCTCCCGGAGCTCCTCGGCGAACCGCCGGGTGAGCCGTTCGGTCTCCCCGTCGCTCAGCTCCTTGGGATCGACGGCGATGCCGCCTTTCGCGCCGCCGAAGGGGAGGTCCATCACCGCACACTTCCAGGTCATCCACATTCCCAGGCCGACGCACTCGTCCCGACTCACGTCGGGATGATATCTGAGTCCGCCCTTGTAGGGACCGCGGACGCTGTCGTGTTGGGCCCGATACCCGGTGAACAGCTCGACGGTGCCGTCGTCGCGCTCGATCGGCACCGTCACCTCGTGGACCTTCGTCGGGTGTTTCAGGCGCTCGACGATGTTCGGGTCGATCTCGAGGCGGTCGGCCGCGCCCTGGAGCTGCCGGCGGGCAGTCTCGACGGCCGACTCGGGCTCGCTCCCGTCCGGGGTCGTCTCCGTGCCGTCGTCGTGGGAAGAACTGGAGGAGGCCATCGTTACTCGATCGCCGTCCATCGGTTGCGCATCGCGCCGGCACAGTCCGGACAGGTACCGGGGTTGTCCTCCGCGACGATGATCGTACCGCACTCGAAACACTCGTAGGGACTCGCTTCGTCGGGGTCGATCTCGACGTCTCTCATTGGGATCAGGCCGCCGGTCGGGGACCGGGGCTCGGTAAAACGATACTAAGTGTATAAGGGAATACTCGGTGGCTCACAGCCGAACCCCTGGTAGAGATCGGGGTTGACTATTGAACCCTCACCCGGACGCGGCGACCCGGGCGGCCCCCTCGTCGAAGATCGCCGCAAACAGCGTGCGCTGGACGGTCCGGACGTGGCCGTAGAACGCCGTCGGCGAGATGTCGAGAGCCACTGCGACGTCCTCGCCCGTGCTCTCGCGGGGTGACTCGAAGAAGCCCGCGTAGTAGGCCGTCTGGACGACCTCGAGCTGGCGGTCGGTCAACTCGCCGAGCACCCGTGACTGGAGGTCCTCGTCGGGCGCGCGATCGAGGGCCCGTTTGGCGCGCAACTCCGCGCCGCCGAACGTCTCCCGGACGAGCCGGGCGATCCCCCGGGAATCGACCGTTTCGGGCACGTCGATCGCGACCGTCGTCCCCTCGGGCTCGGCGGTGGCCTCCCGGAACACGGCGCCGTGGTCGGCCAGATCCAGCGCGACGAACGGCTCCGAGAGCCCCAGCCGGAGGATCCCCTCCTCCCCGTCGGCGCTGATTCGCCTGACGGTCTCGACGGCGACGAGGTCGGCCGCCGCCTCCGCGACGGCGTCGACGTCCTCGACGGCGACGAACACGTAACTGCCCTCCGCCGTCTGCTGGACCCCGCCACGATAGGAGAGGCCACAGCCGGCCTCGCGGGCGAGCCGGGAGAGAACGAACGTCGGGTCGTCGACGGCGAACTCAAGGCGGGTCATCGACGATGTGAGGAGGGCGTTCTTGCGTTCGATCGCGCTGATCGCGGCGGCGACGGTCTCGCCGAGTTCGGCCAGCACGTCCCGGGCAGTGCCCTCGAAGGCGTCCCTGCTCCCGGCGTAGACGGTCAACACGCCGTGAGAGAGGTCGTTGTAGACGAGCGGAACGCTCAGTACGGAGAGGTAGTCCCGTGCGAGGGCCCCCGAGCGCCAGGGCTCCTCGCGGAGCCCCGCGGCGACGTTTCCGACGAGCGTCACCTCCCCGCTGGCCGCGGCCCGGCCCGCGGGTTCGACCCCCGACCGCTCGACGGGAAACGACTGGCTGTCGAGGTATCCACCCTCGTCGCCGGCCCAGGCCCGGGGCACTACGCCGTCGCCGTCCGGGTCGACCGCCCCGATCCAGGCGAATGCGAAGCGGTCGTCGGCGGTCAGCAACTCGGGGACGGCGTGGTCGATCTCCGAGCGGGTCTCCGCGCGGACGATCGCCTGGTCGATCTCGCGGATGGTCTCGTTGATCCGGTTCAAAGCGGTGAGCTGGTCGTTGCGTTGCTGGAGGGTCCGGTCCTGTTCCCGGAGGCGGGACTCCCGGCTGACCCGGTCGAGGGCCGCCTCCGCGGTCGCGGCGAGCAGATCCGCGAGCTCCCGGCGTACCTCGTCGAAGACGCCGACTTCCGGGGAGCCGGCGACGAAGACCCCGTGGTCGCCCAGAGGGATGTAACACGCGCTCCGGAGGTCGGTCACCCGGTTGTCGAGTCGATCCGCGTCGTGGACGTCCGCGAAAAACAGCGCCTCGTCGGCGACGAAGCTGTGGCTCGGGAGCGTCTCGCCGTCGGCGTGGACCGTCGGGAGCGGGCCGTTGAGTTCCTCCATCGCCGCCGACTGGGCCGCCGGACGGAGGTCGTTCGTCTCGGCGTCGAAGAGATAGACGGCGCTCGCCTCGAGGTCGAGTACGCCCGGCGTGTCGTCGACGACGTGACCGGCGATCTCGGCGTGGGTCCCCGCGTAGAGGAAGTCCCGGGCGGTCCCCTGGAGGGTCGCCAGGGCCTCCTCGCGCTGTTTGCGCTTGGTGACGTCCCGGCAGCTATAGAGGAGCGTCCCGCCTTGAATCGAGACCTCCCGGACGTTGACCAGCAGGGTGTGTTCTCGCCCTGCTTTGTCGGTCGCCGTACACTCGATGTTCTTCAACACGCCCCGCTCGGCGAGTTCCGCCCGATCGAAGAGGTCCTCGCCCAGCAGATCCTCGATCCGTCCCAACTCGCGGATCTCGCTTGCGGTGTAGCCGAAGATGAAGTGAACGTTCGGGCAGACGTAGGTGTACGCGCCGTCCTCGTCGGTGATGAGGACGGTGTCGGTCATGTTGTTCAGCGTGACCCGGTGGAGTTCCTCCGAGCGCCGGAGATCCCGCTCTAGACTCACTCGGTCGGTGATATCGACGCCCTCGACGACGATCGAGACCGGGTCGCCGCGTTCGCCCTCGACGACGCGCACGGAGAGTTCGACGACGCGGGGGTCCTCGCTGCCGGAGGGCCGGGAGACGACCGCGCTCGCGAACCCGCCCTCGAGGGCGTTCGAGACGAGCCGTTCGACGTCCTCGGCGGCGTCCGACCAGCACGAAAGGCCCCAGAAGGGATCGCCGACGACCGCGGCGGCGTCGGTCTCGACCATCCCGCGGGCCGTCCGATTCAGCCGGCTCACGCGGCCGTTCGGCTCCAGAACCCACGTCGCCGCTCTCGCGTCGTGAAAGAGGGCGTCGAACTGCTTGGCGCGCTCGCGGCGGGTCGCGCTCCGGCGGGCCTCCCGGACGACGCGTTCGGTTCGCTCGAGAACCTCCTCGACCCCGTCATCTGCCACCTCGATCGGGACGTAGTCGGCCGCGCCGGCGCCGATGGCCTCGCTGGCGACGGCCTCGTCGCCGGACGCGGTACAGACGACGACGGGGAGAGTCGCCGTCTCCGACCGGACCGTCGAGAGGAGGTCGATCCCCGTTTCCTCGCCGAGTGCGTACTCAGTGAGGAGACAGTCGGGCGGGTCGGCGAGGGCCTCGCGGGCCCTCGCAGCCGTGGCGGCCGTCCGCACCGTCGCGTCGGTCCGGGCCTGGAGTTCGTCCTCGACGGCTCCGATCCAGTCGGTCGTCCCGACCAGCAGGAGGTGGGCGGAGTCCAGGAGGGAGTCAGTGAGGGGGACCATGGATGGTTCACAATCGAACCCCCCGCCCCATACGTTTGCCGCCGTGGTGGGGCCCGCCGCGGGGCCGAAAGGAGATGATTACTGGAAGCGGGTCGTGGCGTCCGAGGGCGTCCGGGTGTCGGCCTGCAGGTCGTCGCGGCTCTCCTCGCGACGCTCGAGGGCGTTCCCGACGAGCGTGCCGTGGGCTCGCCGGAGGCGTTCGGAGAGCGCCTGGTGGGAAACTCCGAGCTCGTCGGCCAGTTCCTCCATGTCCACCGTCCGCGGGATGTCGCAGTAACCACGCGCCAGGGCCATGGTCAGTGCCTCCTCCTGGCCGGTCGTGAGGTCGAACTGGCCCTGACGGTCCGTATCGACGATGTGCGGCGAGTGGACCTCGACGGCGATCCCGTTCCCCCGGCAGTAATCGTAGAGCCCCGAGAGCTCCTCGCGGGTCGAACAGAGCAGCCGTCGTCGGTGCCGCTGGCCGAAAGCACTGCCCCCTGTTCGTCCCTGACGAGTCGGACGAGCGGGTCGATCCGGTCCATCCGGTCCATCCGGTCCATCCGGTAGAGCCGTCGCTCGTCGTGTTCGATGACCCGCGTGACCCGCTCGACGGTCCCGTCGGACGCGAGGGCCTCCTCGACCCGACGGGGTCGCTCTCGATCCGGACGGACACTGTCATCCGACCGGGGTCGGTCGTGGCGAACTCCTCGACCGTACACCGCACGCCCCCGCCGCCGATCGTCGCCTCGAGCCGGAAGTCGGCCGCTCGATGCCGACGTCGGCGACCACGCCCTCGGCTTCGTCCGCCGCGGACGTCACCGACGACCTCCCACCGCCAGCGTGGAGGAGCCGGTTCGACCGGAGGGCGTCTCGGTGGCGCGTTCCGTTCCGGTCCGTTCGGGTCGCGTGAGACCATACCCGCGTTCGGCAATCGGGGGACCAAAAATGGTTGCGAACTTTCTCGGTTCGACCGCGGATACGAACCATCTAGATCCGTGGCGCGTCGGTCGCAGCGAACCCGCCGAAATCACCGGGGATCGGACCGAACGGACGATCCCGTCCGGTAGACGGACGGTACCGCGACTCACGACCGGTCGAACAGCAGCTCACAGAGCTTCCGTTCGGCCTCCCGGAGATGGTGGGTGAACGTCGACTGGGAGATCTCGAGGGTCTCGGAGAGCTCGCTGCCGGTCCGGTGGCGGGGCGACTCGAAGAACCCGCTCCGGTAGGCGGTCCGGATGACCTCCTCCTGGCGGGCGGTAAGCCGGTCCTCGTATGCGGTCCGGAACGTCCGCCGGCTTCCGAGGGGACGGGCCCGGGTGTGGCGCGTGAGCAGTTCGAGGTCGGGAACCCGCTCCCGGACGCCCTCGACGAACGCCCGGACGTCCGCCGAGCGGTCCAGATCGACGACGGCGGTCGCGACCCCCTCCTCGATCGACAGCGAGCTGACGACGGCATCGCCCTCCCGCAGCGTCGAGGCGAGGGTCGGCTCCGCGGGGTGAACCCGGAACGGGGAGTCGCCCTCCCGGTCGGCGATGGCGCCGACGCCCTCGATCGGGACGGCGTCCTCGGCGGCCGCGAGGAACGCCTCGGGATCGCCCACGACGGTGACGAAGACCGCGTCCGGCCCGCCGGGTCGGGGGACGATTCCCTCGACCTCGAACGTACACCCCGTTTCCCGCGAGAGCCGGGCGAGGGGCGTCTCCGAACCCCGCGAGCGGACCGTCAGCTCGACGACGCTGTCGGTCCGCCGCGTCTCGCGGGCCTCGACCGCGTGGATCGCGTGGGCAATCGTCCGGCCCAGCTCCGCCAGGACCTCGCGGTCGCGCTCGTCGGGTCGCGGGCTGGCGCCGTAGACCTTCAGGACGCCGTAGATCGATTCCTCGTAGACGAGCGGGATCGAGAGACACGATCGCCCGCCCCGCTCCAGGGCGGCCTCGCGCCACGGGCCGGCCCGGGGGTCGGTGGCGACATCGGCGACGACCTGGGTCTCCCGGCGCTCGACGGCGGCGACGATCGGGTCGTCGCGTGCGGGCTCGTCGGCCACGAGCTCCTCGACGGTGCCGGCGCCGATACCGGCCCACTCCCGGGGCTCGACCCGCCCGGCGGCGGGGTCGTACTCGCCGATCCAGGCGAACGCGAACCGGTCTGCGTCGGCCAGTCGCTCACAGACCGCCCGGTCGATCCCCGCGAGGGTGTCCGCCTGGACCAGCGCCTGATCGATGTCGCGGATGAGCGTGTTGAGCCGGTCCAGGCGCTCGAGTTCCTCGTTTTGGTCCTCGAGCTGGCGCTCCCCCTCAGCGCGGTCGAGGGCTGCCTCGATCGTCGCCGCGACGGTCCCCGCGAGGTCGACTGCCGTCTCGTCGAACCGCCCGGACTCGGTCGTCCCCAGACGGACGACGCCGTGTCTGCCGAGGGGGACCAGCGCACAGGTCTCCAGGGGAAGTTCCTCGGGCAGATCCTCCTCGACGGCGATCGCACCCCCGACGAACGCCTCCCAGATCCGCTCGTCGAACCCCTCGGGGAACCCGTCGACGTCGATGGCCGTCCCCGGATCGACGCTGCTCGCCGCCCGCTCGATCTCGCCGCGCTCGTCGTACCGCCAGAGGGCGGCGTACTCGACCCCGAGGGTCTCCCGGACGACCTCGGGGGCGCGCTCGCGGATCCCATCGGGATCGGCGTCGATCAGTTCCCGGCCGACCGCGTTCAGCCGCTCGATCGTCGCCCTGGTCCGCTTTCGCTCGGTGACGTCCTGGAAGATCACGCCGACTCGCCCCTCCGATCCGTCGCCGACCCGGAAGGCGTACAGCTCGAGGATCCGCCCCGTCGTCCGGAGTTCGCGTTCGAACCGGATCGATTCGCCCGTCTCGAGGACCTCCCGGTAGGCCTCGATCCAGCCGTCGGCCTCCTCGGGAACCACCTCCCGGATCGTCCGCCCGACGACGTCTACGACGCCGCTTTCGGCCTCGAACGCCGGGTTCGCCTCGACGAACCGGAAGTCCGTCGGCCCCTCGCCGTCGCAGCGTTCGAGGACGCAAAACCCCTCGTCGATCGACTCGAACAGCGTCCGGTAGCGGCGCTCGCTCTCGCGGAGTCGCTCGTAGGCCCGCTCTTTCGCCCGGTAGAGCTCCTGACCCCGGAGCATCACGTCGCCGGTGAGCCGGGAGTCGTCGGCCGGAAACCCCTCCAGGATCGTCTCGATCTCCCCGTCGTCGAGCCGTTCGACGACCGGCGTCACGTCCTCGACGCGGTGGATGACGTAGTCGATCTCACCCGTCGAACCGAAGACCGGCGAGTTGATCGGGTTCCACCACCGTTCGACGAACTCCCCCTCCGAGTCGGGGTCGGGGATCGGGTAATAGGTGATCGACATCACGTCGCTTTCGCCCTCCGTCTCGACGCGATCGAGGGAGTCTCTGAGCCGTGAGACGCCTTCGGCGGGATCGGCGGGATCGGCCGGGAAGACCGAAAAGAGGCTCTCGCCCAGAATCGCCTCGCGTTCGGTCATCGTCGACTCGAGGTAGGCGTCGCTGACGGCGACGATCTCGTAGCTCCCGGGTTCGACGACGAGGTAGTTGCCGGGGACGTTCTCGAACAGCTGTCGGAACGTCGATTCGGCCGCCGCCGCCTCCGCCTCCCTGCGCTCGGTGGCGTCCCGGGAGATCCCGGCGACGAACTCGACCGCGCCGTCTCCTCCCCGGATCGGGCTGAGGACGTACTCGTGGTAGCCCTCCGCGTCCGCGGGCTCGGTGTAGGGGGCCTCGCCCTGGACCGTCTCCCCGGTCTCGAACACCCGCTCGACCTCGCCCTCGAGGCGGTCGCTCTCCCTGGGGGGCGTCCCCAACTCCCGGTTCGTTCTGCCGAGGTACTCGCCGTCGGCCATCCCCCAGAACGCCTCGAGGGACTCGTTTGCGTACACCAGCTCTTTCTCGCGGTTCCAGACGTAGACGTAGTCGTCGACGTTCGAGAGGATCGCGTCGAGAAAGCGTCCCTCCCGGTCGAACTCGTCGTCGAACGGCTCCCGGCTGGCATCGTCGCCCGCCAGCACACCGTCTGCGTCCGCGCCGTCGTCGTCGATCCCGCCGACCGGCGGCCGCCACCAGACCCGACCGCGGGAGCCGACCTTCTTCGTCTCGAGGACCCCCTCCTCGACCAGGGCCTCCAGCTTGTTGTAGACGGTCCGGGAGGTACAGTCGAACTCCGTGGCGACCTCCGGGGTCGTAAGCGGCGTGCCGGGAGGAGCGAGGTCCCCTACCACCTCGAGGACCTCCCCGGGCGACGGCGCTGACCGACTCATATCCCCGGAAGCGGATCGAGGACGAAAAGGATTCCGTCGACAGAAGCAAGTTACAGCCCGAGCCGGTCGGCGAGCCCGTCGGGGAGGTCGCCGCCGACGGCAAAGAGGTCGCGGCGCTGCTCCCCGGAGAGCTCGAAGTCGAACACCTCGAAGTTCTCCCGGACGTGCTCGGGCGAGGAGGACATCGGGATCGGCGAGACCTGGGGCTGTTCGAGCAGCCACCGGATCGCGACCTGGGCCGGGGTCTTGTCGTGGGCCGCCGCGACCTCGCCGAGCGTGTCGTCGTCGAGCAGGTCGCCGACGCCGAGCGGGCTGTACGCGGTGAGGACGACGTCGTTCTCGATGCAGTAGGCGAGAAGGTCGTCCTTGCGGTGCTCGACGTGGTACTCGACCTGGTTGGTGACGATCGGCGCGTCCGACAGTTCCTCGGCCTCCCGGGTCTGGGCGACCGAGAAGTTAGAGACGCCGAGGTGAGAGACCAGCCCGTCGTCGCGGACCTCGTTCATCGCATCCAGGGTCTCCTCGTGGCTCACGTCGTCGTTGGGCGAGTGGATCAGGAGGAGGTCCACGGTCTCGACGCCGAGGTTCTCGACGCTTTCGTGGACCGACTCGACGGCGGCGTCGTGGGCGCGGTTGTCGTCGGCGAGCTTGGTCGTCACGAACACCTCCTCGCGGTCGACGGCGGAGTTCTCTATGGCCTCGCCGACGGCGGGCTCGCTGCCGTAGATCTGGGCGGTGTCGATGTGGCGATAGCCCGCCTCGAGGGCGGCCTCGATCGCTCTCACCCGGACGTCGTGGTCGTCCATCCGTGCGGTGCCGAAGCCGAGCGCGGGGATCTCGACGTCGCCTGCGGTGACGGTTCGCATACCGCCGGCTTCGCCGACGCCGGCCAAAAGCGTTCGCCCGGCGGCTCCGGATGCCGGTTCGAACCGGCAGTTCGGGTTCACGTACCACCCCCAGAATAATGTAGATCGAGGGACTAGTTCGAGGGGATGTCAACGGGGGAACCTGCGTCGGAGGGGGGATCGCCGGTCGTCGCTCGCGACGTCCGAAGGACGTACTACATGGGAGAGTCCGTGGACGCCCTCGACGGCGTCTCGCTGTCGCTCCCTGCCGGATCGTACACCGCGGTGATGGGGCCGAGCGGCTCGGGCAAGAGCACGCTGATGAACCTCCTGGGCTGTCTCGACACGCCCGACGAGGGGACGGTCGAGATCGGCGGTCGCTCCGTCGGCGACCTCTCGGGAGGCGAACGCGCCCGCCTGCGGGGGACCGAGATCGGGTTCGTCTTCCAGACGTTCAACCTCATGCCCCGGCTCACCGCCGCCGAGAACGTGACGCTGCCGCTGGTCTTTCACGACGGCGTCGAGGCCGGCCGCCACGAGCGCGCGGAGACGCTGCTTTCGCGGGTGGGACTGGGCGACCGCCTCGATCACGCGCCCAACGAGCTCTCGGGCGGACAGCGCCAGCGCGTCGCCATCGCGCGGGCGCTCGCGAACGAACCCACGCTCCTGCTGGCCGACGAGCCGACGGGCAACCTGGATACCGAGACCGGCAACGAGATCCTGGCCGTCTTCGACGAGCTCCAGGCCGCCGGCCGGACGATCCTGATGGTGACCCACGAGCGCCGGGTCGCCGAGCGCGCGGATCGGATCGTCCACCTGATCGACGGCGAGCTAGCGGAGATCGAGCAGCTGGAGGGCAAGCGATGAAGCTCCGCGAGAGCGTCCGGATCGGCTGGCGGGCGATCACCGGCCACAAGCTCCGGTCGACGCTGACCACCGTCGGCGTCATCATCGGCATCGCCTCCGTGATCGTCTTCATGGTGCTGGGGGGCGCGTTCACCGAGAACGTCGTCGGCGACCTGGACGACGAGAGCGAGCCGGTGATGCAGGTCGTCACCCAGACCGAGCCCGAGACCGGCACCGGGATCATGTTCGTCGAGGCGCCGATCTACACCGAGTCCGACGTCGAGGCCATCGAGGGAATGGACGGCGTCGACTACGTCGCTCCCTCGGGGAGCCTCCCGGCGGTCCAGCTCTCGCACGGCGAGGAGAGCCAGACCGGGACGGTCGGCGTCGAGGCGACGATCCCCGAACGGTTCGGCAACGAGTCGATGTACCCCCTCGAGGACGGCGAGACGTTCTCGCCGTCGGCCGACGACGAGGCGGTCGTCAGTGGCCAGGTCGCCCGGCTGTTCGAGGACAACGTCTCGGTCGGCGACGAGCTCTCGATCACGTTCGAGGACGGCGAGACGGAAACGGTCACGGCGGTCGGAATCGCCAATACCACCGTCGGCGGACAGCCGAGCCAGCCGACGGTCTACCTCCCCGTCGACTCCCACTACGAACTCACCATCGAGACCCCCGACGGGGAGACCGAACGGGCCTACCCCTCCCTCGAGGTGCGCGCCGAGAGCATGGACGACGTCGATCCGACGAAGGAGGCAATCACGGAGTACTTCGAGACGGACGCGGACGCTCGGGAACTGAAGGACGACGAGCACACGATCGCGGTCCAGACGGTCGACGACGCGGTCGACCAGGTCGCGGGGATCGTCGACCAGTTGACGGTGTTCATCGGCGGGATCGCCGCCATCTCGCTGGTCGTCGGCTCGATCGGGATCGCCAACATCATGATCGTCTCGGTGACCGAACGGACCCGCGAGATCGGCGTGATGAAGGCCGTCGGCGCGCGCAAACGCGACATCGTCCAGCTCTTCTTGCTCGAGTCGGTGATCCTCGGAGCGATCGGCGCGGTCGTCGGCGTCGCCGCCGGGATCGGGCTCGGCTACCTCGCGGTCTCGATGCTCGGCTGGCCGATGGTCTATCCCCTACAGTGGATCGCCATTGCGGCCGCCGTCGGCGTCGGCGTGGGGGTCCTCTCGGGGCTCTATCCGGCCTGGCGGGCGGCCAGCGTCGATCCCATCGAGGCGCTCAGACGGGAGTAGGGCTCACGCCGGCGCGAGTTCGACGGTGAGCTCGGTCGCACCGTCGTGGTCGTACTCGACCGTCCGGGACTCGTAGTCCGGATGAGAGATCTCGATCGTATAGGTGTTCTCGTAGATCCGGTCCGGGTAGACCCCCTCGGAATCGGTCTCGCCGGTGAACACCAGCGGGACGTCGGCCGCGAGGGACTCGCCCTCGCCGCGGACGCTCGCGCCCTCGATCGGCTCGCCGTCGGGGTCGGTGACGATCAGGCGCAGTCCGGAGGTCGGCGGCGCACCCTCGGCGGCCTCGAGCTCCACGACAGCCTCCTCCCCGTCGTCGTTTTCGTACTCGACCGTCCGGCCTCGATAGTCGGGATGAGAGATCTCGACGGCGTACGTGCCGACCGGCGCCTCCGTGGCGTACGTCCCGTCGCCGCCGGTCTCGCCCTCGAGGACGCTCGGCCCCTCGGTCCGGATGCTCGCCCCCTCGATTCCCTCCCCGGCCGGACCGAGGACCCGGATCCCGAACGGCGCCGTCTCCGTGTCCTCCTCGCTCCCGCCGTCCTCCGAGTCGTCATCGTCGCCGCCGTCGGATCCGCCGGTATCATCGCTATCGTCCTCGTCGGTATCGTCTCCGCCGGAGTCGTCCTCGGAGTCATCGTCGCCGTCGGTATCGTCGTCATCCGACTCGTTAGTGTCGTCATCGACGGAACCGTTCTCGGAACCATCGCCGGAGTCGTCACCGCTATCCTCCTCCCCGGAGCCGTCGTCGCTCCCGTTCCCGTCGCTCGAACCGTCGTCGGTCTCGGCCCCCTGGGAACCGTCCCCGTCACCGGAGTCGCCGTCACTGTCGTCGTCGGTGTCCCCGTTGCCGGAGTCGTCAGTGTCCTCGTCCTCATCGGTGTCTTCCGATCCGTCGGATCCGCCCCCCTCGGTATCCGTCGTCTCGTCGGCGGTATCGTCGTCGGCGTCCGATCCGTCGCCCCCGTCGTCGGCGCTTCCCTCGCTCTCGTTGCTCGAATCACCGTCGTCCGATCCGTCGGTATCGTTGCCGGACTCGGTATCGTCGTCGCCTTCGGTGTCGTTGTCGACTGCGGTGTCGTTTCCGGCCTCGTCCCCCTCTCCGTCCGCCCCGTCGGCGGTCTCGTTCCCGTCGTCCCCATCGGAGTCGTTCCCGCCAGTGTCGTTCCCGTCGGTGTCGGTGGAGTCGTCGCCAGTCCCGTTGCCGTTCCCGCCCTCGGATTCGTTCTCCTCCTCGATCCGCTCGGCCGCACAGCCGGCGAGCCCGGCCGCGAGAACGGTGCCGGCCGACAGGAGCTCTCGACGTCGCATACCCCGACTATCGATCCGAGCGAAATGAATCTATGGGATGCATCGTGAACGAACGATCGGGCGCGACGCTTATGCTCGCCCGATCCCTACGACTCGATCGATGTTCGTCGGCCACGCGCTCCTGGCGTTCGCCCTCGCGGCCCTGGCCGCCGAGTGGCGAGGCTGGGCCCGCCACCGCGTCGTCGCCCTCGGGATCCTCGCCGGCGCGTTCGCGGCGATCCCCGACGTCGACGTGGTCTACGCCGTCTTCGCGATGGACCCGGCCCACCTCGTCGCCGGCTCCACCGTCCGCCCCGGCGCTTTCTGGGGAGCCGTCGACGGCGTCCACCGCTCGATGACCCACTCGCTGGTCGTCGCGGCGGTCGCCGGACCCGCGTTCGGGCTGTGGGCCCGCCCCCAGACCCCCGACCGCTCGCGAACGGCCGTCCGGGCGCTCTCGCTCGGCCCCCTCGGGGCGCTCGTGGCCGTCGCGGCCGCCCTCGAGGGCCCCGCCGGCGGGGCGGTGATGGCCGCGTTCGCCGCGGCCGGCCTCGGGGTGGCGACGCTCGCGCGCCGTCACGCCGACCTCTCCCCGCGGGTCGTCGGGCTGGCCGCGACCGCGGGCCTGGCCTCTCATCCCTGGGGGGACTTCCTGACCGGCCAGCCGCCGGCGCTGCTCTACCCCCTCGACGCCGACCTCGCGACCGAGCGGGTCGTCCTCGCCGGCGATCCGACGCTGCACCTGCTCGCGACGTTCGCCCTCGAGCTGGCCGTCGTCGCCCTCGCCGTGGCGGTGGTGGCACACCTGGCCGGCCGGTCGCCCCGCGGGCTCGTCGACCGCCGCGCGACGCTGGGCGCGGGCTACGGCGCCATCGCGCTCGTGCTCGCGCCGCCGACGATCCACGTCGCCTACCCGTTCGTCCTCTCGATCCTCGCGGTCGGCGTCGTCTGTGGACTCTCGCGACCGCCGGTCGCCCTCCGGACCGAGGCGTGGCGCCGCCTGGAGGACCCATTGCGCACCCTCGAGACCGTCTCGACCGGGCTGGCCGGGGTCGCCCTCGCGCTGGGGAGCTACGCCGCCGTCTACCTCCTGGCGGGCTGATCCCCCACAGTAATGGGGCCCCGGAAGCGAGAGGAGAGCGTGTCCGGGTCGACGCTCACAGGGATGCTCGCGGACGGGAGACGAAACGCCGTCGCCGCCTGGCTGCTGGTCGCGCTCGCGGCCGCGGTCTGGGTCGGCGAACTCGTCGTTGCCGGCGTCCTCTGGTCTACGTTCGCGCTCGTGGTGGTGAGCCTGGCGGTGCTCCCGCCGATCGCCTACCGGTCGCGGTACGTGATGCTCCCCTGGGAGGTGCTCGCGCTGGCGACGCTCCCCCTGATCGGGCTCGTCCTCGGGGCCGAGCGGTTCTCGGGGCCCCTCTTCGCCTACCTCGCGCTCGCGGCCGTCGGGCTCGTGATCGCCGTCGAGCTCGACGCGTTCACCTCGATCCGGATGTCCTCCGGGTTCGCCATCGTCCTCGTCGTCGCCGGAACGATGGCCGCCGCGGCGGTCTGGGAACTCCTCCAGTGGTACGCCGCCGTCCTGCTGGAACGGCCCTACGAGACGACCAACGACGAGCTGATGATCGAGTTCGCCTACTCGACGCTCGCGGGCGTCGCCGCCGGCGCGATCTTCCGGTGGTACTTCCGCGAACGGGTGTCGATCGACGACCGCATCCCGCCCGAGGCTCGAGGGAGGGTCGATGGCTGACCTGCGGCTCTCGGAGGCCGGCCAGCGCCGGCTCGTCCGCGCGATGGAACTCGTACTGGTCGGCCTACTGTTCGTCGGGCTCGAGCGGGGCAGCGTCGGCGTCATCGTCAACACCGGCGTCGCGCTCCTCGTGGCTCGGCTCCCCTCGGTTCTCGAACGGGACTACGGCATCACGCTCGGACCGGGACTCGCGCTGTGGCTCACCGCCGCCGCCTTCCTCCACGCCGTCGGCGTCGTCGGCATCCCGGGAGCGGGCTGGACCTTCTACAGACAGGTGTGGTGGTGGGACCACGTCACCCACTCGCTGTCGGCCTCCGTCGTCGCCGCCGCCGGCTACGCCACCGTCCTCGCCTTCGAGCGCCACGCCGAGGCGGTCTCGATCCCGCCGCGGTTCATGTCCGTCGTCATCCTCGTGTTCGTCCTCGCCTTCGGCGTCGCCTGGGAGCTCCTCGAGTTCGCCATCGGGATCGTCGCCGACCTGCTCGGTACCCGGGGCATCCTCGTCCAGTACGGCATCGAGGACACCTTGCTCGACCTCACCTTCAACCTCATCGGCGGGGTGGTCGTCGCGATCTGGGGCGGGATCTACCTCACCGACCTCTCTGCCGTGATCGGCGAGCGTCTCGCCTCGCGGTGACTCCCCGACCGACCCGGTTTCGGACGGCGCTGGCTGGGATTTGAACCACCTGAAGACGGTCTCACTCGCTACGCTCGTGAGCGTGCGTCTTCCGTAAAATAGAGGGCGACTTCTCGGCTCCCCTGTGACGAGCACACGGTACGCGGTGCTCGTCGGAGTCGTTCGCCGTAGAAGTGCGCTGGCTGGGATTTGAACCCAGGTTGTGACCATGGCAAGGTCACGTGATACCACTACACTACCAGCGCCCTGTATTCAATCGTACAGCCGGAAGGGTGTATAAGGATTGCGAATCGGATGGGGTATCCTGACGATCGGTCGCATGACCCCAATTCTCACGATAACGGTGGTGTGAGCCGTTGACAGCCCCGAGCGAATCCGCTACTCTTTTAGGGCCATCGGCGCAATGATCGCTACAGTCTAGTGGCGAGGCGCCCAAGCGCCACGGGATGACAGTCAGCGTACTCGTGCCGTCGTCGGTCTGCCGCGAGGCAGAAGACAAACGCGAGGCGACCCGAAAACTCGGCTACATCGCCCGCGCGGCGACGGTCTTCCGCGCCGACCGTCTCGTCGTCTTCCCCGACCGGGAAGGCGAGAGGCGACTCGGTGGCGGGTTCGTCGAAACCGTGCTGCGGTACGCCGCGACGCCGCCATACCTCAAAACCGAGGTGTGGGGCAAGCGCGACGAACTGGAGTACGTCGGTGTCCTCCCGCCGCTGCGTGTCGCGTCACGGACCGGCTCCGAATCGAACGGTTCGGGGTCGATAAGACAAGGGATCGTGACCGAGGTCGGACCTGAAGGCCGCGTCCGGGTCAATTGCGGACTGCAACACCCGATCTCTCTCAACCAGCCTCCCGGAATGGAGGTCTCCGAGGGGGAGCGCGTCACCGTCAGGATCTCTTCGCGACGACCGGTCCGCGCGAAACTGGTCGATCGGCCCGTTCCGGGGCTGTCGATCTGCCGTGCGGACCTTCGGACAGCACTCGGCCGTGAGGACGCCGGCGTCCCCATCGCGGCCTCCCGCTACGGTGAAGAACTCACCGTCGGGCGGCTGGGGAGGTTGGCCGGACGGGTCGGCGACGGGATGACCGTCGCCTTCGGCTCGCCCGAGAGAGGGCTGCCCGACATCCTCGGCATTGAGGCGTCGGCCGTCGGCGCCGACGGTGCCGAGAACGGAGTCGAACCCGCCGATCCGGGGTTCGACCTCTGGCTGAACACGGTTCCGGATCAGGGCAGCGAGGTCGTGCGGACGGAGGAAGCGATGTTCGCGACCCTCGCCTGCCTCACACTGCCAGCGTGATAGAATGCCACAACCGAACTCACCACGGAAAGGCTCACTCGGGTTCGGCCCACGAAAGCGCGCGGCCAGCGAGGTCCCGCGATTCAACTCGTGGCCGGACGACGACGGACAGCCGACGCTCCAGGGCTTTGCGGGCTACAAGGCCGGCATGACCCACGTCGTGATGATCGACGACGAGGCGAACTCGTCGACGGAGGGAATGGAGACGACCGTTCCCGTCACGATCGTGGAGACGCCGCCGATGCGCGCCGTCGCCCTGCGTGCGTACGAGGACACACCGTACGGACAGAAACCGATCACCGAGGTCTGGACGACCGAACTCGAGGACGACCTCGAACGCGTCCTGGACCTCCCCGGTGACGACTACGACGCCGACGCGGCCGAGGACGACCTCCGCCGGGCGGCCGACGAGGGCCGCATCGCCGACGTCAGGGTCATCACCCACACCGTCCCGGGATCGGTGCCGTCGGTCCCCAAGAAGCGACCGGACGTCATGGAGACCCGCGTCGGCGGGGGCTCGATCGACGACCGACTCGACTACGCGCTCGAGCTCGTCGCCGACGGCGGCGAGCACGCGATGAACGACGTCTTCCGCGCCGGCGAGTACGTAGACGCCGGCGGCGTCACGAAAGGAAAGGGCACCCAGGGCCCCGTCAAGCGCTGGGGCGTCCAGAAACGCAAGGGCAAACACGCCCGCCAGGGCTGGCGCCGACGGATCGGCAACCTCGGTCCCTGGAACCCCTCGCGCGTGCGCTCGACGGTCCCCCAGCAGGGCCAGACCGGCTACCACCAGCGCACCGAACTCAACAAGCGTCTCGTCACCGTCGGCGACGGCGCCGACGCGACGGTCGAGGGCGGCTTCGTCAACTACGGCGAGGTCGACGGCCCCCACGCGTTGATCAAGGGTTCGCTCCCCGGACCGGAAAAGCGCCTCGTGCGCTTCCGGCCGGCGATCCGACCGGGAGACCAGCCGCGCCTCGATCCCGAGGTCCGGTTCGTCTCCACCGCATCCAACCAGGGATAAACTGGCTAACGCACACCAATGAAAGCAACAGCATACGACCTGGACGGAAGCGACGCGGGGGAGGTCGAACTCCCGTCGGTCTTCGAGACCGATTACCGGCCGGACGTCATCGGCCGGGCCGTCCGCGCCGCCCAGGCGAACCGAAAACAGGAGTACGGCGCCGACGAGTTCGCCGGCAAGCGGACGCCGGCCGAATCGTACGGCAGCGGCCGCGGGATGGCCCACGTTCCCCGCCAGGACGGGCGCGCACGCCGCGTCCCCCAGGCGATCAAGGGGCGCAAGGCCCACCCGCCGAAAGCCGAGAAGGACTGGAGCGAATCGATCAACACCAAAGAGAAGCGGCTCGCGGTCCGCAGCGCGATCGCGGCGACGGCCGACGCCGACCTCGTCGCGGAACGCGGTCATCGCATCGAGAGCGACCTCGAGTTCCCGCTGGTCGTCACCGACGAGTTCGAGGACCTCGAAAAGACCAGGGAGGTCGTCGACTTCCTCGAAACCGTCGGCCTCGTGGGCGACGTCGCCCGCGCCGACGAGGGCCGGTCGGTCCGCTCGGGCCGCGGGACGACCCGTGGCCGCAAGTATAAGGAGCCGTCGTCGATCCTCTTCGTGACGAGCACCGAGGCGGGGCCCTCCCGGGCCGCGCGGAACCTCGCGGGCGCCGACGTGGCGACCGCGAGCGAGGTCAACGCCGAGGACCTCGCGCCGGGCGCGGAGGGCGGTCGGCTCACGGTCTGGACGGAAAGCGCCGTCGAGGAGGTGGCCGAGCGATGAGCGGCGTCATCGACTACCCGCTGGTCACCGAGAAGGCGATGAACGATATGGACTTCGAGAACAAGCTCCAGTTCGTCGTCCACCTGGACGCCACCAAACCCGAGATCAGGGAGGCGATCGAGGACCAGTTCGACGTCTCCGTCTCCGGGGTCAACACACAGATCACGATGAAAGGGAAGAAAAAGGCAACCGTCAGACTGAGCGAGGACGACGACGCACAGGAAGTCGCCTCGCGGATCGGGGTGTTCTGAGATGGGACGACGGATCCTCGGCCAACGACGCGGCCGCGGCACGCCGACGTTCCGGGCACCCTCCCACCGGTACAAGGAGAACTTAGAGCACAAGAAACCCGAGGACGGCGACGTCGTCCGCGGGACGGTCGTCGACGTCGAACACGACCCCGCGCGGTCGGCGCCGGTCGTCGCCGTCGAGTTCGAGGACGGCGACCAGCGTCTGATCCTCGCGCCGGAAGGAATCACGGTCGGCGACGAGATCCAGGTCGGGATCAGCGCCGAGATCGCACCCGGGAACACGCTGCCCCTGGCGGAGATCCCCGAGGGCGTTCCGATCTGTAACGTCGAGGCCAACCAGGGCGACGGCGGGAAGTTCGCCCGTGCTTCGGGCGTCAACGCCGACCTCGTGACCCACGACCGCAACGCGGCAGTGATCCAGCTTCCGAGCGGCGAGGTCAAACGGCTGGATCCCCAGTGTCGGGCCACCATCGGCGTCGTCGCCGGCGGCGGCCGGACCGAGAAGCCGTTCGTCAAGGCCGGCAACAAGTATCACAAGATGAAAGCACGGGGCACGAAGTGGCCCCGCGTCCGGGGCGTCGCGATGAACGCCATCGACCACCCGTTCGGCGGCGGCGGTCGCCAGCACCCGGGCAAGCCCAAATCCGTCTCGCGCAACGCGCCGCCGGGACGGAAAGTGGGAGACATCTCCTCCCGACGAACCGGGCGGGGTGGTAACGAATGAGTTCCGAGTACAGAACCGGCCGCGAGGGCGAGTTTACCTACCGCGGTCACACGCTAGACGACCTCCAGGGAATGGACCTCGAGGAGGTCGCCGAACTGCTGCCCGCACGGATGCGGCGAAGCATCGACCGCGGGCTCTCCGTCGAGAAGCAGAAGCTCCTCGAGGAGGCCCGCGAGGCCGAGGAGGAGGAGACGGCGAACTCGCCGATCAGGACCCACCTGCGGGACATGCCGATCGTCCCCGAGTTCGTCGATCTCACCTTCGAGGTCTACACCGGACAGAGCTTCGAGCGCGTGCGCGTCCAGCCCGAGATGATCGGCCACTACCTGGGCGAGTTCCAGCTGACCCGCAACTCGGTCGAACACGGCCAGGCGGGGATCGGCGCGACGCGCTCCTCGAAGTTCGTCCCACTGAAGTGATCCACGCATGGGAATCAACTACTCTGTCGAGGCGGACCCGGATTCGACGGCGAAAGCCATGCTCCGGGAGCGCCCAATGAGCCACAAGCACAGCAAGGAGGTCGCCCGC
Source organism: Saliphagus infecundisoli (assembly GCF_020177375.1). Taxonomy (GTDB): domain Archaea; phylum Halobacteriota; class Halobacteria; order Halobacteriales; family Natrialbaceae; genus Saliphagus; species Saliphagus infecundisoli. Next base: position 129,604 of record NZ_JAIWHV010000001.1, on the reverse strand, counting down.
GCGATCAAGGGCAAGACCGTCGCCGAGGCGACGGAGTACCTCCAGTCGGTCATCGACGAGGAGCAGTCGGTGCCGTTCAAGTCCCACAACACCGGCGCCGGCCACCGCTCGGACATCGACGGCTGGGACGCCGGCAAGTACCCCGAGAAGGTAAGCGGCGAGTTCCTCGACCTGCTCGAGAACGTCACGGCCAACGCCGACCACCAGGGGTTTACCGGCGACGAGATGCGGATCGAACACGTCGCCGCCCACAAGGTCGGCGAGTCGACGGGCCGCAAGCCCCGCGCGATGGGGCGGGCGAGCGCCTGGAACACGCCGGAGGTCGACGTCGAGATCGTCGTCGCCGAGATCGAGGACGAACACACGGAGGACGATAGCTAATGGCGGACGAACACCAGTTCATCGAGGACGGCCTGCAACGCTCCCAGATCGACGAGTTCTTCGCGGACGAACTCGGCCGTGCGGGCTACGGCGGAATGGACGTCGCCAAGACCCCGATGGGGACCCAGATCGTCCTCAAAGCCGAGAAACCCGGCATGGTCATCGGCAAGGGCGGCGAGAACATCCGGAAGGTCACCACCGCCTTAGAGGAGAAGTTCAACCTCGACGACCCCCAGATCGACGTTCAGGAGGTCGACGAACCCGATCTGAACGCACGGATCGTCGCCGACCGACTCGCCAACGCCCTCGAACGAGGGTGGTACTTCCGGAAAGCCGGCCACACCACCATCGACCGGATCATGGACGCCGGCGCGTTGGGCGCCGAGATCGTCCTCGCCGGGAAGGTCACCGGCGCGCGCTCGCGGGTCGAGAAGTTCAACCGGGGCTACATCAAGCACAACGGCGAGCCCGCAGAGGAGGTCGTCGACCACGGCCAGGGCGTCGCCGTCATGAAGCTCGGCACGATCGGCGTCAACGTCAAGATCATCCCGCCGGGAGCCGAACTCCCCGACGACTTCGACGTCCACGAGGACGCAGACCCCGAGGAGGTCGTCCCCGAGGCCGTCGAGGCCAACGAGAGCGTCGAGGACCTGCTCGAGGGCGAACCCGACGACGACGTCGCCGACGAACGCGCCGACGAGGACGTCGAGGAGCCCGCCGAGCCCGGCGAAGCCGAGGTCGACGAGGAGGTCGTCGAGGAGATCATCGACGAGGAGACGGCCGACGGCGAGGCCGAAGCGCCGGCAGACGAGGAGATCGAGGAGGAACTCGACGACCTCGAGGAGGACGTCGAGGCCGAAGCCGAGGAGTTGCTCTCGGAGATGGACGAGGAGAGCGAGGCCTCGGATGACGACGAAAACGACGAAGACGAGGGAGGTGAGGACTGATGGCGATCGTCCACGCCGAGGAGCTCCGAGACATGACCCCCGCCGAGCGCGAGGCCGAACTCGAGGAGTTAGAGACCGAGCTCCTCAACGCGAAGGCGGTGCTCGCCGCCGGCGGCGCACCCGAAAACCCCGGCGAGATCGGCGAGCTGAAGCGAACGATCGCCCGGATCAAGACGATCCAGCGAGAAGAAGGCGATCTCGAAGCGGACGAAGAATAGCACGGCAACCGAGACGGACCCCAACCCATGGCACTCACACCCGAAACCCTGGTTCGCCACGAGCTGAACGGGCTTCCCGTTCGGGTCGCAGAGAGCGACGACTCCTCGCGGGTCGGCCTCCTGGGACGGGTCGTCGTCGAGACGACCAACACCCTGCAGGTCGAGACCGGAGGTGGCGGCTCCGGGCGGGTGGTGACCGTGCCCAAGGACGGATCCGTCTTCGAGTTCGCGATCACAGATGACGCCGCCGGGGACGAGAGGTCCCCGGGGACCGCGTTCAAACTGGCCGACGCCCAACCCTCGACTCCGGCCTCGCCGGAGTCCGAGGACCGGGCCGGCGCCGACGGTGCCGGCCGCCCCGACGGTGATCCCTCGAGGGGTCAGCGTCGCGGTGCTGGCGAGAACGTGGCCTACGTTACGGTCGATGGATCGCGACTGCTCTCACGACCCGCGCGACGAACCGAAACGAGCGGTGATTCACCATGGCAATAGGATTAGATGTAGAAACCCCTCCGGAACCGGACAACCCGGAGGAATACGACTACGAGAAGTGTCCGTTCTACGGCGACCTGCCGGTCCGGGGCCAGACCCTGGTCGGCACCGTCGTCTCGACGGACATGGACAAGACCGTAGTCGTCGAACGAGAGTACGACGTGACGGTCCCGAAGTACGACCGTCAGATGAAGCGTCGCTCGCGCATCCCGGCACACGTGCCGGGCGTGCTCGAGGGCCTCTCGGTCGGCGACACGGTCACGATCGCAGAGACCCGACCACTGTCGAAGACGAAATCGCACGTGGTCGTCGAACGAATCGAGGAGGCGACCGCCGAGGACCTCGCCGAGTTGACCCGCCAGACCGAGCCCGACCAGGAGCTCTCGGCGAGCGACGTCACCGAGGGCGCCGAACCCGAGGCCGACACGGAGGGTGACGCCTGATGGAAGCGATGAAAGCCGACGTCACCCAGGGCCTGAAGAAGGGGTCCCTGGTCACGTGTGCGGACAACACGGGCGCACGCGAGCTGAAAGTCATCAGCGTCGCGGGCTACCAGGGAACCAAGAACCGCCAGCCGAAGGCAGGGCTTGGCGACAAGGTGACCGTCTCCGTCACGAAAGGGACCCCCGAGATGCGCCGCCAGGTGCTCGAAGCGGTGATCGTCCGCCAGCGGAAGCCGATCCGCCGGCCCGACGGCACCCGCCTGAAGTTCGAGGACAACGCGGCGGTCATCATCGACGAGAACGAGGAGCCACGGGGCACCGAGATCAAGGGGCCGATCGCCCGCGAGGTCGCCGAACGGTTCGGCGCCATCGCGAGCACGGCGACGATGATCGTCTAACCATGAGCAAGCAACCACGCAAACAACGAAAGCGAAGCGAGGAGGCGCCCCTCCACGAACGGGGCACGAAGCTCCACGCGACCCTCGACGGGGAGCTCCGCGAGGAGTACGACCGTCGTCGGACCCGCGTCAACGTCGGCGACACCGTCGAACTAATGAGAGGCGACCACGCCGGCGAGGAAGGCGAGGTCGTCGGCGTCGACTTAGAGGACGGCACCGTAGACGTCGAGGACGTGACGATCGAGACCGCCGACGGCGAGGAGGTCCCTCGTTCGGTCGAGCCCTCGAACGTCCGGCTCGTCGACCTCGACCTGGAGGACGACCGGCGCGAGGCGCGCCTGGAGGGTGAGGACGAATGACCAACCACCAGAAACGCCTCGCGGCGCCGAACTCCTGGCCCGTCGAGCGCAAGACCGAGACGTTCACGGTCAAAGCCGGCGCCGGCCCCCACGGACAGGCGGGTGTTCCCCTCCTGATCCTGCTCCGGGACGTGCTCGGCTACGTCGACTCGAAGAAGGAGGCCCGCTACGCGGTCAGCGAGGACGCGATCCTGGTCAACGGCGAGCCCGTCGGCGACGAGGCCCGTCCGATCGGGATGTTCGACATCGTCGCGTTCCCCGACCGCGAGGAGTACTACCGCGTGTTTCCCGACGAGGGCGGCCGACTGGCGCTGTCGGCGATCGACGCCGAGGCCGCCGGCAGCCGCCTCGGGAAGATCGAGGGCAAGCGTCAGGTCGACGGCGGCCGGACCCAGCTGACCCTTCACGACGGCGCGAACGTCGTCGTCGACGAGGAGTACGCGACCAACGATTCGATCGTCGTCGACAACGAATCGAAGGAGATCGTCGCCCACTTCCCCTACGAGGAGGGCGCGCTGGTCACCGCCGTCCGTGGCAACCACGCCGGCAAGATCGGCGAGATCGAGGCGATCGAGATCACCGCCGGCAGCGGCTCGAACGCCGTCACCATCTCCGGCGACGACCCCTTCGAGACCGTCGAGGAGTACGTCGTCGTCATCGACGAGAACTTCGTCGGCGACGACGACCCCGACGTCACCACGACCGGCGAGAGCGCGGACGGAGGTGAGGACGAATGAGCGAGGCAGACACCGAAACCGGCTTCCACGAGATGCGCGAACCCCGCATCGAGAAGGTCGTCGTCCACATGGGCGTCGGCCGTGGCGGGCGCGATCTCAACCGGGCCGAGGGGATCTTAGAGGAGATCACCGGCCAGTCGAGCGTCCGGACCCAGGCGACGGCGACCGAACCCGAGTTCGGCATCCGCCAGGGCGAGCCCATCGGCGCGAAAGTCACGCTGCGGGGCGAGGAGGCAGACGAGTTCCTCGAGACCGCACTCGGCCTCACGGAGCTGTCGGCCACCCAGTTCGACGACACGGGCAACGTCAGCTTCGGGGTCGAGGAACACACCGACTTCCCGAGCCAGGAGTACGACCCTGAGGTCGGGATCTACGGGCTCGACGTCACCGTCAACCTGGTGCGGCCGGGCTACCGGGTCTCGAAACGCGACAAGGCCAACCGCTCGATCCCCGCCGGTCACCGTCTGACCGCCGAGGACGCGACGGCCTACCTCGAGGCCGCCTTCGACGCGGAGATCACGGAGGGAAACGATGAGTGAAAGCGACACCGAAACCGAGACGGGCGAACACGCCACCAAGCGGACGGGCCAGATCGAGGCCTGCCAGCGCTGTGGCCGCAAGCAGGGGCTCGTCGGCAAGTACGACATCAACCTCTGCAGACAGTGTTTCCGCGAGGTCGCCCGCGACATGGGATTCAAGAAGTACAGATAATGACAGGGAACGACCCACTCAGCAACGCGCTCTCGGGACTCGACAACGCCGAGAGCGTGGGGCATCTCACACACGAGGTATCGCCAGCCTCGAACGAGATCGGCAGCGTCCTCGAAGTGCTCTACGACCGGGGGTATATCTCCGGGTTCGAGCTCGTCGAGGACGGGAAGGCCGGTCGGTTCGAGGTCGAACTGAACGGAGCGATCAACGCCTGTGGCCCCGTCAAGCCGCGGTACTCGGTCGGCGCCGACGACTTCGAGCGCTGGGAGAAGCGGTTTCTCCCCGCTCGGGACTTCGGCGCGCTCGTCGTCACGACGAGCAGTGGAATCATGAGCCACTACGAGGCCCGCGAGCAGGGTATCGGGGGCCAGGTGATCGCGTACGTCTACTAACAATGCGCACAGAACTCGAACCCCCGGAGGACGTAAACGTCGAGGTCGACCACCTCGACGTCACCGTCTCCGGCCCGAACGGCAGCGTCACCCGCCGGCTCTGGTACCCGAACGTCACGGTCGAACTCGAGGACGACGTCGTCGTCGTCGAGAGCGACGTTGAGGACGCGAAGACGACCGCGACCGTCGGCACCTTCGAGAGCCACCTGCGAAACGCCTTCCACGGCGTCGTCGAGGGCTGGGAGTACACGATGGAGGTCTTTTACTCCCACTTCCCGATGCAGGTCCGCGTCGACGGCGAGGAGGTCGTCATCGAGAACTTCCTCGGCGAGCAGGCGCCCCGACGGACGACGATCCACGGCGACACCGAGGTCGCCGTCGACGGCGAGTCGGTCACGCTCTCCGGTCCGAACAAGGAGGACGTCGGCCAGACGGCGGCGGACATCGAACAGCTCACGAAAGTGAAAGGAAAGGACGCCCGCGTCTTCCAGGACGGCGTTTACATCACGGCCAAACCCCGAGGTGGTGCCTGATGGCGGACGACGACGACGTCGAGGAGACGGAGGACGTCGAGGGACTCGAGGAGATAAGCGGCGTCGGCGAGAGCAAGGCCGACGCGCTCCGGGAGGCCGGCTTCGAGACCGTCGAGGACGTCCAGGAAGCGGATCAGGACGACCTGAGCGAGGTCGAGGGGGTCGGCAACGCGCTGGCCGCCCGGATCAAAGCCGACGTCGGCGACCTCGAGGTCAGCGAGGAGACCGACGCAGAGATCGAAGACGAGGGAGGCGAGGAGGAAGCCGAGGAGGCCGAAACCGAACTCCGGCCCCGCGGCCTAGCCGAGAAGACCCCCGAGCTCTCCGAGAACGAGGAGCGACTCCTCTCCCAGCGAAAGCGGGAGGGAACGCCCCAGTTCAACCGCCAGGACTACCACATGAAAAAGCGGACGCCGGAATCCTGGCGTCGGCCCCGCGGTCAGCTGTCGAAACAGCGCCGCGGCATCAAGGGCAAGGGCGCCAAAGTCGAGGCGGGCTACCGGACGCCCGAAGCCGCCCGGGGCAAACACCCGAGCGGCTTCGAGGAGGTCCGCGTCGAGAACACTGACGACCTGGAGGGCGTCGACGGAGACGTCCAGGCGGTTCGGATCGGCTCCTCGGTGGGCGCACGGAAACGCGAGCGCATCGAAGAGGAAGCCGAGGACGCGGGCGTTCGCGTCCTCAACCCGACGTACGTCGAAGTCGAGGTGGATTCCGATGACTGATCTCTCAGCACAGAAGCGACTGGCGGCCGACGTCTTGGACGTCGGGAAGAACCGCATCTGGTTCGACCCCGAGTCCCAGGGCGAGATCGCCGAGGCGATCACGCGAGACGAGATCCGCGAACTCGTCGACTCGGGTACGATCCGGGCCAGCGAGGCCGGCGGGAACTCCCGCGGCCGGGCCCGCGAGCGCAACGCGAAACGCGCCTACGGCCACCGCACGGGGCCGGGAAGCCGGAAAGGCAAGAAGGGTGCCCGCCAGAACGAGAAAGACGAGTGGAAAGGCAAGATTCGAGCACAGCGACGGAAGCTCCGCGAACTCCGCGACAAGGGCGAACTCACGCCGACCCAGTACCGGGAGCTGTACCGGAAGGCCGGCGGCGGGGAGTTCCAGAGCGTCCAGTACCTGTTGAACTACATCGACGACAACTACGGTGACGACTAATGGCGACAGGACCACGATACAAGGTACCGATGCGGCGTCGCCGCGAGGTCCGGACGGACTACCATCAGAGGTTGCGCCTGTTGAAATCGGGCAAACCGCGCCTCGTTGCTCGCACGAGCAACAAGCACACGACGGCGCAGCTGATCTCCCCCGGACCCCAGGGCGACGAGACACGAGCAAGTGCACACTCGAGCGATCTCGCCGACTACGGCTGGGAGGCCCCGACGGGCAACCTGCCGGCGGCCTACCTGACCGGCCTGCTGGCCGGGAAACGGGCCGTCGAGGCCGGTCTCGAGGAGGCAGTCCTCGACATCGGCCTCAACACGGCCTCGCCGGGGAACAAGGTGTTCGCCGTCCAGGAGGGCGCCATCGACGCCGGCCTCGAGATCCCCCACAACGACAGCGTGCTGGCCGACTGGTCACGAACGCGGGGCGAACACATCGCCGACTACGCAGACCAGCGCGAGGAGCCGCTGTACGGCGGGGAGTTCGACGCGAGTGACCTACCCGACCACTTCGATGAGACACGAGAGGCGATCCTAGAATGAGCGGACGCAACTCCCGGGGCTGGGAGCCGGTTACCCGCCTGGGCAGACAGGTACAGGACGGAGAGATCGAGACGATGGAGGCCGCGCTGAACTCGGGGCTCCCACTGAAGGAACCCGAGATCGTCGACCAGCTCCTGCCGGGGCTCGACGACGAGGTCCTCGACATCAACATGGTCCAGCGGATGACCGACTCGGGTCGCCGGGTCAAGTTCCGCTGTGTCTGTGTCGTCGGCAACCGCGACGGCTTCGTCGGCTACGCCGAGGGCCGAGACGACCAGGTCGGCTCGGCGATCCAGAAGGCCATCGGCATCGCGAAGCTGAACATGATCCAGGTGCCCCGCGGCTCGGGCTCCTGGGAGGATCGATCCGACCGGCCCCACTCGCTGACCCACCGGACGACCGGGAAAGCGGGCTCCGTCGAGGTCGAACTCATCCCCGCGCCCGAGGGGCTTGGGCTCGCGGCGAGCGACACCGTGCGCGCGGTGCTCGAGCTTGCCGGGATCGAGAACGCCTGGACGAAGAGCCACGGCAACACCCGGACGACGGTGAACCTGGCGAAGGCGACGTTCAACGCCCTGGAGAACGCTTCCCAGTCGCGTGGCGCCCGCAGGCGCGAACGCGAGGTGGTCGAGGGATGAAGGCGATCGTTCAACTCCGCGGCGAGGTCAATCGCCAGGAGGGCGTCGATGACACCCTGGACATGCTGAACGTCCACGAGACCAACCACTGCGCGCTCGTCCCCGAGACCGACACCTACCAGGGGATGATCGCGAAGGTGAACGACTACGTCGCCTTCGGCGAGCCCAGCCCCGAGGTGCTCGCGACGCTGCTCGAAACGCGCGCCGAGCCCCTCGAGGGCACGTCCTCGGACGTCAACGAGAAGTGGCTCGGCGAGCACACGGAGTACGACGGCTTCGAGAGCCTCGCGGAGGCGCTGCTCGAAGAGGAGACGACGCTTCGCGAACAGGGGCTGTCGCCGACGCTTCGACTGCATCCGCCACGCGGCGGCCACGAGGGGATCAAGCAGCCGGCCTCGAAGGGGGGCCAGCTCGGAACGCACACCACCGAGGAGATCGACGATCTCCTCACCTCGATGCGCTAACAATGACGGACAAGAAACGACGCCAGCGCGGCTCGCGGACCCACGGCGGCGGCTCCCACAAGAATCGTCGTGGGGCGGGCCACCGCGGGGGCCGCGGCCGCGCCGGGCGGAGCAAACACGAGTTCCACAACTACGAACCGAAGGGCAAACACGGCTTCGACCGGCCACAGGACGTCCGCGAGGAGGTCGCGACGATAGACGTCAAGAAGCTAGACGAGGACGTCCCGTTGTACGCGGCCGACGGCCTCGCCGAAGAAGACGGCGACGGCTACCGGATCGACGCCCGCGACGTCGTCGAGGACGGCCACGAGGTCGACGTCGTCAAGGTGCTCGGCGGCGGCCAGGTCCGAACCGAGCTCACCGTGGTCGGTGACGCGTTCTCGGAGGGGGCCCGCGAGAAACTCGAGGACGCGGGCGGCGAGGCGGTCCTCTCCGAGCGCGGTGAAGAACGTCTGGCCGAAGAGGACGAGGACGACGACGAGGACGAGATCGGGGCGTAAGCCATGGGATGGAAGGGTGCCGCGGAACCGGTGTTGACACGGATGCCGGCCGTCCGCCGTCCGGAGGGCCACGTCCCCTTCAAGCGGAAGCTGGCGTGGACCGCCGGCATCCTGGTGCTCTACTTCTTTCTGACCAACGTCGCCCTGCTCGGCTTGGACCAGGGGGAGGCGACCGACCTCTTCGGGCAGTTCCGTGCGATCCTCGCCGGCGAGTTCGGCTCGATCCTCCAGGTGGGGATCGGCCCGATCGTCACCGCGAGCATCGTGCTCCAGCTGCTGGGCGGGACGAACCTGCTCGGGCTCGACACCGACGACCCCCGCGACCAGGTGCTCTACCAGGGGCTCCAGAAGCTGCTGGTCGTCGTGATGACGGCGCTGACCGCCATCCCGATGGTCTTCGCCGGCGGCTTCCTTCCGGTCCAGGGCTCGCTTTCGCTCGGAGGGCTCGCCCTCGATTCGACGGGCGTCCAGCTCCTGCTGTTCGTCCAGATCTTCGTCGGCGGCATCCTCCTGCTCTACATGGACGAGGTGGTGAGCAAGTGGGGCGTCGGCAGCGGGATCGGCCTCTTCATCATCGCGGGGGTCAGCCAGCGGCTGGTCGCCGGCTTCCTCTCGCTGTCCGAGGAGGGGTTCTTCTATAGCTGGTTCCAGATCCTGACCGGGCGGACCGACCTCGATCCGATCGCCGGCGGCGCCGGCCTCTACCAGCTCGTCGTCACCGAGGGCCAGTTGCTCGCACTCGCGACGACGGTCCTGATCTTCGCGATCGTCGTCTACGCCGAGTCCGTCCGCATCGAGATCCCCCTCTCGCACGCACGCGTGAAGGGTGCCCGCGGGCGGTTCCCGGTGAAGCTGATCTACGCGAGCGTCCTGCCGATGATCCTCGTCCGGGCGGTCCAGGCCAACGTCCAGTTTCTCGGCCAGATCCTGAACAGCCAGTGGGGAATGCCCGCCTGGCTCGGGGTCTACTCCGAGGGCCAGCCCGTCTCGGGCTTTTTCTACTACGTCGCGCCGATCTACTCGCGCGAGGAGTGGCTCTGGTGGACCGCACAGGTCACCCAGGAGTGGTGGCAGGTGCTGATCCGGATCGGGATCGACGTCGCCGTCATGGTCGGCGGCGGCGCGATCTTCGCGATCTTCTGGGTCGAGACGACCGACATGGGCCCGGAGGCGACCGCAAAGCAGATCCAGAACTCCGGGATGCAGATCCCCGGCTTCCGACAGAACGTCGGCGTCGTCGAGAAGGTCATGGAGCGGTACATCCCCCAGGTGACCGTCATCGGGGGCGCCCTCGTCGGCCTGCTCGCGGTCGCCGCGAACATGCTCGGCACCATCGGCTCGGTGACCGGCACCGGCCTGTTGCTCGCGGTCTCGATCACGTACAAGCTGTACGAGGAGATCGCCGAGGAGCAGATGATGGAGATGCATCCGATGATGCGGAACATGTTCGGCAAGGAGTAGCACGTTTTCCAGCCTTCGACCGCAACGACTCGTCGGTTCCAGTCACCGTCCGATCTTTCAACCGGAGTGACGTCTCCCCGCCCCTACCGCCGGAAACCGACAACTGAAGGTTATATATGGCGGAAGGGACAACCTCTATCCAACGCCCCATGGCAGAGATCTACCTCCTCAGCACGGTGCTGATGACCGTCATTCTGATCGCGGTCGCCGTCGCGATCGCACGGAGCGGGCATCGAGCGACGCCGAGCGGCCAGTCCGGCGGACGAAGCGGCTTCGCGGAGTGGTCCGGACGGGTCGACCCCGACCGGCCACGAATCGTCGAACTGGCCTACGACCCGATGGCCTGGACAGTATCCTTCGTCGTCCTCGCGATCGTCTTCATCGCGGGTGCGGTAGTGATGGTCCAGGGACTCTCCGGGATCGGCGGCGCCGTCGGTACCGGCCTGCTCGCGGTCGGCGGGGCGATTCTCGGCGGCTTCCTGTTCTTCGGGGCCTTCTTCGCCGCCCGCGACCGGATCGGTTACACGGCGGCGGGGATCGCGGTCGCCGCGGTGACGACCGGCCTGATCGCGCTGCTCGGCATCGTGGTCATGTTGCTCCAGGCGTAGCGCTCCCAGTGAGGAAGGTATAAGTGGACGACCGCCCGACCACCTAGCAATGGCGAGCGTCCGGACCTACGCGATCATCTACGTGGCGTTACTGGCGCTGGGGACCGTGCAGTTCGTCTTCTTCGAGGGCGACACTGGAATGTCCTATCAGGTTGCAATGGCCGGCGTGCTCGTCCTCTCGGTCGCAAAGGCCGGCCTCATCATCGGGTACTACCAGCACCTGATCGACGAGCCCCGATCGCTGACCTACCTGCTCGGGGGCGCCGTCTTCATGGTGTTCCTGCTGACGATCGCCGCCGGCTTCTCGATCCAGTAATCCGTCGTTCTCGCCGCCGACTCCGGACCCCACATGATCCGCCAACGACGAGTTCACGAACGTCCGGTTTCCTCGAGGGAGCGATGACCGACCATCCGGGGATCCGCGGGACCGGACTCGTCCTCGGAACGCTCGCGCTCGCCGTCTGCGCGAGCGGGGGCGTGACCGCGAGCAACGCCGTCGTCGGGCTCTCGGGATCGGGCGGGGAGATCACGGTGCCGACCTGGCTCTATCTCGCCTCCGGAGGCGGCGTCATCGGCGCGATGGCACTGCTCTCGATGCTCGTCACCGACCGGGTCGTCATCAAGGGCTACCACGACCGGACGGTGGACCTCCCCATCGACGCCCTCCGTCGGGTCGGCGACGCCGTCCTCGGCATCGTCGGGATCGCGGGGCTCGCGTTCGTCCTCGTCGTCGGCGTCGCGGGCCCGCAGACGGGGCTGGTCAGCGGCGCCGTCCTCCTGGTGTTCGTCGGCGCCCGCGCCGTCCTGACGATGATCGCCTACGCCGTCGGCGACCCCTGGCCCGCGATCAACCCCTGGCGGCGAGTCGCGGCGGCGCTGCCGACCCTCGGCCGATCGTACCCCGAGCGGGCGGGCCACTGGCCCGCCGTCGCCGCCCTGCTCGCCCTGATCTGGCTCGAGGTCGTCGCCCCGCTTAGCTCCTCGCCGCTGGCGCTCGCTGCCGCGGTCGCCGGCTACTCCCTGGTGACGGTCGCCGGCGGGGTCGTCTTCCCGACCGAGACCTGGTTTCGCCGGGCCGACCCGCTGTCGGTGTGGTTTCGCTGCTACGGCTCGGTCGCGCCGATACAGCGGACCGACGACGGGCTCGCCCTCCGGGCGCCGGGCGCCCGGCTCGGCGACGACGACGTGCTCGCGGAGCTTTCCGGGGTCGCGTTCGCCGTCCTCCTGGTCTGGGAGTTGACCTACAGCGGCTTCATCGTGACGCCGCCGGGCGCGCGAGCAGTCGAGGCGGCCGTGGGCCTCGGGCTCCCGGCCGAACTCGTTTACCTACTCCTCCTCGTGGGCGGTTTCGCCGCCTTCTGGGGGGCCTACTGGGCCGCCGCCGGGCTCACGCGCCGGCGCGCGGAGACCTTTCTCTCCCGGCGCTATCTCGCGGTCCGCTTCGGACCCGCGCTGCTGGCGATCGCCGCCGGCTACCACCTCGCTCATTACGCCGGGTTCGCGATCCAGCTCTGGCCCGCCTTTCTCGACTCCCTCCTGATGCCCCTCTCGCCGCCGGCGAACCCGACCCGATATGCGCTGCCGGGCTGGTTCGGTTACGTCGAGATCGCGGGCATCCTCTCGGGCCATGTGCTCGCGGTCTGGGTGGCTCACACGGTCTCCTTCGAGCTGTTCCCCGGCAAGCTCCAGGCGATCAGAAGCGAGTACCCCTTCGTTGCCCTCATGATCGCCTTCACCGTGGTGAGCCTCCTGCTCGTCTCCCTCCCCGAGACGGGCGCGCCGTACGTTCCGAGCTGATACTGCCGGCTGTAACCGTATGAGACGTCTCGGCTCCCGCCCGACCGAGAATCGCGAACGACGTACAGCTGGTCGTATGAGGACCGCCAGACCCATGCCCGCTCGCGCCCTCCCGCCGGTAGGATGGCGCCCTCGCTGGCGGACTCGACCGAGCGGCTGACCGACCACGAGTACGACGTTCACGGCGACGCCCTCCGCTGTCCGTACTGCGATCGGCCGTTTCCAAGCGAGCGGACCCGGACCTTCCACGTCGGCGTCCGCCACGGCGAGAGCTGTACCGAGGCCGAACGCGAGGCCTACGAGGCCGAACGCGACGACGAGGAGTACGAACTGTTCACGTTCCACCTCAAGGCCGCGGTCTCGGTGTTCCTGATCTACTTCCTGTTCGTGTTCCTCTACGCGCTGGTGTGGGCGGGGTAACGAACGGACGGGAAAACGGGGACGGCGCCGCTTAGATGTAGTCGATGCTCGGGGGCAGTTCGAGCTTGCGGCCCTTGCGCTCGCGGATCTCCATGATCGTCTCGGTCTGCAGGGAGTCGGCCATGACCTCGAAGCCGGCGTTTTCGGTGTTCCAGGAGGCCCGACCCTCGGTCGCAGACCGGATGTCGCTCGAGAAGCCGATCATCTCCTCGACGGGGGCAATCCCCTCGACGACCATGAGGTCGCCTTCCTGGTACATGTCGTCGACGCGGCCACGACGGCCCTGGATCTCGCCGCTGGCGGCGCCCATGTGGTCGTTGGGCACGTCGATGCGGACGTCCTGCATCGGCTCTAAGAGCATGATGTGGCCGTCGATCAGGGACTTGTGGACCGCCTCGCGGGTCGCGGGGATGACCTGTGCGGGTCCCCGATGGATCGTGTCCTCGTGGAGCTTCGCGTCGTGGAGACGGATCAGCGTCCCCTGGACCGGCTCTTGGGCCAGCGGGCCGTTGTCGAGGGCGTCCTCTAAGCCCTCGATGAACAGCTCCATCGTCTCGTTTAGGTGCTGGATCCCCTTCGTCTGGTCGAGGAGGATGTTCGTCCCGTGGATGTGCTCGACGTCCTGGGAGTCGTCCTTGCCCATGCCGGCGTCCTGGAGTGCCTCGCGGCGCTCCTGTTCGGGCATGTCCATCGAGGCCTCGCCGAGCTGGATCGCCTCGACGATCTCCTGGTCGAGGGGTTCGGCCGAGATGTAAAAGCGGTTGTGGCGGTTGGGGGAGATCCCCTCGACCGTGTCGCTTTCGCGCTGGACGGCCTCGCGGTAGACGACGATCGGTTCGCCGGTGTTGACGGGGATCCCCTGGTTCTTCTCGATGCGCTGGGTGATGACCTCGAGGTGGAGTTCGCCCTGGCCGCTGATGAGGTGTTCGCCGGTGTCCTCGTTGATCTCGATCTGGATCGTGGGGTCTTCTTTCGACACCTGGCGAAGGGTCTCGATCAGCTTCGGGAGGTCGTCCATCGTCTGGGCCTCGACGCTCTTCGTGATGACCGGCTCGGAGATGTGCTCGATCGACTCGAAGGGAGTCATCTCCACGCTGGAAACCGTCGAGCCGGCGATCGCGTCCCGGAGCCCGGTGACTGCGGCGATGTTGCCCGCGGGGACGCTCTCGACTTCCTCGCGTTCGCCGCCCATGTAGATGCCGACCGACTGGACGCGGTTCCGGCCCGCGGTGCCCGAGACGTACAGCTCCTGGCCCTTCTCGATGGTCCCCGAGAAGACCCGACCGGCCGCGATCTCGCCGGCGTGGGGGTCGATGCCGATGTCGGTGACCATCAGGACGACCTCGCCCTCGTCGTCGACCAGCCGCATCCCCTCCGCGAGTTCGCTCTCGTCGTCACCGCGCCAGACCCGCGGGATACGGCGGGGCTGGGCGTCGAGCGGGTTCGGGAAGTGCTCACAGACCATGTCGAGGACGACGTTCGAGAGCGGCGTCCGCTCGTGGAGCTCCTGGCGCTTGCCGGCTTGCTCCAGATCGATGATGTCGCCGAAGTCCATCCCGGTTCGCTGCATCGAGGGCATTGAGACGCCCCACTTGTAGAGCGCGGAGCCGAAGCCGACGGTGCCGCCCTCGACGCTGACGGTCCAGTCGTCGACGTCGTCCATGTCCTGGGTCATCCCCTCGATGAGCTCGTTGACGTCGGCGATGACGCTGAGGAGGCGTTCTTGCATCTCCTGGGGGCCCTCCTGAAGTTCGCTGATGAGGCGGTCGACCTTGTTGATGAAGAGGGTCGGCTTGACGCCCTCTCGGAGCGCCTGCCGGAGCACCGTCTCGGTCTGGGGCATCGCGCCCTCGACGGCGTCGACGACGACGAGCGCGCCGTCGACCGCCCGCATCGCGCGGGTGACGTCCCCGCCGAAGTCGACGTGGCCGGGGGTGTCGATCAGGTTGATGAGGTGATTTTTGCCCTCGTACTCGTGGGTCATCGAAACGTTCGCCGCGTCGATGGTGATCCCACGCTCTTGCTCGTCCTCTTTCGTGTCCATCGCGAGCTGCTCGCCGGCGGTGTCGTCGGAGATCATGCCTGCGCCAGCAAGCAGGTTGTCGGTCAGGGTGGTCTTGCCGTGGTCGACGTGAGCGGCGATGGCGATGTTCCGGATGTTCTCCGGCTCGTCCATGAGCCGTTCACACTCCTGTACGATCTTTTTGCGTCTGCCCATATGGGCCTCACTACCGCCAGCAGGGTCAAAAGGGTGCTGTTTCTCCCCCCGCGTGGGCACAAGAGCCATACCGCCCCGGTCCCTGCTACCGATACTGATGGATCTCCGCGTACGCGGGTCGGGACCCGCCGCGCCCTTCCTGGGCGCCCGCGACTTGCTCGAGACCGAACGCGACCTCGCCCTGCCCGTCGACGTCCGGATCAGAGAGGACCCCGACGAACGGACCTGGGTGGGCCACCATGACGACCGCCACGTCCTGAACATCTCCCGACAGGCCGCGGCCAGCGCGATGGCCCGCGAACTCGCCCTCCACGAGTTCGCCCACATGGCCCGCCACGAGGAGGCCCACCCCTCCCACACCCAGCCCATCGAGGAGGTACTCTACATGGCCCTGGCCGGCCGCCGGGTCGAACGCCGGAAACTCGTCCACTGCTACCAGATCGCAAACCACATGAAGGACATCTACGCCGACGACATCACCCTCACGGTGGGTCCCGGCGAGAAACTGCTCTCCTTTCTCGAATCCTCGCTCGCGGCCGCCGTCGCCGACCGGCCCACACCCGGTCCCGACGATAGCCGACTGATCTCTCCTAGCGCCGACCCCGAGATCACCGCCGTCAACGCCGCCTTCGCCCTCGCACTCGCCGAACGCCACGACCTCGCGGGCGAGGACCACCGCCTCTACGATCTCGCACACGCCGCCGAAAGCGACGCCCCCGAAGTCGATCTCGTGGGGTTTACCCGGCGCTTTCGGGACCTCGCGGCCGACCCCGACTCGAGTACCTACCGTCGGACGCTGCTCGAGGCGACCCGGTCGTACGTCGGGCGTGCGGAGTAAGAGCGGGCGGTCAGGTAGTGGGCTGCCAGATCCACACCACCACGTCCTCGCGGCCGTGGGGGCCTCGCCGTAAACCGGAGTGGTGTGTGACGACGCCCTCGCTACGCGAAGGACGCAAAAGCGGAGAAATCGAAGCGAAAACGGTTAGCGTGCGGCGGCCGCGACGCGCTCTTTCTCCTCTTTCTGGCTGATCGCGTACGTTCCGACGTCGTAGTTGGCCGCGCCAACGAGCTGGTTGGCGATGGCCTCCTCGGCGGAGGTCGGGGTCTTGAACGAGTCGTTCTGGACGCCCTGTGCGAGAAAGAGCAGCGCCTGGTCGACCCGGCGCTGGGGCGCGACGTCGACCGCCTTCGGGACCGAGATCCCGCCGTACTTCAGGCGGACGGTCTCCTCGCGGGGCGCGGCGTTCTCGACTGCGGTGACGAGCACCTGGATCGGGTTCTCGTCGGTCCGCTCGTGGACGATCTCGAAGGCCTCGCGGACGAGGTTGAGCGTCTGCTGTTTCTTGCCCGTGTTCTCTTCCGTCTGCATCAGCCGGTTGATGAACCGCTCGACGATCGAGATCTCGGACTTCTGGAACTGTTTGGAGGCGTGACGCCCCATCGTGTGGGCGACGGGCGTCACGGTGATGTAGCGTTCCGTCGATGGATCCTCGTACTCGATCTCGCCGATCTCCCAGGTGCCAAAGAGGTCGGCGGCGACGTCGGTGCCGCCGGCGGGCGCGTCGGGCTCGGGTTGGTCTGTCTCGGACATGTTATCTGACGGGTTTCTCCGCGTTGCCACGAACGAGTTCGAGCATCGCGACGCCGTTTACCTTGTCGACTTTGTAGTTGACTCCCGAGAGGTCGCCCATCGCACGGCCCTTCGCGCCGCCGATGCCGGCGATCGTGACCTCGTCGTGTTCGTCGATAAAGGAGATGGCGCCGTCGCCGGGACAGAAGGCGGTGACCTGTTTGCCGTTTTTGATCAACTGGACCCGGACGCACTTCCGGATCGCCGAGTTGGGCTGTTTGGCCTCGATGCCTACCTTTTCGAGGACGATACCGCGGGCCTGGGGGGCACCCTCGAGAGGGTCGGACTTCTCGCGGAGGCCCCGTGCACGGCGCGCGTACTCCGAGTCGGACCACCGCTGTTGCTGGCGGTCCTTCTTGAGCTTGCGCGCGGCGTACTTGCCGTTTGCCATAGTGTCCGTTGCTATCCGGCGGAGCCACTTAAACGGCCCGTTTGGCACCGGTGTCGGCGTTTCGGCGCCTACGCCAGCTGGACGTCGTCGATCCCGAAGTGGCGATCAGCGAGCGTCCGGGCGGCCTCGATCGTCTCGCCGTCGGCCCCGATGGCGACGCCGCGGTCCTCGCGTGCGACCTCAACGTAGGCGACGGTGTCGTCGTTCTCGCTTACCGTGACGTTGTACACCGCCGCCGGAGCCAGGGCGTTGGCGACGAACTCCTCGGCGGTCTCGGCGGATTCGATCAGCCGGACCTCTCGCCCGACGGCCTCCTCGAAGCGCTCGACGTGGCTCCCTTGCGGGCCGATCGCCTCGCCCATCTCCCCGCGGGTGACGACGATCAGCAACCGGTCGTCGCCCACGATGCAGTCCCGGCCGGTCGCACCGGTGACGTCCTCGAAGCGTGCGAGGTGTCGGCGGGCGTCGTCGCCGAGCGTGACCGCCATCAGCGCCCGGTCGATCCCATCCGGAGGTCGACGTCGCCGGTGCCGAGCTTGATCGGTTTCCCGACGATGACGTTCTCGGTGACGCCGTTCAGATCGTCGACCTCGCCGTGGATCGCCGCGTTCAGCAGGTGGTTGACGGTGACCTCGAACGCCGCACGCGCGAGCACGGAGTCCTTGCTTCCCGAGATGCCGTGACGGCCGATCGACTCGATCTCGCCACGATTGGTCATGATGTCCGCGACGAGCATCAGGTGACGGACGTTGACGTTCTCCAGACCCTGCTCTTTGAGCGTGTCGTTGGTCTCCTCGATGATCGTCTCGCGGGCGGCCTCGATGCCGAGGTTGCGGTGGATCTCGTGGATGTTGTTACAGGTCGACCGGGAGGCGTCGACGCCCTCGATCGAGAGCACGTCGCCGAACGCCGATCCCTCGGTGTAGAGGACGAACTCCTCGCCGTCGTCTACCTCCTCCCGGCGGATCACGACCCGGGAGACCTCCTCGATCCCCTTGAACGTGATCTCTCGAAGCTCCTCGACCAACTGCAGCAGATCGCGGTAGGAGGGCTCTTCGGGGCCGAACTCGACGGCCGCCCCGTTCTGGACGGTCTCGACGCCCAGCGAGTCCTCGATGATCTCGGCGACCTCCTCGGGCGTGATCATCCGCTCCTCTAAGGTGTCGCGGTTCAGCGATATCTGGACGCGCATGTCCGCGACGTTCGTCGAGACGTCCCCGAGCGCGAGGATCTTCGTCGCCTCGATCTTCCAGACGACCTCGTGGGCCTTCTCGCGTTCGGTCGCGTACTCGTCTTCCAGATAGACCGTCATCATCGGCGTATCCGGAGTCTTCCGGGCGTCGACGAGTTCGATCAGTCGCGGGAGGCCCTGGGTGACGTCGATCTCGGCCACGCCGGCGTAGTGGAACGTGTTCATCGTCAGCTGGGTCCCCGGCTCGCCGATCGACTGGGCCGAGACGGTGCCGACGGGATCGAGGGGATCGACCCGCGTGTCGAGATACCGGGCCTCGACCGCGCGCGCGATCTCGTCGGCCTCCTCGACGGTGACGTCCTCGCGGGACTCGACGGTCCCGTAGACCTCGTCTTTCAGCCGGCGGGGGAGATCGGTGTCCTCGACGACGGCGACGACGTCGTCGCTGACGTCGTAGCCGTTACCGGGTGCGCCCCCGGCGCCGACCGCCGAGCGCGACTCAGTCATCGGAGGTCACCTCCGTCCCCGGCCGGTCCATCCGACGGCTGTCGGCGTGCTCCGAGAGGTTCGTCGCCTCCGAACCCGCCTCGAGGAACTCGTGGCGTCCCTCGCCGTCGAACTCCGAGTCGAGGACGCGGTCGGTGATCGCGTCGACGTCGATCTCGTTGTCGTCGTCGTAGGAGACCAGCGTCGGCGAGGTACCGTCCTCGCCGAACTCGAACTGGACGATCGTGTCCGAGGTGTCCCGGACCGTGCCGTCGTACTGGGCCTCGAGCTCCGACAGCGCGTTGATCAGCCGGCGCTGGAGGTAGCCCGACTTCGACGTCCGGACCGCGGTGTCGACCAGCCCCTCGCGGCCGCCCATCGCGTGGAAGAAGAACTCCCGCGGGGAGAGCCCCGAGGTGTAGGAGTTCTCGACGAACCCGTGGGCTTCGGCCGAGAGGTCGTTGGGCTTGTAGTGGCTCAGGGTACGGTCCTCGTACCCCCGGTTGATCCGCTCGCCGCGCACTGCCTGCTGGCCGACGCAGCCGGCCATCTGGGTCAGGTTGAGCATCCCGCCGCGGGCACCCGACTCGGCCATCACGACCGCCGGGTTGTCGTCCTCGAAGTGCTCCTCGGCGATGTCGCCGGCGTTCTCGCGGACCCGCGAGAGGGTCTGCATGATCTTCATCTCGAGGGTCTCGTCGATCGTCCGCCCGGGCAGGCTCTCCAACTCGCCGGCCTCGTAGGCCGCGATCAGGTCGCCGACCTGGTCGTAGGCGTCGGCGACGGTCTCGTCGATCCGGGCTTCGGCTTCGTCCGGGATCGTCTCGTCGTCGATCCCGATCGAGAACCCGAAGTGCATGATCGCCCGCATCGCCAGCGTCGAGACCTCGTTGATGAAGATCCGCGAGCGGGTGTTGCCGTACTGTTTCGTGATGGTGTCGACGATCTCGCCGCCGAACTCGCCGACGCCCTCGGAGTCGATCGTCCCCGAGGCGTGCTGGCCGTCCTCGATGACGACCGTGTCGCCGGACTCGCTCGTGAACTCGAGGTCGAGCCCGTCGGGCAGGAGCTCCGAGAAGATCGTCCGGCCGGTCCAGTAGGGTTCGCCGTCCTCGTCCGTGCCGCTCGGTTCGGGTGGCTCGTCGATCCGGGTCGCCCGCAGCAGGTCGAGGACCTGGGTCTCGTTGAAGCTGGGGTTCTCGTGGGTCAGCAGATAGGTCCCCGAGATGTGGTCCTGGATCGCGCCGATAATGTTGCCACCGAAGCGGGGGCTGAGGATCTGCTCTTGGACCCGCATCAGCACGCGGGCCTCCGCACGGGCCTCCTCGTTCTGGAGGGCGTGCATGTTCATCTCGTCGCCGTCGAAGTCGGCGTTGTACGGCGGGCAGACAACGGTATTCAGCCGGAACGTCTTGTACGGCATCACGACGACCTCGTGGGCCATGATGGACATCCGGTGGAGCGACGGCTGGCGGTTGAAGATCACGATGTCGCCGTCGGTGAGGTGGCGGTTGACCTCCCAGCCGGCATCGACCTTTTCGGCCAACTCCTCGCAGTTCTTCTCGGTCACCTTCAGCCGGCGGCCGTCCGGCCGTCGGACGTAGTTCGCGCCGGGGTGGCCCTCGGGACCGTTGGTGACGTACCGGCGGGCCTCGGGGACGTTTCGCTCGGTGACGTTCATCGTCTGGGTCATCTCGCTTGCGACCCGTTCGGGGACGCCGACTTCGTTTAGACTAAGGGTCGGGTCCGGACTGATCACCGTACGAGCGGAGAAGTTCACGCGCTTTCCGGACAGCGAGCCACGGAAGCGCCCCTCCTTGCCCTTCAGGCGCTGGGAGAGCGTCTTGAGCGGCCGGCCGGAACGGTGTCGGGCCGGCGGCGTCCCGCTGATCTCGTTGTCCATGAACGTCGTCACGTGGTACTGCAGCAGTTCCCAGAGGTCCTCGATGATGAGCTGGGGAGCACCTGCCTCCCGGTTCTCCATGAACCGCTGGTTGATCCGGATGATGTCGACCAGCTTGTGGGTGAGGTCGTCCTCGGATCGCTGGCCGTTGTCGAGCGTGATCGAGGGCCGTGCGGTCACGGGCGGTACCGGGAGCACGGTCAGGATCATCCACTCCGGCCGGGATCGTTCGGCGTTGATCCCCAACACTTCGATGTCCTCGTCGGGAATGTTCTCGAACCAGTCCCGGATGTCGCTCGGCATCAGCTTGTTCGTGTCCTCGTCGGTGAGGTCGATGTCCAGAGCCTTCTCGATGGCCTTGCGCTGGCTCTCGCGCGGGCGGAACGACCCCGAAAGGATCTCGTTGATCCGCGAGAGCTCGATCTCGGTCTCGGCGGCGAGCTCGTCGGGCGTCGTCCGCTCGACGCCCGCCTCCTCGTCGCCCTGCATCGCGCCCGCGATGCGCTGGGAGAACTCGCTCGTGAGGACCTGCTGGACCTCGTAGTAGGTCGTCGGCTTCTCGTGGTCGATGTCGTACTGGACCTCGCCACAGAACGGACAGCGGTCCTTCTTTCTGGCCTGGCGGATCGCGGCCTTCGTCACGTCGTTGAGGTCGCGGCCGAGCTTTCTCGACTGGTCTAGGTCGCCGAGGAACTCCTCGCGTTCGTCCTCGGTGAGAAGCAGGCGCGAACACTCCCGGCACGTGCCTCGCAGAAGCCGGCGGATCAGCTTCGTGAAGCCGACGTGGATGACGGGCGCGGCGAGTTCGATGTGGCCGAAGTGGCCGTTACACGACCCCGAATGCTTCCCGCAGGTCTTACACTCCAGGCCGGGGTCGATGACGCCCAGCCGAGGATCCATCAGCCCCATGTCGATGGGGAAGCCGTCGTCGTCGTAGGTGTCGGCCGTGATGATCTTCGTCGCCGACATCTCCCGGTACTCCTCGGGCTCCATCAGCCCGAAGTCGATCGATCCGATGTCCTTCGGTGTGCTGTGTTGCATCATGGTAGGTTAGACCGCGTCCTCGAGTTCGAGCCGGGGTGCGATGCCGAGGGCCTTCATCTCGTCTAGGAGGAGCTTGAACGCGTAGCTCATCTCGATCCGGTGGATGTCGGTTTCCTCCTCGCAGTTCGGACAGTAGACCCGCCGTTGCTCGACGTTCTCGACCGCCGCCATCCCGCAGTTCCCACAGACGTGGATCTCCTCGCGGTCGGACTCGTCGAGCAGTCGCTCTTTCAGCGTCATCGCCGCGCCGTGGCCGATGAAGACGTCGCGCTCCATCTCCCCGATCCGGAGGCCGCCCTCGCGGGCCCGGCCCTCGGTGGGCTGGCGCGTAAGCACCTGGACCGGCCCCCGCGAGCGGGCGTGGAGCTTGTTCGAGACCATGTGGTAGAGCTTCTGGTAGAAGATCACGCCGACGAAGATCTCGGCCTCGATCTTCTCGCCGCTGACCCCGGAGTACATCGTCTCCTTGCCCGCCGAATCGAAGCCGTTGTCCTCGAGACCTTTCCGGAGTTCGTCCTCGTCCTCGCCGAGGAACGGGGTGCCGTCGACGCGACGACCCTCCATCGCGCCGAGTTTCCCGCCGATCATCTCGAGGATGTGGCCGACGGTCATCCGGGAGGGCAGCGCGTGGGGATTGAGCACGAGATCCGGTACCACACCTTCCTCGGTAAACGGCATGTCCTCCTGGGGCGCGAGGTGGCCGATGACGCCCTTCTGGCCGTGGCGGCTGGCGAACTTGTCCCCGAGTTCGGGGACGCGCTCGTCGCGTACGGAGACCTTCGAGAGCTTCGAGCCGTCCTCGCCCTCCATCAGCGTCACGGTGTCGACGACGCCCGACTCGCCCGACCGCATCGTCACGCTCGTCTCGCGGCGCTTTTGTGGGCTGAGGCCGCCCATGTCGTCGGGCTCCTCCAGGAACCGTGGCGGGGAGGTCTTGCCCAACAGGACCGAGTTCTCGTCGACGGTCGTCTCGGGGTTGACGAGGCCGTCCTCGTCGAGATGGGTGTACGCTTCCTCGCCGCGGGCGCCCCGGACGTCCTGGGAGGGGATCTCGAAGCGGTCCTCCTGGCCGCCCGGATACCGGCGTTCCTCGCCCTCGTAGGTCCGGAAGAAGTGCGACCGCGCGAGCGCGCGTTCGACGCTGGCCTTGTTCATCACCAGCGCGTCCTCGATGTTGAACCCCTCGTAGGACATGACGGCGACGACGAAGTTCTGGGCCGCGGGCCGGTCGTCGAAGCCGATCTGTTCGGTCGTCTGCGTTTTGACCATCGACAGCTGCGGGTAGTGAAGGAGGTGCTGGCGCGTGTCCGGCCGGATCCGGTAGTTCGCCGAAGGCAGTCCAAGCGACTGCTTGACCATCCCCGCCCCCATCGTAATTCGGGGGGAGGCGTTGTGTTCGGGGTAGGGAATCATCCCGGCACCGATCCCGAAGATCAGTTGGGGATCGATCTCGAGATGGGTGTGATCGTCCTCTAGATCGTCCTCGTCGACGGCGACGTAGATGTCCTCTTCCTCCTCGGCGTCGATGAACTCGATATATCCCTGTTCGACGAGTTCCTCGAACTCCATGTCGCCGTTGCGGACCGCCTCGATCTCGGCGCTGGTGATCCGGGGTTCGCCGTTCTCGACGACCAGCAGCGGGCGGCGCGCCCGACCGGCGTCGGCATTGACGATGACCTCCCGGGTCCGTTCTTTGACCGAGACGTTCACCATGTCGCTTATCTCGCCGACCCGACGCGACTCGCGGATCTGGTCCGCCAGTTCCTCCGGGTCCGGATGGGTCCCCACCAGCGACCCGTTGACGTACACCTTCGCCTCTCGTTGTTGTTGGCTTGCCATGTCAGTCGTCCGCCGGCGTCCGGGCGGTGTTCTCGAGTCCGGGGATCCCCTCGACCCCCATCGACGCCAGTTCTCGTTTGAGTTCCTGTTCGTCCTCGACGTTCTGTGAGAGCTCCATCGCCTGCGCGAAGTTCTTCACCAGCCCACAGTTGGGCCCTTCCGGTGTCTCGGAGGGGCAGATCCGGCCCCACTGGGTCGCGTGGAGGTCACGCGCCTCGAAGTGGGGCTGGCTGCGCGAGAGGGGCGACCGCAGCCGCCGCAGGTGGCTGAGGACTCCCATGAAGTCGGTCCGGTCGACCAGCTGCGAGACCCCCGAGCGCCCGCCGACCCAGTTGCCCGTCGCGATCGGATGCTCCAGACGTTCGGTCAGCACGTCCGAGCGGACCACCGTCGACACCGAGAGGTTCCGGTTTCGCATGTTCGCCCGCTCTAACTGGTACTTCACGTCCCGCGAGAGTTTGTTGAGCGCCGTCCGGAACAGGTCTTTCATCAGGTCGCCGCTCACCTTCAGACGCTTGTTGGCGTAGTGGTCCTTGTCGTCGGACTCCCGCCGCCCGAGCGCGAGCTCGAAACAGGCCTCGGCCATCCGACAGAGGTAGTGAGCCTTGTTGATCCGGACGTCCTCCTCGTCGACGCCCTCCTCGTGGAGGTGGGGAAGGAGATACCGGTCGATGACGTAGTTCGCGCGCTTGAGCTGGTAGTTCTTCCCCTGGCCCGAGGCGACCCGCTTGCCGAGGGTCTCGATGGCCTCCTCCTCGGTCTGGACCTCGGCCATCTCTAAGTTCTCGAGCATGTACTTGACGATCTCGGGGTCGTTCGAGACCTTATGGACGATCTCCTCGTCGCTCTCGAGTCCGAGCGCCCGCACGAGGGTCACGAAGTCGACCGAGCCCGACACCGAGGGGAACGAGACCTCGAGCAGGCCGTCGCGGGTGCGCTCACAGAGCACGAGCGCACGATACCCCCGGCGCTGGGAGAAGGTCTTTGCGACCTGGATCTCGTCGCCGTACTTGCTGTCGTACTCCGCGAGGATCTTGTTCGGCGCCAAGTCCTCGCTGGTCATCAGCACGCGCTCGGAGCCGTTGACGATGAAGTAGCCGCCGGGGTCGGCGGGGTCCTCGCCGATGTCGATCAGCTCCTCGTCCGAAAAGCCCGCGATGTTGCACTTCTCGGAGCCGACCATTATCGGCATCCGGCCGATCTTCGTCTCCGTCGAGTCGACGACCCGCTCTTCTTCCTCCTCGCCGCCCTTGACGATCGACATCTCCATGAAGACGGGCGCCGAGTAGGTGATGTTCCGGAGGCGGGCCTCCTGGGGGTAGAGCAGTTCCTCGCTGCCGTCGGCCTCCCGCACGCGGGGCGTGACGATCCGGACGTCGCCGAGTTCGACGTAGACGGGCTCCTCGCCCTCCTTGTCGCCGATGTCGGTGTCGATCGTCTCCTTCTCGTCGACGACCCGCTGCATGCCCCGGTTCAGGAAGGCGTTGAACGAGCGGTAGTGGTGTTCGGCGAGTCGTTCCCGCGAGAAGTACTCTCGAGAGATGTCGCGCCGGGCGCCCTGATCGACGTCGTAGTCGCCGTCGGCCGCCATCTCAGTCCACCACCAGTCGGTAGACGACCGCCTGATCGGCCGTCCGGGAGTCCCGCACGATCTTGACGACGTCTCCCATCTCGGCCTCGTCGGGAAGCGCCGGGTCCGTGCGTTTTATCTTCGGCAGGTCGGTGCGATCGATGTCGTACTCCTCGAGGACGTCCTCTAGGATCTCCTCGTCGAGGACGGTGTGCTCGGGGACGAGTTCGTGTTGGCTTACGTCTACCATGTATGGGTGTCACCGCGGTGGATGCTGGTCTCGGCTACCGGGGGAGAAGGTGCTGTCACGGGATACTACAGCAGCATACCGTCGGCAGGCATTTAACGGTTACTAACTGACTCGGCTGCGGTGCTATCCGACCGGCGATCCCGGTCGGGGATCGGGCACGTCCCACCTACGCCGTTCGGGCATATATCCCTTTGGGCACTGACGGACGAAGCGAGTCCACGCGCGGATCCGGATGGGCGCCCCGCCGTACCACACCGGCGTCGATTGGAAAGCCTTAATACTCGGACACCGATACCTGAAACTGCGAGCCCGGATGGTGTAGTGGCCCATCATACAACCCTGTCACGGTTGTGACGCGGGTTCAAATCCCGCTCCGGGCGTGTTTTTCGCGACAAATTGACGAGAGCGCGTAGCGTGTGTTGCCGCTCCGTAAGTGGAAAAACTCCCCACGGAGGGGCCTGGACGACGAAACCGAGCGAAGCGAGGTTCGAGTGGTTCGGACCCCATACCCGCGTTGTCTCCCGTAACCACCCCTCGACGGCGACCGGAGCCGATCGTTGATATACGATGAGGCGACAGGCACGTCATGAACTCGAAGGACGTCGGCGACGCGACCGAAGCAGCGGTCATCTCGAGGCTGATCTCGGCCGGATACAGCGTGTCGATTCCGTTCGACGACAACGACGGTTATGACCTAATCGTCGACGACGGCACGGACCTCCACCGCCTACAGTGCAAGACGGCGTGGTGGAACAAAGAGCGGACCATCCGCTTTAACACCCACTCACAAACGACCGACGACGGAGAGTACCGCGAGAGGACCTATCGCGACGAGATCGACGCTTTCCTCGTTCGGCATCCGGACGGCGACCGATTCTACTGGGTCGACGTCGGGGCTGCGACCGAAGGGAAGATGGAACTCCGACACGACGCCGCTATCGACCACCCCTCGATCAACTGGGCCGACGAGTACGAGTTCGACGGCACGATCCCGTAACCCAGTCGCCCCCCGATGAGAGCGCCCGGCCGGCGTTGAGTTCCGGGATCGTCCGCGAATCGGCGAAGGCGCGGGCGACGCGCTCGTACTGGTCGGCCGTCGCCCGGCCACGGAGGGGCTCGGTGCGCTCGACGAGATCGGGGTGGGCGGCGACCGCGAACAGGTCGGAGTCGACGAGGGCGAGGAGTTTCTCGAAGTAGTCGTCGACCACGGCATCGAGTTCGGAGGCGGGTCGACCCCGAAACCGGGCGGGCCGCTGGACGTTCTCGCCGCCGACGGCGTGGACGCTGCCGATGGCGTACTCGAAGCCGGCTTCGTCGAGAAAAGCCGCGATCCGCTCCTCGTCGCGGGGGTCGTAATCCATCTCGACGGCGTCGAACACCCGGAGGTCGGCCTCCGCACGGATCGACTCGATCGCCCGCCGGCGGCGCTCGTAGGTTCGATCGAGGGTGAACCCCCAGCGCGCGCGAGCCTCGCGGGGCCCTCTCGAGTGGAGACGGCACAGTGGTCGGCGATCCCGACGCCCTCGAGGCCGGCTTCCGCCGCGGCCTCGACCATGTGAGGGAGAAAGCGACCGTCGGAGTAGTTCGAGTGGACGTGGGCGTCGAACACGCCCGGGGCGAGGGAGGCAGGTCGCTTAGGGGTTGGGACGGTCCTAAACAGTTTGGAGGCAGGGTTAACTCTCCGCCGACCCGACCGTCGGTCGGCGACCCCGGTCCGCGCGGACCGACGCCACCTCTTTCCCCACCCCCCTGACGCTCTACTCCCACTCGAGCCAGTCGTGTTCCCAGCCGGTCCGCGACTCGGCGCGCCGGCGGGCGTGTTCGTCGTCCTCGCGGGCCGTCCGGTCTCGTTCGATCGCCCCCGACTGTTCGCCTGAAACCAGCAGCGGCGACAGCGAGATCCGCGCTTCCCCTTCCTCGGACCCCTCGGGGTCGAAGTCTGGACCGTCGACCCGCTCGATGCGCTGGGAGCCACGACCGGGTCCCTTCGGGTAGACGAGTCGGCCGTCGTCGGCGAGTTGCTCTACGAGCGCCCCCGGAGGATCGACCGTCGCGGCCTCGACCAGGATCCGGTCGAACGGGGCGTACTCGGGGAGTCCCCGGGCGCCGTCCCGACAGTCGACGAGGACCTCGCCGTAGCCCGCCCGCCCGAGGTTCTCGCGGGCCTCGTACACCACCGGTCGAGCGATCTCGACGGCGTGGACGTTGCGCGCGCCCGCGAGTTCGGCGGCGAGCGCGACCGTGTAGCCGACGCCGGCGCCGACGACGAGCACCGAATCTCCGGGTCGGGGATCGAGTTCCCGAAGGAGGCGGGCGGCGTCGCTGGGCGAGAGCACGCGGGTCCCGAGTCGGTCGTGCTCGCGGTCGGCGTAGGCGGTTCGCTCGTCGGGGACGAACGCCTCGCGGGGGACCTCCCGCATCGCGACGGCGACGCGTTCCCCCTCGAGGACGGCCTTGGCCTCGTGCTCGAGGCCGTCGACCATGTCCTCGCGCAGTACCGCGGGGTCCATGAGCGAGCTATCGCGCCGACGCTAATCAATGCCGCGTTCGGGGTCCCCTATCCCCGCATCCTGACGAAGCGCACGCCGCCGTGTTCGGTCCGCTCGACCGCACCATCCTCCCCTTTCCGGAGTTCGACGAGCGTCTGGGCACCGCTCCCGACCGGCGCGAGCAGCCGGCCGCCGGGCCGGAGCTGGGAGACCAACGCGCCGGGCACCTCGGGGGCACCACACGTGAGGTAGACCGCGTCGAAGGGAGCCCGCTCGGGCCACCCCTCCCGGCCGTCGCCGACCCGAACGTCGATCGCGCCGTAGCCGGCGTCGGCGAGGGTCTCGCGGGCCTCGCTCGCGAGGGCCTCGCTGTACTCGACGCTCGCGACGTGTTCGGCGCCGACGATCTCGGCCGTGATCGCGGCGTGGTAGCCACAGCCGGTGCCGATCTCAAGGACGGACTCGCCCGGGGAGAGTTCGAGGAGGTCGGCCATGATCGCGACCATGTGGGGCGCGCTGATCGTCTGGTCGTCCCCGATCGGGAGCGGGCGATCGACGTACGCCCGGTCGCGCCGGGCGGGCGGGACGAACTCGTGGCGGGGAACCCTTCGAAGGGCCTCCACTACTCGATCGTCATCGATCCGGCCGGCGAGCCCGTCGACCAGCCGGTCCCGTTCGTGCTCGTAGTCGGGCATGGTCGGACCGGTTACCAGGCCGACCAGGCGCTGCTCGTGTCGTCGTAGGCGTACACCCGCTTTGCGTCCTTGGCGGCGACCGCGTCGCCGTCCTGTTCGAACCGCGTCGTCCAGTAGCCGGTCGCATCCTCGCGGACGACGATCGCGTCGACGGTGAACTCGTCGTCGCCGAACCCCTCGCTCTCCCCGACAGTAAAGTCGTAGTCGCCCGGCACGTGGACCGTCACGCTCCGGCTGTCGTCGCGGCTCCCGTCCTGGGGGTGGACCGTGACGTCGACGGAGACGTTGTCTATCTCGCGGCTCCAGACCGTCTCGACGTCCTCCGCGACTGCAGAGTCGAAGCGTTTCTCGCCTTCGCCCTCGAGGCTCGTCACCCGCACGGTCGAGAGCACCTCCTCGGTCTCGACGAGGAACTCGTCGCCGACCTCGATGGTCTCCTCGGCGGGCGTCGTCACGTTCGCGCTGAAGGACTCGCCGTCCTGGGAGACGATCACGTCGAGGCTCCGCTCGCGGGTGCGTTCGGGCTGGATTTTGTGGACGTGGCTGCAGTCGCTACAGCGGACCGTGAGATCGCCGCCGCCCGAGGAGAGGACCTCGTGGACGGTCTCGGCGTCGGGCGAACAGGCGGGGCAGGCCGCCGGAAGCCGGTCCGGCGTCTCGCTCGCTGTCGGTGTCATACCCTCGATACAGGCTACGGCCCTAAAAGCCGATTGGGAGCCCCGCCGGCCGGAAAGCCGGAGTCGCCCGGGTCAGGGCCCGCCGCGCTCGGCGGGCGCGTACAGCGTTTCGCCGCCGACGTTCCTCTGGTCGGCGGGGATCGCCGGCCCGTCGCCTCCCAGGGTCGTAAAGCGAAACTCCGCGCCGACCGCCCGGGCGACGTCGCGGGCGGGCCGGTGGAGTTCGGGGGGCAGGTTGAGCGCGTAGAGCAGGTCCGCACCCTCGTACACCGAGCGCGTGGGGGAGACGACGTCGTCGATCACGAACTCGACCACCTCGGGGACTTCCCTGGGATGGACGTCGGTCGCGACGACGGCCGTTCCCCGCTCTGCAAGCGCGTTCGCGACGTCGGTCCGGCGGCCGATCCCGACCTCGACGACGCGCTCGCGGGCCAGGCGGTCTACGATCGCCTCGTTCTCTCCGCGTGACACGGCGGGATGTTTATGCCGCGGGCGGTCTTACGGGTTTTCATGCCCGTCGATATCGTGCCGGTCGGCAACGTCTCCGCGCCCGTGACGCGGGCGGCCTCCTCGGCACTGCGGTCGATCTACGGCTGTGAGGTGACGGTCAACGACTCGCAGTCGGTTCCCGACGGCGCCTACGACACCGGCCGGAACCAGTACTGCGCGGAGAACTTCATCCAGCTCGCAGAACGGGTCGGCCGCGGCGAGAAGAACATCGCGATCACGCCACTGGACCTCTTCTATCGCCGCCGGAACTACGTCTTCGGGCTCGCCTACCTCGACGGCAGCGGCAGCGTCGTCTCGACCTACCGGCTCCAGACCTCGAGCGACGGCGGACTCAGCCGAAAGAGCGAGGCCGACGTCTTCTCCGATCGCGTCCGCAAGGAGATCGTCCACGAGGTCGGCCACACCTACGGCCTCGAACACTGCGAGGACGACCGCTGCGTGATGAACTTCTCGCCGACCGTCCGGGAGGTCGACGTCAAAGGCGAGGCGCTCTGTGGGGACTGTCGCGGACTGGTCGGCCTCGACTGAGATGACCGGCGCCACAGCCCCCGGATGACCGCCGACCGATCGGACGAACTCGAGATCGAGATCGAACGCGCCGAGCGATCCGACCGCGACGCCCGCGGCTCCGACCGGGAGCCGCCCGAACGCCGCCTCGAGGACGAACTGGGGCGGATCGACCTCTCGACGACCCCCGAGGGGTACGTCGAGGGTCGGGTCGCCGCGATCGAGTCCCTCGATTCGCGAACCGTCCGCCTCGAGGTCGCCCTCCCCCACGGCCCCCGCGTCGGGTTCGATCTCGAGAAACCGATCCCGTGGTCCGAAGAGTTCCTGCTCGCCCGGATCGTCGATGACGTCGGCTACGACGCCGCCTCGGTCGGCCACCTCCGCGGGGAGACGGTCTATCTGGCCCGGACCGACGCCGGCGACGAGGGCTGGAGCCGGTGGCGGGCGTGGCTCCCGGAGGACTCGCTGGCGGCGCTTCCACCCGCGGTACGCGACCCGATCGATCGCCTGCTCGCGGCCGGGTCGCCCCGGTGGCGCCTCGTCGATCCCGCAGAACGGCCGTCACCGACCGACGGAACCGACGGGGTCTCCGCGGCGACGGCGACCGGAGTGGTCGTCGTCGGCGCCGTCCTCGCGGCCCTCGGGGCGGCCGTCGGCGCCGCGGGCGGGCTCGCCGTTCCGACGGCCGCCGTCGCCGCCGCTCTCCCCGGGCTGGTGCTCGTGGTCGCGGGCCTCGCCGTGCTCCTCGCTCGCGGGTGAACGGACGCCGCGGGTCCGGTGTCGGTCCTTACTGCTCCTCGCGCTCGTCGCGTTCCTCGGCCTCGTCCCGGGGGGCGTTCTGGGTCCCGAGGTCGCCGTCCGTGTCGGCCTCGTCGGGATCGCGGTCGATCCGCTCTAACTCGTCTTCGATCTCGGCCTCGCGTTCGGTCTCGTGCTCGTCTCGGCGGTCGGTGTCGTCCTCTGCCATGGGCGAGGCGAGGGCCTCGAGGGCCATGATCGGTCGGCCGTCGTCTGCAACGGCGAGAGAGACAGATAAAAGGCGTCGGACACCGAAGCAGAGGCCATGGACGTTCCGTACGACGTGAACTCGTACGTTCGAGTGTTGAAGATGGCCTCGACGCCGTCGAGAGAGGAGTTCCTCCAGGTCTCACAGATCGCCGGCGCGGGGATTCTGCTGGTCGGGCTCATGGGCTTTCTCATCGGCGTCACGATGGGGCTGCTGACGGGTGGGTTCTAATGCCCATCTTCGCCGTCAAGACGACCGCGAGCCAGGAACAGACCGTCGCCGACATGATCATCAACCGCGAGGAAGAGGACGTCCACGCCGCGCTGGCGCCGGACTCGCTTACCTCCTACGTGATGGTCGAGGCCGAGGGCAACGCCGTCCTCGAGCGCGTCTTGGAGGACATCCCCCACGCCCGGACGATCGTTCCCGGCGAGTCGGATCTCTCGGAGGTCGAACACTTCCTCTCGCCCAAGCCGGACGTCGAGGGGATCGCCGAGGGCGACATCGTCGAACTCATCGCCGGCCCGTTCAAAGGCGAGAAGGCCCAGGTCCAGCGCATCGACGAGGGGAAAGACCAGGTGACGGTCGAGCTCTACGAGGCGACCGTTCCGATTCCGGTGACGGTCCGGGGCGACCAGATCCGCGTCTTGGACAGCGACGAACGGTAGTTCGTCGGACGGTACGAACGAGCATGGTGTGTCCGCGAGTGGCTCCGACGAGCGGTAGCGAGTCGGATCGCTCGGCGCGAATCGGGGAGCGACATCGTATCACCTCGATCGACCGTATCGCGAAACATCGGGAAGGGAAGCCGTTATGTGCCGCTCTCGAGTATGTGACGCCATGACGGACGAGTCCCAATCCGACGAGACCCGATCGTCGCTGGCGCTCGACACGGAGGGCGATCGGACGCTCTCGCCGGATCACCTCGAAATCGACCACGTCTACGAGGCGCTGGGCCACCCGCGCCGACGGTACCTCTGTTATACCCTCCTGGAGGACGCCGAGTGGTCGCTGCCCGGGCTCGCGACCAAGATCGCCGCCTGGGAGGACGGCGTCTCGACGGACGCCGTGACCGACGCCCGACGCGATCAGGTCTACGTCTCGTTGTACCACGCCACGTCCCGAAACTCGTCGATCAAGGAGTCATCAGCTTCGACGAGGTCGAGGAGACGATCGCGGCCGCCGACCACGCCGAGCAGGTGCTGACCGTCCTCGAGGGGATCGGTGCGAGCCTCGACAGCGCACAGGAGAGTCACGCCCGCAGCGAGATGGATGACGGGTAGTCCGAACGGCGACACCACCGGTCACGATCCGGGCGTGCGCCAGGTCCTCCAGCGCCACTACGATCCCGAGGAGAGCATCGAGTTCACGACCGCGCTCGTCGCCGCGATCGCCGATGCCAAGGGGGTCGAGGCGACGGAGGTGGGATCGCCCCCGTTGTACGATGTCGTCGACGCCGCCGCCCTCGAAAACACCTTCTTCGGGGCGGAGACCCCCCGACGGTCCAGCCGGGGGAGCGGAACGGTCTCCTTTCGGTACGACGGCCTCGTCGTCGAGGTCGAGAGCGACGGCTGGATCCACGTGTACGAACCGGCCGGGGGCGACGAAACCGAGGAGTGACGGGGACGCGGTTCCGGACCGCGATCGGGGAGCCGGACGAACCCTGCCGGCAGGTTCCGGGGAACTCCTTTTGCGTGCGCCCGTAGGTTCCGTGAACGGATCGAACCGAAATGCGACTGTACGTCGTCGACGAACGCGGCCGCTCGGGGGTCGTCCGGAACAACCTGTCGGTCGAGGCGGCCTCGATCTCCGAGGAGGTCCACACGTTCGTGGAGGAGGTACGCCGGAACCACAACGGGGTCACGGTCGACGAACTCTCCCCGTGGCTCCCCGTCGCCCTCTACGCCAACACGTCAGTAAAGCAGGTCGAGCCGCGGCCGAACGACGACGGCCTCACCATCGAGTACCGCGGCGAGTAGCCGACCCGGGGTCTGGCCATCCCGGAACGGGTGTGAGAGAGCGGAGCCGGCGGGAGAATAGGAACCCATAACTCGGCGGTGGCGAAACGCCACTCCGTGTCCGAACGCGACGAGTTCCGGGTCGATCCCCACGTGAAGGTCCTCACCGACCGGGTCGTCGAGCGGGCGATCGGCGCCGGCCTCGACGCGATCGTCTACGCCCCCCACTTCACCCGCCTTCCGGAGATCCGGGCCGCCGCGGCGGCGTACTCGAGCGACGACCTGCTCGTGATCCCCGCCCGCGAGGTGTTTACGGGGTCGGTCGCCGACCGGAAGCACGTGCTGGCGATCGGACTCCGCGAACCCGTCCCCGACTTCATTACGCTCGACGCCGCGATGGCCGAACTCGAGCGCCAGGGCGCCGCCGTTCTCGCGCCTCACCCGGAGTTCGCCACGGTGAGTCTGGGCCGGGAGGAGCTGGCGCGCCATCGCGAGACCGTCGACGCGATCGAGGTCTACAACCCGAAGCACCTCCCCCGGCACAACCGCCGGGCTCGGGCGATCGCCGACGCCTTCGACTACCCCCCCTTCGGCTCCTCGTACGCCCACCTGCCCTCGACGGTCGGGATCGCCTACACCGCCTTCGACCGCGCGATCGACGGCGCCGAGGGGCTGGTCGAGGCGTTTCACGACGACGCGCCCCGCCGGGTCGTCCACGAGACGGGCGTCGGCCGGTGGGCGACGACGGCCCGGGAGCTCGGCCACCTCGGCTGGGAGAACAGCTGGGAGAAGATCGAGCGGCTGTTCCTGAAGGGAATGGAGCCGACCCACCCCGACCACATCGCCTACGGCGGGGCGTTCGATGACGTCGCCGTCTACTGACCGGCGCCAGTCTGGAGAAGAGCCGGCTTTACATTTATCACCGCTCGTGCCGGAATAGGGCCATGAAGCGTCGGGCGGTGCTCGCCGCCGGCGCGGCGGCCGCGCTCGCGGGCTGTTCGGGCGACGGGAGTGACGACGCCGACGAGGACGCCACTCAGACGGACGACACGCCCGACGGCGGGAACTCGGCGGATGACACGGCCGAAGACGGGAACGCGACGACGATCGGCGGGGACGAAAACGAGACGGCGAACGAAACCGGTAACGAGAGTCCAGAAGCGACCGGGAACGAGTCCGACGAGCCGCCGGAGTACGAGCTGGTAGTCCTCGTGATCGACGCCGAGGGCGAACCGATCGAGGGCGCGACCGTCGCCGTCGCCGAGAACGGCGAGCCGATCGACGCCTTCGAGGGCGCCGACCGGGCGACGACCGACGGGAGCGGCGCCGCCGAGGCGACCCTGCCCGAGGGGAGCTACCAGGCCGGGGCGATCGCCGGCGACCGCCAGACAGTCGAGGACGTCGAGCTTTCGGGCGACGCCCGGGTGATCCTCAGGATCGAGCCGACCGAGGCCGAACGCGCGGCCGAGGCAATCGACCGGGCGCAGTCGGAGCTCTCGGCGGCGGTCGCCGACCTCGACGACCAGAGCGGGGACGTCCTCGACGCCACCGACGAGCTCTCGACCCGACCGATCGCCGACCGGCTCTCGGCGGCGCGCCTCGCCGTCGCCGACGCCCGGGAGTTCGAGGCGACCGACGACCAGGAAGCCACGCTGTCGGCGATCGAATCCGCCGTCGCGTTCGTCCGAACCCTGCTCGAAGGCCAGCCGTGGCTCCACGGGATCGCCCGATCGGTCGACCGCCTGCTCGAGGCGCTCGGGGAGGGCGAGGACGACCGGGCGACCTACGTCGCCGAGGACGTCGCCCGCGAACTGGAGTCGGGAGCCGGACGGATCGGGGCGATCGAGGAGGCGGCTGAGGCGGCCGAAGGCGACCTCGACTCCGTCGAGGCGGTCGACTGGTCGTGGGTCGACGAGCGGCGGTCCTCCCTCGTGGCCGACGACCGGGCCGCCGGGGAGATCGCCGGGACCGTCGAGGGACTGCTTTCGGCCGAGGAGCGCTTCGGGGAGAGCCACGAGGTGTTCGAGCGCGGGGCGTATGTGACGGCTCGCTCGTCGTTCGAGACGAGCCGGGAGGCGTTCGAGGACGTTCGGGCCGGGTTCGAGCCTCCGGAGTCGTCGGCGTTCGCCGGCGCGATCGCGGCGATCGACTGTACGGCCGCGGCGATGGCGAGGGCGGCCGATCGCTACTACTGGGCGGCCGACGCGGCACGATCGGGCGACGGAGGACGGGAGGAGGAGTACGTCGAGGCCGCCGAGGAAGCGCTCGACGAGGCGGGGGACTGCGGGCTCCGGCCGGTCGGTTCCAACGCGTGATTACTCCGGAAGGGGTCGATGGAGGCGTGAAACGGTCGGCGGCGTTTTTCAGTGGTCACGCCGGAGCCCCGGACATGGCAAACGACGACACCGGCGAGCGGACCGGTACCGACGAGCGCGTGGACGAGCCCGCTGACGGCGAGTTCGGGTACGACGAACGCGAGGACGACCGCGCCGACAGCGACGTCGGAGCCGAACGGGACGACCGGTCCGGGCCGACGCCGGGCCCACAGCCCGACGGGGAGCCGATCGCGCCCGATCGGGAGCGCGGAAGGCGGGGGGACCGAGGAGGGAGCCGAGAGCGACCCGCGACCGACCGGCGTCGAACGGGGCGGATCGCGAGCGGGGTCGCCGCCCTTCTGGGCGCCTGGGTCGCCGTCTCGGCGTTCGGCTACGGGATGGGAGCGGCCGCGCTCTGGAACAACGTCCTCGTCGGCGCCGTGATCTTCCTCGGGGCCGGCTACGAGTACTACCGGGGACTGACCGGCCATCCGCCGACCCTCGGCGTCGCCGGTCTCGTCGCCCTGCTGGGGATCTGGCTGATCGTCGCCGTCGCCGCCCTCGGGCTCGCCGGCGGCGCCGCCTGGTCGACGGCCGTGGCGGGGCTGCTCGTCGCCGTCCTCTCGGGGTACGTCCTCTATGAATCCCGCGAGGCGCGTGCCGACCTCGCCGGGGAGGCAGGCGTACGGTAATCGCGAGTTTACTCCCCGAACGTCCCCTCGAGCCGGTTCAGTCGCCACTCGGCGGCGTGGTGGCGCGTCGCGACGACCGCGAACGCGACCATCGCGGCGGCGAAGCCGACGGCGACCGCGGCCGGGAGGTCATTGGCGTAGCTGTTGGCGAGCTGGGCGGCCGCGAGCGCGAGCGGGGCGACCGAGAGCAAAAGACCGCGAGCGGGCGCGGCGAGAAAGGGCGCGAGGGTCGGGTGGCGCTCCGTCGTTGACATCGCCCTCCCTGTCGAGGGCTCACCCGTAGCCGTTTCGGTTCGGGCGCGGCCCGTGGACCAATAGGGTCGGAGGGAAGTCAGTGGACCGGCGATCGTGGCCCGTCGGTACGGTCGATCGTGACATCGTTTCCTCCGACCCGATGACCGATACGTTCTTTCCGGTCGGCTCGCAACTCCGGGTATGCGGATCCGTGACTGGCAGGACGTCGTCGCCGACGTGACCGAGCGCGACGTTGCTGCCGACGACTGGCGGGCCGTCGCCGGCGACCGTTCGGGCGGGGTCGGCGAGGACCTCTACCTCGCGCACCCGGCCGCGGGCGTCTTCTTCCTGAAGACCTACGCGAAGAACCCCTACGAGGTCAGAGGCGTCGGGAGCCGGGTCGCACGCTCGCTCGACGACGAGATCGGGAGCTTCCTCCCCGAGGAGGGGACGGGACGCTTTGCGGTCCGGTCGGCCCCCGAGGACGAGGACCACGCCAGCGAGCAGGCCAGCCGGGTCGAGGAGGTCGTCCGGGCCCACGCCGACGCGCCGACGACGCCGGGAGACATGTTCGACGACGTGATGGAGGCGATGGAGAGCCCCGCGTTCGGCCCGATGGCCTACGACCAGTACGACCGGCCCGACGAACTCGGCGAGCTATCCGAACGGTTCGAGGAGGCCGACAGGCTGCTCTCGGCCGAGCTCGACGAGTTGGTCGAGGAGGACGGCGTCGGCCGGGGCTTTAGCTGACCCGAGCCGGCCGCGAGCGCCGAACCTCCACCGTTTATACGGGGTCGGCGGGAACGCCGACCCATGCAGGCGACGGCGTTCGTCCCGGGCCACGTGACGGGGTTCTTTAGCGCCCACCCCGCGGAGGACCCGACCGAAGCGGGCTCGCGGGGTGCCGGGCTCGCGCTCACCGACGGCGTGGGAGTGACGGTCGAGCCCGCCGACGGGAAGACGGCGGTCGTCCTCGAGGACGCCGGCGGCGACCGCCAACGCATGTCGCCCGGGTCGATCGACGCCGTGGAGACGGTCCTCGAGACCCTCGAGCTCGATGCGGGCGTCCGCCTCGAGATCGACGCCGACCTCCCGCTGGGCGCCGGCTTCGGCGTCTCGGGGGCGATGGCGCTCGGCACCGCGCTCGCGGCGAACGCCGCGTTCGACCGCCGGCTCTCGGAGAACGAGCTGGTGACGATCGCCCACGCTGCCGACGTTCGGGCGGGCACGGGGCTCGGAGACGTCGTCGCCCAGGCCCGCGGCGGGGTCCCGATCCGGCTCGAGCCCGGCGCGCCCGCGGTCAACTCGATCGACGCCGTCCCGGCGCGCGCGCGTGTGGAGTACGTGACCTTCGGCGAGCGCTCGACAGCGGACGTGCTCGCCGGCGAGACAGACCGGCTGACCGAGGCCGGCAAGCGGGCCCTCTCGCGGGTGGTCTCGGAGCCGACGCTGTCCTCCGTGATCCACGCCTCCCGGCGGTTCGCCCGCGAGGCCGACCTGCTCACCCCCGAGGCGCGCGAGGCGATCGAGGCCGTCGCCGCTGAGGGCGGCCAGGCGTCGATGGCGATGCTCGGCGACACCGCCTTCGCCGTCGGCACCGGTCTCACCGACGCGGGCTACGACCCCGCGGTCTGTGCGATCGATCCGGCGGGGGCGACGCTGGAGGGGTGAGCGGGGCCCGGCTCCGGGAGCCGATCCCGGGCCGCGGAACCGTCGGCCTTTTTTCCGCCCCCCGCCGAGCGGGGACCGATGGACGAGTCGGCGCTTCCCGAGGACCACCCCCGCTACGAGTCGCTCGTGACCCGCCACCGGATCGAGGCGGGGGTCGATCGGGGGATCACGAGCCGCCAGGGGCTGATCGCCCAGGGGAGAGGCGAGGCCTTCGACTACCTGCTGGGCGAGGAGACGATCCCGACGGCCGACCGGGCGGCCCGCGCGGGGGTCGCCCGCCTGCTGGCCGCCGACCACCCCGTCGTCTCGGTCAACGGCAACGTCGCCGCGCTCGCACCCGGAGAAACGGTCGAACTCGCCGACGCGGTCAGCGCCGCCCTCGAGGTCAACCTCTTCAACCGGACCGACGAGCGGATGGAAGCGATCGAGGAGCACCTCCGCGAGCACGGCGCGGCGGACGTGAAGGGACTGACCGCGGACGGCCGGATCCCGGGACTTGACCACGAGCGCGCGACGGTCGACGCCGACGGGATCGGCGCGGCCGATGCCGTCCTCGTTCCCCTGGAGGACGGCGACCGGGCCGAGGCGCTGGCGGCGATGGGGAAAGTCGTGGTCGCGATCGATCTCAACCCCGGCTCGCGGACGGCACGGGTCGCGGACGTCCCGATCGTCGACAACGTCGTCCGTGCGCTGCCGGCGATGACCGCCCACGCCCGCGAGCTCGCGGGGGCCGACGACGGGGAGCTGGAGCGGATCGCAGCGGCGTTCGACCCCGACGAGGCGCTCGCGGCCGCCGAGCGGGCGATCCGGGAGGGGGAGTTCTGAGCGGGATCGGAAGGTGTTAGTCGCTGCCCTCTCGCTTTCGGATATGGTCGTTCCCGACGAGTTCGTCCTCCCGGCGTGGTACGTCCTAGCGCCCCTCGTCGCCGTCCTCGCGGGCGCCGGCGCGGCGCTGTGGCGCCTCCGGGCCCGGGTGACCGACGGGCTCGTCCTCGCTTTGGCGCCCTGGATGATGGTCGGCTCGACGCTGTACGTCCTCGAGGGGATCGGCGGGCTCCCCGACTGGATCACCCCCTTCGTCGGCGCGCCGACGGTCTACCTGACGGTCGCCGCGATCGCGGCCCTGGTCTGGCTCGCCGCCGTCGTCTCCTCGAGTTCGCCCGCCCGGCCGGTCGGCCTGATCGGACTGCTCACCCTCGCCGCGGCCGTCGCCGTCGCCGTCTCCTTCGGCGCCGGCGCGGGCTCGATCGAGCCGTTCTGGCCGGCGGTCGCGCTGGTGGCCACGGTGATCGTCACCGCCCTCGCGTGGGCCGCCGTCGGGGCCCTCTCCGGAGAGACCATCGCCGTCACCCGAGCGACGGGCGCGCTCGTCGTCTTCGGACACACCCTGGATGGGGTAACGACCGCCGTCGGCTACGACCATCTGGGGGTCGCCGAGACGGTGCCCGCCTCCCGGATCATCCTCGGGGTCGGCGAGGCGCTGCCGACCGCGGCGTACCTCGGGGCCGGCTGGCCGTTCGCTCTCGTGAAGGTCGCGCTGTCGGCTTCAATCGTCTACCTCTTTACGGAGTACGTCCGCGAGGAGCCCGATCAGGCGCGGCTCGTGCTGGCGTTCGTGGCCGCGGTCGGCCTCGGCCCCGGCTTCCACAACCTCGTCCTCTTTCTGGTCGCCTGAGGTGGGGAACCGTCAGCGTTTTGCGCCCGGCCCGCATCCCGCCCGAGAACAGTGGGTCCCGTACTGGCCGCCGGCCACGTCAACTGTGACGTGATCGTCCGCGTCGA
Organism: Saliphagus infecundisoli; assembly: GCF_020177375.1. GTDB lineage: Archaea > Halobacteriota > Halobacteria > Halobacteriales > Natrialbaceae > Saliphagus > Saliphagus infecundisoli. The sequence continues at coordinate 89,331 of NZ_JAIWHV010000001.1, read as the reverse complement.
CCGGCTCCCCGAGCCCGACGCCGAGTCCGCGATCCGGTCGTTCGACCGCTCGTGTGGGGGCAGCGCCGCGAACGTCGCCGTCTCGCTCTCGCGGCTCTCGGTTCCCGCGGGGATCGTGGGGAGCGTCGGCACCGACGAGGCGGGGGCCCGCGCGGCGGCCACCCTAGAACGAGAGGGGGTTTCGACCGCGGGGCTACGGGAGGCCCCCGAGGGTCCGACCGCCGTCAAGCACGTCCTCGTCGACGACCGCGGCGAGGTCGCCCTGCTGGGCACCGACGGCGTCAACGAGGCGATCGAGCCCGGCGACGTCGATCCCGAACGCGTCCGGCGGGCCGGCCACGTCCACCTCACGAGCCAGCGGCCCGCGACAGCCGCCCGCATCGCACGGGTCGCGAGCGAGGCCGGGGTGGGGGTGAGCTTCGATCCCGGCCGGCGGGTCGGCGAGCGGACCTACGACGGCGTCTTCGCCCACGTCGACACCGTCTTCGCGACCGCCCGCGAGGCCGAGTCGCTGCCCGAGGACGGCGACTACGCGCTCGTCGTCACCGACGGCGCCGACGGCGCCGAGTTGCGAACCGCGGAGGGACGCCGACACCATCCCGGGTTCGCCGTCGACACGGTCGATACGACCGGCGCGGGCGACGCCTTCGCCGCCGGCTTTCTCGCGGCGACCCTTGAGGGAGCCTGCGAGAAACGAGCCCTCGCGTACGGCAACGCCTGTGGTGCGATGGCGACGACCAGCGAGGGCGCCCAGACGGGGCCCGACCGCGCCCGACTCGAGCGGTTTCTCGACGCGCGAAACTGACCGGCAGCGATTTAGTATCGTTCGTGGTAGCCGGAAGCCCCGCTCGCCAGCGGCGGCGCCGTTCTCAGTCGGTGTTGTCTGACGGTACCTATATACTATGGGCCGTTGGCGTGTCGGGCATGCGCCACGGGGCGCAAAGAGAGCATGAGTAGACAAGCTACAGGTGGCTCCGAGTTCGGGGACGGAGGCCATCCCGTCAGATACGACCGGGACGAAAGCGAACCGCCGAGCGTCGCCGCCGCGACGGCCATCGCCGACTACCGCGGCGAGGACGTCCACGACGCCAGCGTTCGGCTCTACGAGTACGTCGATCCCGAAGCCCTCGACGCCCTCTTTGCCGACCGCTACGACGGGCGCCGGCGGGGCGACGGCGAGGTCCGGTTCACCGTCGGATCGGCGACGGTGGTCGTCCGACCCGACAGCGTCCACGTCTACCCGGCCGACTGAGACGGACTCCGAGCCACGCCGAGACCGAACGGGACCGCCCGGGATCGCCCGAGATCGTGCGGGTTTTTCACCCACAGGTCCCAGAGGAGGACGATGCCATCCCAGCCACACCTGCAGGTCGACGACGGCGACGTCAACGACCTCGTACTCCTCCCGGGAGACCCCGGTCGCGTCGACCGCATCGCCGGCCGCTGTACGGACGCCGAGACCGTCGCCCGAAACCGCGAGTACAAGGTGGTCAACGCGAACTACGAGGGCCGCGAGCTTTCGATCTGTTCGACAGGCATCGGCTGTCCCTCGGCGACGATCGCGATCGAGGAACTCGCCCGCGCCGGCGTCGAGACCGCGATCCGCGTCGGGACGACGGGGGCGCTCCAAGAAGAGGTCGGGATCGGCGACCTCGTCGTCGCGACCGGCGCCGCAAAACAGGAGGGCACAACCCGGAGATACGAACCCGTCGAGTTCCCCGCGGTGCCCGACCACGGAGTGCTCTCGGCGCTCGTCTCGGCCGCCGAAGGCGGCGACGGGCCCGCCCACGTCGGCCCGATCGTCTCCGACGACGCCTTCTACTTCGAGCGGGAGCCGGGGCTCGACGCGTGGGAGGAGGCGGGATTGCTCGCCGTCGAGATGGAGGCCGCTGCGCTGTTTACGCTCGCCCGGCGCCGGGGGCTCGCGGCGGGGGCGATCTGTGCGGCCGACGGCAACCTCGTCGCGGGCACCCAGAAGGGGACCGGCGACGACGAGGCGGAACTTCCCGAGGAAGCCAGCGACGGCGTCGGCCGGGCGATCGGGGCCGCACTCGAGGCGGCGACGAAGCTTTAGTAGAGCGGACCAACCCGGCGACGACCGGGTTCCCGGCACCCGGTACTCTCCGCGAGGCGGGCTCGCGACTCGCATGAAATTAAGGGCCCCACGCGCCAACGACCCGGAAATGACACCTGAACGGAAGTACGAGATCAGTGCGCTCGATCTCTCAGGGAGCCGGTACACGGTCGAACAGACGGGACAGGACGAGAACTTTCGGCCCGAGTACGAAGCCAGTGACGCCGCCGGCGACACCCTGTTCAGTGGCGTATACAACATGTACCAGGACGAATCGGAGTTCCCGCTCGTCGATACCGGCGGGAACGAGATCGCCACCGTGAAAGCCAGCGGGACGTGGGACGTCGCGGGCGACTACCTCCTGACGGACGGCCGGACCGGGGAGGACGTCGTCGTCCTGGACAACGACCTCTCGCTCCTGCAGGACACCTGGCGGATCCGCGACCCCGACGACGGCTCCCTGCTCGCGGAGATCGACTCGCGTGGAGCCCTCGTCACCGTGGGCCGGACGGTGCTCCCGTTCGGCCAGTGGATCGCCCACGAGTACGAGATAACCGATCCGGACGGCGATCCCGTCGGCACCATCACGGGCGAGTTCTCGATCCTCGACCGGTACGAGATCGAGATCGACGACCCCGGTTCGGTTCCGACCGATCCCGTCGTGGTCGGGGCGATGGTCATCGACGCGATCCAGGGGAACTGAACGCGGTTCGGTTAGATGACGTCATCGGGATCGTGGGCCTCGGCCATCCGTTCGGCCTCGGCGGCGTACCGCGCTTCGAGGTCGGGGTCGTCCACGCTCCCGAGATCGCCGGGGTCGGCGAGAACGGCGGCGGTCGTGTCCCGGACGTCGGTAAACGAGGTGAGCGCCCGCTCCTTCCGGAAGTAGCGCTCGCCGTCGGTCGTCGCGTAGGTGAGGATAATCATGTTCTGTTCGTCGTCGGAGTAGGTCCGCTCGACGAGCCAGACGCGAACGGATTCCTCGGACTCCTCGGGTGCCATGTCTCGAGAGTGGGGAGCCGGCGGGAAATAGCCTACAGGTAGCCGCCGTCGGCGAGGCGTTCGATCCCCTCTCTGAGACGGTCCTCGCTCGCGGCGTAGGAGATCCGGGCGTAGCCGGGCGTGCCGAAGGCGCTGCCGGGAACGGTCGCGACGTGGGTGTCCTCTAAGGCGTTCTCGCACCACGCCTGGTCGTCCTCCTCGACCGGGAGCATCATGTAGAACGCCCCGTCGGGGACGGCGACGTCCACTCCCTCCTCCTCTAACAGGGAGACGACGAGGTCCCGACGGTCCTCGAAGGCCTCGACCATCTCCGCGACGGCGTCGTCGGTGTTCTCCAGGGCCTCGATCCCGGCGTGCTGGACGAAGTTCACCGCCGAGGAGACCGAGTGGCTGTGGAGTTTGCCCGCCTGGTCGATCAGCGCTTCGGGACCGGCGAAGTAGCCAAGGCGCCAGCCGGTCATCGAGTACGCCTTCGAGAAGCCGTTGACGGTGATGGTCCGGTCGGCCATCCCCTCTAGCGTGCCGAGGCTCGTCGGCTCGACGCCGTAGGTGATCTCCTTGTAGATCTCGTCGCTGATGACCGTGACGTCGTGTTCGACTGCGAGGTCCCGGACGCCCTCCAGGGCCGCGTCGGAGTACACCGCGCCGGTGGGGTTCGACGGCGAGTTGACGATCAGGAGTTCGGTATCGTCGGAGACCGCGTCCGCGAGGTCCTCCAGGGCGGGTTCGAGCCGGAAATCGTGTTCGGAGAGGTCGACCCGCGAGAGCGAGCCGCCGGCCATCTCGACCATCGCCTCATAGGAGACCCAGGCGGGATCCAGCAGCGTCACTTCGTCGCCGTCGGCGATCAGTGCCTGGACGATCTCGTAGAGCGCCTGTTTGGCGCCGGGCGTGACGATGATCTCCTCGGGGCCGTGATCGAGGCCGTCGTCGGCGAGTTTTTCCGAAATCGCCTCGCGGAGTTCGAGGATGCCCGCGGAGGTGGTGTAGCCGGTGTGGCCGGCGTCCATCGCCGCTTTCCCCGCCTCGACGACGGTCTCGGGCGTCGGGAAGTCGGGCTCGCCGACCGAGAGATCGACGACGTCGGCGCCGTCGGCCTCGAGTTCGGTCGCGAGCGCGGAGACGGCGAGCGTTGCGGACGGTTCGACTCGGGTCAGGCGGTCGGTGAATTCCATGGTCATATCAGGGGTCGGGCAACTCGGCGACGAGGGCGAGGGCGCTCTCGACGGCCTCGCCGCCTTTCTCGATTCGTTCGCGGGCCTCGGCGCCGGACATGCCGGGACCGGTGACGCCGAGGGTGACGGGCGTGTCACGCTCGATGGAGACGTCGGAGAGTCTGGTCGCCGTGCTGTCGGCGATCACCCGGTCGTGGTCGGTGTCGCCGGTGACGACGGCGCCGACGACGGCGACCGCGTCGATCGACTCCCGGCGGGCCAGCCGGTCGGCCGCGAGCGGCGCGTCGTAGACGCCGGGGACCGCGACGGTCTCCTCGACCGCCGCGCCCGCATCGGCGGCGGCCTCGCGGGCCCGCTCTTCCATCTCCTCGGTGACCGACCGGTTGAACCGGGCGACCACCAGGCCGAGCGTGGGCATGTCGCCAGCGTCGCGTGGGGGCATGAAAGAGCTACCGCTCTCGGCTCCGGCGGTCGATCGGGAACACAACACGTTTGACCCTCTCGGCGAACGCACGGACGATGGCGCGTGGCTCGCGCAACGACCACACCCTCCCCGCCCTGCTCGCGATCGCCGCCCTCGCGGTGGCCGTCCGCCTCGCCTTCCTCGGCGAGCGCGTCGCTCACTGGGACGAGGGTCGTGTCGGCTACGATATCCTTCGGTACGGCGCGACGGGGCTCTGGGAGTACCGCCCGATCGTCCACGGCCCGTTCCTGATTCACGTCAACGACCTCGTGTTCGCCCTCCTCGGCCCGACCGACTTCGCGATGCGGCTGGTGGTCGCAGGCGTCGGCGGCCTCCTTCCCCTCGCGGCCTGGCTCTTTCGTGACCATCTCCGTCCCCTCGAGGTCGTCTCGGTCGGCGCGCTGCTGGCCGCGTCCCCGATCCTCGTCTACTACTCGCGGTTCATGCGAAACGACGTGCTGGTGGCGACGTTCATGCTGTTCGCGCTCGGGATGGCGGTGCGGCTGTCGGTCACGGGACGGACGCGCTACCTCTACGCCGCGGCCCTCTGTTCGGGGCTGGGGTTCACGACCAAGGAGAACGCCGTCGTCTACGTCGTCTGCTGGCTCGGCGCCGGCGCGCTCTTACTCGACACCGCGCTCTTCCGACCGGACGCCGCCCGGCCGACGCGGGCCCTCCTCCGGGATCGGTTCGCCCGTGCACGCGATCGCATCCGGTCGGCCGAGGCCCGCCGACGGGCCGGGTGCTACGCCGGCCACCTCCTGCTGGCGACGGCGCTGTTCGTCGCCGTCCTCGTCGTCTTCTACGCACCCCGCACGGCCGGAACCGGCATCGGGTTCGAACGCCTCGCTTCTCGCCCCGGTCTCCTCCCGGCGGTCACGGAGCGGGCCCTGTCGGACTTCTGGAGCGGGATCGCCGACTGGGGCGGCAAGTCCGGGGAGGAGTCGATCGTCGAGCGACTCACGGACTATCTGCCCCGCTTTCTCGGGGCGCTCGTCGAGTACGCGCCAGCGATCAGCGTCCTCGCGGTCGCCGGGACGCTGGGCGAGCGCTATTTCGCCGACCGCCCGCGGCCGATCGTGATGGGGTTTGCCTACTGGGGACTCGTCAGCCTGCCCGGCTACGCGCTCGCGATGGACATCTGGGCGACCTGGGCGCTCGTCCACGTCCTCGTCCCCCTCGCGATCCCCGCGGGCGTCGCGCTCGGCTGGATTCTGGAGACGGGCCTCGACGCGGCCCGCGATCTCCGGGCCGGAACCGGCGGAAGGCGGGCCGGTATTGACGCCGCCCTCGCGGTCGCCGTCGTCGTCCTCCTCCTCTCCTCGACGGTCGCCGTCGTCGGCGCCACGGCCTTCGACCCGACGAACACCCGGACCGACGGCGATCACGTCGTCCAGTACGCCCAGCCGAACCAGGAGTTGCGGGCGCCCCTGGTGGATCTCGAGGCGGTCCTCGAAGAGACCGGCGGCCCGATCGTCTACTACGGCGAGTACGCCATCGACAACGAGAGCGCGGCCCACCGCCCGCCCGTCGGCGACCGCTGGACGGAGGGCGAGGACGGCCCCGTCAAGGTCGAGGACAACGGGAACTGGTACTCGCGGCTCCCGCTGCCGTGGTACGTTGAGCGTTCGGGCGCCGAGCCGGCGAGCGCCCACGATCGGGAGGAACTCGACGCCCTGCTCGCCGAGGAGCCGGCCGCCGTCGTCATCCGCGCCGACCGCGCCGGCGAGCTGCCGGCGATGGCGGGCTACGTCCGGACGACCGTCGAGATGCGCAGTCCCGGCGACGAGACCGTCTTCTACCTCCGAGAGGACGCCGTCCGTGCCCACGCCGACCCCGCCGGCGAGTGGACCCCGGCAGCGAGCGAAACCGGCGGGAACGGGAACCCTTAACCTCCGGCAAGGGAAAGCGCCGCGCATGACGACGTTACGGACGCCGGGACCGACTGTCGGCGTCGTCGGCGGGGGCCAACTGGGCCGGATGCTCGCCGAGGCCGCCGCCCCGCTCGGGGTCGAACTGGTCGTCCTCGACCCGACGCCGGACGCGCCCGCTGGGGCGGTCGCCCGCGACCAGATCGTCGCCGAGTTCGACGACCGGGCGGCGATCGCCGACCTCGCCGAACTATCCGACGTGCTCACCTTCGAGATCGAACTCGCCGACCAACGGGTGCTATCGGAGGTCAGCGAGGAGACGGGGACGCCGGTCCATCCGAAGCCCGCCACGCTCGAGACGATCCACGACAAACTCGTCCAGAAGCGGGAACTCGAGGAGGGCGGGATCCCGGTGCCGCCGTTCCGGGCGGTCGAGGACGCCGACGATATCCGCGACGCGATCGAGGCCTACGGCGCGCCGGTGATGCTCAAGGCACGAACTGGGGGCTACGACGGCCGCGGGAACGTCCCCGTCGAGGGGCCCAACGAGGCAGCCGAGGCCCTCGAGTCGGTCGCCGGCCCGGCGATGGTCGAGTCGTTCGTCGAGTTCGAGCGCGAGCTGTCGGTGATCGCGGTCAAGGGCGACGGCGAGACCGCCGCGTTCCCGATCGGCGAGAACGTCCACCGCGAGGAGATCCTCCGGGAGACGATCGTTCCCGCGCGGACTGACGATCGTATTCGTGAACGCGCCCGCGAGGTCTCGGGGGACGTTCTCTCCGTAATGGAGGGGCGGGGCGTGTACGGGATCGAGTTGTTTGAAACGAGCAACGGCGAAATACTGCTCAACGAGATCGCACCCCGCCCGCACAACTCGGGCCACTGGACGATCGAGGGCGCTCGAAGCTCGCAGTTCGAGCAACACGTTCGCGCCGTTCTCGGCTGGCCGCTGGGCTCGACCGAACTCCGCTCGCCGACGGTCACCACCAACCTGCTGGGCGACGTCTCCGAGCCGCGGCCGGCCGCGCTCTCGGGGATCGGCCGGATCCTCGAGACCCCCACGGCCGACCTCCACTGGTACGGCAAGCGCGAGGCCCGGCCGCTGCGGAAGATGGGCCACGTCGCCGTCACCGATGAGGAGGTCGAGGACGCACTCGAGACCGCCCGCGAACTCCGGGACGCGGTGACCTTCGAGTGAGGCAATGAGGGAACGCGCCGACCGCGAGGACGACAGTTCGATCGACCGCGATGTCGTCGTCCTCGCTGCCGGCTACCTCGCCGTCCTCGTCGCGGGCGGCGCGGCGATCGCGCTTGCGCTCGGACGGTCCCCCGGGCCGTTCCTCGCCGACCTCTTTTCCGATCCGGTCTGGCTGTTCGGGACCGTCTTCGGCCTGTTCGTCCTCCTGAAGGCCTCCTCGAAGCGGCGGGCCGAGTGAGGCGGACTGACGAGTCGGCTCGAGTCGAACCCGCCCCCTTCTTTGTAACTGGCGCACAACCCGCGTCCATGACCGCAGTTCAGGAGTTGATCGACCGGCTTCACGACGAGGCGGGCGGGGACCGCCCCGCCGCGGAGACCCCCGACGTCGGGATCGTGATGGGCAGCGACTCCGACCTCGAGACGATGCTGACCGGCGGCGACCGGCCGGGCGCCTACGACGCACTCGTCTCGGAGCTGGGCTTCGCCGAACAGACCGACTTCGAGGACCCACCCGAAAACCGCTTTACGTTCGAAACGTACGTCACCTCCGCCCACCGGACCCCGGACCTGATGGCCGCCTACGCCGAGACCGCCGAAGCGCGGGGGATTGACGTGATCATCGCGGGCGCGGGCGGGAAGTCCGCCGACCTCCCGAACATGACCGCCTCGATCGCCTACCCCCTGCCGGTGATCGGCGTCCCCGTCCAGGAGAAGTCCGTCGACAGCGTCATCGGGATGCCCCAGGGCGCGCCGCTGACGGCGGTCGACGCGGGCAAGTCGTTCAACGCCGCGCTCTCGGCTGCCCAGATCCTCGCGCGCGAACACGACGACCTCCGCCGCCGGCTGGTCGCCTACCACGACCGTCTCAGAGGGGAGGTCGGCGAGGCCTCCCGCCGGCTCCACGACGGCGGCGTCGCCGACTACGAGCGGGAGTAGCCGGCGCCGACCGTCGCTCCCGACGATTCTCTCGCAGTCGGTCGAAAACGGCCGGCGAGCGAAGAATCACCCTTATATGGGTGCGTTTCCAACGCCCGAACGTTACCGCGATGAACGAATGGATAGCCATCGGGGCACTGGCGCTCGTTGGACTGCTGATCCCGCTTAGCATGATGGCGGTGTCGTACCTCCTCCGGCCGAGTGTCCCCGAGACGAGCAAGCGGGCCACCTACGAGAGCGGCGAGGTCCCCACCGGCGGGACCCGCATCCGCTTTAACATCCAGTACTACATGGTCGCGCTTCTCTTTCTCGTCTTCGACATCGAGACCGTACTGCTGTTCCCGTGGGCCGTCGTCTATCGGGCCGCCCTCGACTCGCCGGACATCTCGCTCGTGAGCGCGCTCGGGCCGATGTTGTTGTTCGTCGCCATCCTGCTCGTCGGACTCGCGTGGGCGTGGCGAAACGGCGCAGTGGAGTGGACCCGCGCGGCCCGCAGACGGACCGACTACGACCGCAGACCGATCGACCATGAGTAACCAACCACGCCAAGCGATCCACGACAGCACCGCCCCCTCCACGGACACCCGCGACTCGCGCATGGGCGAGGGGGTCGACGACCGCTTCAACTCGAGGCTCCGGGAGGCGTTCGGCTCGACGCCGTTTATCCTCACCAAGTTCGACAAGTTCATGAACTGGGTCCGGGGCTCCTCGATGTTCATGCTGCAGTTCGGGATCGCCTGCTGTAGCATCGAGATGATGCACACCTACGCGATCAAACACGATCTGGATCGCTTCGGCGCGGGCGTCCCGCGGGCCTCCCCCCGCCAGGCCGACGTCATCATCGTCCCCGGCACCATCGTCTCGAAGTTCGGCCCCCGCATGAAGCGCGTCTACGACCAGATGCCCGAGCCCAAGTTCGTCGTCGGCATGGGCTCGTGTACGATCTCCGGGGGCCCCTTCCAGGAGGGGTACAACGTCGTCAAAGGCGCAGAAGAGATCATCCCAGTCGACATCCACGTCCCCGGCTGTCCGCCCCGCCCCGAGGCGCTTATCTACGGCGTCGCGAAGCTCCAGGAGCGGGTCGCAAACGGCGAGACCTCGCCCGTCGTCGTCAAACCCTACGAGCTAGAGGAGTTCGGCGACCTCCCTCGCGACGAGCTGATCGACAAGCTCGCCGCCGAGATCGACGAGGAGGACCTCGTCATGCGGTACAACTGGGCTGATTCGCCATGAGCACGGAGCTCGAGCGGACCGTCCCGGTCACCGAGGAGGCAGAACTCGAGCGACTGGTCGGCGACCGCGCCCTCTCGACGGACGACCACAAGAACGCCCCGGCGTTCGTGGTCCGGCCCGACGCTGTCCAGGACGTCCTCTTCGATCTGCGCGACGAAGCGGGCTTCGACCACCTCTCGTGTGTCACCGCCCAGCAGTACGAGGACCGCTACGAGACGATCTACCACCTGAAGAAGTACGACGACCCGACCCAGGAGGTAAGTGTCGTCGTGCCGACCTCGACCGACGAGCCGGTCAGCCAGACCGCCGAACCGGTCTACCGCTCGGCCGACTGGGGCGAACGGGAGGCGTTCGACCTCGTCGGCATCGACTACGAAGGCCACCCCGACCCGCGCCGGATCCTCCTGCCGGAGACCTGGCAGGGCCATCCCCTCGACCTGAGCTACGACCAGGACAAACCCCAGCTAGTGACGCTGGCCGAACACGCAAACCCCCTCCAGGAGGACCACCGGGACGCCGAGACGGACACGATGTTCCTCAACATCGGCCCCCACCACCCGGCGACCCACGGCGTCCTCCACGTCAAGACCGTCCTCGACGGCGAGACGGTCGCCGACGTCGAACCCGACATCGGCTACCTCCACCGCTGTGAGGAACAGATGTGCGAGCAGGGCACCTACCGTCACCAGATCATGCCCTACCCCGACCGGTGGGACTACACGGCGAACATGCCAAACGAGTGGGCCTACGCCCGCGCCGCCGAGGACCTCGCCGACCTGGAGGTCCCCGACTACGCACAGGTGCTCCGGACGATGGGCTGTGAGCTTTCCCGGATGGCGGGGCACTTCCTCGCGCTCGGCACGTTCGCGCTGGACGTCTTCGGCGACTTCACCGCGATTTTCCAGTACGCCTTCCGCGATCGCGAACTCGCCCAGGATATCCTCGAGGATCTCACGGGCCAGCGGATGATGTACAACTACTTCCGGCTCGGCGGGGTCGCCTGGGACGTCCCCGAACCCCGCGAGGAGTTCTTCGAGAAGACGCGGGACTTCCTCGACGGCCTCCCGACGAAAGTAGAGGAGTACGACGACCTCCTGACCGGCAACGAGGTCTTCCAGATCCGGTGTGTCGACACCGGGATCTTGGAGCCGGAGATCGCCAAACAGTACGGCTGTACGGGCCCGGTCGCCCGCGGCTCGGGAATCGACTACGACCTCCGGCGGGACGACCCCTACGGCTACTACCCCGAACTCGAGTGGGACGTCGTCACCGAGGACGGGAAGGACAACTACTCGCGGGTGCTCGTCCGGATGCAGGAGGTCGAACAGTCCGCGAAGATCGTCGAGCAGTGTATCGACCTGCTCGAGGAGTGGCCCGAGGACGACCGCGAGATCCAGAGCAACGTCCCCCGGACGCTCAAACCCGATCCCGGCACCGAGACCTACAAGGCAGTCGAGAACGCGAAGGGCGAACTCGGGATCTACATCCGCGCCGACGGCACCGACACCCCCGGCCGGTTCAAGATCCGCAGCCCCTGTTTCCACAACCTCTCGACGCTCGCGGAGATGTCCCAGGGCGAGTACGTCCCCGACCTGGTCGCCTCCCTGGGTAGCCTCGACGTCATCCTCGGCGAGGTGGATCGATGACGGGGCCCGTCCCGCTGCAGTCCGACGGCGAGACCTACCTCCTCCCCGAGCGGATCGCCGACCTCACGGGCCTCGGCGAGTTCGGCATCGCAGGCGAGTCGATCGCCGCGCTTCTCGGCGCCGCCCTCGTCGGCACCCTCATGTTGACGATGACCGCCGTCGCCGGTCCGTGGGCCAAACGGAAGATCACCGCCGCCTTCACCGATCGGATCGCGGTCAACCGGATCGGCCCCTTCGGCCTGTTTATCATCGTCGCCGACGCGGTCCGGCTGATCTCGAAGGAGCTCATCGTTCCCGAGAACGCCGACCGGCCGGCCTACGACCTGGCGCCGATCGTCGTCGCCGGCTCGGCGATGCTCGGTTTCGCCGTGATCCCGATGGGAAGCGGGATCCAGCTCGCCGACCCCGAGGTCGGCGTCGTCTACCTCTTTGCGGTCTCGGGCATCGCCAGCATCGGGCTCGTGATGGCCGGCTACGCTTCGGCGAACAAGTACTCGCTGATGGGCGGATTGCGTGCGGTCGCACAGAACGTCGCCTACGAGATCCCGCTCGTCGTAACCGGAATGTCCGTGGTGATCTTCGCGGGCACCCTCCAACTGTCAGAGATCGTCGCCGTCCAGGCCGAACCACTGATCGAACTCGGCGGGGTCGCGCTTCCCTCCTGGTACGCGTTCGTCAACCCCTTCGCGTTCGGGCTGTTCATCGCGGCGAACCTGGCCGAAGTGGGCCGAAACCCCTTCGACACGCCCGAGGCGCCGACCGAGATCGTCGCGGGCTACCAGACCGAGTACTCGTCGGTCTACTTCGTCCTGATCTACCTCGGGGAGTTCCTCCACATCTTCCTCGGCGGGGCGATCATCGCGACGCTGTTTCTCGGCGGACCCGCCGGACCCGGTCCCGCGGCGCTGGGGATCGTCTGGTACATCGTCAAGATCTGGGCGGTGTTCCTGTTGACCCAGTGGTTCCGGTCGGCGCTGCCCCGCGTTCGTATCGACCAATTGATCGAGATCGGCTGGAAGGGCATGCTCGTACTGTCCTTTGCCAACCTGGTGCTCACGGCCATCCTCGTGGGAGCGATAGCATGATCGGACTGCTCAAATCCATGGCGACGACGATGAAACACGCACTGGACGGCAACACCTTCACCGTGGAGTACCCCGAGACGACCCCCGACGTCTCCCCTCGCTTTCGGGGCGTCCACAAGTTCAGCCAGGAGCGGTGTATCTGGTGTCGCCAGTGCGAGAACGTCTGTCCGAACGATACGATCCAGATCGTAACCGACGACCAGCGAAACGGCGAGCAGTACAACCTCCACATCGGCCAGTGTATCTACTGTCGGCTCTGCGAGGAGGTCTGTCCCGTCGACGCGATCATCCTCACCCAGAACTTCGAGTTCACCGGCGACACCAAAGACGACCTCGTCTACAACAAAGAACAGCTCAAGGCCGTGCCGTGGTACAAGGACATCGATCCCCTGGAATCCCGCGAACCCGATCGCGGGAGCTGGATCGGCGAGGGGGAAGGTGCGGTTGACTACCAGTGAGCTCGTCGCGTCTCGAAATCTACAAGGGCCCTACCCGACCAGACAACACCAATGGTATACGAGCTGATCGCGTTCGCGCTGTTCGCGTTCGTCACCCTGGCGAGCGCGATCGGGGTCGTGTTGATGCAGGATCCCTGGCACTCGGCACTCCTGCTGGGGGTCACGCTGGTGAGCGTGGCGATCTACTACGTGATGCTCGCCGCCGAGTTCGTCGCGATGATGCAGATCCTCGTCTACGTCGGCGGCGTGCTCATCCTCATCACGTTCGCCGTCATGCTGACCCAACGCGAGGAGCCGCCGACCCGGGTGGTCGGTGAATGACCACCGGCCCGCGCCTGCGCGTCGGCGGTCACCTGCTGCCGGGCGTCCTCGCGGTCGCCCTCTTCGGGCTCATCGCCCTGGTCGTTCTCAACACCCCCTTCGAGGGGATGGCCGGCTACCCCGACGGGATCTCGGTTACCGCCGAGGTCGGCTACGCCCTCCTCGATTTCACCGCCCTCCAGAGCGGCGAGGGCGCGATCGGCGACACCGAACACTTCCTGGTCTCCTTTTTCCTGATGGCGGTCGTTCTCGACGCTGCACTCGACGCCTCGCTCGTGCTCGCAAAGCGCGAGGAGGCCGGCGAGGTCGTCTCGCCGTACGCGAGTTCGGGCGGAAGCGACTCGGGGGCACAGCCGGCGACCGACGGGGGCAGCGAACTCCACGAGGACGAACGAGGTGAGGGAGAGTGACCGTCGCCGTCGAGTACTACGTGCTCCTCTCGGCCGCGCTGTTCTGTATCGGGCTGTTCGGCGTTCTGACCCGGAAGAACGCACTCATGTTCCTGATGTCCGTCGAGATCATGCTGAACGCCGCGAACATCAACCTGATCGCGTTCTCGTTCTATCACGGCAACCTGACCGGCCAGGTGTTCGCGCTGTTCACGATGGCGCTCGCGGCCGCGGAGGTCGCCATCGGACTCGGCATCATCCTCGTACTGTATCGCAACTTCGAGGGGATCGACGTCACCGTTCCCGCGGCGATGAGGTGGTAAACGAATGGCAACTGCGTTCGAACTCGCTCCGGCGATCGCCGCCCTCCCGCTTGCGGCGTTCGTGGTCGTACTGCTCGTCGGCGACTCGATGCCGAAGAAAGGCGCGTTCGCGGGGATCATCGCGACCGCGGGCTCGCTGGTGCTCTCTCTGTGGGCGCTCGCGACCGTCGCGGGCGGCGAGGTCTACAATCAGGAACTCTACGAGTGGGCCGCAGGCGAGGAGATCGCCTTCCACTTCGGGATCCTGATCGACCCGCTGTCGGCGCTGATGCTCGTGATCGTCTCGCTGGTCGCCCTGCTCGTTCACGTCTTTAGCCTCGGCTATATGAACGAGGAGGGCGAGACCGGACTGCCCCGCTACTACGCCGAACTCGGGCTGTTTACCTTCAGCATGCTCGCGTTCGTCTACGCCGACAACCTGCTTATGGCCTTCATGTTCTTCGAGCTCGTCGGCCTCTGTTCGTACCTGCTGATCGGCTTCTGGTTCCGGACGCCTTCCGCATCGTCGGCGGCAAAGAAGGCGTTCCTGGTCACCCGCTTCGGTGACTACTTCTTCCTGATCGGGGTCGTCGGGATCGCCGCGACCTTTGGCACCCTCTCGTTTGCCGGCGAGAGCTCCTTCGTGGTCGCCGCCGAGGAGGCGATCTCCGGCGGCGAGACCCTCTTCGGCTTCGGCGCCGAGACGTGGGTCACGATCCTCGGCCTGCTCGTGCTGGGCGGCGTGATCGGGAAGTCCGCCCAGTTTCCCCTACACACCTGGCTCCCCGACGCGATGGAGGGCCCGACGACGGTGTCGGCGCTGATCCACGCGGCGACGATGGTCGCCGCCGGCGTCTACCTCGTCGCGCGGATGTACGGCTTCTACGCCCTCTCGCCGACGGCGCTCGCGATCATCGCGTTCGTCGGCGGCTTCACCGCACTGTTCGCGGCGTCGATGGGCGTCGTCAAAGACGACATCAAGCAGGTGCTGGCGTACTCGACGATCTCCCAGTACGGGTATATGATGCTCGGGCTGGGCGTCGGCGGCTACGTCGCCGGCGTCTTCCACCTGATGAACCACGCCTTCTTCAAGGCGCTTCTCTTCCTCGGTGCCGGTGCGGTCATCATCCTCATGCACCACGAACAGGACATGTGGAAGATGGGCGGGCTGAAAGACCAGGCGCCCGTCGCCTACTACACGTTCCTCGCGGGCGCGCTCGCCCTCGCCGGCATCGTCCCGTTCTCGGGCTTCTGGAGCAAGGACGAGGTGCTCTACGACGCGCTCATCCTCGGGCTCGAGGAGCCGATCTTCCTGATCGCGTACGCGATGGGGCTGATCGCCGTCTTCTTCACCGGCTTTTACACCTTCAGGATGGTCTTTCTCACGTTCCACGGCGAGCCCCGCTCGGAAGCCGCACGCGACCCCCATCCGATCGGGGCCGCCGTGAAACTGCCCCTGATCGTGCTCGGCGTCCTCGCGGTCGTCGCGGGGATCGTAAACCTCGCACCGATCGCGAAACTCACCGGCGCGGAGATCGTGTTCCTCGAACACTGGCTCGACGGCGAGTACGGCGCCGTCGAGGGGTTGACCTACCACGAGTACCACGAGTTAATGGGCCACGAGACGAGCTACATCGGCTCGGAGACGCTGACGATGCTGCTCGGCGCGGCGCTCTCGCTCGGCCTCGCGTTCGCCGGCGCCGGGCTCGCCTGGACGCTGTACAACGTCCCCGAGCCCAAAGAACACACCCGCCGGCTCGGGCGCGCCCGGGAGGTCCTCGGGAACAACTACTACCAGGACGAGTACCAGGTCTGGCTCGCGCGTGACCTCACGCTTCCGTTCTCCCGGACCGCCGATCGATTCGACCAGAGCGTCATCGACGGCGTGGTAAACGGCGTCTCGAGCGTGAGCCTCTTCGGCTCGGGTCGGATGAAACGCCTCCAGACGGGCGTCGTCACCAACTACGCGGCGCTGCTCGTCCTCGGATTCCTCGCACTGCTTGTGATCTTCGGCATCAACGGAGGCTGGTTCGTATGATACTAGAGTCGCTCATCGGAGTCGCACTGCTCGGCGCGCTCGTGACGTTCGTCGCGCCCGACCGGATCGCGGGCAAGCTCGCCTTCGCGATCAGTCTGGTCCCCGCGGCACTCAGCCTGTGGATGTTCACCGCCTTCGACGGCAGCGGCAACGCCTTACTCGACGGCGATCTGGCCTTCGAGTCCCGGATGGAGTGGATCGCGCTCGGCGACTACTCGATCTCGTGGTTCGTCGGACTCGACGGAATCAGCATGCCGCTCGTGGCGTTGACCACAGTGCTCTGTTCGCTCGCGATTCTGAGCTCCTGGACGCCGATTGCCGAGCGCCAGTCGCAGTTCTACGGGCTGATCCTGTTCATCGAGGCGAACCTGATCGGCGTCTTCGCCGCGCTCGATTTCTTCGTCTGGTTCGTCTTCTGGGAGGCCGTGCTCATTCCGATGTACCTGCTGATCGGGATCTGGGGCGGCCCCCGCCGGAAGTACGCCGCGATCAAGTTCTTCGTCTACACGAACGTCGCCTCGCTCGTGATGTTCGGCGCGTTCATCGCGCTCGTCTTCTCGCTGGGCGACGGCGTCACGAGCTTCGCCTTACCCGAGATCACCGACGCGATGTTGGCGGGCGGGCCGGAGGCGTTCGCCGGTCTCGAGGGCGCGACGCTCTCGTCGGTCGTCTTCGTCGCGATGTTCCTCGGCTTCGCGGTGAAGGTCCCGGTGGTTCCGTTCCACACCTGGCTCCCCGACGCCCACGTCGAGGCCCCCACCCCGGCGTCGGTCCTGCTGGCGGGCGTCCTCCTGAAGATGGGGACCTACGCCCTGCTGCGATTCAACTTCACGATGTTCCCGGAGGACGTGATCTCGACGTTCGCGATCCCGATCGCGGCGATCGCGGTCATCAGCGTCATCTACGGCGCCTTGCTCGCGCTCGCCCAGACCGACCTCAAACGGATCGTCGCCTACTCCTCGGTCTCCTCGATGGGCTACGTCATCCTCGGGCTGATCGCCTACACCCAGTTCGGGATCGGCGGGGCGACCTTCCAGATGGTCTCCCACGGGCTGATCTCGGGGCTGATGTTCATGTCCGTCGGCGTCGTCTACAACGCGACCCACACCCGGATGGTCACGGACATGTCCGGGCTTGCCGACCGGATGCCGATCGCGGTCGGCATCCTGATCGCGGGGGCGTTCGGCTACATGGGGCTGCCGCTCATGTCGGGCTTCTACGGCGAGTTCGCCATATTCTACGGCGCCTTCGGCTCGGAGTTCCTCGACTACGCGCCCCTCTTTACCGCGATCGCGATGTTCGGCATCGTGATCGTCGCGGGCTATCTCCTCTTTGCGATGCAACGGACCCTCTTTGGGCCCTACCGGCTCGAGACCGACTACGAGGTCGGCCCCGCGCCGCTTCACGACGTCGCGCCGATGTTCGTCCTACTGGGACTGATCATCGCGCTCGGTGTCGCCCCGGAGTTGATCTTCGAGATGATAACCGACGCCGTCGATCCGCTGCTTGGAGGTGGTGCATAGATGGCACTGGTCCAACTCGAGAGTTGGATGGCGCTGGCACCGACGCTCCTGCTCGCGCTGTCGGCGCTCGCGCTGTTCGTTATCGACAGCATCGACCCGGACACGACCAACCGGCCGCTGCTCGCGGGCACCGCCACGGTCGGCTCGCTGGCCTCGCTCGCCGTCGCCGTCTGGTTCATCACCACGGGCGTCGGCGACCCCGCCCGCCGCGGCGAGCTGGCCCTCTTCGGCGACCAGCTGATCGTCGATCAGATGGCGCTCTTCTTCATGGTCATCGTCGCGGTCGTCACCGCCCTGATCTCGATCGCGAGCTACGACTACCTCCGCGGGCACGTCTACCAGTCGGAGTACTACTCGCTCGTCCTGCTGGCGGCGACCGGGATGTCCACGATGGCGACGGCGAACAGCCTCGTGACGGTGTTCATCGCCCTCGAGCTGGCGAGCCTACCGTCCTACGCCCTGGTCTCGATCCTGAAGGACAACCGGGGCAGCGTCGAGGCCGGCCTGAAGTACTTCCTGATCGGGGCGCTGTCGTCGGCGATCTTCGTCTACGGCATCTCGCTGGTCTACGGCGCCACCGGCCACCTCCAGCTCGAGGCCGTCGCCGAGAACGTCGGCGCCGAGGGCTTCGACGGCCTGCTCGGCGTCGGCGTCCTGATGGTGATCGGCGGGGTCGCCTACAAGACCGCGAGCGTCCCCTTCCACTTCTGGGCGCCCGAGGCCTACGAGGGCGCGCCCGCACCAATCGCCGCCTTCCTTTCCTCGGCCTCGAAGGCCGCCGGCTTCGTGATCGCGTTCCGGATCTTCACGACCGCGTTCCCCCTCGAGGCGATGACCGAGATCGGCTTCGACTGGACGATGGCGTTCGTCGTCCTCGCGATCGTCACGATGACGGTCGGCAACTTCGCCGCGGCGACCCAGGAGAACGTCAAACGGATGCTGGCGTACTCCTCGGTCGGCCACGCGGGCTACGCGCTGATCGGGCTTGCCGGCCTCGCGGTCGACGGCGGCCAGATCGTCCTCGCGGCCGCGATGATGCACCTGTTCGTCTACGGCTTCATGAACACCGGCGCGTTCCTCTTCGTCGCGATGGCCGAGTACTGGGGCGTCGGGCGGACCTTCGAGGACTACAACGGGCTCTCCTCGCAGGCGCCGGTCGCCTGCGGGGCCCTGGCCGTCTTCATGTTCAGCCTCGCCGGGGTTCCGCCCTTCGGCGGGTTCTTCAGCAAGTACTTCCTCTTTACGGGCATCCTCGAGACCGCCTCGGGGAACCCGTGGCTGCTCGCGGTCGCGGCCGCGCTCGTGATCAACAGCGCGCTCTCGCTGTACTACTACGCGCGGCTCGTGAAAGCGGTCTGGTTCGAGGACCCCGTCGCCGGACGGGGCCAGCTCACCCAGCCGACGGGGCTGTACGTCGCGGTCGTGCTCGCGGGCGTGATGACCGTCCTCGTCCTGCCCGGCTTCGGCCCGGTCGCCGACGCCGCCTACGCCGCGGCGAGCGCGCTCGGCCCCTGAGAGCGATACGTTTTAACGCGGTGGCGGGTAAGCCGCCCCAATGGGTTCCCGGCTCGTACTCGGCTGTGGGACCATCGGCCAGCGGATCGTCGAGAGCGTCCCCGACCACGGTGGCGGGGAGCTGCTCGTCCTCTCGGAGGACGACGACGTCGTCGAGACGTTGCGCGACGACGGCGTCCCGGCCCGTCTCGAGGACCCGGCCGATCCCGGCGTGCTCGCCGCCTTAGCCGAGCCCGCGGTCGTCCTCGTCGCCGGCGACCGGACCGACCGCAACCGGCGCACCGTCGAGGCCGCCAGGGCGCGGTTTCCCGGCGTCCAGATCGTGGCCTACGCGGGGGGGAACTTCGAGGGGGAAGACCGAACCGTCATCGAGGAGCGGGCCGACCGGGTGATAGACCGGACCCGCGCGATGGCCGACCGGATCGTCCGCGAGACCACGAGCGGCCCCGCGACGACGGCCCTCGCACTGCGAAACCACCTCGGGGCCATCGAAGGGCCGCTCGCGGTCGTGACCCACGACAACCCCGACCCCGACGCGATCGCGAGCGCGGTCGCGCTCTGTGATCTCGCAAGCGTGGTCGGACTGGGCGCCGACGCCTGTTATTTCGGGGAGATCTCCCACCAGGAGAACCGCGCGATGGTGAACCTCCTCGAGCTCGACCTCCGGCGGCTCGAGCCCGGCGAGGACCTCGCGGAGTACGGCTCGGTCGCGCTCGTCGACCACTCCCGGCCCGGCGTCAACGACCAGCTCTCGCCCGACCGCCGGGTCGACGTGGTGATCGACCACCACCCCGCGCGGGGGCCGGTCCCCGGCGACTTCGTCGACCTCCGGGAGCACGCGGGCGCGACCAGCACCGTGTTGACCGAGTACCTAGACCAGTTCGGCCTCGCGCTCTCCCGACGGACGGCGACCGCCCTGCTGTACGGGATCCGGATCGACACCAACGACTTCACGCGGGAGGCGAGCGCGATCGACTTCGAGGCCGCGGCGACGCTGCTCGCGGCCGCCGACGAGGACGTCCTCCGGAAGGTCGAGTCGCCGACGGTCGACGCCGACACCGTCGACACGGTCGGGCGGGCGATCGGGAACCGGACCCAGCGCGAGTCGGTGGTCGTCTCGAGTGCGGGTCGGATCGGCGACCGCGACGCGCTCCCCCAGGCCGCCGACCGCCTGCTCACGATGGAGGGGGTGACGACGACGCTCGTCTTCGGGTTCATCGACGACATGGCCTTCCTCTCGGCGCGCTCGCGGGCCGGCGAGATCGATCTCGGGGAGACGCTACGGGAGGCCTTCGGCCAGATCGGGAGCGCGGGCGGCCACGCGGACATGGCCGGCGCCCAACTCGAGATCGGGAGCCTCGGCGGCGTCGAGGACCGCGATCAGGTCGACTCGATCCTGAGCGTCGTCGAGGAGGTGATCACCGACCGCTTCTTCGAGGCGATCCGGACGCGGCCGGGGACGCCGGTGGGCGCCTACAGTCGGACCAGCGAGTGGCTGTTCGTGCCGGGAGACGGCCGGCCAGGGGACGACGAACGCGAGGGGGGACGGGAGTGAGCGCGAGACTTTTCCACGGCGGGAGCAAGGGAGGAGTATGAACGGCGTCGGAACGAACGCGCAGGTCGGCGATTACATGACCCGGGATGTCGTCACCGTCTCGCCCGACGCGACCGTCGGCGACGTCGCCACCCGGATCGCGGAGTGTGAAGAACACAACGGCTTTCCCGTCTGTGACCGCCGGCGGGTCGAGGGGTTCGTCAGCGCGCGGGACCTGTTGCTGGCCGACGACGACGCCCCGATCTTCACCGTGATGACGACGGACCTGATCGTCGCCCACCCCGAGATGAAGGTCAACGACGCCGCCCGCGTGATCCTCCGGTCGGGCATCCAGAAGCTACCCGTCGTCGATGACGCTGGCAACCTCGTGGGGATCATCGCGAACGCCGACGTCATCCGCAGCCAGATCGAACGCGCGACCCCCGAGAAGGTCGGAAAGCTCGTCCGAACCCTGGAGAACATCCACGGAATCTCCCTCCGACAGGAACGCCGGACGGTTCCGCTGGGAGAACTCGTCCCAACCCAGGGACGGGTGTACGCCGACGAGCTCGAGGGCCGCCGATACGAACTCGACCGCGGCCTCGCCGAGCCGCTGGTGGTGATCGACAACGCCGGCTCCCTGTTGCTCGCCGACGGCCACCACCGGGTGCTGGCGGCCGACCGCCTCGCGATCGAGGAGATGGAGGCGTACGTGATCGTCATCGACGAGCCGATCGACCTCGGGATGGCCCGGACGGCCGCAAAGGAGGGTCTGGAGGGGTTGGCGGACATCGAGGTCGTCGACTACGCGCGCCATCCCCTGGTCGAAACCATCGAACGGCTCCAGGAGGACGCGGTGTAGTCCCGGCCATCGCATCCGACCGGATCGACCGAGCGTCCGGAAACGGTTAGTGTGTCGACAGTCTAGACGGGAGCGATGAGCGACACGCTATCGGCGGGCTCCGGTCGGTCGGCCGCCGTCGGGCGCGAGGAGGGGTCGAACGACGCCGCCGACCCGGTCCTCGTAGTCGAGGGGCTGACCAAGACCTACGGCACCGGGGAGGAGGCGGTCCGGGCGGTCGACGACCTCTCGGTGTCGATCGATCGGGGCACCGTCGTCGGCCTGCTCGGGCCGAACGGCGCGGGGAAGACGACGACGATCAAGACGCTCCTGGGGCTGGTACTCCCCGATTCGGGACGGGTCAGGATCGACGGCACCGACCCCCTCGCCTCCCCGCGGGACGCCTACCGGTCGGTGGGCGCGATGCTCGAGGGCGCCCGGAACGTCTACTGGCGCCTGACGGTGAGGGAGAACCTCCGGTACTTCGCCAGGCTCGCCGGCCGACCCGCCGATCCCGACCGGATCGACGAACTGATCGACGGCGTCGGCCTCGCCGAGAAGGCGGATACGACCGTCAACGAGCTCTCACGGGGGATGAAACAGAAGGCCTCGCTGGCCTGTACGCTCGCCCGCGAGACCCCTATCGCCTTCCTCGACGAGCCGACGCTCGGCCTCGACGTCGAGAGCTCCCGGGAGCTTCGGGGGGAGCTCCGCCGGATGGCCGGCGAGAAGCGAACGATCGTCGTCTCGAGCCACGACATGGACGTCATCGAGGACGTCTGCGACCGGGTGATCGTCATGAACGAGGGCCGGATCGTCGCCGACGACACCGTCGAGAACCTGGTCGACGCCTTCCGGACCCAGGCCTACCGGGTCACCGTCGAGGGTGACCTCCTCGAGGAGACCCGGAAGACGCTCGAGGATCGCTTCGGCGCCGGCAAGTGGACCCGGTCGGGCGATCGGCTCTCCTTCGAGGCGACGCGGGTCACCGGCGAGGCCTTCTACGATCTCGTCGACTCCCTCCGGGCGGCCGACTGTCGGTTCGTCTCGGTCGACTCCCTGGAGACCGATCTCGAGGAGGCGTTCCTCCACGTCGTCTCGGACGACCGCGCGGGCGCCGAGAGCCGGGAGGGGAAGCGATGAACGCGGCCCAGTACGGGCTGCTCGCCCGTGCGGTCGTCGAGAAGCAGCTAATCCTGCTCAGACGCTACTGGATCAACACGGCGATGATGCTCGTCGCGAGCTACCTCTTCTTCGCGATGATCTTCTTCGGCGGGCGGGCCGTCGGCGGCGCGGGGATCGGCGATACCCTCGACGGGGTGGTCGTCGGCTTCTTCTTGCTTACGGCCGCGACGGCGGCGTACTTCGACGTCGCGGGCAACGTCATGCGGGAGGCCCAGTGGGGCACGTTAGAACAGCTGTTCATGTCGCCCTTTGGCATCGGGCGGGTGATGGCGATCAAGTCGGCGTTCAACGTCGCACTCAGCGCCGCCGTCGCCTTCACCCTACTGGCAGTCATGCTCGTCACGACCGACCGGACCCTGTCGGTCGATCCCCTCACCGTCGTCCCGCTGCTCGTACTGACGATCCTCTCGGCGGTCGGCCTGGGCTTCGTCTTCGCCGGGCTCTCGCTTCTCTACAAGCGCATCGAGAACGTCTCCCAGCTGATGCAGTTTTCCTTTATCGCGCTGATCGCCGCCCCCGCCGCCGTCGACAGCCCCGCGATCGTCGCGCTCCCGCTGAGCCACGGCAGCGCGCTCCTCTCGCGGGCGATGACCGACGGCGTCCGCCTCTGGGAGTTCCCCGTCCTCGAACTCGGGCTCCTGGTCGGCAACGGCCTCGCGTACCTCCTCGTCGGCGCCGTCGCCTTCTCCGTGCTCGTCCGCCGGGCCCGGAAACTCGGCGTGATGGGCCACTACTGACGCCCGCCCGCCGACCGGAACGCGAGGATTCCGACGGTGAGGAAGGGGAGCCCGAGTCCGACGCCGAGGGGCCGTGTCGGGAGGCTCGAGACGACCAGTATCGCTCCGAAGACCACGTAAGAGGCTGCCGATAGCCCGCCGTTTCGACACGTATTGTTTCCTCCGATCCGGAAGCGACGGAGGTCCCGACGAGGCAGGCGCGGATCATCACGGATCGCTCCCGCCCTCATCGGGCCGTTCCGCGGAGCCGTTCCCGTCAGTAGTAGCGTTCTCGTCCGACGAGTCGCTCCCCTCTTCCGTGCCGATCACGCCATCCATCTCGACGGAGTCGTTCGTCTCGGTCGTGTTCCCGTCGTCGTCGGCGATTCCCGTGCTCTCGTTTCTAGGGTCGGTCCCCGTCGCGTTGTCGCCCCCGTCCGCCCCATCGTCCTCTTCGGGATCGGGCTCGTGGTCGTCCCCGCCGCCCTCGCTCGTGTTCTCACTGCTTCCCTCGACGTCGGTCGTGTTCCCCTCACTCTCCCCGACGGATTCGTTCTCGTCGCCCGTCTCGAGGTCCGAGGTTCCGTTCTCCTCGTCGTCGGTCTCGGTCCCCTCGTCCGACGACTCACCTCCCCGATCGGCGCCCTCGTCCGTCTCGTTCCCTGCCGTCTCCTCGGTGGCGTTGTGAGCCTGCGACTCGACGTCGGAGTCGTTCTCCGCCGGGTCGTCGTCGGATGCCTGCTCCGTGCCGTTATCCGGCTCCGTCGCGTCCAGTACGGTTACCGACGACTCCCCCTCGATCGTCGAGTAGGTGCCGTCGAACTCGGCGGCGGTCGAAAATGAGGCGTTGGCCGCTCCGCTCGCGGAGAACAGGGCGAGCCCGCTCCCCGCGAACAGGCTGCAGGCGACGACGATCGCCGCCAGGACGGCGAGGGCGGATCGCGTTCGGCTCATCGCGGCTCCTCCCCGGAGCCGGCTCCGGCATCGGTTTCGCCGATGGTGTTACCGGCGCCGTCCCCGACCGGCTCTCCGATCTCGTTCCGTTCGAGAGCGGGGTCGTCGGGCTCATCCGGGTCGGCCGTGTCGTCGCTCTCCCCGCCACTTCCGTTGCCCAAAAGCCGGATTCCGACGGCGACCAGAAGCGAGATCGACGCGCCGATGGCGACCGTGACCGAGATCGCGGTCGGGTACCGGACGGCCAGGTACGCACTCGCCGGGGCCACGACCGCGAGCACTCCGATCGCCGTCCTGAGCGCGGCCGGCGTGAGGACGAGAGCGTCGGTTCCCTCGGTCGAAGCGTCCCCACTCCCCGAACCGTCGGCCTCTCGAGTTTCGGTCTCCGGATCCCCGCGTTCGCGCGAGGAGCCGACGACCGAGTAGGCCTCCGAAAGCAAGAGGAGCCCGAAGGGGAGGACGACGAGCGCGAGAAAGCCCTCGGTCGTGTTCGCAAACTGGATGACGTGGCCGAGATACGGTATCGTCACGACGACGCTACCGACCACGTTCTCGTGGGGCACTGGGTTCGCGTCCGGTTCCTCGTTGGCGTCGCCCTTCGTCTCATAGAGGTAGCCATCCGAGGTTTCGGTGATTCCGACGACGCGATGGGTGACCGGCGGCTCGTCGGCGCTCCGGTAGAAGGTGATGACGTCGCCCTCCGCGATCTCGGCGGGTTCGACCTCGCCGACGACGACCGCGTCCCCGGGCTCGATCTCCGGGGACATGCTCGCCGTCAGCACGACGTAGCTGTGGTCGGCGCCGATCACTTGCGGGACGGCGTAGACGACGAACACCGCGACGACCGCGAGGAAGACGAGGAGGACCGCGATATGGATCGCCCGGCGCCAGAGGGGCATCCCCGACCCCTCGGTTTCCGACCCCGAACTCTCGACCTCCGGGCCCTCGGCGACCTCGCCGTCGGCGGGTTCGGTGCTCATTGGCTTTCCCCCTGACAGATATGGACCATGACGTTGCTGATCGCCGGTCGAAAGACCTTGCCGCTGTTCCCGCCCTCCCGTTGGCCCGTACAGACCTCGCCGCGGGTCCGGGTCGCGGGTGGATCGATCTCGAACTCCTTCGCCCCGCTTGCGGGACCGCTCCCCCTCTGGGACTTCCTACCCGATCCACCGGCATGATCCGGTGGTCCGCCGCGGACGACGACCTTGCAGATCGCTGGTGCCGCGGCCTCGCTACCCTCTCTGAGAAGCCGGATGGCTCCACAGACGGTCTCACCATCCCCCTTGTTCGTCACACTCAGGAACTTGATCTCGTAGCCGCTGCCGAGCGAGAACCGATCGCCCGGCGAGACCGAGTCCGGTTCGACGTCGGCCCTCCCGAGTTCGACACAGTCCGGACACGGGGGTTCGGAACAGTCCCCGCTCTCGCCGAACGGGTTTTCGGTTCCGTCGGTGTGGCGACACTGCTCGGCGACGAACTCCAGTTCGAGCTCCGCGGAGAGCCCGACGAGCCCCTCCACATCCTCCTCGGAAAAGTTCCACTCGAGGGTGAGACAGCGAGTGTCGCCAGGGTCGAGGCAGCCCTCGGAGAGCGAAATCCCGTCGGCGAACTCCCGCCGGAGGTCGGTCAGCGAGCCCGAGAACAGCTCTCCGGTTCCCCCACAGCCCTCGTCGTCCGAGAGGGTGACTGCGAGAGCGTCCCCGAGCGGATCGCTGGCCGGCGGGCAGGCCGTTCGGAGCCAGAGCCGCGCCGCGTTCCCCTCCACGGTGAGTTCGATTGTTCGTGTCCCCGTATCGCCAGGTTCGATTCCGCCGAACGAGACGGAAACCGCGTTGCCGTCGGTTTCACAGCCCCCGCCCTGGCAGTCGATGGCGAGCCCGAGTTCGCCCGCGGCGATGCTGCTTCCGGGAAACTCCTCGGAATCATTCAGCACCGCATAGGTGCCCGCGCCGCCGACGGCGCCGAAGACGCCGAGCCCGCTCGCGCCCGCGAGGATCTCGCGCCTGGAGGGTCCGTCCCCGTCGATCATGGGATCACCTCGAGCGGGCGGGTCGGTACGGCAGCCGACGGTCGATCCGTGTGCGTGTGCATGGTAGTGGTGTGGGCGGCTCGAAGGCCGCCACCGTTAGGCCCACTCCTATCACCAGTGGTGTATGTATGAGTCCTGTACCCGATCGCTGGAGGCGACAGGACGGTCATACCGCTTTCCTGACCGTGTTTCTCCGAGGAGGACACATGGGATCGCCGTATGGACAACTGGTTTGCCGACACCGGCGCTTCACGTCGCAAGCGGTGGAACGATCGATACGAGGAGGCCTCGAGAGTTACCGAAAGCGTTGGAACGGATTCTCGGGGGGATCAGGGCAGAGTCGAGGAGTGCTATCCCCGATCGCCGTCGTTACGGGTTCGTTACTCGCTGCCTGGTGACCCGCTCGGAAAGCTGTCGCCGTTGTGCCGGGCCTGTTCGGCGTAGAACTCGAGATTCGCGCTTAATTTGGCACCCTGGATCTCGTTGCCGATATCCCCCGGATCGCCCGCTTTCGCTCCAACCCAAATATAAACACAGACGATCACGGACTCGTATGACGCAGAATCTGGACCGATCGAGAGCGGGTCCTCTTGGCTGGTGGAGATAACCAAGCCCTCCTTTAGGCTGTCGAGGAGGATGTCGAGGGAATCATAGGGGACAATCGAGAGGGTACCCTCGCTGTGCCCGCCCGGCTTATAAATCTTGACCTCTGCCCGAGCAGTCTCGCCGAGAGTCGCAAGATCCTCAGTATCGTGGAGATCATCATCACTCAGGTTGGCATCGGTTTCCGACCCGTCAAGGTCTTTGACGTTATCTGCCCTCACCAGTACGTAGCCAGGGTTATGGTGAACGGTGACCTCCCAGCAGAACTTGAAATAGTCACCGGGCTTGATGTCGTCAATGAAAATCTCACCGCCAGCGAAGACACCGTCCTCCATTTGGCCGCTGTCAGTATTCCAATCAACCTCAAGGTGCTCACCTTGATCGACCGCGAGGCCATAGGGATCGACCGTCAGGCCGAAGTTGCCTGCGGTAATCGTGTTGTCGTCGAACTCTTCCTCGTCGTTGAAGTACGCTGTCGTACCGAGTCCCGCGCCCGCGGAGGCGACGCCGACTACACCGAGGCCGGCAAGCGCCTTGCGCCGCGAAATCTCGAAGTCTTTTTCGCTCATTGGTTGTCCTCCCCCCGTGGGGGAAACCCACCGGCGGAATCGAACCGCCTAGGTCACCGCGCGTACGGCGACGGCGTACCAACGTGAGTGGGAGTGGTGGGGTGTGGAATCAGGTCGCTAGTCGTCGAATGGCGAACCGCTCGGGCCACCGTCGTTGTGACGGGCCTGCTCGGCGTAGAAAATCAGGTCCCACCCGGTTTCCTGACCCTGGATCTCGTTGCCTACCTTCGTGCTGATCTCCAGTTTGAGGCAGAACGTTACTGTCTGGCCTTTGTCGATCTGGTCCCAATAGGACTGCCCACCGTCGAGATGACTGAGAACATCACTGAAAGTTCCAACATTCCCGACATCATCGCCGTCTACCGTGACCGTCGCGTCGAGATTATTGGCGAGGTCGTTGTCCGAGCCCGAAAGACCGTCAGCGTACACGGCAACGTAACCAGGATTGTGGTTGATCGTAACTTCCCAACAGAACTTGTAGATGTCGCCGGGCTTGGCGTCGGCGATAGTGATTGGGTCCGTAACCCACACCCCATCGTCATTGTTGCCCTCTTCGAAGTCCGTCTGGCTAGGACCCAGCCCGCCCTGATTGACGTTCTTGACGGTCTGCTTGACCTCCATCCCGAACTCGCCCGCAGTGATCGTGTTTCCGTCGAACGTTTCCTCGTCGCTGAAATACGCCGTCGTGCCGAGTCCCGCGCCCGCGGAGGCGACGCCGACGACGCCGACGCCGGCAAGCGCCTTGCGACGCGAGATCTCGAAGTCTTTTTCGCTCATTGGTTGTCATCCTCCCGATCGTGACCCCCGCGAGCCGCCGCGCGGGCCGCGACCGGTTATCAGACTCCACGAGGGTATGGGGGATAGTTACGATCCGCCGGTATGCCCACGAATGAGGGAATTGAGGGTTCTAACCCCCGAATAGCCGTTTCGAACGGCCGAATCGTACGGTCGAACGGGTCGTTAGATCGACGGTATGGCAGAGCGTGAAGCGTTCACGCCGCCCAATACGACCGTTTACATCGTTCATGATACCGACAAACACAACTCCGAGACGACAGGGCGGCGATACCACCGACGCCGGCTCCCCATACATACCACAGTAATCGTACAATCCGGCCACGGGGACCATGCAACTCAGGACGACCTCGCTTACCGAAGACGAAATCCACCGGCTGCTGGGCAACAGCCGCCGGATCGAGGCTCTCCGCCAGCTCGGGGAATCGGGGGGCACGACCTCGCTGCGGGAGCTCTCCGAACGCCTCGCGGTCCAGGAAAGCGGCGAGTCGCCGCCGCCGACCCGGCTCCGCGAGAGCGTCTACAACTCGCTCCACCAGACCCATCTGCCACGGTTGGAGGAGGTCGGCGTCGTCGAGTACGACCGCGAGCAACGCCTCGTCCGCCTCTGTAAACACGCCCGCGAGGTGGATCTCTACATGGAGGTCCTCACGTGCGTCGGGCTGACGTGGTCCGAAATTTACCGCGGGCTCGGGGTCGGTAGCCTCGTCGTCGTCCTCGGTTCGCTGCTCGAGGCGCCGGGGATCGCCGCCGTCGACGCCCTCCTCTGGACGAGCCTCGCGCTGGGGCTGTTCGCGGCCCTCTCCGGGTATCAGCTCTGGACGAACCGGACGCTGCTGTGGCGCGGGCTCCGGGACCGGTGAGGACGGACTTGACGCGGCGAAACCCGAAGAGAACGGTTAGATCCCGACCTCGAGAAGTCGGTCGTCACAGGCCGTACATCTCGCCGCGACGACGTCGTAGCTTCGACAGCAGGAGTCGACGACCTCCTGCTCGAAGGCGACCTCGCCCTCGCAGGTCGGACAACGCTCGAGGAAGAGCCGCAAGGCCCCGAGGACCTCGCTTCTGGCAGCGAGCGGGAGGCCGCTCCACTCCCGGCCGGCGCGCTCCTCGAGGGCCCGCGAGGCCGCCACGTCGGCGACGAACGCCGATCGGGACTCCCACTGGCCGATCCACTCGCCGTCGATCCGGGCGACGAACGCGTCGCCGTACCACTCGAGATCGAGGGTATCCGGGCGCACGCCGACGAGTTCCGCGAGCGCCTTCCGGTCGGCACTTTCCCCCCGAACCTCCCGGATCCGACGGCGCCAGCGGTCCTCGAAACCGGGGTCGATCTTGAGGTCGTCGGCCCCGCGGTCGTCGACCACGACCCCCGTAGAGAGGAGGTAGCGTTCGACGTCGAT
The DNA here is from genome assembly GCF_020177375.1 of Saliphagus infecundisoli. Lineage (GTDB taxonomy): Archaea > Halobacteriota > Halobacteria > Halobacteriales > Natrialbaceae > Saliphagus > Saliphagus infecundisoli. The sequence continues at coordinate 59,476 of NZ_JAIWHV010000001.1, read as the reverse complement.
CTCCTCCGCGTCGGCTGCCGGAAACTTCCCGAACCGATCGAGGAGCCACGACGGGAAATATCGTTTCGTGAGCCGTGGCGTCCCCGGCACGAGGTAGCCCCGGAATCGGATCGTAGCGATCCCGACCGCGAACGCGAGGACGCCGGCGAGCGGGGAGACGACTCCGACGGCGACCGAGAGAGCACCGGCGAGGACGACGTTGACGACAGTACAGGGGAGACACCGGTTCTCGCCCGTGTGTTCGGGATTCTCGACGCGCTCGAGGAGCGATACCGGCGCGGCTGTCATACGGGTAACCGGAGGTTGCTCGGGATAGGTATGATCGTCGTACGGCCCGAACGATCGTCTGAACAGTCATACTTCCTTATTAGTCCGTCTGTCCGTCACTGAACCGGTGGGGGAAGAATGCGAACGAACCAGGTGCTCGACGGCACCGACACGGCTGACGAGGCGCATCTCGACGAACAGGACGTCAAGGACGACGTCTTTCACACGCTGAGCAACCGGCGGCGCCGGTACGTACTCACGTACCTGCACACGAACGGGGGCCACGCCACGGTCCGGGAGATCTCCGAGGAGCTCGCGGCCTGGGAGAACCAGGTCCCGCGTGCGGAGGTGACGTACAAACAGCGCAAACGGACGTACACGTCGCTGATCCAGATCCACCTGGGGACGCTCCACGACGGCGGATTCGTCGACTACGACTCCGACAGAGGCGATATCGAACTGACCGACGACGGCGCCGCCCTCGTCTCGGTGCTCGCCGAGGACCTGCTCGTCGGCGACGGCGCCGACGGTGCCGACGAGGACTCGGTCGGCGGCGTTCGCGGGTGGCTCTCGGGGATCCGTGACCGGTTTGGCTCCCGGCGGGAGTGATCAGGGCGCCGATCGTCCGGAGTCGCTCGCCGCGGCGGCGGGCTCGGAGACGACGGTGATCGTCCGATCGCCGTCGAGGGGAACCGTCACGTGGTGTCCGTAGTAGGTGAACTCGACGTAGCCCCGCTGGGTACCGCCCGTTCGTGCGGAGGCAAACAGCGCATCGAGCGCGTCCGGATCGATCGCCTCCTCGATCGGGGGGAGGTCGGCGGGTTCGACGCCCGTCCGCTCGGCGACCAGGAGCACGACGTCGACGGCGACGGAGTCGTCCTCGGCCGAGTGTTCGTGAGTAACCATACGATTTCCTGAAAGAAATCGCTCCGTTCATAAATACGTTTCGTCAGTGGCTATCAGTAACGGAAACGAGTTGATAGCTTCCGGCACCCGGAATCCTTAACAGACGCTCCGGCAAATATTACGACATACTTCATGTACGATCAGGACGATCTCGACGACATCCGCGAGGCCCGTGCCGACTGGGAGAGCGAGGTCCCCGAGGGAGGCGAACGGGCCGACCGGTTCGCGACGGTCTCGAACCACGAGGTCGACCGGCTCTACACCCCCGAGGACGTCGCAGGGATGGATTACCTCGAGGACCTGGCCTTTCCCGGTGAGGAGCCCTACACCCGGGGACCGTACCCCACGATGTACCGCGGACGGACGTGGACGATGCGCCAGTTCGCGGGGTTTGGCACCGCCGAAGAGACCAACGAACGGTTTCACTACCTGATCGACGAGGGCCAGACCGGGCTCTCGACGGCGTTCGACATGCCGAGCCTGATGGGACTCGACTCGGACGACCGGATGAGCGACGGCGAGGTCGGCCGGGAGGGCGTCGCGGTCGATACCCTCCGGGACATGGAGATCCTCTTTTCGGGCATCGATCTCGCGGAGGTCTCGACGTCGTTTACGATCAACCCCTCCGCGCCGGTGATCTACGCGATGTACGTCGCGCTCGCCGATCAACGAGACGTTCCCCGCGAAAAGCTTCGGGGGACCCTCCAGAACGACATGTTCAAGGAATTCATCGCCCAGAAGGAGTGGGTAATCCCGCCCGAGCCCTCGCTTTCTCTCGTCACCGACGTCGTCGAGTTCAGCGCGAGCGAGACCCCGAAGTTCCACCCCATCTCCGTGTCGGGCTACCACATTCGAGAAGCGGGCTCGACGGCGGTCCAGGAACTCGCGTTCACGCTCGCCGACGGCTTCGCCTACGTCGAGGACGCCACCCAGCGGGGCCTCGCGGTCGACGACTTCGCCCCCCGCCTCTCCTTTTTCTTCAACTGCCACAACTCCTTTTTCGAGGAGATCGCGAAGTACCGCGCCGCCCGGCGGATCTACGCTCGGGTGATGGACGACTGGTACGGCGCCGAGGCCCCCGAATCGAAACGCCTGAAGTTCCACACCCAGACCGCCGGCCAGTCGCTGACCGCCCAGCAGCCGCTCAACAACGTCGTCCGGGTGACGATCCAGGCGCTGGCGGGCGTCCTCGGGGGAACCCAGAGTCTGCACACCAACAGCTTCGACGAGGCGCTCGCTCTCCCCTCCGAGCAAGCGGTCCGGGTCGCGCTGCGGACCCAGCAGATCATCGCCGAGGAGTCGGGCGCAGCAGACATCGTCGATCCCCTCGGCGGCTCCTTTGCCGTCGAGGCCCTCACCAACGAGGTCGAGGAAGAAGCGATGGAGTACATCGAGGAGATCCGCGAGATGGGCGAGGGGTCGGTCCGGGAGGGCATCCTCGCGGGCATCGAGGAGGGCTACTTCCTCCGGGAGATCCAGGAGGCCTCCTACGAGTACCAGGAACGCGTCGAGAGCGGCGAGGAGGTCGTCGTTGGCGTCAACGAGTACGCGATCAGCGAGGACACGAGCCCCGACACCCTCTCGATCGACGAGGAGACCCAGGAGCGCCAGCTGAACCGGCTCGCGAACGTCAAGGACGAGCGAGACGACGGGGCGGTCGACGAGCGGTTAGCGGAACTCCGGGCGGCGATCGACCGCGGCGAGAACGCGATGCCGTACATCGTCGCGGCGGTGAAGGCGTACGCGACGATGGGCGAAGTCATGGGCGTCTTCGAGGACGTACACGGCGCGTACTCCGAACGCATCGGGCTCGCCTGAAGGCCCACGGAGCGGAAGCCGGCCCTGGGATCAGCGACGTCACACGGGTAGAGACTCGCCGGCGTCGGACTCGCTCCGACGAACCGTCGCCCGGAGGAGGTGGAGCTCGACGCTGAAGACCCCCGCATCGCGTCCGAAGGCGTACCTGCCCTCCGTCTCCAGAGAGCGCCGGCTGAACACGGTCGTGAACCCCCTGACCTGTCCGCTGTCGAACACCGACCGGCCGACGTAGCCGACGTACTCGTCGGGCCGGGAGAGAACCGACGGCTGCTCGCCGACGGGGGACGTAAGCATCGCCACCGAGATCGGCGCCGGCAATCGCTCCATCAGTTCGAACCGTAGTCCGGGTCGGTAATCGTCCATCGCGACCAGGACGAACGGCTCCGAGTCCGCCTCGGTATCGGTAGCCTCGCCGTCCGTGGCGGTGGCCGGGCCGACACTGGCCGACTCGTTCCGACAGCCATCACTGGCGTGTTCCGGAACGTCGGTGCCGGCAAGAACCACGCGCGAAGGGGCGATGTGTTCCGACATTGGCGTTCGAGACGAAAACGGAAACCGAGACCCCTCAGTCGAGCTGGGTCGAGAGGAGGTTGAGCGTGGGGCTGAACATCGAGGCGTCCTCGCCGAGGCTCCCGGTATCGTCGGCGCTCAGGTTCTCGTCCTGGGAGAACAGGAACGCGGTGATCCCCGCACCGTCGCCGATGTCGTAGCGGATGACGTAGCCCGAGTAGTCGTCGGGCTGGGAGATCTCCGAGACCGTCTCGTCGTCGTCCTGAAGAGAGCTGACCGTCGTGGCCTGTTCGAGTTCCGCGACGACCTCGAAGCTCTGACCGGGATGGTAGTCGTAGGCGAAGACGAGGACGTTGCCGTCCTCCTGGAGCGCCATCAGTTACCGCCCCCGTTGCCGCCGCCGTTTCCGCCTCCATTGCCGCCGCCGTTTCCGCCTCCATTGCCACCGCCGTTTCCGCCTCCATTGCCACCGCCGTTTCCGCCTCCATTGCCACCGCCATTTCCGCCTCCATTGCCGTTGCCGTTTCCGTTCCCTCCGTTGCCGCCGCCTCCGCCGCCGAGGTCGGTCGAGAGGAGGTTGAGTTCGGGGCTGAACATCGAGGCGTCCTCACCCAGTGTCCCGCTGTCGCCGGCACTGAGGCTGACGTCCTGGGAGAACAGGAACGCGGTGATCCCCGCGGACCCGTCGAGGTCGTAGCGGATGACGTGGCCCGTGTAGTCGTCGGGCTGGGAGATCTCCGAGACCGTTTCGTCGTCGACCTGGAGGACGTTGACGGTCGTGCTCTGTTCGAGCTGGGCGACCACGTCGAAGCTCTGTCCCGGGTGGTAGTCGTACGAGAAGACGAGGGCGTTCCCGTCTTCCTGGGCGGCGACACTGTTCGCGGACGCGCCTGCGCCGATGGCCAGCGCGCCGGCGGCGAGCGCGCCCTTTTTCATAAACGATCGTCTCGAGTCGTCGGTCGATATCTCGTCGCTCATTGTCTCTCTCGCCCCGTGGTGGGGCGTCCGACTCCTTGACCGGATTTCAGAATAAAGGGCAGCCACCGTTGCGCCGTCCAGTCCCTGATTGACGATCGTTTCAGCCGGTTTCGGACGCGCGGCGGACCGAAGCAGCTCGTCCGTTCGGGACCCGAGCCGATCAATCGGTTACTACCGGCCGTAGCGATCGGCTCGATCGCGCGATGGACGCCCCGATCCGCCTCCGTACGGCGTTTCGGTCCACGCTCGGGTGGTCCGTTTCGCCGGTGGAAGCCGTTGGTTTCGGTCCGAAACAGCGGCAACGTGATCGGTTCCGCGGGAACGAAGCGGATTACTCCCGGACAGACGACACCGAACGACCGTCGGCCGCCGACGAACGGACGCCGTTTCGCCGGTCGGTCCGAGCGATTCCGGCGATAGGCACTCGTCCGACCGCGCCGTTCCCGCGTGGGTTACGAGCCGATCCCGGTCCCGGCTCGAGCCAGGGGGCGCGTGAGCCGCGGGCCGCCGATCCGCTCCGTGCTCTCCCCGCTCTCGATCCGGAACGACGCGAGCATCGTCTCCGCGCGCTCGGCGAGAGCGTCGTCGAACGCCTCCGCGGGCGCGGCGACCTCGGCCACGTAGCCCGCGTCCGTCTCGGGATCGGTCGCGAACAGCAGCCGCGAGCGCCGGCGGCCGCGCTCGCCCTCGGGATCGCCGTAGGCGACGTCGACCAGGCGGGCGTCCTGGCCCGACGCGAGGCTCCGGTCGCCCTCCTCGCGGACCTCGACGCCCTCGTAGTCGGCCTCGAGGTTGGAGAGGAACTCCGCGGAAAGCGCCTCGCTGGAGTCGAACGCCGCCGCGTCGAGGGTCAGGACGCCCAGCTCCCGGCGGCTCTCGGGGTCGCCGACGTACACCTCCTCGCCGCTCTCCTCGACCTCCCAGCCCTCGGGGTGGGCGATCGAATACCCCAGTTCGTCGTTGGTGTAGGTGACGAACCCCTCGGGGGGCTCGGTGGACTGGCTCTCCCCGCCGGTGCCGCCGTCCCCGCCATCGTCTCCCTCCCCGTTCCCTTCGCCCCTCTCTTCGCCCCCATCGCCGTCCTCGGCCGAATCGTTGGCATTCTCCTCGGCCGAGTCGTCGGCTTCCGTTTCGGTCCCCTCCGCATCGGCTACCTCCTCCTCGCCGTCACTGCTCTCAGTCTCGTTCGATCCGCCGGTTTCGGCGTCCTCGTCGTCTCGCTGCCCGGAGTCGTTCTCGCCGCCATCACCTCCGGTCCCGTTTGGATCCACGGACTCGTCGGTCGCGTTCGAGTCGGTGATTTCGTCCGTATCGCCGGTCTCGTTGGCGCCACCGTCGTCGCTCCCCTCGGAGTCGTTCGACCCCCCGGCCCCGTCGGTTCTATTGGTTCCCTCGCCGTCGTCGGGATCGTCCGTCCCCTCGGCGGTCTCGGTGTCGTTTTCGTCCACGGGCGTCGGATCGTCCCCGTCGGAGCCGTTCTCCTCCGAGGTCCCCCCCATGACGTCGTCGAGACAGCCTGCCGCCCCCACGAGCGCGAGGGCCCCCGAAACCCGGAGGACGTCCCGACGTCGTAACTCGCTCGCCATGCCCGTCCATGCCGTAGCCACCCAATAACTGTTTGCAAACGGTCCGCTCCGCCCGTAGAGCGCGTCGGATCTCGCCTGCAAGTGAATGAATTATATCGGAGAGCCGAGAAACCCCGACGGGTAGTGCGAAATGGCCTACACATGTGTCGACTGTGAGTGGTCAATCGACGGCGAATCGGTCGAAAACGCCGGATCGGCAGCGATCGAACATCACGTCGACTCCGGCCACGCGATCGAGCGACGTCCCGATCGATCCGACGAGGAGATCACCGTCGGTGCCGAGGACGCGGATCGCGCACGCTCGGACTGACGGCCTCGACGCTACCCACGTTTATCCGAGACCGCTCCATCCGGTCTGAAACCCAGCCACGCACGGACAGCAACCGTCTCAGTCCTCGCCTCGAACACCCATCGCCGCCCGCTCGCTGGCCTGCTCGATGAACTCCGGATCGAGGGCGTCCATCTCGCCGGCCTGGACGCTCCAGAGGTTGGCATAGAGGCCGTCCTCCTCGAGCAATGCCTCGTGATCCCCGCGTTCGACGATCCGGCCGTCCTCGACGACCAGCACCTCGTCGGCCTTCCGGACCGTCGAGAGGCGGTGGGCGATGATGAACGTCGTCCGGTCCTCGGTGAGGTCGTCCAGGCTCCGCTGGATCAACATCTCCGTCTCGGTGTCGACCGCGCTGGTCGCCTCGTCGAAGATCAGGATCGAGGGATCGTTCAGGATGGTTCGGGCGATACAGATCCGCTGGCGCTGGCCCCCCGAGAGCATCACGCCGCGCTCGCCGACGCGGGTGTCGTACCCCTCGGGCATCCGCTCGATGAACTCGTGGGCCTCCGCGCGCTTCGTGGCCCGTTCGACCTCCTCGTCGGTCGCGTCAAAGGCGCCGTAGACGATGTTCTCTCTGACCGTTCCGTCGAACAGGAACGGGTCCTGGCTGACGTAGCCGATCGACTCCCGCAGGCTCTCTACGGTGACCTCCCGGACGTCGTGGCCGTCGACCCGAACCGCCCCGCTGTCGACGTCGTAGAGCCGAAGCAGGAGTTTGAGGATCGTCGTCTTTCCCGCGCCCGTGGGACCGACGAGGCCGATCGTCTGGCCGGGCTCGACCTCGAAATCGATGTCGTGGAGCACCGGCTCCTCGTCGCCGTAGGAGAAGTCGACGTCGTCGTACTCGACTCGCCCCCGAACGTCGCCGAGGTCGGTCGCGCCCTCCGCGGAGCGAATCGAGACCGGGATCGACATCAGGGCAAAGATCCGGCTCGAGGAGGCCTTGGCGTCCTCGTAGCGATCGACGGCCTCGCTCATCTGTGCGAGGGGGTCGACGAGCTGTTGGGTCAGCAAAAGGAAGGTGACGAGGTTCCCGATCGAGAGGTTGCCGGTGAACGGTCCCGGCGGCCCCGAGATGACCCAGAGGCCCCCGACGATGAACGTCGCGACGAAGGCGATCGAGGTCAAGATCTGGAGGCCCGGGCGGTAGATGAAGTTCATCCGCAGCGCCAGCCAGTCACGGCGGAAGTACTCGTAGGAGGCGTCCCTGACGCGTTCGTCCTCGAACTCCTCGGTGGTCGCGCTCTTGATGACCTCGATCCCCCCCAAATTGTTCTCGAGGCGGGTGTTCAGATCGCCGACGGTCTCACGGATGTCGGCGTACATCTCCTCGACGATCGACATGAACCAGTAGGTGAAGAGTGCGGCCAGCGGGATGACGAACAGCGTGACGAGCGCGAGTTGCCAGTTGATCCAGAGCAGAACGCCACCGATCCCGATGACAAGCACGACGAGCTGAATGACGCTGTCGGTCATGTTGTCGAGGAAGAGCTCCAGGCGATTCGTGTCGTTGTTCAGGATGCTCATGAGCTGGCCCGTCTGCATCTCGTTGAAGAAGTCCATGTCCAGGCGCTGCATCGCCTGGTAGGAGGAGGTCCGGACCTCGTGTTTGACCCGGTGAGAGAACAGGTTCAGCGTGGACTGGCGGAAGAAATGCATGACCGCGGCGAGCGCCATCGTCCCGCCCATCAGCGCCGCCGAGAGCCAGAACTGGCCGGTCTCGGTCGCCGGGATCCAGGCGTTGGGGATGACCGGGAGCGTGTAGGCCGCGGAGTCATTGAAGATGGCGTCGATGGCGGCCCCGAGAATGATCGGCGGGACAAGCCCGAGAAACCGGGCCATCGTGCTCGCGAGGACGCCGACGACGAACCAGTGGAGGTCGTCGCGTCCGTACTCGGTGAACAGCCGAACGATCGGCCGGGAGACGTCTTCTCGGTGCTCGTTCAGTAGCGTCGAATCGGGGTCTGCGTCCGTACTCATTAGGGATATGGGCCTCCGCTGACCGCGCGTCTAGGGTCGGTTGTTCTCAATCCTCCGGCCTATATAACCCCCTATTCCGCGGCAGAGCTAGCCGGCACCGGCTACGAGACCGGCCTTTTAGGTCCCCCTCTTCGAATACGGGAGCATGCGACCGACGCTCTCGGATGGGGTCATGCTGATGTACAACGTAGCGGTCCTCCTGAGTGCCGGCTACATGACCGTCCAGTTCGGCATCGAGGATCGGGTGGTGTTGCTCGGGATCGCGGTCGTCTTCGGGCTCTTCTGGACCGTCTACTTCCGGATCGCGGTCCTCCCGCGACTGCTAGAGAACGCCGACCTGCCGGCCGACGAAGAGGAGGGCAGCGAGCGCGATCCGGGAGCCGACAGGAGGAGTTAGTCGTCGCCGGGTGCGGGTGGGGAGCGGCCGGCGTCGGCCAGCGACTCGCCGCGCCAGGTGTCCCGCCGAAACCAGAGGAAGGCGATCGCGGCGCCGGCGACGTTCGAGATCGCAAAGGAGGCCCAGAGCCCGATCGAGCCGAGGGCAACCGAGCCGCCGAAGGCGACGGGAAGCCGGAAGATCGCGAGGGTGCCGATGGCGATGACTGCGGCGACGGTCGTCTCGCCGGCGCCCCGGAAACCACCGGTGTACGCCCGGAGGATCCCCATGAACCCGAAGCTGAAGGCGACCACCCGGAGGAAGGTAGCGCTTTCGGCGGCCACCGCGGGATCGGTCGTGAAGATCGCCGAGATCGGGCGGGCGGCGAGGAAGGTGACGGCGCCGGCGGCGGTGAGGACGGCAAAGAGGAACTTCGCGCCGTAGTGGTTCGTCCGGGCCGCGCGGTCGGGCTTGCCCGCGCCGATGTTCTGGCCGGTCATCGTCTCAACGCCCTGGGAGAACGCGATCGCGGGCAGGAACATCACCGAGAAGATCCGCGTGCCGATCCCGTAGGCCGCGACGACCGTCGTCGGGAACGTCGCGACGATCACGAGCAGGAGGTTGATCGAGATCGCACGGCCGGTGCCCTCGACGGAGGCCGGAAGGCCGATCCCCAACAGCTTCTTTGCGTAGCCGAGGTCGGGGACCATCTGGCTCGGACGGATGCGGACGCCCCGATTCCCCCGGAACATGATCCAGAGGCCGACGGCGAAGGCGAGCGCCCGCGAGACGATGGTCGCGATCGCGGCGCCCTCGATGCCGCTGCCGGCGAAGCCCGTCGCCCCGTAGAGGGAGCTTTCGAGGCCCTCCAGAGCGAGCCACGCGAAGATCGGGTTGTCGGTGAACCCGAAGATCAGGAAGGGGTCGAGCGCGATGTTGAGCACGACCGAGCCGAACATGACGAGCATCGGGGTGATCGTGTCGCCGTAGCCCCGCATCAGCGCGATGAACATCGCGAACCCGAAGACGAACACCAGCCCCACGGAAAAGACCTCCATGTAACTCGCCGCGAGCGGGGCGTAGGCGGGGTCCGCTCCCAGCAGCGCGACGAGGTCGTCGACGACGAACAGGCCGAGCGCGCCGAGGGGGATCGAGATGAGCACCGAGAAGGCGACGGTCTGGGAGGCGGCGTACTCGGCCTCCCGGAACTTGTCGGCGCCGACGTTCTGGGCGACGAGGACGCTACCGGCGACCGAAAGCCCGATCGCAAACGAGATCAACAGGAAGACCATCGGGAACGCGAAGCTGATCGCCGCCAGTGCGTCCGTGCTGTACTGGCCGAGCCAGAACGTATCGACCAGGTTGTAGGCGGTCTGAAAGAGGTTGGTGACGACGATCGGCAGGGAGAGGTAGAGCAGGGGTTTGCCGATCTCGCCGCTGGTCAGGTCGAGGTCCTCGCTGCTGACGAACAGGGAATCGAGGCGCTCGCGGAGACTCACGCGGCCCCCTCCGTCGATCCCGATTTCCCGGCCGCGACGTCCGTTTCCCGGCTCCCGGCCCGGCGGCGGCCGCCGGCGGTCAGGGAGCCGACCGATCGGTCAGTCATGGCTGACTTACCGGTCAGTCGGCCAAGTATCTGTCGGACCGAGGACTGTGTAGCAGGCCGGCGGCTCGACGGCTCGAGAACTGAGGGAAAACGAGGGGTCGGCTACTGGCCGCCGAGCTTCCGTCGCCCGATGTGGACGCCCGCGGGGGTGACGATGATCTGGTCGTCGCCCTTCTGGACGATGTCGCCGCCGACCTCCTCGGTGACCTGGCGGAGTTCGTCGATGACGTGTTCGATCCGTCCGTTGCTCGCCCGCAGGTGGGAGATGTCGGCGATGACGATGTCGCCGTCGTACACCGCGTCCTTGATGTCGATCGCCGACGCCTGGCCGTCGATCTCGGCGATGTGTACCTGCGTCGCGGCCTCCTCTACGTCCGCGGGCGCGAGATCGAGTTCGACGTAGTCGTCGGCGTTGCGCCGGGACTGGTGGTTTCCCCCCAGGATCGAGTCCATAAAGCCCATAACCGACAGGGTTCCCCGCCGCGAGTATAGTTCTTACGTTACCGCCGGTTCCCCGCGGCTCAAGAGCCGTCGGGGATCGCTCCCTCGGCGCGCAACCGCTCGAGGTCTCCCTCGCCGTAGCCGTACTCCCCCAGCACCGCCGCAGTGTGCTCGCCGAGTCGCGGCGGCGGCCGCCGGATCGTCGCCGGCGTCCGCGAGAGGAACATCGGCGAGCCGGGCATCTCGACGGTCCCGGCCGTCGGATGGGCGACCTCCTGGCGCATCCCGCGGGCCTCGATCTGGGGGTCGTCAAAGACCCCCTCCATCCGCTTGACCTCGCTCGCGGGCACGTCCGCCGCCGTCAGCCGCGCGACGGCCTCCTCGGTGGTGTACTCCCCGAAGGCCGCCTCGAGTCGCCGATCGAGGGCCTCCCGGTTTCGAACCCGCTTTTCGTTTGTCGAAAAGCGGTCGTCGGCCGCGAGCGCCGGGACCTCGAGGGCCCGACAGAGCGCCTGCCAGCTGGCGTCGTCGGTACAGGCGACGACGACGTGGCCGTCGGCCGTGGCGAACGCCTGATAAGGGGCGATGTTGGGATGTTTGCTTCCCATCCGGCCGGGCGACTCGCCGGTCGCGAAGTAGTTCTCGGCCTGGTAGCTCATCCAGGCCGCCTGACAGTCCAGCAGGCTCACCTCGACTTTCTGGCCCGTCCCGTCGCCCAGCTCGCGCTCGAGGAGGGCGGCGAGGATCGCCTGGGTCGCGTACATTCCCGCGCCGATGTCGGCGATGGCGACCCCGACGCGGACCGGCGGGCCGCCCTCCTCGCCGGTGATGCTCATCATCCCGCCTCGCGCCTGCATCACGATATCGTAGGCAGGGGCGTCGCGGTCCGGTCCCCACTCGCCGTACCCCGACAGCCCACAGTAGATCAGTCCCGGGTTCTCGCCCGCGAGATCGCCGTACTCGAGACCCCAGTCGGCGGTTTTCCCGACCCGGAAGTTCTCGACGACGACGTCGGCTTCGCTCGCCAGATCGCGAAAGACCGTCTGACCGGCGTCCGTCGAGAGATCGAGTTCGACCGAGCGTTTGTTCCGGTTGACGCTCAGGTAGTAGGCGCTCTCCTCGCTGTCGCCGTAGGTCGGGGGTACCCACCGGCGGGTCCGGTCGCCGACGCCGGGCCGTTCGACCTTGATCACCTCGGCACCCAGGTCCCCGAGTTGCATCGTACAGAACGGTCCGACGAGCACCTGAGAGGCATCGAGCACCGTCAGTCCCGAAAGCGGTCCCTCCTCGCCGTCGAGGTCGCGCGTCTCGCCGACCATCGCCGGCACTTTCGAGGCCCGGGGGAAAGCGTTTGTCCCCGGGGCCATCCCCCGAAACCCCGCGTCACACAGCCGCGGCTCGCGGGCGGTCGTCGCGACATGCGAGGGTTGGGATTCGAACCCAAGGACCCCTACGGGAGCGGGTCTTAAGCCCACCGCCGTTGGCCTGGCTTGGCTACCCTCGCGAGAACTGCAATCGGGGGTTGAGGCGGAACCGGGATGGGCGTTTCGGTGTCGGGCAAGGAACCTGCCGCGAGCGAACGGCGTGAGAGCGGACCGAAGGGACTACCAATCGACGCTTAGTCGGCCGTCGCCGTGGGGGTCGGGCGCAATCTCCTCGTCGGTCCGGCGATCGACGACGTGGATACAGCCCTCGCCCTTTTTGGCGGGACAGATCTCCGCCGCGCGGACGTTCTCCGCGAGTTCGTCCTCGCCCACGAAGTAGGATCGGGGGGAGGCGAGCCCGGTGTCGAGGCTCAGCTCCCAGTTGTCGCTCGCCTCGGCGCACTTGCCCGCGCCGAAGCACTTGTTGGCCTCAAAAATGATCTTGTAGGGCTTCTCCTCGACCGGCGGGCCGTCCGCCGAACCGACGTCGCTCGGTCGCCGGATCTCCCCGTCTCGCTCGCTCATAGCCCGTCTTGGGAGCGAGGACCTTTCGCCGTTGCGATCCTCGCTCCCCGAATGCCGAGTGATACCAACCCACAGAATTTTATACCTCTCCGGTGTACGGTTGTGCGGATATGTCTGACAATACGTTCGCTTCGACAGGGGGTGAAACAAGCGGGCGAGGACCGGACGACTACGACCGCCTGTTCGACGTGCTCTCTGCCCACAGGCGGCGGATCGTGCTCCGGCATCTGGCCGACGTGGGGGTGGCGTCGGTCGGGGAACTCGCGGACCGTCTCGTCGCTCGCGGCGTGGACGACCCGGACGCGACCATCGCGCTGCGCCACGGGGACCTTCCGCGGCTCCGGGACGCACGCCTCATCGAGTACGACCCGCGATCCGAAACCGCCCGCTACGACGGCGACCCGCTCGTCGAGGAACTGCTCTCGCGGACGAGAGCGGGCGACCGCCGGGCGTAGTCACCCCATATCCCCGATCAGATCGCTCGCGACCCCGACGTAGGTCTCCGGCGAGAGCGCACGGATCTCCCTCCCCACGTCGGAATCGAGGTCGGGATCGTCGGCGATCGCCCGGAGGTCCTCGATGGTCACCGTCTCCCCGCGGGTGAGTGCCTTGACGCGCTCGTAGGCGTCGTCGTACCCCTCCCGCCGGAGGATCGTCTGGATCGCCTCGCCGATCACTTCGGGATGGCCCCGGAGCTCCTCGCGCATGACGGCCTCGTTGGGCACCACCTTCTCGAGTCCCGCCCCCGTCTTCTCGTAGCCGATCAGGCAGTGGGCCAGCGCGGTTCCGATGTTGCGCTTGACCGTCGAGTCCGAGAGGTCGCGCTGGAGCCGGGAGGTCGTGACGTAGTCGGCGAGGAAAGTCAGATCCGAATTGGCCTTCGAGAGGTTCCCCTCGCTGTTCTCGAAGTCGATCGGGTTCACCTTGTGGGGCATCGTCGAGGAGCCCGTCTCGCCCTCCGTGGTGGCCTGTCCGAGGTAGCGATCCGAGACGTAGAGCCAGACGTCCCGATCGAGGTCGATGAGGACGTCGTTGACCCCGCGGAGCGCGTCGAACAGGACCGCGAGGTCGTCACAGGGGTTGACCTGGGTCGTGAGCGGTTCGAACTCGAGTCCCAGGTCGGTCACGAACTCCCGGGCGAACGCGGGCCAGTCGACCTCGGGGTAGGCGGCGACGTGGGCACCGTAGGTGCCGCTTGCGCCGCCGAGCTTTCCCCGGAGGTCTCCTCCCGCCGCCTCGAGGCGGCCGGTCGCCCGGCCCAGCCGGGCGGCGTAGACCGCCATCTCCTTGCCGAAGGTGGTCGGCGTCGCGGGCTGGCCGTGGGTCCGGGCGAGCATCGGGAGGTCGCGGTGCTCGCGGGCCATTCCCGCGAGGGTGGTCCGGCGGTCGAACAGTTCGGGAAGGAGCACGTCCTCGACCGCGTCGGCGAGCAGCAGCCGGTGGGCGAGGTTGTTGACGTCCTCGCTCGTGAGCCCGAAGTGGATCCACGGCGAGGCGTCGCTTCCCTCGGGGAGGTGGTAGCGAAGGAAGTACTCCACGGCCTTGACGTCGTGGTTGGTCGCCTCGTAGGGGCCGTGGCCCTCGACCTCGATCTTCTTGATCAGCTCGGCGTCCTCCTCGGCGAAGCTGTTGTACTGCTTTCGGAGGTGGTTTCGTTCGTCCAGATCGAGTTCCAGCGCCGTGGCGTCGAGTTCGGCCAGCGCGATCAGGTACTCGACCTCGACGCGCAGGCGCGCACGCATCAGCGCCGCCTCGCTGGCGTACGGTGAAAGCGCCGCGGTCCGGTTGCCGTAGCGGCCGTCGATCGGCGAGACGGCGTAGAGGGCGTCGGCCATGTGGGGGAGTCCACCACGGTCCGGAAAAAGCGTGTCGGAAGCCGCCGCCACGGGCGTGCATACTTCCCCACTCGTTCCCGCTCTCGGCGCGAATAAAATACACATTCGTGGATATCCGGTCGCCGGCGACCGCAACCGCTTTCCGCCTGCCGCGAGGAGACCGGCACATGACGCGACTCGCCGGGATGGCCGGCAACCGTGGGCGTAACCTGCTGAACATCGCCGACCGCGCGCCGGACGGGGCGGAACTCGCAGTCGTCCTCGCGACCGACGAGGACGCGCCCGTTCTCGAGGACGCGGCCGAACGGGGGATCCCGACCGAAACCGTTCCCCTGCGGGAGGGAGAACAGCGCCGCGAACACGAGGAGCGCGTCCTCGACGCCCTCGCCGACCACGAGTTCGACCTGGTCTGTCTCGACGGCTACATGCGCATCCTCTCCGATACCTTCCTTTCGGAGGCGCCGACGACGCTGAACGTCCATCCCTCGCTGCTGCCCGCCTTCCCCGGCACCGACGCCTGGGGCGACGCGCTTTCGGCGGGCGTCTCGGTCACGGGGTGTACGGTCCACGTCGTCACCGACGCGACCGACGACGCGGGCGAGGTGATCGAGAGCGAGGTCGACGCCGGCCCGATCGTCACCCAGGAACCGGTCCCGGTGTACGACGGCGACGACGAAGAGAGTCTGAAAGAACGAGTCCTCTACGAGGGAGAGTTCCGGGCCTATCCCCGAGCCGTGAAGTGGTTCGCCGGGGACGCAGTCGAAGTGGATCTCGAGACGGGCGAGGTGACGGTCGAGGTGGACGTGGCGAGCACGGAGGGAGCCGATCACGACGGGCTTCCGGCACGCCGACTCGTCTCCGACGACCGCGCCGACACCCTCCGCTACGGCGAGAACCCCCATCAGGACGCGGCGGTGTACGAGGACTACACCACGGAGGAGGCGAGCGTCGTCGGCGCCGAGCAGTTGAACGAGGGCGCGAAGGCACTCAGCTACAACAACTACAACGACGCCGACGGCGCCCTGAACCTGATCACGGAGTTCGAGGAGCCCGCCGCCGCCGTCATAAAGCACACCAACCCCGCGGGCTGTGCGACCGCCGATACGCTCGCGGAGGCCTACGAGAAGGCCCTCGCGACGGACCCGATGAGCGCCTTCGGCGGCATCGTCGCGCTCAACCGCGAGTGCGACGCCGCGACCGCAGAACGAGTGATCGACTCGTTCAAGGAGGTCGTCGTCGCGCCGGGCTACACCGACGACGCCCTCGAGACCCTCTTCGAGAAGGAGAACCTGCGGGTGCTCGACGTGGGCGAGCTGAACGACCGGACCGAACGGTTTACCGAGAAACCGCTCGTCGGCGGGCGACTCGTCCAGGAACGGGACCTGCAGTCGGTCGCAGTCGAGGATCTGGAGGTCGTCACCGAACGCGAGCCCAGCGACGAAGAGTTGGAGACGATGGTCTTCGCCTGGCAGACCCTCAAACACGTCAAGTCCAACGGCATTCTGTTCGCCGACGGCACCGAGACCGTCGGCGTCGGGATGGGCCAGGTCTCCCGGGTCGATGCCGTCCGGCTTGCGGCGATGAAAGCCGACGAGCACGCCGAGGGGAAAGACGCCGATGGCGCGGTGATGGCCTCGGACGCCTTCTTCCCGTTCCCCGACGGCATCGAGGCGGCCGCCGAGGCGGGCATCGCGGCGGTCGTCCAGCCCGGCGGCTCGGTCAACGACGACGACGTGATCAAGGCCGCCGACGACCACGGGATGGCGATGGCGTTTACGGGCCAGCGGGCGTTTAGACACGATTAGTACCGCCAAGGGTGGGCGGTTTTTGGTCCAGATTTTTGCGCGAGCGGTGAGCGACCGTCGAGAGCGATCCCGAGCGGAAAAAGGTGGATGCCGCGATCGCGTTTGCGGGCCAGCGGGCGTTTAGACACGACTAGCCGCCGACACCGACTCGGGTCCCTATACTGGCAACCGGTTGCGGAGCCGTTTCCACAGCGCTACCACGCGCCTGCCCCGCCGGGCCATGATTACCGCGCCCTCGCTCTCGCGGGCGATCGCCTCGGGGACGTCGCCGACGAGCACCCGCCGGAGGAAGCCGCCTCGAGTGGCGCCCAGTACGGTGACGTCGTGGCCGCGCTCGCGGCCTCGCTCGACGATCTCGGGGACGACGTCGCCGACGAGGACGGTCTCCTCGACGGACTCGACAGCACCCAGCGCGGCCGAGGTCTGGGTCAACAGTTCCCGGGCTTCGGCCATCCGTTCTTCGTCCTCGTCGCCGACAACGGTGACGAGTTCGACCCGGGCGCCGTGTTCGCGCGCGATCGAGCCCGCAACCTCGGCGGCATACTCGGTGTGGGGACCGCCGGCGACGGGGACGAGAATCGACTCGACCGCGTCGCTGGCGCGGTCGATCCGCTTGACGAGGACGTCACAGAGCGCTTCCGAAAGGATCTCGTCGATGTAGCTCCCTAGGACGATCTCGCGGCGCCGGGGGCGGCCCCGCCACCCGACCAGGATCGCCTCCACCTCCTCGCGCTCGGCGACCGAGACGACGCCTCCGGCGACGTCCCGGCCGAAGCGGAGCCGGCCGGTCGCGGGGACGCCCGCCTCCGCGGCGAGCCCTCGGGCGGAGGTGACGACCGCCTCCTCGCTCTCGACGTCCATCGCCTCGCGGGCCCGCTCGAGGGGCAACTGCATCGGGACCTCGACGACGGTCAGAACGAGGATCGAGAGATCCCGGTCCCGGGCGAGATCGATCGCGGTGTCGAGCAGCCGCTCTGCGGTCTCGGGGTTGGCGACCGGCACGAGAACTGCGGGGCGATCGCCCGGCATTGGCGGAGTCGAAGGGTGGAGAGCCCTTAACTGTCGGCCCGTTCCGACTGGCTCAAACCCGCGTTTCACCTTGGGCCGGTGCTATGTTCTCGCGCCCGGATGGGTGAGCCATGCAGGGAGCCAACCCGGCGAACCGACGGCGATTCCTCGCGGGAACGGCGACCCTCGTCGCGACCGCGACGGCGGGCTGTACGGGCACCGCGTTCCGACCGGGCAGCGGGGAGGGAGCCGGCGACCCCGACCCTACCGGAAACGGGCGGCTCGTCGAGGTGAGCGCCGGCGGCGAGGCGTCGGCCGATCCCGATCGGGCTCGCGCGCGCTTGGGCGTCGAGGCCGCGGGCGAGACCGCCGAGGCGGTTCGAACGGAGCTGGCGACCGACGGCGAGCAGCTCCGGGCGGCCCTCTCGGACCTCGTGCCCGAGAGGAACGTCCGAACCGCGGGCTACCGGATCGGCGAGCGCCGGCAAGGAACCGGATTCGAGGGGTACCACTCCTACGCCGTCGAGATCGAGGACGTGGATCGGGTCGGAGAGGTGATCGACCGGGCCGTCGAGGCCGGTGCCGACGACGTCGGCCGGGTCGGGTTCGCGCTCGCCCCTGACACTCGGGAGGAACTCCGCGAGGAGGCCCTCGCTGACGCGCTGGCCTCGGCCGACCGGGAGGCCGAAGCGATCGCGGCCGACCGCGGCGCCGACATCGTCGAAACCGCATGGGTCTCGACTGCCGGTGGCGGCCGGCCGGTCGAGGATCCCATTCCGGAGGCCGCGACCGACGCCGCCCGGGCGCCGACCGCCCTCGAGACGGAACCCGTCTCGGTCTCCGTGTCGGTGACCGTCGGCTACCGCCTCGAGTGAGAGTTCGCTCGGGTCCAACTACTCCTCGCCGTCGCGGTCCCGGGCGACGAACTCGTCGTAGAACTCCGCGGGGAGGTGCCGGCGCTCCCAGTCACGGCGGTCGGCGTCGCCGATCGCGGCCCCCCAGATCGAGAGCACGGCGATGAACGTCCCGATTCCGGGGACGACCGCGAGCAGGGTCGTGAGAAGCGGCTCGACGACGACCCAGCCGACGAACCGGGAGAACAATCCCGATATATCGGGGCCGAACAGGAGCCAGCGGCCGGCAAACGGCGCGAGCGCGACGATCGCGAACGGGTAGACGACGGCGTCCAGAACGGGGCCGCCGTAGCCGCGGACGAACGCGAGCGCGAAGTACGTCCAGACGAGCACCGAGCCGACGATCCCGCCGACGCGCTGCTCGGGGATGCTCGCTTCGGGCGCGAGAACGGAGACGTCGCCGTAGACGGCGGCGACGCTCCCGAAGTAGCCGAGCCAGAAGACGACGACCGCGACGGCGACTGTCAGCGCGTGGACCGACCGGCGCTGGCGGTCGAAACTCGCGAGGCCAAGCGGACGCTCCATCCTCCGGAAGTCCGTTCGCCCGACCGTTCAACGTTCCGAGTCGGATCGGGAGCCGAGAGGTGGCCGCTCAGTCGTCGGCGGGAACGGTCGGCTGTGACTGTGCGTCGGTCATCGCGAGGACGTCGTCGAAGAAGGTAAGCGAGTCGTGGGGCCCGGGGTTGGCCTCCGGGTGGTACTGGCGGGTGATGACGTCGGCGTCCGTGCCGACCAGTCCCTCGGGGGTGTCGTCGTTGACGTTGACCTGGGCGACCGCGAGGCGGTCGCCGGGATCGCCGACGGTGTAGCCGTGGTTCTGGGTCGTCATCACGACGCGCTTGGAATCGAGGTCGAGGACCGGCTGGTTGACCCCGCGGTGGCCGA
This sequence comes from Saliphagus infecundisoli, assembly GCF_020177375.1. Lineage (GTDB taxonomy): Archaea > Halobacteriota > Halobacteria > Halobacteriales > Natrialbaceae > Saliphagus > Saliphagus infecundisoli. The sequence goes on along the minus strand of NZ_JAIWHV010000001.1, from coordinate 40,281 downwards.
ACGCCATCTTCTCGGTGGTTCCCCCCAACGCGCGGGCGACGATCTGCTGGCCGAGGCAGATGCCGGCGATCGGGACCTCGCCCGTGAGCTCGGAGACGAGCGCCACGGCGGCCTCGTAGTTCGCGGGGTCGCCGGGACCGTTCGAGATGAACAGGAGGTCCGGATCGGTTTCGAGGACGTCCTCCGTGGTTGCATCGTAGGGGAGCACGGAGACGCTGGCGCCGCGTTCGACCAGCGAGGAGATTATCGAGCCCTTGACCCCGCAGTCGATCAGCGCGACCGAGGGGGCCTCGGGGTCGTCGGGGCCGTACTCCTCGGCCTCGCCGACGCTGACCTGGGCGCCGATCTCGGCGTGATCGCTCATCGCCACGCAATCATCGAGTTCCGCCAGAGCGTCCTCCTCGGTAACCGACTCGCCGACGGCGATCCCACACTTCATCGCGCCGCCTTCCCGGATGTCCGTAACGATCTCTCGGGTGTCGAGGTGGTCCATCGCGGGGACGCCCTCGCTTTCGAGCCAGTCGGTGACGCTCTCGGTCAGTTCGCGGGCGACGACCGCGCGGGGGTGGATCCGGTCGGACTCGAATCGCTCCTCGCGGACGCCGTAGTTGCCGATCAGCGGATACGAGAAGGTAAGCACCTGCTCCTCGTAGGAGGGGTCGGTGAGGCTCTCCTCGTAGCCGGTGTAGGCGGTCGTAAAGACGATCTCGCCGTTGGCTGTCCCCGGCGCACGCCCGCGTCCCTCGATGACGTGGCCGCCTTCCAGGGCGACGTAGGCCGCTGTCATTACGAGATACGTACCGGTCGATTCCTATAAGCGTTGTCTTCGAAGGTTCGTTACGAAATTCGTAATCGTCAAGTGTGCCTCGCGTGTAGGGTCGGACCTCAATGGACGAGCTGGACCGGCGCATCCTCCACAGCCTCCGGCGGGACGCCCGAAAACCCTACACCGAGATCGCCGAGGAGGTGGGGACCAGCGAGGGGACGGTCCGCAACCGCGTCGAGCGGATGGTCGAGGAGGGGACCATCGAACGCTTCACGGTGACGACCCGGACGGGCAACGTCAAGGCGATGCTCGAGATCGGTGTCGCGGTCGACGTCGATACCGCCCGCGTCTCCGAGCGGATGGCCGAGTGGGCCGAAGTCGACTTCGTCTGGATGGTTTCGGGCGAGGAGGACATAGTGCTCGTCGTCGACGCCGCCGACACGAAAAGCGTCAACGACCTCATCAGCCAGGCCAGAGAACAGGAGGAGGTCGTCAGCACGAAGACGCGGCTGATCCTCGACGAACAGCTGGGCTGACTACTCCTCGGGGGGCTCGCCGATGCCGGGACTCGAGGAGCCGAGGACGCTGTCGGGGTGTTTCCGGCGGTGGATCTCCCGGTAGAGCCGCCGGAGGAGCCGGTCGGTGATCCCGTTTCGAACCCGTGCCTCGACGCGGCCGTCCCGGATCGCGGCGACGACGGACTCGGGGGTGAGTTCGGGCGCGTCGATCAGGGTGTACGCCCGGCCGGCCTCGATGGGGTAGTGGGCGTCGCTGCCGCCGACGAGGGGCAGGCCCCGTTTCTCGGCGATCTCGGCGACCAGCGGCCGGGTCTGGGGGTGTTTGCCGTTGATCTCGACGGCGTCGACCGCGAGGTCGTCGAGCTCGGTGACGGTGCTGTTCCGGAAGGGGTGGGCGACGATCGCCGCACAGCCCCGGTCGTGGGCGAGCCCGACGGTTTCGGCGGGAGTGAGCTCGCCCGGGGCGGTCTCGCGTGGCGGGTCGGGTCCGACGACGAGGACGTGGCCGCGGGTGGTCGAGACCTCGACGCCGGGGATGACGGTCGCTCCCGACGGGGAGAACGGGGTGTAGTAGTCGTGGTTGGTCGTCGCGACCCCGTCGAGGCCGCGTCGCGCGGTCTCCCAGGCGAGAAGCCGGACCCCGAGCGGGTCGAACAGGTCGCCGAGCGTACGATGGCCGTGAAATGCGCGCGTGTGGGCGTGGAGGTCGACGGCGAACACACCTTGTGTAAGCACACCCGGTACTTTTGCTCTTCCTAAACGTATCGCCGCCATGGCCAGGGACGAGAACGGGCGCATGCTGATCTGCAACCCGACGAGCGGGAGCGGCAACCACGTCGATCGCGTGGTCGAACTCGCCGGCGAGTACGGCTTGGCCGTCCGTCGGACCGAGGGGGAGGGCCACGCGCGGGAACTCGCCCGCGAGGCCGCCCCCGACGTCGATCTCGTCGCGGCGGCCGGCGGCGACGGCACGATCAACGAGGTCGTCAACGGGATGGCCGAGGCCGACGCCCTAGAGGACACGACCCTCGGGGTCGTCCCCGGCGGGACGGGCAACAACTTCGCCTCGAACGTCGGGATCGAGGGCGTCGAGGACGCCTTCGAGGTCATCGACGACGGCGAGCGCCGCGACCTCGACCTGGGGGTGACGAACGAGCGCGCGTTCGTCAACTCCTGTGTCTGTGGGATCACCGCCGAGGCCAGCGGGGCGACGAGCTCCGAGGAGAAAGACCGCTTCGGCATCCTCGCCTATCTCCTGAAGGGAATCGAGCAGGTGAGCGAGTTCGACGCCCTCCCGCTCCGGGTCGAACTCGGCGGGGGCGAGGGCCAGCCGGTCCGCTGGGAGGGCGAGGCGATGTTCGTCCTCGTGGGCAACTGCCGGCGGTTTACGACCGCCCGGCGCGCCCAGGCGAACGTCGAGGACGGCGAGTTCGAGGTCGCGATCATCGAGCGAGCGTCGGCGGCCGACCTCGCCGGCGAGGCCGCCTTCGGGGGGCTGTTCGGCGAGGACGGCAACGACGCGATCGTCCGCCGGCGGGCGCCCTCGCTGTCGATCGAACACCGGGAAGGCGAGACAGTCGAGTACAGCCTCGACGGCGAGATGCTGGCGGCCGAGGCCCTCGAACTCCGGACCCACGCCGGGGCGCTCTCGGTGGCCGTCGGCGACGGCTACCGGCCGGACCCCGACGCCGACGACGGAGGGCTCGGGATCGGCGCCGGCGACGCGCGGTAGGCCGCGAGTCGATACTGGTTTGTGGCCCCTTCCCGATCGTAGCGTCATGAGCACGCGCCAGACCGCCGACGACGCCGTCCACGAGAACGCCGCCCAGGACGTCGTCGCCGTGGAGGCCGACGACACCGCCATCGAGACGGTCAACCGCCTCGAGGCCCACACCGGCGACGGGATCCGCCACCGGGCGTTTACGGCCCTGGTCTTCGATCGCGACGACAACGTTCTGCTGGCCCGCCGGGCCCCCGGCAAACGCCTCTGGGGGAGCTACTGGGACGGCACCGTCGCCTCCCACCCCGCCGAGGGCCAGAGCCAGGAGGAGGCTACCCGCGAACGGCTGGCGGAGGAACTCGGGATCACCGACGACCAGTACCACGACCTCCGGGTCACCGATCGTTTCGAGTACAAACGATACTTCGAGAACGCCGGCGTCGAACACGAGGTCTGTGCGGTGCTCCAGCTCACCCTCTCGGAGGTCGACCTCGAGCCCGATCGCGAGGAGGTCGCCGGCCTGCTGTGGGTGCCCTATGACCGCCTCCGGAACTCCCCCGAGGACTACCGTCAGCTCCGCCTCTGTCCGTGGTTCGAGATCGCCATGCGCCGGGACCTGTAGGCGTTCTCGGCGTGTGACACACAGTGACAACCCTTATGGTCGGGGGTTCCGTAGCTCGGATCGACGGCCGGCGCCGACCGGCCGCCCGATCGATATGACCAGCCCACCGCAGGAACGCGAGACGTACACGATCGCCCTCGACCGCGAGGAGCGCTGGGTCGTCCACCACGTCCTCACCGACCGCATCGACGACCGGATCGACGACGGCGAACGGCCCCCCGAGCGGCTGCTCGACCTCGTCTCCCGGATCGAGGACGGCGAGAAAACGCTCACCGGCCGCCAGCTCCGTACCCTCCAGGACGCTCTCCGAACGTATGCAGGAGCCGACGGGACGCCCTCGCGGGACGTCGAACTCGCATCGGCGGTCGCCGCCCGCCTCGAGGCCCTCGGTTAGGGCCGCGTCGTCGCCCACACCGCAGCCACCGCGAGCGCGAGCGCCGGCGCCAGCGGCAGGATGAGGAACGCGACGACGTAGTTCGTCTCCGGCGGCCACAGCACGATTGCGAGCGGCGAGACGATGAAGGCGACGACGATGACTCCCACGAGCACCCAGCCCCGCCGGCCGAACTCCCGCTCGGCGGCCGTCGGATGGACTCCCTCGAGGGACTCGCCCTCGCGTTCGGGGCCGTCCTCGCGGCGCTCGCCGTCTGCGTTCGCGGGGTCGTGGACGTAGCCGTCGTCGCTCCGGCTCACGTCCGGGCTTCGCTGGCTCCCCTCAAAGCCCTCACGGTTCCTCGACGGAATCGGGGACGAGGACGACCTTTCCGAACCCCTCCCGCCCTTCGAGCAGCTCGTGGCCCCGGGCGGCCTCGCTCATCGGAAGGGTCTCGCGGATCGCGGGCTCTAACTGTCCGTCCCAGACGAGTTCCATCACGTCGTCGACCTGGCCGGGCGTGGCCATCGTCGACCCCAGTACGGAGAGTCCGTTCCAGAAGATCCGCCGGACGTCCGTCTCGGGGTTGGGTCCCGTCGTCGCGCCGCAGGTGACCAGCCGCCCGCCCTTCGCGAGCGCGCGGATCGACTCGCGCCAGGTGTTGCCGCCGACGTGATCGACGACGACGTCGACGCCCCGTTTCCCGGTCTCCTCGCGGACCCAGTCGGCGAAGCTCTCCTCCTCGTAGTTACAGACGTGGTCGGCACCGAGTTCGCGGGCGGCCTCGAGTTTCGCCTCGGTGCTGCCGGTGGCGTACACCTCCGCGCCCGCGTATGCGGCGATCTGGACCGCGGCGTGGCCGACGCCACCGCTGGCACCGAGCACGAGGATCGATTCGCCCGGTTCGATTTCCGCACGGTCTATCAGCATCCGCCAGGCCGTCTGGAAGACCAGCGGCGCCGATCCCGCGATCGCCCAGTCGACGCCCTCGGGGACGGGGATCAGGTTTGCCTCGGGGACGGCGGCGTACTCGCTGTGGACCCCGCGGACGTGCTCGCCGATGATGTGAAAGCCGGTACAGAGGGTGTACTGGCCGTTCCGACAGAACTCGCAATCCCCACAGGAGACGCCCGCCGAGAGCGCGGCACGGTCGCCCGCCGAGAACCGCGAGACCTCCGCGCCGACCTCCCGGACGACCCCCGCGGCGTCGCTCCCGGGAACGTGGGGCATCTCGAGGTCGATCCCCGGCATCCCGCGGCGGACCCAGAGATCGAGATGGTTCAACGCACCCGCCCTGATCTCTACGAGCACCTCGTCGGAGCCGACTTCGGGGTCGGGGTAGTCGCCGTACTCGATGACGTCGGTGTCGCCGTGGCCCGCGAATTGGACTGCCTGCATGGTCGTGTCGTGTCTCCGAGGGGTGAAAACGATTGGCGCCGCGGCGCCGTGGTCGGGAGCCGATCACGTCTCCGCGTCGTGGGCCGAATTCCGGCCCGAATCCGGCCCCAGCACGTCGCCGAGCCAGTAGCCCCGGACGAAGACGTACGTCCCCGCGACGGCCGCGGTGACGTTCGAGAGCGCGATGGCGTACCACGCGCCGGGGGCGCCGAGAGCGAGGACGACCACCAACAGGAGCGCGATAGCGGCGCGGGCGCCCCACAGCGTCGTGACGCCGACCGTCATCGCCAGCCGGGTCGATCCCGCACCGTAGAACGCGCCGTTCATCATGTGGTAGACGGCCATGACGGCCCAGGTCGGGGCGACGATCCGGAGGAAGGTCGCGCCGTGGGAGACGATCGGTTCGGCACCCGGTCCGGTGACGAACAGGTAGACGATCGGCCGCGCGAACCACACCGTGAGCGCGCCCGCGACGAGGAAGACGGAGCCGAGGATCGCGATAGCGACGTACACCGTCCGGCGGGCGCGATCGGGCCGCCCACCCCCGAGGTTGTGTCCGACGACCGTCTCGACGGCCATCCCCATCGCCGCCATCGGGAGCCAGACGAGTGAGACGAAGCGGGTCCCGATGCCGTAGGCGGCGACGGCCTCCGCGCCGACCGTGGCGACGAGCGCCGTCATGACGATGGCCGCGACCGACTGCGTGCTCTGGTCGATCGCCCCCGGCCCGCCGATCCGGACGAGTCGGGTTACCAGCTCGCGGTCGGCCACGAGGTCGCCCGGCTCGAGGCTCAGTCCGACGCGGTCGCCGAACAGCAGCCAGAGACCGACGGCGGCGGCGACGGCCCGCGAGAGCACCGTCGCGCCCGCGGCGCCCGCGACGCCGAACCCCGCGAAGTCCGTGGCGGCGAACAGCGACTCCTCGAGACCCCGGAGACCGGTCCAGCCGAAGATGGGGTTGTCCGTGAATCCGAGGATCAAGAACGGGTCGAGGAGGAGGTTGACTCCGACGCCGAGAACCATCAGGTACATCGGGGTCTTCGTGTCGCCCCAGCCCCGAAGGAGCGCCATGAAGACGTGAAAGCCAAAGGTGAAGGGCATCCCGAGGACGATGATCCGGGTGTAGGTGACGGCGAGTTCGTGGACCTCCGTCCCGGGAGTCGTGCCGATCGCGCTCAGTGCCATCGGCGCGAGGACCGCTCCGAGGATCGAGACGGCGACCGAGAGGAGTCCGACGAACCCGATGGTCCCGCCGGCGACGCGCCCAAGGTCGTGGTCGTTGCCCGCGCCGGCGTGCTGGGCGACGAGGATCGTTCCGGCGTTGGTCATCCCCGCGCCGAGGCTGACGAGCAGGAAGATGAGCGGCCACGAAAAGGAGAGAGCGGTCACCGCGTCGGCGCCGACCTGGCCGACCCAGAACGTGTCCGTGAGGTTGTAGGCGACCTGGAGCAACTGTGTCGCCGTCAGCGGACCGGCGAGCGCGAGCAGGGGCCACGCGATCGGTTCTTCGGTGAATCGGCCCTCCGCCGACGCGTCGGTCACGGTCCCTCCTCGAGCGCTATGGTCGGGTCGTCGCGTGGCGGTTCTCTCGGGGTCGTCCGATCGCTCGCCTCGAGGAAGTCGAAAGGGGGCGGGCTACGGCGCGGTCGAGGGCTGTGCGTCGCGCGGGTCGTGATCGGCGATCCGGTGGCCGGACTGCCGTTCGGGCGTGACATATGGGTGGGGATCTCTCATCGGGATGGCTGGTCGTCGAACTCTCTCCAGAACCGGCGGAGAACGCGGGTGGCCAAACGGCACGCTGCTAAAGGTGGCGAGGAGTCGGTCGTCGAAGCCACGGCTTGCGACTGGGGAGACCGACCGTGGGCCCGCGTGGGGCCCGGCTACGGGGCGGCGCGCATCGAACTGGTGGAGGCGACGGCCCGCCCCGAGATAGAGCTTTCGGCGCCACCGCGGGAATCGTCGGTCAGACCCGGGCGACCGCGAGAATGTGGTTCGACCAGTCCACGACCGCCGGGTCGGTCCTGAGTTCTCGAACCGCCTCGCGGACCCCCTCCTCGTCGCCCTCGGCCATCTCGGCGTCGTCGAGACGCTCGCCGACGTTGGCGGCGACCCCCTCGAGCCCGACCAGCTTCTCGACGTCGAAGCCCGCGCTCTCGAGGGCGGCCTCTAGCTCCGCGGCCCGGAAGAAGTGACACTCCGTGAAACCGGGGTCGTCGGTCTGCCCGAGGGCGAACTCGCGGGTGTAGGAGCCGGTACGGACGATCTCGGCCATCCCCTCGTGGTACTTCGGGTTCCGGACGAGGTTTTGGAGGACGGCGAGTCGGCCCATCACGGAGACGAAGACGGGCGCGTCGGGTCGGCCCGCCCGGCGGAGTTCGGCCAGCGCGGTCGCCCGTTCGTCGTCATCGACGACGTGCGAGAGCGGGCCGCCAGTACAGACGACGGCGTCGAAGGCATCCGTTTTCACGGGCAGCGCCCGGAGGTCGCCCCGCCGGACGCGAACCCGCCCGTCGAGACCGCGCTCCCGGACCTTCTCGCGAGCAATGGCACACTGGCGTTCGCTCAGGTCCACCAGGGTCACGTCGTACCCCCGTTCGCCGAGCCAGACGGCGTACCGTCCGGCGCCGCCGCCGGCGTCGAGGATTCGGCCCGAATCGGGGAGATAGCGTCTCAGGGTAGTCGTCGTCCCCTCGAGTTCGAGGCGCCCGCCGAGGGTCGCCTCGAGACGGTCCCACTCCTCGCGGCCGTACTCGTCGTAGTACCGCCGGGGCTCGAGGGTGGGCGGAGGATCGTCGTTTCCGCTCATGTCCGCGTCTCCGGCTCCGGACCGAAGAAGCCACCGGCGGTATGATTCGAGATGACATGGGACGACCGCCGCGATCCACGGGCGTTTAACCCGGCCGGTTCCGAACGCGGGGGTATGGCTACGGACGAGCCCGGCGAAGGGACCCTCGGGGCGGCAGTGGTGACGGTGTCGTCGGCCAGATCGCTGTCGGCCGACGAGCCCGGCGACGCGATCGTCGCGGCGTTCGAGGAGGCGGGCCACGAACTCGCGACCCGGGAGCTGATCGCGCCCGGCTTCGACAACGTCCAGTCGGTCGTCTCCCGGCTCGTCGGCCGCGAGGACGTCGACGTCGTCGTCACGACCGGCAGTACGGGCGTCGGCCCCGAGGACGTCACGTTGGAGGCCGTCTCCCAGTTCATCGAAAAGGAGTTGCCCGCGTTCTCCCAGCTGTTCACCCGACTGGGCTACGAGGAGGTCGGCACCGGCGTCCTCCGGGCCCGGTCGCTGGGTGGCGTCTCCGACGGGGTGGCGATCTTCTGTCTGCCCGACGACGTCGCGGCGACCAGACTCGCCGCCGAGTCGATCATCGTCCCGGAAGCGCCGGCGATCGTCGAGCAAGCAATGGACGAAGAGGACGAGGAGTGAGCCATGGGGGCCGACAAGGAGGGGGTCAGAGAGCGGGTCTGGGACGACCTAGAGGAGCGCGGCGTCGCCCGCTTCCCGTTCCCGCCCCACGGCCGGATCCCCAACTTCGAAGGTGCCGCCGACGCCGCCGACCGGCTGGCCGACACCCCCGAATGGGAGGGTGCAGAGCGGATCAAGGCCAACCCCGACGCGCCACAGCTTCCCGTCCGCCGGCGGGCGCTGCGAGCGGGCAAGACGCTCTACATGGCCGTTCCCCGCCTGCGCGAGGCCGAGTGTTTCATCGAACTCGATCCCCGCTCTCTGGAACCGGAGGAGTACGATCCCGCGACGACCGTCTCCGGAATCGGGGAGTACGGCCGCCAGGTCGGCCCCGACGCGATGGAGCCGATCGACCTGATCGTCTCGGGGAGCGTCGCGGTCGATGCCCAAGGTGGGGACGCGGACGAGGCGGGCGGAAGCGAGGATGCGGATGGCACTGGGGGCGACGGGAGCGAGCCCCGCACCGGCGCCCGAATCGGAAAAGGAGAGGGCTACAGCGACCTCGAGTTCGCCCTCGCTCGGGAACTAGGGCTCGTCGACGGCGAGACGCTGGTCGCAACGACGGTCCACGAGCGCCAGCTGGTGGCGGGAATCGAGCCCGCGGCCCACGACGTGTCGATAGATCTGATCGTCACACCCGAGCGAGCGATCCGGCCGGATACGGGCGAGAAGCCGGCGGGGATCGACTGGGACCGTCTGGACGAGGAGCGGATCGGTGAGATCCCCGTCCTCGAGGAGCTTCGGTAGAGCCGTCGAATCGAAAAGATCGTCCTCAGATGTCGCCGACGAGGTCGGCGAAGTCGTCGGTGTCGACGACCTCCATCGTCTGGGCCGAGAGGCCGTGGCGGCGCATCGTCAGCGCCGCTTTGAACGCCGCGTCGCGGTCGGGTGCGTCGAAAATCACGAGGAAGTCGTGTTCGCCCATGATCGCGTACGACTCCACGAGCTCGGCGTGGTGGTCCTCGAACTCGGTCCGGATCTCGCCCCAGATCGACGCCAGCTCCTGGGCGTTCTGGACGTCGCGATCGGCGGCTTCGACGAGGGAGGCGTATCGTACCATGGACGACCTACAAAACGCCGCCCCAAAACGTTTGGCAAACCGTCGGAGCGTGCGAACGAAAGCCAAAAGCGGCGTCAGCCACCTTTTTCCCGGCCAGCCGCCTACCGCTCGTCATGAGAAACGCCAAGATCGTCTGTACGCTCGGGCCGGCCTCGAACTCCCGGCGGAGGGTTCGAGAGCTCGCGGAGGCGGGGATGGCCGTCGCGAGGCTGAACGCGAGCCACGGCACCCCCGAGGACCGCGCCGAACTGATCGAGACCGTCCGGGAGGTCGACGAGTCGATCGACGCGCCCGTCGCCGTGATGCTCGACATGCAGGGCCCGGAGGTCCGGACCGCACCCCTCGGGGAGGGCGAGACGGTCGCCCTCGAGACCGACTCGACGATACGGTTCGTCGAGGGCGAGGAGGCGACGCCGGAGGAGGTCGGACTCTCCCTGTCGATCGACGGCGTCGGCGTCGGCGACCGGATCCTGCTCGACGACGGGCTGATCGAGACCAGAGTCGAGGCCGTCGAGGACGAGTCGGTCGTCGCCCGCGTCGAGAGCGGGGGGAGCCTGGGTGGGCGAAAGGGAGTCAACATCCCCGGGGTCGATCTCGACCTGGACGTCGTCACCGAGACGGACAGACGGGATCTCGAGTTGGCCGCCGAGAAGGGCGTCGACTTCGTCGCGGCGAGTTTCGTCCGGGACGCCGGGGACGTCTATGCGGTCGAGGAGGTCCTGGAGGAACTCGGCGTCGAGATCCCGATCGTCGCGAAGATCGAGCGGGCGGGCGCCGTCGACAATCTGGAGGGGTTGATCGACGCCTCCTACGGGATCATGGTCGCCCGGGGCGATCTCGGCGTGGAGTGTCCGATGGAGGACGTCCCGATGATCCAGAAACGGATCATCCGGCAGTGTCGCGAGGCCGGCGTCCCGGTGATCACGGCGACGGAGATGCTCGACTCGATGGTCCACGCGCCCCGCCCCACGAGAGCCGAGGCCTCCGACGTCGCCAACGCCGTCCTCGACGGCACCGACGCCGTGATGCTGTCGGCGGAGACGGCCGTCGGCGACCACCCCGCCGCCGTCGTCGAGGCGATGGACAGCATCGTCCGCGAGGTCGAAGGGTCCAACGAGTACGCAGAGCTGTTAGAACAGCGGGTGCCGGCCTCGGGCGAGGCCCGGACCGACGCGCTGGCGCGCTCGGCGCGCTTTCTCGCCCGCGACATCGACGCCGATGCCGTCGTCGCCGCCACCGAGTCGGGGTACACCGCCCTGAAGACCGCGAAGTATCGTCCCGGGGTTCCGGTCGTCGCCTCGACGCCGAGCCACGAGGTACGGCGCCGGCTCGCGCTCTCGTGGGGTGTCCAACCGCTGTACGCGCCGGTCTCCGACCAGGGCGCCGGCGCGGTCGTCGAGAAGGCGGTCCAGTCGGCTCTCGACGCGGGCGTGGCCGACAGCGGCGACACCGTCGTCGTCCTCTGTGGGATGATGACCGACCTGGAGGGTGCGAACACGACGAACATGCTCAAGGTCCACGTCGCCGCCGACGCGGTCGCGACCGGCCGGGTCGTCGTCGAGGGCCGCGTCTCCGGCCCGGTCGTCCACCTCGCCGACGGCGACCTCTCGGGGGTCGAATCCGGCTCGATCGTCTTCCTGAAAGAAGGGTTCGACGACGAGTTCGACGGCGACCTCTCGACGGTCGCGGGCATCGTCGACGCGACCCGCGGGATGACCGGCTACGCCGCCCTCGTCGCCCGCGAGATGGACGTCCCGATGATAAGCGGGGCGGATCTCTCGGACGTACCCGGGGACGCGTTGGTGACGATCGACGCCGAGCGAGGCGTCGTCTACGGCGGCTCGATCGACGACCGGACCGAGCGATAGCCGGGTCGTTGCGACCGGAGCGGCCGCCACGTTACAACGCCACAATATACATATAATCACATCCTTATCGATTAGATCGTATTAACTGACTGCGGCATAGATTTATATTGGATGTCGCCGTTTTCGGAGGTATGATCCAACAGCAACTCGAGGCCGAGACGATCGCTCCCCTTCCCGAGACCCTGACGTCGCCGGAGGCGAAGCTGGTCTACCTCTACGTCGACGCCGCCGGGGGCGCGACAGTCGACGACCTGAACGAGACCCTCGCGATGCAGAAGATGAGCATCCTGAGCGTCCTGAACTCGCTTTCGGGCGAGAAGTTAGTCGAGAAGTCCGGCAACCGGTACGTCGTCTCGAGCTGAAGCGACCTGCCCCGAACCGCTCCGGGCGCTCCGGCGGCGCCGGTGGGGGTTCGAAGCCTTTATCCGCGCGGTAGGCGTCCGTTTTCCCAACAACCATGGCCGAGAAACCCGCCTCCATGTACCGGGAGATCGACAAGCCGGCGTACACGCGCCGGGAGTACATCACCGGGATTCCGGGCTCGAAGATCGCACAACACAAGATGGGCGACGTCGGGGCCGACCCCGAGGACTACCCCGTCCAGATCAGCCTCGTCACCGAGGAGGAAGTCCAGATCCGCCACGGCAGCCTCGAGGCCTCCCGGCTGTCGGCCAACCGCCACATGTTGAAAAACGCCGGCGAGGGCAACTACAAGATGATCCTCCGGAAGTTCCCCCACCACGTCATCAGGGAGAACAAGCAGGCGACCGGTGCCGGCGCCGACCGGGTCTCCGACGGGATGCGCCAGGCGTTCGGCAAAATCGTCGGCACCGCCGCCCGGATCCAGGAGGGCGAGCGAATCTTCACGATCTGGTGTGACGTCGACGACGCCGGGTTCGCAAAGGAGGCCCTCCGGCGGGCGTACAACAAGGTCTCGCCGCCGTGTCGGGTCGTCGTCGAGAAGGGCGAACAGGAACTGATCTCCTGAACGGGCCGGCGACCCCGGCCGATCGGCGCTCGAGTGCTATCGCCGGCAGTCGCCTTTCTCCCGCCACCGGTCGGAACACTTAGTACATCGTCCGGACACCACGCCCATTAATGGGAGGAACGGTGGTCGAAGTCGGACTCCCCGCCGAGGAGTTCGCGCTTTCGGAAACGACGGCTCGGTTCGACGACCTCGAGTACGAGATCGAGCGCGTCGTCGCCCACGGCGACGGTCGCGTGCTGCCCTACGTCTGGATCGACGGGCCGAGCGTCGGCGACGTCGAGGCGGCCCTCGCCGAGGACGATACCGTCGAGGACTTCGAGCGGATCGCGGACCTCGAGGAAGAACGACTGTACCGAATGGACTGGGTCGCGCGGATCGACACCCTCGTGCGGATCCTGGTCGAGGAGGAGGGCGCGATCCTGTCGGCACAGGGCAACGGCGACGACTGGACGCTCCGCATCCTCTTTCCGAGCCGGGAGGCGCTCTCGCGGACCCACGACTACTGCGAGGAGCGCGGGCTCGCGATGGAGATCCACACGATCTACGACGTCAACGACGGCCGACAGGGCCGGTTCGGGCTGACCGACAGCCAACAGGACACTCTGCTTTCGGCCTTCGAGAAGGGCTACTACGAGATCCCTCGAGAGGCCTCGATGGACGACCTCGCCGAGGAGATGGGCGTCTCCCACCAGGCGCTGTCCGAACGCATCCGGCGGGGCCATCGGATGCTGGTCGAGAACACCGTCATCATCGGCGACCAGGGCTCCGGGGACGACCGGACGTCGGAGACCGGAAAGGGGGACTGACCCGGATCGAGTCGTCGGGGGGCTTTTGGCCCGTCGCTGCGATCCTCGGACATGCTCGAGCTCGCGGTCGCCAACAGTGAGGAGACGTTCGAACGGATAGCCGACCCCCTCGCCGAGCGGGGGATCGCGGTCCGTCACGTCCCCGTCCGCGAGCGGACCACTTCCCTCGCGGACCCGCCCTGGTCGCCCGAGGAGTTCGACGCCGGCTTCGTCTTTCCGGGCCGGGTGATGGAGGGCGGGGTCGCGACCGCGCTGCTCTCGGTCCCCTGGCTCAACGGCCGCGAGGCCGTCATGACCTCGCGCAACAAAGGCGAGGTGCTCGCCCGCCTCGAGCGTGCCGGCCTCCCGGTCCCCGACTCGGTGTACGTCTCGAGCCAGGTCGATCCCGGGAAACTACTCGAGGCGTTCGAGCGGTTCGAGCCGCCCGTGGTCGTCAAACCGAACTCGACGACCCGCGGGATCGGGGTCGCCCGCGCCGGCGACGCCGACTCCTTTCTGGGGATCTGTGACTACCTCTCGATGGTCCACGACTACCACGCGACCGGCGACAAGTCGTTTCTCGTCCAGGAGTACCTCCCCGACGCCGTCGATTACCGGGTGATGGTCCTGGAGGGCGAGTACGTCGGCGCCGTCGAGCGACGGCTGCCAGAGCCCGCCCGGGCCGCGGGGCAGTGGAAACACAACGTCCACCGGGGGGCGGAGGCGACCGGGATCGACCTTCCCGCCGAACTCCGCGACCTCGCCGAGGCGGTCGCCGCCGAGTTGGAGATCCCCTTTTTGGGGGTGGACCTGCTGGTCACCGACGAGCGGGCGGTCGTCAACGAGACCAACGCCCGGCCGACGATCGATCGGGCGACGAAGTACGAGCCGGAGTTTTACGACCGGTTGGCGGGGGCCATCGAGGCGACCGCCGACCGGGCTACTCGACGCTGATGTCCGAGGAGGAGGCGGCGGGGTCGAAGACGACCTCGAGGACGCCGTTGTTGTAGGTCGCCTCGGCGGTGTGTTCGTCGACCCGGCGGGGAAGCGAAACGCGCTCGTCGTACTCGCGGTGTTCGCTGTGGGCCGAGACCGTCAGCGTCCGCCCGTCGCACTCGAGGTCGATGTCGCCCTTCTCGACGCCAGGGAGGTCGGCGACGACCCGAACCTCGTCGCCGACGTCGTGGATGTCGACGTGGGTGTCCGATCCGAAGCCGGCGTCGGCGCCTCCGGGGCCGCCGGCGCCGACGTTGGCGCCGCCGGTCATCTCGTTCATCATCCGCTCGATCTCCCGGAAGAAGTCGTCGAAGGGCTCGTCGCGGTCGTCTCTGACCATACCCGGGGTTGGGACGGCCGGAGCAAAAACCTGTTCCCTCAGTCGGCGATCTGGCGGTCGGCGGCGCGCTCGCGGCCCTCGAAGCGCTCGAGGCCGATCCCGAGGGCCTCGTTGGTGGTGGCCATGCTCTCGGCGGCGTCGGCCTCGCCGGCGATCGCGCGGATCGCGTCGACGTTCTCGGGGACGACGTTCGACTCCTGGTGGATCGCCTGCAGACAGTAGAGGTCGCCGTCCCGGACCGCGATCGACTCCTCCCAGATCGCGTTCTCCCAGACGTCGTTCCGGGGACGGCCGGCGTCGCCCGCGAGGTCCCGCAGGCCGCCCGTCCCCTCGATCCCGGCGTAGCCCGGAACCAGAAGCAGGCGGCTCTCTCCGGCGAGCCGATCGCGGATCTCACCCGCGTCGGCGTCCTCGGCGAGGGAGACGTTGACCGCGTGGACGTGCATCATCGTCGTCGGCACCCGGAGGGCGATCGTGTCGATGGCGAGTTCGGGGAAGATCGTCCGGACGTCGGGACCGTGGTGGGAGGGCAGGGAGACGGGGTCGGGGACGACGTCGTTGATCGGGCCACGGGAGGTCTGGGTCGGGTCGCCCCCGCGGCGGACGAGCGTCACGCGAGCCTTCTCGATCCCCGCGAGTTCCTCGATCGGCGCGAGCAGCCGGGAGAGGCCGGTCGTGTTACAGGAGACGACCCGGACGTAGTCGGCCTCGCTCGCCTCCGCGAAGTTCGCTCGGGCGTTGAAGCTGGCCTCGGCGACGGTCGCGTCCTCGCCGCCCTGGAAGATCGCGGGGGTATCGTGGCGCTCGTAGAGCGGACGGTTCTCGGCGCCGACCCCCGAGGGGGTCGCGTCGACGACGACATCGCTCTCGCGGACGAGGTCCTCGACGCCGCCGGCGGGGGTGATATCGACCGCCGAAAACGGCGCCGCGTCCTCGGCGTACAGATCGTACCCGGTCTCGTCGGCGCCGACGGCGGCGTAGTCGGGGCTTCGCTTCGCGACGCCCGCCACGCGCATGCCGGGCTGGGCGCGGACGGCGTCCGCGACGCGCTTGCCGATCGTTCCATACCCGTTGATTCCGACACGGATCATTACCTCCCGGTCCACCGCCGACGCCCATAACTATTTCGCAGAAATTTGATAGATGTTTACTCGTAATAGAGTTGTAACGCCGGAAACCGCCGGAAGACGCGGGTTTCTCCCACGGTAATACGTGACAATGTTCGGAGAGCGAGGGCACTACGGGGGAGGAACGTGACCGAAGGGGTATCTTCTTTAGCGCGGGCCCCGATTACTCATACATGAGTGAACATTCCGTCGAGTCGGCCGAGGGGACCGTCCGCGTCGGGCTGAACGGGTTCGGACGGATCGGGCGGAACGTGCTCCGGGCCTCCCTCGCACACGACACCGTCGAGATCGTCGCGATCAACGACATCATGGACGACGAGAAGATGGCCTACCTCCTCGAGTACGACTCCGTCGCAGGTCGCCTGGACGGCGTCTCCCTCGACGACGGCACCCTCACCGTCCAGGGCCAGGAGATCACGCTCACCTCCGAACGCGACCCGACGAACCTCCCCTGGGACGACCACGACGTCGACGTCGCCTTCGAGGCCACCGGCCTCTTTCGGACCCACGACGACGCCGCCCAGCACCTGGAAGCCGGCGCCGAGAAGGCGATCATCTCCGCACCCCCGAAGGGCGACAAGGAGGTTCTGACGGTCGTCTACGGCGTCAACCACGACGAGTACGACGGCGAGGACGTCGTCTCGAACGCCTCCTGTACGACCAACAGCATCGCCCCCGTCGCGAAGGTCCTGGACGACGAGTTCGGCATCGAATCGGGACTCCTGACGACCGTCCACGCCTACACCGGCACCCAGAGCCTCGTCGACGGTCCGGCGGGCAAGACCCGCCGCGGTCGGGCCGCCGCCGAGAACATCATCCCGACCTCGACGGGCGCGGCCCAGTCGACGACCGAAGTGCTCCCCCAGCTGGAAGGGAAATTAGACGGGATGGCGATGCGCGTGCCCGTTCCGAGCGGGTCGATCACGGACTTCACCGTCGATCTCGAGGGCAACCCCTCCCGCGAGGAGATCAACGACGCCGTTCGGGCGGCCGCCGACGGCGACCTCGCCGGCGTGCTGGGGTACACCGACGACGAGATCGTGTCCAGAGACATCCTGGGGCTGCCGTTCTCGACGTACGTCGACCTCGAGTCGACGATGGTCGTCGAGGACGGCCTCGCGAAGGTGCTGACCTGGTACGACAACGAGTACGGCTTCTCCGCCCGGATGCTCGATCTCGCGACCTACCTCATCGAGGGCCGGGCCGAAAGCGGCGCCTCGCCGCGGCCGTAGGGCCGGATTTAACCCCTCCCGGAGCGATTCTCGGCTCATGCCTTCGTTCGGAACCGTCGAGGACCTCCCGCCGGAGCAGCGCCTGCTCGTCCGTCTCGACCTGAACGCCCCCGTCGAGGAGGGCGTCGTCAAGGACAACAGGCGCTTTTCGCGCCACGCCGAGACCGTCGAACGGCTGCTCGACGACGGCCACGCCCTCGCCCTGCTGGCCCACCAGGGCCGGCCCGGCCGGGACACCTTCGTCTCGCTGGGGCAACACGCGGAGATCCTCGCCGACCATCTCGATAGGGAGGTCGAGTTCGTCGCCGACACCTTCGGCGAGGAGGCCCTCGAAGCGATCGACGACCTCGCGGGCGGCGAGGTCCTCCTGCTCGAGAACGTCCGGATGTGCGACGAGGAGTTGCCCGAGAAGACTCCCGAAGAACACGCAGAAAGCGAGTTCGTCCGGACCCTGGCCCCCGAGTTCGACGCCTACGTCAATGACGCCTACTCGGCGGCGCACCGCGCCCACGCCTCGATCGTCGGCTTTCCCCTGGTCATGGACGCCTACGCGGGACCCGTCATGGAAACGGAGTACACCGCCAACTCCGCGATCCGCGAGCGGGAGTTCGACCGCGTGACGATGGTCCTGGGGGGAACGAAAGCCGAGGACCTCATCCCCGTGATCGAGCGCCTCGAGGGCGTAGACCGGTTCTGTCTGGGCGGGATCGTCGGCGAACTCTTCCTCCGGGCGGCGGGCCACGACGTCGGCTACGACGTCGAGAGCGACCTGTTCGACGACCAGTGGGACGAGAATCGCGAGGAGATCAAGGAGACCCTCGAGACCCACGGCGACCGCCTCGTCCTCGCGAGCGACCTCGCCTACGAGGACGACGCGGGCGAGCGCGCGGAGGTCGCCGTCGACGGCGTCGAGAAGGAGACCTCCTTTCTCGACGTCGGGAGCGACACCGTCGCGACCTACGCCGACCACGTCTCGGAGTCGGATGCGGTCTTCGTCAAGGGCGCGCTCGGAGTCTTCGAGGACGAGCGCTTTTCCGACGGCACCGTCGGCGTTCTGCGGGCCATCGCCGACACCGACTGCTTCTCGGTCGTCGGCGGCGGGGACACCTCCCGGGCGATCCCGATGTACGACCTCCCCGAGGACGCCTTCTCACACGTCTCGATCGCCGGCGGTGCCTACGTCGCCGCGCTCACCGGCGAGGAACTGGTCGCGATCGAGGTCCTGGAGCGAGACGGGTAGAACGGAGAAGGGCGTCGTAGAAGCGGCTCTCGCCGGGTACGACAACCGTCTTCGGGGGACCGGGGACCACGACGACGTCGCCGTCGGCACGGGCCGGGATCGCCGATCCCGGTCTCGACGGGTCCGACACCGGCGTCGGCCTCGATGGTGCCGCCGCCCCGGCTCGAATTAGCCGGCGAAGACGACCGAGTTATCGTTTGGTCACGGACGCGAGGGGGCCGAGAGACACGGTTCGTTGGACGGTGGAATCGTCTTCCGCGTCGGCATCGTTCCCGCCGGTCGAGACGCTGAACGCGTACTCGGCGGTGACGCCAGTGAGTTGGTTCTCATCGGTTTCGACGAACAGGACGCTCCGCTCGTTCCCGTCCGGGGTTTGGACGACGGTCCCTGTTCGCGAGACCACGTTCCCGGAGCGCGTCGATTCGTATGCGATTTCGACCTGATCACCCGACTTGACCTCCTCTCCCATGTCCGAACCTCGGGAGCGGAGGTGTTATCGGTTTTTCGTTCGCTCCGTTCGGTACTCGGCCACGACGGACGAAACCGTTCCCGGTCCACACGGGTTCCGTGATCGACTCTCCAGTCACCGTCGGGCAGTGGCTGGCCGTCCCCTTTCGATCACACCCCCAAAACAGCGCGATTCCGAGGACGGTGACGATCGAGAGAAGCACCTGGAGGGGCGCGCCGATCCGGAAGTAATCGGTGAAGCGATAGCCGCCCGGGCCGTAGACGAAGAGGTTGGTCTGGTAGCCGATCGGGCCCAGGAACGCGGTGCTGGCGGCAAAGGTGACTGCAAAGACGAACGCGAGCGGGTTCGCATCGATGCCCGCTGCTGCGGCCGCTGCGACCGGAATCATGAGGACGACGCTCGCGTTATTACTGATCAGTTCGGTGATGAGGCCGGTGACGATGTAGAACAGCCACAGCACGACGATCGTGGGAAGGAAGCCGGCCGTCGAGACGACCAGAAAGGCGAGATACGCGGCCGCACCGCTCTGTTCTAACGCGATTCCGAGCGGAATAACGCCCGCCAGCAGGAAGATGACGTCCCACTCGACGGCGTCGTACAGCTCGTTGGGGTCGAGGACGCCGGTGACGACCATCGCGATCACGCCCATGAGCGCCGAGACCAAAATGGGGTAGAGCTCGAGGGCAGCGACGGCGACGACGCCGATCATGATCGCGACGGCGATCGGTGCCTTGTTCGCGCGGTACTCCCGTCGGGGCGGTTCCCGAGCGACGATCACGTCGTCGCGTCTGGAGAGGCGATCGAGCGTGTCGGGCGCCGCCTGGACGAGGAGCGTGTCCCCGACGTCGAGACGGTGGCCGACGAGCCGACCGCCGATGAGTGTGCCACGGTGGCGGAGACCGAGCACTGCGGCGCCGAACTCCACACGGAAGCGCTCGGGATCCAGTCGTTCGCCGACCAACCGCGAATCGAGCGAGACGACCAGTTCGGTGAGGACGCTCTCGGAATCGACCGGCGCGAGTTCCTCGGTCGATCGCGGGTCGCCGACGAGTTCGACTGCCCCACTATTCTCGAGCATCTCGACTGCGTCTCGGCCCGTTCGGACCACGAGCACGTCGCCGTCCTCGAGTCGAACCACCTGCTGGGGGGCAACCGATCGATCCCCGTCGCGGACGACCTGGACGACGTCGACTCCCTCGCCCAGTATCGTCGTCGCGTCGCCGACCGTCTCGCCCCCGAGGGGCGACCCTGGACCGATCGCTATCTCCGCGATGTAGTCGCCGACGTCGTACGTCTCGACGTAGTCCGCCCGCGGAGGGACGCGCTCGGGGAGAAGGTGGTGTCCGACGAAGATCAGGTAGAGCGCCCCGACGACGACGACGATCACGCCCAACTGCGTGAACTCGAACATCGAGAACCGGTGGAGTTCGGGGTACTCGCTCCCGAGACGGCCGCTGATGTCGCTCGCGAGGAGGTTCGTCGAGGTGCCGATGAGCGTGAGCATGCCGCCGACCTGCGAGGCGTACGACAGCGGGATGAGCAGCTTCGACGGGGAGGTGTGCCCCCGGTTCGCGACGTCGGTCACGACGGGCACGAGCAGCGCCACGACGGGCGTGTTGTTGAGAAACCCCGAGACGGGGCTCGTCGCGAGGACGGTGGCGAACAGCTGTTTCCGGACGCTGTCGCCCGCGAACGACGCCATCCGGCGTCCGAGCTCCTGGACGAGTCCCGTCTTGGCGATACCGCCGCTGAGGATGAGCATCGCCAGCACCGTGATCGTCGCGTCGTTGGCGAACCCCGAGATGCCGGTACTCGGATCGATGCCCGTCCACGGCTCCAGGACGACGAGCACGACGATCAACGAGATCGCAGTCACGTCGATCGGCAGCCACTCGGTGAGAAAGAACACGAGCGCGAGCACGACGACGCCGAGGACGACGAAGACGTCGGCCGTGAGTTCCGGCCGAACCACCGGCTCCTGGGCGAGCGCCACGCCGGCGGAACTCGGCATGGAACGGTCCACATCGCCCCGTAATGTAACACTTCTGCAAAGAACCCGGACTGTACGCAAACGATGGTGATTCGACGGCGACGGGACCTCTGGCCGGAGGCATCGGTCCGCGTTCTCGCCCACTCACCTGACTCCCACGAACTCGACGACGAGCGTATCGGGGTCGGAGCCGTCCGTGGCGTGAAAACCGGCCAGAATACACGCGGAGATGCCCCGCGAGAGCCGTCGTCTAACGGATCGGTGAGGGAGTTAGATCGGTTCGACCAGCGACGGGTCGTCGGTGTCCGGGCCGTTGACCGCCGTCGAAACCGGGTAGGCACGCATCTCGTCGGCGGGGTAGGACTCGAGCACGCCCCGTGGATCCTCGGCGGAGAGCCACTGTCGTTCGCCGTCCGGCTCGAGGACCGCGGCCATCCGGTGGTGGAGGTCGGCGACGAGGGCGTTGGGTTCGGTCGTCACGACGGTAAAGGAGC
Source organism: Saliphagus infecundisoli (assembly GCF_020177375.1). Classification (GTDB taxonomy): domain Archaea; phylum Halobacteriota; class Halobacteria; order Halobacteriales; family Natrialbaceae; genus Saliphagus; species Saliphagus infecundisoli. Next base: position 18,826 of record NZ_JAIWHV010000001.1, on the reverse strand, counting down.
CGACCTCGGCGGGCTCCTCGGCGTCGCTCCCGCCGCCGAAGGCGTCGAGGCCGGCCTGGGTCGTCTCGGTCTCCGGCGACCGCCAGAGTCCCGCCATCGCGAACGGGCGGTCGTCCTCGAAGGCGACCCGGTAGGGCTGGCCGTCGGCCCACTCGTAGAAGCCGTCGGCGAGGACGAGACACCGCCCCGCCTCGCGGCCCTCGCTCTCGCCGACACCGCCATCGCGCCCGACCCCCTCGTAGGCCGCCCGGAAACTGGGCTTGCTCGCGACGGTCTCCGCCCGGGCGTTGATCAGCCGGTCGCCGTCCCAGTCGGGCTCGAGGCCCCACTCGAGAGACCGGATCCTATCGGACGCGGCGTCGGTGACGACCGGCAGCCGCTGGCCCGGCGCCATGTTGTACCGGCGCTCGTATGGGCCCTCGAAGCGGGCGTCGAACCGGTCCTCTAGGTCCTCCCGGTCGTCGTTCGCTCGCCGGCGACAAAACGGCTCCGGCCCCCGGCGGACCGCGGGGTAGCCGACGGCTACCGGGCGCGGGCACGCGGTAGCGAGGGCGTTACGATATAGGGCTCTCTCGTTCCATCGACCGGGGCCCGCGTCGACCCCCTGTCGTTCGCGTGGCTCCCCCGTCCCGCTCCGTGTCACCCGAGCCGCCGGGGTTGGTCCCCTCTCCCTACCCTCGGCCTCCCTCTCGGCCGCTCATCCGCCAGCACGAGCGCCCGGAAGCAGCGACCGGCCGCCGGTCGCGCCGACGACGACGACGAGGGCGACCGAAAGCGAGACCGGGATCCACATCGCCAGCGCGATGCTTTCGACCTCGGCGACGACGCCCATCGTCGTCGGAACGACGGCGATCCCGGCGTAGGTCGCCGCCGAGGTGAGCGCGCTCACGGGGCCGCTGTAGTCGGGGGCGGCCTCGACGCCGTAGGCCGACAGCAGCGGGAAGATCGACGAGATCAGGAGCCCCGTCGCGAACACCGCGAGGAGCATCGCCGGTCCCGACAGCACGACCAGCGCGAGCGCGATCGTGGGCACCGCGAGCAGCGTCGTCGCGAGCGCGAGCCGCAGGTAGCCCCCGGACTCGACGAGCCGAGCATAGAGGTACCGGCCGGGGACGTACGCGAGCAGGTACGCAGAGAGCGCGAGGTTCGCGACGTTGCGCTCGAGGAAGGTCCCGGCGTAGTAGGGCAGCCAGGTGAAGATCGCGCCCTCGATCCCGCCGACCAGCGCCATCCCGGCCAGGGCGCCCCGGATCGCCGGCCGGCCGAGGAGTTCGGAGAGCGCCGCCCGGTCGAGTTCGGTCTCCGACCAGCCCGACGGGGAGTCGAGTTTCCAGAGAAGAGCGACCACGGGCAGGAACCAGGCCGCCAGCAGGAGATAGGTGAGCCGCCAGTCGGCGACCGAGAGCACGGTACTGACAACCACCGGTCCCGAAACTGCCCCGATCGACCACGCCAGCGAGTAGAGCACGAAGATCCGGCCCAGCCGGTCGGGGTAGACGTGGCTCAGGAGCGGCCTGTCGAGCCCCCGGAACACCCCCCCTGCGGCGCCCTGGGCGAGCAGCGCCGCCAGGAGCAGGGCGTAGACGGGCGCGATGGCGGTCACGGCCATCGCGAAGGTCATCGCGACCGCGCCGACGAGCATCGTCGCCCTGACGTCGAGGCGACCGGCCGCGAGCCCGACCGCGAGGATCGCGACGACGAAACCGACCGTTCCCGCGGGCGCCACGAGCCCCAGAAGCGACTCCGAGACGCCGAACGTCTCCTCGAAGCTCGAGAGCAGCGCGCCCCGGGTTTGCATCGCCATCCCGTCGCCGGCGACGAAACAGAACGCCGCGCCGAGCCAGAGCTTCCGCCGTGTCACCCCCGAACCTCGCCGCTCCTGATATACGACGCTTCCCCTTCGTGGCCGCCGGCCGAAACGATTACCAACGGCGATGTTCCACGTGAACTATGGACGAGGGTGGACGCGACGTGGCGCCGCTTACGGCGGTGGAGAACGCGGATCTACCCGAGCCGCCCGAGTTCGGTACCGTCGAACACGTCTGTGCGGACGACGGCACCGAACTCGCCCTCGCGTTCTCGGTCACCGTCACCCACGGGCGGGCCGCGATCGAGTGGACCGCGAGCTGGGAGGGCGGCGAGCGAAGCGGGCTCACGGACGTGCTCTCCGACCACCACGGCGCGGTGATCTACGACCCCAAGCCGACGATCAACGGCGAGGAAACGACCGGAAGCAAGCTTCCCCCCGAGAAGCTCGAGGCGCTCCGGGCCGACCTCGCGGCGGCCGAGCGCTACGTAGAGCGGGCCCGCGAGGCCGCCGCCGACGCCAGGCGGACCGATCCCCTGGAGCTCGTCGTCGGGGAACACGTCGCCAGGAGCGGGGGCGAGCTGACCGCGACCAGGGTTCTGACCCCTTCCAAGGCCGAGGAGGCGTTCGGCCGGAGCCAGTGGACCGGGGCGGAGCGCGCGCTGATGGCCGCGGTCGAGGACGAACTCGGGACGACCGGGGGGTTCCCGAACGCCGACGGCCCCTTCGCGGAGAGCGCGATCGGCGAGGCGTTCGCCCTCCGGGAGGTCGTGGGCCGGATCGACGGCGTAGCGGGCGAGGACGTCCCCGAGGCGGACGCGGAGCGGTAGCGGCCGGCGACCCCGGCCGGCTCCCGGTCACTCGCCCTCGACGAGGCGCGCCAAGTGCTCGGGCGGGACCGCGCCGCGGGCGGCGTGGTCGCCGTAGACGAACGTCGGGACGCCGGTGATCCCGCGGCGCTCGGCCGCCCCGAACCGCTCCCGGAGGCGTTCGCGGTGGTCCTCGTCGTCGATCGCGTCTCGCAGCGCTCGGCCGTCGAGGCCGACCTCCCGGCCGATCCCGGCGAGCACCTCGGGGTCGCCGATGTCGCGCCCCTCGAGCCAGAGCGCCTCGAGGATCGCCTCGTCGAACGCCTCCCACCGGTCGGGACGGGTCTCTCGGACGAAAAGCGAGGCGACCTGTGCGTCGAAGGAATCGACCTCGGGGGTCTCCTCGAGCGCGAGCATCCCCTCGGCGCCGTACTCCGCTTTCAGGCGCGCGACGTTCTCGCGGACCTGTTCGAAGTAGCCCTCGTCCTTGCCGTCCTCGACGGAGCGGTCGATCTCGCCGTCGGGACCGCGTTTCCCGCTCCGGAGGTCGAACGGGCGCCAGTCGATCCCGAGGTCGTCCTCGCGACGCTCGCGGTAGGAGTCGAGGGACTGCCGACCGAGGTAACAGAAGGGACAGACGTAGTCCGAGTACATCACGATCCGGTCGTCGGTACGGGTCACGACCGCGCTAAGGGGTCGGGACGAATAAATGCCCGATCCGGGCCGGCGGCCCACCTCGCGAGTGGGTCCAGCGACATCCGTCCCTATAGGAAATTCCGTCGTCTAATCGCCATTAACTATCAATACAGTTTAGTTTCTCGGACAGTATGTAGTCGTATAGAATGGTGGGGCTCACCCGACACTGGAGAACGCACCTCGAGAAGGCACTGGAGGCAGAGGAGGCCACCGAGAAGGACTTCCACATCCGGCAGGTGTTACAGTCCGAACAGGACGCCGAGGACGGACCCGATTCGGACGAGGGGAGTTGAGATGGACGACCTCACGGGGTTCCAGCGGGACCTGTTGTACGTCATCAGCGGCTTCGACAGGCCATCGGGCCAGTCGGTCGGCTCGGAGCTAGAGGAGTACTACGAGGCCGAGATCAACTACGGACGGCTCTACCCGAATCTGGACGAACTCGTCGAGAGGGAGTTCGTCGAGAAGGGCGAACTCGACCGCCGGACGAACTACTACGCGATCACCGAGGCCGGACGGGAGGCGATCCGGGCGCGCCGCGAGTGGGAAGAGCAGTACGTCGACGTCTGAGACGGACAGAAGACGGGGGAATCCGGGTACCTATCGCTCGCGGAGTGCTCGCGTCAAAAGGCACCTCACGGCGTCGCCGTTCGGCCACTTCGAGGCACCCGCTTCGCTCGCCCCTCGCGACGCCAGGACAGGGATTTGAACCACCTGAAGACGATCTCACTCGCTTCGCTCGTGAGCGTGCGTCTTCCGTAATTCAAATCCCCTCGTTGGGTATCTTCCGCTCGCGGGGTTGCTCGCGGTAGAATACGCCAGGACTGGGATTTGAACCCAGAATCCCGAAAGGGAACACGCTTTCCAGGCGTGCGCCTTACCGTTCGGCCATCCTGGCCCACACGGTGGTAGCCGCGTCCGTCGTTTAACTATTACGAAGCCCCCGACGGCGGAATCGCCCGCCACAGCCCCGCGAGGAATCGCGTCTCTGTGGATCGCCGGAACCGCGCCCGTTTTGGGCCTCGGCCCGAAGGGGGAGGAAATGGAGTACGTCCAGGAGCGGGTCGCGACGCTCCACCGGCTGGGGGGGTTCGATCCGGCGACGGCGCCCGTCGCCGAGGCCGCGGTCGTCGTCCCGATGACTGACCGCGATCGGGGCGCGCCGGCGGCCGAGGCTGCCCTCTCGGAACTCGAGCGTCTCTCGCCCGCCCGCGTCTTCGTCCCCGTCCGCGCGCCCGCTGAGCGGATCGGGGGCTTCCGAAAGTGGCTGTCGGGCTACGACCTCCCGCTGTCGGTGCTGTGGTGTAACGCGCCTGCCGTCGAGGACCTGCTCGCGGGGGCGGGACTGGGAGACGGCTTCGGGAAGGGGCGGGACGTCTGGCTCGCGCTCGGGCCCGCGGCCGACGCGGGCGAGTACGTCGTCGTCCACGACGCCGACGCGACGAGTTACGAGGGGAGCCACGTCGCCCGCCTGCTCTCCCCGCTCGCGACGGAGGCGGGTTTCGAGTTCGCGAAGGGCTACTACGCCCGTGTCGAGGACGGCCGGCTCTACGGCCGACTGTTCCGGCTCTGTTACGAGCCGCTGGTCCGGGCGCTTTCCACCGAAAGCGACGCCCCGGTCCTCGACTACCTCGATTCGTTTCGGTACGCGCTGGCCGGCGAGTTCGCCGCGACCGCCGAGTTCGCCCGCGAGATCCGCGCGCCGCCCGCCTGGGGCCTCGAGGTCGGCACCCTGGGTGACGCCTTCGCCTACGCCGGGTTCGAGGGGACGGTCCAGGTCGATCTGGGCCGCCACGTCCACGACCACCGCGCGGTCGCCGGCACCGAGGGGTTGGAGGGGATGAGCCGGGAGGTCGTCGCGACCCTGCTCCGGGTGGCCGAGGAGTTCGGCGTCGATCCCGACTACGAGAGCCTCCCCGATCGCTTCCGGGCGGAGGGCCGGCGGCTGGTCGTCCAGTACCGTGCGGACGCGGCCCACAACGGCCTCGCGTACGACCCGGCGAGCGAGCGCGACCAGGTCGAGCGCTACGCGGGCGCGATCGGTCCCCCGGGCGCCGACCGGCGCCTGCCCGCCTGGAGCGACGCCCCCTTCGCGCCCGAACGGGTCCTCAAGGCGGCCCGAACGGGGGGAGCTGGCGGGACGTGATCGGGCAAGGCTCATCTAGGCGGGCGCCCATGACCTCTCCATGGACGTGAGCGCCGACGAACTCGCCGGCGTCCTCGAACTCTTCGGCGGGCTCACCCGAAGGGAGCTCGAGCGGGCCCTCTCGGAGGCGGCCGCCCGGAGCGGCGCCCCCGAGCCGGAACTCGGCCCCGCGCTCGCCGCTGCCCGCCGGTCGTTCGGGGTCGTCGTGGTCACCCACGACGGAACGTCCCTCTACGTCGCCGGCCCGACGGCGTTCCCGACGCTCCCGGAGGGCGGCGAGGACCTCCGGCACATCCTCTCGGTCGATCCCCGGGACGTAGAGCGTGCGGCCGCGGCCGACGCCGTCCGCGGGCGGTACAACCGGGCGGTGCGGGCCGCGATCCGGGCCGGGGACGGCGACCGGCTCCGCGAACTGCTCGATACGAGCTACGACGTCGAGGCCTGGGCGCCGGCGGACTTCGAGGACGAACGCGACCGCATCGAGGACGCACTCGCCGGGCTCGAGGAGGACGGCTGATGACCGAGGAGTGCGAGCGTCGTCTGGACCTGACGGCGATCGCGGGCCACGAGCCGGCCGAGATCCGGGACCAGCCCTCCGATGCGGCCGTGCTCGCGCCGGTCGTCGAGCGGGGGGGCGAGCAGTACCTCCTCTTCACCAAACGTGCGGACCACCTCGGCGAACACCCCGGCCAGATGAGTTTCCCGGGCGGCGGGGCCGAGCCCGGCGACCGGACGATCCTCGACACCGCCCTCCGGGAGGGGTTCGAGGAGATCGGCCTGCTCCGGGAGGAAGTGGAGGTGATCGGCCGCCTCGACGACATCCGGACGGTCACCGAGTACGCAGTTTCCCCCTTCGTCGTCACGGTTCCCGACCGGGCCTACGAGCCCGACCACCGCGAGGTCGCCGAGATCGCACTGTTGCCCGTCGCCGGACTGCTCGATCCCGCCAACTACGAGAGCGAGCGCCGCGATCACCCCCACTACGGCGAGATCACCATCCACTACTTCCGCGTTGACGGCTACACCGTCTGGGGGGCGACCGGCCGGATCCTCGTCCAGCTCCTCGAACTGACGAGCGGGTTCGAACCCGCAGACCGGGTCGATCGCTCGAGCGACGGCGCCGTCTGACGGAGGTCCGACGAAATCGGGCTCCAGACGCCGCATACGGCGTATCCAAGCTCAACCCATTTATGAGGACAGGCTGAAAGTGAGTCCATGCTAGAGTTGGCAATCGCGTTCTTCGTACTGGCAATAATCGCATCCGCGCTCGGCGCGACCGGCGTCGCCGGCGTCACGATGACGATCGCGAAGTGGCTCGTGATCGTCTTCCTCGTGCTCGCCGTGGTCTCGTTCCTGCTCTGAGAGCGAGCGGAGGAGGTATCGGCGACCGACCGCCGCGGGGGCCGCCCCGTCGGCCACGCTTCTCTCGCGTGCTCCCCCGGAAGCGACGGCGACGGCGGCCACACTCGCGCCAAGCGGCAGCCTTTTCCACGCTACCGCCGGAGGGGGTCCATGGTCGCAGAGACGATGGATCGAGTTCCGCGATAGGGGGGCACATCGATGAGATCACGGCAGACGAGCCGGGCGTGGGACGCGCTCGACGCGGTCGCGATCAAGCCCAGCGAGTCGCCGGTGTCGGCGGCCGCCCGGATCCCCGTCGGGACGGTCGCCATCGACTACGAGGGCTGCGAGCACCTCCCCGACCGGGAGGCCCTCGCCGACCTCGCCCGCGAGACCCGCGTCCTCGTGACGACGCCGGTCCGGGCCGACGGCTTCGACCCGCTGGGCGACGACTCGCTGCTCGCCGAGCTCCCGCCCGCCGCCGGCCGGGTGCTCGTCGCCGGCCACCCCGCCTACCTCACCGACGAGGAGCGCGAGCGGGCGATCGCCCCGCGGCTCGGGGCCGCACTCGAGACGGCACCCGACGCCTGGGTCGGCACCGAGGGGATCGAGCGGACGGCGCTCGCGACGGGCGCGCCCCAGTACGAGTTGCTCTCGCGGACGACCGAGGAGGACCTCCGCGCGCTGCGGGCCGCGGGGTTCGACGGCGAGATCGCGGTGTACGCGCCGACGCTCGCGACCGACGACGCCGACGAGATCCTCGACGCCTTGGGCGCGTACGTCGCCCGACGCCGGCCGGTCGCCGACGCCCTGCCCGCGGGCGCGCCGACCGACTCGGCGGCCTCGGGGCGGGCCCGAAGCGTCCTCCTTTCGGCCGCCCGGGACTACGCGCTCGTCGGAGCAGGGGCGGGGATCGAGCAACGGGCGCGGGCGCTCCGGTCGGCGGGCGCGACGACGGTCGTCGGCTACCCCGCCGGCGGGCTCCGGACGGTCGACTGACGCGATCAGTCGAGGATGATCTCCCCGGGGTTGGCCTCCCGGTCGGCGTCGGCTCCGTCCTTGGGGATCTCGACGTTCAGCGTTCCGACGTCGGTGAGCCGCGCGGTCGCGCCGTCGGGATCGACGACCGCGTCCTCGGGCAGGGTCGCCTCGCCGCTCAGGGCCATCCCGCGGCCGGGAAAGCGCATCTCGAACCCGTCGTGGAACTCCCGGAAGCGGTCGATCCGGATCCGGACGCCGCCGTCGACGTATCTGACCTGGACGTCCTCGAGGCCGACGCCGGGGCTGTCGAAGACGACGAGATAGGAGTGGCTTCCCTCGAGGACGTCGACGGGAAGCGGCCGGTTCTCCTGGACGTAGCTCTTTGCGGCCCCGATCCGTCGGTAGATCCGCTCGCGGGCCGACCGGCCGACCTCGCTTACGTTCATCGGCGTCCCCCACCGATCCGGTCCGCCGAGGGGCGGCTCCATGCGTCAGACATGCACGGGAAACGGTACGCGGGGGACCGTCATATCGTTTTTGCCTGTCGAAATAAACGTCGGACGCGCGTCGTCCGAGGGCGAACGGGATGGGCGAGAGCCGTCTCCGGGCCCCCCGAGACCTCCTCAGAGTTCGATCTCCTCGAGACAGTCGGTCCCCCCACAGACCGGACACGAGAGGTCGGCGACGCCGTGGTCCTCGGGGACGTCGTAGGTGTAGTGGTTCTCGAACATGTCGAGAAAGCAGCCGTCGTCGGTACACTTGACCTCCTTCGTCGGTGGCATGCGTGGGGGTATCACCGGCAGACCCATCAACGCACGGGTAGGGGAACCAGCGGGTAGTCATCGTTTTAGGCATCGAGGGGTTACTTCCGACGATGACGGAGCCCGAAACGCTGTCGGTGACCATCGTCGACGGCTACGTCGACGAGCCCGCACACTTCGGGGTCCCGCCCTATATCTCGACGTACCCCCGGTACACTGCGGGCGCGCTCGTCGATGCCGGCGTCCCCCGCGAGCGGATCACCTACCACACGATCGACGCCCTCCGCGAGGAGTCCGGGCGCTGGCGGGACGTCGAGGACGCCGACCTCATGATCTACCTCGGCGGGATGACCGTCCCCGGGAGCTACGTCGGCGGAACGCCCGCCGAACCCGACGAAGTTCGGGAACTCGCCTGGGTCGCCGAGGGGACGAGCCTGATGGGCGGCCCCGTCAAGTTCGGCGTCGGCGAGGAGAACGCGGGCGCGACGGAGACCGAACGCCAGGACCTCGACTTCGAGTTCGTCGCGAAAGGCGACGTCGAGGCCGCCGCCCACGACTTGGTCGAGAGCGGCCTCGAGGGCTTTTCCAACCGGATGCGCGACGTCCGCGAGGTCACCCGGTGGGCCCGGGAGGGCGCATTCGTCGTCGAGCAACACCCGAACCACCCCGACTACCTCATCTGCGAACTCGAGACCTCGCGGGGCTGTGCCTACCGCTGTTCGTTCTGTACCGAACCGCTGTACGGCGATCCCGACTTTCGCCCCCCCGAGAGCGTCGTCGGCGAGGTCGCCGCGCTTTCCGACCACGGCGCCGCCCACTTCCGGCTCGGCCGCCAGGCCGACATCCTCGCCTACGGCGGCGACGGCGAGGCGCCAAACCCCGACGCCCTCCGGGAACTCTACGGCGGGATCCGCGAGGCCGTCCCCGACCTCGGCACGCTCCACCTCGACAACATGAACCCGATCACCGTCGTCGAGTGGCCCGAGAAGAGCCGCGAGGGGATCCGGATCATCGCCGAGCACAACACTCCCGGAGACACCGCCGCGTTCGGCCTCGAGTCGGCCGACCCCGTCGTCCAGGAGGAGAACAACCTGAACGTGACCGCCGAGGAGTGTCTCGAGGCCGTCCGGATCGTCAACGAGGAGGCGGGGTGGCGCCCGGGAGGGGAGAAGGACACAGCTCCTAATTTCAGCCCCGACGCCACGCGACGGCTCCCCAAACTGCTCCCGGGGATCAACCTCCTCCACGGCCTCCAGGGCGAACGCGAGGAGACCTACGAGCGCAACATGGCCTTTCTCGAGCGAGTCTTCGAGGAGGGGCTCATGCTCCGGCGGGTCAACATCCGCCAGGTGATGGCGTTTTCGGGCACCGAGATGTCCGAGACGGGCGCCGAGATCGCACACGACCACAAGAAGCTGTTCAAGCGCTACAAGCAGCGGGTCCGCGAGGAGATCGACAATCCAATGCTCAAGCGGGTCGCCCCGCCGGGAACCGTCCTCCCGGACGTCCACCTCGAGTACCACCAGGACGGGACGACGTTCGGCCGGCAGCTGGGAACCTACCCGCTGCTGGTCGGGATCCCCGGCGAGCGCGAGCTCGGAACGACGGCGGACGTCGCCGTCGTCGACCACGGCTACCGCTCGGTGACCGGCGTCCCCTACCCCCTCGACCTCAACGCGGCCTCGATGGACGAGCTGACGGCGATCCCGGGGCTTGGACGGAGCCGCGCCGGGGACGTCGTCGTCGGCCGCCCCTACGAGTCGGTCGCCGAGGCCGCCGGCGTCGCCGGCCCCGACGTCGATCTCGAGCGGTTCGCGACCGTGCGAGTGCCGGGCCGGGCGGACTGACCGGGATCGGCGCCGAACGGCACTCGGAAACCCCGAACGGGCGGGCCGTCGTCGGTAGTTCTATTACGGAGGGACCGTAGACTGCAGACGGAGGATCTCTATGGAAATCTCTGACAAACTCCTGTGTCTGTTCAGCACGGAGATCTCGACCGAGGGCGACCGCTACGTCGTCGAAATCCCGCGCCAGGAGATCGAGACCGGTGACATTGACCCCGAGGAGGTCTACCGCGTCGCGATCGTCTCCCGGGACCGCGAGGAGGAAACCGGCTCGAGCGCCCGCGAGGCCCGTCCCGCGGAGTCGACGCCCCCCTCGGAGCCACAGCCGCCGGTCGACGTCGGCGAGACCCGCTACGTCGAGATCGAGGACATCGGCAAACAGGGTGACGGCATCGCCCGCGTCGAGCGGGGCTACGTCATCATCGTCCCCGGCGCCGAGGTCGGCGAGCGCGTCAAGATCGAGGTCAGCGAGGTCAAATCGAACTTCGCCGTCGGCGAGATCATCGAGGAAACGTTCTAACCGGGCCGGCGGCGCCTCGTCGGCTCCGGTCCGGCTCCGGCCGTCGAAAACCCGAGCGTGCTCGAGCGACGGGTGACCCCACGTCACGAGGAGCTGTCTCGCCGATCGCCCCGGGCGATGTGGGAAGCCAGCTCGAGGTCCAGGTCATCGATGCCGTCGACGACCAGTTGGGCGACTCGGCGAGCGCCGTGCTCGCTGAAGTGGGTGTCGTCGGCGACGCCCTCGGGGTAGTTCGGGTGCTCTCCCGGCGACAGGTGGTTGTAGAGCGAGTTCGATCCCTGCGGTCCCAGTTCACGGAGCAGCGACCGGCTCCGCTCGTCCGCGTCGACGAGCGGGACGTCACGCGCCCGGGCGACCTCCCGCACCAGATTCGAATACTCCCGGTGGGTGTCTTCCGGGTCGCCGGTCCCGTCGAACCGGCGGCGCGCGATCGGCGTGAGCAACACCGGGTTCGCCCCGCGGTCGCGCGTCTCGGCGACGAACGTCTCGAGGTTGGCGGTGAACTCCGCCTCTGGCGTGTACTGGTCCTTCGAGGGGACCTCGTCGTTGTGACCGAACTGGACGAACACGTAGTCGTCCTCGTCGAGGTCGCGTATCACGGGCTGCCACCGACCCTCCGCCAGAAAGGTCCGGGTGCTGCGCCCGTTGCGGGCGTGGTTCTCCACCGTCACCGAGTCGTCGGCGAAGTCGGCAAACGGCGTTCCCCAGCCGGTTTCGGGACGTTCGCTCGGCTCCTTCTCGGCCATCGTGGAGTCCCCGATCAGGTGGACCGTGATCGACTCGGACGACATTTCGGAAGCGGTAGTGAGGGGAGGACAAATAAGAACCGGGATTGTCGTCCCCACGTGGCCGTGCGGTACCGTCGGGACGCGAACCGTTGGCGGGCGTCGCCTATTCGGGGATCGTCGCCCGGAACGCCGCCGGGTCGTCGTGGAAGCAGTCGCCGACGACGACCGCGTCCGCGCCCGCCTCGAGGACCTCCCTGGCCCGCTTCTCGCCGTCGATCCCGCCGCCGTAGAGCAGCGTCGTCTCCTCGAGATAGCGCGCGGCGGCCGTGACGTCCTCGGTGCCGCCGTAGGTGCCCGAATACTCGACGTAGAAGACGGGAAAGCCGTAGAACGCCTCGGTCGCGAGGGCCGCACCCGCGACCTGATCGGGCGTGTAGGTCCCGGCGACGCCCGCGGTGGCGGCCGCCGTGGCGTCGGGGTTCTGGACGACGTACCCCTCGCCGAAGAGGCTCCCGACGAGGTCGACGATCGCCTCGGTCGCCTGCTCCCGGATGGCGTCGCCGACGAACGGGACCGACGAGCCGAGGACCTCCTCCGGCTTGCGGGCGACCTCGGTGAAGAGATCGACGTGTTTCCCGACGAAGTTCGCCCGGTCGCCGTTGTAGACCGCCGGGATCGCGACCGCGTCGGCACGCTCTACGGTCTCCCGGGTGACGTGGTCGCCGCTGTACGGCTCCTGGAAGACGGGCACATCGGGGGCGGCCGACTCGAGTTCCCCGATGGCGTCGAGGGTGTTCTCGCTCGTCACGCCGTCGGAGCCGCCGACGAGGATCAGGTCCGTCCCCGCGAGAACCCCGAGGTCCCCGGGAAGGGGTTTTGCGGGGTCGACCTTCGTGACGTGGGTAACCCCGTTCCAGTCGAACTCCATGGCCATGGCCGACGGTCGCCCCAGGAGCCTAAATAGCTCCCGCTACCCGCCCCGAGGTCGCCCGTCCGCCCGCTTCGTTCCCTCCGAGTCGTGGACGACGACCTCGCCCGAACCGGGGTCTGCGGGCTCGTAGGCCTCGCGGACGGCGATCGCCTCCTCGAGCTCGCGGATCGCGCGTTCCTTGAGCGCCCCCGCGAGCTCCTCGGCGTCCGCCCGCGAGATGTCCCGGCCGAGACCCTCGCACTCGTGGGCCCGGACCGACCCCTCCCGATCGACGGCCGCGCCCATCGGCTGTGCGAGTTCGGTGTCCTCGCCCGCGTCGTCTCCCGCCCCCTCGTCCTTGAGAACCACGCTAAAGGGGTAGGTCCGGCAGATCAGCGGCCGGTCGGGGTGGACGGTACAGGCGCCGACGCCTCCCTCCTCCTCATAGAACGTACAGTCGCCACAGCCGTCGGTGGCGAGCGCCCATTCGAAGGTCTCGCCCTCCGGGCCTTCCTCGCCCTCGCGGAGCCCGTAGGGCATCGGCCGGGCGACGTCCCTCCAATCGTAGTCGTTCATGTCCTGTATCTCCCGCACTTCGTCGGGGAAGACCGTCGCCGTGTGCGGGTCCTCGGCCTCGCTCGTACAGCAGGCCCCACATCGGGTACACTCGAAGCCGATCGACTCGACCGCGTCGGCGAGGTCGGCGACGGCGAGGTCGCGTGCGCGTTCGAGGTCTGCCTCGAGCGAGTCCATCGTCCCTCCATTCGCCGGCAGAGAGAAAAGCCCGTCGTCACCGCACCCGTTCGCTGTCCCACTCCACGACACCCTCGGCGGCCAGCTTCTCGATATGGGCGATGACGGTCCGGGTCGCGAGGTCGGAGACGCCCGACAGATCCCGTTCGTAGGCGGCCTCGCGGATCGCCTCGGGAACGCGGTTTCCGGCCTCGATCGCCTCCCGGACCCGCTGCTCTCGGGCGAGACGGTGGTCGATCAACTCCGCCAAGCGCTCGGCGGGTTCCTCGATCGGGTCGCCGTGGCCGGGGTAGAGAACGTCGAGATTCCGGTCCCGCAGGCGCCGGAGCGAGTCGAGGTAGGCGGCCATCCCCCCGCCGTCCGGACCGACGACGATGCTGCCGGTCGCCGTCGCGAGGTCCCCCGGGAGGGCGAACGCCTCGCCGGCGTCCTCGCCGCAAAACGTGACGTGGTCGACTGCGTGACCGGGCGTCTCGAGGACCGAGAGCCCGGCGACCGAATCGCCCTCGGCGAACGTGCGGTCGGGTTCGACTCCCGTCGCGGCCGCGAAACGGTCGGCGTGGCCCGAGAGCGCCCAGACCGTCCGGCCGTCGGCGTAGTCGGCGACCCCGCCGACGTGGTCGGGGTGGGTGTGAGTGACCGCGAGGTGGGAAGCGCCGGCGGCGTCGAGGCGGTCGGTCCGGCCCGCCGGATCGACGAGGCAGTCGCCGACACGGTAGGCGTTGGTCGCCCCCGTCGGCGCGCGGGTGTCGGTCGGGACGGGAACTCGTCGAACGTCCACGCCGGTGCTACCGCCCGGCGACGGAAGCGTCTACCGCTCGAGGAAGTAGACCTGTTTGCGGGCGTCCCGGAAACTGTACCGGGAGCCGACGAGGCCGACGTCCTCCAACCGATTCAGCGCGTAGCGGACGGTCCGGTCGGGGAGCAGCGACTCCTCGGCGAGCTGGCCCTGCGAGAGGGGGGCGTCGCCCTCTAAGACTTTGGCGACGAGTTTCGCCGAAGGGGGAAGCTCGCGGAGGCGGTCGCGGTACTCGGCCTCCGAGAGGGGTTCGTCGCTCGCGGCAGGATCGTCGGTGGTACTCGTGCTCATAGCCGGAGTGCGGAATCGGCGTTGGTAAAGCTTCCCCATATGTGGATACCTACAATCTTGTTTATAATAGGTGTATATATATGGTAGAATTATGTATTAGGTGCGGACGGTCGGCCGGCGGTCAGCGTCCGATCCCCGGCTCGCGGTACGTTCCCATCGACGCCCCACACGACGGGCAGTGAACGAACAGGAGGTCGCCCGACTCGTGGCGCACCAGCTCCTCGGCGTCGAGGGTCGTCTCGCAGTGGGTGCAGGTGGGCATAGGTGTCCTACGGTATCAGGGGCCAAAAGCCGATCCGTCGGCCGACTCCAGTACCTCTTTATCCTCCGGGAAGTGTAGATCCGCCCAGCGTGAAAGGACAGGAGTGGTATCAGGCCGACGACGTCGCCGAGGAGTACGACGACAAACGGTTCTCCCGGGGCGGTCGGCTGATCGACCGACGCGAGAAGCGGGCGCTCCTCGAGGCGGTCGGGCCCGTCGAGGGCCGGGAGATCCTCGAGATCGCCTGCGGGACCGGCCGGTTTACGACGATGCTGGCGCGGCGGGGCGCGGACGTGGTGGGACTGGACATCTCGGCGGCGATGCTCCGACAGGGCAGGGAGAAGGCCCGACGGGCGGGGGTCGCGGATCACCTCGAGTTCCTCCGGGGCGACGCGGGTCGGCTCCCCTTCCCCGACGACCACTTCGACACGGTGGTCGCAATGCGGTTTTTCCACCTGGCCGACGACCCCGAGGGCTTCCTCCGGGAGATGCGCCGGGTCGCCAGCGACCGGATCGTCTTCGACACGTTCAACCGCTTTTCGGCCCGGAGCATCTACAACTGGGCGCTGCCGATGGGGTCGCGGCTGTACTCGAAGAGCGAGGTCGCGGTCCTGCTTGCGAAGGCGGACCTCACCCTCGTGGACGTCGCCGACGACTTCCTCGTGCCCTACGGGCTCTACCGGGCGATCCCGAACGCCCTTGCGGCCCCGATCCGTGCGGCCGACGAGGCCGTCGGGGCGCTTCCGACCGCCGACCACTTCGCCTCCGTCTCCTACTGGACGGCCCGCGTCCGCTGATGGACGCCCGAACCCCAGCCTATTTTACCGATCGCGGAAACTATCCATGAGTATGGAGCTCTCGGTAGTCGTCTCGACGCTCAACGGCCGGGAGCGACTGCTGCCCTGTCTCGACGCCCTCCGGACCTCGGTGCCCGCGAGCACCGAGGTCGTCGTCGTCAACGGTCCCTCCGCCGACGGGACGACGGGGGCGGTCCGCGAGCGCGACGACGTCGACGTCTTAGTCGAGATCTCCGAGCGCAACCGGAACGTCTCGCGGAACGCGGGGATCGAGGCGGCGACGGGCGACGTCGTCGCGTTCGTCGGCGGCGAGTACGCCGTCGACGGGGGATGGTACGGGGCCCTCGAGTCCGCGAGCGCGAGCGGTGCCGACGTCGTGACCGGCCCCGTCCGGGACGGCGTCGGGAGCCCGGCCGGCGACGACCGGTCGCCGTCGGACCCACGGCCCGTCCGCGGCCGGGCGGTCACCGGCTTCGACGGCGACAACGTCGCCTTCGACCGCGAGGTCATCGAGGCCCTCGACGGGTTCGACGAGTACCTCGAGACGGGCGGAGCCAAGGACTGTGCCCACAGGGTCGCGGCGATGGGGTACGACGTCACCTGGAGCGGGGGGATGGCCGCCCGCCACGAGGTCGGCACCGACGGCGGCCGCCTCGAGCGCAACTGGGGGGTCTGTTACCGGTCGCTTGGCTACCGGCTGGCGAAGAACTACGGGCTCGGCCCGATGGTCCTCGCGCGGGCGGCCGGGAGCGCGCTCCGGGACGCCTCCCAGGAGGTCCGGGCGGTCGCGACCGGCGACTCGACCCCGACGGGCTGGGTCGGCAACGGCGCGGCGGTCGTCCGCAGCACGGCCCGCGGGCTCAGGGACGGGCGATCCGCCCGCGGGGAGGACGGGGGCCAGCGGCGAAACCCCCACGGGCTCTCGGCCCGACAGGACCGGGCGGTCCGCCGGTACGACCTCCGGTAGGGATCGCACGAGGGAAGCGAGCCGGGAGAGAAACATTTATATAGAAGTGCTAACGACAGGGTAGTGAGGATCGACACATGGCACAACAGCGACGCATGGGCGGACAACCCATGTTCATCATGAGCGAGGACAGTCAGCGAACCCAGGGGCGGGACGCCCAATCGTCGAACATCATGGCCGGGAAGGCCGTCGCCGACTCGGTCCGGACGACCCTCGGCCCCCGGGGGATGGACAAGATGCTCGTCTCCTCGGGCGGCGACGTCGTCATCACCAACGACGGGGCGACCATCCTCGAGGAGATGGACATCGAACACCCCGCCGCCCAGATGATCGTCGAGGTCGCCGAGACCCAGGAGGACGAGGTCGGCGACGGAACCACGACGGCGGCCGTCGTCACGGGCACCCTCCTCGAGGAGGCCGAAGACCTCCTAGAGCAGGACGTCCACCCGACGACGATCGTCGAGGGCTACCACGAGGCCTCCCGGATCGCCCTCGAGGCGGTCGACGACGAGGTACTGGGCGAGGACGTAGACGACGAGGTCCTCGGTCAGGTCGCGGAATCGAGCATGACCGGGAAGGGCACCGGTGGGCTGACCGCCGACGTCCTCGCGGAGACGGTCGTCGACGCGATCCGCCACGTCGACGGCGACGACGGCGTCGTCCGCGAGAACGTCAACGTCCACACCGAGGTCGGCGCCTCCTCCTCGGCGACCGAACTCATCGAGGGGATCATCGTCGACGAGGAACCCGCCCACAGCGAGATGCCGGTCTCCGTCGAGGACGCCGACGTCGCGATCGTCGACGTCGAACTCGGCGTCCGCACCGGCGACGTCGACGCCGAGTACTCCATCGAGTCGATCGACCAGCTCAACGCCGCCCTCGACGCCGAGGAAAGCGAGCTCGCGGGCTACGCCGAGACCGTCGCCGACAGCGGCGTCGACGTCGTCTTCACGACCGAGGACGTCGACGACCGCGTCGCGAGCGCGCTCGCGAACGAGGGCGTCCTCGCCTTCGAGAACGTCTCCAGTAGCGACGCCCGCAAGATCGCGAGCGCGACCGGCGCCGCCCGCGTCGGCGACTTGGACGATCTCGACGCGGACGCCTTCGGCCACGCAGACCACGTCCACACCGACACCTACGCCGGCGAGGACCTCGCGTTCGTCGAGGGCGGCGCCGCCGCCGAGACCGTCACCGTCTTCGTCCGTGGCGGCACCGAACACGTCGTCGACGAACTCGAGCGCGCGATCGGCGACGCCTTAGACGTCGTCGCGACCGCACTCGAAAGCGGCGAGGTCGTCCCCGGCGCGGGCGCGACCGAGATCGCGATCGCCGACCGCATCCGCTCGGAGGCCGCCGGCATCGAGGGCCGCAAACAGCTCGCGGTCACGGCCTTCGCGGACGCGATCGACATCGTCCCCCGGACGCTGGCGGCCAACACCGGCCAGGACCCGATCGACGTCCTCGTCGATCTCCGGGCCGAACACGAGTCGAGCGGCCGGGCCGGTCTCGTCACCGACGGCGAGGACGTCTCGATCGCCGACCCCGTCGAGTACGGCATCGTCGATCCCGCAGACGTCAAACGGGAGGCCGTCGAGAGCGCGACCGAGGCCGCGACGATGATCACCCGGATCGACGACGTCATCTCCGCCGAGTAACGTCGTTCCACCGCTTCGAGTTCTTTTGGTAGCGCAAAAGAGGCCGTCAGAGAACTGTCTCCACCCGCGCAGTCTTCGGCACACGCTCACTGCAGGTGCGAATGGAATATTAGCTGGTCGTTCTCCCCAAATTATTTACCAATTGTGATATGACATTTTCTATGGACTCATTGACTCGGCGCACTATTGTTTCGATCGGGGGTGGTATCGTCCTTAGCGGGTGTTTGAGCGGCCAAAGCAATGGCGAAAATGCGATTATTCTATGCAGTGTCGGGTTGTCAAATAGCTCTTCCGAGTCCGTAGTAGGGGAACTCCGGCTCATAGAGGACGACACTGTATTGATCGAACGCTCCGAAGAGCTTGATCCAAAACAAGAACTCATTGACGGACCAGACGAAACAAGAGTTGATGGGTTCACTATCCCACATGAAGAGCTTCCGTCCGATTCAGGCCAGTACAGTGTCAAGATGCGGGTGAATGATGGTGCCTGGCAGGAGGTCTCTACTTCTGATTGGGATGGAGATACCATAATGGTAAGGGGAGAAGTTGAGGACCAGGACACTGGTAACGGGAACTCACCGGATATTCGAATAATGTATTCATACCAGGGATCTGAATGCGCTGAATAATATGTAGTTGGATAGCGACCTTCCGTCAGACCGATTTCGTAGCAGTCTCATGAGTGGTCTCTCAATGGTGAACCAACTGTGGCGCTGGGGATTGGCGGATCGCCGGAATCGATAGATTCCGCGATCCGTA